>NZ_JAEQ01000001.1 GCF_000518985.1 Chelativorans sp. J32
CGTTTTGGCCCAAAGAGGCCAATGCGCCATGGCACGCGCCAGCTATTGGTAAGCGCGCGCGCCATGGCGCAGGCCACTGCCACCTGGCCTGGTTTTGCGCCGCCGCGTGGCCGGATTTTGCACCGCCGTTGACAGCACGCCTACCAGGAAATCTGCCCCTCGGCTTCACGCACACGGCGGATTGCCAGACGCGCTTCCAGCCGCTCCATATAGGCGCGGATGTTTGAATAGGGGTCGAGCGAAATTTGCGCCGGCACCGACCAATTCAGGACAATCAAAGCATAGCCGTCGATAACCGAATGCTCCAGCGCGCGCCCACAATATCCACTGCCATCGGACGATTGGCCGTCCGGCTTACCTCTCCAGAAGGGCATTGGCGATGATCTCCGCAAGATGATCCACGCGCCGGGAAAAGGCGGGTTGATCGCCTACCCAAGCAAGCGCGCCCATCAAAGCGAAGAGGTCGGTTCCGTCTATGTCGGCTCGTGCCAGCCCCTTGGCCTGGGCACGTTGGAGAAGTCGCGCGCCCGCTGAACGGACGTCCGTGCATGATTTGTGGAGTGCGGAATCGGGATCCTCGAGCGCGGCCGCCATCAGCGAGACGACGCCCCCATAGGTTCGGGTAAAGGCAAGGCCGGCGCGAAACCACGAAGTGAGCGCGACATCAGGTGCATCTGATGTTTCGAGCCGCTCGGCCTGTCGCGTCAGCTCGTCGAGGTTTGCGCGAAGCAGCGCTTCGAGCAATGCCTCCCGTGTCGGGAAGTGACGGTACAAGGTGCCAAGCCCGACATTCGCTCGACGTGCAATATCGCGCAGCGAAGCGTCTGCACCATGCTCGGCTATCGCTTCGCGAGCGGTCGCCAGCAGGCGATCATAGTTCTTTTTTGCGTCGGCCCGCATGGCACTCCTTGATAAACGGATCACTGCTCCGCATATATGGAGCGGCGCTCCGATATAGCGCGTTTTCTCGACGAAAGGAACCAGCATGTCCAACAAGCTCGATCTCTCGCAGGAATTCAAAGGCCGCAAGGCGCTCGTCACCGGTGGCACGCGAGGAATAGGCGCGGCAATTGCCCAGCGCTTTCTTGATGCAGGAGCGGCGGTCGCTGTGGTCGGGCGCTCGCGCACCGACGACATCCCGGCATCAGCGACGTTCATCGCCGGGGATGTTAGTACGAACCAAGGCGTCAAGGCGATCGCCGAACAGGCACTGACGGCCCTTGGTGGCCTCGACATCCTCGTGAACAATGCGGGTGGTTCCAAAGCGTTTCTGGGCGGCACCGAGTCCATCCCCGATGAAGAGTGGCAGCATGATCTGGCGCTCAACCTTCTTGCCGCCGTGCGCTTGACGAACGCCACGCTCCCGGCGCTGAGAGCTTCCAATGCCGCATCGATCGTGAACATCTCGTCTTCGGCGGCGACGATGCCATTCCCCTTTTCCGTGCACTACGGCGCGGCGAAGGCTGCGCTGGACTATTATTCCCGCACGCTCGCCGTAGAGCTTGGGAGCACAGGCATTCGGGTCAACGTAGTGACTCCTGGCCCCATATCGACGCCGAACTCCGATGAACTGCGTAAGCAGTTTCCGATCTCGGGCGATGAGTGGAATCAATATGTCCCGCTCGGCCGCATCGGAGCTACCGAAGACATCGCGGAGGTCGTGGTACTGCTTGCATCGGAGCGCGGCAAGTTCCTGACCGGCGTTAACTACCCTGTGGACGGGGGTATGACGGCCCGCTGAAACCTCGGGACGGGCGGTCCATTTGGAAGCCGTCCGTCCGATACCAGGAGAGCGGATACAATCCTGATCGACCGACAATGGCCGAAGAACCCGCTGCGCGGGATAGCGGTTGAGGTAGAGGACACGGGTCGGAGGTCACGCCCGAGATCGAGACATGGCTGACGGCGCCTTGGGAGGAGGCAAAGGCCCTGCAGCGTCCCCTGCCCGACGACATGCTGACCGTTGTGGACGCCCCGGTCCTGCCGCAGGACGAGGAAGCGCAGTCGTTGCTGCTGTAGCAGGGCAGAACTCGAAGGAACCGTCGCCAACTTGCTCACGCACGACAATACGTAGGCGATGGTGGCACCAGGGACGTCGTTTCACCTCGTTTCCTCCGAGCAACCTGAATCGCTTTTCCAGAATTCTGAATCGCTCGCCCAACAAACGGCGTTTCAGGGAGTAATGGGGAGAGAAAGCGTCCTTAGAAGCGCAAACGAAGTTTGCAACGCGGGCGGCTGAGGATGCCGACAGAGACCCTGCTCATCAGCGCAGGCGGCTCAGGCGGCTCAGGCGGCGTCTGATGGAGGAAGCGGGCACTCCAAAGACGCCCAGACGTCGAGGCAGGGCCCGATCCCGGAACGTGCTCAGTACTGCCGCTGTCAATGACGAAGCTGCTCACAATCCCACTGAAGCCGGACAAGACTGGCCTCGACGCCACCCCCACGGGTCAATCGCGAACCATCCGACTTCGATCTGGTTCCGACCTGCTCGATCCTTTCTCACGCCAGCCGCTGACTTCTTCAGCCGCTTGAGATGTCACCCGCCTAAAGCCGTCGCTTGTTTGACGCCTCTCTTCTTATGCCGCCTAGACCGCCCGCTTCATCGGCCTCTTCTTCCGCTTGGGCTGTTGGGAAATGTCCGACGTCTCGGCGCTCCTCCACGCTGCTTCCCAGGCCGCACGCAGCCGCTGCAACCGCGTCCCCCTCCTCTCCCCAATGCACACGCCGTCCGCGATGTAACGCTTTTCCAGAGCTTTGAATCGACCGTCAGGTGCCTCGAATCGCTGGCAGAGATTCGGGTTCTGAATCGGATTAACGTAAATTGTCTCAATGCATATCGGTTTGAGATGACGTGCGGGCACGTCACCTCACATTGCCTGCACGGCGTCGTCGTGCTCGCTTGTTCAGTAGATGGCTGTCGCACTGCAACGCCCGTCCGGAGCGTTGAATCGCGTGCCTCGAGAGCTGAATCGCTGGCACGCAGTCCCTGAATCGAATTCCCCGGCTCCTGAATCGCCTGCCTCCGATTCTGAATCGACATGAAGAGGAGAAGCGTTGGCTGTCGCATCAGCCAAGCCGACCTTTATCGTTACAACTGTCGCCCCACCTACATTGACCAACCCTCCGATAACTCACCGCCCGCCGCGATGCTGCGCCGAGGCAGCTACGGCTGCTTCGGGCAGGCCGATGCAATGCGGCGTCGGCGTCTCCTTGTTCTCGCGCAGTGCCGTCTCCTTCAGTGCGATCGCCCTCCTTCCCCATCCGGATGCGGGTGAGATGAAGCGGAAGGTCCAGTGTCGGAAGAAGCAGAGGAAGGGGAAGACGACGGCACCGGGTCTCCGAGACGATACCAGCGCGAGAGGGTCCGCGCCCATTTCCCGTCCGAGGACATCAGCCAGAGATCCGAGGTGACGATCAGCCTGCCCGTTCCGGTGAGCCTCGGATGGCCGCTGCAGGACCCCACGAGACAGGATGCGGGTCGCTCGGAGCGGGACCAGTTGTCAAGGAATGGGGGAGATTTCCCCGCAAGCTCCTCCACCGGAATGCCTTCCCGGATCCGGTGCATGTCCGAGACGATATTGGAAAGCCGCTCGAGCTCCAGGTCGAAGACCTCGCTCTGCTTGCGGGAATGAGGTTCGAACATCACCATCTGACGTCTCCTGTAGTCTCCCGTATCTGCCAGGTTGCGGATGAGCGGAATGAGAGGGGCGGTCTGCGGCCGGCGCGTAGCGCGAGAAGGTGTCGACCACCGTCAGCACCCGTATCTTGCGGCCGGTGGCGAGTTGGTCGTGCACGAAGTCCATGGCCCAGACATCGTTCGGGCCGACAGCCTCAGCACGCTCCTCGCGCAGCCTCGCCTTCCCCCGCCGCTTCGGCGTCTTGTTTCTCAGCTGCATGCCCAACTCCTTGTAGAGCCTGTAGGTCTTCTTCCGATTGATGGCCCAGCCCTCCCGCCGCAGCAGGACATGCACGCGCCGGTAGCCGAAGCGTACGCGGGTCTGGCAAATCTCCTTGATCCGCTGTTCCAGAGCGGCCTGACCGGGACGGCGCGACTTGTACCGATACGTCTTCGGGTCAAACCGGATCGCCGCACAGGCTCGGCGGATCGATATGGCCCATTCGGCACGCAGCGCGTCGACCAGCGCTCTCTTCCGGCCAGGCCTCAGAGCTTTCGCCTGATGACGTCCTGCAGCATCTCCTTGTCGAGCGTCAGGTCCGCCACGATCTTCTTCAGCCGGGCATTCTCTTGCTCAAGCTCGCGCAGCCGCTTCATCTCCGACGGCATCATGCCGGAATACTTCTTCTTCCAGTTGAAGTAGGTCGCCTGGCTGATCTCCGCCTTCCGGCAGATCTCCGCCACCGTCGTCCCGTCCTCACCCTGCTTGATGATGAACGCCTTCTGCGCGTCCGTGAACTGCGATGCCTTGATCACTTCCGCTCCACTCCCAGCCAGGAAATGGCGCGGAAAATTCCAACACGATTCGAGGGCATTCTCGGGAGGCAGACCAGAACTTGTCGGGTACTGTCGCTGTCGATGACGAAGCTGCTCGCTCGTCTCCCAACCGATCACGGGGACGCGGCATCCAAATGGAGGATCGTAATTGGCTATGGATGATTCTGGCGGCAGATTAGGTGCTGCGTAGGAACTCCACTCTTATCTGATCAGTCCTGCTTCCACTCCCAGGTGTCTGCCGACAAGCTAAAAAATAAATCCACCGTCTGTTTATCAGCTTCCGCCTCAAGAAGCATTGTCCAAATACCTTTCTCTCCCCGACAAGCGAAGGGTGCCACCCCCGCCAAGAAGCGCGGCCCAAGACGCGGTTTCAGAACCATGACGGCACCAATGTCAGGGCGACAAATTATACGTTCAATCAAACCCCGAATAAGATTGGAAAGCCGAATCCTGAGGGCTCTTCGACCTTCTGGGTCATATGAACTTTCGATTCGCCGAGTGAGGTCTGCCACGTCAGTGAGGCGTCGAACGAGCCCTGGGTCTGCGGCGAGTTTCGATGCCTCTTCCTCAGCCTTGCGAAGTCTTTTTCTCAAAGCCTTGACTTCATTTGCCACTGCCGTGAAGCGTTCGACGGCTGCGTCATCACCTGTCTCGACGAGGGCAAGAAGACGTTTGCGCCGCTCCTCGGCATCGGCTAGCTCCGCTTGAAGAGCAGCAACTTTATCAGTTGCCTTGGAAGCATCCTCATCTAAGGGAGCGAACGCGCCGACTTCAAGGAAACCCAATCCGGTCAAGACAGCCACTTCCAGTTTCTCGACACGCCATCGGCGCGAATTGGTGCAGCCCGTGTTTCTTAGGTTGCTAGAGCAGCAAAGATAGACGCCTCCTTTCGGGAGGCGTCCCTTATTGACGATGTGCATCGGACTGCGGCAGATACCGCAACGCCCCAGTCCTTGAAGCAAATGGACAACATTTCCTTTTCTCCCAGACGCATCCTTCCGTCGCTCTTGAACAGCAGCTTGCGCCCGCCAGAACGTCTGCTCGTCAATGATGCATGGATAGTAATCCGAAATGGAGTCTCCATCCGGTTTTCGGTTCCGCGCCTTGTGAGTGCCACTGTGGGGCTGATACTCACCTAACACAGCTCGACTCTCGATGATCTTCGCGATACTCGACGTCTGCCACCCATTTTTGCCCCGAAAAGGCGGGATACCTTCCGCATTCAGACGGCGGGCAATTTCTCGTCGGCCTGCTCCCTCAATTGTCTCCTGAAATATCCGACGCACAATTGCCACGCGATCAGGCCGTTCAATAAATCTCCCGTCAACAAGCTGCAGCCACTCCGGGCAGCGCCGGGTTAGTGGCTTCTTTTCGGAACGGGCCGCTTCTTTCTTTCTTCGCCACGCTTGGCCGACACGCTCGGATTTTATGCGGCTCTCGTCGTGAGCGCGTGCCATAACGGCTAGTGAAATGATCAGCGGTGTCCAGTCACCTCGGAGACGTTCGGCAGAGTACTCCTGGCCATCGGATAAAGTGACAACTGTGATGCCGGCTCGAATCAAGTCAAGAAGCCGAGATGCAGCGTCAATAACAGTCTCGCGAGAAAGACGGTCCAAGCTTTCCACAATGAGATAAGAGCCGCGGTCGATCTGGCCAGATTCTACTAGATCGAGGAATCTTCGCAGGGCCCCGATAGTATGGTTCGCGCCGTCATAAGCTGAAAGGCCTAAGTCGCTAAGTGTGTCATCCAAAGCAAGATCACGCTCTTTGCACCACGCTTCGGCTGCTTCAATTTGCCGTCGCAAGGAATCGCCCCTCGCCTGCTCAGGCGTGGAAAAACGGATGTAGGAATATACCTTTGCCATGTCGGAATCATTCTCTCTGCTCGTATATTAATGTATCATAACTTTCTCAGCGTGTGGCCGCCGCGCAAAGCCGATTATCGCCGCTGGCGCCATGTCCGGCCCGCCTGTCGTCTCTGGTTGCTGTCGAGCTGTCCCTATTGGTCCGGAACCTCCATCGCCCTCGCCGTTCGCCTCAAGAAGAAGCTCATCGGCGCCGGGCCTGAAGTACCCCTTCTCTTCGGCATCAGCACTGATGCCGGAATCTCGGTAATCACTCTCATTGATGGCTGCGGGCCGCTCACCGATCTCTTTGGTGTCAGTGAGGCCCTCGTTGCCTACCCCCGCCTCGCAGCCGCCCGAGCCCCTTGTCGTCTTGATGCCGATCGCACGCAAACAGGCAGCACCGATCTCCTCCTGGACGCGTTGGGCAAACTTTGCCCGCAGTGACAGCATGGCGTCTCCGGCAACCTCGACGTCGATCAGCTCGCCGATCTCGTCGAGGGCGAAGATCCCATTCGCCCTGTCGCGCCGCTCGCTTGAACCATCGATGATGGCAACCTCGACCGATGTGACGCCTGCGATCCCACCCTCAATGTAAAGCCAGTCGGCGGCGATCAGGGCTGCTGCCATCATGCGTCGGCGCAAGCTGTCGAGCCTGCGCTCCGGATAGGAGGCAAGCGATCGCTTCATGTCGACGAGCAAAGCACGATGTTGCTCTTCATCGACGATGAAGAGATCCGGCGTGTAGACAGGGCGTGCCGGGCGGCGTCGTGTGAGGCCTGTAACGCTTTAGCGAGGATCACCGGGGATTTCTGATATGCAGCTTGACAGCCGAATTTGATCAAAATAGAGATACGATGATCAAAAATGGAGGAATTGGATATGAAGCTACCGTTGATCCTAGGGCTCTCGCTGCTTCTTGGGGCTAGTCCCGTCGCAGCGCAGAATTACCCTTCAGGGCCTATCAACATCGTCGTCCCATCGGTAGCGGGAGGAGCTTCTGATATCGTTGCACGGCTTTTCCAGCAGGCAGTCGGCGACAAAATGGGAGAACCGTTCGTCATACTGAACATGCCTGGCGGAGGGACGGCACTTGGTGCTCGCGAAGTAGCCACTTCCCCTGCCGACGGGCAGACCGTACTTATGATGCACGAAGCGATGATTACAGCTTCCGCTCTGGGCGTGTTTGATTTGGGATACCGCTCGCTGGTACCTGTGGCGCAAACGGGGCGAGATGTCTACACGATAACGGTGCGTGCAGACTCAGGAATTGAAACGCTAGAGGAACTCTACCAAGAGGCCGCCGAGAGAGAGTTGGTCACCGCAGTCAATATTGGCGGGCTGGGCCATTTGACGTCCTTGATTGCGGCAGAGGCTGGCGGGGTCGAGTTTGCGCCCGTGCACTACCCTGGCGGTATTGAGTGGGTTACGGCTTTGCTCGGTGGCCATGTAGACGTGATCTTTAGCGTCCCTTCGGACGTTGTGGGATATATAGAGTCGGGAGACTTTAGAACGCTTGCTGTAATGTCTGATGAACGCGTTGCAGCACTCCCTGACGTACCTACGACAGTGGAGCTCGGTTATGATGCGAAATCCGAATTGAATCATATGTGGTGGATGCCGGCAGGCACTCCCGAGGATGTGATCGACACATTTGCCGACACACTTGAGGCGGCGATGGAAGATGAAATGATCCTCCAGCAGTTCAAAAATAGGTTTATTGAACCGGTATTTTCTAGGGGTGAAGAACTACAGGCTTACGTAAGCGAAGTGGCTGGGCGTATTGAAAAGCTAGTTGCTGACTATGATCTCCAGCCCAACTGACAAGCGTCAGAAAAGGAGGAGAGCTTCGTTTCAAGAAGCTCTCCTCCTCTGTGGTTTTGTTTCAACCATCGCCGCGGTGGCGCTCTGGGGGGCTGCGGATTTGCCGCAGCCCCGATGGGAGCCCCTGGGACCCGGCAGTTTGCCAAACATTATAGCCTACACCCTGATCGCTCTGTCGATTTTCGCCGTGGCCTGGAGTTTTTTCAATCATGGGTTCAACGCGGCAGGCACCAATGAAGAAGTTGAGGAAGAAGACCAATCAGGCAGCGATAGCGGAGATATGCTTTACGTTGGACGTACAATAGCATTCCTTAGTCTGAGCGTTCTTGGTGTCATTGTGATGTCGGTCGGAATATCCGGTTATCGACCTGTCGCTTTTATCATCTCGGTTGCCGGTGTCACCATTCTCAATGGTTTCAAGCTGCCGCCATTGATCCCTACACTCATCTTTGCAGCGGCGATGTCTGTTGGTGTTCATTTTGCCATGACCCAGCTTCTCGCTGTTCCATTAAGGTAGGTCAGTATGTGGGAAGCACTTTTCGCGCTGTTCCAGCTCCAGGCATTATTTCTGGTTATTATCGGGGTTGCGGTCGGTGTTGTCATGGGAGCGATCCCAGGCCTGTCGGGGGGCATGACGCTTGCATTGGCTCTGCCACTCACGTTCTATATGTCCGGCAATAGCGCGATTGTACTCCTGGTTTCAATTTATGTTGGTGTAGTCGCCGGCGGACTGATAACCGCGATTATCCTCAATATTCCAGGCACGCCGGCAAATCTTGTTACCGCTTGGGATGGCTATCCGATGACCAGGAAAGGCCATGCGGGAAGGGCGCTCGGTCTCGGTATTTTCGCTTCCCTCGTTGGAAGCGTAATCTCTTGGATTATTCTGGTTTCTTTTGCTCCTCTCCTTTCCGCTTTTGCGCTCCAGTTCAACCATTTTGACTACTTCGCCATGGTGATGATGGCGTTGGTTCTGATCAGTTCACTCAGCGAAGGTTCGATGGTCAGGGCTTTGATGGCAGGCTTGTTGGGCATGCTCTTCGCGCTGCCGGGGATCGATCCGGTATCGGCGCAACTGAGACTTAATTTTGGTTACCAGCAGATGTCGGGTGGGTTCCACATCCTTCCGGTGTTGATCGGTTTGTTCGGAATAAGCCAGGTAATTCAAGATTGCCTGCGAATCGCCGATCAACCGCGCATGTCTAATTCGGTTGGAGTTACGCTCCCGAAACTTGCAACCATAAAGGAACAGGCGGTAAATTTGATTCGATCTTCTGTTATCGGTACTTGGATCGGAGTTCTCCCCGGCCTTGGAACCACAATCGGTTCTCTGGTCGCCTATTCATTTGCAAAAAACAGTTCGAAAAACCCTGAAGAGTTCGGGTCTGGCATTGACGACGGTATTGTCGCTTCGGAGGCAGCGAACAGCGCCAACATCGGCGGTGGTCTCATCCCCGTTATTACGCTTGGAATTCCAGGAAGTGTTGGGGATGTCATACTACTTGCGGCCCTCATCCTGCACGGGGTGACGCCGGGACCACTTCTCTTCGCAAATAATCCCGAATATGCGTGGGGAATCATCTGGACAATGCTTGTAGCCAGCTTCGTAATGTTCACTCTCATGTCTATTACGAGCCCATGGGTTGCAAGAATTGTAAACATACCCCGAATATATGTCATGCCGGCAGTAATGATCCTTAGTATTGTGGGCTCCTTCGCCGTGAACAATCGTCTATTTGACGTGTGGGTTATGCTAGGTTCTGGGGCCTTGGGATATATCATGATATTGCTCAGATTACCGCTAGGTCCGTTCTCAATCGGATTTATCCTAGCTCCTATTGCGGAATCGTCTCTTCGTTCGGGGTTGATGGCCTCGCGTGGTTCCTATGAACCACTATGGACGCAACCGGTCGCGGCCAGTCTTCTCGTAATTGCCATGCTGACTTGTTTTTGGCCACTAATTCGAAAATCAATCAACCATTTACGACGTAGGGAGAGTTAGTCTTATGAAGATTGTTCTATTCGGAGATTATCCGTCACTACAGAGGGAAAGAGTCATTAATCTGCTCGGCCATGACTACGAGGTAATGGCTTTAACTGACGATGCGTCAAACCGTGAGGTTGCTTCTGCTTTCATTGACGCTGATGTTATAGTTTCCAATTTTTTTGATGCGACGCTTCCTCCAGCGCCAAGGTGTAAGCTTTTGCAAAGTCCCTCGGCCGGGATTGAAAAAATTGATATCTCCGCCGTCCCCGATGGCGCCTTTCTTGCTGTTGCGGTAGGCCATGAAATTCCAATGTCCGAATATGTATGCTGTGCCATGCTCGATGACGCCATCGGGATGAGCGGCATGCCCCAGGCCTTTGAGGACGGGAAATGGTCCCAAAAGGCCTGGATCAAAGGTCCGCGACATGCAGAACTGTACGGGAGGACGGTCGGTCTCCTCGGATATGGCGGAGTAGGCAGGGAAATAGCTGTTCGCGCTCATGCTCTGGGCATGGATGTCCACGCACTATCTAGATGGTCTTCTGGTATACCTGATACTTCGTCCGGACCGCTCAGCATGGCTTGGATGACCGCGGACTGGATGAACTTCTTGAAGAGAGTGGACTATCTTGTAGTCACCGTCCCCCTAACTGATGCAACAGTAGGGATGGTCGGCAAGGCATGGTTCGAGGCGGCTCGTTCGCACATGATGTTGATCAATGTGGCCAGGGGAGGGGTTGTGGATGAAGAATCACTTTTCTTGGCCTTGAAAAGTCGCGCGATTCGCAAGGCAGTTATAGATGTTTGGTATAACTATCCGACTAGTGAGAATGAGTTCATCTATCCATCTCGCTTTCCATTCCACGAACTAGACAACGTGATTATGACGCCGCACGCCTCCGGCCGAACTGATGGGACCTTCGACCGGCGCTGGCAAAGTATTTGTGAGAACATTAAACGTGTGCGTCGGGGAGAGATTCCAAGGGATATTGTGAATGACCGCCGATAACAAGTCCCGGAAAAGATCGACCGATGAAGTGGACGGCCTTACATCCAGCAGCCGAGTAAAGTCGTTGATCAGGAATGACATACTCGCTGGAAACCTCCATCCAGGAGAGCGGATGAAAATCGCCGACATAGCGATGAGGTATGGAACCAGCCAGATGCCCGTTCGCGAGGCACTCTACCAATTGGAAGGTGAAGGGCTTTTGGAAATTTCGGCCCATCGCGGCGCTGTAATTCGAAATGTCGATTCCAAGTTTATCTATGACATGTACGAGATCCGCAGAGTCCTTGAAGCGATGCTGCTCAGTCATGCCATGAGCAATTTTCGCGCGGACCATCTTAAGCGACTTGAGAATGCGTCTGAAGACTATAAGCGTGCTGCGGCGAGTAATAACGCCAGCGAGATGCTACGGTGCAACTCAGCGTTTCACACCATTATCAACCAGGCCGGCGACAACCCCGAAGCGATCCGAATACTTAATCGCGGCTGGGACCTGATCTTTGCGCTGAGACTACGGTTCGGGTTTGGCCCCACCAGAGTGGCACAGATCATCGAGGAGCATGACTCCTTAGTAGCCGCCATGAGGGAGGCTGATTTGGAAAAAGCGGTAAAGATTTCCGATCAGCACTGCCGCGCTGCGCGCGACGATCTTCTCGCGCAGCTTGCGTAACCGCCAGTTCCAAAGGACCAGATATGAAAATTTCATCGCTTAAGACCTTCGTGGTCGATGCCTATCGCGCGAACTATGTGTTCGTAAAACTCGGTACCGATGACGGCATCTATGGCGTAGGTGAAGGCACACTGGAAATGAAGGAATTGACAGTTGCCACGGCAATTGAACGGTTGGGGGACTACCTGATTGGAAAGAACCCATTTCAGGTTGATCACCACGTTGAGATGATGAACCGGGACTCCTATTGGCGATCAGGACCAGTTTTGAGGAGCGCTGTTGCAGCGGTGGAAGCAGCGATGCTGGACATCAAAGGCAAGGCGCTCGGTGTTCCGGTTTACGAATTGTTGGGCGGTGCGCACCGCGATCGGATTAGATGCTATGCGAATGGCTGGTTCACGGGTGCCAAGACAGCCGACGAATTTGCGCAAAAAGCGAAGGTTGCTGTAGAAGCTGGGTTTCTCGGATTAAAATGGGATCCGTTCGGCAGTCACTACCTCACCATGAGCCGGGCAGAACGTCTAGCATGTATCGAAATCGTCGAGGCGGTCCGTTCGGCGGTGGGACCCGGCATTGATCTAATGATTGAGGGGCATGGAAGATTCGATGTCCCTACAGCCATCGATGTTGCCCGCGATATTGCTCCTTTCGGAATCACGTGGTTTGAGGAGCCTATACCTCCCGAAAATATAGGTGCTGTCGCGGAAGTGCGTTCGAAATCTCCGGTCGCGATCGCGACGGGAGAACGCTACTTCGACCCTGGCCGATTCACTGAACTTCTAGATCAAGGTGCTGCAGATTACATTCAACCTGATATTTCCCATGTCGGAGGTATTTTGGAAGCCAAGAAAATCGCCTCGATTGCCCAGGCTCGCTATATTCCCATTTGCCCACATAACCCAATTGGACCAATCGCTAATGCAATGACGCTACATCTCGCTGCCTCTACCGGCAACTTTTCGTGGCTTGAAACAATGTTTACCGATGTTCCCTGGCGCAAAGAAGTTGTCAGAGAAAGCGTATCGTTCAAGGATGGAATGATGTCCATACCGACCGCGCCGGGGCTGGGTGTAGATATCGATGAAGAAGCGTGCGGCAAATATCCATATAAACCCTACGAGCTTCGCCATTACAGGGGCACTCTCACGAACATTCGGCCCGAGGGGGCAGTTGCGTTTTACCAGCAAAGCTGAGTGATGATGTTCATTCGGCATGGAGTGGTCTGCCTCCCGAGAATGCCCTCGAATCGGGTTAGAGTTTTCCGCGCCATTTCCTGGCTGGGAGAGGAGCGGAAGCGATGAAGGCATCGCAGTTCACGGACGCGCAGAAGGCGTTCATCATCAAGCAGGGTGAGGACGGGACGACGGTGGTGGAGATCTGCCGGAAGGCGGGGATCGGCCAGGCGACCTACTTCAACTGGAAGAAGAAGTGACCTGCTCCCCTGGAAAGTCCTCGTTTTGAGGTTAGCCTGTTCCCTGAAAGAGGAGACGGGTAATGAAACGATCCAGGTTCACGGAAGAGCAGATCATCGGCATCCTGAAAGAGCATCAGGCGGGACTGTCTGCGCCTGAGTTGTGCCGCAAGCACGGCATCTCCGATGCGACGTTCTACACATGGCGCAAGAAGTATGGCGGCATGGAGGTGTCGGAGGCCAAGCGACTGAAGGCGCTGGAGGAGGAGAACGCGAAGCTGAAGAAGCTTGATTCCTCATAGGCTTCCTTCCAGGCTACGAAGAAGGGATCGCGGATGTCGTCGCAATGCCCTCCGAGCTGCAGCCAGCGCCCGAGCTTGGCGTGAAGCGTGAGCAGCACGAGCGTCCGGGTGGGATCAACCACGAGCGCCGAACCGGTGAAATGCCGGGCCAGGTTCTCCCTGTCGAACGCGGACGGGTCGCTCCTAAGGAAGTCGAGCGCGTCGGCGAAGACCTGCTCGTCGCGTTCAGAATGGCGCCTCGCGGCCAGCAGGGCCGCCTCGAAGCGCGAGGCAGAGCCTCGCCTTCCTGTCTCCGTTCATGCAGCCCTTGCATACCCAGCCTCCTCGCGCTTCCTGCCCGGCCCCGGCAGCGGCGTCCTGCCTCCCGAGGCGTAGTGGGACCACACCGCGAGGTCGAACTCCGCATGGTCCAAAAGCCATGATTTCGGCGAGCTCTCCGACGATACGATCAGCGTCCTGCTCGATGCGATCCGGCATCTGCCTGGGCCTGAATGCGAGGTCTTCATCGGCCATGTCGGCTGGGCGAAGGCGGCGTCAACCAGCGGGCGGTGGAAGCGGCCGCATAGCTTCCGGACCCGCCTATCAGATTGTCACCGAGAGTGCACGTGGCTCCCGCCGCAACCGGCGCAATATGCGTCGGCAGCGGCGTGCGCTGCTGCCCATTATGAAGCCCCCAAGGCGCTCGGCGAGACTGGCCGTACGGATCAGCTCGTTGAAGGAGAACCGGCGAGGGGGAGGCACTCCATGAAATTGTCGCGCGCGCTTTCGATATGAGCGCGCATCGCGATCCGCGCCTCCTCCGCCTCCTTGGCGGCGATGAGCTCGAAAATCCGACGGTGCTCGGCCGCCACCTTGGCCACGTGCGCGCCTGCCGACGGGTTGCCGACCGAGCGCCCCAGGTAGATCCTGAAGGCCGGTTCGTTGTTCATGAGGTCCAGAGCGCTGACGTAGTACGGGTTGTCCGAGGCCTGCGCCACGCTGCGATGGAACTCGAAGGATTCCCCCGGCCGGTCCTCGCCCCGCGCTATGGTCTCGTCATAGGCGTCGAGCCCCTTCCGGATGTGTTCGAGCGTCGCCTCCGTGGCGCGCCGGGCGGCGAAGAAGGCGGCCTCGCCCTCGATGAGCAGCCTGAACTCGAAGCACCGTTGCAGATCGCGGACGGTGGCGCCCGAATAACTGGCCTGGGGGCCCCGCAAGGCGGGCTCGCGCAGAACGATGGTCCCGGAGCCCTTTATCGACTCGACGAGACCCGCTTCCCTCAGCTTCGCCAAGGCCGCCCGCACGACGGGACGGGAGACGTCGAACTCGATGGCGAGCTCGCGTTCCGAGGGCAGGCGCGTGCGCCGGGGGTACTGGCCGCCGCTGATGCGGTCCCGCAACGTACGATGCACGAACTCCGTCAGCCGCAGGGGCCCGCCCGTCTCCGTCGTCGAGGCTTGAAAGCCAATTTGTGTCTCGTCCGCTGCGCTCATGGTCAGGCTCTTTATTACAGATATGTAAGTTCGAAACGGATTTGTCAAGGTTTCTACGCTTCAGGATTTGACAGACTGAACCAATCTGTGCATCATCCGCGCGTGTTGTTATCAGTCTAGCAGATGAGCATCGGGAGGAAACCAATGATCGGTATGTTGAGGGCCACGACCGCGGCGATTGCACTTCTTGGATTCGGCGCGATGGCGCAGGCTGAGGTGCTTCGGGTCGCATCGTCCGCCGCCGTGACGGACATCGATCCGCATGGCCCGAATTCGGTGTTGCGCGACACCATCATGGCGGTGCGGCAGATCTTCGATCCGCTGGTCGAGTTCAAGGATGGCGAACCGGTTGGTCGCCTGGCGACAGATTGGGAGCAGGTGGACGAACGCACCTAGCGGTTCAACCTGCGCGAAGGGGTGAAGTTTCATGACGGCTCCGCTTTCGACGCGGCGGACGTGGTGGCCACGTTGAAGCGCCAGGCCGGCGGCCCCGGGGGGCTCGCTCGCCTGTGGGGCCAGCTCGAAGACGTGCAGGCCGTCGATCCCACGACCGTCGAAATCAAGCTGACGGAGCCGGTGGGTCCCTTCCTGCGCAATCTTTCCTTCCTCCAGATCGCGCCCTCCGAGGCGATCGAGGCTGCGGGCGGCGAATACGGCGCGGCTGTCCAACTGCCGGGAAGCGGGCCCTTCCGCGTGGCCAGCTTCACGCCCGGCCAGACGCTGGCACTGGAGGCGAACGCGGACTACTGGGACGGCGCGCCGGCGCTCGAGGGGGTGCGCATCGTCAACATCCCAGAACTGTCCGGTCGCATCACCGCGCTGCTTAACGACGAAATCGACGTCACCTGGAACATCCCCGACGACCAGCTCGGCGTGCTGCAGGACAGCAACGATGTCGAAGTCCAGCTCGCGCCATCGGTGTTCTACCTCTACAGCTGGTTCAATGCGGGCCGGAAGCCGTTCGATGATGCACGCGTGCGCCGGGCGCTCTGGCATGCGGTCGACGTCGAACAGGTGGTGAAAGATCTGTTGCCCGTGACGGGCACGCTGGCCAAGGCGCCGATCGCCTCCACCGTATTCGGCTGGGCCGAGCAGCAGCCCTACGCGTACGATCCCGAGAAGGCCAAGCAGCTCCTCGCCGAAGCCGGCTATGCGGACGGGTTCTCGGCAGAGCTCAAATATTCGGTGAACTTTGGGTCCTCCATCGACCAGATCGCCCAGACGTTCTCCGCCTATTGGAGCGAGATCGGCGTGGATATCCGTCCGATGCAGCTCGAGCACGCCGTCTTCACCGACGATTTCCGTGCGCTCAACTGGGACATGATGATGGCCACCAACCCGACCTTCACGGAGGACGCCGACTACACGCTCGGCCGACTCTATGCCTCGCCGGGCGGCGTCAACGAAGAGAACAACTATGTAAACCCCGAACTGCACGAGATCCTGATGCGCGCACGTACATCCGTCGACCAGGCGGAGCGGGCAGAGCTCTACAAGCGCGCGGGCGAGATCATCTGGAACGACGCCGTGGGGATCTTCCCGGCCGAGCTCAAGGCGGTCTACGCCAATCGGCGGGACGTCAAGGGACTCGACTTGTCGGCCATCTATGCCCCACACTTCCGCAACGTATCCATCGCGGATTGAATGGTGCGATCGCGAGTTCTTTCAGAGGTGGCGAGCCGCACGCCTGTCCTGACCCTCGAGGGGCTCTCGATTGCGGCCGGCAACAGGGAGGCGCCGCTGCGGCTGGTGGAAGGCGTCGGGCTTGCTTGCGAGCGTGGAACCGTATCCGCCCTGATCGGCGAATCGGGCAGCGGCAAGAGCCTGACGGCCTCCGCCTTGCTGGGGCTCCTCGACAGCCGCATCTACGATGTTTCCGTGGAGCGGCTGGACGTGGCGGGCGAGAGCCTGACGTCTCTGGACGAGCGGGATTTCGCCCGGTTGCGCGGTACGACGGTGGGTTACGTCATGCAGGACCACTCGACCGCGCTCGATCCGACGATGACGGTCGGAGACCAGATCGCCGAGATTTTCGTGACCCATCGCGGACTCGACTGGAAGTCTGCGCAGCGCGAGGCGGTCCGGTTGCTTGACCTCGTCCGGATCCCTTCCGCGGCCTCCCGGGCGCTCGACTATCCGCATTCCTTCTCCGGCGGCATGCGGCAGCGGGCCGTAATCGCAGGCGCGGTCGCGCTCGAGCCCGCCCTGCTCATTGCGGACGAGCCCACCACGGCCCTGGATGTGACGGTTCAGGCCGAGATTCTTGCGCTGATCGATGACCTCAGGCGTTCCATGGGCATGTCTGTCCTCCTCATTACCCATGACCTCGGCGTGGTCTATCAGATCGCCGATCGCGTGGTGGTGATGTATGGCGGGCGCGTCGTGGAGGAGGGTGAGACGGAACGCCTGTGCAGGGCGCCGGCGCACCCCTATACGGCCGGGCTGCTTGCGTCCGTGCCCGATCTGGAAGGTCGGTCGGGAGCGGTGGCGGCGATCCCGGGCGCGCCGCCCAGCCTCGGTGCGATGATGGAAGGCTGCGCCTTCCGCCCACGCTGTTCGCGCGCCCTTCCGGCGTGTGGGACCAGCGTGCCGCCGATCGCCCCGCTTCGCTCCGGCCGCCTGGTGCGCTGCCTCAATCCTTTGTCCGGATAGCCGCGTATGACCTCCTCCCTGCTCGCCATCGAGAACCTTTCCGTGCGGTTCGAAGTGCCCGACCTTTCCGGCCAGGTCGCTCGGACCGTGCACGCGCTCGCAGGCGTGTCGCTGCGCCTGGCGCCGCACGAGGCTGTCGGCATCGTCGGAGAGTCGGGGAGCGGCAAGAGCACGCTTGCCCGTGCGGTGGTCGGCCTGGAGCGGCCGAGCGCCGGGCGCATCCTCATAGACGGCCGGGAGGTCCCCCCTCAGAGGGGGGCCGCAGCGAGACTCGGGGTGCAGATGATTTTCCAGGACCCGACGTCTACGCTCAACCCGTTCCAGACGATATGGCGCAACCTCGCGGATGTGCTGCTGCTCGCCCGGCCCGAGCTGACGGCGGACGGGCGGCGTGACGCGGCCGCCAGGCTCCTGGCCGAGGTAGGGCTCGGCGCGGACGCTCTCGACCGCTATCCGCAATCCTTTTCCGGCGGCCAGCGGCAACGGATCGCGATCGCCCGTGCGCTCGCGGCACGCCCGCGTCTTCTGATCTGCGATGAACCGACCTCGGCGCTCGACGTGTCGGTTCAGGCGCAGGTGCTTGCGATTTTCGCGCGGCTCAAGGCGGAGGGGCAGGCTCTTCTGTTCATCTCGCACAACCTCGCCGTGGTGCGCCAGATTTCCGATCGGATCGTCGTGATGCGGCAGGGCCGGATCGTCGAGGAGGGGTCGGCCGAGCAGATTCTGTCGAATCCGCGCGAAGACTACACGCGGCTTCTCATCGCTGCCGCCCCGCGGCTGACCGATCGCGGCTCGCTGCTTGCAGCCGGAGCGTCGGCGCGCGAGGCGCGCATGTCGGACCGCTCGGCAAGCGTTGCAGGAGGTTGGTGGTGATCCGCTTCGGCCAAATTTCATGCACGGCGCCTGGTTTTTCCGGCGTCCGCAGGAGGAGGTGATCGCATAATGTGGCGATACGTTCTGAAGCGCCTGCTCACCGCCATCCTCACGGTCATGATCGCTGCGGTGGCGACGTTCGTCATGGTCCGCTTTGCGCCGGGTGATCCGGTTCTGATCCTGATCGGCGAATACGCCACCCCGGAGCAGATTGCGGCCGCGCGGGCGGAATTCGGGCTCGACCGGCCGCTTCTTGAGCAATTGGCCATCTATGTCTGGAAGGCGCTGCGGCTCGATTTCGGCCAGTCCATCACGCAGGGCATTCCGGTCGCCCAGATCGTGCTCGGCAGAATGCCTGAGACCCTTCTGCTTGCCACGGTCACGATGGTGCTGATCATGCTCGTGTCGGTGCCGCTCGGCATGATGTCCGCCGTGCGGCAGGATCGCCCTCTTGACCGGGTGGCGACGGGGGGCTCGTTCGTGGCCCTGTCCCTTCCGGACTTCTGGGTCGGCATCGTCCTCATCCTCGTTTTCGCCCGCTGGCTGCATCTGCTGCCCAGTGCGGGCTTCGTCGGGCCGTCCTCGATCATCCTGCCGGCGGTCACGCTCGCCTTGCCGCTCGCCGCGCTCAATCTGCGTCTCATGCGCAACGAGACGCTGAACGTCCTCAACGCGCCCTACATTACACTCGCGCGTGCGAGGGGACTGTCCCACCGCGCCGTGCTGCGCCGCCATGTCCTGCGCAATGCCATCATCCCGGCGCTGACCGTGATGGGCGTCCAGTTCGGAAAGCTGCTCGGGGGCGCGGCCATCGTGGAGACGGTATTCGGCTGGCCGGGATTGGGTGAACTGCTCGTGCGCTCCATCAACGGGCGCGATTATCCGGTTGTCCAGGGGTGCATCATCGTGATCACCGTGATGGTCGTCACGGCCAATCTCATCGTTGACATCGCCTATCGGCGTATCGACCCGAGGTTTCGCACATGACCCAGTCTGCAGCGCCGGTTTCGGAAAGCGATGCCTGGCAGACGCGCTGGCTTTGGCTCGCGCTTGCCCTCCTGGTCATTGCCTTGGGCATCTGGTTTTTCGCGACGGTTGAACTCGCGCCCGCCCGGGTGAACACGCGCGCCCGCCTCCTGCCGCCGTTCTCGGTCCTGCAGGACGGTTCGCTTGCGATCTTCGGCACCGACCAGATTGGCAGGGACGTGTTTCGGCAGGTGATCGAAGGCGCTCAGACCTCCCTTTTCATCGCGCTCAGCGCGGCGCTCATTTCGGCTGCGTTCGGGGCGGTTCTCGGGGTTGCCGCCGGCTGGATCGGCGGGCGGTTCGATTCCTTCATGATGCGGATCGTGGACGTCCAGCTGTCCTTCCCCTCGATCCTGATCGCCGTCTTCCTGGCAGCCTTCCTGACGCCGAGCCTCATTTCGGTCATCCTGGTATTGGCGATCACGCGCTGGGCCATGATCACCCGGCTCTCGCGCGCCATCACCGTCCGTGCGCGCAAGCAGGGCTATGTCGAGGCCGCTCTGGTTTCGGGTTTCCCGCTCTGGAAGGTGCTGTCGACCTGCGTGGCGCCGAACCTCTATGCGCCGCTCCTCGTCGTCATCACGGCGGAAGTGAGTGAACTGATCCTGGCCGAGGCGGCCTTGAGCTTCCTTGGCATCGGCACGCCGTCCGACGTCACCAGTTGGGGTCGGATCATTTCCCAGGGGCGCAATTACCTCGACACTGCCTGGTGGATCGCCACTTTGCCGGGCCTTGCAATTGCGGTTGTCGTGATCGGCATCGGCCTGGCGAGCGAGGTGCTGCGGCGCCGCCTGACCAAGGCTGGCTGGACGATGCTGTGATTGTCCGGCAGATACGTCGCTGCGTTAGGGCAACAATGCGGGGAAATGAAACGAGCCTTCCGTGAATACGGAAAGCCGGAGATCCGGGCCGCTCCAGCGCCTCCCGGTTGCGATCTCAACTCCGCTTGCGCGTCGTCTCGAATTCGCGGAGCGCATCTCCCGAGAGGGGGTAGGTGCCGAAGATGCTGGCGCCCGACCGGATCTTGCGCAGGATGAATTCCTCCTTCTCCTCGATCATCGCGGCTTCCTCGGCGACGACCTCCCCGAGGGCGGCCGGCACGACGACCACGCCGTCGGGATCGCCGACGATGATGTCTCCGGGATAGACGGCGACCTCGCCGCACGTGATCGGCACCTGCAGGTCAACGAAGCGGTGCGCCACGAGGCTGTTGGGCGGACACACGGCCTTCGCATAGACGGGGAATTTGGTCGCCACGATATCGTGGGCGTCGCGCACCCCGCCGTCCGACACGACGCCGGCGCAGCCGCGCATCCGCATGCGCTCGAACAGGATGAGCCCTCCGCTCGCGCCAGACGCATTTCCACGGCAATCGATGACGAGGACGTGCCCCGGCGGGCACTCTTCGGCCGCCCGCCGCTGCAGGTTCACCTCGGGAGGCCGCTGGCGATCCGTGGCGAGAATGTCCTCGCGGACGGCGACCGAGCGCATGGTGAAGGCTCTGCCCACCACGCGGGGGCGCGAATGGGGCAGGGGGGCGACGCCATACATGAACGCGCGCGAGATGCCGTGCTGCAGGAGCACGGCCGTCAAGCTTGCAGTGGAGGCGCGGCTGAGGAGTGCGAACAGAGTTTCGTCGGATTTCACCGATGTCCTCCTTCAGTAGATCTTCGGCTCAGGGGTGGGTTCGCCCGCCAGGAGGAAATCGAAATCGCAGCCCTGGTCGGCGGACAGCACATGCTGCATGAAAATCTGGCCGTAGCCGCGCGTGAAGAAGGGCTTCGGCGGCACCCATTCCGCGCGGCGGCGTTCCAGCTCGGCCGGCTCGACTAAAAGTTCGAGCCTGCGGGCCGGCACGTCGAGCTCGATGAGGTCCCCGTCCCGCACCAGCCCGAGAGGCCCGCCGCGTGCCGCTTCGGGCGCGACATGAAGCACGCACGTCCCGAAGCTCGTCCCGCTCATGCGCGAATCCGATATGCGGACCATGTCGCGCACGCCGCGCGCGAGCAGCTTCTTGGGGATCGGCAGCGCCCCCCATTCGGGCATGCCCGGCGCGCCGACCGCCCCCGCGTTCTGGAGGACGAGGACGCTGTCGGGCTCCACCTCGAGCTCCGGATCGTCCACCCGGCGGGCGAGGTCGTCGCGGTCCGTGAACACCACCGCGCGCCCTTTATGGCGCAGAAGCTCGGGCGATGCGGCGGACTGCTTGATCACCGCGCCTCGTGGCGCGAGCGACCCTTTGAGCACCGCGATCCCGCCTTCCGCCTGAATGGGATCGGACAGCGGCCGGATCACGTCCCTGTCGATGATCTCCGCGTCCTCCAGGGTCTCCCCCAGCGGCCTTCCGCTCACGGTGCTGCAGGACAGATCGAGCATCGGCGCGAGTTCCCGCATCAATGCGCGAAGCCCGCCCGCGTAGTAGAAGTCCTCCATCAGGTACTTGCCCGAAGGCCGGAGGTTGGCGAGCACCGGCGTCCGGCGCGAGATCGCGTCGAAATCCTCGAGCGCAAGCGGAACCCTGAGGCGCCCCGCCATGGCGATGAGGTGGATGACGGCGTTGGTCGAGCCGCCGAGCGCCATCAGCACCGTCACCGCGTTCAGGAAGGACGCCCGCGTGACGATGTCCTCGAGTTTCGTCCCCTGCCAGACGAGGTCCACGATCCGCCGGCCGCAGTCGGAGGCAAGCCTTGCGTGCGCGGAATCGGCCGCCGGGATCGACGCCGCCCCCGGCAGCGTCAGGCCGAGCGCCTCCACGACGCTGGTCATGGTCGAGGCGGTGCCCATTGTCATGCAGTGGCCGGGGGAGCGCGCCAGCGCCGCCTCCATGTCGTGCCACTCGCGCTGGCTGAGCCTGCCGGCCCGGTACTCGTCCCAGTACTTCCAGTTGTCGCTGCCGCTGCCCAGGAGCCGCCCCTTGTAGCGGCCCGAAAGCATCGGCCCGGCGGGCAGATAGATGGCCGGAACCCCGGCCGACGCCGCCCCCATGACGAGCCCCGGCGTGGTCTTGTCGCAGCCCCCCATCAGCACCACGCCGTCGACCGGATGGCTCCAGATGAGCTCCTCGACCTCCATGGCGAGCATGTTGCGGTAGAGCATGGAGGTCGGCTTGACCATCGTCTCGCTGAGCGACATGCACGGCAGCTCCATCGGCAGCCCGCCCGCCTGCCAGACGCCCCTTTTCACCTCCTCCACCCGCTGGGGGAAATGCGAATGGCACTGGGCGAAGTCGCTCCAGGTGTTCAGGATCCCGATCACCGGCTTGTGCTCGAAATCCTCGCGCGAATAGCCCATCTGCAGCGCGCGCGTCCGCACGTTGAAGGAGCGTATCCCTGGCGAATCGAACCAGCGCTGGCTCCTCAGCTCCGAGATCTCAATCCGTCGTTTCACTGGCTTCCTCCATTCCGCTCCACTGTTCTTGCAAGATGTTTCAGACCTGTCAACCATCTGGGCAGATTTGTAACACCAACTTGGCGCGGTCTCTCCGCCTTCCATCGGCACATGGAAAAGCGGCCGCAGCCGCCAAAACCTTCATTGTTGGGACGAAATGGCGCCGATCCCGTGTGCCGAGGGGCATGTTCGCCGCGATCGTGGATTATCCGGTTCAAACTTCCGCCGTCGCGCCGAACGCGCTTGACAGGACATGTCTGTAATATATCGTCGTAACAGATTTGCTCCTTCCGTAGGAGGAGCGCGCCACGGAGCAGAAGGAGATCAGGGTGTCAGACCTCGCAGCCGCTCAACCCAGCCGCCCGGATTCGGAGGATCGCCCGCTCAGGATCACCGCGGTCAGGAGCCACCCGCTCAGCGTCCGCCTCGCCCAGCCGCAGCTTTCTGCCAAGGGCGCGCATCAGGTGTCCGAGATCTTGGTGGTCGAGGTCGAGACGAGCGACGGCATCGTCGGGCTCGGGGAGGGCTTCTGCCGCATCAGCTCGCGCATACACGCCGCCTTCGTGGACCAGCTTCTTGCCCCGCGCATCGTCGGCCGCGACGCGCGCGACCGCCGCGCGCTCTGGAAGGCGATGCGCGCCGCCATCTCCGGCCAGCCCGGCGGCCAGATCGTCGAGGCCATCGCGGCGGTGGACATGGCCCTGTGGGACATCGCCGGCCAGCATGCCGGCCAGCCCGTCCACCGGCTCCTCGGCGGCATGGGCCGCACGGAGCTGCGCGCCTACGCCTCCTCCGTGACGTGGAGCGACGAGGCGACGGTCGAGAAGGAGGTCCAGCTGGTGCTCGACGCGGGCTTCAAGGAGATCAAGATCAAGATCGGCCAGCCCGTGGAGGACGCGATCAGGAGGGCGCATTTCGTCCGCCGCCTGGTCGGCGACGGCATCAAGCTCTATGCCGACGCCAACTGGGCCTTCGACGTGGACGATGCGCTGCGCGTGGCGCATGGGCTGGTCGATGCGGGCTTCCTCTTCTTCGAGGAGCCTATCATCGCCCATGACCGCGAGGGCTACCGCCTTCTTTCGCGCCGTTCGCCGATCCGGCTCGCCGCGGGCGAGGCCGACTATGTGGGAAGCGAGGCGCTTGTGCGGCTGCACGACCGCTCCGTCGGCCTGATCCAGCCGGACATCGCCCGCTCCGGCGGCATCACGGAAACCTGGCGGATCGCGGAACTTGCGGCCGCGCACCACACGGCGTTCGCGCCGCATATGGGCCTGTCGGGCGCGATCTGCGCCGCCGCCAGCCTTCACATAGCGGCCGCGGCCGAGACGTTCCTCACCTATGAGTGCATGTATTACGACAATCCGCTGAGGTCGGAGCTCTGCGAGCCGGTGGTGGGCGAACGGCAGGATCTGAAGGACGGAAAGCTCCCCGTGCCGACGGGCCCCGGCCTGGGCGTTCGCCTCAACCGCTCGGTGCTAGAGCGATTCACGGTTCGCTGAGGGTTTCCGAACCTGCGGGGTCGAAGCCGCGCGTAACGCGCCGGCAGCATGCTCCGCTCGCAGTTTATGCGGCGATCGTTCATTTCCGTCCTGCACGGGGCTGAACAGCGCCACAACTACTCGATGCAAGACAGGAATGGACGGGAATTTCTCCCAGTGGACTTCCTGTATCAATCCTCTCCATCGCTGAAGCGTCATTACCCAAACTGGCGGCGCAGCTCAAGCGTTAGCGGGCGTAATCAGACACAAGGGGGCATTGTCAGACCGGAAAACCGCCGCGCTGCGTCAGTCTGGAAGCGCCGCAGTTCGCGGAGTTGCTGGTCCGATAATCGATCAAGACAACGCTGCTGGCGGGGTTCCAACCGCTGCTCTTTAGTAACATGATGCGAACCAGTTTGGAGCGATAGGCTGGTATTAAGGCCAAGGGGGGAGTTGTGTCCGAATGGGAAAGTTCATCAAGCGCTCAAATTCCAGGTATTACCTTTATTGTGCCGCTGGTTTCATTTCAACGAGAGCAAGTCAATGAACCGCGCCGGGATTGCCGCAGGCTCCAACTCTTGAGAAGTAGGAGCCATCATGAGCAATACGGCGAATCGATTTTCATCTGAGGTCCGGGCCCGCGCGGTTCGGATGGTTTTGGATCACGAGGGGGAGCATCCGTCGCGCTGGGCGGCCATTTCGTCGATCGCGGCCAAGATCGGCTGCACGGCGCAGACGCTCAACGAATGGGTGAAGAAGGCGGAGGTGGACAGCGGCGTGCGCGCCGGCATTCCCACCGAGGTTGCCGAGAAGCTGAAGGCCCTGGAGCGCGAGAACCGCGAGCTGCGGCAGGCCAATGAGATCCTGCGCAAGGCGAGTGCTTATTTTGCGATGGCGGAGCTCGACCGCCCATAGACGATGATCGCGTTCATCGACGATTACCGCGGAGAATACGGGGTCGAGCCCCTCGCCTGCTCAGGCGTGGAAAAACGGACGTAGGAATATACCTTTGCCATGTCGCATTCTCTCTGCTCTTGATTAATGTATCATAACTTTCTGATGGTGGGTCCTCCCGGCGCGGGAAAGTCCATGCTGGCGCAGCGCTTGCCATCCATCCTGCCGCCCCTTTTGCCGCGCGAGCTTCTGGAAGTCTCCATGATCGCGTCGATCGCGGGCGAGTTGGCCGATGGACGCCTTTCCGACCGGCGGCCGTTTCGAGCGCCACACCACTCCGCTTCCATGGCGGCGATGGTGGGTGGAGGGCTGAGAGCTCGACCCGGTGAGGTTTCGCTTGCCCATCGCGGCGTGCTTTTCCTCGACGAGCTGCCGGAATTCACGCCGCAGGTGCTCGATTCGCTGCGTCAGCCGCTCGAGACCGGTGAATGCGTGATTGCACGCGCCAATCATAGGGTAAGCTATCCGGCGGAAATCCAGCTCATTGCGGCGATGAATCCGTGTCGCTGCGGCATGGCGGGCGAGCCGGGGCACCGCTGCGCACGGGGACCACGCTGCCAGGCGGACTATCAGGCCCGCATCTCCGGTCCCTTCCTCGACCGGATCGATCTCCGGATCGAGGTTCCGGCAGTTTCCGCGAGCGATTTGATCCGGCCCAGCAAGGCCGAGGCGAGCACCGTTGTGGCGGAACGCGTCGCACGTGCTCGAAAGATCCAGGAAGAACGGTACACGGCTCTCGGTTTGCCGTCCTCGACCACCAACGCACGCTGCTCGGCAGCTCTTATCGAAGAGGTGGCTGCGCCCGACCCCAATGCGTTGTCCCTGCTCCAGGAGGCGAGTGAGAAGATGGGGCTTTCTGCCCGCGCCTATCACCGGGTGCTCAAGGTCGCCCGCACGCTGGCTGATCTCGAGGGGCAGGAAAAGGTTGGCCGCATCCATCTCGCCGAAGCCATATCCTACAGGCTTGCAGGGGAACGGGTCCCCCAGGCGGCGTGAACGGACAGGAAAGCACGGCCTTCATGCATGCGGCACCTTGCTTTCAGGCATCGGCCGAGAAGCCGAAATTCGGTTCGAGAGCACGGTGCGTAGATCACTTGCTGCGTCCATCATGCGCGCCGAGGAATGCACGGCGCTGCAGGCCCTACGGTGCAAGTAGGCAATCGTCCTGAATGCCGCAGGAGACTCCCGGATCGCAGGTGCCGGGAAGCGACGGCGAAGGGGGAGCCGGAGGTGCGGCCCTGCTGAAGTAGGGCGACTACAGCGCCGCGCGCCCATTCGGACGCACAGGGACGCTGTAAGTTGTTGAATCGACGTATCTCCTTTCCGAAACCGATTCCGATTTTCGGGCCGATGCTGAATAGTGCATCAAAACAGCGGAACGGCGGTGAATGGCAGTCGGCGGGGGCCGAAAAAGGAAAAGCCCGGTTTTCACCGGGCTTCCTAAAGTCGAATTGTCTGCTGATCAGGCGACTGCGCCGCCGATCCAAGCCGAAAGAGCGGTCTTCGGAGCCGCGCCCACCTTCATGTCCGCGACTTCGCCGTTCTTGAAGAGCATGAGCGTCGGGATGGAACGCACGCCATAGCGCGCAGCAAGTTCGGGATTCTCGTCGATATTGAGCTTGGCGACTTTCACCTTGCCCTGCATCTCGGTTGAGATCTCTTCGAGAGCGGGGGCGATCATCTTGCAGGGACCGCACCACTCCGCCCAGAAATCCACGACGACCGGCTCGCTTGCCTGCAGAACATCAGTCTGAAAATTGCCGGTATCGACCTTAACGGTGGCCATCAGGCTCTCCTTGTCTCGAAATCGTCCTCCACGATGTGGGGCCGCGCGGAAATAAGTTCAAGAAGTACTTTTGTCACGCTCCCGTGAGTGAGGCAAGCATGCAACTCCTTTGTGGAGAGCGAGCCCGAGCTGAACGGCCGAGACGCTCGGATCTTCATGGTCGGTCGGACCCATTCTGACAGCGGCCTCCCACAAGAGCGGAATTCGAGGCTTCAGGTAGGCGCCCGCCGCATGGGGTAACTTGGCCGCTCTTCAGGTTCAGCAAGGCGCTGATAACTGTTGCCGGGGGGACGCCCGATTTCCGCCGAAGTCCGGAAAAGGCTTGTCCCCCGCCGAACCGGACAAAACAAGCGGCAGCCTCATCCCCCTCTCCGGGCTGCCGCGCATATTGCTCGCCGAGCTACATCCGATCCTTCAATGATCTATTCTCGATCGTTCCAGTTCTGTCCTGAGGGGAGGTTGGGGCGCCATCGGCGTCGGTTGCTCGGCTGTGCCAACAGGGCAGATTTCGACTCATTGTCTTGACCCGCCTAAGCGGGCAAGTGCCGCGGCCATGGCGTTCTCGCTGACCGGTACGAGGCGCGGAACTTCCGTGAAGAGCAGCGCGGCGGAGATGGTTTTCCCCGGGTAGAGCGGGCGTAAGAGCTCGGCGTAAAGCGCCAGCTGCGCAATATAGGCCTCAGGCACCTCGAAGAGGGACTCAGGCGCAGGCCTGTTGGTCTTATAATCGACCAGAAGGACCTGGTCCTGGGTCACGGCGAGGCGGTCCACCTTGCCGCTCACGGCGCGCGGGGTGCCGTGAAGAACGATCTTACCCATCACGGAAACTTCCGCGCGGGATCCGGGTGCGAAGATGGGCGAAAAGCGGTCGTCCTCCAGGATTGCGAGGACTGAGCGGCAGGCGTTCTCCACCTCGTCGCCGGGCCAGGCAGCGCCCACGCGGGTAAGATAGCCTCGGGCGGCATCCTCCCGTTCCACGGGCGCAAGTTCCGGCAGTACCTGCAAAAGCCGATGCACTGCATTGCCCCTTCCGAGCGCCAATCCGGGTGCCGCCGGATCATCCAGAACGGGCGAGCGCTTCAGGACGGCCGGTTCGTATCCGTCCTCGATCAGCACGGCTGCGCGCGAGGGTGAGAGCGGCCGCGGTATGATGGGTGCGGGCGGGAGAGCCTCGGTCAGTTCGGTGGGAAGGTCGAATGTTTCCGCCTCGACCCCTTCGCCCTCCTCTTGCGGCATCTCCACTGGGGGTGTCACGCGGAAGCGAAGCACCGGTGCGCAGATTTCCGGCGTGCTCAGCTCTTCCGTGCAGGGCTGGCCGATGAAGGCCTGGTGAACGAGGCTGTGCCATGTGGAGGGGGCGGGGCCGCGCACCCCGTGATACCCGCAGACGATCAGCCTGTCCTCCGCGCGGGTCATCCCCACATAAAGGAGGCGGCGATATTCTTCCTCCGCCTTTTCCCGCACCTCGGCCTCAAAACCGCGCGCGACAGAGTTGGCAAGATCTTTGCCCTGCCGCCACAGAAAGCCTCTTACTGGAAGCTCCTTCATGCGGAAAGGCATGAGGCACGGCAGATGGCTGTTGCTCACCGGTGCGCTTCCAGGGTCCACGAGAAACACCACGGGCGCCTCGAGGCCCTTGGCTGCGTGCACGGTCATGATCCGGATCTCGTCGCGCGACTGATCCATCTCGCGCTTGATCTCGGGCGCCGCTCCCTCGAGCGTGTCAAGCAGTGCCTCGAGGCCGACGAGGCCGGTCCTTTCGGCGGTCAGGCAGAAGGAGAGGAACTCGTCGAGGATGTCGTTTGCTTCATGGCCGAGCCGCGCCACGAAGCGACCGCGCGCCCCCTCGCGATCGGTTGTGCCTGCAAGAACGCCGGCATAAAACTCGAATACGGGTTTGAAAGCCACATCCGTCTGCCACTCAAGCAAGGTGTCCCGGATGATCGCGAACTGTTGTTCGGTTCTAGCTTTTGCCTGAAGAGCCTGGAAAAGCGAGACGCTTTCTTCGCGGGGCCAGGCGAGTTGGAAGAGCGCATCTTCATCGAGCCCGAACAGCGGGCTCTTCAGGATGGCTGCAAGCGAAAGGTCGTCGTGCGGCTGAAGCAGGAAGCGCCCGAGCGCGGTCAGGTCCTTCACCGCGATATGTGAGGTCAGCCGCAGCCTGTCTGCGCCTGCAACCGAAATCCGCCTGTTCTTGAGGCTGCGCGACAAGGCATGCACGAATCGGTCCCGCTTGCGCACCAGCACCATGATGTCGCCGGGTCTCAGCCGTCGCCCCTTGCCTTCGAGCATTTCGCCGCTTTTGAGCCAGCTCTCTATTCTCCCGGCGATCACCTCGGCGAGTTTTGCAGCCGGCGCTGAAGCGTGATCGATCGCCTGTGTCCAATCATCGGGCTCTTCCACGATCTCGGGACTGAGGGGCGACCAGACCTCGACATAACCCGGGGCGTTATCCCGGATGGCCTTGTGCTCGATGGGCTCGCGATCGCGCGTCAGCCCACGGCGGGCCTCTTCTCGCGAGAAGACCATGTCCACCGCGCGCAGCACGTCCTCCGCCGAGCGAAAAGACCGGGTAAGCCGAACGCGCTCGAAGCGGCCGCCCGCAGCCGGCACAAGCGACTGGAAGGTGAACCCGCTTTCGGCAAAGGCTTCAGGCTCAGCCCCCTGGAAGGAGTAGATCGACTGCTTTTCGTCGCCGACGGCAAAGATCGTCCGCTCGACATTCCGGGATCCTTCGCCGGCGAAGAATTCGTCTGCCAGATGCCGGACGATGCGCCATTGCTCGGGGCTTGTGTCCTGGGCCTCGTCGATAAGGATGTGATCGATACCGCGGTCGAGCTTATATTGTACCCATGGGCCAACATCCGGCCTCGCCAGCAGCCGAACAGTCCGCATGGTCAGGTCGTTGAAGTCGAGAAAGCCACGTGCGCGCTTGAGCCGCTCGTAGCGGGTGATCAAGGCGTCGGCGATGCTTAGCGCTGCCGTTGTGGCGGTAAGCATACGCAAAAGCGCGAGGCGGTCACATGTTCTGCGCAGGAATTCCGCTGCTTCGAGATATCGTTCGTAAATGCCGGGCAGCCGGTTCCTGAGCGCGGCTTTGAAGGTTGTCTCGCCGTAGGGATCTCCGTCGGCCTTGAGAAAACCCTTGGCCATCAGATCAAGGCGGAGGACCGGATCAGCCTCTCCGAAAGCCTGCGAGGCCGCCGGCACAATGCCGGTCAGCACGCGGCTTGCCTCGGTCTCCAGAGCCGCTTCGACGAAGAGCGAATATGCCCCTGCGTCAAAGCCGGGGACAGGCCACGCTTGCCTCGCGATCGCCTCGGCCGTTTCCCCCGGTTTGAAGCCAAATTCGGCAAGAAGCGCGAAATAGGGTTTGCCGTCATCGGCGATTTCATCGATGAAGCGGCGCAGCTCGTCGCGCCTCGCGACGATTTCGGTGAGCAGCGTCTGCAATCCGCTTTCGCCGCCGCGTTCCAGCACTTCCGCAAAGGCCTCTTCCAATGGACCATCGGTCTCGGCGGCGATGCTCGTCAGGAGATCCCGCCGCGCTTCTGCAAACAGCGCCTCTTCCATCTGCTCGTCGAGCAGCTGGAAATGTCCCGCAATATTCGCCTCCAATGGGAACTGGTGCAGGATGGCTTCGCAAAAGGCGTGAATGGTCTGGATCTTAAGGCCGCCGGGCGTTTCCAATGCGCGGGCGAAAAGTTGCCGGGCGCGGCGGAGCTTCCCGGATGAAGGCCTCGTTCCTTCGAGTTTCGCGATCTCCTCGGCAAGCTCCGCGTCGGAAAGCAGGCTCCATTTGGCCAGATTCTCGAAGACGCGGTTCGCCATATTGGCCGCTGCCGCGCGCGTATAGGTGAGACAGAGGATCTTTGACGGATCGGTACCCTTGAGCAAAAGCCGGATGACACGGCTCGCCAATACATGCGTCTTACCGGAGCCGGCATTGGCCGACACCCAGGCCGAAAGCGACGGGTCCGAAGCAAGCGCCTGGGCCTGCAACGTGTCTTCGGGAATGCGGAAGATTTTCTTCATCCCGCCTCGCCTTGTTCGGAATCACCGCCGGCCGACCACTCGAGCACGCGCGCCAGATGGTCGTAGTCGCCTTCCATATCTCCCTCTTTGAAAGGAAGAGCGCGAGAAAGGTAGCCGGCCAGTTCCATATCGTACCAGGCGAGCAGCCGCTCCAGCCTCTGCCAGGCTTCCTCGGCAAGCTCCTGCCCGGTCTTCTCGCTGTCCTTGATCTTCAGCATCGATTCCGGTTCTACCGAGCCATTCGCCCTGAGCCGCACGTAACAGAGTTCGGCCGGTTGCGGTTGGCCCAGTTCGGCGAAGGCGCCGCGCGCAAGAAGTGCCGCCTCAAGTGCGAGCTGTGGTGCCAGAAGCCGATGGGCCTGCACTTTCGAGGGGTTGGAGCCAGTCTTGTAATCGATGATCTCGGCGCGCCCGTCGGTGCGGATGTCTATGCGGTCGGCACGACCCGAGAGGAGCTTGCCCGTGATCCCGACTTCGATCGCCGAAGCGCGTATTTCCGCATGGCGTTCGGCAATACCCTCCGCACGGGCGCGCTCCCAGCCGATGATGCCGTGGGCCGTGCGCTCAAAGCGAGGCCACCATACCGTCTCGACGTCGACCGGAAGCTTCGTTTCGGCGAAAAGCCGTCGCCCGGCATCGAGCAGCCTTTCCAGTGCATCCGGCGCAGTCGGGTCGACGCCTGACTGGATGAAGGCCTGGAGGATGTCGTGAAAGAGCGTGCCGCGTTCCGCGGCACCCGGGTCGCGGATAAGCGGATCGAGCGGCATCAGCCCGAGAATACGCCGGGCGTAGACGGCGTAGGGGTCGCGACGCAGCGTTTCGATCTCGGTGACCGAGAACCGTTTCGGCCGGGCTTCGAGCGGCGGCCTGGGGCAGGGGCGGGGTGCGAACGGCACATCGTCCCGCGCTTCGAGGGCGTGCGCCCAGGCGATGAAGCGCTGGCCGCGCCTGCGCATAGCGGCGGTTTGCGATGGGCCGGCGCAAGCGGCGAGCCGCTGCAGCCAGCGGGAAGCTACGGCCGGCGCACCCTCCGCACGGGTCGAGCGGGCAAGCACCACCTGCGGAGTACCGAGCGCCATCATGAAATCGTGTGCGGCAAGGCCGATGCGCCGCTCCGGCGGCTCCAGTTTGAGTTCGCCTTTCATCAGGCGCGACATGAAACGGTCGGAACGCGGCGCCTCGGGCCATATGCCTTCGTTGAGCCCGCCCAACACAAGAAAATCGACACTTTGCAGGCGTGCTTCGAGTGTGCTCCAGATGGCGATACGCTGGTCAGCCCCCATTGCCGGTTTTACGATCTCGCCAGCGATCAGGGCGGCGAAGACGTCCGGCCATTCGGAAAGGTTTACTTTGGTGCCGTGGCGGCAAATTACCAGCTCGCGCAAAAAGCGGGCGAGGGCATCTCCCGCCTCGCCCCGATAAAATTCACTACACGTTCCCTCTTCGTCACGCGCCAGCGCTTCGACCGCTTCGACCGAAGCGCGAGCAAGGGCCGGAAGATCAAGCTCACCGGCATCTCGCAGCGCGGCCAGGGGTTGCAAGGCCCGCTCCAGGGAGGAAAGCACCTGATGCGCATCGGCCAGATCACTGCTGCTGAGCCGGCTCAGCCAAAAGGGTTTGCGCGGAGCGCGCGTGAGTGCTTCGTGGCGCTGGCTGAAAAGGCTGGACAGGGCGGCCACATCGGGCCGCCCCGTTCCGCCCCGCAGACCTATCAGCTCGACGATCTCCGCAGCCCTTCGCACTTTGTCACGCGCCAGGCCCAGCCGAAGCAGCGGGTGCTTCAGAAGGCCCACGATCACGACGGGTTCCTTTGGCCGGCAGACCGCTTCCAGCATCAGGCGAAAGAGCGTGGCGGGCACGCTATCGGCAAGCAGGCTGCCGCCGGAATCGTCAGCGCGGATGCCGAAGCGCCTGAGTTCGGCCGCCACCCGGCGCGCCAGGGCGCGGTCCGGTGTTACAAGCGCTGCAGTCGTCCCATCACGTGCAATGGCATGGCGCAAGGCAACGGCGATCGCGGCCGCTTCGTCGCGCTCGTTCGCCGCCTCGATCAGATTCACACCTTCAAGCGCCCCCTGCGTCAGCGCCTGGTCGACTACCGGGCGGTTCGTCGCCCAAAGATCTGTGGTGTCGGCGGGACGCAGCGCCTCGCTCACGAGGCGCCGGCGAGCTGCAAGCAACGGAACCGGTGATGCGAGCTCGACGATCTCTCCGCGAGGCACGCCGATTGTTCCAATAAGCTTCTTGAGCCCGAATTGCGGGTGGCCGCAGGCAGAAGGCTGATCGCTGGCGCCCACCGAGCGCCAGGAGTCTTCATCCAGCTCGAAATCGAGCCCCGGCAGCACCACTGCGCCTTTCTCAAGCCGGGCGATCGTGCCAAGCAGGCGTGCGGTCGCCGGAATCGAGCCGGTAGAGCCCGCGGCGATCACTGGTCCGTGCGGGGGATTGCGCCTGAGCCGCGCCGCCTCCGCTGCAAGCATCGCATTCCGGTGCGCAGCCGGATTGGAGCGCCCTTGCTCCGCGAGAAGTTCGGGCCAGACCTTAGTGACGATGGTGAGGAATTCCAACGTCACCTGCCACCAGCCGGCAAGCTCCTGCGGCACGAGCTCGGCAAGTTTGCTCCAGTCCGCTTCCTCCGTCTCGACCTCGTCCATCAGCGCGGCGAGATCGCGGGCAAGCCAGAGGCCGTCGCTCACGGACGCGGGAACGACCACGCCTTCCTCGAAAAGCGCCGCCACATGCGCGGGCACGCGTGCTTTCCACGCCTGCGCCAGCCGTCCCAAAAGCAGAATCCGATCGAGCTTGGATATCGGGGGCTCGTGGTCGAGCTGAGCCGCACCGCCTTCTCCGCTCAGGTCGGTAAGCTCCGCCTCGAACTCACCGAGCGGGCGGATCACGGGGAGGATGGCGGATGCCCCGCCAAGGCGGTCGACCAGGACGCTTCTCAGTTCGCGCGCCGCACGGCGGGTCGGCAGATATATTGTGGCATCGGCCAGGGAAAGCGGGTCGCCGTCATAGCGATATCCAGGCACCAGGCTGCCTTCCAGGAGAGCATCGGCGAGTGTCGGCAAAAACGGCACGCCGGGGGGGATCGAAAAGACGTGCGGGTTTGTCCGGTCCGTGCTCACGACACCACGTGAAGCTTCCGCAGCACCGTTTCAGCAGGCGCAATCGCGTCCGGCGTGCCGACGGTGATCCAATGGCCTTCGAGGGGCAGCCCGTACATCCTGCCTGCTTCAATGGCGCGGTCGAAATGGAGATTGAGAGAGTGCGGCGAAGCCGAAGTGCCAGTGAAAATGCGGGGGTTCAGGATGGCGCCGCCTGCATAGATATAACCCTCCGGACTGCCGACCGCCCGCTCAAGCCGCCCCTCCGCATCCATCGTGAAATCCAGCTTCCCCGTGTGCCCCGTCGCGGATGCGAGATCCGCAAGCAGGATCAGAATATCCATCCGGCCGGGGTCCCATGCAAGCGCGAGCCGACCGAGATTGTCTTGCGAGCGATCGATCCAGAATGTGTCTGCATTGAGGACGAAGAAGGGGTTGTCCCCAAGAAGGGGCAGCGCATTGACGATGCCGCCGCCGGAATCGAGCAGTGTCTTCCGCTCGTCAGAAATCAGGATGCGCGGTGCGGTGCGACCCCTGAGGTGCTCGACCATCATGTCCGCCAGATAGTGGACATTGACGACCGCCTCATGCACGCCTGCTCTTTGCAACGCGTCGAGGCTCCAGTCGATGAGGGGCTTGCCGCCCACGGGAATGAGAGGCTTCGGGCTCGTTTCGGTGAGTGGCCGCATGCGGAGGCCAAGTCCCGCCGCAAGCACCATGGCCCTTTCCGGCCTTTTCATTCGGTGTCTCCGTCGAGAAAGCCCTGCAGCCGGTAGAACGCTGCCAGATCGGCGAGTGCGGGATGGGCGAGCGCGCGGTTCAAGTAGGCGCGGATGCGCGGCAGGTGGCGCAGATAGACAGGCTTGCCGTCGCGTTGGCAAAGTCGCACGAAAATCCCGAGCAGCTTTGTGTTCCGCTGCGCGGCGGTGATTGCATATGCCTCCTCGAAGGAGCGGCGATCGAAGCCTGGCGAACGGCGGGCCGAGCAATAAGCCTCAACCACGCTGCGTTCCAGCTCCTCAGAGATGGTGACGCGGGCATCGAGGGCGAGCGAAGCGACGTCATAAGCTCCCGGTCCCCAGACCGCATCCTGCACATCGATCAAGCCCAGCCGATCGCGCCCCATTCTCTCGCCTCGCCAGATGATGTTGGGCGAGTGATAGTCGCGCAGGACAAGATTCCGTTCCGCAGCTTCGAGGCGTCCGAACAGGCCTGACCATAGCTGCCGGAACTCTTCTTTCTCCTCTTCGCTTGCCGCGCGCTCCTTCACGTAAGGCAGGTACCAGTCAAGCAGAAGCTCCGTTTCGATGGCGAGCGCTGCCCGGTCATAGGGCGGCGGCACGTAATCGGTTCCTTCGGCGACAGGAAAGCGCTTCGGCCAGGATTGCTCATGCAGTTCCGCAAGCAGCGTTGCGGCGGCGAGATAGCGCTCGGGAATCGGGGTTCCACCGCTGCCTAGGAAAGGCTCATCCCCCAGATGTTCTGTAAGGAGCAGCCCCGCTTTCAGGTCCTGCGCATAGATTTGCGGAGTTGAAAAACCAGCTGCACGCAACGCATTGGCAACGCCGACAAAGGCCGTGACCGACTGCGCCAGCCGCGCAATCTTGCTGTAGGGCAGACTGTCCTGGACGATTGGCTCGTCACGGCGTTCCGGAGCGTCCATCAGGATCAGGCGTTTGCCACCAGTGGCGATGGTCTCATAGGCGCGGATCGAGGCATCGCCGAGAAGATAGGTTCGCTGCGCATCCGGATAGCCGGCCTGCTCCAGAAAGCCTCGAATATCGAAGGAGTGGGCGATCCGCTCCGCCGCGATTGCCGGCGCTTCGATCTCGAGCTGCCGGCCTTCGCCCTGCTCGCTCAGCTTCACTTTTATCGCGGTCAGGAAGGCGCCCGGCGCGCGTTCAGGCCACTCGACAAGGACGATCCCGTCCGCAAGCGCGTCCGATAGCCCGAGTTCCTCCAATTCCTCGGGACCCGACAAACGGTAGAGGTCGAAATGGTGAACTGGGATGCGGAGGGTATAACTCTGGACGAGCGTGAATGTGGGGCTCGGCACTTCCAATTCGGGGTTCGCTGCAATCGCGCGGATGATCGCCCTGGCGAGCGTGGACTTGCCCGCGCCGAGATCTCCGTGGAGGGCGACGACATCTCCGGGACGGAGCGCCAGGGCGAGGTCCTCACCCAGGCGGATGCTTGCCGTCTCGTCGGGGAGAAAGCGTGTGAAGGAGGGCATGCTATTCCGCCGCGGCACGGAAACCGCTGGGAGCCACCGGGAAGCGGCAGGTCACCGCCGTGCCGCGGCCGGGGCCGGTGTCGATGTCGACCGTGCCGCCATGGAGCTCGACGAAGCTCTTCACGATGGCAAGCCCCAGACCGGCGCCGCGCCGCCGGCCTCCCTTTCCGCTGGGCTCGAAACGCTTGAAAATGGTGGCAAGCACCTCCGGCGGGATACCGGGCCCGTTGTCGTGCACGCAGAACTCCACCGCATTGCCGGTGCGCTTGGCGGAAAGCGCGATCCGACCGCCATCCGGCGTGTAGTTCGCCGCGTTGCTCAGGAGATTGTACAGGATCTGACGGATGCGGTGCTCGTCGGCGTGGAAGCTCGCCGGCGCTGCTTCGACCGCGATTTCGAGCTGAATGTCATGTTCGCGCAGACGCTCAGCCACAAGATCCGCGGCCGCCTTAATGAGCGGGCGGATTTCCACTTCGCCGATCTCCAGCTCCATGATGCCGGCATCCACGGTCGCGAGATCGAGGATGTCGTTCACGATCGTCAGGAGAAGCGAGGACGAGGAGCCGATATGGTCCACATATTCCCGCTGGCGCAGGTTGAGCGGCCCGGTCGTCTCCAGCCCCAAAAGCTCGGTGAAGCCGATGATATTGGTCAGCGGCGAGCGCAGCTCATAGGAGACGTGCTGCACGAAATCGTTCTTCAGCTTGTCGGCCTTCTCCAGGGCCTCGTTCTTTTCCTTCAGCGCGCGCTCGACATTCACGCTGTCCGTTACATCCACAAAAGTGAGCATCACCTGCCCGTTGGGCAGATGCACGATCGCATGGTGCAGGACCGTGCCATTGATGAGCTCGGTCCTGCCATGCCTGTCGCGCCGTTCGTCATCGAAGCCGGTCACCGCTCCGACGAACTCGGCCCACGGACTCTCCAGAGCAACCGGATCGCAGGCGGCCTTGAGGATGGCGATGTGGATATCAGGGCTGATCAGCTTTTCCGGGATTCCCCAGAGCGTGCGGAAGGCGGGGTTTGACAGGCGCAGGCGACCGTCCGGACCGAACACCGCGACGCCTTCTGCAAGATTGTCCAGCGTCTCGCTCTGCACCTTCACGATGGCGTTGTAGCGGCTTTCCAGGTCGATTTTCTCGGTCAGGTTTTCGAAGACCCAGGTTGCGCCGCCCTTCGGCTGTGGGGTCGCCACCACGCGGATGGTTCGGCCATCCGGCAGATGCCACCAATGCTCCTGCGGTTCGACAGCGCGATAGGCGGAAAGGAGCTGCTCCTTCCAGCGCCGCCACTCCGGCTGTTCCGCAAGTTTCCCCTCGCTGCGGAGGCGATCCAGCAGCAATGCATTTTCCGGCCCGGCATCCAGGAAGCGCGTATCGAGCGACCAGAGCTTCTGGAAAGCCTGGTTGTAGAATTTCAGCTTCTGTTCCGCATCGAAGATGGCGACCGCTGTCGTGAGCTGGTCCAAAGTGTCCGCGTGGCTGCGCAAGGTGCGTTCGTACTCGCGCCGCAGCGCATCGACGTCGCTCGTATCGAGGGCGATGCCCGCGCTGCCCTGCGGACCGGCAAAATCGGTTATGGCAAAGAGGTGCCTGTCGCCGCCGACCACCGTGGAGAGCGGCTCGCTGAAAACAGCCTGGTCCTTGTGGTGGCGGGCGATGGCTTCGCGCGCGGTGGATGGAAGAAGCTCGCGCCCCTCCGCCGTAGCCGTTAGCGGCTCCTCCGCCTCGACTGCCCGGGCATAGGCCGAATTGACCCATTTGAGCCGGCCCATTTCGTCGCGCAGCCAGAAAGGCATGTCGAGCGCATTGATGAGACCAAGCATGCTTTCCTGGTCGGCGCGCAGTCGCTGGTGTTCAAGCTTGAGCCGGGCATTTTCCGCCTGGACTGCCGACAGCGACAGGAAACGGACGATCGCATGCAACGCCGACTTCCGGCCCTGCACCTCGAACAGAAGACCTTCGCGGGTTTCCACCACCAGGTCGAAGGCCGAGCCGGTCTCGCGAAGCGCCGCCGTTGCACGATCGAGTGCGGAGGCTGATCGTGGTGTGAGCCAGCGGCCGAAAGCAAGGAAGGTGCTCCGGTCTTGCGGCACGCCGCTTTCAGGCGCCAGATCGCCCAGAACGATCGGTCGCTGATTGCCCTGCCAAACGATGATCCGCTGGTCTTTTAGATTGAGGAGAGCTTCCGCGCGGGAGAGTGCGCCGGAAAGCTCGGCCAACCGGTTCTTCAGTTCGACATTTTCCGAAGCTGTGCGGCCGCGCTCGCGGATGAGCCAGATGGCTGAAATGAATGCGGCTCCGAGGACCCCGGCAAAGACCGAAAGCTGAATGACTTCCATGGTCGTGATGGACAAGCCGACGCGCGAGCCTGCCTGCTGCGCGCCAGCCATGGTCGCGCTCAGAGCCGTCGAAGCCAATGCTGCCACGGAAGCCATGGCCCATCGAGCCGCGCTTCGGAATCCTATCCTTCTATGGGCTTGAGGCCCGTGAGCCCCGCCGCATAGCGGGTTCAGCCCCGGCATGCCTTTTCCTCTCCGCGCATGACAATCAAGACTGCCCCGACGCACGCCGTACGGTACGGTCGGCGCTCTCGAATCAGTGCACTGTACTCGTTCGCCGAATCTGCGTGAAGAAGATCGCGCGACAAAAATAATGCCGGGCCAAATGTCAAGGCCCGGCATCAACATATTGTGGTTTGATCAACGCGTATCAGTATCTGTAGTGATCGGGCTTGAACGGTCCCTCGGGCGTAACCCCGATATAGGAGGCCTGCTCCGCGGAAAGCTTGGTCAGCTTCGCGCCCAGCTTGTCGAGATGGAGCCGCGCCACCTTCTCATCCAGATGCTTGGGCAGCACATAGACCTTGTTCTCGTACTGGCTGCCGCGGGTCCAAAGCTCGATCTGCGCCAGCACCTGGTTGGTGAAGGAAGCAGACATCACGAAGCTCGGATGCCCGGTGGCATTGCCGAGATTGAGCAGCCGCCCTTCGGAAAGGAGGATGATGCGCTTGCCGTCGGGGAACTCGATCATGTCCACCTGGGGCTTGATGTTCACCCATTTGAAGTTGCGCAGGGAGGCCACCTGAATTTCATTGTCGAAATGGCCGATGTTCCCCAGAATCGCCATGTCCTTCATCTTGCGCATGTCGTCGAGGCTCACGACATCCTTGTTGCCGGTCGCCGTGATGATGATGTCGGCCGTGGGGGCTGCCTCTTCGAGCGTAACGACCTCGAATCCGTCCATTGCCGCCTGGAGCGCACAGATCGGGTCAGCCTCCGTCACCTTCACGCGCGCGCCGGCGCCGGCGAGGGACTGAGCCGAGCCCTTGCCCACATCGCCATAGCCGCAGACGATCGCGACCTTGCCGGCCATCATCACATCCGTGGCGCGGCGGATGCCGTCGACCAGCGATTCCTTGCAGCCATATTTGTTGTCGAACTTCGACTTGGTTACCGAGTCGTTCACATTGATGGCGGGGAAGGGCAGAAGCCCCTTCTTCTGGAGCTGATAAAGACGATTGACGCCAGTCGTCGTCTCTTCCGTCACGCCACGAATGGCCTCGCGCTGGCGGGTGAAGAAGCCCGGCGTCTCCGCCATGCGCTTCTTGATCTGCTTGAAGAGGATTTCCTCCTCTTCGCTGCCCGGGTTGGACAGAACATCCTCACCTGCTTCGGCACGCGCGCCGATCAGGATATACATGGTCGCGTCGCCACCATCATCGAGGATCATGTTGGTGGGCTGACCGTCGGGCCACTGGAAGATGGCGTCTGTATACGTCCAGTATTCTTCCAACGTCTCGCCCTTGACGGCGAAGACCGGCGTGCCGGTCTCGGCAATGGCCGCGGCCGCATGATCCTGCGTGGAGAAGATATTGCAGGAAGCCCAACGGACTTCGGCACCGAGCACCTTCAAGGTCTCGATCAGAACGGCCGTCTGGATCGTCATGTGGAGAGAGCCTGAGATGCGTGCGCCCTTCAGCGGCTGCGCGGCGCCGAATTCTTCACGGCAGGCCATGAGGCCCGGCATCTCGGTTTCGGCGATCTCGATTTCTTTCCGCCCCCACGAGGCAAGGGACATATCGGCAACGACATAGTCATTGGCAGCCATGGCTTGAGCTCCAGCTTGTGTACAATATGGCGCCGTAAAGGCGAAAACGACTGTCTGCCTGCCTACCAGATCATCCAGCCGGCGACAACGATATAAAGAAATCTTTATCCGTGCATATGGAAGCGGGCAGTAAGACGTAGCGGGGGATCCGCTGGGACATCCCTTTGTTCGGTGGGAAGGAGGACGGCTTTGCTGCTCCCCTACCGCCTTATCGCACTTACTTCTAAGCTTCCTCGCCGAAGCGCTCGCTGATCAGCTCACCCAGCGCATCAAGAAGCTCCACCGCCTCCGGCCCGCTCGCACTCACCCGGATGCTGCAGCCCGGGCTGGCCGCGAGCATCATCAGACCCATAATGGACGTGCCTCCGACGGAGATCCCGTCCTTTTCCACCGACACCGTGGCATTGTAGCTGCAGACCAGCTGAACGAACTTCGCCGAGGCGCGCGCATGCAGCCCGCGCTGGTTCACGATTGGAAAATCGCGTGTGATCACCTCTTCCGCCGGCGGATTTGTATGCGAACTGCTCATTTGCCGTTGAGCACCTGGCTAGCGACGTTGATGTATTTGCGGCCTGCGGCCTGGGCCTCTTCCAGCGCTTTTTTCATGTCACCATCGGTGCGCACGCTGGAGAGCTTGATGAGCATCGGGAGGTTCATGCCGGCAATCACCTCCACGCGGCCCGCCTCCATGACGGAGATAGCGAGATTGGAAGGCGTTCCTCCGAACATGTCCGTCAGGATGATGACGCCCGCTCCTGTGTCCGCCCGGGCCACCGCCTCGATGATGTCGTTCCGTCGCTGTTCCATATTGTCGTCGGCGCCGATGGAGACGGTCTCAAGATTGCTCTGAGCCCCCACCACATGTTCAAGCGCATACCGGAACTCCTCGGCCAGCCGGCCGTGGGTAACAAGCACGATACCGATCATAGAGCGATCGCCTCTCGGCGACCCTGCGCCATGATTGCCGTTTTATAAGGGTCCGGCTGTGCCCCTTCATCCTGCCCCGAGGCTTTCACACCGCTACTCCGTTTCGATGGCCCACGCAGTTCAAACGCGAATGCCCTGCCATTTCTTCGCCGGTCACGACGGCTGCCTCACACACGACAAGAACACTATGTTGTCAACGCCGAAGACGTTGACAAGCCCAAAACTGCCACGATCAAACCGATTTTGACGGTTTGATGACACCGGGGCCGAACGGTGGTAGCGAAAGATGAGCCGCGATCGCCCAAATGGCTCCGTCCGTATTGTGCTCGGCAAGCCGAACAGTTGGCACTTCCACATTCTCGAGCAGTGTGGTCGCGATCTCCTGATATCGCGGTGCTGCCTGCGCCGGCACCAGTTCCACGAGCAGATCGATGACCGCAGTCGGCTCATAGTCCAGTAAAGCCGGACCGAATCCGCGCGCCTCCACGAGCCCGCTGATCGCCGCAGGCGCGCGGCCGATCAGTCTTCCGTTCCGGGCAAAAAGGAAGACCTGATCATCCGCGACCAGCCTTCCGAAATGGCCATGGGCGACGCAATGTCGCAGAAGGGCCAGCGCCAGACCTGTTTTGCCGGAGCCTGAGCGTCCCGTGATGAAGATGCCGCGATCGCCGGTTAGAATGAGGGACCCGTGGTGATTCACGGACAAGAAAGCTAGCCTTCTGCCGGCAGGGAGATCACGAATCGTGCACCCTGCACCTCGCCGGGCTTGGTGCCGGGGATGTTCTCGGCGGTCAGGGTGCCTCCATGAGCCTCGACGATCTGGCGGCTGATCGAAAGGCCAAGGCCCGAATTCTGGCCGAAGGCCTCCCCTGCGGGGCGATCCGTGTAGAAGCGCTCGAAGATGCGCTCGATATTGTCGGCGCGGATGCCGGGCCCGTTGTCGTCCACCGTGATGATGATGCGCCGCTGGCTGCGCGAAAGCGTGATGGTGATGCGGCCGCCCTTTTCCGGTACGAAGGAGCGCGCATTCTCGATGAGATTGGTGACCACCTGCCCAAGCCTGAGGTCGTGCCCCTGGGCGATGTAGTGTTGGCCCGGCTTTCCTTCGATGTTGAATTCGATGTCGACCTTCTTCTTCTTGCTGCCGACATCGCGCACGCCGGAGACCAGATCCCTCAGGAATTTCTGCAGATCGATCGGCTCCGAATCCTCGCGCGCGAATTCCGCATCGAGACGAGAAGCGTCGGAGATATCGGTGATCAGCCGGTCCAGACGACGAACGTCATGCTGGATGATTTCCATCAACCGCTCGCGCGAGCGTTCATCCTTTGCAAGCGGCAGGGTTTCGACGGCGCTTCCAAGGGAGGTGAGCGGGTTCTTCAACTCATGAGCCACGTCTGCGGCAAAACTCTCGATGGCCTCGATGCGCGCGTAGAGGGCCTTCGTCATGTCACGCAGGGCGATCGAAAGATTACCGATCTCATCCTGCCTGTGCGAGAAATCGGGGATCTCCTCGCGCGTATTGGTCCCCCGGCGGACCCGAATCGCGGCAGCCGCGAGCCGGCGTAGCGGGTTGGCGATGGTGGAGGCGAGCAGCAATGAGAGGATGGCCGTCACAAGGGCAGCGACGGCGAAGACGCGCAAGACGGCCCGGCGCTCGGCGGCGATGATGCGGTCGATATCGCCCTGAGTGGAAAGCTGCAGAACGCCCACGACGGCCCGGTAGCGCTGGATAGGGACAGCCACCGAGATGATGTATTCTCCCTCGGGGCTTCTGCGCCGCACCGCCTCGGGCTCGCTGCCCTTCAGCGCTGCCGTCACCTCCTCATAGGCCACGCCGCTTCCACCGGGCTGCTCCCGGTCGATGGGCAGGTCGTTCGCCTGGAACATCGATCCGATCCAGTCCTCGATCTTCTCCAGAAAGCTCCGTTCATCGCCATCCACTGCCGGTAGCCGATAGCGAAGGATCGAATAGAGCTGGCGGGAATCGAGAACCAGCATGGCATCCCTGTCGTAGATGCGCGCCCGCGTCTTGTCCGGATTGATCAAGCGCCGCAGGAGATGAGCGACTTTTTCCGGGTTTATAGGGAACTCTAGGCTTTCGAGCTGGTCGGAGCCGGGCGGCAATTCTTCGCCGGCCTGCATTTCGAGGAGCTTCTCGGGGTCGATCAGGATCGCATCGGTCTCGACAGTGGCCGAGGCGGCGATCGCACCGGCGATGATGCGGCCCTGCGTTCTGAGACTTTGGATCTGGGCATCCTCCAAAGCGTCCCGGAACTGGTTGATATAGAGAACCCCGATCACCAGAACGCCGATGGCGGTGAGATTGAGGATCAGAATGCGCCGGGTCAGGCTGGAGAACATATAGTGCCCCAGCAGCCGGCGGATAGGCACGGCAAAACGCCCTGGCGACCAGGAACCGGAGCGCCCCTGCCTCGCCTGCCCCATCAATGCTCTTTTATCCTGTGCCTCTATGGCCATTCAGGGACGCTGCTATACCTCGCGGAACCTGTACCCGACCCCGTAAAGCGTCTCGATCATATCGAATTCGCCGTCAACAGCCTTGAACTTCTTGCGCAGGCGCTTGATGTGGCTGTCGATCGTGCGGTCGTCCACATAGACCTGCTCGTCATAGGCCGCATCCATGAGCGCGTCGCGGCTCTTCACCACACCGGGGCGTTGCGCCAGCGCATGCAGGATCAGGAACTCGGTGACCGTAAGTGTGACCGGCTCGCCCTTCCAGGTGCAGGTATGGCGCTCCTGATCCATGACCAGATGCCCACGTTCCAGTGAGCGTGACTGCTTGTCGGGGGCTTTGGCGCCGTTCTCCCGCGCGCTGGCGCGGCGAAGGACGGCACGCACGCGTTCCACCAGCAGCCTTTGGGAAAACGGTTTCCGGACGAAGTCGTCCGCGCCCATCTTCAGGCCGAAAAGCTCATCGATCTCGTCATCCTTGGAGGTGAGGAAGATAACGGGAAGGTCGGTCTTCTGACGCAGACGGCGCAGCAGTTCCATGCCGTCCATGCGCGGCATCTTGATGTCGAGGATGGCAAGCGACGGCGGCCGGGAGCTCAGTCCCTCCAGTGCCGACGCGCCGTCCGTATAGGTTTCGACGCGATAGCCTTCCGATTCCAGCGCGATTGAGACGGACGTGAGGATATTCCGGTCGTCGTCAACGAGCGCGATTGTTGCCATGTCTAGTGGCTCCCTCGTCATAGGCTGGCGTCCCTTCTGCAGCTAATGGGCCGCAGATGCAGGACAAATTGGGTACAAAATGTGGCACATTCTCCACGTGGAGTCACTTCGGTCTGTCCAGTGCGACGGTTTCACGCAAGAAAGATACCGGGCCGCGACGTGTCAGACACGCGTTTCTGCCCTCCTGAACGTCTTTCTCGATCTGCCTCGGCCTTCATCAAAGGGCCTCCGGGCATTCATTTCGAGCCTTATGCGCTGATGGAGCTCCACTGTCAAACAACAAGGGTGGCTTAGGTGAATTTACAACTTACAGTCGATCTCGGTCCGAAACGGAATCGATGGCTGCGCGCCCGGCTTGAGGCAAGCCAGCGCGCCGGCTGCCGCCGCACGTCGGAGCGCGACCTCCAGTGAGAGGCCTTCGGATAGTCCAGCCGCTAGATAACCGCAAAAAGTGTCGCCCGCGCCGACCGTGTCGACCGGAGCTATCGGAAGCGTCGGCACTTTCAGGAACTGCTCCGGTGCTGCCGCCAGCACCCCGTCAGATCCGAGCGTGACCACGATGACGCGGCCTGTGGCCGCGGCGAAGGCACGCATTTTCTCCTCACGGCTGTCTCCCACCAGGGCCAGCACGCCGCTATAGAGATCGAACTCGCTCTCGTTGGCGATCACATAATCCGCCAGGTGAAGGAAATCCGCCGTCTCCTTGTGAAAGGGCGCGGTGTTGAGAAGCGAGATGACGCCGGAGGCGCGCGCTCTTCGAAGGGCAGCGTCGATCGTCGCTAACGGGATTTCCTGCTGCAGCAGCAAGAATTCGCCTTGATCGAACCCGGCCGCTTCGACATTGGCGGGCGAGACTTGCGCATTCGCGCCGGGAATGACGGCAATGACGTTCTCACCGTCGCCTCCCACCAGGATCATGGCTATTCCTGTCGGGGAGGAAGCCTTTCCGACACGGGAAAGCTCCACGCCGGCTTCTTCCAGTAGCGCCAATGCCTGGGCCGCAAAAGCGTCGCTTCCCACCGCGCCGATCATGCGTACGGAGGCACCGGCGCGTCTGGCAGCGAGAGCCTGGTTTGCCCCTTTGCCGCCCGGCGCCGTTGAAAAAGCCGACCCCGGTACCGTTTCGCCCGGTGCGGGCAGCCTTTCGACGCGTGCTATGAGATCGAGATTGATCGAGCCGATAATCGTGATCACTAGGGGAGCCTCCGGCGAATCTCGTCGGAAGCTAGCGCATCGGCTCGAAGTTCGGAATTGATTTCCGGGAGCGCAGCGTCAGGCCTGGTGCTGAAGCTGCGCTGCCTCCCAGCCGAGAATCGCGCGCTTGCGTGTCAGTCCCCAATGATAGCCCGTAAGCGCACCCGACTTGCCGAGCGCGCGGTGGCAGGGCACCACGAAGGATAGAGGGTTGGCGCCGACAGCGGCACCAACGGCCCGCGAAGCGGTCGGGCAGCCGATTTCGGTGGCGATATCGGAATAGGCGCGTGCGCGCCCCATGGGGATCTTCAAAAGCGCCTCCCATACGCGCACCTGAAAATCCGTGCCGATGAGGACCACGCGCAGCGGCTCTTCCGACCGCCAGCGCGCCGGATCAAAGATGCGGCCCGCAAAAGGAGCGGTGGCTGAAACGTCCTCGACATATTTGGCGTTGGGCCAGCGCGAACTCATATCGGTGAAGGCCGCCTGCTCTTCCCCGTGGTCTGCGAAAGCAAGGCCCGCCAGCCCGCGGTCGGTCACCATCACCAGCGCTATCCCGAAGGGCGACAGATGGTAACCGTAACGAATGGTAAGACCCTTGCCGCGCAACTTGTACTCACCGGGCGAAATCGCCTCGTGGGTGACGAACAGGTCGTGCAGTCTACCGGGGCCCGACATGCCCAGTTCAAGAGCGGTTTCGAGAAGCGGCATACCGCTGTCGAGCAACCTCCGCGCATGGTCGAGGGTGACCGCCTGCAGGAAGGCCTTTGGCGACAGCCCCGCCCAGCGGGTGAAGAGCTTCTGCAGGCCGGTCGGCGTTTCGCCGAGTTCCGCGGCAAGATCGTCGAGTGAAGGCTGGCTCCGATAGTCGAGGCTGATCTTCTCGATCACACGGCGAATAATCTCATAATCGCTGCCGACAGGGGTGATCTCGCGTTCGAGAACGGCTAGTTCTGCATTCATGACACTGTCTCCTTGCGTGCCAATATGCGCATGAAAGCAGCGCCTCTCCACCCGATTCTTGCTCTTATGGTAGCGGCTTGAAAAATCGGTCCCGATTGTCCGGTGAGACGATGCTTAGCGCGCCTTCACCGTAGCCAGCGCCTGGCCAAATGCCTTTGCGAAACTTTCGCGATCGTCCGGATTAAGGAAGCTGCCGATCAGCACTCTTTTCTCACGCATCTCCACGGCCATGTCGGTGATTCCGATTTCGGCATGGCGGTGGACACGGAAACGCGTCCAGAAGGGGTTGAAACTATGCTCCTCGATCCGGCCCGAGGGCGGCACCTTGCGGATGTGGAGGTTCGTTCGCGAAAGCGAGACCTCCTCGCGGACGCGGGCTGCACGATAGTTCACGCGGAAGGCGATATAGAGCGCAAGCACGTCCAGCCCGAAGAAGCCGATGATCGGCCATGCGCCCATGCTCCAGAAGATCGCGGCAATGGTGAGCCAGATGAAAACCATTCCGCCCATCAGCACGTAGAACCCCGTTGGGCCCAGCGATCGATGGGGTACCAGAAGCGCCTTGAAGAAAGGCGCGTCGATGGCATTCTTTTCATCCATGAGACAGATTATAGAGGCTGAATGCAAAAGCCCAAGTCCCAAAGTGCCGCAATGGGGGCGGCCACCCGTTCACCCGGCAAAAAGGCATCCAGGAAGGTGCTGACCGCCTATAGCCCGGAGCAGGTGGAAGAAATCTTCCGCCGGTTCAGCGTGCAGCGGCCCGAGCCAAAGGGCGAACTGGCATCGGTGAACGCGTTCACCCTGCTGGTGGCGGTTGTACTTTCCGCGCAGGCGACCGATGCCGGCGTGAACAAGGCGACGCGACCGCTCTTCAAGATCGCCGACACGCCGGAGAAAATGCTGGCATTGGGAGAGGAGAAGGTCGGCCAATATATCCGCACGATCGGGTTGTGGCGGAACAAGGCCAAGAACGTGATCGCTCTGAGTGAGGCGCTCATCCGCGACCATGGCGGCGAGGTGCCGGAAGACCGGGACGCCCTGACCAAGCTGCCGGGCGTAGGCCGGAAGACGGCCAATGTCGTGCTGAATGTCGCCTTCGGCCATCCAACCATGGCGGTGGACACGCATATCTTCCGGATCTCGAACCGGATCCTGCTCGCACCGGGAAAGACGCCGGAGGAAGTCGAGCGTGCTCTGCTCCAGGTCGTCCCCGAACAATATCTCCTGCATGCCCACCACTGGCTGATCCTGCATGGCCGCTATGTGTGCAAGGCAAGGAAGCCCGATTGCCCGGCCTGTGTGATCGCCGATCTCTGCAAGGCCCCGGAAAAGACGACGGATGTGCCGGCGCCTCTCGTACCCTGGAAGTCCTTTGAAGAGGGGCGGGAGCCGGAGGAGGCGTGAGCATTCCTCTCGCCGGGTGAGTTACATGGCGTCCTGAAACTCACTCCGCCCCATTGCTGCCTGGGCCTCGCGTGATTGCAGCCGCAAGCTCGACATGCTGGCTCGACTGCGTATTGGGCGAGCCTGCCGCAGAGCCAGGGAAGAATTTTACTGTCTTTTTCTTTCTGCGCAAGTCAGTGCAGATCGCGCTAAAATATAGAGAGAGCGAAGAACCGCAGACATTGTTTAGTCCCAATTCTTCACTATATTGAGAGTCATGTGCATGGAAACCTTCATCAGGATGTCGAGGCTCGCCGGAAACGGCCGCTGCTCCGCCCGGAGCGGCGGTCCGTCAAACCCTGAACACCGCTCATAATTCCGCGCTCCGGGTCTCTTCTACGAAATGCGGTTCATTTTCCGCGGCGCCGATGTCGTCGCGTCAATGGAGCGTATCCAATGAGACATCCCCATCCTGCGAATATCTGTATTTTGTGCAGCCGTCATTTGCCGCGCGCGGCGAGACGCTGTCCGTGGTGCAAGGCCCCGATCGTTCCCGGCATTGAAAGCCCGATGACCGGCCGCAAGCGACTGGGCGCTGGCAGGCTACATCCTGCCTGGGCCAGTACGGAAGGGGGGCGGCCGTGAACAGCATCGAGAGCATGGATATCGTAGCGGATCATCTGTCGCCTGACGTATTGCAGCAATATGGTGCATTGCCCTGGCGGAGAAATCGTCGCGGCGAGATCGAAATCCTTTTGATCACGTCACGCCGCCGGATGCGCTGGATCATCCCTAAGGGTTGGCCGGTGAAAGGCCGGCCGGACTATCTTTCAGCGGCATTAGAGGCTTTCGAAGAGGCTGGCGTGATCGGGGAAGTCTATCCCCACCCCATCGGCGACTATCATTACCTGAAAAACGGCAGAGAGGGCTTGTCTCAACGCTGCCGTGTCACGCTGTTCAGTCTCCATGTTCGCGGGACGCTGCTGAATTGGCCGGAGATCGGCCAGCGGAAACGCCGCTGGGTCTCGCTGAAGGAAGCCGCCGAGTTGATAGCCGATCCCGAACTCGCCCGTCTGGTGAGAAGCGTCGGGTCTAATCTTCGGGTTTTGACCAAGCTCGACGAGGCGGCGCCGTCTGTGCAGAGCCCGGAGGATATGTCAGGCTTGAGGTGAAGGAGTCGACGGTGCTTTCATCGACATTTCTTGCTCTGAGAACGCAGGGAATCTGCACCGAGCCGCTCCGTGACGCCTGTATGGCTCATTTCCGGACGTCCGGTCTCTTCGACACGGAGGCGAGGGAGCGGTTCTGGAGAGAGTTCGTCCGGTCACGACGCGCATATCGTCAGGCAACGGATGAAAACCTCGAGCGCATTCTGGCGCCCGGGTGAAGCGCTCTGCCGTGCGAAACGGACCCTGGCAACACGGACCTTGAGCGGCCCGCGACTGCCTCTGCACGCGCCTGTCACGGCGCCGCCTGACGGGGCGGGTGCAGAAGCAGCGCGGGACCTCAATCAGCTCGTAAAGAAGCTCTGGGTGCCGTGGGCCTCGATGGCATCGGCAAGACGACCGAGCGCGTGCACATAGGCCGCCGTACGCATCGTGATGCCCTTCTCCTTGGAGATGTTCCAGATGGCGCGTCCCTCGGCCTCCATGATGGCCTGCAGGCGCTCGTGTATTTCCCGCACGGTCCAGTAAAAGCCCTGCCGGTTCTGAACCCACTCGAAATAGGACACGGTCACGCCGCCGGCATTTGCCAGGATGTCGGGAAGGATCACCACGTCGTTTGCCGCCAGGATCTTGTCCGCCTCCGGCGTCACGGGGCCGTTCGCGAGTTCGAGCACCAGTTTGGCCTTGACCGAATGGGCGTTCCGCTCGTGGATCATGTTCTCCAGGGCGGCCGGCACCAAGAGGTCGCAGTCAACGCCTACGAGCTCGCTTGCAGGCAGGATTTCATGCCCGGCTTGCCCTGCCGTGCTTATCACCGACCGGCCATTGGCCTTGGCTTCCATCAGCAAGTCCACGCGCAGGCCCGCATCGGCTCTGACCGCGCCTTCGGAATCCGACACCGCCACGATCTTGTGGCCGTCTGCCGCCAGAAGCTGGGCAATGTGCTGACCGGCGTTCCCGAAGCCCTGGACCGCAACGCGCATGGGGTTTCCGAGGCCAAGGTCTTCCGCCAGATGACGGACCAGGTAGTAGCCGCCACGCGCCGTTGCATCACCCCGTCCCAGCGATCCGCCGAGCGCAATCGGCTTGCCGGTGATCACGGCCGGCTCCGCGTGGCCGACGATCTGAGCGTATTCGTCAGCCATCCAGCCCATGATCATGGAATTGGTGTAGACATCCGGTGCGGGGATGTCGCGGTCGGGCCCGATGATGCGGGCAAAGGCCTGGATATAGGCCCTGGAAAGGCGCTCAAGCTCCGCCTTCGAGAGCTTTCGGGGGTCGACCTGCACGGCACCTTTGCCACCGCCATAGGGCAGGTTCATGACGGCGCATTTGAACGTCATCCAGAAGGCCAGCGTCTCGACCTCGTCATCCGTGGAATCGGGATGAAAGCGGATACCGCCCTTGGTCGGACCCCGGGTGTCATCGTACCGGCAGCGCCATGCGAGGAAGGACTTCCGCGACCCATCATCCATGCGGATCATCAGACGCACTTTGGTGGTTTCACGCGGGAATTTCAGTTTCTCGATGACATCCGGGTCGATGTTCAGGTGGGCGGTCGCTTCGTCCAACCGGACGAGCGCGTGATCGAGCAAACTGTCTTCTGCCATCATGTCTCCTTCAGATTGTTCCATCGATAGGATGGTGTGCCGGGCGCGAAGGACGGTAGGTTATCTGGTCACGCCCCCCTTCAAAATTGCGGCCATGTAATGCATTTGACTGGCAGGACCCGTCAAGCTTTTGCTTATGGCGCGTCAATTTTCCGCGAATGCTGCCCAGGGGCAGCTTGCCGCGCTTGCATATAGGACAATGGCCACGGATTTCCTGCTTCGCACCCGGGCTGGATTGGATTTCATGGCGAGGCGTTGTCATGCTACGGATAGACGGCTTGCGTCCAGGGCCGATCCAATCCGGACCATCCGGGGCGCGAAAGGGAAGGTGCCATGAAGCTTCGCCTTAAGCGTGTCTATGAGCCGCCGGCGCAGGATGACGGCATACGCATTCTCGTCGACCGCCTTTGGCCTCGCGGCCTCAAGAAGGAGGACGCGGCCATCGATCTATGGCTGAAGGAGATCGCTCCGAGCGCCGAATTGCGTCAATGGTTCAAGCACGATCCGGAAAAGTGGCCCGAGTTTCGCCGCCGCTATGTCGCCGAACTCGGCAACCGAAAGGATGAGGTCGAGACACTGCTCCAGCAGGCGGCCAAGAACCGGGTCACGCTTCTCTTTGCGGCCAAGGACGAGACACATAATCAGGCGGTCGTGCTGAAGGAGTTCATAGAGCACCGGAAGTGAGCTGAGCCGGCTTCCGCTGTGTCCCGCTCAATCCGTGACGATCACATCCATGGGGATGTCATGGGGTTGCGGGTAGATGGTGGCAATCTTGGCCTGTGCATACCCGACGCCCACGATGAGTGGCTTGCGCGGCATGGCGGCCAGCGTCCGGTCGAAGAAGCCTCCTCCATAGCCAAGGCGGTATTGCGCCTCGTCAAAGCCGACGAGGGGCGCGATCACGATATCCGGCTGGACGGCGGGACCGCGGGAGGGGGCGGGAATGTTCCAGATCCCGCGCTCCAGGGGGTCGCCCGGCGCCCACATTCTGTATTCGAGCGGCCACCCCTTCCGGATGACGACGGGAAGCGCGATGCGCCCGCCGCGCTCGATCGCCCTGATCGCCCAGTTGCGGAGGTCGGGTTCGCCGCGAAAGGGCCAGTATGTGCCGACTATGCGTCCGCTATACTTGCCAATGATCAGGTCGAGTACGCCGCCAATGTGAGCGGACCGGGCCTGGCGGTCCTCCGCTTTCAGCAGGAGGCGGTGGTCGATCAGGCGCTTTCGCTCTGCCCTGCGCCAGCGCGCGACATCGCTCCAGGCATCCGACCGGTTAGGCTCGGCACCGTATCCGGGGGTGAGCCCGTGCATGAAACAGGGTGGGGATGCGTATTCATGCGGTTCGTTTTCCGGCTGGTCGCACATCGCCGCTTGCGTCCGATTTCGTGTCAAGAACGAGGACATAAAACGTAGCATAAAAGGCGAAGGCAAACGGAATTAACTGCTATATGAAATGAAAATTTTTGCGCTAATCGGAGGCAGCGTTGGACATAGATCGGGCGAGGACCTTCCTTGAGATCGTCCATACCGGCAGCTTTCTCAAGGCGGCCAACCGTCTTCATGTCACCCAGACCACGGTCAGCGCCCGCATCAGAACGCTCGAGGAGGAGCTTGGCCGCCGCCTGTTCGTGCGTAACCGCAACGGGGCGACGCTTACGGCGGCGGGGCGGGAATTCGAGCGTTTCGCCCAGTCTTTCGTGCAGATTTGGGAGCGGGCCCGTCAGCAGCTTACGATTCCTCCGGGCCGAACGGGTGTCGTTGCTCTCGGCGGTGAACTCAGCCTGTGGAACCCGCTCCTGCTTGACTGGCTTATCTGGATGAAGCGCAACCGGCCGGAGATCGCGCTCCACGCCCATGTCGGGGTTCCCGATCAGTTGCTCGAGCAATTGCGAACGGGTGCCCTCGATCTAGCGGTCCTCTATGCGCCGAAGCTGCTGCCCGGTTTCAAGGTCGAGCTCATCGAAGAGGAGCAGCTTGTTCTCGTGCGGAAGGTCCGTCAGGGCAGCGAATCTGAAACTGAACATGACGATTACGTCCATGTTGATTGGGGACCGCACTTCGCCGCGCAGCGCGGCTTCGGCCCGGCCGCGTTTGGCGAGCCAGGGCTTTTGGTGGGGCTCGGGCCGCTCGGCTTAAGCTACATCCTTCGCGCCGGCGGCATGGGATATTTCCGCAAGGGTGTCGTCGCTCCCCATGTCGACGCAGGCGAGCTGGAGCGTGTCGATGGCGCTCCGGAGTTCACCTATCCTGCCTATGCGGTCTATCCGGAATCGGCTGAGGAACGGGGCGAAGTGAAGGATGCGCTGCGCGGGCTGAAGGAGGTGGCTCTCAACCAGATGCGATGAAAGCCTGGCTGCAATTGACAACGTTGATGCAATTTTATTGCAAAAAACCCCCAATATCATTCATTTGTCACCCTCTCAAACCATCGTTTATTCCGCGCCAGGCCGAGTGGGCGACATGCTCAGGCTGGCCGAAAGATTTCATTGAACGTTAGCGATGGGGCGATGTGAGCATGGCCGAAGAACGGGATCCGCGCACGATCGCTGCGGCGAACGGAGTCGCCTCCGAGGAGGTGTTCGGCGCGGTGGCGCCACCGCTCTACCTGTCGAGCACCTTCGCCTTTGCGGGCTTTGAGCGGAACCGCAGCTATGAATATAGCCGTACCGCCAATCCCGGCCGGGATCTCCTCGCCGACACTTTGGCGAAGCTCGAAGGGGGTGCCGGTGCCGTCGTCACGTCCTCGGGAATGGCCGCGGTCGATCTCGTCCTGTCACTCGCAGGTTCCGCCGACCTCGTCATCGCGCCGCATGATTGCTATGGGGGCACCTACCGATTGCTTTCGGCCCGGCGTGACAAGGGGCAGTTCGACGTCATTTTCGTTGATCAGTCTGACCGCGCAGCGCTGGCCGCGGCTCTCGCACGGAAGCCGAAGCTGGTATTGATCGAGACGCCGAGCAATCCGCTGCTGCGCGTTGTCGATATCCACCAGATCGCCGTGTGCTGCAAGGAAGTGGGCGCACGCGTGGCGGTCGACAACACTTTCCTCTCACCAGCTTTGCAAAGGCCGATAGGGTTGGGCGCCGATTTCGTGGTCCACTCCACCACGAAATACCTGAACGGGCATTCCGATGTCGTCGGGGGAGCCTTGATTTATGGCGATGCAGCCGATGCCGAGCCCCTGCATTCCTGGGCCAATATAACGGGTGTGACCGGCTCGCCTTTCGATGCCTATCTTACGTTGCGCGGGCTGCGAACGCTCTATCCGCGCATCGAGCGTCAACAAGCGAATGCGGCCGCCGTCGCATCGTATCTGGCGGCTCATCCGGCGGTGTCGGCTGTGTATTATCCGGGCCTTGCCACCCATCCCGGCCATGCGATCGCATGCGCGCAGCAGATGGGATTCGGCGCAATGCTGAGCTTCGAATTGGCCGGCGGGCTGGAGGCGGTGCGCCGTTTTGTCGAGGCGGTCAGGGTGTTCACTCTGGCCGAGTCACTCGGCGGGGTCGAAAGCCTTGTTGCGCACCCTGTCACGATGACCCATGCCGGCATGGGCGAAGAAGCGCGACGGGAAGCCGGCATCGGTGATGGCCTGCTGCGCCTTTCCGTCGGCCTCGAGGCCGAAGCAGACCTCATTTCCGATTTGAAGCAGGCTCTTTCCGCGATTCCTGATTAGAGGCGCTGTCGCCTGCGCATCAGGCTGCGGCGTTATTACACCGCCCCCACCGGCCACACCCGGGTCGGAGATGCTATATATGTGTGGGAGCCCGTTACCGATTGGTGGGGAAAGACCAGATGAGAGAACGCCCGGCACCGCAGCGCTCCATCGTGGTGGATGGAAAAGTTCTGCCCGAATTGCTGGACGAGGCGACGATCGAGGCCGTCGTGCATGGCTTTTACGACCGGATCCGCAAGGATGAACTGCTCGGTCCGATCTTCAGCAAGGCGATCGCGCCGGATGAGTGGCCGCGTCATCTGGCGAAGATGTGCGATTTCTGGTCGGCCACCCTCCTGCGTACCGGTCGTTATAATGGACGCCCGCTGCCGGCACATATCGCCGTTCCGGGCCTGGAGGAGGTTCATTTTCGGCGCTGGCTTGGTCTCTTCAGGGAGACGGTGCAGGAGCTTTGCACGCCGGATGTCGCGGCTCTTTTCATGAGCCGCGCTCTGCGCGTTGCGCATTCCTTCAGGCTGGGCATCGCGTTCCATCGGGGCGAAGATTCGCTTTCCGTGGAACCGATCCGCGAGGAAACCTTGTGAACTCGCCAGCGAGTACCCCCGTATACGCGCCGTTTCCTGCGCTTTACTGCGCGCTGGCTTGACAAAGTAGAAGAAGCAGCCAAACTGTCGGCATGAATAGAATGCACACTGCCATTTTTCGGGTTCGTCCGATCGCGGAATCTTAGCCCCTGGGGCTCGGCAGTTAGCGCCCCGAGCTCCGGGGGTGCATTTAGGCTGCAAATTCCTGCAGTTATTGTCTCAGGCGCCTCCAAACCAGCATCACATGCCTGCAGCACCGGCTCGCGCAGCTTTCGCCTGCATGCATATACGGAGAAGCCCGAATCATGACCAACTCGAAGAAGAGCAGCCGCAAGCCGAGGATCGTCGTCAGCGACATCGATTACAGGCGGCTTACAAACCTCGCGGCGGGAGCGCTCAGCCGCAGTCCTGAGGTTGCCGAGGAGCTTCAGGGCGAACTGGACAGAGCCCAGGTGGTCCCCGCGGGTTCCGTCCCGGCGGATGTCGTCCAGATGGGCTCGACGGTGGAGTTCCAGTCGGACAATGCCCAGCAGCGGCGGGTCACGCTGGTTTTCCCCGGCGAGGCGGATATCGCACAGAACAGGATCTCGATCCTCACCCCGATTGGCGCTGCCCTCATCGGGCTGTCGCCAGGCCAGTCCATCACCTGGACGGCGCGGGACGGCCGCCAACACGAACTGACGGTTGTGCGCGTCGAACAGCCAAATCCGGCCATGGCCGACCCGGTCTCCCAAAACGGCTAGCTCTCTGCTATCGTCAGAGAAAGAATGATTGGGTTGGATGGATGCGGAATTTCATAATCGGTAACAAGCTGGTGTTCCGCTCAGGTCGTCTGATCGCAGGCACGTAGCCCCTGGCGCGGCGTCAAGGAGACGCACGCCGGGGCCAGGGGACATTCCTTCACGACAAGCGGATCTAACTCGGTGCATCGTGTTCACGACGCGGTGCGGCGGAGAAGTGCTATGTCCACTACCTCTCGTTGTCACCTGACGGCGAAGGATTTCAGCATCCTTGAGGTGATTCTTCAAAGCGGCGTCAACAATGACGAAGCTTACCTTCGCCTGTTGCGGCGGAAGCTTTCGACCGCAACGGTCCTGTTCCAGGACGACATCGACCCTCAGGTCGCGACCATAGACAGCCTCGTCGATTTCACCATCGACGGCAGGCTGAGTGAAAACCGCATTCTCGTCAACGAGAGCAAAGAAGCCTCGACGGGAATGACCTTGCCCATCACGACGCTCCGCGGGCTGGCTTTGCTTGGTCTTACGGCCGGCGATGCCATTGTGGTCGAGCGCGCCGATGGCGGTCACGAAGAAATCAGGCTGAATATGGTGACGTTCCAGCCGGAAGCCGACAGGCGCGAGCGATCGCTTCAGCAGGCGGACGCCGAAACCGCGTCGGATAGGCAGCCTCCCGTCATCAGCTTTGCGGCGCGCAGGAAGACGTCGGCGAGAATGCCTATCGAAGGACCATTCGACCCCGACGACGATCCCGGGCCGCGCGCAGCCTGACACCCCGAAACCCCCGTTCATGCGAGCTGGAGCGTATCCGCACGGGTGCGCGCTGCGGCCGCATGGGAAAAGAGTGATTTAAGACATGGCCAAAGAAACCCGCATCGCGCGCCGCGCGCGAAAGAACATCTCCTCGGGCGTTGCCCATATTTCCTCCTCGTTCAACAACACGATGATCACCATCACAGACGAGCAGGGGAACACCATCGCCTGGTCGTCCGCTGGCACGGCCGGGTTCAAGGGTTCTCGCAAATCCACTCCCTTCGCGGCCCAGACCGCTGCTGAAGACTGCGCGCGAAAGGCAAAGGAGCACGGCATGAACATGCTGGCGGTCGAGATTTCCGGACCGGGTTCAGGAAGGGAATCGGCAGTTCGCGGCCTGCAGGCGGCAGGTTTCACGATCACTTCAATCACCGATGTTACGCCCGTTCCCCACAATGGGTGCAGGAGTTACCGGAAGCGGCGCGTGTAGCAACGCGCCTGATCCCGCATTCCGCCCGCAGTCTGACGTTACAGCGCCGTGCGTCCATTCGGACGCAAAAGGACGCTGTAAGTTATTGAATCGACGCATCGTGCTTTCCGAGAACCAATTCAGGTTTTCGGGCTGGTGCTGTAGAAGTGGATGAAGACAGTGTTTCGGAAGAATTGGCAGGAGCTGGTCAAGCCAACCAAGCCGGATCTACGATCCGAGCAAAACATCACGACGCTCGTCCTGGAGCCGCTTGAACGCGGCTTCGGCTATACGCTGGGGCATTCCTTGCGTCGCGTCCTCCTGTCGTCATTGCCCGGTGCAGCCGTCACATCCGTCCGGATAGCGGGGTCCCCGAAGGTCTTTGCTTCGGATGAGGAGCGCCTTGATGCGATTACCGAACTGATCCTCAACATCAAGGAAATCGCGTTGCGCATGGATGTGGAAAGCGCGCCGGGGCAGTTGATCATCCAGCAACGCGGCCCCGGCGCGGTCCTGGCCGGAAACGCGCGAGCTTCAGGCGGCATCGAGATTCTGAACCCGGATCATCCCATCTGCGTCGTCGAGCCCGGCTGCGAAATGACGCTCGAAATGATGGTCGGCTACGGGCGGGGATACCAACCGGCAGAGCCCCTGGCTCTCGAGCAGAACGACGGGCCGATCTTCATTCCGATCGATGCATTGTATTCGCCCGTCAGGCGCGTGAACGTCGTTGTCGAAAACACCCGCCATGGCCAGGTTCTCGATTATGACCGTCTGATCCTCACCGTGGTCACCAATGGCGTGCTCTCCGGAGACGACGCACTCAGCCATGCCGCGCAGATCCTTCGCGACCAGTTCTCGGTGTTCATCAATTTCGAGGAAGCGCAACTGGAACAGCCGGAGCCTCCTCAAAACGAACTGCCGTTCAATCCTGTCCTGCTGAAACGGATGGACGAATTTGAGCTCTCCGTCCGTTCCAGCAACTGTATGAGAAACGACAATATCGTCTATCTCGGCGATCTCGTGTCCATGACCGAGGCGCAGCTTCTTCGGGTTCCCAATTTTGGCCGCAAGTCTTTGAACGAGATCAAGGCATTGCTTGCGGAGCTGGGTCTACGCCTCGGGATGGAAATCCCGGAATGGCCTCCCGTCGATTTGGGGGAGATGGCGGCCCGATATAGCAAGGAATGGTCCTGAGCCTACAGCCCTCCGCCGGTATTGAACCGTTGCAGGGTTTGCCAGATCGCGAAGATCCGGCGAAGAACCGGCCCAGCGTCCGGCGCAACTGCTCAGCAATATTTCTCATGCAGCCCGGCCGACGGCAAACCGTCGGACCATGCTTGCCGACGCCTGATTTTCGCGCCGCCTTCCGGTGCGCATTGCACCTCTTTCATCGAATTCAAGGGAGTCTGGCCCTTCGCAACCTCAGCGATCGCTTTGGCCAGTGCCCAGCGGTTTTGCAGAAGGCCCCGACCGCTGCACATATTGACATAAAGATATCTTTATGTGATGAATATCGCATTCTCCTGCAGGTCTGGATTTATGTCGCAAGCAAACACGTCGCTTAATGGGCTTTTCGGCGAAACGGCTCCGAAACCCAACGGATCGGAAATTCGCGCCGCGCTCGAAGCGGCGGCGCGCGAGCGCATCCTGATCCTGGACGGCGCGATGGGCACGCAGATCCAGGGGCTGGGCTTCGATGAAGATCATTTTCGCGGAGACCGTTTTGGCGGTTGCGCCTGCCACCAGCAGGGAAACAACGATCTCCTGATCCTGACGCAGCCGAGGGCGATCGAAGAAATCCATTACCAATATGCGATCGCCGGCGCCGACATCATCGAGACCAACACCTTTTCTTCCACGCGTATCGCCCAGGCGGACTACGGCATGGAAGAGATGGTCTATGAGTTGAACCGCGACGGCGCGCGGCTGGCGCGGCGTGCGGTCAAGCGCGCCGAACAGGAGGACGGCAAGCGCCGCTTCGTTGCCGGTGCGCTCGGGCCCACGAATCGCACGGCCTCGATCTCACCCGACGTGAACAATCCCGGCTATCGCGCGATCACCTTCGATGACCTGAGGATCGCCTATGGTGAGCAGCTGCGCGGGCTGATCGACGGCGGGGCCGACATCATCCTCATCGAGACGATCTTCGACACGCTGAATGCCAAAGCGGCGATCTTTGCGGCCGAAGAAATCTTTGCGGAAAAGGGCGTGCGGTTGCCGGTGATGATTTCTGGCACGATCACCGACCTTTCCGGACGCACTCTATCCGGCCAGACCCCGACGGCGTTCTGGCATTCAGTGCGCCATGCGAAGCCTTTCACAATCGGGCTCAACTGCGCGCTCGGGGCTGCCGCGATGCGGCCGCATCTGGCGGAGATCTCCGGCGTTGCCGAGACATTCACCTGCGCCTATCCGAATGCGGGGCTGCCGAACGAATTCGGCCAATATGACGAGAGCCCGGAGGCTATGGCGGCGCAGATCGAGGCGTTCGCGCGCGAAGGGCTCGTCAATGTGGTGGGTGGCTGCTGTGGTTCGACGCCCGAGCACATCCGCGCCATCGCCAAGGCGGTGGCCGGGCACAAGCCGCGCGAGCTGCCGAAGCCGCCGCGGCTGATGCGTCTTTCCGGCCTCGAGCCATTCACGCTCACCAAGGATATTCCGTTCGTCAATGTCGGCGAGCGCACCAATGTCACCGGCTCGGCCAGATTCCGCAAGCTGATCACCGCCGGCGACTACGCTGCCGCGCTCGATGTGGCGCGCGACCAGGTGGCGAATGGCGCCCAGGTTATCGACGTCAATATGGACGAGGGCCTGATCGATTCGAAGAAGGCGATGGTCGAGTACCTGAACCTGATTGCCGCCGAGCCGGACATCGCCCGCGTCCCGATCATGGTCGATTCCTCCAAGTGGGAGGTGATCGAGGCCGGTCTGAAATGCATCCAGGGCAAGCCGATCGTCAACTCGATCTCGATGAAGGAGGGCGAGGAGGCTTTTCTCGAACATGCCAGGCTGTGCCGGGCCTATGGTGCCGCCGTGGTCGTCATGGCTTTCGACGAGAAGGGGCAGGCCGACACCAAGGCGCGCAAGGTGGAGATCTGCACCCGGGCCTACAAGCTGTTGACCGAAAAGGCAGTTCTTGCCCCGGAAGACATCATCTTCGATCCGAACATCTTCGCTGTGGCGACCGGCATCGAGGAGCATGACAATTACGGCGTCGACTTTATCGAAGCCGCGCGGGAGATCACCAGGACCCTGCCGCATGTGCATGTCTCGGGCGGCGTTTCGAACCTTTCCTTCTCGTTCCGCGGCAACGAGCCAGTGCGCGAGGCGATGCACGCCGTGTTCCTTTACCATGCGATTCATGCCGGCATGGATATGGGCATCGTCAATGCGGGCCAGCTCGCCGTCTATGAATCCATCGATCCCGAGCTTCGCGAATCCTGCGAAGATGTGGTGCTCAACCGCCAGCCCAAAGCAGGCGGCACCGCGACCGAACGCTTGCTGGAAATCGCGGAACGCTTCAAGGGTGCGGGCGGAAAGGAAGCGAAGGAACGGGACCTCGCCTGGCGCGAGTGGCCCGTGGAAAAGCGGCTTGAACACGCGCTGGTAAACGGCATCACGGAGTTCATCGAGGAGGACACCGAGGAAGCCCGCCTCAGGGCCGAAAAGCCGCTCCACGTCATCGAAGGTCCCCTGATGGCCGGCATGAATGTGGTGGGAGACCTTTTTGGCTCCGGCAAGATGTTCCTGCCGCAGGTCGTCAAGTCGGCCCGCGTGATGAAGCAGGCCGTTGCCGTTCTTCTGCCTTATATGGAAGCCGAGAAGCTTGCCAATGGCGGCGGCGAGCGTGAAGCCGCCGGCAAGATTCTGATGGCAACGGTGAAGGGTGATGTACACGACATCGGCAAGAACATCGTCGGGGTTGTACTCGCCTGCAACAATTACGAGATTATTGATCTCGGCGTGATGGTGCCGGCCACGAAGATCCTGCAGACCGCGCGCGAGGAGAAGGTGGACATCATCGGCCTCTCCGGTCTCATCACGCCGTCGCTCGACGAGATGGTGCATGTTGCCTCGGAGATGGAGCGTGAAGGTTTCGACATTCCGCTTCTGATCGGCGGCGCGACGACGAGCCGCGTGCACACGGCGGTCAAGATCCATCCCCGCTACGAGCGCGGCCAGGCTGTCTATGTCACCGATGCGAGTCGTGCGGTCGGCACCGTCTCAAATCTCCTGTCGCCCGAGACCAGGGCCGATTATGTCGAATCGCTTCGCGCGGAATACCGGAAGGTGGCCGAAGCACATGCGCGTTCGGAAGCGGAGAAGCAGCGCCTGCCGCTCGCCAAGGCGCGCGAGAACGCCCACCGGATCGACTGGGCGGCTTACCAGCCGCCGAAGCCGGCGTTCCTTGGAACAAAGACGTTCGAGACCTGGGACCTGGCGGAACTGGCGCGCTATATCGATTGGACGCCCTTCTTCCAGACCTGGGAGCTGAAGGGCCGCTATCCGAAGATCCTCGAAGACGAGAAGCAGGGCGCGGCTGCCCGGCAGCTTTTCGACGATGCCCAGGCGATGCTGAAGAAGATCATCGGCGAAAAGTGGTTCGTGCCGCGCGGCGTTATCGGTTTTTGGCCGGCCAACGCCGTCGGGGACGATATCCGGCTCTACACCGATGAAAGCCGGACCGACGAGCTGGCCACCTTCTTCACGCTTCGCCAGCAACTCACCAAGCGCGACGGCAAGGCGAATATGGCGCTTTCCGATTTCGTCGCACCCCATAGCACCGGCAAGCCGGATTATCTCGGCGGTTTCGTGGTGACGGCGGGCATCGAGGAGGTGGCGATCGCAGAACGCTTCGAGCGCGCGAACGACGATTACTCCTCCATTCTCGTCAAGGCGCTGGCCGACCGTTTCGCGGAAGCTTTTGCCGAGCGTATGCATGAGCGCGTGCGCAAGGAATTCTGGGGCTATGCCCCGGATGAAGCTTTCACGCCAGAGGAGCTGATCGGCGAGCCATATCAGGGAATACGCCCGGCGCCGGGCTATCCCGCCCAGCCGGATCATACCGAGAAGACGACGCTCTTCCGGCTGCTGGATGCCGAGAAGAACGCAGGCGTGACGCTGACGGAAAGCTATGCCATGTGGCCTGGCTCGTCCGTATCCGGCCTGTATCTGGCGCATCCGGAAAGCTATTATTTCGGCGTGGCCAAGGTGGAGCGCGATCAGGTCGAGGATTATGCGCGCCGCAAGGGCATGGAAATCGCTGAAGTCGAGCGCTGGCTGGGACCGGTTCTCAACTATGTTCCGGCACCTTTCGCCGAGGCGGCCGAGTAGCGATCTCCGCTTCCTGACGCGGAAAATACCGTGAACCGCTAGGTCTGCGCTGGCAGGCATCAGAGTACGAACGCAGTCGAACTCGGCGCACCTGCGTCCTGGCGCAAGCGCTGAGAATTTTTCTCAGGCCGTTGACTGCGGTCCACGAGATAATAAATGAGGGGGGCGGACCGGGCCCCTCTGACGGGTGCTGTACAAGCCCCGTGATGTCGGGCCGCATCGGAATGATCCGATGCTGTGACGCCCAACGCTCACCGGCTGCCCAGGTCTGGTCGTTCCGATCGTCATCATCAGTCGAGAGGAGCGATACGTTGGACTTCCTTTTCATGGATTGGCTTGGCACGCCTGCTTGGTTCTGGCTGGCCTTCATTTCGTTGGTGGCAGCCCTCACTGCATTCGATCTTGGAATCCTCCACAAGCAGGACCGCGAGATGGGGATCGGGGAGAGCCTGAAGCTCTCCGCCTTCTATATCGGTGTCGCGATGCTGTTCGGAGCCTGGGTTTGGTACGCGCGAGGGCCCGAACCCGGGATGCAGTATTTCACCGGCTTTTTCATCGAGAAAGCGCTGTCGATCGACAATGTGTTCGTGATCAGCCTGATCTTTTCCTATTTCGCCATTCCGGCAAAATACCAGTACCGCGCGCTGCTCTGGGGCATCATCGCAGTCATCGTGCTTCGAGGGCTGATGATCGCCGGCGGCGCTGCTCTCGTGCAGCAGGCCTACTGGGTGCTTTACCTCTTCGCGGCCTTCCTCATCTTCACCGGGATAAGGATGTTCTTCGCCGGGGACGAGCCCGTGGATCTGGAAAAGAACCCGGCCATAAGGTTCATCTCCACCCATATGCGGGTTACGCGAGAGCAGCACGGGGAGCGCTTCTTCGTGCGGACCACGGATTCCCGGACGGGCAAGATGGTCACGGCGGCGACGCCGCTCTTTCTGGCCCTGGTCGTCATCAACCTGGCTGACCTCGTCTTTGCCGTGGACAGTGTGCCCGCCATTTTCGCAATCACGACGGATACCTTCATCGTCTACACGTCGAACATCATGGCCATCCTCGGCCTTCGCGCGCTCTACTTTGCGCTCGCTGCCATGGTGCACCGCTTCCACTATCTCAAATATGCGCTCGCCGCGATCCTGGTGTTCATCGGCGTCAAGATATTCGTGGCCGACTTCGTCTTGGACGGCGGCAAGTTCCCGCCCGCGGTCAGCCTGGGCGTGACACTGACGTTGATCGCCGCCGGCATCGGCTACTCGCTATGGAAGACGAAGGACGAACCTGAGAAGGACTGGCCAGCGGGTATGAGCTCCGAGGATGTGGCCCGGAGCGATTAGGTACGGACCGCTTCCACCACGGCCCGCGTCCCCTCGAGGACGCGGGCCTCTCCTGAGCATTTTGGGGCACCACCGCAAATCTGCGAAAAAAATCACCGCCCGCTGGATGAAAATTCCGGATCGCTTCGTATACCGCACATGATAACGACTCGTTCGCGATTTGATGTCGTTGGCCAGCTGGGCGCGCTCCGGCGCTATGCGCGCTCGCTCACGCGCGACGGTGCGGATGCCGAGGATCTGGTGCAGGACGCGCTCCTGCGTGCGTATGAACGTCGCTCGACCTTTCGGCGCGACGGCAACATGCGGGCATGGCTCTTGTCTATCCTGCACAACGCCTTTGTGGATCGTGCCCGCAGCCGCAGGTCGGAGGCGGCGCGTGCCGAGCGCGCCGCCGAGCTTCTTCCGCAACTGATCGATGCGCCGCAGGACCACGCAGTCCGTCTGGCGCAGGTGCGGCAAGCTTTCATGAGTTTGCCCGAGGAACAGCGAGCCGCCCTCCATCTCGTCGCGATCGAGGGGCTGACATACCAAGAGGCGGCTTACACGCTCTCCATCCCGCTCGGCACGTTGATGTCGCGCATCGGCCGGGCACGTGCCGCACTTCGAGCGCTCGAAGAAGAGCCGCGCGATCTTCCTTCCCTCAGGATCGTCGGAGGCCGTGATGCCCCAAAACCATGATCCCCTCACCGACCAGGATCTGGATTCCTATGTAGACGACCAACTCGATGTAGGCCGCCGCGTCGAGGTCGAGGCATGGCTCGCATCACGGCCCGAGCAGGCTGCGCGGGTTATGGCGGACCTGCGTCTGCGCGACGAGTTGCGACTGGCGCTCGCCTTGTCCGGTGCTTACGGCAATCCGGCAACCACCGATGCCGCACGCCGGCTCGAACGAGGGCTTGCTCGCAGCCGCATCCTTTCCCGTCTGCAGAAGGTGGCCGCCATCGCCGTCTTCGTCGCCGCCGGATGGGCGGCGAACGAGCTTTCCGGGCCGCTCTCGATTTCGAAGTCCGTCGCCTCCGCTCCGCCACCCGCCTATGTCGAGGACGCGATGCGCGCGCACGACACTTCGGTGCTGAGGGCCGCCATGGATTCGCAGCTTCAAGCTTCGGCCTATGATCCCGAGGAGATCAGGGCCATGACAGCGATCGTGATGCCAGCCCTCCCAACCGACTGGCAGGTGCGGGACGTGCAGGTCTTTCCGTCGCGCTATGGACCCAGCGTGGAACTCTCGGCCGACACGAAGGAATTCGGGCCGGTCTCGCTCTTCGCCGTCCGCCCGGGCACCTTCGACGTGATCAAGCCGACGGTTGCGCCCGGAAACAGAACGTCTGCCGCCTATTTCCAGATCGGCGAGGTCGCCTATGCGGTGGTCGCCGGCGGCGACGCCCGCAAGCTCGATCGCGCCGCCGAACGGCTTGCCGACACCCTTTACTGATCAAGCAACATGAGGAGTTTTCCATGAACACCCCGCAATTCGGGTATCGCACCAGCTTCGGCCAGCAGAGCGCGGCCCTCTTCGATGAAGGGCTGCGGCAGCACATGCTGCGCGTCTACAACTATATGGCGCTCGGCCTCGTGCTCACGGGCGTGGTCGCCTTCACGGTGGCCTCGGTTCCGGCGCTCTATGTGCCGATTTTCTCGACCCCGCTGAAATGGGTCGTGATGCTCGCGCCGCTCGCTTTCGTTTTCCTGTTCTCTTTCCGCATCCACAGCATGTCCGCCTCCGGCGCCCAGGCTATGTTCTGGGCCTTCTGCGGCGTGATGGGCCTGTCGCTCTCTTCCGTGTTCCTGGTCTTCACCGGAACGAGCATCGCGCGGACCTTCTTCATCGCTGCCACGATGTTCGGTGCGACCAGCCTCTATGGCTATACGACCAGGCGTGACCTGACCCAGTTCTCGTCCTTCCTGATCATGGGCCTGATCGGTGTCGTTATCGCCGGCCTGGTCAATCTCTTCCTCGCTTCCTCTGCCCTGCAGTTCGCGATCTCGGTCATCGGCATCTTCGTTTTCCTTGGCCTGACAGCCTGGGACACGCAGACGATCAAGGAGCAGTATGCCGAGAATTTCGACGCCGAATCCAAGCAGAAGCTCGCCGTATTCGGCGCATTCTCGCTCTATCTCAACTTCGTCAACATCTTCCGGCTGCTGCTCCACTTCACCGGCCAGCAGGAAGAGTAATCACGGTCGGCAGATAAGGAGTTCGTCGCCTATGGATCGAAACGACCAGCAAGCCATCGAGAGCCTTTTTGAAAAGCTCGCCGATGTGGAGCGGCAATCGCCTGCTCGTGACGATGAGGCGGAAGCCTTCATCCGCGAACAGATCGCTCGCCAGCCCGGCGCGCCCTATTACATGGCGCAGACCATAGTGGTGCAGGAGCAGGCGCTGAACGCGGCGCAGGCCCGAATTGAGGAATTGGAGCGCCAAGCTCAGTCCAGGCAGTCTGCAGGTGGTCTTTTCTCGGGGATTTTCGGCGACAGTCGCAGGCCTTCCCGGCCGTCAGGGTCCGTTCCTCGTATAGGACGTCCCGGAGCGGCTCCTCAGCCGTTCTCTGCGGCACCGCAGCGCGCGGGCGGAGGTTTTCTCGCTGGCGCGGCGCAGACTGCCATGGGCGTGGCTGGCGGCGTCCTGCTCGGCAACATGATCGCAGGCATGCTGGACGGCGGCGGCCAGGCAGAAGCCGCCGAGCCCGCGGCGGATAGCCTGGAAGCAGAGGACGCCAGCTTCGATGACGCTGGGTTCGACGGCGGCGACGATTTCGAGATCTAACCCGCAGAACCTTTCGGGAGAGGCGCGGACGCGTCTCTCCCCTTTATCGGCCAAGTTAGCGCTCCGGGCCGCCCCTCCGATACAGGCGTCAGCGCTTTCGCGGCTTGTCCGCTGATTGATACATGGAAAGGACGTGCCCTTCAGGGTCCTTGAATTCCGCGGACCAGCCCCCCGGCGCGTGACTGACCGGTGTCACGATTGTTGCACCTTTGTCCGCCAATTCCGAGAAGATGTCGTCGATGCCGCCCTCCGCGATCTCGAACACGACAATCGGTGTGTTGCCTGGCCGCGACTCCTGCTTGATGAAGATCAATTCCACGCCGTTGGCCGTCCTGGCGGATAGCCAGGGATTACCCTCACCGTCGTCCTCCATCCGCTCGACCTGCAGGCCGAGCACATCGCGGTAAAACGCTTCGGTTCGGTCGACATCATTGACATAATAGCAGACGGCGCCGAGCCGGCTCGTGGTAAACATGGATCTACTCCTCAGGTGGTCTAACCGTCCTTAGTTGCCGAGCAGCCGGTATTTGTGAGGTGCCTACGACAAAAAGGTGTCCGTCCGGATCGTGGCCGCCGAGCACGACGCTCCGGCGCCGAACGGCCGGCAGAAGCGCGCGACGAATGACGCCGAAATTGAGCGGACCGTCGAGCACCGAGAGACCGTCCAGCGAGCCGCCGCCCTCGGCGCGCCAGCGCCGCCGGATATCGGCGACGCGTTGGCGGAAGGCAGGCTCCTTGGATACGCAGGAGCCAGAGGATTTCACTCTTGTTATGGCCTGTCAGAACCAGCATCGCCGTGGTGCGCAGCTTCGGCGGCAGCCGTTCCAGAAACCACGCCGGGATCTCCACTGTCTGGATGGTATGTACGTGCCGGAGAGCCGCGCGTTCTTCGCGTGCGCGCCTGCGAATCGCGGTGCGTGCGTCGAACATGGCCCGCTTGCGAAGTGCGCCGACGAACCATCGGCGATTGGCCGGAGAGGAGAGGTCGCCTCTGCCGGCCTCGATCGCGGCGAGCCAAACCGTCTGAAAGAGGTCTTCGGCTTCCGCCCGGCCGCGAGCGGCCCGCTCAGCTTCCCGGAAGAGTTGGCGAAATATGCGTGGGGGCACGTGGCTTTCCGCATATCGTCAAAGATGCGCTGTCATCCCTGGAAGGTTATCAGATGACACGCTCCCCTCCAACGCCCCTGCCGCGGGCGATCGCCTGGTCCCGCACATTCACCGCAGTTCCCTGCGGATTGTTCCTCAAACCAGGATACGATGCTAGGCATTTGGCGTTCAAATCCGCCGGGAATGAAGATGTTGAGAAGCCGTGCAACGGCAGAGTGCCGGTTGCGGAAGTCATGCGTCACGCCGGCCGGATTTGCGAACAAACGTCCCCCTCCCAGCCGCTGTCCAGCATCGCCCGACGAGGATCTCCGGCTTGCCGTCTACTACATGGAATAGCTCGTCATTTGTGTCGTGGCTGTGCGGGCCCACGCCTTCGAAACCAGGTTCAAGAATCCACTCCGACACCGAGTAGCGCGCATCGGTTTCGGCTTCGTCAGCTTTGAAGATCGCGGTCACCCGCCCCATGCCATATCGCCGCCCCTGATCCTGGGCCAGCAGGATCACGGGCTTTGATTCTCGAGCCGATTCCATGCGTAGGGGTCCTTTCTGGCGTCAAGCCTCCTCGTCCCAGCGTCGCTGCATCTCTGTCGGGCTGACATCTTCAATCGTTTGCGACAACATCCAACGGTGACCGAAGGGGTCGAGGATCAAAGCGTTCCGCTCACCGAAGCTCTGGTCCGTTGCCGCACGCAGCACCGTTGCTCCGTGCTGGACGGCACAGGCAACATCGTCGTCGACGGCGCCCGTCTTCAGATGCAAGGTGACGGGCGAGCCTCCGATCGTCTCGGGTCCAACCGCACCAAAATCCGGATACTCGTCGGCAAGCATGAGGATGCTTTCGCCGAATTTCAGCTCCGCATGGCCCACTCGCCCATCGTTCGGATCGGTCATCCGGAAAAGCTCGGTCGCCTTGAAAGCAGCCTTGTAAAAGGCGATGGCCGCATTGGCGTCCTTGACGATGATGTAGGGAATGAGAGAGGCAATCGTGGACATTCGAAGCTGCCTTGAAGTGATTTTCTATTTACGTTACGTATCGTAAATAAATGAGTCAAGATCTTGAACAACGCAAGCGCGGCAGACCGCCCAGCCTGGCTGCACGCGCAAAAGCCCTGCGAGCCGCGCACGACATCCTCATGAACGAGGGCTTTGGTCGGCTGACAATTGAAGCGGTGGCCGCAAAGTCGGGGGTCAGCAAGCCAACGATCTATCGCCATTGGTCCAACGCCAGCGAGCTGGCCATGGCTGCGTTGATGATCGGCTATGACGGCGGCGAGACAGGTGGTGGCGGCTCCTTGGAGGACCAACTGCTTGCCCAGATGCGCTCGCTCGTCACCGCCTTTGCCACCACGCGGGGCCGCCAGATCGCTCTCACGCTGGCAGCATCCGACCCCGAGAGCGAGATGACCAAGGCCTTTCGGAATCGCGTGATCCTGTCAAGCCGCGAACGTGGCCGCGAACTTATTGAAGGGGCGGTGAACCACGGCAGCATGCCGGCCCCAGAGGATATCGAAGTCCTGCTTGATATGCTTTATGCGCCGGTGTTCTATCGACTTCTGCTGGGGCACCTCCCGCTCAGTCTTGAATTTGCCGACAGCGTGGTGAGGGCGGCACTTGCCATAATGGAGGTGCGGCAGAAGGGATGAGGCAGCTAAGTCGCGAATGAGATCGCAGGCGGGCGATCCGCGCCTGGCACACAGGCCAGCTGAATTCGAACCCGCGAACGGGAATTGCTGTAGCGCCAATCAGCGCCCCGCCTCGGTGTTTAAGATCGAATCTGGAAATGGCGCACCCGACAGGATTCGAACCTGTGACCTCTGCCTTCGGAGGGCAGCACTCTATCCAACTGAGCTACGGGTGCTCGGGCCGCTTCGGACCGCGCGGGCCTTCATAGCGGATGAGGGCTGCGGCATCAATCTTCAATCTGCCGATCGGCTTCGCTATTGCGCACATTCCCGCGAATGATGGACCGATCACAAATTAGTGATCATGCAGATCTAGAAATTTGGATTCTAGTGCCCATTTTTATTGAGTGAAGAGCACGATCGTCGTGTTCAGCAATGGAGATTCGATTATGCGTAAGTCCCTTTTCGTCGCCTCCGCTCTGGCTGCTCTGGTTGCCGGCCCGGCCTTGGCAAGCAATGACGCCTCCCCCTTTGCGACGCCCAAGCTCACCGCCCCCGCCTCCCAATACACCGGGACCGTAGAGCGTGGATACTCGGCCGCCGATGACTTCCGTCTGAGCTCGAAGGACGCTTTCCCGGCCCGCAATGTGGGTGCTGGGCAGTCCGCCGGCAATATCGATAGCGGCTTCGTGACTTCCGGCGTTCCCGGGACAACCTCTGACGCTGCGACCCAGCAGTTCAAGATCAGCAACGACTAAGCCGTAGCGACCGGCTCCCAAGCCGGTTTTGCACGCCCGGGACAGGCCTCATGCGTTCGCCGCAGGAGGCCGTCCCGGGGGCGCCCTCGAAAATTTTTAAGCAGACTTTCTCCAAGAGTTTGGTGTGCCGGGTGTTCTAGGCACTCCGGAAATCGTGCGGCGAAAGGCTTCATTGGCTGCCAGGATCACCGATCTTCAAGGTCTTGTGAGGGGCAAGGCGCACAAAAATCGGAACCCTGATTCTGCTCAGGGGTTAGGCGAGCAGGGGTGGGCGACCTCATGTTTAGAGAGACACTTGAAGGAGAACCGAAATGCGTAAGCTATTTGTTGCGACTTCGGCTCTGCTCCTGATGGGTGCAGGCGCCAGTTTGTCAGATGATTTACCGCCCGACCTTGCCGGCAATCAGGAGGTGGATGCTTCGGTGACCACCGGCAGCATTGGTCCGCTGCGCTACCTGACTCGAGGCGAGCACATGAACGAGCAGTTCCGCACAAGCGACGAGGACAACCTTCCCTACTCGATGCGGCAAGGTGACCTTTTCGACAACGAGATACATACCGGTAGCACGGTGGCCGCTTCTCCGGTCCTTCGCCCTCTGGCGGGGCAGGAGACGCAGACCCCGTCCGTCCAGGACGAAAACCTGCCTCCTCAAGATCAGACGATGAGATAACAGACCATTTGTCTCCGGTGGGCTCACCGCTTTTCCCGCCGGGTAAGATCAAGGCCGTTCCGGCTCTGGCCGGGACGGCCTTTGCTTTGGCGGGTAATCGATTCGCCGGCAAAAGCTCCTCCATGATGATTGACCCGGCACGCCGGCCATGATCAAACCCCTGCAGTACGAAATTGCCGAGGTGCCGCATGAAGGATCGCGTGGAAATCAATGGGCTCAAGATTGCCCGTGAGCTGCATGATTTTGCGATAAACGAAGCTCTGCCGGGAACGGGCGTCGACGCCCAGACTTTCTGGGATGCGCTTTCAGATATCGTTCACGCGCTTTCACCGCGCAACCGCGCGCTTCTTTCACACAGGGATGAACTGCAGGCCAGGATCGACGCTTGGCACCGTGAGAATGGCGCTCCGGCGGATCTGGAGACCTATGAAGCCTTCCTGCGGGAGATCGGCTATCTTCTTCCGGAGGGACCGGATTTCAAGGTCTCCACATCGGATGTGGATTCCGAGATCGCAGAGGTGGCGGGGCCGCAGCTGGTGGTTCCCATCACGAACGCCCGTTATGCGTTGAACGCGGCCAATGCTCGTTGGGGCTCGCTCTATGATGCGCTCTATGGAACGGACGCGATCGCCGAAGCGGATGGCGCGGATCGTGGCGCTGGGTACAACCCGAAGCGCGGGGAAAAGGTCATCGCCTGGGCACGCCGCTTTCTCGACGAGAGCGCGCCGCTCGATGGCGCCAGCTGGGCCGACGCGACGGGCCTTGTGGTGCAGAATGGCCGGCTGGCCGTCAGGACGGAGCACGCCCTGGCCGCACTCAAGGATCCGGCGCAGTTCGTGGGCTATCGCGGCGACGCTACAGACCCGCAGGAAGTCGCGCTGGCCAGGAACGGCCTCCATGTCCGCGTCGTCGTGAACCGGAGCCACCCGATCGGAAGCACGGACAAGGCCGGCATATCCGATGTGATCCTTGAAGCCGCGTTGACGACGATCATGGATTGCGAGGATTCCGTTGCCGCGGTCGACGCCGAGGACAAGGTGCTCGCCTATCGCAACTGGCTCGGCCTGATGAAGGGAGATCTCGAAGAGAGCTTCGAAAAGGATGGGAAGACCGTCAGGCGAAGGCTCAACCCGGATGTCAGCCGGACGGCTCCGGATGGCTCTCAAGTCGTGCTGCCCGGCCGCTCATTGATGCTGGTGCGCAATGTCGGTCATCTGATGACCAACCCGGCAATTCTCGACCGTGACGGCCAGGAGGTGCCGGAGGGCATCATGGACGCCATGTTCACGGCCATGATCGCGCTGCATGACATCGGCCCGAACGGCCGGCGCATGAACAGCCGCACCGGTTCGATGTATGTGGTGAAGCCCAAAATGCATGGGCCGGAGGAGGTCGCCTTCGCCGTGGATCTCTTCACCAGGGTGGAACACGCCCTGGGCATGAAGTCCAACACCATCAAGATGGGCATCATGGATGAGGAGCGCCGCACCACGGTCAACCTGAAGGAGTGCATCCGCGCGGCGTCCGAGCGCGTGGTCTTCATCAATACCGGTTTCCTCGACCGCACGGGCGACGAGATCCATACGTCGATGGAAGCCGGCCCGATGATCCGCAAGGGCGACATGAAGCAGTCGACGTGGATCGCCGCCTACGAGAACTGGAACGTGGACATTGGCCTCGAATGCGGGCTCTCGGGCCGCGCGCAGATCGGTAAGGGCATGTGGGCCATGCCGGACCTGATGGCGGCCATGCTCGAACAGAAGATCGCTCATCCCAAGGCTGGCGCGAATACGGCGTGGGTGCCTTCACCAACGGCCGCCACCCTGCACGCGACGCACTATCACAAGGTGGACGTGAAGGCGGTTCAGGAGAGCCTCAAATCGCGTCCGCGCGCAAAGCTTGCGGATATCCTCTCCGTTCCCGTCGCTGTTCGGCCTAACTGGTCGCCCGAGGACATCAAGCAGGAACTCGACAACAACGCCCAGGGCATCCTGGGTTATGTCGTCCGCTGGATCGACCAGGGCGTCGGCTGCTCGAAAGTTCCGGATATCAACAATGTCGGGCTGATGGAGGATCGCGCCACCCTCCGCATCTCCTCGCAGCACATCGCCAACTGGCTGCATCACGGCGTCGTGACCCGCGAGCAGGTGATGGAAACGATGAAGCGCATGGCCGAGGTGGTCGACGGGCAGAATGCCGGTGACCCGAACTACGAGCCGATGGCGCCGGACTTCGACAAGTCGGTTGCATTCCAGGCGGCTTGCGACCTCGTGTTCAAAGGACGCGAGCAGCCAAACGGCTACACTGAGCCCGTGCTTCATGCGCGGCGTCTCGAGAAGAAGGCGCGGGATAGGTCACATGCTGCTGAGGCCGCCAAGAGCTGACGAGGGGCCGGCCCTGACGGAGCTCTGCCTCCGCTCGAAGGCTTCTCATGGCTATGATGAGATCTTCATCGAGGCCTGCCGGGCAGAGCTGACGGTGGACCCGCTGCAGCCGCACCTGGTCGTGGCCGAATTGGAGGGCGTTCCCGTCGGAATGGCGGAAATATCCGCCACCGGTACGGAAGCCGAGCTCAAGAAGCTGTTTGTCGAGCAGCATCTCCAAGGAAAGGGGCTCGGTCGCACGCTGTTCGAATGGGCAAAGGCCGAGGCGATGAAATGCGGCGCTCGCGTGCTTGCCTTCGACGCCGATCCCGGTGCCGTGGCATTCTACGAGAAGATGGGAGCGGTGATTGTCGGCCGTTCGCCGTCCGGCTCCATTCCCGGCCGTTTTCTGCCCCGGCTTCAACTCCAGCTTGGCACGGCGTGAGCCGCTTGAATGCCATAGATGTAGCGCATGAACATCCTTGCCATTGATACGGCCGCCGCACTCTGTGCCGCCTGCATCTATGACACCGAAGCAGGAACGGAACGGGCCCGCGTTGTGCTGGACCTCGGCAAGGGCCACGCCGAACATGTCATGGCCGTTGTTGAGAACGCGCTTGAACAGGCCGGCTTCTCGTTCAACGACATCGGTGCAATCGCGGTCTCGGTCGGACCGGGTTCGTTCACCGGCATTCGCGTCGGGGTTTCCGCCGCGCGTGGTTTCGCGCTCGCCCTGAAAATACCGGCTATGGGCATCACGACGCTCGAAGCACTGGCGGCTCAGACAAGAGCAAGCTTTCCTGGCCGGCAGGTTCTTTGTGCCGTCGGACGCACCGAGCCGTTTGCGATGGGGCTGTTCGATCCTTCCGGCAAAATCCTCGACGGTCCCCGGCTTGCAGGCATGGAGGATCTGGTGAACGCTGCGCTGACGGGCCGACCGGTTCTTGCGGGCGATGTAGCCGACCTTGTGGCGGAGAATGCCGGGGGGGATTTTGAGAAAGGGCCGCTGGCAGCGACCGCGGATATACTCTTTTATGCGCGCGTGGCGGCCTCGCGGCCACTGGGCCAGGAAAAACCCAAGCCGCTCTATCTGCGCGCACCGGACGCAAAGCCCCAGAGTGGCTTTGCCCTCCCATTGAAGGGGTGATAATGGCGCTTTCCCTTTCCCGTCTTCTGCGGAAGAGCTTTGTCGTGCGGCCACTCGAAATCTCGGATGGCCGCATCCTTGCTTCGCTGCACCGGGAGGATTTCGTGCGGCCATGGACGGATGGCGAGTTCGAATCACTCCTGTCGCAAGAAACCGTGTTCGGCTTCGCCGCGATCGAAGAGGGCACCCCGGGCAGCAAGCCATGCGGCTTCGTCCTCGCCCGGCATGCAGCCGGCGAGGCAGAGATCCTCACGATTGCCGTCAGCCGCTCCTTGCGTCGCCGCGGCATCGGCCGAATGCTGATGGATGCGGTCCTCCGCACGCTTCACGCCGAACGGGCAGAGGCTCTCTTCTTGGAGGTGGACGAGAACAATGCACCTGCCATTGCGCTATACCGCCGTCTGGGCTTTCGGCAGGTGGGGCATAGGCGCGATTACTATCGGGACGCAACCGCCAGGCGGAGCAACGCGCTGGTCATGCGGCGGGATCTCAGCTAGTCCGATCTTGCGGGGATTTGCGACGTGCTCGGCAAGATGCGCCTGATCGGAAAATTGCTGCTTGTGGCGGCCTATACGCTGCCGCTGATCCTCTTTCAGGAACTGGCGCTGCGTACCCGCTGGTGGAGCGACCGCATCGCCCCGCGGCTATGGCACCGGCTGACGTTGAGGGTTCTTGGCATCCGCGTGCATGTGAAGGGCGCGCCAGCGGCGGAACGCCCGCTGCTGATCGTTTCAAACCACGTTTCCTGGACCGACATACTCGTTCTGGGCTCCATCACGGGCGTTCATTTCGTGGCGAAAGCCGAGATGCGGAACTGGCCGGTCCTGGGCACTTTCGCCCGCCTGCAGCGCTCGGTCTTCGTCGAGCGGGAGCGCAAGCGGACCGCCTCGGCCCAGGCTCGCGAAATCGCCGAACGGCTGGCCGGCGGTGATCCGATGGTGCTGTTCGCCGAGGGCACGACAGGCGATGGGAACCGCGTCATGGCGTTCAAGAGCACTCTCTTCGGCGCGGCCTATCTCGCGCTCGATTGCGGCAAGGCAGATCGCGTCATTGTGCAGCCGGTGGCAATCGCCTATCTGCGCCGAAACGGGCTGCAGCTGGACCGGCGCGAGCGCGCGGCGCTTTCCTGGATTGGAGACATGGATTTCGTGCCGCATCTGAAGATGCTTCTTCAACTCAAGGCGATCGACGTGGAAGTGTATTTCGGCGATCCTATTTCCTTTTCGGCGGAAGCAGACCGGAAGACGGTGGCGCGAAGAGCTGAGGCAGATGTGCGGCGCATGTTGACCGCTGCGCTGCGCCAACGCTGAGGCAGAAGATTCGTCTGTTTTTTGACATGGAAAGACGCTAGTTACGCGCTTATGGAACAGGATTTGACGACAGAACGTTCAGGCACATTCTCCAACCGACCGGACGCCGGTTCGCATTCGGACAAAAAGGTCTTCGTGAAGACCTATGGCTGCCAGATGAACGTCTATGACTCCCAGCGCATGGCTGACGCACTGGCGGCGGACGGCTACCGGCCGACCGATGTCATCGAGGAAGCCGATCTGGTGCTGCTCAATACCTGCCATATCCGCGAGAAGGCGGCGGAAAAGGTCTATTCCGAGCTTGGACGGATCCGGGTGCTCAAGGATGAGCGGGCGAAGCGGGGCCGAGAAACAGTCATCGGCGTTGCTGGATGTGTCGCACAGGCGGAGGGTCGGGAGATCCTGCGCCGTGCTCCGGTGGTCGATCTCGTGATCGGACCGCAGACCTATCATCGCCTTCCCTCGGTCGTGACACGGGCGCGGTCCGGCGAAAAGATCGTCGAGACGGAATACGCAATCGAAGATAAGTTCGAACATCTTCCGGCACCGGCGCGCAGCACCGTCAGGAATCGCGGGGTGACCGCGTTTCTCACCGTCCAGGAAGGTTGCGACAAGTTCTGCACCTTCTGCGTCGTTCCTTATACGCGCGGTGCGGAAGTATCGCGGCCCGTTTCGCAGGTCGTCGCGGAAGCCGAACGGCTTGCCGAAGCCGGTGTGCGCGAGGTCACGTTGCTCGGACAGAACGTGAATGCCTGGCATGGCGAGGGGCCGGACGGAAAGGAATGGGGTCTCGGACGCCTGCTCTTTCGGCTGGCCGAAATTCCCGGCCTGGACCGGCTACGCTACACGACGAGCCATCCCCGCGACATGGATGACGAGCTCATCGCCGCCCATCGCGATCTGCGCACGTTGATGCCCTATCTGCATTTGCCGGTACAGGCAGGTTCAGACAGAATTCTGAAGGCCATGAACCGCAAGCATACGGGGGCCGACTACCTGCGCCTGATCGAGCGCATCCGTGCTGCCCGGCCCGATATCGCGATGTCCGGCGATTTCATCGTCGGGTTTCCAGGCGAGACGGATGAGGATTTCGAGGATACGATGCGCATCGTGCGCGACGTGAACTATGCTCAGGCCTTCTCGTTCAAATATTCTCCGCGACCGGGAACACCGGGTGCGGATATGGAGGCTCAGGTGCCGGACGTGGTGAAGGACGAAAGGCTGCAGCGGCTCCAGGCGCTTTTGTCGGAGCAACAACGCGCATTCGCGCAAAGCCTGGTTGGCAGCGACATCGATCTGCTGCTCGAGAAGCCGGGGCGGCAGGCGGGCCAGCTCGTGGGCCGTTCGCCATGGTTGCAGCCGGTGGTCGTCGATGAATCGGCGGGAGCGATCGGCGATATCATTCGTGTGCGCGTTACGCAGGCGGGCAGCCATAGCCTGTTTTGCGAGCCGGTGCGGGAAGCAGGCCTGATGGAAGCTGCGAGGGGGGATAGCGTTTGACAGGTGGTCCGGAGCTGAAGAACGCGCCCTCCGGGGCGTCCGACATGGCACATATCGTGCTCACCTTCGACAACAACAAGCTTGCCGGCGCGCTTTACGGCCCGTTTGACGAAAACCTCGCCCGTCTCGAACAGAAGCTCGGCGTGGATATCCGTTCCAAGGGCAACCAGCTGTCAATCAAAGGCGAATCCACTGCCGCGGAGCAGGCCCGGCGGGCCCTGGACTATCTTTATGGTCTTGTTCAAGGCGGCACGGAGCTTTCCGCTTCGGAAGTTGATGGTGCAGTCCGGCTTGCTCAAGCCACCGACGATCAGTTGAGCTTGCCCACATTGGAAGGGAAGGGCAAACTCGCCGCGGCCCAGATCTCGACGCGCAAACGCACCGTATATGCGCGCTCTGCCAATCAGGACGCCTATATGCGCGCTCTGGAGCGCTCGGAGCTCGTTTTCGGCATCGGCCCGGCGGGCACCGGAAAAACGTTCCTTGCCGTCGCCTATGCGGCGATGCTGCTGGAGCGCGGCATGGTGGACCGGATCGTGCTCTCGCGTCCGGCGGTGGAAGCAGGCGAGCGCCTGGGTTTCCTGCCCGGCGATATGCGGGAGAAGGTCGATCCCTATCTGCGGCCACTTTATGATGCGCTCTACGAAATGATGCCCGCGGACAAAGTGGAACGTGCGCTGTCTGCCGACGTGATCGAGATCGCGCCACTCGCGTTCATGCGCGGACGCACGCTCGCGAATGCCGTGGTGATCCTCGACGAGGCGCAAAACACCACGCCGATGCAGATGAAGATGTTCCTCACTCGTCTGGGCGAGAACGGTCGGATGATCGTGACCGGCGATCCAAGCCAGATCGACCTGCCGCCCAATACAAAATCGGGTCTGGTCGAGGCCTTGGACATCCTCAAGGACGTGCCGGGGATCGTCACCGTACGCTTCAACGAAAAGGATGTGGTCCGGCATCCCTTGGTGGCAGCGATCGTCAATGCCTATGACCGCCAGTCGCGCGGCCCAAAGGAAAGGGCGGCGCAGAGCGATGGCTGACGGCGAAGCATCGGCCATTGAGATCGACTGTACGATAGAGGCGGGAGACTGGCCGGTTGAAAAAGCCCTTCAGCCGCTCGCCGAACGCGCGGTAGCGGCCGCCGCCGCCCGGATACAGAACTCATCTGCCGGCAGCCTGAGCGTACTATTCACCGATGATGCTCGGATGCAGGCGCTCAATGCCCAGTTTCGCGGGAAGGACAAGCCCACCAATGTGTTGTCCTTTCCTGCCCTGGAAAGTGCGTGGCCACCGGGCGCGCCGCGTCATTTTGGCGACATTGCGCTCGGCTACGAAACAGTTTCACGAGAGGCGAAGGAAGAAGATAAGCTCTTTGAGCATCATCTTACGCATCTTGTAGTTCATGGCTTCCTCCATTTGATGGGCTACGACCATGAAACCCAGGAAGAAGCCGTTGAAATGGAGCAACTTGAAAGGGAAATCCTGGAAAGCCTTGCTATTGGCGATCCCTACGCCTAATTTTGCGGTAGCAATGATCGAAGGACCATGACTGAAGCTTCTATAATCGCCCCCGGCGGCGCGCCGGAGAGCGCAGCCGCATCCCCCGAGGAGGGGGAAGAAGGCTCGAGTAGACCTCCGCAACGCCTTGAAAGCCGGCCAACGCTGTTTCAGCGCATTGCGGGTCTCTTCCGTTCGCGCAACGGGTCAACACTGCAGGACGAGTTGGCAGAAGCCCTGGCCCAGCACACGACGGATGCCGCGCCGCTTACCCTGGCCGAGCGGGCCATGCTCAATAATATCCTGCGCCTGCGCGAACTTCGCGTTGAAGACGTGATGGTGCCGCGCGCGGATATTGAGGCGGTGGAGATGTCCACCACCCTCGGTGATCTTCTCAATCAGTTCGAGCGCGGAGCACACTCGCGCATCCCGGTCTATGTCGAGAGCCTCGATGACCCTCGCGGCATGGTGCATATTCGGGATGTCGTCGCCCACCTGATACGCGCGGCGCGTCAGAAAAATGGCCGCGGCCGCAAGACACTCCCGGCGAATCCCTCGCTTCTGCTCGGCAATGTGGATCTCAACCGTACGATCGGTGAACTCGATATCGTGCGGCCGCTGCTTTTCGTGCCCCCTTCCATGCTTGCTTCCGACCTTATGGCGCGGATGCAGGCGGCGCGGATCCAGATGGCGCTCGTCATTGACGAATATGGCGGCACTGACGGCCTCGTTTCGTTGGAAGACCTCGTCGAGATGGTCATCGGTGATATCGAGGACGAGCACGACGAAGACGAGCCGCTGATCGAGAAAACCGGAGACGGGATCTTCCTGGTCGACGCGCGCGCCGAAATCGATGACGTGGCTGAAGCCGTCGGCGAAAGCTTCAAGCCGGGCGAGCATGCAGAAGACGTCGACACGATAGGCGGCATGATCTTCAATATACTCGGTCGGGTTCCTGCCCGCGGAGAAGTCGTCCAAGCGGTGCCGGGGTTCGAATTCCATGTTCTGGATGCCGATCCACGACGGGTGAAGCGTGTGCGCATCGTGCAGGGGCGGACGGCGGAGCGCCGGCGCCGAATGATAAAGGCACCAGAGCCGTCGGCCGATTGAGTCACGGCTTTATCGGCAATTCGCAGACCTATGCCGGCACGGTCGAGATATGCGGCAAATTGCCGCGTATCACTCCCGCTCGGCTTGAATGAGCTGCATTTCCGGTCCCTGCGAGAATCGAGCCGTGATCTATATCACCGGTGCCCCGATGAACCGTTCTCGTCGGCAGCAGCCTGGTCACCCAAAGGAATTTTTTTGTATATCAAAAAATATCGATTAGAGGTCATTCCCGCCTGTCAAAAAATGGCGCAATGGCGGCCAATGGTGCGGTTCGACCTGCGTCCCGAGCCAAAATGCCGCGGACTCGCAGTGCCGTTCGTTTCAGCTGTATAGGCGCCGTTTTCTCATAGGATGCGCCTGCAATGTTGCATCCTTAGTCTTTTTCGTTCTGAAAATTCCGAACTTGGGAAAAACCTCATCTAAGACCTTACATTTTTGATAGTTTAGGATATTCCCTGTAACGTTATGCATGGGTATGGCGCGCGCGGTCCTCGAATTGACATCGGCCAAGCGCGCCACGCATATGCAGCAGCCGACTATTCGCGCAGGCCGGGAGTCCCGGCAGAGGGGGCGTGAACCTCGTCGGTTTTTCGTGCAGTCAACGATCCCGAGCGGCGAGGGATGAATGAGTACTAACAACAAGAAGAGGCCGAACCCGATCGATGTTCATGTCGGCAGCAGAATCAGGCTCCGCAGGAACATGCTCGGGATCAGCCAGGAAAGGCTGGGCGAGAGCCTGGGCATCACGTTTCAGCAAATTCAGAAGTATGAGAAGGGGACCAATCGTGTAGGCGCCAGCCGCCTGCAGGCAATTGCCTCCATTCTCAACGCGCCTGTCTCTTTTTTCTTCGAGGGTGCGCCCGGCGAAGAGAGGGAAGCCGTCGCGGGGCTTTCCGAGGAGGGGACGGCTTATGTGGCTGATTTCCTGAACAGTTCAGAGGGAATTCAGCTCAACCGTGCCTTCGTGAAGATCACGGATCCGAAGGTCCGTCGCCGGGTGCTCGACCTGGTGAAGGCGCTTGCGGCGGAAGCTCCCTTGCCGGATTGAAATCAACTTTTCTTGACCGGTTCGATGGTGGTGGCTAACTAGAAGCCGCCAGCTGCTGGCATGCGCTGGCTTTTCTCAGAGGGGTTACCCGTGGTGCGCAGAAGCTATCTCTTTACAAGTGAATCCGTTTCGGAAGGTCATCCCGATAAGGTCTGCGACAGAATCTCGGATGAGATCGTCGACCTGGTCTATCGTGAGGCAAAGAAGGAAGGCATGGACCCATGGAAGGTCCGTGTCGCCTGCGAAACGCTGGCCACCACCAATCGTGTCATCATAGCAGGCGAGGTTCGGGTTCCCGACAGCCTGCTCAAGCGCGATAAGGAGGGGAATGTCCTTACCGATGGCCGGGGACATCCTGTCGTCAATCCGTCGAAATTCCGCGCAGCCGCACGCCGGGCCATTCGGGCCATCGGCTACGAGCAGGACGGGTTTCACTGGAAGAACGTGAAGATCGATGTGCTCCTGCACGCCCAGTCGCCCGATATCGGTCAAGGCGTGGACAATGCCGCCGATAGGCAGGGCGAAGAAGGTGCGGGCGACCAGGGCATCATGTTCGGCTATGCTTGCCGTGAAACGCCTGATCTCATGCCCGCCCCGATCTACTACGCCCATCGCATCCTTCAGACGCTTTCCGAAGCACGTCGGGAAGGCAAGGGCGACGTCGCAAGGCTCGGGCCCGATGCCAAGAGCCAGGTGACGGTTCGTTACGTGGACGGCAAGCCCAGCGCGGTGACCGAAATCGTGCTTTCCACACAACATCTCGACGCTTCTTGGGACTCACAAAAGGTCCGCGACGTCGTGGAGCCCTATATTCGCAAGGCGCTTTCCGATGGCGGGCTTGCGATAGCCGACGATTGCCGCTGGTTCATCAATCCGACCGGCAAGTTTGTGATTGGCGGTCCGGATGGTGACGCCGGGCTCACGGGGCGCAAGATCATCGTCGACACCTATGGTGGCGCCGCACCCCATGGCGGCGGAGCGTTCTCGGGCAAGGACACGACCAAGGTGGATCGCTCGGCAGCCTATGCTGCGCGTTATCTGGCGAAGAACGTCGTCGCTGCAGGACTGGCGGATCGCTGCACGATCCAGCTTTCCTATGCCATCGGCGTGGCGCAGCCGCTTTCGATCTATGTGGATCTGCACGGCACCGGCCGCGTTTCCGAGGAAGAGGTGGAGCTTGCCATCCGGCAGGTGATGGACCTGTCGCCTTCCGGGATCCGGCGGCATCTCGATCTCAACAAGCCCATCTACGCGAAGACGGCAGCCTACGGCCATTTTGGCCGCAAGCCGGGTGGTCGCGACGGCTCCTTCTCATGGGAGCGGATGGATCTGGTGAAGGCTCTCAAACAGGCGATGGCTGCGGCCGCTTAGACAAAGCCATGGCTGAAAGCCATCCTGAACGTGCCACAGAAGCATTCTTCGGGCGCAGGCGCGGCAAGCGTTTGCGCCCGCAGCAGTCGGCCGCTGTCGAAAAGCTGCTTCCCCGGCTGAAGATCGATCTCACCGCCCCGCCTCCCGGCGAACTGAAAAATCTTTTCCAGGGCCCGGTCCGCGACGTTCGCCTGGAAATCGGCTTCGGCGGCGGGGAACACCTGCTCAATGAAATCCGGCGGTACCCCGAAACCGGCTTCATCGGTGTGGAACCGTTCGTCAACGGCATGGCGAAGCTTGTTACGGGGCTTGAAGGAGAGATGCCGGCGAATTTGCGCCTCTATGACGATGATGCCACGGCGCTTCTCGACTGGCTGCCGGACGCGGCGATCTCGGGAATCGATCTTTTTTATCCCGATCCCTGGCCGAAGAAGCGTCATTGGAAGCGCCGCTTCGTCAACAAAGCCAATCTTGATCGCTTTGCGCGGGTGCTGCGCGCTGGTGGCCAGTTCCGCTTTGCGTCGGATATAGAGGGCTACGTGAACTGGACCCTGCTTTCGTGCAGAGCCCATCCCGCATTCGAATGGAAGGTTCGAAGTGCCGACAACTGGCGCATAGCGTATGACGGCTGGCCAGGTACGCGTTACGAGGCGAAAGCGATACGCGAGGGTCGACGGCCCGCGTATCTCACCTTCGTCCGTATTTAACGGAACCTGATTTCCCGGAAGCGCTCGGGATCGATGCCGAGTTTCACAAGATCGGCCGACTGCGGCTGAGCATGATTGCGGACGGCGTTCGAAACCCGGATCGCGCTGTCCATCACGCCAAAAAATTCACTGATTCCGCTGACAAAGCTGCGTCTGCGCATTTTTCTCTCCACTGGCTATGTCATGAGAGATAAGCATGCAAGCGGGCCTGCGCTATAGCTTTTTGTGCAATGCACCCATGTGAATTGTGCATTGCAGCAATAAGCAAGTTTCGGACTGTGCTTGAAACTGGCCGCCGTCTTGGCTATATCGAAGGAAATTCTTGGTCATTTACGACGAAGAGTGGGTCCATCCGGTCCCGCTCTTTTTTGTTAGCTGGCCACCCCAGAGGACCTAATTTATGCAGGACGACCGCATCATTCGCGAAACCGGCGTGGACGCCCGTGTGGCGGCGATCGTCATGCCGGTGCTTGATGCGCTTGGCTACCGGCTCGTGCGCGTGCGCCTTTCGGCGCAGGATGGCCTGACGTTGCAAATTATGGCCGAGCGGCCCGACGGCACGATGACCGTCGATGATTGCGAGGAGGTCAGCCGGGCGGTCTCGCCGGCGCTCGACGTCGAAGACCCGATCGACAGTGCCTACCAGCTTGAGATCTCCTCTCCCGGAATCGACCGGCCTTTGGTGCGCGTGTCGGATTTCCGGGGAGCGATAGGCCATCTGGCGAAGGTGGAAACCTCGGTGATGGTTGGAGGACGCAAGCGATTTCGTGGTAAAATCCTTGGCTGCTCGGACGAAAGCCTGACGATCGAGCGGGACAAGGTGGCCGAGGGCGAAGACCCGATTGCCGAGATTCCGCTCGATGCGATCAGCGAGGCTAAGCTGGTGCTGACGGATGCACTCATCCGGGAGGCGCTGAAGAAGGACAAGGAGGAGAGGCGGCAGCGGAAGAAGGCGCGCCGCCGCGGCGGGGAGGAGCTTGCCGGACCTGCCGATGATACAGGCGAGGAGCAATCGGATTTGGCAGAGGGAGGGTCGCGGCCCCACTCTGCAAGTGAAGGAGAATGAATATGGCTGTCAGTGCAAACAGACTGGAGCTTTTGCAGATCGCCGATGCGGTGGCCCGCGAGAAGTCGATTGATAAGACCATCGTGATCCAGGCCATGGCCGATGCCATCCAGAAGGCGGCCCGCTCGCGCTACGGCCAGGAGACCAATATCCGCGCCGACATCAATCCCCAAACGGGCGAGATGAAGCTGCAGCGGCTCATGGAAGTGGTCGAAGATCTGGAGGAGCCCGCACGGCAGATCTCTATCGTGGACGCCCGCCGGCGCAATCCAGATGCCCAGGTTGGCGATTTCATCGCCGAGCAGCTTCCCCCGATGGATTTCGGCCGCATTGCGGCGCAATCGGCCAAGCAGGTGATCGTGCAGAAGGTGCGCGAGGCCGAGCGCGACCGGCAATACGAGGAATACAAGGACCGCGTCGGCGAGATCGTCAACGGCACGGTCAAGCGCGTTGAGTACGGCAATGTGATTGTCGATCTCGGCCGCGGCGAAGGCATCATCCGCCGTGACGAGCTGATCCCGCGCGAATCCTTCAAATATGGCGATCGCGTGCGTGCCTATGTCTATGATGTGCGCCGCGAGCAGCGCGGGCCCCAGATTTTCCTTTCCCGCACCCATCCGCAGTTCATGGCGAAGCTCTTCACCATGGAAGTGCCGGAGATCTATGATGGCATTATCGAGATTAAGTCGGTGGCCCGCGATCCGGGCAGCCGCGCCAAGATCGCGGTGATCAGCCATGATTCCTCGATCGATCCCGTAGGCGCCTGCGTGGGTATGCGTGGCTCGCGAGTTCAAGCCGTCGTGGCGGAGCTTCAGGGTGAGAAGATCGACATCATTCCGTGGAATGAGAACGCGGCGAGCTTCATCGTCAATGCCTTGCAGCCGGCGGAAGTCTCGAAGGTGGTGCTCGACGAGGATGCCGAGCGCATCGAGGTGGTCGTGCCGGACGATCAGCTTTCGCTCGCTATCGGCCGTCGCGGCCAGAACGTGCGCCTGGCGTCGCAGCTCACCGGTTGGGACATCGATATCCTGACGGAAGAAGAGGAATCCCAGCGCCGGCAGAAGGAATTCACCGAACGCTCGAACCTCTTCATGGAAGCTCTCAATGTGGACGAGATGGTCGGCCAGGTACTGGCTTCCGAAGGCTTTACCAGCGTCGAGGAACTCGCCTATGTAGACGCGGACGAGATCTCCTCGATCGATGGCTTCGATGAGGACACGGCCGTAGAAATCCAGACGCGCGCTCGCGAATACCTCGATCGTATCGAAGGCGAGCAGGACGCGAAGCGCAGGGAACTCGGCGTTTCCGACGAGCTGCGCGAGATTCCGGGCATGACCACGGCCATGATGGTGAAGCTCGGCGAGGACGGCGTTAATACCATCGAGGATTTCGCGGGCTACGCGGTGGATGATCTCGTGGGCTGGAGAGAGCGCAAGGATGGGGAGAACAAATTCTTCCCGGGCGTGCTTTCGGATTTCGATGTCAGCCGTGCCGAGGCGGAGCAGATGGTTGTCGCGGCGCGCCTGAAGATGGGATGGATCAGCGAGGAAGACCTGCAGGCCGAAGCCGAAGAAACCGAGGGCGAGGAAGCCCAGCCGGTGGAAGGCTGATATGTCGGCCTGCTTACCCAGGGGTCTTGTGAAAAGCGATGAACGACCGCACATGTATCGTGACGCGGGAAGCGCTGGAGCCGGATCGGCTGATCCGCTTCGTCGCAGCTCCGGACGGGACGGTCGTTCCGGACCTGAAGCGAAAGCTGCCGGGACGTGGCTGCTGGGTAGGCGCTGAACGGAGCCTGGTCGAAAGGGCGGCGGCGAAGAATCTTTTCTCTCGCGCGCTGAAGGCACCGGTGACGGTGCCGCCGGGCTTGGCCGAAATGGTCGAATCTTTGCTCGTAAGCACCGCTCTCGGTGCTCTTGGCCTTGCGCGCAAGGCGGGAGCCGTGGCATTGGGAGCAGCGAAGGTGGAAGCCGGGGTGCGCAGCGGCAAGGCATTGGCCGTGCTGCACGCAGATGAGGCTTCCGAGGACGGCGTTCGCAAGATTGCGAACGCGCGAAAATCGATAGCTCATGTCGGCGGACCGATGGTGCCGGCATACAAACTCTTTTCGGAGACCGAAATGAGTTTGGCATTGGGGGCAACAAATGTGATACATGCTGCCGTGCTCGACCGGGGGCCGGGCGAGGCAGCGCTGAGGCGCATCGACGCGCTTGCTCGATATCGAGGCATTGTCCCGGAGCGGGACATGTCGAGCGCGGCGGATGCCGCAGAGGATATGGAATGACTGATACGAAGACCGGTGACGACAAGACGCTGAGCGTCAATCCAAAGAAGACGCTGACTCTGAAACGACCCGGCGTGGAGCAGGGTACTGTGCGTCAAAACTTCTCCCATGGACGGACGAAGGCAGTCGTTGTCGAAACCAAGAAGCGCAAATTTTCCAGGCCGGACGAGCGCGTCGAGCCTGTGGCGCCTGCGCGCCCCAAGCCGCCCGCACCCTCTGTTGCCGCACCCGCGCCTACGCCTGCCCCTCAACAGCGGCGTGAGCCGCCCAGGCCTCAGCCGCAGCAGCCGCGCTCGGGCGTGGTGCTGAACGAGCTGTCGGCCGACGAGATCGAGGCTCGCCGCCGCGCCCTGCAGGGTGCGAAGCTGCGTGAGGCCGAGGAGCGCAAGCGCGCCGAGGAAGAGGCAAAGCGTCGAGCCGAGGAAGAGGAGCGCCGTCTTCGCGAGCGCGAGGAATCTGCTCGCCGTCAGGCCGAGGAAGAAGCTCGTCTGAAGGCCGAGGCCGAAGCGCGCAAGCGCGCCGAGGAAGAGGCCAAGCGCCGGGCTCCGGTGGTCGAAACTCCCGCGGTCGTCGAGGCGGCTGATGATGAGGAGGAAGAAGAGCGCGGAAGCCGCGGACAGCCCGCCAAGCGGGGTGCCGTGAAGGTGGAGGCGCCCGTGCGCCCTGCCAAGCCTCGCGGAGAAGAAGAACGTCGGCGCGGCAAGCTCACGCTCAACACTGCGCTCTCCGACGAGGAGAGCACCCGCAGCCGCTCACTTTCCTCCATGCGCCGCAGGCAGGAGAAGTTCAAGCGCGCTATGCAGCAGGAGCAGCGCGAGAAGGTCTCGCGCGAGGTCGTCATTCCCGAGACGATCACGATCCAGGAGCTTGCGCAGCGTATGGCTGAGCGGGCCGTGGACGTGGTGAAGTATTTCATGAAGCAGGGTCAGATCATGAAGCCCGGCGACGTGATCGACGCGGATACGGCCGAGCTGGTAGCGGTGGACTTCGGCCATACAGCCAAGCGCGTCGCGGAATCCGACGTCGAGGAAGGCCTCTTCAACATCGAGGACAGGCCGGAGGACGAGAAGCCGCGTCCGCCCGTGGTCACGATCATGGGCCACGTTGACCACGGCAAGACCTCTCTGCTCGATGCCATCCGCAAGGCCAATGTGGTGGCTGGTGAAGCCGGCGGCATTACCCAACACATCGGTGCCTATCAGGTCGTGCAGGACGGGCATACGATCACCTTCATCGACACGCCCGGCCACGCGGCTTTTACCGCCATGCGGGCTCGCGGTGCGCAGGCGACCGACATTGCCGTGCTGGTGGTGGCGGCCGATGACAGCGTGATGCCGCAGACGATCGAATCGATCAATCATGCCAAGGCGGCGGGTGTTCCGATCATCGTGGCCATCAACAAGGTCGATAAGCCGGAAGCCAATCCGCAGAAGGTGCGGACCGAGTTGCTCCAGCATGAAGTGTTCGTGGAATCGATGGGCGGCGACGTGCTTGACGTCGAAGTCTCGGCCACGAAGGGCATCAATCTGGACAAGCTGCTGGAAACCATCCTCCTGCAGGCGGAGATCCTCGAGCTTAAGGCCAATCCGGACCGCACCGCGGAAGGCGTGGTCATCGAGGCGAAGCTCGATCGGGGCCGTGGATCGGTGGCTACCATGCTCGTCCAGGCGGGTACCCTCAAGCCGGGCGACGTGATCGTGGCCGGCAATGAATGGGGTCGTGTCCGCGCATTGGTGAATGACCGCGGCGAGATGGTGAAGGCAGCTCCGCCGTCCATGCCGGTGGAGGTTCTGGGCCTGCAAGGCACGCCCCAGGCCGGTGACCGCTTTGCCGTGGTGGATACGGAAGCCAGGGCCCGCGAGATCTCCGAATACCGTCAGCGTAAGGCTCGGGAAAAGGCCGTGGCTCGCCAGGCTGGCCAGCGCGGCTCGCTCGAGCAGATGATGTCGCAGCTGCAGTCGAGCGGCCTGAAGGAGTTCCCGCTCATCATCAAGGGTGACGTGCAGGGCTCGATCGAGGCGATCGTCAACGCGCTCGAAAAGCTCGGCAATGACGAAGTCCGTGCGCGCATCGTCCATTCGGGCGCCGGCGCCATCACGGAGAGCGACATTTCGCTCGCCGAGACCTCGAATGCCGCCATCATCGGCTTCAACGTACGTGCCAACAAGCAGGCGCGGGACGCGGCCGAGCAGGCGGGGATCGAAATCCGCTACTACAACATCATCTACGACCTGGTGGATGACATCAAAGCGGCTATGTCCGGACTTCTCTCGCCCGAGCGGCGCGAGACCTTCCTTGGCAACGCCGAGATTCTCGAGGTCTTCAACATTACCAAGGTCGGCAAGGTGGCCGGCTGCCGTGTCAGCGAAGGCAAGGTCGAGCGTGGTGCGGGCGTGCGGCTTATCCGCGACAACGTCGTCATCCACGAAGGCAAGCTCAAGACGCTCAAGCGCTTCAAGGATGAGGTTGCGGAAGTTCCCGTCGGCCAGGAATGCGGTATGGCCTTCGAAAATTATGAGGACATCCGCGTGGGCGACGTCATCGAGGCCTTCCGCGTCGAGCATGTGACGCGTACACTCTAAGAACGCGCCGGTGGCCAGATTGGCCGCCGGCCGTTCCTGGCTGAGCTTGCTGCGGCATACCGATTGATGCGTAGCGGAAGATCTGCGATCTCCGCTCAAACTTTGATAACCCATTTGCCATGTCCAATTCCGCTCCCTCCCAACGGCAGCTGCGTGTCGGCGAACAGGCTCGTCACGCCCTGTCCGAAGTGCTCCAGCGCGAAGACATGCGTGATCCGGCGCTCGAAGGGGCCGTGATCTCGGTATCCGAAGTGCGCATGTCGCCGGACTTGAAGATCGCGACAGCGTTCGTGTCGCCACTGAACGGCGATAAGGAAGCGATCATTGCAGCATTGAATCGCAACGCGCGCTACATTCGCGGGCGGGTCAGCCCTGCCCTGCGGCAGATGAAATATATGCCCGAGTTCCGCTTCAGGCTCGACACGAGCTATGAGAATTTCGAGAAGATCGATCGGATTCTGCGCTCCCCCGAAGTGGAGCGGGATCTGCGCCGCGACAGCGATGACGAAGACGCTGAAAAATAACCGGACATAACAAGAAGAAGGGTGCCAGATGGCGCGTCGCGGAAAAAAGAGGGGCCGGAATATTTCCGGCTGGCTGATTTTGGACAAGCCGGCCGGGCTTGGTTCTACCGAAGCCGTCTCCAAAGTGAAATGGCTGTTCGGGGCGCAGAAGGCGGGCCATGCCGGCACCCTCGATCCGCTTGCCTCCGGCATGCTGCCCATTGCCCTCGGCGACGCCACCAAGACGGTCCCCTATGTGATGGAAGGGGCGAAGGTATATCGCTTTACCGTCGCCTGGGGAGAAGAGCGCTCCACCGATGATCTTGAGGGCCCTGTCACGCGGTCGTCGGACAAAGTCCCCGCCGAAGACGACATACGCGCGCTCCTGCCCAAATATACGGGCGTGATCATGCAGATCCCGCCTCAGTTCTCCGCGGTGAAAATCGGTGGTGAGCGCGCATACGACTTAGCTCGTGAGGGCGAAGTGGTGGAAATCGCGGCGCGCGAGGTGGAGATCGAACGGCTCGAGCTCGTTGAAATTCCCGACCCGAACAAGGCTGTGTTCGAGATGGAATGCGGCAAGGGCACCTATGTGCGCTCGCTCGCCCGGGATATGGGCCGCGATCTGGACTGCTTCGGCTATGTTGCGGACCTGCGCCGCACCGAGGTTTATCCCTTCGAGCCCACGCAGCTTGTTCCCCTCAAAGACCTGGAAGCGGCCGCCGAGGCCGCGGCGGAAGACGAGCGCTTTGCAGCGCTCGATCCATTCCTTCTAAATACGGAGTCGGCTCTTGATGGTTTGCCAGAAATCGCTTTGAGCGACGATGCGGCAAGCAGGATAAGGCTCGGCAATCCAGTGATCGTTCGCGGGCGGGACGCGCCTGCGGAGGCTCCCGAAGCATGGGCAAGCGCGCGTGGCCGCCTGGTGGCGATCGGCATGGTGGAAGCCGGAATGTTCAAGCCGAAAAGAGTGTTTGGCTTCTGACGCAGAAAGAGGTCGTTCAGCTTTCTGTTGCAACGCTTGTCCGAGTTTCGCATTGAAGGAGAGAATGCGGGTTGGATCGGCAAGGTTTGGGCGACGTGGAGACCGGCGCTAGTAGCCCTGATGCAAAGCACGGGTTCGGGCGAAAGCTGCGCGCGCGGCTGATGGGTCCGAAGTCCATCGGCTTTTATCTTTTTTTGCTGATCATCGTCACCGTCGTTCCGGCGCTGGCCATCTCCACGGTTCTTCTGCAGCGCAACGATGCGGCGCAGCGCGCTGTTGTAGAGACGCTCGCGGAAGCCATGGCGGGTTCCATTGCGGAGGCGGTGGATCGCGAACTGAGCGGCATGGTCACGACGCTGAGGGTTCTGTCCACGACGCGCTCGCTCACGACCGGAAACCTGCACGACTTCTACGAACGGGCAAAGGCGGCCCTTGCCGGTACCGGTTCCTATCTCATCGTGCTCGATGGCAATTTCCTGCAGCTTTTGAACACGCGCGTGCCGTATGGCACGCCGCTCGGTCCTACCGCGGACCCTGTCTCTGCAAAGCAGGCGCTGGACACAAGGGCGGCCGTCGTTTCCGGCGTCTTCCTCGGTCAGGTCTCGCAGAAATGGGTCTTCAATGCCGTCCTGCCTTTCCTGCGCGAAAACCAGCCGCCGCTTCTGCTGGTGCTGACGCGTGACGCGGAGAGCATGGGCGATACCCTTTCCCAGGAGATGCTGCGCGGCGGCTGGAACGCCTCTCTGCTCGATCGCGATGGAATCGTAATCGCCTCCTCCTTCATGTCGTCCAGCATAGGAAAGCCATTCTTTCTCGACATAAGCAGCAGTGGCGCTCCCCAGACGGCGCGAATCTCCGAAAGTGTGGATTCGCAATCCTATGTGGCGATCGTGGATGAGTCCGCTTATAGCGGCTGGAAGGTGGTCGTCTGGGCCCCCACCGCCGCCGTCGAGGAGCCCACGCGCCGGGCCCTGCGCTCGCTCTTCAATGCCAGCCTGATCATCATCGGAATCGGTACGCTTGCCGCCTGGCTGATCGGAAGGCAGATCGCCCGTCCGATCCGCCGCCTGGCCTATGACGCTCGCCGGCTGGGCGCCGGACAACCGGTCGACGCCATGCGCTATCCCATCGCCGAGGTAGCCACGGTTTCCGCCGCGCTTTCCGAGGCCGCGACGGATCGAAAGGCCGCGGAAAACGAAATTAGGCTCCTCATGCGGGAGGTGGCCCACCGTGCAAAAAACCAGCTCACGGTCGTCTCCTCCATGGCAAAGCAGACTGCGCGCAGTTCGCGCTCCTTGCCCGCCTTTCTGGATTCCTTTCAGAAGCGTCTCTATGGCCTTGCCCGATCGACAGACCTTCTCATCGCGGGCGGCGCCACCGGTGTGGAGCTTCGGGAACTGCTCATGGCGCAGATCGAACCGTTCCGGCCCGAGGATCTGAAGCGCCTTGAAATTTCCGGGCCACCGTTCCGCCTCTCCAATCAGGCGGCGCAGACCATCGGACTTGCCGTGCATGAGCTTGCGACAAATGCCGCCAAATACGGAGCCTTCGGGACCCGAACGGGGCGGCTTTCCGTGACATGGGCGATCGAAGGGGAGACGCTGGTCATTACGTGGCGCGAGCACCTCACGCTTCTGCGCAGGCGGCCGATGCGCCGCGGCTTCGGCACGGAGATCATCGAGCGCATGTTGGGAGGAACCCTCGATGCCGAGATCTCCCGGACGTTCCACCGCGACGGCCTGGAGTGCATTTTCCGTATTCCGTTGAAGCGTCTGGTTCCGGAGCGGGGCCACCCAGCGCCTCCGCTCTGATTACCCTTTTGGCTGGCAATTGGCCGGATTATGCACTATATGCGGCGGCATCACAGCGCATTTAAGGCTTTGTGAGAAGGCCCTTGCTGGACGACATCCCGGCTCTGGGCGGCCCATTCACCAATACCGATAGAAAGGACCCCGATGTCGATTACTGCCGAGCGCAAGCAGGAGCTTTTGAAGGAATTCGCGACCGCCAACGGCGACACCGGTTCGCCGGAAGTCCAGGTCGCTCTCCTTACCGAGCGCATCAAGAACCTGACCGAGCATTTCAAGGAGCACCAGAAGGATAACCATTCCCGCCGTGGTCTCCTCAAACTCGTCTCGCAGCGCCGTCGTCTGCTCGACTATGTCAAGCGGAAGGACGAAGCCCGCTACCAGACGCTGATCGAAAGGCTCGGGCTGCGTCGCTAGTTCTGGCTGGCGGGTCCTCGTTGGAGGACCCGCCGCCAGCGTTTTGGCCCCGCCAAAGGCATGGGCCATACGGCCTCCGGAGCAGGCTCCGGTACGCCGCCGACGGGCAGGTCATGGGGCAGGATTGCTGGGTGCTTGTGAGCCGCCGACCGGCTTTGAATCAAGTGCCCCGTTGTCTTGCCCGTGGCTCGTCCTAACAAGGAAGAAAGCGGAGGCTGGCTCATGAAGCCTGTCTTCGGAATTCAAGGACAACACATGTTCAAGCAACACAAAGTGGAAATCGAATGGGGTGGGCGTCCGCTCATCCTGGAAACGGGCAAGATTGCTCGCCAGGCCGATGGCGCTGTTCTCGCCACCTATGGTGAGACGGTCGTGCTCGCCACCGTGGTGTCGGCCAAGGAGCCGAAGCCCGGGATCGATTTCTTCCCCCTTACCGTCAACTACCAGGAAAAGACCTTCGCGGCCGGCAAGATTCCCGGCGGCTACTTCAAGCGCGAGGGCCGGCCGAGCGAGAAGGAGACGCTGGTCTCCCGTCTCATCGATCGCCCGATCCGCCCCCTTTTCGTTGAGGGCTACAAGAACGACACGCAGGTGATCGTCACCGTTCTCCAGCACGATCTGGAGAATGATCCGGACATCGTGTCCATGGTCGCCGCTTCCGCTGCACTGACCCTTTCGGGCGTTCCCTTCATGGGGCCTGTCGGTGCCGCGCGCGTCGGCTATGTCAATGGCGAATACATCCTGAACCCGCATCTCGACGAGATGGCCGAGACCAAGCTCGACCTCGTCGTCGCCGGCACGAACGATGCCGTGCTGATGGTGGAGTCGGAAGCGCACGAGCTGCCCGAGGATGTGATGCTCGGCGCGGTGATGTTCGGCCACAGGAACTTCCAGCCGGTCATCGACGCCATCATTAAGCTCGCCGAGGTCGCGGCGAAGGAGCCACGCGAGTTCCTCCCGGAGGATCTGTCCGCGCTCGAGGCGGAGATGCTGAAGGTCATCGAGACCGATCTGCGCGAAGCCTACAAGATCACCGACAAGCAAAGCCGCTATAACGCGGTGGACGCTGCCAAGGCGAAGGTGAAGGAGACTTTCCTTCCGGAAAGCGCCGAGGAATACAAGTGGACACCTGAGCAGGTGGCCACGGTGTTCAAGGCTCTCCAGGCCAAGATCGTTCGCTGGAACATCCTGGACACCGGTTCCCGCATCGACGGCCGCGACCTGAAGAGCGTTCGCCCGATCGTCGCGGAAGTGGGCGTGCTGCCCCGCACGCACGGCTCTGCCGTCTTCACCCGCGGTGAGACGCAGGCGCTTGTGGTCGCAACGCTTGGAACCGGCGAAGACGAGCAATATGTCGACTCGCTGACCGGCACCGTCAAAGAAACCTTCATGCTGCACTACAATTTCCCGCCCTATTCAGTGGGCGAGACGGGCCGCATGGGTTCCCCGGGCCGTCGTGAGATCGGCCATGGCAAGCTTGCCTGGCGCGCGGTGCACCCGCTCCTCCCGGCGCCGGAGCAGTTCCCCTACACGATCCGCGTTGTCTCGGAGATCACGGAATCGAACGGCTCCTCCTCCATGGCAACTGTCTGCGGCACCTCGCTCGCCCTGATGGATGCAGGTGTGCCGCTTGCAAAGCCGGTGGCCGGTATCGCCATGGGCCTCATCAAGGAGGACGATCGCTTTGCCGTGCTGTCTGACATACTTGGCGACGAGGATCATCTCGGCGACATGGATTTCAAAGTGGCCGGCACCGCCGATGGCGTGACCTCCTTGCAGATGGACATCAAGATCACCGGCATCACCGAAGAGATCATGAAGGTCGCTTTGGAGCAGGCAAAGGACGGCCGGCTGCACATTCTCGGCGAGATGGCCCAGGCTCTCTCCGAGAGCCGCGGCGAACTCGGCGAGTTTGCGCCACGCATCGAAGTGATGCACATCCCGACCGAAAAGATCCGCGATGTTATCGGCACCGGCGGCAAGGTGATCCGCGAGATCGTGGAGAAGACCGGCGCCAAGATCAATATCGAGGACGACGGCACGGTTAAGATCGCCTCCAACAACGGCAAGGAGATCGAAGCTGCCCGTAAGTGGATTCACTCCATCGTGGCCGAGCCCGAGGTGGGCGAGATCTACGAGGGCACGGTCGTCAAGACAGCCGATTTCGGCGCCTTCGTGAACTTCTTCGGCCCGCGCGACGGGCTGGTGCACATCTCCCAGCTTGCGCCCGAGCGCGTCCAGAAGACGACGGATGTCGTGAAGGAAGGCGACAAGGTCTTCGTCAAGCTCATGGGCTTTGACGAGCGCGGCAAAGTTCGTCTCTCGATGAAGGTCGTCGATCAGAAGACCGGCAAGGAGATCGTGCAGGAGAAGAAGGAAGAGAAGCAGGAAGCCGAAGGCTGATCTTCTCGTCCTATTTCTTGAGCGGGCGCGGCAATAGCTGCGCCCGTTCCTGTATCCCGCCCTTTCTGGAGCGGAATGCGCTCACATTTCTTCGCGCGATCTTCTCGTCGCACGACCGCAAGTGATTCCACTTGCCTGCAAAATGCTCTAGCGTGCTGCGGATCCCATGCACGAAGCCCTGCCGATCCTCCTCTATCCCTTCGACCGCGGAATCCTGGAAATGCCGGGAAGCAGCGCACGCATACTCGTGCTCGGAGCATCTGGGGATTTGCGGCTCCCCGAAACGGATGCAAAGGCCGACGTGGTGTCGGACTTTCGTCCGGACTTCCTGGCGCTGCAGAGGGATGGTTTTTCGGTTTTTTCGGAAGCGCAGGGGGAGGGCTACGATGCCGCGCTCTTGCTCCTCGGCCGCAACAGGCGGGAGAACGAAACGCATCTTGCCGAAGCGCTGAGGCGCGTTCGTCCGGGCGGACTCATTGCTGCCGCCGGCAGCAAGCAGGATGGTGCACCGGGCTTTCGAAAGCGCATTGCTGAACTTCTTCCCATCGAAGATCATCTGTCGAAATATCACGGACTGGCGCTTTGGTTTCGACGTCCGGGGTTGCTCGAAGAAGGGTTCCTTGCGTCCTTGTCGTCACCCGCAGAGGTGACCTCCGAAGGATACGCCACTGCGGTCGGCGGCTTCTCGGAGGGAGTGGTGGATGCAGGCTCGCGGTTTCTCGCCGAGAATCTGCCTTCAGATATTTCCGGCGAGGTGGCGGACTTTGCAGCGGGCTGGGGCTACTTGTCCCTCCGGCTGGCCGAGCGATCGGCGGTTTCGCTGATTGATCTCTATGAGGCGCATCTTCCGTCGCTGGAAGCGGCCAAGCGCAACATGGCCGCCCGGGCCTCGGAGACGAATTGCCGGTTTTTCTGGCACGATCTTCTCGGTGAACCGGTTACACGACGTTATGACGTGATCGCGATGAACCCGCCCTTCCATCGCAGCCGTGCGGCTGAGCCGGATATGGGACGAGGGATGGTCGCGACGGCCGCGAAATCCCTCAAGCCAGGCGGGAGGTTGTTTCTCGTCGCCAATCGCGGCCTGCCCTATGAGGCCGCGATGGAGGAGCATTTCCGCCAGGTCGGCGAAATTGCCCGGGATGAGAGCTACAAGGTGCTTTGGGGGCGGAAATAGGTCAGCCAGGGCTGTTATTTGGCCTTGGCTTCCCCTTCGGCTTCAGCCTTTTCCGAGGCTTCGCCGGACCGCTTCAACTCTTCGAGAACCGGCATGGAAACAATGTTGTAACCTGAATCCACATAGTGGATTTCGCCGGTCACGCCTGAGGAGAGGTTCGACAGAAGATAGAGCGCCGAGCCGCCGATCTCGTCTATCGTGACGGTGCGGCGCAGTGGGGAGTTGCGCTGCTGATAGCTGAACATGTGGCGCGCATCCGAAATCCCCGCACCGGCAAGCGTCCGCACCGGGCCTGCCGAGATCGCATTCACGCGAATGCCGCGGGGGCCATAATCATTGGCGAGATAACGAACGCTTGCCTCGAGGCCCGCCTTCGCAACACCCATCACATTGTAATTGGGCATCACGCGCACTGACCCGGCATAGGTGAGTGTAAGAAGGCTGCCCCCCTTATCCATCATCGCAGCCGCCTTCCGGCTGACTTCGGTGAAGGAATAGCAGGAGATCACCATGGTGCGGATGAAATTCTCCCGCGTGGTGTTGGCGTAAAGTCCCTTCAATTCGTTGCGGTCGGAAAATCCAATTGCATGCACGAGGAAATCGAGCGAGCCCCATTCCGACGAAAGGGTCTCGAAAACCTGGTCGATCGAGGCGCTGTCTTCAACATCGCAGGGCAGAAGCAGCTTTGCTCCCGCCTGGTCCGCAAGCGGCTTGACGCGACGGCCAAACGCATCGCCCTGATAGGTGAATGCAAGCTCCGCCCCATGCTCGGCCAGTTTTCTAGCGATGCCCCAGGCGATCGAATGATCGTTCGCGACGCCCATGATGACGCCGCGCTTCCCCTTCATAAGAGATTCCATAATCCCCTCAGCCCGCGTATCGCTGAAACACCAGCGTCGCATTGGTGCCGCCGAAACCGAACGAATTCGACAGCACGGTGTCTATCTTTGCATTGTCGATGCGCTTGCGCACGATGGGAACCCCTTCGAATTCGGGATCCAGCTCGGTGATATGCGCGCTCTCGCCGATGAAACCCTCCTGCATCATCAGGATCGAGTAGATGGATTCCTGCGCGCCGGCGGCTCCCAAGGAGTGGCCGGTGAGCGATTTCGTCGAGGAAATCGGGGGGATTTCGTTCCCGAACACCTGACGAACAGCCCCGATCTCGCCGGAATCGCCAACCGGTGTCGAAGTGCCGTGCGTATTGATGTAGTCTACTTTCTCCTGAACGGTGGAAAGCGCCTGGCGCATGCAGCGGACCGCACCTTCGCCGGACAGCGCCACCATGTCGTAGCCGTCCGAAGTGGCGCCATAACCAACGATTTCGGCGTAAATCTTCGCGCCGCGCGCCTTGGCGTGCTCCAGTTCCTCAAGCACCAGCACGCCTGCCCCGCCCGCGATGACGAAGCCGTCGCGCGTCACATCGTAGGCACGCGAGGCCGTGGACGGCGTATCGTTATGCTTGGATGACATTGCACCCATGGCATCGAAGAGGTTCGACATCGTCCAGTCGAGATCCTCGTGGCCACCGGCGAAGATCATGTCCTGCTTGCCCCATTGGATCAGCTCATAGGCGTTGCCGATACAGTGCGCGGACGTAGAGCAGGCGGAAGAGATCGAGTAATTCACGCCGTGAATCTTGAACCAGGTCGCCAGCGTTGCCGACGCCGTGGACGACATGGCTTTCGGCACCGCGAAGGGGCCGATGCGCTTCGGGCTACCCTTTTCCCGGGTTGTATCGGCGGCCTCCACAATCACGCGTGTGGAGGGGCCGCCTGATCCCATGATGATGCCGGTGCGCTCGTGGGAGATGTCCTTCTCCTCGAGCCCTGCATCGGCGATTGCCTGTTCCATGGCCACATGGTTCCAGGCGCCGCCCTTGGAAAGGAAACGCATGGCGCGGCGGTCCACGAGCTCTGTCGGGTCGAGTGTGGGTGCTCCCCACACCTGGCACCGAAAGCCGTGCTCGGCGAAATCTGGCGAGAAGCTAATGCCCGATTTGGCTTCGCGCAGCGAGGCCGTGACTTCCTGGGCGTTGTTGCCGATGGAGGAAACGATGCCGAGGCCGGTGACTACGACGCGTCTCATATGGCTCTCCTTAGGGCTTCAAGGCTGGTGTTGCGATGAGCGGGCGGCCTAGGCTTCCTGCTTGAAAAGGCCGACACGCAGGTCGGAGGCCCTGTATATGGTTTCCCCGTCGGCCTTCAACCACCCATCTCCGATCCCAAGCACGAGGCGTCCGCGCATCACGCGTTTCAGGTCGACACCGTATTCGACCCTTTTGACGCTGGGGGTCACCATGCCGCTGAATTTCACTTCGCCTGTCGAGATGGCGCGCCCCTTGCCGGGCTCGCCCAGCCAGCCGAGGAAGAAGCCTGTCATCTGCCAGAGCGCATCGAGGCCGAGGCAGCCGGGCATCACCGGATCGCCGATGAAGTGGCAGGGGAAAAACCAAAGGTCGGGTTTGATATCGAGTTCGGCGCGGATGAAGCCTTTTCCGAATTCGCCGCCTTCTGCCTGCACCTCCGTGATGCGGTCGAACATCAGCATGGGAGGAGCCGGAAGCTGTGCATTGCCCGGGCCGAACAATTCGCCGCGGGCGCAGGCCAGAAGGTCTTCGTAATCGTAACTGGATTTCGTCTGCGCCATGAATTCCCGTTCTCACCTGGCGACCGGTTCTTCCGGCCTACTTTCACCTTTTCGCGTTAGCCCGATCAGGCACCGCATTTTGGAAACTCTCCCTATCACAGCTTGTTTCCCGTGGGAAACTGCCCGGAGAGGATTATCCCGACGATGATAGACAAGATCCGACCGGACCTTTTGCCGCTATTGATCGGACGGTGCGGGCAGAATATATGTCTGGACAACTATGCGCGGCTTTGCCGCCTCGATCCGCAGGGACAGGAAAGGTTTTCCTTGACCGCAGCAAGTGCCGAAGAACTGGAGCAGTCCGTGCTCGGATGCCGCGTGAGAGCGGCTGGGTTGCGCCCGACGAGACAGCGCGTGGCGCTTGCTGAGCTTTTGTTTGCGGCCGGCAACCGTCATGTTTCGGCTGAGGAACTCCATGAGGAAGCGCTGCGCGCCGGCGTCCGGGTGTCCCTCGCGACGGTCTACAACACCCTTCACCAATTCACCGAGGCGGGTATGTTGAGGATCCTGCCGGTGGAGGGTTCGAAGACCTATTTCGACACCAACACGTCGGACCATCATCATTTCTTCCTGGAGGGCGAGAACCGGCTGGTCGATATCCCCGAAGGGCCGGTGACCGTATCCAATCTGCCGACGCCGCCCGAAGACATGGAAATCGCCCACGTGGATATTCTGGTTCGCCTGCGTCCGAAGGCCAGGAATCGACGCTGATTCAGGTTAGCTGTTCGGCCGGCCCGGTGGCCAGGGACGCGATATTTTCAACGCGCGAATCACGGCCGGTGCTGTCCGCCGGCAAGCCGCGGCCGATCTGAGCCGCGAACGGCCTATTCCTTGATGGTCTCTCCAGGATAGACGCCCCAGATCGCCCTCTGGTCCATCCAGCCCTCGTGGCCGGCGAAATTGATGCGGCACCAACTGCCATTGCAGAGCGTCACCTCACCAACGACACCCGGCTCCACCTGGGCTACTTCCCGTGCGTTCTCTTCAGGGTTTGCAAGAAGCGGCACGGCAGCATTTTCCTTGCCTTTGAACCAGGGAGCCACGACCGCGGTGCGCCGCCCGGAAAGCAGTGCCTGATTGATCCAGCCTTCTGCCCCATCGGCATCGCGCACCCGGCGCCAATTGTCGTATTCCTGGATTATCTCGATGGGCAAGCCCGGCTTCAGATAGAGCCACGAGACAGCATACTGGGTCCCCGGCCCAACCCGCATATTCACGCGACCGGACTTCAGGCTGACGAAACGCGGCAGCGGCAATCCACTCGGGCCGCGCTTCAAGGCCTCGCCGGGCTGCACTTGATCCTGGGCGATGGCCGGGAACGTGGTGAGGACGGCGGCAATGAGGAAGGAAAGAAATCTCTGGCCCTTCATGACTGAAACATTTTACCCCTTTGTCCCGCGCTCGCGGCCGACAGCGCGATAGCGCACCGGTGGCAGCGATTTGGTTTGGGACCCACGCAGCGCATACGGTCTTTTTCTTTGTCTTCCTTGCGCCTGCTTGTTAGACATCGGGCTGAGGCATCGAAGCAGGGCGCGGCACCCTTCAGTTTCTCTCGTCTTGGTTAACGGGGTCTCAACGCGGAGGCAGGAAAGAAGAATGACGGGGCGAAAGAAACCTCTCGTCGTGATTACCCGGAAATTGCCGGACCAGGTTGAAACGCGCATGCGGGAACTCTTCGATGCGCGGCTGAATATCGACGATCGCCCACTGACGCAGCCGGAATTGGTGGCGGCCGTGAAAGAGGCGGATGTCCTGGTTCCCACCATCACCGATCGCATCGATGCGGCTCTCCTCGCCCAAGCGGGGGAGCGCCTGAAGCTGATCGCCAATTACGGGAACGGTGTCGAGCATATCGACGTCACCGCCGCGGCCGAACGCGGCATCACCGTCACCAATACGCCGAACGTCCTCAATGAGGACACCGCAGACATGACAATGGCCTTGATGCTTGCCGTCCCCCGGCGGCTGGTGGAAGGGGCGGAGCTGCTTAAGCGCGGCGGAAAATGGGCCGGCTGGTCACCCACCTGGATGCTCGGTCGGCGGATCTGGGGCAAGCGCCTCGGCATTGTCGGCATGGGGCGGATCGGCACGGCCGTAGCACGCCGCGCCAAGGCCTTTGGTCTCTCTATCCACTATCATAACCGCCGCCGGGTCGCGCCGATGATCGAGGACGAGTTGGAGGCCACCTATTGGGACAGCCTTGACCAGATGCTGGCGCGGATGGACATCATTTCCGTGAACTGCCCTTCCACACCCGCCACGTATCACCTGCTTTCAGCGCGCAGGCTGGCGCTCATGCAACCCTCAGCCTTTATCGTGAATACGGCGCGGGGCGACATCGTCGACGAGGAAGCCCTGATCCGCATGGTCGAGGAGGGCAAGCTCGCGGGAGCAGGCCTTGATGTCTTCGCCCACGAGCCAGCGGTGAACAAGAGGCTCGTGAAGCTCGCCGAGGCGGGGAAAGTGGTGATCCTTCCTCACATGGGATCGGCCACGATGGAAGGCCGGATCGACATGGGCGAGAAGGTCATCATCAACATCCGCACCTTTTTCGACGGCCACCGGCCGCCGGACCGCGTGCTGCCGCGAAAGGCCTGATGCCCCTGACGTCGTGTTGGCTTCCGTGTGGTTCACCATCCGCGTCCCAACAATAGAAGCATGCTCGCACGAGACCTTAAGCCGATGAACAGGCTTCCTGAGCGGTCGGCATCGACCGCTCAGGTCTAGCATCACGCCGTTTGCGGATGCGGATCGCGACGACCGAGCCAAAACAGCGCGATCAGGGTGGTTGCCGCCATGCCGGCAGCGTAGGTGATGAGAGGCCATGCGGTGCTGCCATCCAGCATAATCACGAAGCCGGTGCCGACAATGCCGACAACAAGGCTCTGGATGCAGAAGTGCAGGGCGACGGCGGTGCCCGCAGTTTCTCCGAATTCCTGCAGGGCACCATTGGCTGTGACGGCGGTTGTAAAGACGATCCCAACCGCGATCAGCCACATCGGCACGACGAAGGACCAGAAGGACGGCGCCAGAACCAGCTGGCCGATCGCAAGCAGGCACGCCCCCAGGATCAACATCACCATTCCGCGTATCACGCTGCCCGGAATGCCCCATCGCGCCACGAAGGCTTTGGCGAAACGTGTGGTGATGATCATGGCGATAGCCACCGTTGCAAAGGCCAAGCTGAAACCGAGTTCGGAAAAGCCTGCCCGATCCATCAGTACGCGTGGGGCGATTGAGAAGAACACGAAGAATGTGCCCATGGCAGTCCCGAAGCCGATCGTATAGATCCAGAAGGCGGGGCTCCTCAGCACCGACCCGAACCCCGCGCCTTGCTGCCCCTCCTTCACTTGCCGCGTCTCGTGCCAAGCGGGCAGCATGAGGGCGAGCACGATGAGAGCCGGGATGCCCAGCGCGAGGAAGATGGCGCGCCACCCCCACCAGTCCATCACAAGCGCGCCAGCGACCGGACCGACAGCGGGTACGAAGGCCAACATAGCGTTCATGAGGCCGTATATGACGGTGCTTTCTGGCCGGCTCGCATAGACGTCGCGGATCGTGGCGAAAAGCGCCACCAGCACGGCGGCTGCACCCGTGGCTTGCACCAGCCGGAGAAGCAGGAACAACTCGGCCGATGATATAGCGGCAAGGGCGAGGGAGGCGGCGGCAAAAATGACACCCCCGCCGATGAGGACCGGTCGGCGGCCGAAACGATCCGAAAGCGACCCGAAGACGATCTGCCCCACGCCGAGCATGATCATGTAAAGGGTTAGCGTCAGTTGCACTACGGCGGGAGTAGTGCCGAGGACTCCCGGCATGGTGGGGATGGCCGGCAGGTAGATGTCCATGCCGAGCGAGGCAAGAATGTTGAAGGGCGCCAGCAGCATCAACGCAACCGGCAGGCTGTAGCTCCACAGCCGGATATTTTTAGACATGGGAAAGAATCCGCTCGAATGATTGTATTCGGCGGCGGTCTGGGCTCTCGGGTGGCAAATCGGAACCTGGCAGACGCCGCAGCAACGAAAGCGCGTTGCTGCGGCCTATCGGTCTGAGATTTTTGGTTCCATCGGGTAGGAGCCTTCGAGGATCGGCAAAAATATGGGGTGTTCTCTACCAGACATGCCCCGAGCCAGCAACGCCAGCTTCGCTACCGCGAGCGGTAGCTGCCGCGCTCCTGCGGCAGCTCACGGTTCGCCATGGCGGCCGCCAATGGTGAGCCGGAAGCGACTCGTTGGCGATGACGCCTAATGGGCCTCCTCCCAGTTGTCGGCGGCGCGGGCGTCCACCTTCAGCGGCACGGAGAGCGAGCGGGCAGGCCAGGCCGCCCCTTCCATCACCGTGCGGATGACCGGGATCGCACGTTCCACGGCATCTTCCGGAGCCTCGAACACCAGTTCGTCATGCACTTGAAGAAGCATCTTCACGTCGCCCAGGCCTGAATCGGCCAGCGCCGCCTCCATGCGCATCATGGCACGGCGGATGATATCGGCTGCCGAGCCTTGGATGGGGGCATTGATGGACGCGCGCTCGTTGAAAGCGCGGACGGAAGGATTGGACGAGCGGATTTCCGGATAATGCGCGCGACGGCCGAAAATGGTCTCTACATAGCCCTTCTCGCGGCAGAAAGCTTTCGTGCGCTCCATGTAATCCCGAATGCCCGGGAAGCGCTCGAAATAGCGTTTGATATAGGCGCCGGCTTCCTCGCGCGGTATCGCAAGTTGGTTGGCAAGACCAAAAGCGGATATGCCGTAGATGATGCCGAAATTGATGGCCTTGGCGCGTCGGCGCACCTCGCCAGGCATGCCCTCCACCGGCACGCTGAACATTTCGGAGGCCGTCATGGCATGGATGTCCATTCCGTCCGCGAACGCCTTTTTCAGCTCCGGGATATCCGCCACATGCGCCAGCACGCGCAGCTCGATTTGGCTGTAGTCGGCCGAGATCAGCTTGTAGCCGGGCGCAGCGATGAATGCGGTCCGGATCTTGCGGCCTTCCGGCGTCCGCACCGGTATGTTCTGCAGGTTCGGCTCGGAGGAAGAGAGCCGGCCCGTCGTTGTCGAAGCCAGCGAATAGGACGTGTGCACCCGCCCCGTGTCGGGATGAATGTAGCCGGGCAGCGCATCCGTATAAGTGGATTTGAGCTTTGTGACTTGGCGCCAGTCCACGATCTTGCGCGGCAACTCGTGCCCTGCGGCGGCCAGTTCCTCGAGCACTTGCGCTGAGGTCGACCACTGGCCCGACTTGGTCTTGGCGCCGCCGGGAAGACCCATGCGTCCAAAAAGAATGTCGCCCAATTGCTTGGGAGATCCGATGGTGAAGCGGCCTCCGGCAAGCTGATATATCTCTTCCTCCATCGCCGCAGCCGTCTGAGCGAAATCGCCGGACATGCGCGACAGGATCTGCCGGTCGACCATGATGCCGCGATGCTCCATGCGGCAGATGACTGAAATCATCGGCCGCTCCAGCCGTTCGTAGACGGAGACGAGACCCTTGGCGGCAAGCTGCGGCTTCAGGACTTTCCAGAGCCTGAGGGTGACGTCGGCGTCCTCGGAGGCGTACAGGGTCGCCCGCTCCAAGTCGACCATGTCAAAGGTCACCTTCGAGCGGCCGGAACCCGTCACCTTCTTATAGGAGAGCGGCGTGTGACCCAGCCAACGCTCCGCCAGGGCATCCATGCCGTGGGCTTGGGTGCCCGCCTCCAATACGTAGGAGATGAGCATCGTGTCGTCATAGGGCGCGATCTCGATGCCGTGGCGATAAAGCAGCAGCCAGTCATATTTGAGGTTCTGGCCGATCTTCAGGACAGAAGGGTCCTGGAAGAGCGGCCGTAGCAAAGCGAGAGCCGCTTCCACCTTGATCTGCCCGTCGACCATGCCCCCACCGAGCAGGTCTTCCGCTCCGTTCTTATGCGAGAGGGGGACATAGGCTGCCCGGTTCGGGGCGATCGCGAGCGCGATGCCGCAAAGCTCAGCCTGCATGGGATCGAGCGAGGTGGTCTCGGTGTCGATCGCGACAACACCTGTCTCTCGCGCCTCCGCGACCCATTGGTTCAGCGTTTCCAGGTCGCGAATGCAGACATAGCGGGAATGATCGAAGGCTTCATGCGCAGCAGCGTCGGCCAGCTTGCGCGCAAGTTTCTCCGGTGTGGCGGCGCTATCGTCCCTTTCAGGCGCCACTTCGCCCTCAGCGCCCGGCTCTCCGATGCCCGTGGCGGGGACGGTAAGGTCGGGCCCGTGGGCCTCGGCACCTTTCTGGACCTCCAGATATGCCGGCTCGACGGCCGATGCATCCGCTCCCGTCGCCTCGGCGACGCGGCGGGTAAGCGAGGAGAATTCCATGGCCTTGAGAAAGGAAATGAGCTTCGGCCCATCCGGCGGATTGAGCGCCAGTGCGTCAAGCGGCACCTCCACCTGCACATCGTCCCTCAACCGGACCAGTTCGCGGGAGATTCGCACCTTCTCGGCGTATTCGATAAGATTTTCGCGGCGCTTCGGCTGCTTGATCTCATGCGCCCGGGCAAGAAGCGTATCGAGGTCACCATATTCTTGCAGGAGCTGCGCGGCAGTCTTTGGTCCGATCCCCGGCACGCCCGGAACATTGTCGATCGTATCCCCGGTGAGCGCCTGCAGCTCGATCATCTTCTCGGGCGGAACACCCCATTTCTCGATGACCTCCGGAACCTGGATCTCCTTGTCCTTCATCGGGTCGTACATGGAGACCGTCGGACCGACGAGCTGCATCAGGTCCTTGTCGGAGGAGACGATCGTGGTGTCACCCCCGGCCTCGCAGGCAAGGCGGGCATAGGTGGCGATCAGATCGTCCGCCTCATATCCCTCCATCTCGATGCATGGCAGATCGAAGGCGCGCGTGGCCTCACGGATCAGGCCGAATTGCGGGATGAGATCTTCCGGCGGTTCGGTGCGATTGGCCTTGTATTCCGGGTAGATTTCGCTGCGGAAGGTTTTGGACGAATAATCGAAGATCACCGCAAAATGCGTGGGTGTCACGCCGACGGCCGTGTCCCTCGCATCGCGCAGGAGCTTCCAAACCATGTTGCAGAAGCCGAGAACCGCACTGACGGGAAGACCGTCCGACTTGCGGTTGAGCGGTGGAAGTGCGTGATAAGCCCGAAAAATGTAACCCGAGCCGTCTACAAGAAAGAGATGGTCGCCTTTTTTCATGGCGCAACGGGTAGCGCGACCTCTTCGCCGAGTCCATCACAAAGGCGTGAGGCACCGGTCTCTGCCGCCAAATCCTGGCAGTTGATCGCGAAATATTAACAATGTGTAACCTTGTGGCCCTTGAATAGCCATTTTGGCGAACAACATATCAATGCATCGGCAATATTTTCCGCCGAAGTCCGGAAAGGCTCGTCCCCCGCCGAACCGGACAAAACAAGCGGCAGCCTTATCCCCCTCTCCGGGCTGCCGCACATAATATAAAGGCCGCCGTGGTTCCCCTCCACCACGGCGGCACTTTTTTGTGGCTATGAGAATGACCACAAGCGGCAGAAAAGTGCCCGGGCGATCCAGATATATTCAGGTTGCTCGAGGTCGGCGAGGGAGAAGTCCGCTCTGCATTTCTGTTCACTCCCGGGCTGCCGTTCTGGTGCATTCCTGAGTTCCGTACCGGGCGCGCATTGATCCCTGAAGTTGATGAGCGAGGTGCGACGCCCAGGGCCACCCGACAATTGCCTTTCGCGTATCGTATGCAGCCAATCGGAGCCGCGATAGGCGGCGAGCGCCTGGGCGACGATGTCTCTCAGTTCGCCCGGCAGGTGCGAGATTGCCCAATACTAGCTTCTTCCTTCCCCGGCTGGGCATAGAAGGTGCCCATGGCGAGGGATCCGCGCAGGATAACAGCCGAAAGACGGTCTCCTAATTCGCTCCTGACTTCGTCGACCACACCCCTTGACGTGTTGCTGCAATATTGCGTCGACGGTATCCAGATCCGCACGAGACATGCCGGTGATTTCCTCAACGGTCTCCGGATGTTGCTTTTTGCTCAATCCTTCTTCCATGCACCGTGGTGGCTTCCCTCCCGGTCGATGCGTTCGAAGCCATGCGCGCCGAAGAAATCGCGCTGCGCCTGGATGAGATTCGCGGTTCCGCGTCCGCGTCGGAAGGTATCGAAATGCGCCAGAGCGGCTGAGAGCGAAGGCACGGGCAATCCAGCTTCAGCGCTTTGCGCCACCACCCGCCGCAGGTGCGGATGGGCCGCTTCCATATATTGAGAGAAGGTGGGCGTCATCAGCAGGTTTTCCGTTTCCGGCGCCCCGTCGAAAGCGTCAGCGATAGCTCCGAGAAACTGCGAGCGGATGATGCAGCCGGCCCGCCAAATGCGTGCGATCGTACCGAGCGGCAAGTTCCAGCCAAACTCGCGCGAAGCAGCAGCCATGACCGCGAAGCCCTGGGCATAGGCGACGATCTTGCCGGCGAAAAGCGCAGCTTCAAGGCTCGCAAGCGCTTGTTCACTTGGCGCGCCTGCCGAAGAGGTGGGGATGCCGTAACGTTTCTCGGCGGCCTCGCGCTCAGACTTCATGGCGGAGAGGCTGCGTGCCGCGACGGCCGCCTCGATCGCCGTGGCCGGAACCCCCAGCGACTGAGCTTCGATGGCAGACCAGCGGCCCGTCCCCTTCTGTCCGGCGCGGTCGAGGATCTCGTCAACGATTGGTTTCCCCGTCTCCGGATCGATCGCATCGAGCACCTCTGCCGTGATCTCGATCAGATAGGAATTGAGCCGCCCCTCGTTCCATCGCGCGAAGATGGAAGCGATATCGCGGGCTTCGAGTCCATAGCCGTCACGCAGGATGCCGTAGATCTCCGCGATCATCTGCATGTCGGCATATTCTATGCCATTGTGGATGGTTTTCACGAAATGGCCGGCGCCGTCGGGTCCGAGCCATGCCTGGCAGGCCTCCCCCTCGTAGCGCGCGGCAATCGCCTCAAGGACAGGCTCGATACGGCGATAGGAATCCTCAGGCCCACCGACCATGATCGACGGACCGTGGCGCGCGCCTTCTTCCCCGCCCGAGACGCCCATGCCGATGAAGCGCGGGCCGGTCTCGGCCAGTTCCGCCATGCGCCTGCGTGTATCGCGAAAATTGGCATTGCCCGCGTCGATGATGATGTCGTCCCGCGCGACCAGCGGGTCGAGGGCAGCGATCTGCTCGTCCACCGGCGCGCCGGCGGGTACCATCAGGATGATCGGCCTGGGCGGCTTGATCGCATCCACCAGCGCCTGAAGGCTGTCGCAGGGTATGATATTGGCGGCTAGAGGGCCAGCCTCGGCGGCAAACTCATGCGTGCGCTCGGTCGTGCGATTGTACACCGCGATGCGGAAGCCCTTCTCCGCGATATTGAGGGCGAGATTCGCCCCCATCGTTCCAAGGCCGATCAGGCCGATGTCAGCTTTTTCCATGTGATGAACACCCATTGTTGTGCTTGGGCGCTGCAGTCCTCGCACGTCTCGTCTAGACGCTTCGCGTCAACGGCTGCGCCGCTTCCTGCCATAGAGTTCCAACCGGTGATGGACGATGTCGTAGCCAAGAGAGCGGGCGATTTCGTCCTGCAGCGCCTCGATCTTCGTGGAATGGAACTCGATGACGTCGCCGGTATCAATATCGATCAGGTGATCGTGGTGCTGGCTGCTTGCCTGCTCGAAGCGCGCACGGCCGCCTTCGAACGCGTGGCGATGAATCGCACCCAGTTCCTCAAGGAGCTTCATCGTGCGGTAGACCGTTGACAGCGAAATGCTTGGGTCGACCTCCGATGCCCGATTGAAGATCTCCATCGCATCCGGATGGTCTTCCGTTTCGGAAAGAATGCCGAGAATCACCTGGCGGGGGCGTGTGATCCGTACCCCTGCGCGGCGCAGCTCTTCCTCATATTTTGCCTTCTTCGGCATAGTTTCACTCATGACAAAGACTATGCGCCAAATCGCCCTTCCTTGCAAAGTCGGTGCCGGGTCTTTAACACCCCCGCAAGCAACCGCCAAACCTGTTGACAGGCAGCCGCGCAAGCCCGACTTTCTCGCAAGACCCCGAAATTTTGGGAAGGACGTCATGAGAGCTGTTTTCGTTCAGCTGCGGTGTGTGCCCGGCAAGACCTATGAGGTTGCCGACGAAATCTACAAGCGCGAAATCGCGTCCGAGCTTTATTCCACAAGCGGGGAATACGACCTTCTTCTGAAGGTCTATATCGACGACGGTGTTGATGTGGGCAAATTCATCAACGAGAACGTGGCGAATGTGCCTGGTATTGTCCGCTCGCTGACCACACTCACCTTCAAGGCGTTCTAGAAGCGGTCCACAGCTCTATAGGGCGCATGGCAATCCCGCGTTCACAAGGAGGAGGAGCTTGCGATGAAACGATCGAAGGTCAACGACATCTTGCGAGAAGGCGCGGGGTTTATCCGCTCGTTTGGCTATGTCATGCCGCCTTTCGCCGATTGGACGCCGAACGAAATGAGGGCGCGCCGCGCGGAAATCGACGGCATCGTCAATGCGCGTCTCGGCTGGGATATCACCGATTACGGCGTAGGGGATTTCGCCAGGAAGGGGCTTTTCCTCTTCACGGTGCGCAATGGTGACGCTGCGGCGCTGAAGGAAGGTCGCGGCATGCTTTATGCCGAAAAGATCATGATCTCGCGCCGCGATCAAATCTCGCCCATGCATCGCCACGCGATAAAGGCGGAAGACATCATCAATCGCGGTGGCGGCAGCCTCTGCATCAAGCTCTACGCTTCGGCGCCCGATGGCAGCATCGACTACGAGGCACCTGTTTCCGTGCCCACCGACGGCATCGTCCGCCGCTTCGATGCGGGAGGCATATTGCGGCTTTCTCCCGGTGAGAGCGTGACCCTTTTGCCGGGCGTCTGGCACGAATTCTGGGGCGAAGGGTCGGACGTGCTGATCGGCGAGGTCTCCACCGTCAATGACGATCTGACCGACAACATCTTTGCCGAGCCGATCGACCGTTTCTCGAGCATCGAGGAGGACGAGGAGCCGTATCGCCTCCTCGTATCCGATTACCCGCAATGGCTCGGATCCTGAACAGCCAGGAAGACATGACGGGCAGGCTCGCGGATGAGATCGTCGCGCGTGCCGCCCGCGAGCCGCGCTTCCTGGCGGCGATCGCGGGGCCGCCGGCCTCGGGAAAGTCGACGCTTGCGGAAAGGCTGGCTGCGGAACTCATCGCGCGTGGCGAGAGCGCGGCCATCGTCCCGATGGACGGCTTCCATTACGACGATGTGGTGCTGAGGGCCCGCGGGCTGTCGCACCGCAAGGGCGCTCCGGAGACATTCGATTTTCGAGGCCTCAGAGTTCTGCTGCAACGTCTGCGGGCTCGCGAACCGGAGATCGCGATCCCGCTTTTCGACCGTTCCATGGAAGTCTCGCGCGCCGCGGCAGCAATCATCGACCGTGATGTTCGGTTCGTACTCGTGGAAGGCAATTACCTGCTCCTCGATGAGGACCCCTGGAACGGCCTTCAAGACATGTTCGACCTTTCCATCTATCTCGATTTGGGTCGCCAGGAGCTGGAAAAGAGGCTGCTCGAACGTTGGCGGTATCATGGCCGTGATGAGAAGGCGGCACGCGAGTGGATCGACACCAATGATCTTCCGAATGCGGAGCGGGTTGCAAGCTGCCGCCGCAACGCTGACATAATCCTTTGAAGGAATTCGCCCGCACGCGGTTTGGAACACTTTCATGTTCTTGCCGTTGCGGTCAAAGCTGTTCGTCGCAAGGAGGAAGGATGCTTCGCGCGGATATCCATCGGCCCGTTTTGCTGGGCTCAGCCGAAAGAGCGCTGTTTCTCGCGGCGGCGCTTGCGTTCGTCCTTCCGCCCTTGTCGCAGCCGCCGCTCGCTCAGGGCTTGCAAAGCCAGGAATCCATTGACGCCATTGTCGGTTCCGATGTGAAGACCGAGGAAACCACCAAGAACGCGCAGGTCGAGCGTATTCTCGCTGCCATCGAGATGACGCAGGACAGCGCCGAGCGCGTGCGCAAGGCGTTTACGGTCAATGCGCTCGAAATCGTTTTCCTTCCCGATCTGGGGAAGGGAAGCGGAGCGATTGAAAAGGCCATTGAAGAGCACGAGGAAGACATCGAGGCTCTCCGCGATTCCATCGAGGGCAGCGCCATGTTCTATCACGCGATCGATTCGCGGGAGATCCTGCTGCAGGATGTGGTGGCCGTGGAATTCAGTTCGGACGATAGCGCGACGATCTTCGTTACGGGCGACGAGCGCTGACTAGAGTTCGGGCCTGCGGAAGCCGGTCGGCTTTCCGTAAAGCGGCTCGATTCGGCTGATCGCCTCTGCAAGTGGCTCCTGGGAAACGGTCATGGTGTAGCCATTCGCGTGGAGGATGGTTTCGGTATCCGTCATTATGGCCACGTGCCCACGCCAGAACACCAGGTCACCGCGTTTCAGACCGTCCTCCGGATTGAGGGGAGAGCCGATGCGCTCCGCCTGCATATCTGTGTCGCGCGGTGTCTTGTGGCCGGCCATGAACATAGAAAGCTGAACCAGCCCGGAGCAATCGATCCCGAATCCGCTCGCCCCACCCCAGAGATAGGGCGTGTTCAGGAATTTCTCGGCCACCGAGACATAATCCGCCGTCACTTCCCCGATCGGCCGGAGGTGCTTTGCGATCACGGCTCCGCCCGATGCCAGGAGCGCGTAGCGCGTTCCGCGCTTTTCCACCTCGCCGTCGACTGAAAAGCGTGCCCCCATGCTGTGGGCTGCGTGCGGTGGGGTCTTTAGCTCCGGCTCGGGATAGACGAAGCTGCGCGGGACGGCCAGCACATGCGTGGGCATGGGACCGATCGCGCCGAGCGCGGCTTCCGGTACATACCCGACATATCCATCCCGTTCCCCTTGAATCCAGGCCCAGCTGTCCCTCCTTTCGAAGACGAGCACATCATCGCCATGGAGGAATTGCGTGTCGATGCCCGCCGACGGATCGGGAGCAGAATGGACGTCAGCCACGGGCGCAACAATGACGGCCGGAACTCCTGATACGAAACGGGAGGCTTCGACCTTTCCCTTGAGCCGCTCATCGGCGAGATCGGGGCGGAACGCATTCAGGCGGCGATCAAGCGTGTTCACAGTGGAAGTTCCTCGGCGCGGGCAACGATCACGTCTCCGAAACGCTCTACGAAGAGCGCTCCTTCGACGGTGCGGCGGATAAGGACGTTACGACGATCATGATCGTCGCGATGGCGAGACACGAGCTTCAAGGCCCCCATTGTATCGAGCGCACGTGTAATCACGGGCTTGGTCACTTTCAACCTTTCCGCCAATCCGCGCACCGTGTGCGGCGGCGGGTCGAGATAGATGGTCAGCAGGATGGCGATCTGCCGCTCGCTTAGATCCGGCATGTCGTTTCGAACTTCGGCCAGGCAGACCTGCTGCCAAAGCCTGAGCGCCTGAATGGGTCGCAACGCGATCGGCATGAAGGGGTCCGAATTCGTTTCGGTCCCGTATCATTAAGCCGTTCCCTCGCGCGGCGAAAGCTCTATCGGTAGCGTTCTATCGGTAGCGTTCCCGCAGAACCGCAAGGAGCGCCCTTATGCCCTGTGCCTCGCCGCCGACCGGGCAGGTGGGCTTCTCGGCGGGGCTCCAGGCGAAGATGTCGAAATGGGCCCATGTCTCTGCCTTCTCGACGAAGCGCTGCAGGAACAGAGCCGCCGTGACAGATCCCGCAAAGCCGTCGCTCGTGACATTGTTGATGTCGGCGATCCGCGAGCGAAGCTTTTCAGCATAGGGCTGCCAGAGCGGCATGCGCCAGAGCGGATCGGCCGTTTGCTCGGCGGCTGCGGCCAGCGCGGAAGCAAAGAGGTCGTCGCGCGTATAGAAGGGCGGCAGATCGGGTCCCAGGGCGACGCGCGCCGCCCCTGTGAGCGTTGCCATATCCACCAGAAGCTCCGGTTCCTCCTCATCGGCAAGCGCCAGAGCATCGGCCAGGATCAGCCGCCCTTCGGCATCCGTATTGCCGATCTCGACCGTGATGCCCTTGCGGCTCTTCAGAACGTCGCCAGGGCGGAAGGCATTCCCCGCGATTGAGTTTTCGACGGCGGGGATAAGCACCCGAAGCCGGATCGGCAGCTTCTCATCCATGATCATGGAGGCGAGGCCAAGCACGTTGGCCGCCCCACCCATATCTTTCTTCATGAGAAGCATGCCGCTTGCAGTCTTGATGTCGAGGCCGCCGGTATCGAAGCAGACACCCTTGCCGACGAGCGTCACCTTCGGCGCGGATTCCTCGCCCCAGCAAAGATCGATGAGCCTTGGCGCGATGGCACCTGCACGGCCCACCGCATGGATCATCGGAAAGTTTTGGGCCAGGAGATCTTCGCCCACGACCGAGGAAAAGCTTGCGCCATGCTGTTCGGCCAGTTCCCGCGCGACGCGCTCCAATGCATCCGGCCCCAGGTCGTTGGTTGGCGTATTGACCAGGTCGCGCGTAAGGAAGACGCCCTGTGCGACCCGGCGGGCCCCTTCCGCATCTGCCCCCTCGGGCGCGGCGAAACGGATAGCCGCCGTCGCCTTCGCTCCATAGGTGGTAAAGGCATAGCTCCCGAGGAGAAGCGCCAAAGCTGCAAGAGCAGGATCTTTCGGCGGCGTGGCAAAATGCCATTCGCCCTCCGGAAGCGTGCGCGCGAGCTTGCCGTAAATCAGCGGCGAAGATCCATTGCTGCCTATGCCGAAGAAGGCCCCCGCCAACGCACCATCGGGACGGGGAATCGTGAGCACGGCGCCTTCCGATCCCGAAAATCCGTTCCCGCGCGCCCAGGCGCAAGCAGCTGCATCGGCACCCGATTCTTCGATGGCTTTTCCGGCGACCAGAAAAACGGGCAGTGAAGCGGGGGCTCTATGGTCCACGAGGGTCAAGGGCATGACGGGTTCCTGGTCGGCGTCGGGATTAACATTCCATTAGGGTTAACAGATTACTTCTTGCGAGGGAAAGGCAGCGTTCGCCGGAAATCCACCACGGGGGCAGCAGATGCAAGGGGCGGTGCGGAGGGGAAGAATCGTCTCGACGGCGGTTGCCCTGGTTCTCGCTGGAATGCTGGTTGGGTGTGCCCAAACGGCCCGAAACAAGGTCAGCAACGTCACCACAGCCTCGACCGGAGCGCCCGCGCAGCAGAACGTCGCCGCCATGTCGGCGCGCGAACTCGAAGCAGCGGCCGACAGCGTCGGCAGGCTCTACATCCGGGATCCAAAAGACAAGGCCGTTGCGCTGCGTTATGCGAACATTCTCCAGATGAGCGGACGCGCGGACCAATCTCTGGCGGTGATGCGCAAGCTCGCCATCGATCATCCTAAGGACCGCGACGTGCTGGCTGCCTATGGAAAGGCTCTTGCGTCCGTTGGGGAGCTCGAGCCGGCGCTGGATGCGATCCGCCGCGCCCAGACACCCGAATATCCCGACTGGAAGCTTCTTTCCGCCGAGGGCGCCATTCTCGACCAGCTGGCAAAGCCCGAAGAAGCGCGCGCGCTCTATCGGCGGGCTCTCGACCTGCAGCCGAACGAAGCCTCTGTCCTTTCCAATCTCGGCATGTCCTATCTGCTGCAAGGGGACCTCAGGACGGCTGAGATATATATGGGCAAGGCCGCCGCTGCGCCCGGCGCGGACAGCCGGGTCCGGCAAAATCTGGCACTGGTCGTGGGCCTTCAGGGCCGCTTCGCCGAAGCGGAGGCGATCGCCCGCCGGGAACTTTCACCCGAGCAGGCGCAGGCGAATGTCGCCTATCTGCGCGCAATGCTCGCACAGCGTGATGGCTGGTCGGAGATCGCCCGGGAAGATGCCGCTAACGCGGGCTAGGGCCGCGGCCCTTCTGCTTTTCTCAAGCGGTGCTTTGCCGGCTTTCCTCCGCCTTCACGTATTTTCGTTGCCCCTCTTTCATCTCGGTGTAACATGACGGGCGTAACCGCTGCGCGCACCAAGCAACGGGTTGAAGGGGAGACTTACCAATGCAATCGATCACACGGCGTGATTTTACCAAGGGCGTGGCTTCCATCGCAGGCCTGGCGCTGGCTGCCCCCTTCATCTCGCGTAGCTACGCGCAGGGCTCTTCCGGAACGGTCAATATCTTCGCCTGGGCAGGCTACCTCAATGATGAGATGCTCGGCGCGTTCGAACAGGCAACGGGCATAAAGGCGAACTACACGCCCTACGGCACGAATGACGAACTCCTCAATCAGCTACGCGCCAACAATGGCGGCGGTTTTGACATCATATGGCCGACCGTCGACCGCGTGCCGAACTATGTCGAATTCGATCTTGTACAGCCGATCGACGAATCCAAGGTTGACGTGGCGAAATGCCTGCCGAGCGCCTGGGAGAATTCCAAGAATCTCGGCGCCGTGGTCGATGGCAAGCGCTACCAGGTGCCCACCGATTGGGGCACGGAGGCGATTGCCTTCGACAAGGATCAGGCGCCGCTCGAATACGGCACCGCCTCCTACGGCGATATCTGGAAGCCAGAGATGCAGGGCAAGGCGACGGTACGCGCCCATTCGGGACTGGTTGGTCTCGGCCTTTGGCTGGAGGCGGAAGGGAAGCTGCCGATGCCGATGGTGGATGCTTTCAAGTCCGAAGAAAACATGGTGAAGATCTATGACGTGATCCTCGCCGAGGCCATCGCCCGAAAGGCGAACATCGCCCAGTTCTGGAACAATGAGAACGAGGCGCAGGGTGCTTTCCGCGTCAATGGCTGCGCCATTGGTCAGACCTGGGATTCGACCGCCGCCGCCCTGGCCAAAGAAGGGCTCCCGGTGGGCTTCGTCGCGCCGAAAGAGGGTGCGCTCACCTGGATGGAGGGCGTGGCCATTCCCAAGGGGGCACAGAATCTCGATCAGGCCTATGCATTCATCAACTGGTTCCTGACGCCGGAAGCTGGCGCCATGTACACGAATGCCACCTCGATCAACTCGACAGCCGTTGGCGCGGAGCAGCACATCTCAGAACAAGCCAAGGCCTTCTTTGCAGCAGCCTACCCGGGCGATGCGCTCGAGAAGCTCTGGTGGTGGCCGATCCAGGAGAACTGGTTCGTTGCCAAGCGCAATGAATACCAGGATCGGTTCCTCTCGGCCTGACGCCGCAAACGAGGGCGGGAAACCGCCCTCGCCACATTTCGGGCAACGATGTCGCATTCCGTAGAGCTCCAACATGTCGGCATGGCCTTTGGCCGAACCCGTGCCGTCACCGATGTCTCCCTCACCGTTCAAGGCGGCGAGTTCTTTTCCATTCTTGGGCCTTCCGGCTGCGGCAAGACGACCATCCTTCGCATGATCGCTGGCTTCCTGCAGCCGACTGAAGGCAAGATCCTGATCGGTGGCCGCGACATGAAGGGGCTGGGGCCAGACCAGCGTCCCACCGCGATGATCTTCCAGTCCCTCGCCCTCTTTCCGCTGATGCCGGTCTGGGAAAACATCGCCTTCGGGCTCGAAGCACGCGGCGTGGCGAAGCCGGCGCGGAAGGCCAAGGCGGAAGAGCTTCTCAAACTGGTCGCGCTCGAGGGCTTTGGCGAGCGCATGCCGGGCGAACTCTCGGGCGGGCAGCGGCAGCGCGTAGCCATTGCACGCGCGCTTGCAGTGGAGCCTCAAGTCTTGCTGCTGGACGAACCGCTCTCGGCGCTCGATCTCAAGCTGAGGCAGCGTATGCGGGCTGAGCTTCGTGCGCTTCAGAAGCGGACCGGCGTCACCTTCATCTACATCACGCACGACCAGTCGGAGGCGCTCGCCATGTCCGACCGGGTGGCCGTGATGAGTGCGGGCGTCCTGCAGCAGGTGGGCTCCCCGCGCGAGCTTTACGACGATCCGGCAACCCCCTTTGTGGCGCGCTTCGTGGGCGAGACCAACGCGATTTCCGGCCGGGTTATTTCCCTTGATGGTGGTATGGCCATTGTCGAAACCGCGGAAGGTCGTTTGCGCGGCCGCATCGGCCACGGCCTTTCGCCCGGAGCTTCGGCAAAGCTCTATGTCCGGCCCGAAGCGTTGGCGCATGGTGAAGAAGGCGCGAACTGCCTGACGGCCACCATCGACCGCATCGATTTCGAGGGCGCTTTCGCCCTCGCCTATGGCAGGCTGGAAAACGGGATTGCGCTAATCGCTTCCATTCCCAGTACGGAACTCGCCAGTGCACCCGCCATAGGGGTGCCGGCAAGCTTCAGCTTCCGCGACGAAAATGCGGTGGTCCTCCCCGATGAATGAGCTTTACCGGCGCTTCGGCAGCGGAATGGGAACGCTCTTTCTGGCGCTGGTCGCCATATGGCTCGGGGGCATGGTGCTTGCGCCCAATCTGATGATGATCGATTATGCCCTGCGGCCCAATCTGCCGCCGGCCGACATCGGTGGTCCGCGCGACGTCTATTCGCTCGACAATATCCTCTATCTTGCTAATGAGAGCGTCCATCGGGCGATCTTCTTCAAGACCGTGTGGGCCAGCGCGCTTGTCGCGTTCCTCACGCTCGTGGTCTGCTATCCGCTGGCTTACTGGCTTGCCCAGAGCGCGACGCCCAACCGCAGCGCGGTGGTTCTGCTTGCGCTGACGATCCCCTTCTGGATAAACGAGGTGCTGCGCACGCTTGCCTGGTACATCCTGCTGGCCTTTCGCGGCCCTTTGAATGCGTTGCTTCTCTCGCTTGGCGTCATCGACCAGCCGGTGCGCTGGTATGGCGATGTGGGGGTGCTGGCAGGTATGGTCTACGCCTATATCCTCTTCATGCTTTTCCCGATCTACAACTCGATCGAATCACTCGACCGGTCGCAGATCGAGGCGGCTCGGGACCTCGGCGCATCCACCTGGCGCACTCACTGGCGCGTCGTCATCCCGCATGCGAAGGCGGGAATAGCGACGGGCTGTGTGTTCACCTTCATGCTGGCTGCGGGAAGCTATGTGGCGCCGGCGCTTCTTGGCGCGCCCGGTAGCCGATGGTTCACCGAGATCATCTACAACTGGTTCTTCGAGGGCGGAGATTGGAACAGGGGCGCCGCGTATGCCCTGGTGCTTCTGGTCTTGTGTCTCACCGTCGTGCTCGTCACGCTGCGGATCTTCCGCGTGAACCTGACGGACGTGGCGAAATGAACGCGGCCGACCGCATCGCTCGCGGCCTTTTCGGCTTCTATTTTGTGGCGTTCTTCGTTTATCTCTTCGCGCCGCTTGCGATCATGGTGGCTGCTACCTTTAACACGAGCCGCTTTCCTACCATCACGCCCTGGCAGGGCACCACGCTTGATTGGTTCAACCAGCTGGCAGCGGATACCGGCATGTGGCGTTCGCTCTGGACCTCGGTCATCGTCGCCTTCTTCGTCGTGGCGGTGGCGCTTCCGATCGGCACTGCGGCAGCCCTTTTGCTCACCAGCCTCCATGCGCGGGCGCGCAGCTTTCTTTACGCCGTGATGGTTTCGCCTCTGCTCACGCCCGGCGTGGTCATCGGTATTGCGACCCTGGTGCTCTGGCGTCAGCTCGGCGTCGGCGGGGGCATCTTCCTTATCGTGCTCGCGCAAGCAAGTTTCATCATCTGTTATGTCATGCTCCTGGTCGCCGCGCGCTTGCAGCGCTTCGATCGGACGCAGGAGGAGGCTGCCATCGGCCTCGGTGCCTCGAGGTTCATGATGTTCCGGCGCGTGATGCTGCCATTCCTGAAGCCCGCTTTGTTCGCGGCCGGTTTCCTCGCCATCTTGCAGTCGATCGAAAATTATAACACCACGCTTTTCGTCCGCGGCTTTGATACGCCTCTCACAGTCTATATAGCCACGAAGGTGAGAACGGGGCTGACGCCCGCGGTGAATGCTCTGGCGCTCGTCATGATTGCCGTGACGATCATCGGCGCGATCATTTATGAGATCGTCCGACGGCGATCACAGCCCGCCGGCTGATCGGCATTGATGAAAAACAAATAAAGCGCGTTGACAGCCGGCGCGCTGCCGCTTACATCGGCTGCGCACCTAGCCCAGGTGGCGGAATTGGTAGACGCGCACGGTTCAGGTCCGTGTGCCGCGAGGCGTGGAGGTTCGAGTCCTCTCCTGGGCACCAGAAATCGCTGGTTTTTCTGGTTATTTTCCTCGCATTGGTAACTGTTGGTACAGCCGGGCATAGCCCGTTTCCCGGAACCGACCGCGCCAGAATCTATTCGTTCGCCTGCTATTCGCATGCAGGCGCCTCGCATCCTTCGAGCGGATCAGCAACGGCTCTTAAAACCAGGCGGCCGCGCCGTTCTGCATGCGAACGGCGCAAGCCGTACCTATTGGCTCAGCAGCTGCCCTGTCTGGCAAGAGCCGGCGGGCAGATGACGATGCCTTCAGATCGCGGAGTGGGAATCACCCGATCACCGCCGATCATGACGCCCGGCCTCTCACCTTCTGGACGGGGCTCTACGCGCACTCTGTCACGCTCGCGATCACGCTCCCAGCGGCCCCGATCGCGATCACGCTCCCAGCGATCCCGATCACGGTCACGCGCCCACCGTCCGCGATCCCAGTCGCCGCGGCTCCAGCGGTCGCGCTCGCGGTACCAGGGCCGGTCCCGATACCAGCGGTCCCAATAGGAACCGAACTCGAACGAGATGACAGGCAGACCCAAGCGAGGCGCGTATTCGGGAACATAAACCCTGCGTTCGCGGTACATCATTTGCAAATAGGAGGCGCTGACCCAGCCGCGATAGCCGCGCCAGTTCGTATCGCACCACCTCCAGCCATTCGTGCAGCCATAGACCTCCACAGAGGCTCCACGAGGAAGTGTCATCACTCTCGGATATTGTGTGCTCGGGCCGGCACGCATGTTGACATTGCCGGTCGTGAAAGCATTGGCCGCTGCTGCCATGCTGGGCAGAGCCAGCATGGCTCCGAATGCGGCAGCTGCCATTAGAAGACGTGTACTCATCGTCAAGCTCCTATTCCGCATCCCTTCTCGTATAAAGAACATCACTGATTAAGGGACGGTTCCCTTGCCCCCGTTCCCCTCAGCGGATCGGGTCGTCTTCGACCCCAAATACACATATTGTAAATCGGTTTAATACTACAGTGAATTTGAGTTAAGAAAAATATAGAAAGCGCACCGGTACTCTCCCGCCGAGCCTATCCGATTCTATTTCCCACTATTGCCGATTCTCTGCCGCATTTCGTTTTTAAGAGATCCTTATCTCGTTTGGGGGTCGTATATGATGAAGTACTTTCTGCGCCGGCAGGGTGCCACCCTTGCCGCTGTGATGATCTTTGCTTTTGCGCCAGAAGCAGCCCAGGCTCAGTGCGGCAGTGCGTCGTGGTACGCGCTCACATCTAAAACAGCGTCAGGTGAACGGATGAACCCATCTGCGCTGACGGCTGCGCATCGCAACCTTCCGTTTGGAACCAAGGTGAAGGTGATCAATCGCCGGAACGGGAAGGCTATCGTGGTGCGCATCAATGATCGCGGACCGTTTGTCCGCGGGCGTATTCTCGATCTGTCGAAAGCCGCTGCTGCAAAGCTTGGTTTTCTTCGCTCGGGGCATACTCCCGTCTGCCTGGAAGTGAATTGACCCTCCAATAGGGCGGGCATTGTCCAGCAAAGCGGAATGGGGTCCATCGAGGCTGCTCGTATCACGAACCGTGGGACAGGACCGGCAGCCTGCTAGTCTAGCGCCTTGCTGCCGCCGCGTTGGAATAATGTCGTTCCATCCAGCCGAGACCTTCCCGAGCGGTGGTCCGAGGTATGTATTCGCAGCCTACCCAGCCCGAATATCCCTGTCGCTCAAGTTCAGCCAGGATGAATGAATAGTTGATTTCGCCGGTGCCGGGCTCATGTCGGCCAGGATTGTCGGCGATTTGGACATGGTTGATACGGTCCTTCAAGCGCGCGAAAGTGCGCGTCAGATCGCCCTGGACGATCTGCATGTGATAGAAGTCGTACTGAAGATAAAGATTGTCCTCGCCTACCTTGTCGTAGATGCGTTCGAATTCGGCCGTGGTCGTGAGGAACGTACCTGGATTGTCGATTGGATTGAGCGGCTCGACCTGCAGCTTCACCCCAATCTCCGCGAGCCGCTGCGCGGCGTATTTGAGATTGGAGACCAAAATGGCCTCCAGTTCGGCATCGCTCCGTCCCGCAGGCTTGATGCCTGCGATGCAGTTGACCTGCTTGCAGCCGAGAGCCTCTGCATATTCGATGGTCAGCGCAATCGAGGCTCGAAACTCATCCTCCCGACCCGGAAGACAGGCAATACCGCGTTCGCCGGCGGCGAAATCGCCCATTGGACAGTTGAATTGAACGAGCTTGAGGCCGAGTTCGGTTAAAGCTTCGGCCACTTTTTCCTTTGGCTCGAAGAAAGGCGAGCGGCACTCGACAGCTTCGAAACCATCTGCACGGGCGGCCGCCATGGCCTGAAGCAATGGCAGGTCTGCATACATGGTGGTCAGGTTGGCGTCGAAGCGTAGCATGTTTCGTTCCTCTCCCGAACAAATCATTCTTTCTCAATAATGAATAAGTTTCTGGCGACTTATTCTTGATGACCATAGCTATAAAGAAGCGGCTTATCCATTCCTCGGGGCATGTAATCCCAGAGCGCGCAGGGCGGACTTCAAGACCGTTGTCATGCTGGCCGCCAGCTCCGGGTCCAGATCCCGCCTTACGCCATGATAAATCGGCCGGAAAAGGCGCGGGGAGACGATCTCACGCGCAACAAGTCCCTCGAGATTTTCTGTAGCGACCGAATGCGCGCCAAGAATTGTGCATCCAATTCCCTTGAGCACGGCGCTCTGGCGCGAACGCCAGCCGTCGATCTCCAGAACTATGTCGAGCGACAGTCCGTTCTGGCGCACGGCTGTCTCGACAAAGCTGCGGAGGGGATTGCCGGAGGCGGGCAGCACGAGCCGGTTTCGGACGACTTCCCGAAGCGTGATGGTTTCATTCTCCGGTCCCTCGGCAGCAGGAGCGAGGAAATACAATTGCTCTGTCGCCAATGGCTGCTCGCCGGGCCGGTGCGTGCTGGTCAGATAAACCGCAAGATCGGTTTCGTTGCGCTCAAGCTTTTGCTCGATCTCGCGCGTGCCGCCCTCGCTGATACGGAGGATGACATCCGGGCACTCTCGCGCCATGGTTTCCAGAAGGATCGGGACCAGGTCGGCGGCAAGGGATGAGATGACCGCAATGCGTATGCGTCTGGTGGTTTTTCGCTTTCGCGTAAGCCCCTGCAGGGCCGTCTCGGCTTCATCCACCTTGTCGATGATTTCGCGTGCATATCGGCGAAGCGCGCCCCCGGCTTCGGTCAGCCTGACTCCTTCCCGGCTGCGATCGAACAGCGGCTGTCCCAAAAGCCGCTCCATTTCCGACATGTGATAACTGAGTGCTGGCTGGGCGACGTTCAGCAGACGCGCCGCGGCCGATATGGAGCCACAGTCGGCAATCGCCAGGAAATATCTGAGGCGGCGAAAATCGAGAATGCCGTTCATGCTGCTGACTATACAGAAATTCTATGGCCCTGCCTCAGGAAATTGTATTTTCAGGCTGGTTCTGTGGCCGGATACAACCACGAAAGCCGCACCTGAAGGTGCGTTTCCCGGCGCAGCTGCGCCGCAGACAAGAGTGGCAGAGAGCGAGATGGTCAGCCTCAAAATCAAGCAGCCCAGCCGGCGCGTGAGCGCCGGGATGGTCGATAAGTTCCGTGAAATTCCTGCAGCGGTGGTGGGAGACTGCATGGTCCGCATTCAGGCGGGTGGAGCGCAGCTTCGCCCGATGCACGCCGGCGGCACGGTGCTTGCGGGTCCCGCCTACACGGTCAAGACGCGCCCGGGTGACAATCTCTTCGTCCATAAGGCGATCGATCTCGCGCACCCCGGGGACATCATCGTGGTGGATGCAGGGGGGACGCTCGACAACGCCATTGTCGGTGAAATGATGCTCACCCACGCGGAAACCCGCGGCCTCGGCGGTGTCGTAATTTACGGCGCGATCCGCGACTCAGGTCATGTAAGGAACCATCCGTTTCCGGTTTACGCCACGGGGGTGACGCTTCGGGGCCCGTTCCAGAATGGGCCGGGCTACATCAACGTCCCGATCAGCATTGCCGGAATGGTGATAGAGCCGGGCGACCTGTTGCTTGGCGATGACGACGGGGTGATCTGCATTCCCTACGATCAGGTCGAGGAGCTTTATGCCGAGTCCTACAAGCGCTACCAGGGCGAGAACGCCCAGCGCGAACGCGTGCGTAACGGCACTGTCGATCGCACCTGGATCGATGACCGACTGAAGGCGGCGCCATACACGATCGAGATCGAATAGGCGAAGCAGCCAGCGAAGGCCTTGGAAAGCCCGAGTTGGTTTTCGGAATCAGGATGCGCATTCAATGGCTCTGTGTGCGTCCTTAAGGGCGCACATCGCCATGGACTAGGGAGAGCAGGATGGCGAACACGCGCTTCATGTGCGCCTTGGTGATCGTCGATGCAGTCAAGGATTTGTTGTGGCGGATTGGCCAAGCGGCGCCGGAGATCATCTGGGATCCTACGGCAGCGCTGATGAAGCGGATCGAAGCGGGCGAGCGCGCCGACGGCATCTTTGCCATCGACGGGCCGCTGGACGAGCTCGAGGCGCAAGGCCTTATCGAGGGTTCGACCCGCAGGCCGATTGTCCAGGCCGAGTTCGGAATCGCGGTGAAGCGCGGCACCGGCCTTGCCGCGCCGTCGGACGTCGCTTCCTTGAAAGCCCTGCTGCTTGGAACGCCTTCGATCGTCTATTCCCGTTCGGGTGCAAGCGGGATCTATTTCGAGAAGCTCATAGACCGGCTTGGCATCGGAGAAGAGATCCGCGCAAAGAGCCTCGTCATTCCCGCCGGATTGACGGGAGAGAAGGTTCGCGATGGAGAGGCGGTGCTGGCCATCCAGCAAATGAGCGAGCTGCGAGCCGTTGAGGGCATCGATATAGTCGGCCCGTTCCCTGCGGAAGTGCAGCAGACAACCGATTTTTCTGCCGCGGTGTTCTCGGAGGCAAAGGACCGCGCAGGAGCGGAAGCGTTCATCTCAGCCCTGACCACGCCGGCCGCGCGCGAGGCATATCTGGCGCGTGGGCTGGCGGTGCGATTCTGAGCGGACAAGCTTCCGTTGGGAATACGCCTAAAGAGCGTGTTGGCCGTGGTGGCATTGGGAGGATTTCGATGGCAGCCAAACCCAGAATCGTACTGCTTCATGCGACCCCGGTCGCGGTGGATCCCGTCAAGGCAGCCTTTGCCGAGCTCTGGCCGGAGCCGGAGCTTGTCAACCTGCTTGATGACAGTTTGAGCCCCGACCGGGCCAAGTCCGAAGACCTCACCGATGCGCTGATCGAGCGGTTCGTCGCTTTTGGGCGATATGGCTACTCGACGGGAGCCGATGCCATCCTGGTTACCTGCTCGGCATTCGGGCCCGCCATCGAGCAGATGGGGCGCGAATTGCCGATACCCGTGCTCAAGCCCAATGAGGCGATGTTCCGTGCCGCAGTCACGCAAGGGCGCAAGATCGCGATGGTGGCGACCTTTCGCCCGGCAGTGGTGACGATGGAGGCCGAATTCAAGGAATATGTATCGGAGACCGGCAGCGATGCCACTCTCACGACGATCGTCGTGGAGCCGGCGATGGCCGCTTTACGCGCAGGTGATGCTGAGACTCACAACCGCCTGATCGCCGAACATGCGCCAGAGCTCGAAGAGTTCGATACCGTAATGCTGGCGCACTTCTCCACTTCTCGGGCAACGTCCGCCCTGGCTTCGAAACTTTCTATTCCCGTTCTCTCCGCACCCGGCGCTGCGGTTGCTCGCCTGCGCGAATTGATCGCTTAGCTAAGCAAGGCGCTTGCTCCAAAGAAAAGGCCCGGCATTTGCCGGGCCTTTCTGCTGCATCTCGTCCCGTCTCAGATGCGCCCGATCACGCTACGGGCCCAGTCGCCGATAATGCTGACCGAAAGCGCGCACAAGAAGATGGCAAGCCCCGGGGCGACCGCGATCCACCAGCCGGTCAGGAGATAGCTGCGGCCGAAGCCAAGCATGTTGCCGAGGCTCGTCATCGGCGGCTGGATGCCAAGGCCAAGGAAGGAGAGGGAGGTTTCAAGCAGGATCACCTCCGGGAATGTGATGGTAGCGGTCACCAGAAGCGTACTGGCGATATTCGGCAGGACGTGCCGTAGATAGATGCGCGGCCAGGAAAAACCAAGCGTGCTCATGGCTAGGACATATCCGCGGCCGCGCGAGGCCATGGTCATGGCTCGTGCAAGGCGGGTGTAGCGCTCCCAACCGAACATCCCGAGAATGAAGATGAAGAGATAGAGATTGTTGCCGAAGATCGCCGTCAAGGTAAGCGAGATAATGATGAAGGGAACGGATACCTGCGCGTCGACGGCGGCAACCACGACCTGGTCTACCCATCCGCGCAAATGCGCGGCGAGAATGCCTATCAGGGTGCCGATCGTTGCTGAAATGATGACGGCCCCGAGCGCGATCGCAAGGCTGGTGCGCAACGACGCGACGAGACGTGCAAGCACATCGCGTCCGAGATCGTCCGTGCCCAGCGGGTGGGCCCAATCGCCGCCAAAGCCGATGGGCGGCGAAAGCCTGGCACGCAAGTCGATCGCTGTGACGTCGAGGTGCGACACCAGAGGCAGCACGATGACGAGTGAGAGGCAGGCGAGGAGCCAAAACATGGCCAGCAGAACGCCCGGCGGTACCAGCAGGAAATCCCTGCCGCCCTTGCGAACCATCGTTGCTATAGACATCCCTTTCTCTCCCTCGGCTTAGTGCGCTGGCGCCAGGGCCGTACGCGGGTCAAGCTTGGAATAGGCAAGATCGACGAGCAGGTTCGTCACGATCATGACCAGCGCGATCATCATGACGATCATCTGCACGACGGCCAGATCGCGTTGCGCCACGGATTCGACGATGAGGCGCCCCACGCCCGGCCACCCGAATACGGTTTCGACGACCGCGCTCGCCGCCACCATGGCTCCCACCAGCAGCGGCGTGATCGTCACGAGGGGAAGCATCGCGTTTGGGATGACGTGATGCCAGAAGATCTGCCATTCGCTTACCCCACGCGCACGGGCCGAGGTCACGCAGGTGAGCTTGAGCGCATCCAGGATCGCTGAGCGGACGAAACGGGTGAAGATCGCCGCCTTGGAGATGCCGATCGTCAGCACCGGCATGATCAGGTGTGCGGCGGTACCGATGCCATTGGAAGGCAGCAGCCGCAGATTGACGGAAAACAGCAGAATGAGTGCCAGGCCGAGAACGAAATTCGGGAGGGCAAAGCCCACCGTGGAGAAGGTCATCACGAAACGGTCGAGGCGCCCACCGGAATTGAGAGCTGCGACGGCGCCCACGGGAATGCCGATCGCCATCATCAGCAATGCGCTGCAGCCGACGAGTTGCAGGGTCGCGGGGAGGCGCTCCATCACCACCGAATAGGCGTCGCGGTTGCTCATCGAGGAGAAGCCGAACTCGCCGTGCAGGATGTTGCTGATATAGACGAGGTACTGGTCGAAAACGGTACCTGTGTATCCCCATTGCTGGCGGTAGGCTTCGAGCGCTGCCTTGGGCGTGTTGTCAGGGTCGAAGATCGCCGTGATCGGATCTCCGGTGGCCCGGAGCGCGACGAAAACGAGCGTGACGATCAGCCAGAGGGAAAGAAAACCGCGAAGAATTCGAAGGGCCAAAGTCATCGTATCACCCTGTCACCATTGCCGCCCCGCCGGGAAAGGCCGCGGTCATTGCAGCGCCGCGGCCCTGCTTTGAGCTGCGGATTTTGCCGGGGACGGCCTCGATCAGCATTTGCGTATAGGCATCGCGCGCGCCATCGGCGAACATCGAAACCGGAACGTCCTCAACGACGCGGCCGTGCCGCAGCACCACAACCTGGTCGGCAATCTCGAACACGACGCGGAGGTCGTGCGTAATCAGCAGGATGGCGATGCCCAGGCGGTCACGCAGGCGCTGCAGGCATTCGAGGATATGTTTCTGGATGCGTACATCAACCGCCGAGAGCGGCTCGTCGGCGATCAGCATGTCGGGCTCGAGAAGAAGTGCCCGCGCGATGACCACGCGCTGCGCTTCGCCGCCGCTCAAATAGGTCGGGCGCCGACCGAGCACATGCGCTCCCAGCCCGACATCCGCGATTGTCTTCAGGATATGTTCCTGCCGCACTGCGCGATCCCGCCATCCGTGCACTTTGAGGACCTCATGGAGCTGGTCCTCCACGCGCATCAGGGGATCGAGTGAATCCCGCGGATGCTGGAACACCATCTGCATATTGAGCTTCTTGCTGGCATCGCGTGGGGAGGAGTGAACGATGATCGCGCCGGAATCGGGCTTCTCGAGCCCCATCGCCATCTTGGCCGCCGTCGTCTTTCCCGAGCCGCTTTCGCCGATCAGCGCGACGATCTCGCCTTGGCGCACGGTGAAGGAGAGATCCTTCGCCGCGGGGATGCCGACGCCGTTCCTGCGGTCGCGCTTCGACGCGAAGAAGGTCTTGTTCACTCGGTCGAAAGTAAGGCAGACGGGCGTTGCCTTGCGGGTCTTTTCGTTACGCCCGGGCCATTCGACCGAGGAGGCTTCGAACAGCTCCTTGGAATAGGCCGCCTTGGGCGCGCGGACGATCTCGGCCGTGCGCCCCTGCTCCACGATTCTGCCAAGCTGTAGGACGGCGATGTCGGTTGCGCGATCACGCACGATGCCCAGATCGTGTGTGACGAGAAGAACCGTAAGATTGTTCTTGCGGCGCAATTCATCGATCAGGTCGAGCACTTCCGCTTGTACGCTCATGTCGAGCGCGGTGGTGGGTTCGTCGGCGATGAGGAACTTGGGCTCGCCGAGAAGGGCGAGTGCGATCATCACGCGCTGGTTCAGGCCGCCTGAAAGCTGATGCGGGTATACCCCGAGACGCGCGCCGGGCTCAGGGATGTGCACCTCGCGCAAGGCCTGAATCGCACGATTGCGCAACTCGTCGTCGTCGGCATTGGGATAGTAGATCTTCAGCGTCTCGAGGATCTGGGAGCCAATGGTGCGCACCGGATTCAGTGCCGCCAACGGATCCTGGAAGACCATGCCGACGGACTTGCGTCGGAAGTTCACCAGCTGCTTGTGATTGAGAGACCAGACGTCCTGCCCATCGATGATGATCCTGCCATCGATCTTGGGCTGGAATGGCAAGAGCCTCATCATGGAATGACATGTGAGGCTCTTGCCACTACCGCTTTCGCCGACAAGAGCGAAATAGTCCCCTCTCCGGATTTCGAACGAAACGTCTTTCACGAGCGGAACGGGCGTTGCCCCGCCTATCGCAATACCGAGATTCTCGACCCGACAAATCCGATCATCGGTTGCGTCTATCGTCATTGAGAGACCCATTACAGCAGCTGGTGAACGAAATTAGACGATCTGGGCTTTGCGGAAGTCCATGTAGACCGATGGTATCGGCTCCCATTGCACGTTGCGCCGTTTGCCGTAGAACACGCCCATCGTGTGCAGGATGATCGCCGGGGGATCTTCGTCGAAGATATCCATCATGTGATTGAACGCTTCCTTGCGTTCTGCCGGGTCGAGGCTCGCTTCCAGCACGTGTCCCCATTTGTAGAACTCTTCGTTGGACCAGACCTCGCGCTCAGACTCGTTGTAGGAGCGCCAAAGCCCAAAGAGCGGATCGGGAACGAGGATCGGATCCACGCCGTTGCGCATGCCCGTCCCCGGATATTGCATCATCTGGCCGAAGTTCTCGACGATTTGCATATCGGTTTTGACGCCGACCGCTTGCCACATTGCCACGACGATTTCCGCGGTCGCCAGCTCCGGGCCATAGGCAGCCACACGAACGCGGTAAGGTATGGCCTCGCCATTGTAGCCGGCTTCCTGAAGCAGCTTTTTCGCCTCCTCGGGATCGTAGCGATAGGCCGGCCGATTCGGATCGTACAAAGCACCAAAGGCAGGCAGCTGATGCCCGTTGGGAATGCTGACGAGCCCGGCCCATAGAGCATCGACGATCGCCTTGCGATCAATGGCCAACCCCAATGCCTTGCGGACACGCGGGTCCTTCAGCGTTTCATTGCGGGTATCGAACTTGATGACACGTATGCTCGCTACCGTGCCTCCGACGATCTCGAGTTCCGGGTCGCCCTGGATGGGTCCGAACTGATCTGGCGGCACATCGGCGATGATCCCGAAATCCCCGCTCACGAGGCCGGAAATGCGAGAGGAGAGTTCCGGGGCAAGGCGGTATGTCAGCCGGGTGATGTCGGGAGTTCCGCCCCAGTAGTCGGCAAATGCCTGCAATTCGACCGCATCAGCGGTGAAGGAGGCCACCGAGAACGGGCCCGTCCCAACCGGAGCCCGGGCAAAACCTTCGAATCCGCCTGCGGCTTCGAAGGCCGCCTTCTTGACGATCTGGCTGCCCCAGGCCGACAGGCGCAATTCCAGCGCCGGGTCATCAACCGAGGATTTAACGCGGATCGTGCGATCATCGACAGCTTCGACCGTATCGATTGCGCTCAGAAACTGCTGGGCCGTGCCGAAACCGGGGGAATTCGGATCCGTGCGGCGCTCCGGCCCAAAGCTGAAGACGACGTCTTCTGCCGTGAGGGGGGAACCATCATGAAACCGCACGCCCTCGCGCAAGGTGAGGTCGATCGTGCGTCCGTCGACCCTTTTCCAGCTTTCGGCCAGCGCCGGCTTGATGGCGCCGTCTCCTGCGTAATCGACGGTCAGCAGCGTATCGTAGATATTCTGCATGACCCGATAGCCCGGATTGGTTTGGTAAAGCAGCGGATCCAATTGCCGGGGAACTTCGTCGAGCGCCACGACCAGTGCCTTCGCTTCCTGGCCGAAGCTGATCCGCGGGGCGGCTACCAGCACGATACCCGCCCCAAGCAGTTTGAATGCGGAACGCCTGCTCACTTCCATGATCTTATCTCCCATTAGCCACGGTTGGCACCACAGCGGACACGTGACGGCCTGCGTCTGCCAGGCTTGCCCATTTATCTCCGAGAGGCATTCGCGGCCTCGATCGGGCGCCGCTCTTTTCGGCGGTCTGGCTTTGGCCCAGTCCCCATCGCGTTCTTTCAAGAACTGCGACGGATTCATGTTAGGGACGACTTTCAGTGCTCGTCCAATATTTAATGACCCCCATCTTATATATTCAGGATATAAAGACGCTGATCAAACAGCCTGTGACCAAATGATTCAATCGACCATTGGATCGCAACGTCTCTTCTGTACGAGATCGGTCGCGGCGGGGCTGGTCGCCAGGCAGAACATCAGCTTGCGAGATTGGATACAAGTTCCTTGACGAAGCCGCTGTCGGAAGTGGTCACGAACAGGTCGGCGATCGCACGGAGATCGCGCACCTTCTTATTCTCCGTCTGCTCCCGGAGCATGCCATTGGTCTCGAGCACTATGAAGGAAAGCATGGAAGCCGTGCGTTCGATGGCAAAGGGGAATGCAGCCGGCTCACCCTGCTGATGAACCACGACGACGGCATCGGGCTTGAGTCCGTTGACCGGTTCGTCCATCGGCAGTCGGCGGTCGGGATCGACCCCGCCGCTCATCACGACATTGTCTCGATGCTCCTCATTGATCTGTTCGACGATCTGACGCGCGTTCTGACCGACAGCCAGGACCTTGACCACCCTTGGTGACGAATTTCGGTAGCCCTCGATCCTTTTGCCCGGATAGCGGCGGATGACGGTCTGGGTAATCATCGACGGAACTCCTGCGTGAAGACGTCTTTGGCGTCATGGCCTTTGTTCATATGCAGACTGGTACCGGCACCCTTTTGGGACGGTTAATCCATGAAGCGTCCACCCGAGAGATTGAGGCATTCTCCGGTGACATAGCCTGCGAGAGGGGATGCCAGAAATAGAACCGCATGCGCGGCTTCTTCGCTGTAGCCGAAGCGGCAGACGGGGATTTGCGTGCGCAGCCGCTCGCGCTTTTCTGGCGCCATGGTGGCCGTTTGCGGCTCGAAGAGAGCGGTTGCAATTCCGTTCACGGTGACGCCGTCGGCGGCGGTTTCCGCTGCCAGAACCCGCATGAAGGTCAGCATGCCGCCTTTTGCCGCCGCATAGGGTGCCACGTGATGGTGGACTCCGGCCTTTCCCGACATCGAGGCGAAGGCGATGATGCGGCCGTATTTGGCAGCGCTCATCCTCCGAGCGGCTGCCTGCATCTGCAGCGCTGGAACGACGAGTTCGCTTTCGGCCACGGCCCGCATCTCCTCCGGCGTCATCTCGAGCACGGGTTTGTTGCGGACCGGCGGAGCTGAAACCACGAGAATTTCGAGGCCGCCCAAGGCTTCGAAAGCGCGGTCGATCAAGTCCAGTGGATCGCCGCCGGGCAGAAAGGCCGTTCCCTCGCTCTCGGCCGAGTCCACCGCCAGGAGCGTACCAGCTTCCTTCAACGCGTCGACCACGGCAGGGCCGACGCCATGCTTGGCGCCGACCACAAGCGCCCGCTGTCCTTTGAGACCGGCTGCGAGTTCGGCGGCGGAGCTGGATACGGAGAGATTCATCAGGCGGCCTGTTTTTTCTGGAGTTTCTGAAGAGGGGTGGAGGTATCGCGCAGCAGCGCGTCGTCCACCGGTGTTCCTTCGAGGATCATCTGCTTTAGAGGCCGGATATCGCGGGCATTGTTGAGCGTATTGCCGGCCACGATCCGGTTGCCGTCCATATAGATCGCCGTGAAGCGGTCATCTTCGGGCGAACCGCGCCAGATTATGCGCTCCCAGCGTTCCGGCGCGCCGATGATCTGGAAATTGTCCTCGTACTGATCTGTCCAGAACCATGGGAGATCGGTATAGGGCCGTGGCGCTCCGCCGATATGCCTGCCCACAGCGATCGCCTGGTTCTGTGCGTTCTGCCAGCTTTCCAACCGGATACGGCGCCCAAGCGCGATGCTCCATTGGCTGCACACGTCACCGACAGCATAGATCAAGGGATCGGAGGTGCGGCCTGCCTCGTCGACGAGGATGCCGTTGTCGCATTCAAGACCGGCGCTGCGCGCGAGATCGTCATTGGGTATTCCCCCGATCCCGCAGAGAACGAGATCGGCAAGGATGGTTTCACCATCTGCCAGATGCACCGCAGCCTGTCCGTCAATATCGCTTATGGAGGCAACGCTTGCACCGTATCGGAAAGAGATGCCGCGGCGCTCGTGGCGCGCGGCCATTGCCCTGCCGACTTCGGGTGCGACCACCCGGCCCAACGGATGATGGGCCGCTTCGATCACCGTTACCGTGCAGCCGGCCGTAACCGCGACTGCCGCGACCTCCAGCCCGATGAAACCGGCACCGATCGCGACGATCCTTCTGCCGGACGTCAAATGACCTCGAATCTCCGGAAGGTCCGCCATTGCCCGCAAGGCACGCACCCGCGGGTGATCACCGCCGGGTACGGAGAGCGGGCGCGGCCGCATCCCTGTCGCCAGCACGAGCGTTCCGTAGGCCAGGCACGCACCATCGGACAACCGGACCTGTTTCAGATCCCGGTCGATACCGCTAGCCGTTGTTTTCAGCCGAAGCTCTATTCGGTTCTCGGCATAAAAATCCAGTGGTTTCAGGTAGGTGCTTTCCGGCGCGGTCTTGCCCGATAGGACCTCCTTCGACAGCGGCGGACGTTCGTATGGCGGATGGTCTTCTTCGCCGATAAGCACGACCTCGCGGTCGGGCTGCAGCTGCCTTATCGTCAGTGCCACCCAGCCGCCGGCCTGACCAGCGCCGATGATGACGACGGGATCCGTGGTTCTGGACATTTATGCTCCCTGAGTCCCGGATTGCGGATCCGCCGCATGCCCTGCCGGGCGGATTCCGAAGCGATCAGACGGCGACAAAAGGCTCGCCGATCTTCATGGCGGTCGCTTCGAGGGCGGTCTCCTTGAAGGGGCCATCCTCCGGCAGAATGAAGGATGCGGAACGCACCTTATGGCTCTCCGGCTCAAGGCCTGGAGGCGGCGTGCCCTTCTCCAGAGCCCGCGCGGCCTTGCGCAGGCGCATGCGGGCCATGATGATCGCATTGTCGGTCGAAACGAGGTTCTCCTTCGTGCGATCGGCGATCGGCCCCATGCTTTCCTGAAGCGAAGCATCCTGGATGGCGATGCCCTTGATACCGGAATAATAGATCTTCTGGCGCTGGGCCTCACGGTCCATGAGATAGTCGTTGTCTATATTGGCGACGGGGCGGAAGGTGCCGGGGATCAGTTCGCAGTGAACGCCGTGTCCGTTCTCCATCGCTTCGAGCTCTTGCGGCGTGAGGGGGCGCGTCGGATGGAAGGTCATGGTCCAAGCCATGCAGTTCTCGTCATCCATCGGCACCCAGGCATGGCCGTTGAGCGCGTTGCCCTTATAGGGGGGGATCAGCGTGTACCAGGGCATCATCCACTGCGTGACACGCCAGTAATGGAAACCGGGCTCGGCCTTTCTGCGCGCCCCGATCATCAGTCCGCCAAGAGATTCGTGGATATCGAAGGTCGTGTTCGTCGAACGCGCATATTTCGCGCCGTCGGTGCCCCGATGCAGGGGATCGCGGTTGATGTCGCCGGAGTGAAGGAAGGAGACGTGGCTTGAATCGATGCCGCCCTCCATCGCCTGAAGATAATTGCTCTGCTGCCAGCGCTTGGAAAGGTAGCGATGGCTGGCCGGAACGTGAGCCCACTCGAATTCAGGAAGCGGCGGTTTGTGCTCCGGCGGGCCCATATAGGTCCAGATCACGCCGCCGAATTCGACGCATGGATAGGCCTTGAGCTTGATCTTCTGGCAGAAACCGCTGGATGGCGGCTCGGAAGGCACCTCGATGCACTGGCCGTTGGTGTCGTATTTCCAGCCGTGATAGGGGCAACGCAACCCCCCTTCCTCGTTGCGGCCGAACCAGAGCGATACGCCACGGTGGGCGCAGAACTCGTCCATCAGTCCGATCTTCCCGCTCGTGTCCTTGAAGGCGATCAAGCGCTCGGAGAGAAGCGAAACGCGCACGGGAGGACAGTCGGGCTCCGGAAGCTCGGAAGCCATCAATGCAGGAATCCAGTAGCGCCGGAACATCTCGCCCATCGGAGTTCCCGGCCCGGTGCGGGTCAGATACTCGTTTTCCTTTTCACTGATCATGCTGCACTTCCTTCGATTGACCGCGCCCCCATCGGCGCCTCCAGCGTCATGTGAATGGAAGGAAGTTGACACCCATGACATTTGCTGTCCAATATCAATTGCGGATGCTATTATTAGGACAAGTACATAAATGGACCTGCGTCAGTTCCGCTATTTCGTCGCCGTGGCCGAGGAACTGCATTTCACGCGGGCTGCAGCCCGGCTGAATATCGGCCAGCCCCCATTGAGTCTGCAGATCCAGGCGATCGAGCGCGAACTGGGCGTCAATCTTCTGAAGCGAACCCGCCGCAATGTGGAGCTGACACCGGCTGGACAGCTTTTCCTGCAGGAGGCGCGACTTGCCTTGCTGCAGGCCGATCGCGCCGTGCAAACCGTAACACGTGCCGCCAAGGGTGAAATGGGCACGCTGCGCATGAGCTTCATCACCTCGGCGCCGCTGGTGAATGTGTTCACGAGCGCGGTGCGCGCCTTTCGTACGGCCTCTCCGGATGTGCATCTGGAACTTCGCAGCTGTTCCTCGGTGAAGATCATCGATGACGTGTTGCTTGGCACCGTCGATCTCGGCTTCACGCGTCCTTCGATCTCGACGATCCTGCCGAGCAGCCTCACCGCGATCCCGATTTATGAGGATCAGTTGAAGGCGGTGCTGCCCGTGGATCATCCACTGAACGCGAAATCCGGCCCGATCTCGATGGGCGAGCTCAAGAACGAGCTCTTTGTGCTGCGGCCGCGCGGCAGCGGAACGGGCTTTTACGAACAGGTCTTCGATATGTGCGCGGAAGCCGGGTTTTCGCCGCAGATCGTGCAGGAGGCGGTTGAGGCCACGACGACATTGGGCCTCGTTGCCGCGGGTGTAGGCATCACGGTCGCGCCCGAAGCGTTGCGCTGCATCAATGTCCACGACGTCGTGTGGCGGGAGATAGCGGACGCGAACGTAAGGAGCCGCATCCTGCTCATCTACAACAAGAACAACACCAATCCGATCCGGGAGCGCTTCGTCAAGCGCTTTGCATCGATCGATGTCGGCTGAGGCGGCTGTAGCGCCACCTCTCACACGGGATTCGGCGAGGCGACGTCGATGAAGATCGCGCCGTCACGGACGATCGGAGTCCAGGTCTTGATCGGGATTTCGCAGGGCGGTTCGGTCGGCATCCCTGTCCGCAGATCGAACTTCCCTTGATGGAAGGGACATTCGACCTGACAGTCCTCCACAAAACCTTCCGAAAGCGATCCCGGCCCGTGTGAACAGAGATCGGCCGTCACATAGAACATATCGCCGACCTTGAATACGGCGTAGGCGAAGCCGTCGATCTCGGCCCGGAAGGGCATGTCCTCATCGACATCTTCAAGACGGCAAAGCTGCGTCAGCGCGCCGGTGGTCATCGCCTCTTTCGTCTGCGCCATTGTCATCTTCTCGTTCCACCATGAAGGCGCACCCGCCTACCGCGGGTGCGCGGGTTTAGCCTCAGGCTGCGGCGTCGATCTTTTTTGCCGCCCAATCGAAGGCCAGAAGCTTGGTGAAGTCCTTCACATTGGAAAGCTTTTCGAAGCTCACGAGTGCCTTGATGATCTGCTCGGTAACCTCACGTCCCGCAAATGGTTCGGCGTTCTGGGTCACTTTCTGAGCGATGTCCGCATCGGAGAACGGGTTCTTGGGATGGCCGGGGAAAGGCTTGGCCTCGCCATGTGCCACGGTGCCGTCCTGGAGTTCGATCTCGACGCGGGACAGGTAACCGGCTGCGGCGCGGGCAAGCTTGCCGCTGGCAAGCGTGCCGAGTTCCGGTGCCGGGAACACCTTGACGTTCTCCGCAACGAATTTCTGGCGCTTTGCTTCGCGGACCTTCTCAATATCAAAGCTGTCGACCCCGATATAGCCATCGAGAACGGCTGCCCCGACGATATAGGGCATAGAATGGTCGGCGGTTTCGCGGGAGATCGGCCGGTAAGGATCCTGACGTATGGCCACCAGATGGTCGTATGCACCCTCTTCCGAGAAGACGCGCACTTCCTTGATCTGGCTAAGATCGGAAATCTTGCTGCGCGCCTCAAGCGCTGCGCGGATCGCGCTCTGCCCGACCGAACCCACCGGCCAGAGCTTCATATAGGTTTCGGCAATCCTGGAAAGCTTGATCTCGGGCCGCAAACGCTCCTTCAGCACCGGAATGGGATCGTGCTTGTTGGCAAGCTTGGCGATAAAGCCATTGTTGCCGGTGAAGGGACGCACCGCCGCTTCCACACCAGCTTGTGCCAGGAAGCAGGCTTGCAATGCGTTGCGAACCGCATCGGAACCATTGAACCGCTTCCAGAGCGTGAGGTCACCGCGCTTGTTGAGCTCGCAGGATTCCACCTCGTCGGAGGCGAAGTGCGGGATGACGGCGATGCCGAAGGCCTCGCGTGCCTGCTCGACATCTAGCTTCAGCAGCCGCGCTATGGCTGCGCATGCGCCGATACCGGTGAGATTTGTGTAGTCCCAGCCGCCGGGAGCAGTCGAGAAGGCATCGAATACGGCGCCAACCATCTCATAGCCCACCGATAGGGCTACCAGTAGGTCTTCACCGCTGGCGCCGGTCCATTCCGCGGCCGCAATGACGCCGGCCACCATGTCGCTCGGATGCCCGGAGTTGCGTTCGCCGACATAGAAGTCGTTATAATCGAAACAGCGGAGGAGAGAGCCGTTCACGAAGGCGGCCAGATCAGGGTTCGCGCGCATCGAAGTGCCCCAGATCACGTCCCCATTTGGCGTGGCGAACTGGGCTGCGAATTTGCGGGCGATGTGGGAGGCGGGATGGTCGAGCGCACCGAGGGCGACGGCGACGGAGTCGCTTAAGGCACGTTTTGCAGCGTGCCGCGTATTCTCGTCGAGCTCGCCGGAAACGTTGACCGTGAAATCGGCCAAAAGCTCCGCCACTTCGTCGCGATAGGTGATTGTCTCTGCCATCGATACTCTCCAGCCTCAGATATTAACCTCGGCCGCGCCGATCGGATGGGATCGGGACGGCCACGCTCTCTGCTGGAGTTATCCGAGGTGACTACCTGTGTCCAATATCAATGGGCTCGCCATTTATTCCATATATTAAATGACTGAGGTCGCGAGTTTCATTTGCAAACCAGAATAAAATAGACCCCTTTTGATATTGGACACCCTCGGAGCGGCGGGCGTAATCAGTAGGAAGTCCATCTAGGTCCGAAGGGAGAGGAAAAATTCGCCCGGCCGTTCTAGTTACAAAACCGCTTCCCAAGAGCTGCATCGCTGCACTTGAACGCCACTATACGGTGCACATGCTCGTGGGCGTTCCGGAGCCGGACGCGGTGCTTGCGAAGCATGGTGCCGAGGTGCGCGCGATAGCTGGAGGAAAGGTACCTCGCTCCTTGATGGAGCAACTCCCCAATCTTGAAATCATTGCCAATTCAGGGGTTGGTGTCGATTCCATCGATCTCAACGCCGCACAGGCGCGCAACATCGCCGTCACGAACACGCCGGGTGTGCTCAACGATTCCGTGGCTGAACTTGCGATCGCCCTGATGTTGGCTCTTGCGCGCTCGGTGCCGCAGGCAGACCGCTTCGTGCGCGAGGGCAAGTGGCAGGAACGGATGTTTCCGCTCCGCAACGAACTCAGTGGGAAGACGGCGGGGATCCTTGGGCTGGGGCGCATCGGCAAGGAGATTGCGAGGCGGCTCGCCGCATTGAAGATGAAGATCGTCTATTGCGGCCGCACGAAACAAGAAGATCAGCCCTATGCGTTCATTTCCGACCCGGTCGCGCTGGCGCATGAATGCGATTGGCTGGTGGTGATCGCTCCGGGCGGAAAGGCCACGGACAAGATCGTTTCGCGGCAGGTTCTGGAGGCGCTGGGACCGGAGGGATATCTGGTGAATGTCGCCCGGGGATCGTTGGTCGACCAACCTGCTCTGATCGAGCTGTTGCAGTCGGGAAAATTGGGGGGCGCGGCGCTGGATGTCTTCGACGATGAGCCGAACGTGCCGGCCGAGCTTCTCACGCTCGAAAATGTTATTGTCTCGCCCCATCAAGGCAGCCGTACGGAGGAGGCGCGGGAAGCCATGGGACGACTCGTTGCGGAGAATATCATAGCGCATTTCGAGGGCCGTCCTCTTCCCTCGCGGGTCGCGTGATGGCTGAGGCCGCTGCAGCGCTCTGCATCGGCGCCATAGCCGACGATCTGACCGGCGCCACCGATCTGGCGTTGATGCTGTCCCGGGGCGGAATGCGGGTAAAGCAGGTGGTCGGCGCACCTGAAAGCGACATTGACCTGCAAGGGGCTGACGCCGTCGTGGTGTCGCTGAAGTCGCGCACCATCCCCGCCGAAGATGCCGTCGGGCAATCGATCGCTGCCGCGAAAGCCCTGCTGGACGTCGGGGCCCGGCAGCTCTTCTTCAAATATTGCTCGACCTTCGATTCCACCGATGATGGGAATATCGGGCCGGTCATCGAGGCGCTTCTGGAACTGCTGGGGGAAAAGCGAACTCTCGCCTGCCCGGCATTCCCCACCAACAAGCGCACGGTCTACAAGGGCCATCTCTTCGTTGGCGACCAGCTCCTTTCCGATTCCAGCATGAAGGATCACCCGCTGACGCCGATGCGGGATTCCAATCTCGTCCGTGTCCTTGCGCGCCAGATGCGTCTGCCGGTCTCTCTCGTGCCGATCGAGACGGTAAGAGCCGGCATCGACGTTCTGAGGGCGGCGCTCCAGGCCATCGAAGGTGTGGCGATCGTCGATGCGTTGGAAGACGAGGACCTGCGCACCATCGGTGCGGCCGCGCAAACGTTTCGCCTCGTTACCGGGGGATCCGGAGTTGCGCTCGGCCTGCCGAACAATTTCGGCATTGAGCGACGGTGTGCCCGGACTTTCGCCCTCAAGGCACCGCATGGCCGCGCCGTCGTGCTTGCGGGCTCATGTTCGGCGGCCACGCGACGGCAGATCCAGACCGCTCTGAAATCAGGCATGCCGGGATTGAAACTGGACCCGCTTGCGATTGCCAGGGGGGCGACGGCGGTCGAAGATGCCGCTGCTTTCGCCCTGGCTACGCCCGGGAATGCGATACCCATCATCTACGCGAGCGACGCCCCGGAAGCTGTTGCCGAAAGCCAGCGCGTGCTCGGTCGGGAGCGCGCGGGAGCGGTGGTCGAGGACTTCCTGTCCGAGCTCTCCGCCGAGCTTGTCGAAAGAGGCTTTTGCCGGATGATCGTCGCGGGAGGCGAAAGCTCCGGCGCTGTCATCAAGGGGCTTGGTGTGAGAAGCCTCCAGGTTGGCCCGGAGATCGACCCAGGCGTACCTTGGATGCAGGCGACAAGCGGTGGACATGCAGTCGCCCTGGCGCTGAAATCCGGCAATTTCGGCGCTGACGATATCTTTATGAAGGCGTGGGAGAAGCTCGAATGACTGGAACGCTTTCCGAAGAGACGAAGCTGCGCGACGAAATCGTTGCGGTCGGCCGCTCGATATTCGACCGCGGGCTGACCGGGGGATCCACAGGCAATATCAGCGTACGGCTCTCCAATGGGTCGATGTTGATGACGCCGACCAATGCGAGCCTGGGCGATCTCGATCCCGCGCGCTTGTCCCTCTTGGACAAGCAGGGCGTACATATCTCCGGCGATAAGCCGACCAAGGAAGCTTTTCTCCACACCTGCATGTACTGCGCGCGCGGCGGGGACAATGCGGTGGTGCACCTGCATTCCACCCATTCGGTTGCGGTCAGCATCCTGGATGGTCTAGATAGCGAAGACGTCCTGCCGCCTTTGACCGCCTATTACGTGATGCGCGTGGGCACGCTGCCGCTGATCCCCTATTTCGCGCCGGGGGACAAGGCACTGGCGGAAGCGGTGGGTGCAAAGGCAGGGCGCCATCACGCCGTGCTCCTCGCCAATCATGGCCCTGTCGTTTCCAGCTCTTCTCTCGCGAACGCGCAATATGCCGTGGAGGAGCTTGAGGAGACGGCGAAGCTCTTCCTTATGGTCAAGGATCGGCCGGTCCGGCCCTTGACCGCCGACCAGGTGGCCGACCTTAAATCCCGGTTCGGCTCATGAGTTCGGAGCAATCCGCCGGAATTTCCGACGGGAGCCGAGCCGGCTCGGCCTATGGCTGGGTGATCGTCGCGATCGCCTTTCTATCCATGGCCATGGTGTTCGGCTCGCGCTTTTCGCTTGGCCTTTTCCTGCCGCACCTGCCGGAGGGCCTCGGCACGTCTGCGGCAGCGGTTTCGGCGACGCTCGCCATTTCCATGCTCGGAGCGGCCATTGCCCAACCATTGATCGGCTGGTTTCTGGATCTTTGGGGAAGCCGGATCGTGTTATCGTTTGGACTTGGCTTTGCGGGGCTGGCGCTCTGCGGCACCGCCTTTTCCAACGCACTCTGGCAAATGACGCTGTTCATGGGCCTGGGAAGCTCGGTCGCCTATGCGGCTGTGAGTCCCGTTTCCATCACCTCGATCGTGTCGAGCTGGTTCGATGCGAAGCGGGGCATGGCTCTCGGGGTGGCCACGTCCGGTACCAAGGTGGCGATGATCTTTCTTCCCCCGGCAGTGGCGGCGCTGATAGCGTTCTTTGGCTGGCGAACCGCCATGCTGGTCCTTGGCCTGATTGTCTGGCTGCTTATTCCCGCGGTGCTCTTTTTCGTCAAACCCGCCCCCGGCGCCGCATCCGGTTTGACCAAGGATCTGGCGGGCAAAGACAAGTTGGTGGGCGATGCGGCGGATGGACCTTTGGCTCCCGATGCGGATGCTACCTTATGGACCGCGCTGACGGCGCCGGCCTTCTGGCTGATCGCGGTCAGCCTCTTTGCCAACGGGTTCATCATGAACCTGGTCTTCATCCATCTCCCCTCCTTCGTCCTCAGCCATGGTTACGACGAGGCCCTGGCCGCAACCGGTCTTGCCGTCCTCGGTGCTATCGGGATCGTCGGGAATGTGGTTACCGGCGCACTCTCGGATCGCATGGGGCGACGCACCGTTTTGCTGATCCTCTTCGCAGCGCGTGGGATCACGACACTTTCGCTGGTGCTTGCGCCCAGCCTGTTGTCCTTCCTTGCCTTCATCATTGCATTCGGGCTGCTCGGATATGGCGCGATCGGCGTGATCGGCGCGCTGGCCTCTGAAATCTTCGGCCGGCGTTCGATAGGCGCCATTCTGGGAAGCGCCTATGTGTTCAATCAGGTAGGAGCTGCCGCCGGTATTTACGCCGGCGGCGCTTCGCTTGAATGGACAGGCACCTACAATGCTGCGCTTTGGCTATCGATATTCACCACGGTGCTGTCCTTCGGCTGCATCCTGTTGTTGCGTGAGACCCGGCCAGTCGCGGGGGGCCATCCTGATTTCACATCCAATTGAGCAGCGCATAACCAGTGGTATAACACGCGCCAAAGCCGCACTGCAGAACCACCGAGACAAAATTTATCAGTGCGACGAGGATCACATAAAAGCTGAGCGCTTGCGCAATTTTGCTTATCAAAGGATAGTGAGAAACACGAGCGCCTTGAATATCCTTGCCGCCCAAGACAGCCAACTGAACTGCAAAGGCAATCAGCAACGCAACCGCAATAACGACTGACCATACCGGGAGGTGCAGTCCGAAGATGGCGCTGCCGGGAAATGCATGACCGGGTCTAGGATAGATGTTGATCAATGTCTGCCGCACCGACACGATCAGCAGGAGGACCGTGAACAGCAGGCTCACGCCGGTGTACTGATAAGAAAACCCATGGCGGAACTGCAGCAGGATGCCGAAACAGACACCGATCATTGCCGGGCGCTGCAGCAGGCAGAGCGAGCAGGGCAATTCACCCATCGCATATTGCATCACCATCGCCGCAGTGAGAATAGCTGCAATGACGGCCATCATCGCTAGCAGGTAGAGATAGTTGAGAACCACGGGCAAGTGTCCCGATTCGTAAGGGTCAAGCCCCATTATACGATTGAAAGTGCTGTTGCTGGTCATGCCCAGTCTCCAGCCATTTGCGGGACGTGGTGAAAGACGAGTGGTTTGTCCGCAGTCAGCGGATTATCGATGTACTGGGTTTGAATCCACGGCATACGGAATCCGTATTCGGGATTGTAAATCACCAAAAGAAAGTTCGACGTCGTAAGAACGAAGCAGACAAGAATACAAAGCACGGCGAAGAAGCGGCTGCCGAACCAGCACACCAAAAGTGCCAGCGACAGCGAGGCAAAAACGGCTACCATCATGGTCAACCTCCTTTTTGGCCATGATAGAAGCTCAAAAAATACAACTTACAGTTAATGTGTATGACGCAAATATATCTTATAGGTGTGCTGTCTTTGTCAAGCTCGTAGACCCGATCGAGACCGGCCACGCATCTAAGATGGCCTAACGAGAGAGGGAGGGACTACAGCGAGGCCGCCGCAGTCCCAACAGCATCATTGCGCGGCGGCGCGGGCCTGTTCGAGCCAGCCATTCACGAGATTGGCATGTGCCTCGATCCATTCCGTCGCGTGGCGATCGATATCCGTGGGATTTCCCTCGCCATCATTCATCTTGGCGTTTTGAGCAAAGATGTCTTCCACCGGGATCGAAGCCGCCTCAAGCAGGGCTTTCACAGCGGGATTTTCCTGGAGGAAAGTGGAATTGACCACCGGACGTATATCGTTTGCCGGAAATCCGAGTTTACACGGATCGGCCACGCAGCCTTCCACGCCTTCAAGCGTCGCAGCGTCTTCCAGATCCTTCTGGTCCTTAGGGAGATCGACCCGCGGAACCTCGATCCACATCACATCCTGCCCGGGCTTCAACGCGTCGACGGTCCAGTTCGGCGTCCAGGTGTAAAAGAGGATCGGCTTGCCTTCACCAAAGGCAGCGACAGCGTCCGCCATCGAGGCCGAATAGCTGGCCTTGATGGGGTTCAGGACGTCACGCAATTCGTAAGCATCCAGATGATGTTCGATGGTGACCTCGCAGCCCCAGCCTGGCGGACACGCCACGAGATCCGCCTTGCCGTCACCGTCGCGATCGAACGCCTCGCGCACCTCGTCTCGCTTGAAATCGTCAAGCGTCTTGATCCCGAACTTCTCGACCGAGGCCTTGTCGACCAGATATCCCTCTAGGGCACCACCCTTCGCGACATAGCCTACCTTCTCCGCGCCCTGGGAGAAGGTGCTTTCATAGGTGTTGTGAAGCGGGAACCAGCCATTCACCCAGAGATCGAGATCGCCTTGGGCCACGGCTTGATAGAAGGGCGGGTTGTCGAGTGTCGTCGGTCCTTCAACCGTATAGCCCAGTTCTTCCAGAAGCTTTTTGTAGATAGCGGCTTCAAACCATCCCGTATCCCAGGTTGCCTGCGCCATCCTTATGGTCGTGCCTTCTCCTGGCTGATCCTGCGCGGCAGAAGTTGCCGGGAACGGCAAGGCCAGTGCCGCTGAAAGAGCAAGGGCGGAAATGGTTGTTCTGGATATTTTCATGAAGGTCTCCCCTGTTTTGGTAGGGCCGCGCAAGGGCGGCCCTCGATCGACCCGCCGTTGCGGGCGGATGCGCTACAGGCCCTTGGGTGCAGCCCGTTCGTGATTGGCGCCGGCCTCGCTGCGCGTCGCCGGTGCGAAGAAGGATTTCAGCGTGGCGGCCAGAGATGTGGTGTGGACTGCTTTCCGCTCGCCAACGGCCTGGCTGATGCGGTCGAGGATAATCGCGAGGAGCACGATCCCCACGCCCCCGGCAGTCGCGTTTCCGACGTCGAGACGACCGAGGCCGGTGAATACGGTGAGTCCTAGTCCGCCGCCGCCGATCAGCGCGACGATGACCGCCATGGAAAGAGCCAGCATCAGCGTCTGGTTCAGCCCTGCCATGATGGTGCGTATCGCCAGCGGGAACTGGACCTCCACGAGCGCCTGCCAAGACGTGGCTCCGAAGGAAGTGGCGGCTTCCGTTAGGTCGGCGCGGACGCTTCGAATGCCGAGATTCGTGAGCCGGACGATCGGGGGCAGGGCAAATATGATCGTAGCGATGATGCCGGGTACCATTCCGACGCCGAACAGCATGACGATCGGCACGAGATAGACGAATGAAGGGATCGTCTGCATGACGTCGAGAATCGGCCGTTGAATCTTCTCGAAAAGATCGCTGCGCGCGGCGGCGACGCCCAGGGGCACGCCAATGATCACGCAAAATAGGACCGCTGTAACGACCATTGCGAGAGTGGTCATCGTCTCGCTCCAAAGGCCGATGAGATCGATGAAGAAAAGAGACGCCAGGGTGAAGATGCCGACGCCGCGCCCTGCCGCCCGCCAAGCGACCGTGGTGAGAATGGCCGTAAAGAGCAGCATTGGCACGGCATTGAGCACGTAATCGAGACCGTCGAGAACCTGAACGACCGGCCACTGGATTGCGCGGAAGAAGGGCCTGAAATTGGGGACGAGCCACCCTTTCACAAAGGCGTTCACCCAATCGTTGAAGGGAATGGCGAGGAAATCCGAGGGACTTAACCAATCCATTATGCAGCCCCCGCAAGCTTGTCGAACACCGCCTGGGGCGGGACGACCCCTGTGAGCCGCCCGTGTGCATCACGAAGCGCGATGGGAAGGCCCATCCTCGCCATCGGATAGAGATCGTTCAGATATGCATCCGGGGATGCAGCCGGGAACCTGTGCGACGCCACCTCGCGGACGATCTTCGTCCCGCAGCGGCAGGCTTCGATGGCGCTTCGATAGGTGAGAATGCCGGCCACCTTGTCGCCATCCGTCACGTAAAGCGCGTCCAGTTCGAGATCTTCCATGCGGCGCGCGGCATCATCCACCTGCGCACCCGCCTCTATCGCTTGTGGCTCGACAGCTATGCTTTTGGCCCGGAACACGCGCGAGCGATCGATATCGGCCGTGAAGGCTGCGACATAGTCGTTTGCCGGCGACCCGACAATTTCTTCGGCCGAGCCTACCTGGACGAACCGGCCATTGCGCATGATCGCGATCCTGTTACCCAGGATCAACGCCTCGTTCAGATCATGGGTGATGAAGACGATGGTTTTCTTCAGGCTTCGCTGCAGTTCCAGCAGTTCCGCCTGCATGTCGCGGCGGATCAGGGGGTCGAGCGCGCCGAAGGGTTCATCCATCAGCAGGATTTCGGGATCCGCGGCAAGCCCGCGCGCCAACCCGACGCGTTGCTGCATGCCGCCGGAAAGCTCCTCCGGATAGCTGTCGGCGCGGTTTGCAAGCCCCACCTGCTCCAGCACGGCATGGGCGCGCTCGCGGCGCTCCGCTGCTTGTACGCCCTTGATCTTCAATCCGAAGGCGACGTTTTCCGCGACGGTTTTGTGGGGGAACAGCGCGAAATGCTGAAACACCATCGAAACCTTGTTGCGCCTTAAGGAAAGAAGCTCTTCTTCGCTGCAACTAGCGATGTCGATGTCGTCTATAAGTATTCTTCCCGAGCTCGGTTTGATGAGCCCATTTATCATCCGGACAAGCGTAGATTTTCCGGAGCCAGAAAGACCCATAACGACGAATATCTCGCCGTCCGAAACTTCGAAATTTACATTCTCGACACCGACGACCTGCCCGGTCTCAGAGTGAATCTTGTCCTTGTCCAAACCTTGCCGGAGAAGAGCCAAGGCTTGCTCTGGCTCGGTTCCGAAGATCTTGGAAACAGATGAGCATATTATCTTAGAAGTCATGTTCTGTATTGTTTTAAACCTCGCATTGTCGGTTTATAATACACCTTGGTAGGGGAGGAATCAAATGTGAACACACTTGGCCTCTACTCCAGAATATGTATCTCGGTGATACCATCTTAATCCCCAAAGATGTCATATTTGATGATTTTGGTGGGCTGTTTATACGAATGTGAACCAAGGGTGACAACCCAAGGGTGGAAATTAATCGTATTCAGATCTCAATTGCTCGGCCAGGTGGTTGCCGGCGATCCGCTTCAAACGGCCCTTGCGAACCTTGGAAAATGTGGGGGTTCGGGCCGCAGTGGCTGCGGCGCTGATGTGGTGTCAAAGGAACAAATATCCCGCTCGATTTGTTGTGCGAAAACGGCGTCTCAGGTGCCCGACTGCCTAGCAGCGCCTGTAGGTGGGCTTCCCTCACAACCACCGGACGCCGATGCTCCAGGAGGCAAAAATGTCATGGGAAGTCGGCTATTTCGTCGGTAGCCTCGCGACCAATTCGATCAATCGCAAACTGGCGCGCGCATTGGTCCGTCTAGCGCCGGCCGAGTTGAACATGGTCGAAATCCCGTTCAAGGACTTGCCGCTCTACAGCTATGACTATGACGATGATTTTCCGCCGGTCGCGCGACAATTCAAGGATCAGATCTCCCATGTCGACGCGGTTCTATTCGTTACGCCCGAATACAACCGCTCCATTCCCGGCGGATTGAAGAACGCGATCGACTGGGCAAGCCGCCCCTATGGCCAGAATTCATTTACGCGAAAGCCCTCGGCCGTCATCGGGACCTCGCCCGGTGCGATCGGCACGGCAGTGGCGCAGCAGAGCCTTCGCAGCGTGCTGAGCTTCTGCAATTCGCCGCAAATGAACTCTCCGGAAGCCTATATCCAGTTCACTCCCGGCCTCATTACTGACGAAGGTGACGTCGCGAACAAGTCAACCGAGGAATTTTTGCGCAATTACATGGCGGAGTTCCACCGCTTCATCGAGCGTGTGTACACCGCCCTCCCAAGGAAGCGCTGAAGGCGGCGGGGACTGCTGCCGCCCAGCCAAATTGCGCGTCGTTTCTTGAGCGCCTATTTCGCTGCGGCTTTCGCCTGCTTCACATCCGGCAGGAGCACCGTCAGGAGTCCGAGAAGCGGCAGAAACGAGCAGAGCCAGTAGACATACTCGATGCCCTTCGCATCCGCCACCAAGCCGAGCGATGCGGCTGCGATGCCAGCAACGCCGAACGCAAAGCCGAAGAAGATGCCGGCCACCATTCCCACGCGACCGGGAACCAGTTCCTGCGCCATCACGACGATTGCGGGGAACGCCGAGGCGAGGACGAGGCCGATAATTGCCGATAGCACGACAGTCCATTCAAGATTTGCATAGGGTAGCACGAGTGTGAACGGCACGACTCCAAGAATGGATACCCAAATGACCGCTTTCGTGCCGATCCGGTCGCCAATCGGACCTCCAAGGATCGTCCCGGCGGCGGCGGCTCCCAGGAAAACGAAGAGCAGCACTTGCGAGGCCTGTACGGATACGCCGAACTTGTCGATGACATAGAAGGTGTAGAAGCTCGAAATGCTGGTCAGGTAGATGTGTTTCGAGAAGGTGAGGAGCGTCAGAATGACCAGCGCGGTGACGACCTTGCGCCGCGGAAGAGAGGCTGCCTGCTTCGCTTTCGGGCGCCGCGCGGCATCGGCCTGCTGGCCCGCATACCAATTGCCGACCCGCCAGAGGATCATCATTCCCAGGAGCGCTGCAGCCGAAAACCAGGCAACGCTCGCCTGGCCGCGCGGCACCACGACGAAGGCAGCGAGCAGCGGGCCGACCGCGGAGCCGAAATTGCCGCCCACCTGGAACAGGGATTGTGCAAGGCCATAGCGCCCGCCCGAGGCGAGCCGGGCAACGCGCGAGGATTCAGGGTGGAAGATCGCCGAACCGATACCGATCAGGGCTGCCCCCAGGACGAGGAATCCATACTGTCCGGCATAGGCGAGAAACATCAGGCCGATGAAGGTGGCGCCCATGCCCACCGGCAGCGAATAGGGCATGGGACGTTTGTCCGCATAAAACCCGATCATCGGCTGGAGCAGGGATGCGGTGCCCTGGAACGTCATCGTCAAGACGCCGATCTGCCAAAAATCCAGCCCGTAATCGCGCTTCAACATCGGATAGATGGCCGCGAGCAGGGACTGCATCACGTCGTTGATGAGATGGCAGAGGCTGACCGCCAGGATGATGGCGAAAACGGTGGTCTCGGCGGGGTGCCTTGCGGAGACTGCGGGCGTATCGGTCAAGATCGGCTCCAAGAGATTTTGCCGCCACTCATAGTCCCGTTGCGCGCGTGCTTCTTTCGTGTTTTGGTCCAAAAGTTTCGAGAGTGGGCCAGGCGCATGGAAATCTCATCGTGAGCGAAGCTGGCGGGGAGGAAATCGCGGACCGGACGAGGCGTGAGTGGATCGATGCCGCCGAGGCCGCTGTGCTCGCATTGCCGACCGATTATCCCGACGGGTATCACGTGGAAAAGCACCGCCATAGCCGGTCGCAGCTTCTCTATGCCCTTTCCGGCGTGGCCGTTGTGAGGACAGGCGGTGGCCGATGGATGGTGCCGCCCGAGCATGCGATCTGGCTGCCGGCCGGCGTGGAGCACGCCGTGGACATGCTCGGCGATGTCCAGATGCGCTCGATCTACGTACGCCAGGGCGCGATTGCCGGTCTGCCCGACACGCTTCGGGTCTTCGCCGTAACGAATTTGATGCAGAACCTGATCGTGGAGGCAATGGCGTTGCCTTCCAACGAGCAGCCCGTCGGCCGCAGCGCACTCATCCTGGACCTGCTTCTGCACGAGATCCCGAAGCTGCCGGAGCGGCCATTGGCGCTCCCATTTCCGGAAAACCGGCGGCTTGCCGCGCTCTGCCGGCGTTTCCTGGATGCACCCTCGCCGCGCGCGACAATAGACGAATGGGCGAAAGCGGCGGGCATGAGCCGGCGTAATTTCACCAGAACGTTCCAGCGCGAGACCGGCCTCAGCCTTTCCATGTGGCGGCAGCAGGCCTGCCTCTTCGCCGCGCTGCCGCGCCTGGCCGACGGCGAGCTTGTCACCACGGTCGCCCTCGATCTCGGCTATGACAGCGTTGCGGCATTCATAACGATGTTTCGGCGCATGACGGGCGAGACCCCACGATCCTGGCGCAAGCGCACATAAAGCGATGCGGCGATACGTCGGACCTCCCGTAGACCGAGCGGAAGGAACCATGTTCGATCATCCGTGGCGACGTTCCCGGAGGATATGCCTCGTTGCAGCCGCACTTTGGCCCGAGTCTGTCTCCGACAGGATGGGACGCGACCCATGCAGACAATCAGGCCCGGCGCTTTCGCCATTGTGTTTCTGCTCTTCAGCTCGCCATATGGACTGGCTGATGACCCGCCGAAATCCGCCCATCCAGTATTCGATCGCGTGGTCGATCTCGTAATCGAAAATTTCTATGACGTCTCGGCGCTCGATCGCTTCCGTTCAGCCGTGAAGCGCGAAATCGAGGATCCAGGCTCTCCTTTGACCAAAGATAGTCCAAACGCGCGAGTGGACCGGGCAATCGATGCCATACTCGCGAGCCTGCAAGCATCTCATACCGGCCGTTACAAGCCGAATACGATCGATTATTTCGAGCTCATCGATATCTTTCGCTTCGCCGTCCGAAGAGACATGGAGCGGCTGTTTCCGCCAAGAGGCGAAGCCAGCTATCCGGGCATCGGTATGGTGACGAGCGAGGAAAACGGTACTCGCTTCGTGACGGACGTCTATGATGGCTCGCCCGCGGATAAGGCCGGTATCCTGGTGGGCGACGAAATCCTTTCGGTGGATGGCGCGCCGTATCACGAGATCAAGTCCTTTCAGGAAAAGGTCGGGCAGACCGTCGAACTTCAACTGCGCCGCGCGCAAGGCGCAGCGCCGACCACGGTCAAAGTCGCCGTCAAGCGGTCGAGGCCGCTCCATACCTTCGCCGAAGCCATCAAGGACAGCGTGATGGTGATCGAGCGCGGCGGGAGGCATATCGGCTATGTCCGGCTCTGGACGCTATCCAGCCCCGAGGGGATGGAAACGGTTGCCAGGGAACTCGGGGCCGGCCGATTGAAAGATGTGGATGGACTCGTGGTCGATCTTCGCGGCCGCTGGGGTGGCGGCAGTTCCGACGCAGCCGAGCTTTTCGTTGGCGACACGCCACCCTTCCGTCTCATCCCGCGGAAAGGTGATGACATCCTTGCCAATGTGCGCTGGCATCGGCCGGTCGTCGCCATCATCGACGAAGGGACCAGAAGCGGCCTCGAAGTGTTCGCCTATGCTCTGAAAGCCAACGGCATCCCGCTGGTCGGAGCACAGACGGCGGGCGCGCTTCTCGCCGGCCGCGCCTATCTCCTTCCCGATGACAGCCTTCTCGAACTGGCGGTTCTCGACGCTGTTCTCGACGAGAATGAACGCCTCGAGGGACGCGGCATTACCCCCGATATGCCTGTAGCATTCGTGCTTCCTTATGCCGCCGGAAAGGATGCCCAACTCGCTGCGGCTGTCCAGGAGATGGAGCGGATATTGGAGGAACGCTGACGATCCGGCGGACGAGGGAGCCCCGCCATCAGCCGATGCTCGGCTGGAACAAGTAAGCGGAAGCCAAGGTTCGGAGGCTCTCAATGTCAGCGATTAGGAGCGCTCATCATGGGCAAGCTGGTTCCTCTCTTTACAGCCCTCGCCATAACGCTCGCGCCTGGTCTGGCCTCAGCCCAGTCGGACCGCCCAGGTGGCCCAGGGCCGGACGGTGGTCCTCGATCCGGTTTGCCTCGGGATGACGGGCCGGCGGCCGACCGCGAATCCATGCGCCAGATGATGCGCCAGATGATGCAGGAGATGATGCGAGACGGCGGGCGACGGGCTGGCGGCGAGATGTCGTCTGACGAGATGAGGCGCGCCGGGCAAGCGCAAGACCGCGAGAGACAAGAGCGGCGGCAGATGCGCGGCGATCAGCGGATGGCAGGAGCCGGCAGGTTCGAGCGGCGCGGCGGAATGGGCCCGGCTTTTCACGCGGCTCGGATGAAGGTTCTGTTTGCGATCGTCGATGCGGATGGTGATGGTGCGCTCACACTTGACGAGATCAATGATTTCCATAGCCGGATATTCAATGCGGTCGATCAGAATGGCGATGGCGCGGTGACGATGGAGGAAATCGAGGATTTCTTCCACTCCGGCACTGATGGTGGCGGACGCGACTGAGGGCAAAAGTTCTGCCGCGCGCTCGCCGGCGATCATCCACGCGCCGGCAAGCCGACCTCTCGATCGCCCGTGTGTTAGGCGGCAAACCGGGGCAGTGGCCGCGGTCGATATCATTACATGTCGCAGACCGGGGGCTCTGGTCAGACCGCAATCCCGCATGTTACTTGCTGGCGTGCGAGGGGCGCATGGCAGGTTACGAAAACAGGATGACAATGGTCACCGGATGGCGCCCGCGGCGACTTCTAAAGCGGTCAGTGCCGGCCGCCGCGCTGATCGCACTGCTGCCTTTCGAAGCCGTGGGCGCGTCGGACTGTCTCTCCCTGAAGCCCAACGAGGAGCACCAGTTCCACCTCGCCATTCCCGACGGAGCCGAGACGAAGCCCGTGTGGATGGTCGAGGGCGTCCCGGGTGGCGCGCCGGAGATCGGGACGATCACCGATGAGGGGCTCTATACGGCGCCCGCCAATATGGACGAAGCGCTCGAAGTCCAAATTATGGCGGCCTTGGAGGGCGAGGCAGCCCCGCTGAAAACCGTTTCCGTCTGCAACGACATCTACATCCGCCCGGGCAGAACTCTTCACGTCTCAGCGGCGGGGGCGGACAGCAATCCGGGAAGCGCTGAATCGCCCTGGCGCAGCATACAATACGCCATCGATCGGGCCGAACCCGGCGACACCATCCTCGTGCATGGCGGCGTCTACAATGAGATTGTCTTGATCACCCGGTCGGGATCATCGGAAGATGGCTTCATCACCCTGATGGAAGCTCCAGGTGAGCACGCAGTGATCGACGGCGAGGGCCTGGTGCGCGGGCCTTACGGGATGCGAGGTCTGATCACGCTCGCCGATGTCAGCTACGTGCGCATCAAGGATTTCGAGATCCGCAACTACAAGTCGGACAGCGAGTTCATTCCCATCGGTATTCTCGTGGAAGGTTCGGGCGAGCGCATCGAACTGCGCAACAATACCATTCACGGGATCGAGGCCAACAATCTCCCCTCGCGCGGCAATGCCGATGCGCTGGGCATTGCGGTCTACGGCCGGAATCCTACTCCCATTCGAAACGTGATTATCGACGGTAACGAGCTTTTTGGCCTGAAGACCGGTACGAGCGAGTCGCTCACGGTTGGCGGCAATGTTGAAGGGTGGCAGATCACCAACAACGCCGTGCACGACAACAACTTCATCGGTATCGATGCGACCGGCTACTATGTCGATGGCGCCGAGCACGACCGTGCCCGCCAAGGATGGATCGCGGGCAACACGGTCTATAATCTGTCCAGCGAGAAGAACCAGGCGCTGACCTTTGCCGCCGCCGCTGTCGGGATCTATGTGGATGGCGGCAGAAACATCACTGTCGAACGCAACACCGTCGATGCCAATGACGGCGGCATCTGGCTCTTGAGCGAGCATCCCGGCAAAAGCACCAGCGACGTTATCGTGAGGAACAATCTGGTGCGGTTCAATCGCGACGCTGGCATCCTCGTCGGGGGCTATGACGATCGCCAGTCCGGCGGGGCCGAGCGCTGCATCATCACCAACAACACCCTCTTCGAAAACAATCTACGCGATGTGTCCGGCATTCATGCGGGCGAGTTTCAGATCGGCCACCACACGACGGATATCCGCTTTCGGAACAACATTCTTTATGCCGGACCCAAGGCGTACGTGGTCACGAAATTCTCGCCCCTGGCCTCGGGATCCGTGGAACTGGGATACAATCTCTATTTCTCAGCTTTCGGCGGGGAGAATGTGCGCTGGTTCTGGGTCGACCGGAACTTCTACAACAGAGACGAGAGCGACGGCGACTTCCTGGCCTTCCGATCTGCAAGCGGCGAAGTGGGAGGCCTGGTGGAGGACCCCGCATTTGTGAGTCCCGCCGGGCAGGATTTGCGGCTCCAGCGGAATTCGCCTGCAATCGACAGCGGCGGGGATGCGGCCGTCGTGGACATTGGATTGTGGGACAAGTCAATGAACGCGCGTGTTAGCGGGACGGCCATCGACCGAGGCGCCTTTGAGATGACGGATTGAGCCTCGGCGTGTTTACGGGCTACTCCTCGAAGCGACTCGCGGCGTCACGATCACGCTCATATCCTCTCTTCAGCGGGAACGGCGGCAACCAGGATTCTCGGCGTATGGTCCAGAGTTCGTAGGTTGGCGCCAGTTGGTCGGGCGTGTCCAGGGATCCCAGGTTCACTTTTATCTCGTCTCCGCTGCGTGCAAAGACCGGTGAGCCGCAGCGGGGACAAAAGAAACGGCCGGCGTAGTCGCGCGTCTCCCCGGCGATGGTGACTGCATCCTGAGGGAATATTGCGGATGCGGAAAAGAGGGCTCCATGATGCTTGCGGCAATCGAGGCAGTGACAAAGGCCGACCCGGTACGGCTGTCCTGACGCCACGATTCGAACGCCGCCGCACAAGCATCCGCCGGTAAATCGATCCATTCTGTGGTTCCTCCAATATGGATGGTAAGCGGGCATCCGGTCTTTCGTCAAACACAACCGGGCATGCGGTTTCGCGCCGACGCTACTTTTGCATCGCTCCTTTATACCGTTGCGGACCTGGGTGGAGATCTGGCCAGGATCGGCAGGGGCGGTCAGCGTGCCTGGGCCAGCGCGACGGCATCCGGACCGGCGGGAAAGCGGAGGCGGCCGGAGGTATCATGGACGGCCTCCCAGATCGCTTCCGCGACGTCGCTTTCCTTGGTGGTCATGGCCGGATTTGCGAAACTTTCGAGGATCGGTAGGGCAAAGTCCTGATACTCATCCGGGAGTAGCTGATCGAGTGGAACGATCGCGTTCGCACCGAAACGGGTTGTCGGCGCATAGCCGGGCTCGACAAGCTTCACGCGCACATTGAAATGGCCAAGCTCTAGTGCAAGCGAGGCGGAGAACCCCTCGACGGCCAGCTTGGTGCCTGTATAGAGAGCGGCGAGCGGGAAGTCGGCGAGCGCGACGCTCGACGTCACATTGACGATGACGCCCGAGCGGCGCTGCCGCATTTGAGGAATGATGGCCTTGGTCATCGCCATCACACCGATCGTGTTTGTTTCGAAGAGCCGGCGGATGAACGACATGGACATCGCCTCGAATGCGCCGACGCCACCTATGCCGGCATTATTCACCAGCACGTCGATCGACCCTGCCGTTTCCATGAGCGCGGCGATGCTGCCCTCGCTCGCCACATCGAGCGGCAGGACGCGTAGCCGGTCGGCAGGGCCGTCCAACAGAGCGGGATCGGGACGGCGCATAGTCGCGATGACGGTCCAGCCGCGCGACAGAAAGAGTTCAGCCGTTGCCTTGCCATAGCCCGACGACGTTCCGGTTATCAGGATTGTGTTGGCCATCATCCATCTCCTTGCAATCGATGGTTCGGAGATAGACGGAGATATCGATACGCTCTATAACCTAAGATCCACAGTTCATTATTGATCGTCCAAACCGTGGACCCACTAAGCGACATCATCACCCTGTTGCGGCCTGGCGCTGCCGTTTCGAAGCCGATCAGCGCCCGTGGGCGTTGGGGGGTCCGCTACCAGTCCTATGACGCGCCCGGCTTCATGATCGTGCTCGCAGGCCAGGCCTGGGTCGCGTTCGAGGGCAGGGAGCCAAAGCGGCTCGTCAAGGGTGATTTCCTCCTGCTTCCGACAACGCCCGCCTTCGCGCTCTACAGCCATCCGGGTGTCCCCTGTGTTCCTGTCGAGCCCCGGAACCAGGCTGTCCGGCACGGCGAGCAGGACAATGAACCTGATTTTCAAGCGCTTGGCGGGAGCTTCATGTTCGAGCGGGTCAATGCACCGCTTCTGCTCGCGCTCCTGCCCGATCCTATCCATATCCCGGCGTCGGAAGGCCGAACCACGCGGTTCGGCCGTCTGATCGGGCTCCTGTCGGAGGAATGCGCCTCCGACTATCCTGGCAAGGAATTGATCATCCAGCGCCTGCTCGAGGCGCTCCTGGTCGAGGCGTTGCGCTGGCAGGGCGTTGGAAATGAGCCAGCGGCAGCCGGCTTGTTGAGTGGATTGCGCGACCCCGCCCTTGCGCACGTGCTGCGCGCAATCCATGCCGATGTCCGGGCGAAGTGGACGGTCGCCGAGCTCGCACGAATTGCTGGCATGTCGCGATCGGCCTTTGCGGCACGGTTTGGTGCGACGCTGGGCTGTGCACCGATCGAATATCTCGCCCGCTGGCGAATGGCGCTTGCCAAGGATGCCCTCACGCGCGGCGTAAAGTCTCTGGATCGGATCGCCGACCAGATCGGCTATGAATCCGCCAGTGCCTTCAGCACAGCATTTCGCAAACGTTTGGGCACTGCGCCTGGAAAGTTTGCGCGCGACTTCGCCAATCAGCCTGAAAAGTGCGCTGATCGGATGCCAAATGGCCGGTGACGCCAAGGAACGAGAGGACTATGTTTACGCTGTAGCCCTCTATTTCGAGGCGCGCGACATGCGAGAACGGGCGGGGGATGCGTTCCTCTTCGGATTTGACAGCCAGGCAAAGTAGACATTGTCCGGGAGCAGAAGGGGCGTGGGGCGGCCAGGTGGGCAGGATCTACGATGGCCTGGCGGCTAGCGCTGAAATGTGAGGTGGACAGTCCCGCTCTCGGCTGTTTCCGACTTCACCGTATAGCCCGCTTCAAGGCCGCGCATATCCTCCCAGAGGTTTATACCACGCCCCAACAGAATCGGAGCAATGGCCACATGCAAGCGGTCCACAAGCCCGGCCTTGAGATAGTCGCGGACCACGGTTGGTCCGCCACCTATGCGAACATCCTTGCCGTTTGCCGCTCTCACCGCCCGCTGCAGTGCATCAACCGGGTCTGCCGCTAGGAAGTGGAACGTCGTGCCTCCAGCCATCTCGATGGAAGGCCGCGGCGTGTGCGTCAAGACGAAGACCGGGCAGTGAAATGGCGGCTCATCGCCCCACCATCCCCGCCAGTCGGGATCATGGGGAAAATTGTGCAGCCCGAACTTGCCGGCGCCCATGATCTCAGCACCAATATTGGCGAAGTAATCCTTTGCATACGCGTCATCAATGCCTGTGGTGCCTTTGCCGCTGGTGTCCTTGAGCACACGCTCCCGGAACGTCCTCGTGGCGACATATGCTTCAACGAGCCGGGACCGAACGGGTCATCGGGAGTCTGGTCCGTGGTTGTTGCAAAACCGTCCAGCGAGATAAGAAGATCGACACGTACTGCCACCGGAGTGCTCCTCAAAAAACTAAGGTATGTGCCTTTGTATTCGTGGAGCGAAACTAAGGCAAGTACCTTTTTATCCTTGACTGGCACGCCAGCTCGCTTTACCCAGCCGTATGCCTTTCCACTCAACTCCACTCGATCTAGCCTTCCACGCTCTCAGTGATCCGACACGCCGAGCGGTGGTATCACGTCTGGCCGAGGGAGAGATGCCGGTCAGCGTCCTCGCGGAGCCCTTCGACATGACGCTGCCTTCCTTCGCCCAGCATCTCAAGGTGCTGGAAGATTGCGGATTGATCACAAGCGAGAAACGCGGACGCAGCCGCTGGTGCCGCTTGGAGCGGGCGCGCTTCGAGGAAGCGGCCAACTGGATGGAAGCGGAGCGCCGACGCTGGACCGAGCGGCTCGACCGGCTGGAAGCCTATTTGGACAAGACAGAAGGGAGCGATGATGGAAAAACTGTTTGAGACCTGGTCACTCGATCGTGAGATCGTGCTGGTCAAGGTGTTGAAGCACCCGCGCCCCAAGGTCTTCGCTGCTTGGATGGACCCGGAAGCGCTGGCGCAATGGTATGGCCCGGCGGGCCTCAGCATAGAGAACCATAGCGCCGACATCCGCGAGGGCGGGGAATGGCGCTTCGACATGGTGGGCATTTTCGAAGGCCAGGAGCAGCGTTTTCCCAACCTCATGCGCTTCTTGAAGATCGTGCCAAACGAGCTGATCGTGGTGGATTATGGTACGCCAGACCCGAACGATCCGGAGCGCTTTTACATGGCGATCACATTCGATGAGCAGACAGACGGCAAGACGGTTCTGACGATGCGCCAGCTTCACCCAAGCCGCGAACGCCGCCAGGTGGTCGTCGGTTTCGGCGCGGTGGAGTATGGGCTGCAAACGCTGGACGGACTGGCCGCTTGGCTGGATCGTTGAACGCTGCATCTGGAGCTTTGGGGTCGCCGCGCCGTAGCCCCATGTTCGACCGCTTCGAGGATTTTGCGCCTCAACGGGAAACGGCCGAAATGAGGTCATTGCAGCTCCGGTGTTGACCCTATCGGGCTGCGGCGTAGGCGATCGCCTCGTCGTATTCCTGCACCAGGGGCAATTCGCTGCCGCATCATTCTGATCCGGTCGCTACTGAGGGCCTAGCAGCGCTGGACGCGCCGTTCTCCATGAAGCAGCGAAGGAGTTCGGGCATCATTCTTGTCGTCTGCAACGAAGGATCGTCAGATCGTAGATCCAGATAGTAATCGATCGACGCCTCGATGGCATCCTTGACAGACGATGCGTCATGCCGCGCAACGGTAGCGGCCAGTTTTCCTTGTTCATCTAACCGGAGGGCTTCCAAGCGCCTCACTCCTCGCTGGTTCTTGCCGGCGCGGCGATAGAGCAACGGGCCCAGGACCTGCTCGCGGAAGAAGCCGAGCATGCCAATCGCTTCGTAGAGCTCGCCGCGAGCGAGCTTTGTCGCTGCATAATGCAGCCAGATCCAAGCACGTGCCTCGAACCACTCGGAGGGAAGGTTAGGCCATGCGATCGTGCCGGCTTCGAGGCGTTTCTCTATCTCCGCCGGCTCACGGGCGAACAGAACCGCTCGTTGTTCTATTTGATGGTCCAGGTCTGAAACCAGAACGAACTTCAGGTCGATGTGCAGAAGAGGCGGCCCATAAAGACAGATCAGAAGGCGCGGCTCTCCCACATGATCCCCCGTGAATGCGCTGATGAAATTGGGCAGTGCCTTTGCGAAGTCCATGCGCGAAGCCATGACGTCGGCATAGCTCTCGTCTTTGACGATGACGACGAAGTCCAGATCGGAATGCTCATCGAGCCCGCCATGGATGTACGAGCCGCCGATCAGAAGGGCGCTGAACCGCTCATCGGATGTGACCGCACCCCGAATGCGTTCCAGGAAAGTGGCATGAGCTAGAGGAAGGTTGCTGGGCATTTTGATTCTCCTGGCCAGCACCTCAGAATAGAAGAGAGGATCTCCTCATCGCAACTTATTCTCACGCGAGCTGACGATGGCTGTATCGCCGGCAAGCTATCCGGCTGCTCAGCGGAGGTTATTGCAGGACGTAGTCCGCACGCTTGGCCTAATCGGCAGTTCTCAGCACCATTGGTGCGAATGCGGCGGTGGCGATAACATCGTGTCGTGGGGGACAATCGGCGGAAATGGCGGAGCGGGAGGACTCTTCGACAAACTCGCTCGAAGTATGCCCCACATCGCGCCAGCACGCCTTCGTATTCGCAAGTGAATCTTCGCCACCGCAGAAATTCTCTGTTCAAGACAGGGAAGCGCAGTGCCCTGTGTTTGGCGTTCCGGACAGTATTACCTTGATAGTGTTTTCCGCCCACGCCTTCGTCGTGTCGCAGTCAAACTGGCCTGAGCGAAAAGAAGCGGAAATGAAGGAAACTCATTTGAACCAACTTGAACTGGCAGTTCGCTGGAGGATCAGCCATCGCACACTTGAGCGGTGGCGTTGGACCGGTGAGGGGCCGAAGTTCCTCAAGGTGGGCGGCCGGGTGGTCTATCGCCTGTCCGACGTCGAGGAATACGAGCAGTCGATTATCCGTTCCAGCACCTCCGACCCTGGCCAGGCTCAGCAAGCCGACGCTTGACCGAGCTGGATGATGGCGGCCTCACATGCGCTTGGGGGTCGTCATCATCAGCCGAAACACTCCATCAGCCATCCGACCAAATACAAGAAAACCGGGTCAAATCAGACTTCTTTTGGTTTACTCCTGCTTGTGTCGGTGAGATACTGGATGCTTGAATCATGCTGGCTGAAAGGGCCGCACCATGTCCGATCGCTGGGTCTCCGTGGAGGAGATCGCTGAATATCTCGGTGTCAGCAAAGACACGGTCTACGGCTGGATCGCGAAGAAGGAGATGCCGGCCCACAAAGTCGGGAGGCTTTGGAAGTTCAAAACCGACGAAGTTGATGACTGGGTGAGGCACGGGAAAGCATCGGACGATCAAAAGGAAGGCGAGGCGGCCGAGGCCGATTCACAGAAGGGGGAAAATGCGGGGGGAGAGAAAGCTGATGGCTGATGTCGCGTGCGTCGACTTGTTCTGTGGAGCCGGCGGGCTTACGCATGGCCTGATCTCGGAGGGCGTTCGGGTCGTCGCGGGCATTGACGTCGATGAAGCCTGCCGCCACCCATTTGAAGCCAATAACGCAGCGCGCTTTATAAATGAAGATGTGGGGCGCCTGGCTCCGAAACATCTGAATGACCTGTTCGGCGACGCCGAAATCCGGGTGTTGGCCGGGTGCGCCCCCTGCCAGCCATTTTCCACCTACGCCCAGCGCTACGATGTCGTTGGAAGCCCCCGTTGGGGTCTTCTCTACCAGTTCGGGCGGCTGATCAAAGCCACGCGCCCCGACTTGGTCACTATGGAGAATGTGCCTTCGGTAGCCAAACACACGGTGTTCGATGACTTCGTCGAGACTCTCCAGAAATCGGGCTACTACGTCCACCAAGCGGTAGTCGATTGCTCCCTTTATGGATTGCCGCAGAACCGGCGGCGCATGGTGCTATTGGCCTCTCGGCTTGGACCAATCGAGCTGCTCGCCCCGACACACAGCCGCCCGAAGACCGTTCGCGAGGCGATCGGCATCCTCGCGCCGATCGCTCACGGCGAAGCCCATCCCAAGGATGTGCTGCATGCCGCATCAAAGCTCTCAGACCTAAATCTTCAAAGAATTCGCGCCTCTCGACCGGGTGGAACATGGCGAGACTGGCCGAAACATCTCATTGCCGACTGCCACCGGCGTGAGACGGGCCGTACCTATCCGGGCGTCTATGGCCGGATGGTATGGGATGAGCCCGCTCCGACTTTGACCACCCAGTTCTACGGCTTCGGGAACGGTCGGTTCGGACACCCCGAGCAGGACCGAGCCATCTCTCTGCGAGAAGGCGCAATTCTTCAGGGCTTCCCCAAGTCCTATTCCTTCATACCCGACGGAGCTCCCGTTCATTTCAAGGCCTTGGGTCGGATGATTGGAAACGCCGTTCCGGTCACTCTGGGCGAGGTGATCGGCCGGAGCATTGCTGCCCATCTGGGGATCAAGGTCCAGAAGGCGAAGAGAAAGAAGAAGGGAGCCGTGCCGGATGACGCGCGTAAGTCCCTCGTCGCATGACGCCAGTCGTCGCATGGCACGCGTGCGACAGAAGGGCACGCGTGCGGAGATCGACCTCCGCAAGGCTCTGCATGCCAAGGGGCTGCGCTATCGCCTCCACGTTCCGCTCCTGACTAAGCCCAGGCGCGTCGCCGATATCGTTTTCCCCAGCGCGAGATTGGCCGTGTTCGTCGACGGATGCTTTTGGCACGGCTGCCCCGAGCACGCTTCCTGGCCGAAGAGCAATGCCGATTTCTGGCGGGAGAAGATCGAAACCAATCGATCCAGGGATGCCGATACCGATCAGCGGCTGATTGCTCTCGGTTGGGAGACGGTCCGGATCTGGGAACACGAAGACGCCACCCAAGCCGCGAACCGCATCGCCGAACTCGTCGACGCGCGCAGAAAGAACGGGGCCCATCTATGTCGATGACCGCAGATGAAATAGTGGCCGAGGTCGCTCACGCCACTGCGCCTGAGCCGGGCCAGCTGGTCGAGGCTCGCCGCCGACAATGGATCGTCTCCGAGGTCGAAGGCGGTTCGGTTGCCCCTGGACTTCCTAAGCGGCATCTCGTTCGGCTGGCCTCGATCGACGAGGATGCGCTGGGTGAAGAGATCGAAGTGCTCTGGGAGCTGGAGCCCGGAGCTCATGTGATCGAGCGGGCCGGGCTGCCGCGCATGACCGGACTGGATGACCCTTCGACACTTCAAGCCTTCCTCGATGCGGTGGTTTGGGGGGCTGCGACGAACGCCGATCGCGGATATCTGCAGGCTCCATTCCGCAGCGGTGTCAGCATCGAGGACTATCAGCTGGATCCGCTCGTGCGCGCGATCGACATGGCGCGCACAAATCTTCTGATCGCTGACGACGTCGGCCTCGGGAAAACCATCGAGGCAGGGCTCGTCGTTCAAGAGATGCTCCTGCGTCACCGCGCCCGCACTGTCCTCGTGCTCTGCCCTGCCTCGTTGCAGGAAAAGTGGCGCGTCGAGATGCAGGAGAAGTTCGGACTCGAGTTCCGGATCGTCGATACGGACTACGTCAAGCGTTTGCGCCGTGAGCGAGGTCTCCACGCCAATCCGTGGACGTCTTTTCCTCGTCTCATCACGTCGATGGACTGGGCCAAGCAGGGTGAAGGCTTGCGCCTTCTGCGGGACGCATTGCCTTCGCACGTCAGCCATCCCAGGAAGTTCGACCTGCTTATCATTGATGAGGCGCACAACGTTGCCCCGACCGTCGGCCGCTACGCTGTCGAAAGCCTCAGGACGCGGCTGGTTCGTCTGGCCGCGCCACACTTCCAGCACAAGCTGTTTCTCACCGCCACGCCGCACGATGGTTACACCGAGTCCTTCACCGCGCTCCTCGAACTCCTTGATGATCAGCGGTTTGCGAGAAACGTCCTCCCGAGTGACTCCCAGCTCGCCAGAGTGATGGTCCGTCGGCTGAAGAGCGATTTGGTCGATGCGAAGGGCAAGCCCATTTACCCCAAACGGCGGCTTGAGGCGCTGCCAGTTGAGTATAGCGAGGACGAGAGGAACGCCCGGAGGCAGCTGGAGACATACATCAAGAGTCGCGAAAGCAGTGCTGATGGAGGGCGGGCCGTCGATCACTTCGTGCACCAATTGCTGCGTAAGCGCCTGTCGTCGTCACCTGCAGCCTTCGCAGCGACACTGGAGCGACATATCGCGACGATCGAAGGTCGGGCGGCTAGCGATCGCAGCCAGAAGAAGTTCGATGACCGCATCCTTCGGCGGGCGATAGCGAAAACCGAAGAAGACTACGCCGACGATGCACAGCGCGACGCCGCCGAGGCTGAAGCGATTGAGGAAGCAGGCAAGCACGTCCGGCCACCGACCGACGAAGAACGCCGGATGCTCGACCAGTTGCGGTCCTGGGCTCAGCAGGCGGCTCGTCGAAAAGACGCCAAGGCCACCGCCGTGCTGGATTGGCTGGCCAGTCACCTGAAGGACGGTGACCAGTGGACGAACGAGCGGGTGATCCTGTTCACGGAGTATCGCGCCACTCAGCAATGGATGCAGGAGATCCTCGCATCCCACGGCTTCGGGGGCGAGCGATTGGCTCTCATCTATGGTGGTATGGACCCGAAAGAACGCGAGGGCGTGAAAGCCGCGTTCCAGGCCAACCCCGCGGAATCCCCGGTGAGGATACTGCTGGCGACCGATGCCGCCTCCGAGGGCATCGATCTCCAGAACCACTGCCACCTGATGATCCACCTCGAAATTCCGTACAACCCGAATGTGATGGAGCAGCGGAACGGCCGCATCGACCGCCATGGGCAACGCGCCAGCGAGGTCGTCATCTGGCACCCGGTGGATGCCGAGGGTGGCCACGGCGACGATATCCTGCGCGCGCTTCGCAAACTGGATGCGATGCGCGCCGACATGGGGAGCGTGAACCCGGTCATCGCGCCTCAACTGCCAGACCTCCTCGAGGGGCGCCGCCGCGATCTCGACACAAGACAAGCCGAAGCCCGGATGGAGAAATCTCGCCGCTTCGTGAAGGCGGAGCGCGACCTACGCGAACGTGTGGCCAAACTCCATGAGCGGCTGAACGAGACCCGGCACGAACAGAGCCTCGTGCCCGACCACATCGAGCGGGCGGTACGCACCGCGTTGCGTCTAGCAGACAAACCCGACTTGGAGCCCGTTTCTCTGGCCGGTGCACCAGATGGCACGGTTTTCCGAATGCCGCCGCTCTCGGGTTCCTGGTCCCGATGCCTCGAGGGTCTAGAACACCCCTACACGCAGAAGGTCCGCCCGATCACCTTCGACCACGAGGTCGCCAAGGGCCGTGACGACGTCGTCCTCGTCCACCTGAACCACCGGCTTGTCCAAATGAGTCTGCGGCTCCTGCGCGCGGAGATCTGGGCCCGTGACGACGTGAAGAAGCTTCACCGCGTGACCGTCCGGTCGCTTCCGGATGGGCGGATCGAGGGACCGGCCGTGGTGGTGATGTCGCGGCTCGTCGTGACCGGCGGGAACCATCATCGTCTGCACGAGGAGCTCACGGAGGCTGGCGGTTATCTGCGCGATGCCGGTTTCCGGCGGGAGGAACGGGTCACGGAGGTCCGACGATGGCTGGAGGAGTCGCACCCCGCGGCCCTGTCGGATGCGACGTTCGACGCATTGAGGACGCGCTTCGACAAACAGCGTGATTCCGTTCTGGCAGCCGTCGAGGCACGCTCGAAAGACCGGCTACGCTTCCTCGTGAACACGATCGAGACCCGGAAGCGCAAGGAGGCCGAGGACATCCGCCAAGTCCTGGACGATCTCGAACGAGCGCTGAAGACCGAGATCGCGGCGGAACAGCAACCCGTGCAGCTCTCTCTTTTCTCCGAGGACGAACGCACTCAGCTCAAGCGTGACCGAGCGGCCCTCGAAGCACGCCTGGCCCGGATCCCGAAGGAGCGCGAGCAAGAGCTACGCGCGATCGAGGAACGGCACTCCAATGCCGTCGAGCATACCTTCCCCGTGGCCGTGGTGCTGCTGGTTCCGAACTCCCTTGCGACGGAGAAGCGCGGATGAGCAACGATCACGAGTGGCTGAACCTCATCGAAGTCTCTGGGCCCTTTCTGGCGGTGCCCGTGCTGCGGGAAGTCTTCCCGCAAGGCCTTGAAGCTCTGCCTTCCGGGCGGCCTCAGCGGCTTCGTCGGACCTATGAGGAATGGCGCGATGCCGTCGACATGGACGACCTCGACCTTCCAGCGCTGCACGCGGCCTGGATCGACGACGTGCTGGTCACCGCGCTGGAAATGGATGAGACGGTGCTGCGCAGGGGCGCGAGACTGCCTGAGAAGCTGACTGTCTCGATGCCCGAACACGGAGTCACGGTCGCGCCCGATCTGGCGGTCGTAAATCCAACGAACTCCGACGAACCGCTTCTGCTCATCCACGTCTACGAGCCCGACACCGATCTGGACGCGACGCGCCGTTTCGATGGCCTCGCAATCACCCCGGCCGACCGGATGGTCGCTCTGCTCAGGTCGACGGGATGCCCGACTGGCATCGTCACCAATGGCGAGCGCTGGATGCTCGTCCACGCGCCCGTCGGCGCCGTGGCAGGCTTCGCGAGCTGGTATGCGCGCCTCTGGGGCCAGGAACCGGAAACACTGCGCGCCTGCGTCAGCCTTCTGGGCATCCGCCGCTTTTTCGGACCCGACGAAGGAAAGCTGCCGGCGCTCTATGAGCGGTCCCTGAAGCACCAGGACGACGTGACGGAGGCGCTCGGGGAACAGGTCCGGCGCGCCGTCGAAGTGCTCGTTCAGGCCCTCGACCGCGCCGACCAGGATCGCAATCGCGAACTCCTGCGCGACGTCGATCCGCGAGAGCTCTACGAGGCCGGTCTGACGGTCATGATGCGGCTCGTATTCCTGCTATCGGCCGAGGAACGTGCCCTGCTCCTGCTCGGTGATCCCCGCTACGACTCCTTCTACGCCATCTCCAGCCTGCGGATGCAGCTACGCGCGGATTCCGAAGAGATCCTCGAGCGTCGCAGATCCGCCTGGTCTCGGCTGCTCGCCCTGTTTCGTGGCGTGTATGGCGGTATCGATCATCCGACGCTGCGGCTGCCCGCGCTCGGTGGTTCGTTGTTCGACCCCGATCGCTACCCCTTCCTCGAAGGGCGAAAGAAGGGCACGAGCTGGCGCAGTGATCCGGCCGAACCGCTGCCGATCGACGACCGCACCGTTCTGCTGCTGTTGGAAGCGATCCAGACTTTCGAAGGCCGCACGCTGTCCTACCGCGCGCTCGACGTGGAGCAGATCGGGCACGTCTACGAGGGCCTCCTCGAACGCACCGTGAAGCGCGTCGACGACGTCACGCTGGAACTCGACAGCGGCGCGAAGGCGAAGAGCCCGCGCGTGACGCTCGGCGAGATCGAGTCGGCGCGCCTGGATGGTCCGGCGAGGGTTGCTGAACTACTGAAGGAGCGGAGCGAACGCTCGGAGTCCGCCATCCGCAACGCCCTCGAGCGGGGAGCCGACGATCGTCTCGCCGCGCGCCTACTCACCGTTTGCCGCGGCGACATCGGTCTGCGCGACCGCATCCTGCCCTACGCGCCCCTCCTGCGGACCGACCCCTGGGGCTATCCGCTCGTCCACCACAAGGGTGCCTTCGTCGTCGTGCTCGGCGCCGACCGGCGCGAGAGCGGCACGCACTACACGCCCAAGAGTCTCACCGAGAAGATCGTCGAAGAGACGCTGACGCCGGTCGCCTATCGCGGGCCGGCCGAGGGCAAGGCGCCCGAGGACTGGGAGCTGAAGAGCGCCGAGGAGTTGCTCGACCTGAAGATCTGCGATCCTGCGATGGGGTCCGGAGCATTCCTGGTGCAGGCGTGCCGCTGGCTCTCGGATCGTCTGGTCGAGGCCTGGTCGGTGACCGAGGCCGGCGGCAAACGGATCGACAGCGAAGGGCGCATCGTCGAGGATGCCACCGCTGAGGGCTTCGATCCCCTGTCGCAGGACTCGGAGGAACGGGCCATCGTCGCCCGCCGTCTCGTAGCCGAGCGATGCCTCTACGGTGTGGACAAGAACCCGCTGGCAGTAGAGTTGGCCAAGCTATCGCTCTGGCTGACCACGATGTCGAAGGGACGGCCCTTCGGCTTCCTCGACCACAATCTGCGCAGCGGTGACAGCTTGCTCGGGATCCACGACATTCGGCAGCTGACCGAGCTCAGTATGGCCCCGAAAGGGTCGAAACAGCTCAGGCTGTTCGGGCGAAGCATCGAGACCGCCGTGGAGAGGGCCATCAAGCTGCGTACCCGGCTGCGCTCCATCCCCATCCGGGACATCGGGGATGTGGATGCAATGGCCGCACTTGATGCCGAGTCTCGACGGGCGCTGCTTCTGCCGCAGGCAGTAGCTGATGCCTTCGTGGGGATCATTCTGGCAGAAGCACGCGCGACGGAGCGAACCGACCGCTTGCAGGCCCTTGAGGCCCTGGCGGACGCTGCGGCGAACGGGAACGAATCTGCAATCGACCGGATGCGGTGCGACGCGCTGACGGACCTTCGTATCGATGCGCCCGACGGCCTTCCTCGCGCCCCGTTCCATTGGCCCTTGGAGTTCCCCGAAGCCTTCACCTCTGAACGTGGTGGTTTCGATGCCTTCATTGGAAATCCGCCTTTCATCGGCGGTAAACGGATAAGCAGTATCGCTGGCCCTGCCTACAACGTCTGGCTGGCCGCCTCACATCCAGGCAGCAGTAGGAACGCGGATCTCGTGGCGCACTTCTTTCGACGTGCGTGGAGCATGCTCCGCCCGGGAGGAGGGCTTGGGCTGCTCGCAACCAACACGATCGCCGAAGGCGATACCCGGCAAAGTGGGCTTGAATGGATGGTACATGACGGAGCCACCATCTATGCTGCCTATCCCAGCGAACCTTGGCCTGGCCGGGCAGCTGTGGTTACGAGCAGGATTCACCTACGAAAAGGGGCATGGCGCGGGCAGCGACTGATCTTTGACAAAGTGGTAAAAGAAATATCGCCGTTCTTAACCCCCGGAGAAGAGTGGAGCCCGACGAAGCTCAACAGAAATTCTGAACTCGCATATATCGGTTCATTTGTTAACGGAATGGGCTTCGTATTGAGCCTGGACGAGGCCAATCGAATGCTAGATGCCGACCCTAGAAACGCCGAAGTTATTTTTCCCTATCTCAACGGCCAAGAACTTAATTCCGATCCGTACCAAGAGCCATCACGCTACGTCATCAATTTTTGGGACTGGCCCGAAGAGCGAGCGAAGGAATATGCACTTCCTTATCAATGGCTCAAGCAGCATGTCTATCCGGAGCGGCTCGAAAAGAGTAAACAGAAGTCCTACAAGAACATTATGTCGATGTGGTGGCTGCATTGGAACGCCCGCCCCGCCCTCTATCATGCGATCGGACGGGGTCACCATTTCGAACGGCATCCGGTTGGCTGGGACCGAGATCAACCCGGCCTATCGAAGGTCCTCGCTGTTACCCGCGTTAGCAAAACACTGGCATTCAGTTTCATCTCTTCGGAGTGGGTCTATTCGGATGCAACAGTGGTATTCGCGACGGACCGTCCCTCTGATTTCGCGATACTGCAAAGCAACATTCACGCTGCATTCGCTTGGCAGCACGCGTCGCGCCTGAAGAATGACCTAAGGTATTCACCCACTGACGCCCTGGAACCCTTTCCGTTCCCCTATTCTGCGAACCAAAACGAGCTTCACTCTTTGGCGATGGAACTTGATGATCTCCGCCGGGCGATCATGACGAAGAGAAGCTTCGGTCTTACGAAGCTTTACGGCGAAATGCACACGCCTGACATATCAAGTTCCGAAATTGACCGAATGAGAGAGCTGCATCGCGAAATCGATCGCAGTCTTGCAGAGATCTACTGCTGGCATGATCTGGAGTTGGAACACGGTTTTCATGAGGTGCCATACCTTCCAGAGAATGATCGGGTGCGGTTCACGATCGCCGAGCCAGCTCGAATAGAGGTGCTGCGCCGCTTGGCCGAGCTGAACCGGCGGCGATACGAGGAAGAAGTCGATCAAGGTCTGCACGGCGGGACTCCAGGCCCAGCTAAGGCGCGTGGCCGCAGATCTCGCGGTGTTTCTGCGTCGGAGCCGACCCTTGACCTCGACGACATTATTCCGACGACCACTGGGGGGGGCGATTGACCATGGCCGATCTGACCGCGACCACCGAGCCATCCATCAGCGCCTGGATCGTCAAGAGGACGTCCATTTCTCCCCGTTATTCCGTGCGTATCGACGTCGGATCGACCATTCACGGCGCAATCGAGGAGGGCCACTGGGCCGTTGTTCTGGACGATGAAGGTAAAGTCTCGGATGTAGGCCGGATCCTTCGCATTCGCTCGGACCTCGAAGATGCTACGATTTATTTCGACCATTGGCACGCCACCGATCCATCCGTGCCACTCGCAGATCTCGGTTTGACCGCGCCGACCGGCCCTGTTGTACGGCTCCCATGGGACGAGTTCCTCCGCATCCTACCGCTGCTCGGCGTTCCTGACCCCGGCGCAGTTCCGCTGATCGACGATGTCGTCTACACCCGCGATCTCCTGGAACTCGCCGTACGTGACGATCTGCTCGGCCCCGCCGGTGGGCCCCATGAGCTGATCAAGGACATGAGCGTCCGCGACCGCTATCTGGTCGGCAAACTGGCGCCGCGTCGGCCGGATGACGACCAGGCGGCACGAGTCGAACCAGCCTCGGCAGCCGAGGAGGCTGGCGACCTCGAGGATGAGCGGGCGGCGCCACTCCACGAGCCCGGCGCCGAGTTCGCCAGTGCATCGGGCCGGGTGGAGCCCGAAGACGACGCGCTCGACGAGATCGACACAACGAACAACCAGTCGCTGGTTCCCTCCAGCATGGGCCTCACCTTCTGTGTGGCGCCCGATGTCGGGAAGCTGGCCGTCGATGCGCGCTGGGGACGGTACGAGCGGGTCCCGAACGATGAACACGACATCTTCAAGACGCGAAAGAATCGCCAGACCGGTCACCAGGAGGAAGTGAAGGTCAGGGTCTGGCAGCGCATCCCGTGTGGTGGCGTTGTCACGGTTCCGCTCGTCGACGGGCCGATCAAGCCGTCCACTCCCGACCCCGATCAACCGGACGTCCGCCTGCAGGGGACGGTTCGGACGAACAACAAGGGGGAGCGCCTGGTCACTTTGTTCCTCGTCAACGGGCAGTTGGAACCAGAAGACAATAAGGACCGCGCTTGGCTGTTCCAGCCGGAGATCACCGTCGAGGCCACCGAAGATCACGGGGACAAGGCGGTCTTTCGGCGTCGCCCCTCCAACGAAGTGGTCGTCGACGACCCGGAACGCGACCGTCTCGCTCTCATCTATCGCAACAGGCTGGAGTTCGCGGTCGGACACGGGGTGTCCGTTCACGCCGATACGACGCCCGAGGACCCTACGAAGGCCCATCGCGTCAGAACAGAGATCATCCCGCGTTACGAAGTCGCCGTCACCGAAACGCCCGGCCTCGATCCCAATGACCGCCCTGCCATGCGGCGCATGGTCGACGAGGGCTGGCTCGACATGAAGCGGCTGGCGGAGATGGCGCCGGACGCGCTGCGCGACGCCCTTTCGTGCCTCGTCGACGATTACGCCGTTTGGATCGGCGAACAGAAAACCCGGCTGGGGTCGGAGATCACCGGCTTCGATGATCCGGGCAAGGACGTCATTCAGCGCTGCGAGGAGATCCTGCGCCGCCTCCGAGAGGGCATGGACACTCTCTTCGCCGACCCGAAAGCGATGGAGGCGTTCCGCTTTGCCAACCGGTCCATGGCGATGCAGCGTGTCCGAAGCATCTACGCTCTGAAGCGCCGACGGAACGAAGCCGTCGACGTGACCACTTTGGACGTGCCGAAGAACAGATCTTGGCGCCCGTTCCAGCTGGCGTTCCTGCTGCTGTCGATCCCGTCGCTCGCCGACCCGACACACCCGGACCGGACGAAGCCGGTCGAGGCGTTCGCCGATCTCCTCTGGTTCCCGACGGGTGGCGGCAAGACCGAGGCCTATCTCGGTGTGGCGGCCTTCGCCATGGCCATGCGCCGACTGAAGAATGATCTCGGCGGCCTCGACGCATCACGCGGTCTCGCCGTCATCATGCGCTACACGCTGCGACTGCTTACTCTTCAGCAGTTCCAGAGGGCGACGACGCTGCTCTGCGCGATGGAGGTCATCCGTCGTGCAGACGACAAGACCTGGGGCAAGGAACCTTTCACGCTCGGTCTCTGGGTCGGCAATCGCGTGACACCGGGCACGACCGAAGCGTCTCACCAGGCTGTCGAGGCCATTCGAAACAACGATCGCAACAAGGCGGGCATCGCTTCGCCTGCACAGCTGACCAGCTGCCCTTGGTGCGGTTCGGAGATCTCCGGTGGCCGCGACATCGAGGTCGACAGGATCGCCGGCCGAACGCTGATCCACTGCGGCGACAAGCTGGGCGGCTGCGATTTCTCGAAGGCGAAATCCACTGGGCAGCCTCACCCGGGGCTTCCCGTGAAAGTCGTCGATGAGGAAATCTATCACCGCCCGCCGACGATGATGATCGCGACCGTCGACAAGTTCGCGATGATGGCGTGGCGTCCCGAGGTTCGGAACCTTTTCGGCCGCGTCGAGCAGGAATGCGGACGCCATGGTTTGCTCTGGCCGAGTCACGACTGCGGCACGGGGCACCGAGCGAGGGGGGCATATCCGGCCGCCAATGTGAAGCCGGTCCGCGCAATCCGACCACCCGACCTGATCATCCAGGACGAGTTCCACCTCATCAGCGGCCCGCTGGGCACCATGGTGGGTCTTTACGAAACGGCCGTCGACGAGCTGAGCAGCTGGACTCTGGGTGACAAGAAGGTTCGCCCCAAGGTCGTGGCTTCCACCGCGACCGTGCGGCGGGCCGATAACCAGGTGCGCAATGTGTTCATGCGCCGCATTTCGGTGTTTCCCCCTTCGGGCCTGGACGTCGAAGACAATTTCTTCTCGGTCCAGAGACCCATCCGCGAGAAACCCGGCCGACGGTACATGGGTATCTGCGCACCCGGCAGCTCTCGCCCTGCGGTGCTGATCAGGACCTATACGGCGTTCCTCACCGCCGCGCAGGCGCTGTTCGATCGGTTCGGCCCGGTGGCCGACCCCTATATGACCCTCGTCGGCTACTTCAACTCGCTGCGAGAACTCGGAGGGATGAAGCGTTTGGCGGAAGACGACGTCCAAACGCGTTCCTTCCGCGTCGAGATGAGCCTGGTGGACCGACCGGGGCTCTCGCAACGGCGGGTCGAGGAAATCAGCGAACTGACGTCGCGCGTCTCGAGTCAGGACATCCCGCGGTACCTTGATCAGCTCGAGGTTCCTTTCGGTGGCACCTTCGACCCGGCACTAGGCAAATGGGTGACCAACAGGAAGCCCGGGGAGGCCCGCCCGATCGATGTCGTTCTCGCGACGAACATGCTGTCGGTCGGTGTCGACGTGAATCGTCTCGGAGTGATGGTCGTAAACGGCCAACCCAAGGGAACGGCCGAGTACATCCAGGCGACCAGCCGTGTGGGCCGAACGCCGCCAGGACTGGTGGCCACTGTGCTGACGTGGGCGCGGCCTCGGGACTTGTCGCATTACGAGACCTTCGAGCATTACCACGCGACCTTCTACCAGCACGTCGAAGCTCAATCCGTCACCCCGTTCTCGCCACGGGCGTTGGACCGAGGGCTCACCGGCGCGATGCTCTCCATCATGCGTCACTCCTACGACCCCTTCGCGGCAAATGACGGCGCTGGCGCCATGAACAGTCCGAGCCGCAAAGAGATGTTGGATACGATTGGCGCCGTCGCCGCTCGCACCTGGGAAGTCACGGAAGACTCGGGGAAGAAGACCCTGACCGAGGCCGAGATGAAGAGCCGCGCTGACGATTGGGCCAAAGAAGCGGGCGTAGGGGGCCGCACGCTCGTTTACCAAAAGCACGGCGCAGGACCCACCGCCTATCCGCTGCTTTCGGCGCCGGGCATCAAGCCTTGGACCGACTGGACGGTCCCGATGTCCATGCGCGAAGTCGAGCCTGGTGTCAGGCTCGTGATGGAGGACGATCGTTCGACGAGTGATCCGACTTGGAGACCACGGGTGATGCAGCCCCAGGAGGATCAGCAATGAGCAGGACACCCGTAGGAGAAATTCGACCGAGCCAGTTGCTTTGGACCTACGGCCCGGGCGCCTTGATCGACCTCCCGAACATGTCGGTGGTCACGATGGGGATCGACCGCTGGGAAAAGGACAGGTGTCAGCCGATACAAGAGGCACGGTTGCTCGCCAACGTCCGGGGCGTGCTCGGACCCCAAGTCGAATCATTGCGTATGCCGCCCGTGGGCGAGAGGGAAATCGCAGACCCGTTTTCGGCCGCCGCGCTGATCGGCGTGCCCGTAAAGCCCTTCCCGCGGTGGCTGCGCTGCGTCAAATGCGGGTTGCTATCACCCTATGACGCCGGCTTGTTCAAGCTGAAGGAAAACAGATATCGCCCTGAACTGACGCGTTTCGTCCATGAGGGCTGTCGTGGATCGAACAATGATCAAAGGGCCAGGGATGCCGATGCGGTCCCGGCACGCTTTCTCATGGCGTGTCGGGCTGGCCACCTGGACGACTTTGCCTGGCACTGGTTCGTTCACGGTGGACCTAGCACCTGTCGTGCGACGCTGAGGTTCTTCGAGAGCGGCGCGTCACTTCAAACCGAGAACCTGTGGGTCAAATGCGATGGCTGCGGCGCATCGAAGAACATGGCGCAGGCGTTTGGTCAGGCAGGTCGAGACAACCTTCCAGCCTGCCGAGGACGACATCCACACGTGGATCGCTTTGAGGACGATTGCACCGAGGAACCTCGCGCAATTCTCCTCGGCGCAACGAATAGCTGGTTCCCGGTCACACTCTCGGTTCTCGCGATCCCACAGGTGGGAAGCCCTCTGGCGCAACTGGTCGCGGATGGCTGGACGTTCTTTGAAGACGTCACTTCGGCGGCCGAAGTGGCGTTCGTCGTCAAGACCCTGAAGAAGACGGCGCAGCTGCCTGGCATCGAGCAGTTCACTGACGAGCAGATTTGGTCCGCAATCGAAACCCATCGCAATGGCGGACCGGGCGTCGAACAGAGCGACCTCAAAGGGCCGGAATGGGATGTCCTCACAGCCGAGAACCCACCCACCGACTATCCGCATTTCATGAGTAAGAAGGTGGGCGTACCCTCTGGCTTCGGTGCGGCGATCACACGCGTTCTGCTGCTTGAGCGGCTTCGTGAGGTGAACGCCCTCCTTGGATTCACACGAGTCGAGTCTCCCGATGAAGGAACGGGAGATGAGGCAGCCCCACGGGCCCCACTCGCACGCGCAGCACCGAACTGGGTCCCGGCCACTCAAGTTCACGGTGAAGGAATTTTCGTTCGCTTCGATGCAGATGCATTGAAGGCTTGGGCGAATAAAGCCCCAGTGAAGGCTCTCGACTCTCGGCTAAGGCAAGGCCATCGCGGAGGGCGGCAAAAGAGGAACCTGGACCCAAACCAAGGTTACCCGGGCGTTCGTTATGTCATGCTACACACGCTCGCGCACATGCTGATACGGGAACTGGCTTTGGAGTGCGGCTACAACGCTGCGAGTATTCGTGAGCGTATATATGCAGACGTCGAGGACGGGAGGGATCAAGCCGGATTTCTCATCTACACGGCTGCAGCAGATTCCGATGGCACTCTGGGGGGGCTCGTAGAGCTAGGAAAGCCTGAAAATCTCGGGAGACTTCTGCGTCAAGCGCTGGATCGCGCCCATATTTGCGCCTCCGATCCACTCTGTTCAGAACACGATCCGAGCAAGGACCAGTCACTTCACGGCGCAGCATGTCACGCCTGTTCGTTCGTCTCGGAAACGTCCTGTGAGCGGGGAAACCGCCATCTCGATCGTTCTCTCGTGGTACCCACGCTTGAAAATCCCGACGCGGCATTCTTCGAGACCGTCTGATGGAAGCGATATTGGTCGCGGCCACAGACCTCGTGGCCATGTTATCTCCGTCGAGGATCGAAGCACTCGCTGATCGTGTCCGCGGCTTGATGCCGGTCGAACGATACGGAAGCCTGCATCAGCTCGTGAGCACGCCGGCTGCTCGCGCAGCGCTTGATCGCTTGATCGCCGCTTGGAAACAGACGGAAATATCAGGCGATGTTCTGGCCGGGATCTTGGTCGGCGCAGCCTTCGCCCGCCAACAGGCGCAGCGCGAGAACAGCGTCGAACTAGTTTGGACCGGCCCGACGACACCATTCGTCGCCACCCGCCGCACGGAGCAGGTGCTCTTGGATCTCATCGGTCACGCGCAAAGTGACCTCTTTCTCGTTAGCTTTGTTGCATACGACGTCTCCTCGGTGGTCGATGCATTGAATGCTGCAAGCACTCGCGGCATCGACATCCGAATTCTGTTGGAGACCTCCACGAGCCATGGCGGGAGCCTATCCGTCGATCCTATTGCTACGATGCGGCGGTGTGTTCCTTCGGCAGCGCTGTATGTCTGGACCGACCGGCCGGCACCGTTCGCCGAAGGACGGGTTCACGCGAAAGTGGCCGTTGCCGACGGCAATTCAGCCTTCTTGACCAGCGCCAACCTGACTGGGCACGCGCTGGAGAAGAATATGGAGGCCGGCGTCGTGATCAGCGGTGGACACGTCCCCGCAGGACTGCGTGCCCATCTTCATGCTCTAATCGAGACGAAGGTCATTCGGAAAATCTAGAATCACACTCGGCAAATGCGCGCCTGGTCCCGCATGACGCTGTAGTCGGCGAGCATTTGGGCGATAGCCGACTCCTCCGGCAGCAGATCGAGCTCGTCGGCTGCACGCGCCTGGAACTCGCGGCTATACTCAACAACCGGCGGACAGACAGTGGCCATGCGAGGTTCAGAACTTTCCGTCGCGCAGGCGGTCAGCGAGATCGCTGCGATCGCGAGGACGGCGAGCCGCCGCTTCCAGCATCCGGCGTTGGACGTCATAGGTCTTCTCCGAGGTTTCGAGGCGTTCCGCCAGCCGTCCCGCACGCTCGCCAGAGCGCCGCAGCGCGAGCAGGAACAGGAGTGTGATTTTTCATGGAATGAGGACCCTGTTTAAGGGGTGATTTTCGTCCAAACGGGACCCCTTAACGTGGGGTCATCAAAATGCCTCCGGTTTTATCGGAGGCATTTGTGTTTTGGATGTTGATTGTGGAGACGATTGCAAAGATACGCCGGCTTTCGCGGGTTCAGGGCAAGTCGATCAAGGCGATTTGCCGCGAGTTGAAGGTTTCACGGAAAGTGGTGCGCAAGGTGCTGCGCTCGGACGAGACCGAGTTCCGCTACGAGCGCAAGCATCAGCCCTATCCGCGGATGGGGGCATGGCGCGAAGAGCTTGACCGGATGCTGACGACGAACGTGGCCAAGCCCCGGCGGGAACGACTGACACTGATCCGTATCTTCGAGGAGCTTCGCGACCTCGGCTACGAGGGCAGCTACAGTTCGGTGTGGCGGCACGCGCAGGCGTGGGAACGGGAACGCGGCAGCGCTGCTGCCGATGCCTACATCCCGCTGAGCTTTGCGCCGGGCGAAGCCTACCAGTTCGACTGGAGCCACGAGATTGTTGTTCTCGACGGTGTGACCACGACGGTGAAGGTGGCGCACATGCGGCTTTGTCATAGTCGCATGTTCTTTGTTCGAGCCTATCCGCGCGAGAGTCAGGAGATGGTGTTCGACGCGCACGACCGGGCATTCGCCTTCTTCCGCGGCACGTGCACGCGCGGGATCTACGACAACATGAAGACGGCGGTGGACGCGATCTTCATCGGCAGGGATCGCCGCTACAACCGTCGCTTCCTGCAGATGTGTGGCCATTACCTCGTCGAGCCGGAGGCCTGCACGCCAGCGGCAGGCTGGGAGAAGGGTCAGGTCGAGAACCAGGTTGGGCTGGTGCGCGAGCGCTTCTTCACGCCGAGGCTGCGCTTCAAATCGCTGGAGGATATGAACGGCTGGCTGGCCGACAAATGCGTCTCCTGGGCAAAGGCGCGCCGACACCCCGAGCAGGGCGAGCGCACGATCTGGGACGTGTTCGAGGAAGAACGCTCCAGCCTCATTCCCTATGCCGGGCGCTTCGACGGCTTCCATAGCGTCCCCGCCTCGGTGTCGAAGACTTGCACCGTGCGCTTCGATAACAACAAATACTCCGTGCTTTCGAGTACCGTGGGCCGGCCGGTCGAGGTCCATGCCTATGCCGACCGGATCGTCATCCGCCAGGACGGTGTAGTCGTCGGCAATCATGCCCGTGCGTTCGGGCGCGGCAAGGTGATCTACGATCCCTGGCACTACGTGCCGGTGCTGGCGCGCAAGCCGGGCGGCTTGCGCAACGGCGCGCCGTTCCGGGGATGGGTCCTGCCGTCGGCCATGGAGAAGATACGCCGCAAGCTCCAGGCAGCAGACGATGGCGACCGGCAGATGGTGAAGATCCTCACCTGCGTGCTGACCGACGGGATAAGCGCCGTCGAGGCCGCCTGCCAGGAGGCGCTCGATCAGTGCGTTTCGTCGGCGGACATGATCCTCAACATCCTGGCCCGCAGCCGCGATCCGGCTCCAGGCGAGATCCTTTCCATTCCCCAGGCGCTGAAGCTGGCTCAAGAGCCGATCGCCGACTGCGCCCGCTATGACAGTCTCAGGAGGACAAGCAATCATGCAACGCATCGAGGTTCTGGACTTGATGGGAGCGCTGAAGCTCTACGGGATGCGGTCGGCCTATGATGAGATCATGGGCGTCGCCATCAAGCGTCAGCACGAGCCGCCAAAGATCGTCGGCGATCTGCTATCGGCCGAGATTGCCGAGAAGCAGGCCCGTTCCATCAAATACCAGCTCACGATCGCCAAGCTGCCACTGGCGAAAGACATCGAAGACTTCGACTTCACCGGCACTCCGGTCAATGAACCCTTGATCCGCGATCTTGCTGGCGGCACCTTCGTTGCCGATCAGCGCAATGTCGTCCTGGTCGGCGGCACCGGCACCGGCAAATCCCATCTGGCCATCGCCATTGCCCGGGCGCTGATCCGCAACGGTGCTCGCGGACGCTTCTTCAACGTCGTCGATCTGGTCAACCGGCTGGAGACCGAGACCCGCGCCGGGCGGCAGGGCCGCATTGCCGATCATCTGACCCGGCTCGACTTCGTCGTGTTCGACGAACTCGGCTACCTGCCCTTCGCCCAGGCCGGCGGGCAACTGCTCTTCCACCTCGTCTCGAAGCTCTACGAGCGTACCAGCGTCATCATCACCACCAATCTGGCCTTCGGTGAATGGCCCAGCGTCTTCGGCGACGCCAAGATGACGACCGCACTGCTGGACAGGCTCACGCATCACTGCGAAATCGTCGAGACCGGAAACGAATCCTGGCGCTTCAAAAGCCGCTCTCAAAGCTAAAGCCGAAAAGCCAATCAGCCGCGCCCGATCAGGCTGTGCAACCCCGACCAGCTTCGCCTGATCGGGCGCTAACCGGCGTGCCCTTCACAAGCTCTAACCGGGGTCCCTTTTACACGAAAAGGCGGGGTCCCGTTTCCACGGTCATTGACATCTGCCGACGAAGTCACCGAAGCGGACGCGACAGACACTGCCTTCTTTCGCAAGTATCAGAAGATGAAGCCGAAGAGCAAAGAGAAGCTTCGCGAGATGCTCAAGATCCTGGACGATGAGGATGAATGAGTAATAGCGGCAGAAAATCGCCCAAAAGGGCCGCGAACGATCTGACTGTGCTTCTCCGCACCGTGCTGGGAGAAGACCGGTTCCCCGTGGACGTGGAGGCGCTGGCGCTCGAAGTCTCCCGCAACCACGAAGACCCGATTACGGCAGTGAAGGGCGTCGACATCGACGGCTTCGAGGGCATGCTCCGCGCACGGCGCAAGAAGCCCGGTTGGCAGATTCTCTACAGCACTCAGCCCCGCTACCGCGGACGCGAGCGCTTCACGCTCGCTCATGAGTTCGGGCACTACTTGCTGCACCGGCGCCCACTGACCGCAGCGCACTACCGTAACGGCGAGCTCTCGGACGATTTCGACTTCGAGTGCCTTCCGCTGCAAGCCAACGGCTGGAAGGACGCGGAGAAGCAGCGTGAAGAAGAGGCCGATACCTTCGCCTCCTTCCTGTTGATGCCGATCGACGACTATCGGAACCAGGTCGGCAGTCAGGAGGTAACTCGCGACCTCCTTGGCCATGTGACTGACCGATACGGAGTTTCGCTTCTTGCGGCCGCGCGCAAGTGGATCGAATTCACCGACACCCGGGCGGCCATGGTGGTTGCGCGAGACGGATTCGCGTTGTGGGGCAGAGCGAGCACCCGCGCCTACAGAAGCGGTGTGTTCATTCAATCGGGCATGCCGATTCCCGACGGCTCCATCATGGCCATGGGGTCGGCATCGCAGCACACCAGTTCTCAGCGCCCGGTGGCTTTGCCCGCCGGCATCTGGACATTTAGTCGGGGCTCCGAACCCGTCCGAGAACTGACCTTCTTCTCTGACCGGCTCGGTTTGGCGGTGTCTCTTCTGCAGTTCGATCGCGCCATCGATGGAGCTGAGGTCGAGGACGAAGAACCTTGGGATAGCTACGACCAGTTCACCCACGATGATTCGAGGTAACGACCCGACAATGCAGCGGGCAGCGCCGCTCCGGGCGACTTGCACAGATGTTCACGCTGGAAAGGCCTGACGAACGGCTTCGATCTACTTCTAATGATTCCGCCGTGGCGCGATAAGCCATTGAATCGTATTGTGTATCTTCGTTTTGCGACTACCGTTTCGCCAGTCATCTTCTATTGCGAACGGTCTCATGCAAGACGCCCGATCCGGTCCGAACCCTCTGTTGCCCGTCCGTCTGTCGGCGGGCGAACGCCTCGATGAGCTCGCGCAGATTCTTGCCGCGGGGCTGAGGCGTATTCTGCCGGAACAGTCCAGTTCTTTATCTGCACCTGGCGAAGACAGTTCATTCGACATTCTCGCCCTCAAACGCCGTGTTGGTCGTCGCAAACCGAGCAACCGAGTTGGAGGGCAATGATGCCAGAAACAAAAAGAAAGACTGACGCCGCGCCATGGCGGGTGGGTGAACGCGATGCGGCGGACGCGAGCGTGGTCACACAGCTTGCAGCGCTGAAGCGAATGAAGGTGATCGCACTGAAGGCGAAGTGGGAAAGCCTCTTCGGCACGCCCGCACCGAACAACAGCCGCAGTTACCTCGAATTGAGGCTCAGCTACCGGGTCCAGGAACTGACCCTCGGCGGCCTGTCCCGCGAAACGCGGCGGACGCTGGACCTGCTGGCCGACGAAATCGAGGGCCGGGTCGGGCGCAAGACGATCATCGCGGATTCCCGCAACCCGGTGGTCGGCACCCGCCTCGTGCGTGAATGGGACGGGGTGGAACACACCGTCACTGTGATGAAGGGCGGCTTCGACTGGCAGGGGCGCAAGTTCAAGTCGCTGTCGGCGGTGGCGCGGGCGATCACCGGCACGCAGTGGAACGGCTACCGCTTCTTCGGCCTACGTGAGGCCCGGAGGGACGACCGATGAACCGTCAGGAAGCCGTCGCGATCACGCCGCGCCGCCAGCGCTGCGCCATCTATACCCGCAAGTCGAGCGAGGAAGGGCTCGACATGGAGTTCAACAGCCTCGACGCCCAGCGCGAGGCTTGCGAGGCCTTCGTGACGAGCCAGAAGGCGGAAGGCTGGGCCACCATTCGCGAACGCTACGATGACGGCGGCTTCTCCGGAGGCACGCTGGAGCGCCCCGGCTTGAAGCGTCTCATTCAGGACGTCGAAGCCGGTCTGATCGATGTGATCGTGGTCTACAAGATCGACCGGCTGTCGCGCTCGCTGATGGACTTCGCCAAGTTGGTCGAGATCTTCGACCGCAATCAGGTGACCTTCGTTTCGGTCACGCAGTCGTTCAACACCACGACCTCGATGGGCCGCCTGACCCTGAACATCCTCCTCAGCTTCGCGCAGTTCGAGCGGGAGGTGATCGGCGAGCGCATCCGCGACAAGGTCGCGGCATCCCGCAAGCGCGGCATGTGGATGGGCGGTCACGTCCCGCTGGGCTACGACGTGCGCGACCGCAAGCTGGTGGTCAACGAGGCCGAGGCCGCGACGGTCCGGCTGATCTTCGAGCGCTTCGTCGCCATCGGCTCCGCCACGACGCTGGCGAAAGCGCTCGCGGCCGAGGGCGTTCTGAACAAGCGCGGCAAGCCGATCGACAAGGGCTTCCTCTACAAACTAATCAACAACCGGGTCTACCTCGGCGAAGCCGTGCACAAGGGCACGGCCTATCCGGGCGAGCACGAGGCCATCATCGATCAGGCCCTCTGGGACAAGGTTCACAGCATCCTGCAGGAGAGCCCGCGCCTGCGGGCGAAGAACACCCGCCGCCAGACGCCGGCCCTGCTGAAGGGGATCATCTTCACCGAGACAGGCACGGCGATGACGCCGACCGCGACGAAGAAGGGCACGCGCCTCTACCGCTACTACGCGTCGATGGACCTGATCCGAAACCGCCCGACCGGAGACGCCTCAGGGCCGCTGCGCTTGCCCGCCGGCATGGTCGAGGATGCCGTCGTCGGCGAAATCCGCCGCATGATCCGCGCACCCGAAGTCGCGGCGCGGACCATAAAGGCCCTTCGCGACGAGAACTCGACCGTCGATGAGAAGGCGGTCGTCCAGGCGCTCGGCGAGTTCGACCAGCTCTGGGCGGCGCTCTACCCGGCGGAGCAAACCCGCATCGTCCAGCTTTTGGTCGAGCGGGTGACCGTCGGCGAAGACGGCATCGCCGTCGATCTGCGCCACGACGGACTGGGCTCGGTCCTACGGGAAATGATGGCCCCCCGCCAGACGGAGGCCCACGCATGACCGACTCGACGAACACCATCCGGGTCGTCATCCCCCTGACGATCCGCAAACGCAATGGGCGGCCGAAGATCCTGCCGCCCGACGAGGTGATCTTGCGGGATGGGCGGACGCAGGATCCGCATGTGCTGCGCGCCATCGCCCGCGCCTGGAGCTGGCGGCGGCAGCTGGAAACGGGCGCCGCTTCCACGATCCAGGACATCGCGGCGGCCGAGAAAGTCTCCGACCGGTTCGTGAGCCGAATGATGCGGCTCGCCTATCTGTCGCCGGAAGTGCTCGATCACCTCGTCATCAGGCGCGTACCACCGGCGCTTTCGCTGAACGACCTCGTTGCAGTTGCCGATCAGCCTTGGTCGGAACAGATGGGGATAGTGTTCGAAGCCCGCTGAATAGACGCCATCACATCTTGCTAGCTACGAAGCAATGCGGGCGTTTGCCCCCATACTGGCCGTGGAACGCCTGCCGCCCGTTCTCTGGCTGGACCTTCAATCAAGGCTCTTAAAATATCTGGCAACAGGCCATTGCACATATCCCGATGCCTCATACTTCCTGCGTGCCGGCTGATGCCCCGAATCTGCGATCGTCTCGACCATGACCATTTTCATTCCCGAAGCGCGAATGAGGTTTTCGGCATGAACCATGAGGCGGCGCCCGATACCCTGCCGCTGCAACGGCGGTGCTACTGCAAGGATATATATCTCCCCCATCATGTCCTCGGGATGGAGCCTGATGCCGACGAACCCTGCCGGCTTGTCCGCAGCCAGAGCCAGCCAGATGTTGTCCGGCTCGCTTTGGAGCAGCGATCGAACCTCTTGCTCCTGCCTGGCTTTCCAGCCCGAGGGGTAGAAGCAGTCATAGACAAAGCGGGGAACTTCAGATGCCGTTTTCTCAAACACCGGCGTCCATGCCGCGATGGTGATGGCCAGGACATCGTCACGATAGGTCTCATCGTAGGGTATGATCCGGACCTCACTCATGCAGAACCATTATCATATCTTTTGTTGAAGACCTTAGGGTTGAGACTCAATCATAGCCAGTACGCAACTGCTGCTGCGAGCATGACGGCAGATAGATAATTCCGAGCGAGCTTGTCGTACCGTGTGGCGACGCGGCGGAAATCCTTGAGGCGGCAGAACATGGCCTCAACGCGCCAGCGGTCCTTGTAGCGTTTCTCATCGTATCGGATTTTGCGCTTGCGGTTCTTGCGGCCGGGGATCACCGGGATCCCTAGCATAACGACGGGCTGCGCACGGCTTCCCCCGAATATGCCTACCGCGTGTTTTCCCGGCAGCCACGCCAACCGGAAGAACGCCCGTTGAATGCATTGTTGAGCGAACTGCGAAACCCGCTGGAAACGCTGGGCTTCGTGAAGCCGAACCGGGCCGGGCGAGGTTCGCTCGGTTAGAGACGAGAGGGCATTCGGAGACGGAAATTGAACCCGGCGCCAGTCTCCGAGGTTCGGATGCCTCCGCTAAACGCCTTTGAAACAAAAAGAAAAAGCCCCCCCACGGGAGCCTCATTTCGGGTTCGCTGCAAGATAATGGCGGAGAGAGAGGGATTCGAACCCTCGATACGGTTTCCCGTATACACGCGTTCCAGGCGTGCGCCTTCAACCACTCGGCCACCTCTCCACCGGCAGTGAGGCCGCATGAACTGCGGCCCGCTGCAGGGGGCATCATTAATGCCCGGGGCGTCATCTAGTCGAAATGGCCCCGGATGCCAAGATGCCGAAACAGCTTTTCTGCGCGTTCTGCAGCGACAAGCTGACCGGAGCGATTGCCAATCCGCCTCCGTAGGCCTATCTCAGTCCTATCAGCCATTGCCGGATACACAATGCGCTTCATCTTTCGCCTTCTCGCGCTTTTCGCTCTCGCCGTTGCTGTCGTGATGGCGGTGGTCGATGCAACGCGCACGATCGCGGCGGATGCGTGGACCTATACGCCGCTGAGTGAAAGCTGGCAGGCAAACTTTCCCGACTCGCTGCTTTCCTTCCAGCGCTTCGTCGAAGCTCACACCATCCCATTTCTATGGGACCCGGTGATGACGTCCATTCTCTCGCTGCCCGGCTGGCTCGTTTTTGCCGTGCTCGCATTCGTTCTCCATGCCCTTGGATATCGGAGGCGCAGGCCCGGCGACCTGTTGGCGGCCCGCTAGGCCCGACCAGATCGAGGAGTGATCTCATGTTCTTCCAAATTTCGGAAAAGAAGCTCAGGCTTCCCTCTCCGCAGGAGGCTCTGCCGGGGCGCCCGGAGCCCATTCCGACCTCCGAGCGGCATTTCGTCAACGGGCGTCCGTTGAAGGGTCCTTACCCCGAGGGGACGGAGCAGGTCCTCTTCGGTATGGGCTGTTTCTGGGGTGCGGAACGCCTTTTCTGGCAGCTGGAAGGGGTATGGGTGACGGCGGTAGGGTTTGCCGGCGGCCTCACGCCCAATCCCACCTATCGCGAGACGACGACGGGTCTCACCGGCCATGCCGAAGTTGTTCTCGTCGTCTATGATCCAAAGATCGTCTCCTTTTCCGCGCTTTTGAAGGTCTTCTGGGAAAGCCATGACCCGACCCAGGGCATGCGGCAAGGGAATGATGTGGGCACCACATACCGGTCGGTGATCTATACGACGACCGACGAACAGCTCGCCGAAGCCCGTGCATCCCGCGATGCTTACGAAAAGGCGCTCACATCCGCCGGGCGCGGACCGGTTACGACGGAGATCGGCCCGGCTCCGGCCCTCTATTTCGCCGAGGAGGAACATCAGCAATACCTGGCGAAGAACCCCGGCGGCTATTGCGGGCTTCAGGGAACGGGCGTGAGCTGTCCCGCACCGGGCGTGGCGGCAATTCAGTAACCGCGGAACCGGCCCACAACCACCGCAGCGCCGGCAATTTTCCGCGTGGAAATTTTCCAATGCCCATGCCAGAGTGGCTCCAAGCAGGATGGAAAATCCTGCCATAACAGGACGTCCCCGCCTTAAACGCGGGGCCGACGCCAGAGCAACCGACAGGGTGTGGATCAAATGAAGCGTATCGTTCTCGGCCTCCTCGCCGCAACCGCAATGGCGACGACAGCCATGGCGCAGGAGGAGACATCGCCAGCAATCCTCTACGATCTAGGCGGTAAATTCGATAAATCCTTCAATGAAATGGCCTATATGGGCGCGGAAAAGTTCAAGGAGGAGACCGGCATCGAATATGCCGAGTTCGAGATCTCCAACGATGCCCAGCGCGAGCAGGCCTTGCGCCGTTTCGCCGAGAACGGTCATAACCCGATCGTCATGGCAGGCTTCACCTGGGTGGAGTTCCTCAACAAGGTGGCCCCCGAATATCCTGAGGTGAGCTTTACCATCATCGACGATAAGGTGGACCAGCCCAATGTCCGCTCCATCACCTTCAAGGAGCAGGAAGGGTCCTATCTTGTCGGCATGCTCGCGGCTCTCGCTTCCAAGACCGGAACGGTGGGATTTGTCGGGGGTATGCAGGTTCCGCTTATCGGCAAGTTCGAGTGTGGCTATGTCGGTGGCGTGAAGGCCGCCAATCCCGACGCCAAGGTGATCCGCAACTATACCGGCGATACGCCTGCCGCCTGGAACGATCCAACGAAGGGAGGCGAGATCACCCGGACGCAAATCGATCAGGGCGCAGATGTGATCTATCATGCCGCCGGCGGCACGGGTGTCGGCGTCCTGCAGGCGGCGGCTGACGCCGGCAAGCTCGGCATTGGCGTGGACGCCAACCAGAACCATCTGCATCCCGGCAGTGTGCTGACCTCGATGGTGAAGCGCGTCGACCAGGCGGTCTACGACTCCTTCATGGACGCCAAGAATGGCGAATTCACATTTGGCCATGAGGATTGGGGTCTGAAGGAAGACGGGGTCGGTTACGCTCTCGACGAGAACAACGCCTCCCTCATCACGGATGAAATGAAGACGGCGGTGGAAAAGGCGAAGGCCGATATCATTTCGGGTGCCGTCACCGTCCACAATTACCTGGAAGACAACAGCTGTCCTTACTGGTAAGCGACGTCATAAGGACGGAAAGGGGCCGTTCGCGGCCCTTTTTCTTGTCTGGGAGCCTGTTGCGTTTGAAGCGGAAGGAAACCCGCCATGACGGATGCCGCGCTGAAACCCGACCATATCGATCAGACGATCGACCGGGACACCGCGTGCATTTCTATGACTACGCTCCACTCCTGGGCGCCGATTCTGACTGACTAAGGAATACTCGATGACGATCCGATTTCATCAATACGATCTGCCAGATCTCTCACGCTATGATGTGGATGCGGTGGCCATCGACACGGAGACGTTGGGGCTAAATCCCCATCGCGACCGGCTGTGCGTGGTGCAGCTGTCGCCGGGAGACGGAACGGCGGATGTGGTGCAGATCGCCGCGGGACAGAAACGCGCCCCTAACCTGGTCGCGCTCCTTCGCAACCGACAGGTAACCAAGCTCTTCCACTACGCCCGGTTCGATATCGCCGTGCTCTATCATACCTTCGGCGTGATGCCCGACCCCGTCTTTTGCACCAAGATCGCCTCGCGGCTAACCCGAACCTATACGGATCGGCACGGCCTGAAGGACATCTGCTATGAGCTTCTGGGTATCAATCTCTCCAAGGCGCAGCAGTCCTCCGATTGGGCAGCGGAGCAGCTGACGCCGGAACAGCTCGAATACGCGGCCTCTGATGTTCTCTACCTTCACCGCCTGCGCGATGTCCTGCAGCAGCGTTTGGAGCGGGACGGCCGTGCGCGGGAAGCGCTGGCCTGTTTCAAGTTTCTACCCACGCGAGCCAAGCTCGACCTGATGGGATGGGACGAGCAGGACATTTTTGCCCATAGCTAGCGGATGGACCGCTTCACGGCCGAGTTACCGCGGGCGGGGTTGGCTGAATATGGAGTTATTTGACCGTCTGCGGTTACGGTTCTTTCGGCTATTGGGTTTATGTAGGGGAGTTCATAGGCTTTATTTTAGCTATTCGATATGCGCCGATTTTCCGGACTGCTGTCCCCGCGGATTGCCGCCGCCGTCATGACGATCATGCTGCTCGTCGCGGCAGCCTCCGGACTAATCCCATATGCGGCGGCCTTGGGGCTTGCATTGGTGGCATCGGCGGTTCTCTACCAGGCGCACAGGCTGCGCCAAGCATCTGCCGCGCTGCAGGCAAGCGAATACCGAACCCGTCATCTCGCCTCCCACGATTGGCTGACCGGACTGGCGAACCGGGCGGGCCTGGAGGCCCGGCTGGATGAAATCCTCAGCAATGTGAGACCGCGCGAGGCCGAAGCAGCGGTCCTTCTCCTGGACATCGACCGGTTCAAGGATGTCAATGACACGCTCGGCCATATGGAGGGAGATGAGGTCCTCCGGGAGGTGGCGGAACGCTTGGAGGCGATCGTTTGCCCGCCCGATATCGTGGCCCGACTGGGCAGCGATGAGTTTGCCATCGTCAAGGTCTCCGACAACGCATCCCGGGCGGCGCGGACCGTGTCGGAGCAGGTGCTTGCGGCATTCGCGTCGCCGTTTCACCTCGACGAGGATGTGGCGCATATCGGCGTCAGCATAGGAATAGCGGTCACCTCTCACACGGGAACGCGACGAGAAGAGATCTTGCGCAGGGCGGATATCGCCCTTCACGATGCCAAGAAACGAGGCGCCGGCCGCTACCGCTTTTTCGCCCCGGTACTTGACGATATGGTGAAACAGCGCCGACAGGTCGAAATCGGTCTGCGGAGGGCACTTGCAACGGGAACCGAACTATACTTGGCCTATCAGCCGCTCTATTCGGCCAAGGGCGAGATCACTGGGGCCGAGGCGTTGCTGCGCTGGAATCATCCGGTGTATGGATCCGTGTCGCCGATGTGCCTTATTGCCGTGGCCGAGGAGAGCGGGTTCGTCGCGCAAATTGGGGACTGGGTACTCGATGAAGCCTGCCGGATGGCGAAACGCGTGCCCATCGCGTGGGTTGCCGTCAATGTTTCTCCGGTCCAGCTTTGTGATCACGGGTTTACAAGACGGTGCCTTGATATAATCCACCGCCATGGGATCGCGCCGCAGAGAATCCAGATCGAAGTCACCGAGGCCGCTGCCGTCGAAAAACCGGAACTTGCCGGAGCCATGCTCCACGCCTTGAAGAAGTCGGGGGTTCGCGTGGCGCTGGATGATTTCGGCACCGGCTATTCCTCGATGAGCTATCTCCACACTTACCCGATCGACCGCTTCAAGATCGACCGCTCCTTTGTGAACCGACTTTCGCAGGGAAATGCCGGCGAAGCGATCATTTCCGCCATGATCGAGATGGGGCGGGCCCTAAGGCTCGACGTCGTCGCCGAGGGTGTGGAAACGCCCGAACAGCGCGACCTGCTGATCAGGCTGGGGTGCCAGGAAATGCAGGGCTATCTGTTCTCCCGGCCGATATCTGGGGAGACCTTGGTCGCGAAGTTCAATTCCATGCGCAATCCGAGACCGTTCGCCTCCTGACAAGACTGTCAGGACACCGGCCGTACCCGGCTTGCCGGGCTTTACAAGGGCCATATCTTGCTCCCGGAAAGGAGCGCATCATGGAAGATTTCAGAACGTTCATCGCTCGGCGTGAAGAGGCGGCGCGGGCCTTTTGCCGGGGAGATGTAAGCAGGGTTGTCGACCTCTCGGCCCGAACCGACCCTGCCACATTCTTTGGCCCGGACGGAAAGGTGGTGGAAGGGGCAGAAGCGGTTCGCAAGGATTACCAAAGCGCCTCCGGCGCTTTCGGGCCGGGCGGGGACTGCGGCTTCGAGGTGATGCAGATGACCTCTGACGGGGATCTCGGCTTCTGGACAGGCTTGCAGATGGCCGAGGTGGAGGTGGGTGGAAACAGAATGCCGATGACCTTGCGGGTCACGGAAGTATTTCGCCGCGAAAATGGGAATTGGACCCTTATCCATCGTCACGCGGATGCGCAAAAACCGGCTACTTAACCGCCGCTGCCGGTCTCGCCGAACCAGATGCCTAAAAGAGCGGCGAGGGCCACCAGCACCAGAAAGCCATTCACGAATACCAGGAGAATGGGGGGCAGGCGCTTAACCTCGTGAGGTGGGGGAGGAGGTCCGGGATTGATTTCACGCCATACGGCGGTCGCGAAGCAGAACGCGCTGAACAGCACCAGAATCGTTCCTGTCGCCGTGATCAGGAACTCCGGAACCACGTTTTCCAAAAGTGCCTTTGCACCTATGCCGCTGGCCAGCGCTGCAAGCCCGGTCCTGACCCATGCCGCATAGGTCCGTTCAGCGGCAAATACGGTTCGATCCGCGGCAAGCTCGTTCCTCCGATCGGAGGCTTGCTTTTCAGTGGCGCCGTTGCCGGAGCGGGCCTCCGATCCGGAATCGCCGCTGTGGTTGGAGGCTGGCATTTCTAACCGGCGAGAACGCGTATTCCTCTGTTTCGGTTGGAAGCCGTCGCGGGACCCGTATCCAGCCTCGGCCTCCGGCTATCCAACTGAAATGAAAGCCATCGAGTTAAGTTCCCCAACTTCCGTGTGCCCCCTTCAGCATCTGTTTACTACCTCGGGTTACGCCCCAGCGTGCGAAAACAGCGAGTGAGTGTGTACGGATGATTACTGAAGGGCCCAGATATGAATCTTTCTCGGACCCTCTCGATTTTTGGCTTGTCTGGGACAAGGCGAAGGAAGAGCCGGCATGTCTGGACCGGCAGGTGTTGATGGGCCTTTCCAAGAACGAAGCTGAAATGTTTTGTGAGTTGATGAACGACCTGCACTTCCGTTTGGCCAAGCATCGAGCGAAAGCAGCGGCTTAAGCAGCCGTGCGGGCCTAAGTCTTTGAAAGAATGAGAAATTGCTGACTTTTGCCATTAACGCCCCCTTAAATTGCCATCTTTAGCCTACAGGCGGGAACGAGAAGCTGCCTCGCAGCTTGGGATCGGGAACTTTCATGGCAAAGTCCAATCGGGGAAAACGCATCGAACCGAGCTTCGACGCACCGCGCTCGCGGGGCGCCGGAACGCTGTCGGTAAGCCCGTCCGATCGCGTTCTGCCTCCTGCGCGCCGGCCCAGCCGGAAGAAGGGCAAGAAGAAGGCCCGCAGGTCCAGCCGTTCCCGGCGAATGGGTGTTGGCGGTTTGCTGAAGGGCCTTGTTTACTGGTCCATCGTGCTTGCCCTCTGGGGCGGTATCGCGGCAGCGGGGCTCATCGTCTATTACGGCGCGCAAATGCCGAGCCTCACCACCTGGGCGATCCCTGATCGTCCGCCGAACGTGAAGATCGTGGCGGTGGATGGTACCCTGATCGCCAATCGGGGCATGACGGGGGGAGAAGCGGTCGGCCTGCACGAAATGTCGCCCTTCATCCCGCAGGCGGTCGTCGCGATCGAGGACCGGCGATTCTACTCCCATTGGGGAGTCGATCCCGTGGGCATGGCGCGCGCCATGGTCGAGAACCTGAGCCAGGGCGAGCTGTCCCAGGGCGGATCCACAATAACCCAGCAGCTGGCGAAGAACCTGTACCTGAAGCCCGACCGCACCCTCGAGCGCAAGATCCAGGAGATGCTTCTCGCACTCTGGATGGAGCAGAAATACACCAAGAACCAGATTCTGGAGATGTACCTGAACCGGGTCTATTTCGGGTCTGGCGCATATGGCGTGGAAGCCGCTTCACAGCGCTATTTCAACAAATCTGCCCGCGACGTGACGCTTTCCGAGGCGGCGCTCCTGGCGGGCCTCCTGAAAGCTCCGTCCAGGCTTTCGCCGGCTCGCGATCCGCAAGCTGCGGAGGATCGTGCCCAGGTGGTGCTTTCCGCCATGCGTGAGCAGGGCATGATCGGCGATAGCCAGCTGGCGGCAGCGATCAGCGCGCCCGCTACGCGTGCAGCCGCCTATTGGACCGGCTCGGAGCATTATGTCGCCGACCGCATCATGGAGGAGCTGCCAACGCTGATCGGCACGGTGGAGCGGGACGTCATCGTCAAGACGACGATCGACCTGCACCTGCAGAAAGTCGCTGAGAAATCGATCCGCCGGCTCATCGACGAAAAGGGCAAGCAACTCCAGGTGAGCCAGGGCGCGCTTGTTTCCATCGACGGCACCGGCGCGGTTCGCGCGATGGTGGGCGGGTATGATTATGCGCATAGCCAATTCGACCGCGCATCCGAAGCACGCCGGCAGCCGGGTTCCGCCTTCAAGCCGTTTGTCTTCATGGCAGCGCTCGAACAGGGCCGGACGCCGGACAGCATGCGCAACGACGCTCCTGTGAGGATCGGCAAATGGCGCCCGGAGAACTATCAGGGCAAGTATCATGGCCAGGTTACGCTGGCAGAGGCGCTCGCGCGGTCGCTCAACTCGGTCGCTGCCCAATTGGCCATGGAAGTGGGGCCGAGCGCGGTTGTCGAAGTCGCCCATCGGATGGGCGTGGAATCGAATCTCAATCCGAATGCCTCGATTGCGCTCGGTACGTCGGAGGTGACGCCGCTCGAGCTGACGGCGGCATACGTGCCCTTCGCCAATGGCGGTTTTCGGCCCGACGTGCACTTCATCGAGCAGGTCACCACCGCATCCGGCAAGACCCTCTATCAATACAAGGCGGATCGCATTCCCCGCGTGGCGAGCGCGGAAGTCATCGCGATGATGAATTACATGATGACCGGTACGATCGACTATGGCAGCGGGCGTTCCGCCGCGTTCGGCTGGCCAGCAGGCGGCAAGACCGGCACCACGCAGGATTCCCGCGATGCTTGGTTTGTCGGCTATACCGCAAATCTGGTCACCGGTGTTTGGTTTGGCAATGACAACAGCCGTCCGACCAAGGCGACGGGCAGTTCGTTGCCCGCTCAGGCGTGGCGCGAATTCATGACGGCAGCACATAAGGGCGTGCCCGTAGCGGGGCTTCCGGGCGATTGGAGACCTCAGCCGCAAATGGAGGTCGTCCAGCCGCTCGACGGCTCCATGCCTCTGCCGCAGAATGCGGTCGGAGAAGGGGCGAGGCCTGAGCCGATCCCTTCCTCCATGTCTGGCGGACAAATGCCAGGCCGCCCTGTCCCCCCGGCCGATGTGGGCGGCGCGCCGCAGCGGCGACATCAGTCCATCCTGGACATCATCCTCGGCAACTAGCACAGAGAAGGACGTTCGACGCTGGAGGCAGAGCCTATCGCATTCCCTCTGCTCAGAGGCTACATATGAGGGGAATGGAGAGCGATGTGAGCAAGATCGACCAGCGTAAGACTTTGGTGCTGACCGGCGCGAGCCGCGGTATCGGGCATGCAACCGTCAAGCGCTTTTCCCGTGAGGGATGGCGAGTGATCACCTGTTCTCGACAGCCATTCGCCGAGGATTGTCCTTGGCCGGCGGGGCCCGAGGATCACATCCAGCTCGATCTCTCGGATCAGGAGGGGGTGGGTATTGCGATTGCCGAGATCCGGCACCGACTCGCTGCCAATGGCGGCCAGCTCCATGCGCTCGTCAACAACGCGGCCATCTCCCCCAAGCTCGACGGGGGCAAGCGTATGAACTCCATCGATACGCCGATGCATGTCTGGCGTGATGTCTTCCAGGTGAATTTCTTCGCCCCCATCATGCTGGCGCGGGGTCTTTTCAAGGAGCTTGCCGCCGGCAAGGGCTCGATTGTCAACGTCACGTCGATAGTGGGTAGCCGCGTCCATCCTTTTGCAGGGACCGCCTATGCCACCTCAAAGGCGGCTCTCGTTGCGCTCACGCGCGAGATGGCGGCGGATTTCGGCCCTCACGGCATTCGCGTCAACGCGATCGCGCCGGGAGAGATCGAGACCTCGATCCTCTCACCCGGCACCGACAAGCTGGTCGAAACGATTCCGCTGCGCCGGCTGGGCCAGACTTCGGAAGTAGCGGACACGATCTTCTTCCTCTGCTCGGAGAACGCGTCCTATGTCACCGGCGCCGAAATCCACATCAATGGCGGACAGCACGTCTAGGCATTGTTCTTGAGCAGCTGCTCGATATCCCACACCGTGTGATTTGTAAGGGTCTTAGGCACCTCGCAGGCGACGCGCGCATCGACCTCCTTGTGGAGCGCCTTGCGCATTGCGCCGAGCACGACGGGTGGTGCGACAAGCACGATCTTTTCGAACTCGCCGCGGTGGGCGAGCTTGTAAAGCCGCTCGGCGATCTCCTCCGCGAAACGCTCTTTGCCATAGCGCTGCCAGTCCGTCTCAGAGAACGCGCTCTTCTGCGGCGACTGGCCATTCGTGTAACGCCCGGGTTCGTCCGTGCCCTGCTCGCGAGTGGGTGGGTTTTCGTCGCGCATTTCGCGTACGACTTCCAGATTGGGATATTCCGCATCGCCTTTGTTGCGAAGGAACAAGGCCTTTTCACCATCCGCGACAATCACCCAAATCCCGTGATCGAGCCAGATGCCCGCCATTTTGCTCTCCATGTTTCATCTCTGATCTTTCCCGATAGAACCCCCGAATACTGGTGACGTTCCACTCCTGAGAGGTGAGAAACCCCGCGAACTATTTTTCCCTGGCCGCGCTTCCAGGGGAAAAAGCGATTGCGCCGGGCTTTGTCGTCACGCGAGTGGGTTTCTTCTGAAACTGCAGCGTGGCGGGCACAATCTGGCTCCTGATCAGGAGCTACCCACTTCCATGGCCGGTGAAACCGAAAAACTGAACGCGTTCCCCATCTTCCTCCGGGTGGAGGGGCGGCGCGTGGTGATCGTCGGTTCTGGCGACGAGGCTCTGGCGAAGGCGCGGCTGATGGCGCAATCGAGCGCGGAGATTCTCGTCGTCGCCGAGAAAGCGGAACCGGCATTGGCGGTCTGGGCTGCGGCGAACGAAGTTGAGGTCGTCCGCCCCGATGCGGATTTTCTCGAAGGAGCTGCGCTGGTCTTTGCCGCGACGGGCGATCTCGAGAAGGATGCGCGCGTGGTGGACGAAGCTCGAGCGCGGCATATCCCCGTCAATGCAGTCGATCGCCCGGAACTGTGCGATTTCTTCACGCCGGCGCTCGTCAATCGTGCTCCGGTGGCGGTCGCCATCGGCACCGAAGGTGCCGGTCCCATTCTCGCCCAGATGTTGCGGGCGCGAATCGATCGGATGCTCTCGCCTTCGCTTGGACGTCTTGCCCTCCTGGCCGCTTCCTATCGCGAGGCAGTCGACCGGCAGGTCGCGAAGGGCGTGGAGCGTCGCCGCTTTTGGAAATCCTTTTTCACCGGAAGCCCTGCGCGGGCGGTGGAATCCGGCAACGGGCATGAGGCAATCGAAGCGACGGAGCGCCTCCTGCGCACGAGGGGAGCAGAGCGTGGCCACGTGGCTCTGGTTGGGGCCGGTCCGGGGGCGGAAGACCTACTGACCCTGCGCGCCCAACGCTTGCTCATGGAGGCCGACGTGATCATGCATGATGCGCTGGTTCCCCAGGCTGTCGTTTCCATGGGCCGGCGTGACGCTGAACGTATTTCCGTAGGCAAGCGCAAAGGCTGCCATTCCAAGACGCAGAGAGAGATCAACGAGCTCCTTGTGGCGCTTGCCCAGGAAGGCAAGCGAGTTGTCCGCCTCAAGTCGGGCGATCCCCTGGTGTTCGGTCGTGCCGGGGAAGAAATGGCCGCCCTTAGGGACGCTGGGATCAGCTATGAGATCGTGCCCGGCGTCACGGCGGCTTTTGCGGCCGCCGCCGATTTCGAGCTGCCGCTGACCCTTCGCGGGATCTCCTCGTCCCTCGTCTTCACCACCGGTCATGACCTCAAGGGGAAAGCTTTGCCCGATTGGGCGAGGCTCGCCATCGGTGGAGCGACGGTAGCAGTCTATATGGGACGCTCTACCGCCGCCGAGGTGGCCGGCCTACTTCAGCAGGCAGGCCTCTCGCCGGATACGGCCGTGGCCGTGGTCGAGAATGCCAGTCTTGGAAGCCGCCGCCTCTTCCACGGTACGCTTGCCGATTTGCCCGCGCTTGGAGGCCGGAAAGATCTGGCCGGCCCGGTGCTCACGATCATCGGCGACGCTGTCGCCGGCGCCAATTTTGCGCGCTCGAAGCCGCTCGCGTCTTATCGCGAAAGCGAAGAGCGGCTCGCGGTACGAGGGGAACGTTCATGAAATTGCTTGCAGCAAACAGACTGCTCGACGGAGTAGCCGTCTGGGCCGGGCCTGACGGAGTGTGGGTCGAGGACATCGGGCAGGCAGAGATCGCCCGCGACGGGGATGCCGAGGCGCGCCTGGAGCAAATTGGCCGTGAGGCGGTGGCTCGCAATCTGGTGCTCGATATCGAGCTCATCGATATCGACGTCGTTGACGGTGCCGTGCGCCCGCTCAGGCTTCGCGAGCGCATCCGTGCTGCCGGACCTTCCATTCATCCCGAGCTTGGCAAGCAGGCCGCCAAGCAAGCCGCCTCCCTTGTGTAAGGATTGAGAATGTACCGATACGACGAATTCGACCACGCTTTCGTGAAAGCACGCGTCGCCGAGTTCCGCGATCAGGTGGAAAGGCGGCTTTCCGGCGCGTTGACGGAAGAACAGTTCAAGCCGCTGCGCCTCATGAACGGCGTCTACCTACAGCTTCATGCCTATATGCTGAGGATCGCCATTCCCTATGGAACCCTAGCGCCGCGGCAGATGCGCATGCTTGCCCATATCGCGCGCACTTACGACAAGGGCTATGGCCATTTCACAACGCGGCAGAACCTGCAGTTCCATTGGCCGGCATTGAAGGACGTTCCGGAGATCCTGGAGAAGCTCGCCTCTGTCGAGATGCACTCCATCCAGACGAGCGGCAACTGCATTCGCAATGTCACGGCCGACCATTTCGCAGGTGCGGCGGCGGACGAAGTCGCCGATCCCAGACCTTATGCCGAGATCCTGCGCCAGTGGTCTTCGCTGCACCCCGAGTTCTCGTATCTTCCACGCAAGTTCAAGATCGCGGTGACTGGAGCCGAGAGCGACCGAGCCGCGGTACAGGTGCACGATATTGGATTGCATTTGAAGAAGAGCCCGGAAGGCCGGCTCGGTTTTGCCGTGTATGTCGGCGGCGGTCTTGGCCGTACCCCGATGATAGCCAAAAAGATTCGCGATTTCCTGCCGGAAGAGGATCTCCTGTCATACACGACCGCCATCCTGCGCGTGTATAACCTCCATGGCCGCCGCGATAACAAGTTCAAGGCGCGCATAAAAATCCTGGTTCATGAAACGGGAACCGAGGAGCTGGCACAGCAGGTGGAACGCGAATACCTGGCGCTGAGGGAAAGCGAGCTGAAGTTGCCGGAGGACGATATCCAGGCAATTCGAGAATATTTCGCGCCGCCCCTGCTTCCCGTCCGGTCCGAGGGCGAGGCTCTTCTGGCCTCCGCAACTGCGACCGATGCGCGCTTTGCCACCTGGGTGCGGCGCAACCTGCACACTCACAAGCACCCGGATTACGCCTGCGTCACGATCTCGCTCAAGGGCATCGGCGAGGTCCCGGGCGATATATCGGCGGATCAGATGGAGGCGGTGGCAGACCTTGCGGAGCGCTATGGCCAGGGTGAAATCCGTGTGAGCCATGAGCAGAATCTCGTTCTGCCCCATGTGGCTCGGGCGGATCTCAAGGCAGTCTATGAGGGGCTGGTCGAGATCGGCCTCGCCACTGCCAATGCCGGACTGGTCACGGATATCATCGCATGTCCGGGACTCGACTACTGCGCGCTGGCAAATGCCCGCTCGATCCCCGTTGCCCAGCAGATTGCCATCCGGTTTGCCGACCAGTCACGGCAGGAAGAGATCGGCGACCTGAAACTAAAGATCTCCGGTTGCATCAATGCGTGCGGCCATCATCATGTGGGCCATATCGGGATCCTCGGTGTCGAGAAGAAGGGCGCCGAGCTCTACCAGGTCACGCTGGGCGGCTCCGGTGACGAGAACACCACGTTGGGCGAGATCATTGGCCGCGGCTTCGGAGCGGATGAGATCGTTGACGCGGTGGAAACCATCGTCGAGACCTATCTCGGCCTGCGCCAGGACAAATCGGAAACCTTCCTTGCCGCTTATCGCCGGCTTGGCTCTGCACCTTTCAAGGAGGCACTTTATGGCAGCGAAGCCAAAGCCGCTTGATGTCGAAATCGAGGCGCTGGAACTCGACAGTCGCTATGGCCACCTCGAGGCCGAGGCCATTGTCGAGCTGGCAGTCGAGCGGTTCCGTGATGCGGGCGGCATCGCTTCCGTCTCCTCATTCGGAGCGGATTCGGCCGTGTTGCTCCATATGATCGCTCACGTCGATCGGAACGTGCCTGTGCTCTTCCTCGATACCGGGCAGCACTTCGGTGAGACGCTGCAATATCGGGACCAGCTCTCTGCCGATCTCGGTCTGAAGAACCTGATCATCCTCCAGCCAAAACAGGACTCGCTTACGGCAGGCGATCCGAACGGCGACCTTCACAAGCATGATCCGGATCTCTGCTGCGAGATCCGGAAGGTCGAGCCGATGGCACGGGCCGTCGAGCCCTATTCTGCGTGGTTCACCGGCCGCAAGCGGCGCCAGGCCGCCACCCGTGCCCAGATGCCGGTGTTCGAGGCGGTCGGGCCGCGCATGCGGATCAATCCGCTCGCGCGCTGGACCACCGCCGACCAGGCAGCCTATATGCGGGCAAACGGCTTGCGGGAGAATCCGCTCGTTGCGTTCGGCTATCTTTCGATCGGCTGCTTCCCCTGCACGCAGCCCGTGAAACCGGGTGAAGACGAGCGCAGTGGCCGTTGGGCGGGTTCCGGGAAGACCGAGTGCGGGATCCATCTGCCCGGCCTCGAAGAGCTCACCAATGCGGCATGAGGCGGACATGACCGTATCAGCAAGCCCTGCTCCCAGGCTTTGGACGGCGCACGGCTTTCGTGAAAACACGTGGAAGCGCGTCGATCAGGCTGAGGCGCTTACCGGTAACAGCGAGTTGATCCTGCCGCTCCAGTTCTTCCTGTCGCTCGAAGCCACCTTGCAGGAAAATCTGCTCCCGCGGTGCGCCGTCGAGGTGTCGCCCGGAGAAGCTTTAGACCGATTGCTTCCTTTCCTTGATCGCCTGCCAGTCGTCGCCTTGGCGTTCCCGGCCTTCAATGACGGGCGCAGCTATTCGAAGGCCGAGTTGCTGCGTTCGCGATTTGGCTATCGGGGCGATATTCGGGCGACCGGGGATGTGCTTATCGATCAAATTCCGCACATGCTGCGCTGTGGCATTTCAAGTTTCGAGGTAAAGAACGAAACCACGCTGCGGCGGCTGGAGGCCGGGCGGCGCGGCGGCGTCCCACTGCACTACCAGCCAAGTGCGGCTGCTCCCGCGGGCCGCGGAAAGTATTCGTGGCGGCGCGCGTCGCAGTAGTCGAGCCGGAACGTATTGCTTGCCACTTCAATACGGCCTGGATCGCACTATATTCCGTTTTAGGGATACACGCGGCGCAATTGCTGTTATAGCTCGCGCCATTCCGAGTCGTCCGAGCCGGCGGCTGACTGCCGCCTTTAGCGCCTTCGGGGCGCGTGCCGGACATTTTCAGAAACATCCAACCGAGTGAGGTGGAAGCATTGCAGGTCGTCGTACGTGACAACAATGTTGATCAGGCCCTCCGGGTCCTGAAGAAAAAGATGCAGCGCGAAGGCATATTTCGCGAAATGAAGGCGCGGCGGTCCTATGAGAAGCCGTCCGAGCGGCGTACGCGCGAAAAGGCTGAAGCCATTCGCCGCGCTCGCAAACTTGCGCGTAAGCAGGCCCAGCGCGAAGGCCTTCTTCCGGGCAAGAAGCGCGCCGCCTGACATCTGGAGTGCACGAGAAAGAGCCGGGCGGCTGCTGTGCCGCCCGGCTTTTCTTTTGGTTCAGGCGGAGTCGCCCTGTCTTAGCCGCGCCGACGAATAAGCACCCTCGGTCTCCTGCAGCTTGCAAAGAAGATCGAGCAGTTGCGACGGCAGTTCACGTTGCAGTTCAAAGCCGGGCAGCCGGCGCAAAAACCGCGCGTTATCAGCGTTGCGAAGCTGCCGGCTGATGAGTTGCGCGGTACGGGGCGAATTTCCCGCCTTTTCATTTCTCCGCGGCATTATTCCACTCGCAAGGCCTGGTTGTATTTTCCACTTGCAGACTTAACCAAACTGAGCGGAAAACGTTCCTAACACGTTCGAATTGCAAGGCATTAAAGTAAATTTTCCATAAAATTTTCTTTTCTTCGGCCTCTGGTCAAACGGCTAAATGCATCCCGGATGGCGAAACGAGAGGCCGTCAGTCTTTTGTTAATCATGTCGGTATCGAATTCGTTAACCATAATTTGACCTTTCCCCTTCATGGTCCAGACGCGGATCATCCGGTCCGTGGGTAAGCGGCGGTCACATGAGCAAATCCCGCATTGTCATTCTCGGTGTTGCCGTCGCGGCAGCGGTGGGAGCGGGCTATCTGGCCAAGAATCTCGCCTCGCCTGCAAAGACCGTAGCCGCAGCTCCCACTCCAGAACAGCCGGCCGCAAGGCTCATGGAGGTTCTGGTGCTCACGCAGGACGTGCCGCTCGGGGAGCGCCTTGGCAGCTCGGCGGCCTGGCAGCCCTGGCCCGTAGAGGGTGTGATGGATGCGTTCATCACGCGAGAGCGCGAGCCAAATGCGCTCGAAGAAGTAAAGAACGCAGTCGCTCGCCTGCCGCTTTATGCCGGCGAGCCGGTGCGCCGTTCCAAACTTGTCATTGACGGCCAAAGCTTCCTGTCGGCGATCTTGCCACCCGGGAAGAGAGCGGTTGCCACCCGCATCGCCGCAGACACCTCGGCCGGCGGCTTTATCCTGCCCAACGACCGTGTCGACGTGATCATGACACGCCGCGCCGACGATGTTTCGAGCCCCAACGGCTTCATCACCGAGACGGTGCTGGAGAATATCCGTGTGCTCGCCATCGATCAGACCATTCACGAGGACGAGGAAGGCCGCCGGGTGAAGGTTGGGGAAACGGCGACGCTCGAGCTCACGCCCGAAGAGGCGGAAGTCATGACAGTGGCGCAGCAGATGGCGGATCGGCTGACGCTTTCGCTGCGTTCCATCGCAGATTCGAACGAGAACGCTTCCGACCGTGGTCTTCACCTCGTTACCGGCATGGGGCGCGGTGATAGCGTGAAGCTCATCAAATCCGGCGATGTGAGCATCGTCGGGACAAAACGATAGGGATCTGAAGGGGGCGGAAGCGATGACATCCTGCGGGGCAGGGGGAAGATGGCGCACTCGGGTCTTGCTTATTGCTGCCCTGGTGCTTGCGTCCGCTGCGCAGGCACTTACGCCGTCTTTCGCGCGTGGCGAAGGCGTGATCCAGATCGGCGGAGGCGGAACGCAGCGCCTGAAGCTCGGCTTGAACAAGTCGCTGGTTCTCGACCTGCCCTCCGACGCCTATGACATCCTGGTGGCCAATCCCGCAGTCTCGGATGCGGTGACCCGCACCGCCCGGCGCATCTATCTGTTCGGCAAGCAGGTGGGGGAAACCAACATCTTCGTCTTTGGAGCCGGCGGAGAACAGATCGCCAGCATCGATGTGGCGGTTGAAAGGGACGTTGCCGGACTGGAGCAATATCTCAAGCGCTTCATTCCCAACTCCGATATCGACGTTGAGCTCATCAATGACAACGTCGTGCTTACCGGTACGGTGGAAACCCCGCTGGATGCCTCCCGGGCCGCGCAACTCGCAACCATTTTCGTGACCGGTGGCGAAGCGACGACCGGTCAATACTCCCAGACGGCCGCGGCACCGACCGATGGCGGGGGCGTCGATATCGACAACCCGGATTTCGAGCGCCGGACCAGCCGGATCGTGAACATGCTGCAGATCGTCGGCGAGGATCAGGTCACGCTCAAGGTGACGGTAGCCGAGGTCAGCCGCTCGGTCATGAAGCAGCTGGGCGTCAATATGATCGGCTCTGGCAGCCTCGACGGGATCAGCTGGGGGGCCATCGTCGACACGCCTTACGGCCTCGGCGCGCCTGCATCCGCATCGCAACTGGCGCTCGGAGGATCGCTCCTCCAGGGTTATCTCAATGCCATGGAACAGGCCGGCGTCATGAAGACGCTTTCCGAGCCTACGCTGACCGCCATCTCCGGCGAGAAGGCGACATTCAAGGTGGGTGGAGAATTCAACCTGGTCACGGGCCAGAAGGTGGAGCAGGGCGACATCACCAAGGGGCAGTCGGACCAGCTCACCTATGAGGTCGAGAAGATCGAATATGGTATCGGCCTGGAATTCACCCCGACCGTGCTTTCGCCGGGGCGCATCAGCCTCAAGGTGCGTACCTCTGTCTCGGAGCCGACTTTCGAGGGCTCATTCTCCCTGGGATCGCCTTCGATCGGCGGCCGATACGCCCATCCCGGCATGAACGCCCTGTCCATTCGCAAGCGTCTGGCTGATACCACGGTCGAATTGCCGTCCGGCGGCTCGATGATGATCGCCGGCCTAGTGCGCGATGACATACGCCAGACCGTCAACGGACTACCCGGCCTTTCGAAGATCCCGGTGCTTGGCACCCTCTTTCGCAGCCGCGATTTCGTGCGCAACGAAACGGAGCTCGTGATCATCATCACGCCCTATCTGGCCCGCCCGGTGGCCCGGACGGTCCTGGCGAAGCCGGACGACAATTTCAATGCGGCAAGCGACGGGGCAGGCGTATTCCTGGGCCGAGTGAACCGGATCTATGGGGCGATGAAAACCGATCTGCCCAATGGCCGCTACCACGGCGTGGTCGGTTACATCTACAAATGAGGGGGATGCCTATGTCCATCGTAAGGCGGGGTGCAGCGGCTTTCCTGGTCCTCGTTATCGCGGCGGCGTCGGGCTGCGCAAAAAAGGATTCCATTACGGTTGGTGCGGTGCCGGACGACTACCGCACCAATCATCCGATCGTGCTCACGGAAAAGGAGCAGACGCTTGACCTGCCCGTGGGCATGCTTTCCTACCGGATGACGCCGCAGCAAAAGGTGGCGGTCGACGGCTTCATGGAGCACTATGGAGATAGCGGAAACGCTATCGTGACGATCCTCGTGCCCGCAGGATCCGCCAATGGCCAGGCCGCGCGCCGCGTTTCGGAGGACATCACCCACTTCCTCCACGCAAGGGGGGTGCCGAGAGGGCACGTCCAGACCCTGTCCTACCATGCGCCCACCGACCAGACTGCGCCGGTTCGCATCACTTACCCGGTGGTCAAGGCAGCGACGGGTCCTTGCGGCCGATGGCCGGAAGATCTGCTCGATACGGTCGAGAACAAGCACTACGCCAATTTCGGGTGCTCCTATCAAAACAATTTGGCGGCGCAGATCGCCAACCCCATGGATCTTCTCGGACCACGCAAGACCACTCCGATCGATGCGGAGAACCGGGATACGGCAATTGGACGGTACAAAACCGGCCAGGTTGCTGATGATTTCTGGGTCCGCTCGGAAGTCGACTACTAGGATCGCGATCATGAGCAGCCTTGCCGTAGAAAACGATCTGGAGCGCTGGAACGGTGACCAGGATGGTCCGCTTCAATCGCTCAGGCCGATACCCCGCATTTCGATCCAAGCCTTTTGCGAGACCGATGGTGTCGCCGAGCCAATCCGCCGCGCCGCCGAGGATCGCCGGATGGCAAAGGCTCATCTGAAGATCCGGATGGGCGGCATTCCGGCGGCCGTCGAGTTTTACCAGACGGCGACCACGCCGAACCTGATCCTTCTGGAATCGCGCGCGGAATCCAAAGAGCTGATTGCCCAGCTCGGGAGCCTCGCGGAGGTTTGCGACCCGACCACAAAAGTCGTCGTGATCGGAACCCACAATGACGTCTGGCTCTATCGGGAGCTCATCCGCACCGGCATCTCCGAATATATAGTGGCACCGGTTTCGATGGCCGATGTGGTGACCGTGATCGCGAATATCTTCGTCGATCCGAATGCGGAGCCGCTCGGCCGCTCCATCGCCTTCGTGGGTGCCAAGGGCGGCGTCGGTTCTTCCACGCTGGCGCACAATCTGGCCTGGGCGATGTCTTCGTTGTTCGAAAGCGAAGTGGTCGTCGCCGACCTCGATCTTCCCTTCGGCACCGCGAATATCAATTTCGACCAGGATCCGCCCCAAGGAATCGCAGAAGCGGTCTTCGCGCCGGAGCGCATCGACGAAGTCTATCTGGACCGCCTGCTCGCCCAGTGCGCGGATCGTTTGTCGTTGCTGGCCGCGCCCTCCACGCTCGACCAGGTTTATGATTTCGATGGGGAAGCCTTTTCCGCCGTCATCGACACTGCCCAGCGCACCGCACCTGTGGTCGTGCTCGATGTGCCGCATGTCTGGACCGGGTGGGCCAGGACGACCTTGATGCGAGCAGACGACATCGTCATCACCGCGACGCCGGAACTCGCCAATCTCCGCAATACGAAAAACCTGGTCGACACGCTGAAGATGTTGCGGCCGAACGACGAAGCTCCAAAGCTGATCATCAATCAGGCGAATGTTCCCAAGCGGCCGGAGATCAAGCCGGAGGATTTCGCCGAACCGCTCGGCATCGTCCCCCTCGCGGTGATCCCCTTCGAGCCGCAGCTTTTCGGCACCGCCGCAAACAATGGACGCATGCTTGGCGAAACGGACCGCAACCATTCCATCGTGCAGACCATCAATGAGGTTGCGCATGTGCTTGCGGGCCGGCGTGAGGTTACTCCGAAAAAGAAATCCACTCTCGCAGCGCTTCTGCGTCGGTTGAAGAAGTAGCGAGCATCATGTTCGGCAAGAGAGGAACAGGCACTAACACCACCAGCCCGCGGCTTGCGCCTGCCGCGGCTATTGGCCGTTCCGAAGCCGAACTCCCCGAACCGGAGCCCGTTGCCCAGGCCCTTGCCAGCACGGCCCAGGAGAGGGCTGCATCCAATCCTACCCGTCCGCCCGCCGCGCCAAGTGTGCGGGGTGACAGCTATTACGACACCAAGGGCCAGGTATTCTCCGCGCTGATCGACACGATCGATCTTTCCCAGTTGGCAAAGCTCGATGCCGACAGCGCGCGCGAGGAGATCCGCGATATCGTCAATGACATCATCGCGATCAAGAACTTTGCGATGTCGATATCCGAGCAGGAAGAGCTGCTGGAGGATATCTGCAATGACGTGCTGGGCTTCGGTCCGTTGGAGCCCCTGCTCGCACGCGACGAAATCGCCGATATCATGGTGAACGGAGCGCGGAACGTCTATATCGAGGTGAACGGGAAGGTCGAGCAGACCAATATCCGCTTCCGCGACAATCAGCAGCTCCTCAATATCTGCCAGCGCATCGTGAGCCAGGTCGGGCGGCGGGTGGACGAGGCGAGCCCGATCTGCGACGCACGCCTGCCTGACGGCTCCCGAGTCAATGTCATTGCACCGCCTTTGGCTCTCGACGGTCCGACGCTGACCATCCGGAAGTTCCGCAAGGACAAGCTGACGCTCGATCAGCTCGTGCGCTACGGCTCCATTTCGCCCGAGGGCGCGGAGGTGCTCAAGATCATCGGTCGAGTGCGCTGCAACGTCATCATTTCCGGCGGAACGGGCTCCGGCAAGACAACGCTGTTGAACTGCCTGACGAACTACATCGATCGGGACGAGCGTATCATCACCTGCGAAGACTCGGCCGAGCTACAACTGCAGCAGCCCCATGTGGTGCGGCTTGAAACGCGGCCGCCAAACCTCGAAGGCGAGGGCGAAGTGACGATGCGCGATCTCGTGCGCAACTGTTTGCGCATGCGGCCCGAGCGCATCATCGTGGGCGAGGTGCGCGGCCCGGAGGTGTTCGACCTGCTCCAGGCCATGAATACCGGCCACGACGGCTCGATGGGCACCATCCATTCCAATAGTCCGCGCGAATGCCTGAACCGCATCGAATCCATGGTGGCCATGGGCGGTTTTTCCCTTTCGCAGAAGACCGTGCGCGAGATCATCGTCGGCTCCGTCGATGTGATCGTGCAAGCCGCCCGCCTGCGTGACGGCTCCCGCCGCATCACGCACATCACCGAGGTGCTGGGGATGGAGGGTGACGTGATCATCACCCAGGATCTGGTGCTCTTCGATATCACGGGAGAGGACGCGTCGGGTCGTATCATCGGAAAGCATGTCTCAACCGGCATCGGCCGGCCCGCCTTCTGGGAACGCGCTCTCTATTACGGCGAGGAGGCGCGGCTGGCGGCGGCTCTTGAAGCCATGGAAAAGCAGGCGATCTGATGTTTGGCCTCTCGCTCAGCCTCATGGCCTTCATCGTGCTGGCGGCCTGCAGCGCGGGCGCGCTCGCTTATGCGCTCATGTTCAACACCATCGCCAGCGAGCGGAAAGTCGAGAAAAGGCTGGAGGCGGTCAAGCGCATCCAGGCCGATGGCAATGTGGTGCGGGCGGCGCGGGATCGGGCGGCGGAGATAGCCAAGCGGCGCAAGTCGATCCAGGAAAGCTTGAAGGACCTGGAGGCGAGACAAAAGGACCGGGACCGTTTCATCACACGCCCCCCGCTGAAGATCCAGATTCGCCAGGCCGGCCTGGAGATCGGCATGGAACGCTTCTATTTGCTATCCGCTCTTTCCGGCTTCCTGCTGATGGTTGCGACATTCGCCGCCGGCGTGCCGCTTCTGGTGGTGGCAGGGGCTATGGTCGCCGGGTTCCTCGGAATACCGCGCTGGGTGGTCGCTTATCTGCGCAAGCGCCGGGTGCGAGCCTTCCTCGACGAGTTCCCTAACGCGCTTGATATCATCGTGCGCGCCGTCAGGTCCGGCCTGCCGCTCAACGACGCGGTACGTATGATCGCTGCCGAGGCACAGGAACCGGTGCGGACCGAGTTCAAACGGTTGGTCGAAGCCCAGCAACTGGGGCTGTCCTTAGCCGAAGCGGCCATGCGCATGTCGGAAACCATGCCATGCGCCGAAGTGAACTTCTTCGGCATCGTCATACAGATCCAGACTCAGGCGGGCGGCAATCTGTCCGAAGCGCTGGGCAATCTCTCGCGTGTGCTGCGCGAGCGAAAGAAGATGAAAGCCAAGGTACAGGCGCTCTCGATGGAGGCCAAAGCGTCCGCCGCGATTATCGCGGCACTGCCTGTCGTCGTCGCCGTCCTCGTCTACCTCACGAGCCCGGGCTATATCATGCCGCTCTTCCGTGAAAGCGTCGGCCATCTGGTCCTCGGCCTCTCGGCGGTGTGGATGGGCATCGGTATATTCGTCATGCGCCAGATGATGAATTTCGAGGTCTGACCCGCGATGACGGAAAGCCTGGTCCAGACTCTCACCGATCCGAGCTTCCTGCTGGCGCTGCTGGTATCGATCGCCGTCTTCGCCACGATCTTCACCGTCGTGCCGGTCGGTGGCGGGGACGCCCTCAAGACGCGGATGAAGGCGGTCGCCCTGGAGCGGGAGGAACTGCGGGCGAAGCAGCGTGCGCGCCTCGCCGCCGAGGCGGAGCGGAGGCGCCGTGGCGGATTGCGCCGGGAAGATCGCTCTCGCATGCGCGCTGTGGTGGACCGCCTGGATCTCAGGCGCGCATTGGCCGACGAATCGACGATCGCCCTGTTGCGAACGGCAGGCTACCGCGGCCAGAGTCCGCTCACCAGATTCCTGTTCTTCCGGCTCGTTCTGCCCCTCGTCGGGTTGGCTCTCAGCGTTTTCTACATCTTCGTGATGGGCGGCCTCGGCGGGCAGCCGCTCATGATCCGGATCTTCGCGTGCGTCCTGGCCTCCTATGCCGGATTCTATCTCCCGGTGCTCTACATCTCCAACCAGGCGACCAAACGCAAGAAATCCATCCAGCTTGCCTGGCCTGATGCATTGGATCTGCTTCTCATCTGCGTTGAATCGGGTGTGTCGGTCGAGCAAGGCTTTCGGCGTGTCGCGGATGAGATCGGTACGCAATCGGTCGCCCTGGCCGAGGAATTCGTGCTCACCAATGCAGAGCTTTCCTTCCTGCAGGAACGGAAACAAGCCTATGAAAATCTGGCTGCGCGGACCGGTCTCGAATCGGTAAAGAGTGTTTCCCAGGCGCTGATTCAGGCCGAACGCTATGGCACAGCCGTCAGCCAGGCGTTGCGGGTGCTGGCTGACGAAAGCCGTGAGGCTCGCATGAACGCGGCGGAGAAAAAGGCCGCAGCTCTTCCGCCGAAGCTGACTGTCCCGATGATCGTGTTCTTCCTGCCCGTTTTGTTCGCGATCATTCTCGGGCCGGCAGCGATCCAGCTTTCTAAGGATGGGCTGTTCGGGAACTGATGCCGTTCCAAATGGACGGCTGTGGGATGGTCAATTGAATGCCGGTGGCCAATGCGTGAGCGCTGACCCGTCACCAGCTTTCAGATACGCTATTGCGCCTGAGCCGCGCAGGCGGCGCAATTGCCGCGGATTTCGATCGTCGTCTTAGCCGGCTTGAAGCGGTTTGCAGCGACCCATTCCCCTAACCGCGCCTCGACCGTCTCGTCGGAGAACTCGTCGACGCGGCCGCAGTTCTCGCAGATCGCGAATGCGATCATCGAATGGCGGTGGCAATGAGGATCGGCACAGGCCACGAAGGCATTGATGCTTTCGAGGCGGTGAACGAGCCCGAATTCCTGCAATTTTTCGAGCGCCCGATAGACTTGAAGCGGGGCACGGAAGCCATCGTCCCGCAGCAGATCGAGAATGGTATAGGCGCTCAGCGGGCCTTCCGCCTTGTCCAGTGCTTTCAGCACCAGCGATTGATTGCGTGTGAGTTCCGGATGGCCGGTCATGTCTTCCCTCCGGATTTCAGTGCTGCCGGTTTGCGCAGCGATATGGGCGCAAGACTGAGGAGAAAGAGGATAAGGGCCGCTACTACGATCGATGGCCCCGACGGTGTATCGAATTGCAGGGATGCGTTCAGCCCGCCAATGACGGCGATCGCGCCGGCGAGGGAGGCGGCGACCGCCATAGTCTCCGGGGTCGATGCGAAGCGCCGCGCGGCAGCTGCCGGGATGATGAGCAAAGACGTGATCAGCATGATTCCCACAATTTTCATTGCGATGGCGATCATGGCTGCCATCAGGAGCATGAAGATGAAGCGCGCCCGCTCCGGCCGCATGCCTTCTGCCTCGGCGATTTCCTGATTGACCGTGGCGGCAAGGAGAGGCCGCCACAGCCAGGCGAGCACGAGAAGCACCAGCGCCCCGCCGCCATAGATCATCGCGATGTCCAGACGCGAGACGGTAAGGATATCGCCAAAAAGGAAGGCCATAAGATCGATCCTGATCCAGCTCATGAAGGCCACCATGACCAATCCCAGCGCCAATGTCGAATGAGACAGGATGCCAAGCAAGGCATCGGTTGAAAGCGTACCATGCCGTTGCAGGAAAAGCAGTGCCACGGAAGCAAGGGCAGCAACGACGAAGACGCCGGCTGTAAGGTTGATTTCGAACAGGAAGGAGAGCGCCACGCCGAGGAGCGCCGAATGCGCCATCGTGTCGCCGAAATAGGCCATCCGGCGCCAGACGACGAAGCAGCCGAGCGGCCCCACCACCAGCGCGAGCCCGATGCCGGCGACAAGCGCCCTTGTGAAGAAATCATCGAGCATGATCGTGCTCTCCGTCCGGGCAATCACTCCCGATATGGTCGTGGCCATGATGGTGCATGTGGGGGTCGTCGACAATCCTGCCGTCCGCCTGTCTCACGCGACCATCGGCCAGGTGGGTGTGATCGTGATGGTGGCGATAGATCGCCAGTGTTTCCCCGGCGCGCGCGCCGAACAGCCGTACATATTCGGGGCTCTTCAGCACGTTCTCCGGGGTGCCCCGGCAGCATACGTGGCCGTTGAGGCAGACCACGGTGTCGGTGGCGGCCATCACCACATGCAGATCATGGGAAATCAGAAGCACGCCGCAGCCTGTGCGATCCCTGATCTCGCTGATCAGCTGGTAAAGCGCGATCTCACCCGTGAAATCGACGCCCTGCACCGGTTCGTCGAGCACAAGCAGATCCGGCTCGCGGGCAAGCGCCCGGGCCAGAAGGGCGCGCTGGAACTCGCCGCCTGAGAGCGCCTGCACTTCCGCGCGGGCCAGATGCGCGATGCCGGCCGCCTCCAGCGCCTCCGCAATTTTCTTCCTGTCCAATCCGCCGGTGAGCGTCATCAGGCGTTCGACGCTCAGGGGAAGGGTCCAGTCGACCGTGACTTTCTGCGGCACATAGCCAACCTTCAGCGAAGGTGCCCGTCTCACGGTGCCCTCGTCCGGCTGAAGCAGTCCGATTGCCATTTTGACGGTCGTGCTTTTCCCGGAGCCGTTGGGTCCGATGAGCGTTACGATCTCGCCGCGGCGAACGGTGAGGTCCACGCCGCGCACAAGCCATCGCCCGCTGCGGTGAACGCCCGCGTTTTTCATCTCGACCAGCGGTTCCCCGCTCTTTCCCGTTGATTGCAACATTCGATCGGCACCTTCTTGCAAACCCCTATGGCACACGTTATAGCGTAACGCAATTGCATGTTATGTCATAACATTTAGAGAGAGGGTTTCATGGGGTCACGGAGACTTGCTTTTGCATTGGCGCTGTCGGCAGCGTTCACCGGAACGCAGGCGATGGCGATGGACGGGGTTGTCGCCTCGATAAAGCCTGTCCATTCGCTGGTGGCGGCGGTGATGGAGGGCAGTGGCAGCCCGCAATTGTTGGTGAAAGGTGCGGCTTCTCCCCATACCTACACGATGCGCCCGTCGGAAGCCGGAATGCTGCAGGACGCCAAGGTGATTTTCTGGGTAGGAGAGGGGATCGAAACCTTCCTGGAAAAGCCGCTCGACTCTCTGGCCGGCGGCGCCAAGGTGGTGAAGCTGTCGGAAACACCCGGCATAACGCTGCTCGACATGCGCGAGGGCGGAACTTTCGAAGCGCATGATCATGGCGAGCACGGACACGCACATGACTCCGAGGAAGACGGACACGATCATGCTCATGACGAGCACGCTGGTCACGATCATGGAAAGGATATGCATGTCTGGCTCGATCCCGAGAATGCACGATTGATGGTGCACCGGATCGCATCGACCTTGGCCGAAGCCGATCCGCAAAACGCTGAACTCTATGAAAAGAACGCTGCTGCACTCGACCAGCGTTTTAATGAACTGGCCACAGAGGTAGAGAAGACCGTCGCACCGGTGCGCGGCAAGCCGTTCATCGTCTTTCACGACGCCTACCACTATTTCGAAAACCGGTTCGGCGTGGAAGCGGCGGGCTCCCTGACGGTCAGTCCCGATCAGATGCCGAGCGCGCAGCGGCTTGAGGAAATTCATGCGAAGATCAAGGAACTCAATGCTGCCTGCATCTTCACCGAGCCGCAGTTCGATTCGAAATTCGCCGACGTTGTCAAGGAAGGCACGAGCGCCGGCACCGGCGTGCTCGATCCCGAGGGCGCCGGTCTCGACGAAGGGCCGGAACTCTATTTCACCCTGATCAGAAATCTGGCGACGTCTCTCGCAGACTGCTTGTCCGGCGCGAAATAACGATCCCGGACAAGGTGGAACGCCGCTCGCCATAATCGGTAAGCGGCGTTTCTCGGCATGCAAAATGTTACGTTATCACATTTAAGGAGGTAAAATGAAAAAACTCGTCTCAGTTCTCGCGCTCGGGATCGCTCTCGGCCTTACGCTTCTTCCCGCCCGCGCGGAGGAGAAGGCGGAAGTCGTGTGGCGCCTATTCGTCGCGGATCGTAACAATCCGGTAATGCACGTATTGGACGCTGCGGAAGGCAAGGTCATCCGGAGTTTCGGCCTGAAGAGCCAGGGGCGGCTTTATCCGACGGAGAGCGGCAGGGCTGTTTTCGCGGTGCAGGCGGATGCGAACATCGCGACCGGTTTTGCAACCGGTATCGATATAGACGACCACGGGGACCATGCCGATCTGGAGGTCACCGAGCCGAGGGCTCTGGGTGTGGAGATCTCCGGCAAGAAGCCGGTTCATTTCGTGTCGCACCACGGGGAAATCGCGATCTTCTACGATGGCGACGGCGTTGCCCGCATCATGAGCGAGGCGGACGTTCTGAAAGGAGAGGCTGGCGGCGACTCGATCGAAACCGGGGCCCCGCACCACGGCGTCGCCATCCCGCTCGGAGATCACTTTGTGATGTCCGTTCCTCATGAGCAGGACCCTTCAGAGCTTCCAACCGGCGTGCGCTTGGTGGATCGTTCGGGCAATCAGCTGGGTGAGGTGGCCCAGTGCCCGGGTCTACACGGCGAAGCCTCCTCCGGGAGCCTCGTGGCGCTGGCCTGCGAGACGGGCCTGCTGATCGTGACAGAGCAAGGAGGGACACCCGAGATCAGGCATCTGCCTTATGCCAACGGGCTGCCGGAGGATGGGAAAGTCTCAACCCTGATTGGCGGCAAGGGGATGCAATATTTCCTCGGCAATTTCGGCCAGAAGGCCGTGGCCCTGATCGATCCCGAGGACGAGAACGCCTTCCGACTTATCGAGCTTCCGGTCCGTCGCGTACATTTCGCTATCGATCCGGTACGAACCAGGTTCGCCTATGTGTTCACCGAAGACGGTCGGCTGCACCAGATCAACATTCTCTCGGGCAAAATCGCCAACTCGGTCGCGGTGACAGAGCCCTATTCCATGGACGGCCACTGGAATGACCCCCGTCCGCGAATCGCCGTCGCCGGAGACGAGATCATGATCACCGACCCGCTCAAGGGTCTGATCCATGCGCTCGACGCCGAAACGCTGGAGAAGAAGCGCGAGATCGTCACCGGTGGAGCACCGTATGAGATCGTGGCGGTTGGGGGCTCCGGGGCCGTGCACGAGTAGACGACGCGCCAATCCAATAAAAAGTAGGCCTGCGGCAAGCCGCAGGCCTTTATTGCTTCGACCAGGACGGCTAGTGGCGAGACATCCAGTCATCGACCTCCCGTTCCAGCTCTTCCTGCGTCTTGCCGTAACGTTCTTGCAAGCGTCCGACGAGTTCACGCCGATTGCCCTTGATCACGTCGAGGTCGTCATTGGTGAGCTTGCCCCATTTCTGCTGGGCCTTTCCCTTGAATTGCTCCCAATTCCCCTCGATCTGGTTCCAGTTCATAAGAGCACTCCTTTCTACTGGGCGCCTTGGAGGCGCTGCACATGAGGTAAACGCGACGCTGTTGCGGCCGTTCCCAAGCTTGGCCGATTGAAGCCGAGGTCGCGAGGGACTAGCTAAGGAGCATGGCCACACTGACCGATTCAGCCGCCGCTTCTTTCCGTCCGCCGGCACCCTGCCCACGCCAGAAGCCCCCCTCGACGCTTCAGATGATGCGGATCGTCTATCGCAACCCGTTGGAGCTCTGGGGAGAACCCTCCTACAACGAGCCCTGGGTTCTGGTGACCGGCGGCATTGGCGGCCCGCTTCTCATCGCCAATGATCCCGGCCTGATCCGCCATGTGCTGGTCGACAATGCCCGGAACTACAAGATGGCGCGCGTGCGCCAGAAAATCCTTCGGCCGATCCTGCGCGACGGTCTTCTGACGGCAGAAGGCGAGGTCTGGCGCCGCTCGCGCAAGGCGATGGCGCCCGTCTTCACGCCTCGCCACATCGCCGGATTTGCAAAGCCGATGCTGGAAAAGGCAGAGACTTTCGCCGAGCGTTACGAACAGACGATAGGCGGCACGGTGGATGTCTCGCGCGACATGACGATGCTCACCTTCGACATCCTCTCCGAAACGCTCTTTTCCGGTGAGGTCGCGGGAGATCCCGGCGGTTTCGCGCATCAGGTGGACCGCCTCTTCGAGACGATGGGCAGGGTCGATCCGCTCGATCTTCTCGGCGCACCGGACTGGCTTCCGAGAATCACGCGCATTCTTGGGCGGAACTCGCTTGCTTTCTTTCGCGACATCGTCGCGCGCACGATGGAATTGCGGAAGGAGAAGCTTGCTGGTGGCCAGGCGGATGCCCCGGAGGATTTCCTCACATTGCTTCTGCGCGCCGAGGGCCCCCAAGGGCTTTCGCGCGGAGAGATCGAGGACAACATCATCACCTTTATCGGCGCCGGCCATGAGACGACGGCCCGCGCGCTGGGCTGGACCCTCTATTGCCTCGCGAACCTGCCGGAGGAGCGCGCACGGATCGAGGCCGAGATCGACCAGGTTCTTTCAAGCGAGCCGGATCCTGTGAAGTGGCTCGACGCGATGCCGTTTACGCGTGCCTCCTTCGAGGAGGCGATGCGCCTTTATCCGCCAGCGCCGTCCATCAATCGCGAGGCGATCGAAAACGATACCTATGCCGATCTGAAGATCCCGAAGGGCGCCCAGGTGCTGGTCATGCCATGGACCGTGCATCGGCACCGCAAGCTATGGGATGACCCGGACGCCTATCAACCTTCTCGGTTCCATCCGGAGAACCGCGACAAAATCAATCGTTTCCAGTATCTGCCGTTCGGAGCGGGTCCCCGAGTGTGCATCGGCGCAACCTTCGCCATGCAGGAGGCGGTGATCGCGCTCGCGGTGCTCATGTCGCGCTACCGGTTCGATCTCCTGCCCGAAACCAAACCATGGCCGGTGCAGAAGCTTACGACACAGCCGCAAGGTGGCCTGCCGATGCGGGTGAGCCGCCGTCAGCGCGGAGCGTAGATATTTTTCACATGCACCGGCCAGCGGCGCGGCACGATCGCGACCAGATCGTAGCGAAGGCTGAGACGGGCGTAATCGGGCTGCCGTGCCAACCATAGATCGGCAGCCGCGTCGATGCGCCTTTGGGCGGTGAAGGAGACGGCCTCCATCGCTTCTGCCAAAGTCGGCCGGGCTTTTACCTCTACGATCGCAACCAGATCGCCGCGCCTCGCGATCAAGTCGATTTCACCCAGCGGCGTGCGGAAGCGGCGCGCGAGGATGCGATAACCCTTCAACATCAGGGCGATCGCGGCGATCCATTCGCCCCGGTGGCCCTTGCGGTAGGCGCGCAGACGGCTCAGGCGGGCGGCGTCACCGCGCATTTCCCTCTTCCTTCAAAACGAGCAGGCGCTGGTACAGTTCTGATTTCTTTCCCCCGGTCATGCGGGCGGCCTCGCCCGCAGCCTTGGAAGCGGGCATCTCGGCCGCGAGCGCGAGGAGCAGCCTGTCCACTTCCTCTGCGCCTGTGGTCGTTTCTTCGCCGGGCGGGGCGACGCAGATCACGACTTCGCCCTTCGGAGCACCTACCTCCCCATAATGGGCTGCCAGTTCGCCCAGGCTTCCCCGCCGCACTTCTTCGAATGCCTTGGTCAGCTCACGCGCCACAACCGCCTGCCTGTCTCCTAGGGTTTGCGACATGGCTGCAAGGCTTTCGGCGAGCCGGCGGGGCGATTCGAAGAAGACGAGCGTCGCGGGTACGGACTGGATCGTCTCCAGGCGGCTCCTGCGTTGGCCGGCCTTAGAGGAAAGGAAGCCGGCGAACATGAAGGAATCCGTGGGCAAACCTGCGGCTGTCAACGCGGCGAGCACGGCCGAAGGGCCCGGCACCGGCACCACACGGATGCCTCTTTCCTGCGCCGTCTGAACAAGGCGGAAACCGGGATCCGAAACGAGCGGCGTGCCGGCATCGCTGGCGAGCGCCACGCTCTGCCCGCTTTCCACCATCGCCACCAGGCGCGGGGCGGCCTCAGCCTCGTTGTGCTCGTGATAGGCAAGCATGCGCCGGCGGATCCCGTAGCGATCGAGGAGGACACGGGTCACCCGCGTGTCTTCGCAGGCAAGGATATCGGCAGCGGCGAGTGTCTCCAGCGCACGAAGCGTGATGTCGGCAAGATTGCCGATGGGCGTCGCGACAAGATAGAGCGCCGGTTCGAGGCGGGGGGCAGCTATCTCCGCCCCGCCTATCATGAACGACCTGCGCTCTTTGTCGGAATCCACGTTTCTGCCCCTGGGCGATCCACATCTTGCTGGCCAACTTCTTTGACATGGTGACCTGCAGGTTGCAAATTCCCGCACGAACGCATCTGGCTTCGAAAGGAAGGCAATGAGTTTGGCCCAGGCGCTTCGCGCTAGGATTTCCTCCGCTGCAGCGCTTGCCTGCATAGCTTTTCTTACGGCCTGCGCGGGGCAGCCCGTTCCTTCCGGACTGCCGACAAGGGCCCCGATTGCCGAACCGCAACCGGCGGCAATCCCGGCCCCTGTGCAGGGAGAGGTCATCGGTACCGGAGAGACGCGGGTCGCGCTCCTCGTTCCGCTCAGTGCAGAGGGCAATGGCCGTGCGATCGGGGCCGAACTGAAGAACGCGGCACAGCTCGCCCTGGCGGATGCAGGGCTCGATTCGCTTCAGATCGTGGTGAAGGACACCGGCGGCACGGAGACAGGCGCGGCTTCGGCAGCAGCAAGTGCTGCAGCCGAAGGCTCGGCCATGATCATCGGACCGCTGTTCGCCGCCGAAGTGCGCGCGGTGTCGGCTGCGCTCGGTCCCTCCCATGCGCCCGTCCTCGGCTTCTCGTCAGACCGAACGGTGGCCGCGCCAGGCACCTATCTCAATTCCTTCCTGCCGGAGGATCTTGTCCGGCGCATCATTTCATACGCAGCTTCGCAAGGCGTAAGGAAGGTTGTGGCCCTGGTGCCGAACGGCCCCGCCGGCGATCTGGCGGAAACCGAAGCACGGCGTGTCCTTCAGGCAGCCGGCGGCGATGTCACGGCGATTGGCCGGTACGGCTACGACAATGCCTCGGTGATGGCGGCTTTGCAGGAAGTCGCGCTTGCGATCGGCGAAGCCGATGCGATCTTCATTCCCGATGGTGGCAACACTCCAAGTGTCATCACCACCGCGCTCAAGGGCATGGGGATTGATCTTTCGGGCAAGAGGCTTCTCGGCAACGGGCAATGGACCAGCGCCAACCTGACTGATCCATCCCTTCAAGGTGGCTGGTTTGCCGATGTGGATCAGGCGCGCCTCAACATCTTCAAGGGCCGCTATCGTCAACGCTTTGGAACGGAGCCGTCGGTCACCGCTTCGCTCGCCTATGATTCGGTGATCCTCGCCGCTGCCTTTGCACGCCAGGGCGGCAAGCCGGCCTTCACTGCAGCAAACCTCCAGATTCCCGCAGGATTTGCCGGCACCACCGGAACATTCCGCTTCCTCCCCGACGGCACCAACCAGCGTGGCTACGCGATCTACGAGGTAACGGAGGGGGCCGCCCGGCTCATCAGCCCCGCGCCTTCGAGCTTCGCTGGCGCGAGCTGAGATTTCAACGCGCCAGGTCGGCCACGAGGGCGTCCAGCACCACCATGCCCGCGGGGGTGGCACGCAGGCGCGAGTTCCCGACTGGTTCGATCAATCCTTCCGAGCGCAGGATGGCAACGCGTTGCGGAGAAAGCGGATGGCCCGCAAGTTTTTCATAACGTTCGAGGTCGATACCTTCGACCAATCGCAATCCCATCAGCAGGAACTCGTCGGCCTCTTCGGAGCGCGTGAGCATCTCGCCGCCTGTCACGCCGGTTCCGCGCGCTTCCACCAGCGCCGCCCAGCTCTCGGGGTTCTTTTCGGTGATGGTGACCACGCGCCGCCCGTCCTCGACAAAACGGCCATGCGCGCCCGGACCGACGCCGACATATTCGCCATAGCGCCAATAGATGAGATTGTGGCGGCTCTCTGATCCAGGCTTCGCATGATTGGAAATCTCATAGGCCGGAAGCCCGCTGGCCGCCGTCACCTCCTGTGTTGCCTCGTAGAGGTCGGCGGCGAGATCCGCATCGGGCACCACCAGCTTCCCCGCTGCGCGCAGCGCGTAGAATGGCGTGCCCTCCTCGATCGTGAGCTGGTAGAGCGAGAGATGATCGGCGGCATAGCCTATCGCCTCCTGCAACTCCGCTTTCCAGCCATCCACGGTCTGCCCCGGTCGTGCATAGATCAGGTCGAAAGACATTCGCGGGAAAATCTCGCGCGCAAGCCGTATCGCACGAAGCGCCTCTTCCACATTGTGCAGGCGGCCGAGGAAGCGAAGGTCTTTGTCGTTCAGCGCCTGCACGCCCATGGAAACCCGATTCACGCCGGCCGAGCGATACCCCCGGAAACGGTCGGCTTCCACGGAGGAGGGATTGGCCTCCAGCGTGATTTCCACGCCAATCGGGACGCGCCAATTCGCGGCAATGGCGTCGATGATGGCGCCGACGGTCTTCGGCTCCATCAAAGAGGGAGTGCCACCGCCGAGAAAGATGCTGGAAACGCTGCGGGGGCCGGTGCGTGCCCGCATGGCGGCGAGCTCCCGTGCGAAGGCGGCGACGAAGCGTTCCTGATCCACCGGCTGATGGCGCACATGGCTATTGAAGTCGCAATACGGGCATTTGGCCGCGCAGAAGGGCCAGTGAACGTAAACACCGAAGCCGGGCCCCTCGTCGAGCGCCTCGTTCATCTCACTCCAAGCCTTGCCTGCGCGAATTTCTGAAACGCACGGGCCCGATGCGAAAGAGCATGCGTGTCGCCCGGTTTCCAGCCATGTTTCTCCTCGGCCGTCATCTCGCCGAACGTCCTCTCATAGCCATCGGGCTGGAACACCGGATCATATCCGAATCCGAGTTCGCCGCGAGGCGGCCAAACCAGATGGCCTTCTACCTCGCCCCGATAGAATTCTGCCTTGCCGTCGGGAAAACACAGGCAAAGGACTGCCACGAAGCGCGCGCGCCTCTGCTGGGGCGCAAGCGCGCCCTTTTCACGCAGAAGCCTCTCGACCTTCTCCATGGCAATGCCAAAATCGCGGCTGCCGTCGGGCTGCGTCGCCCAGTCGGCGGTATAGACACCAGGCGCGCCGCCGAGAGCGTCCGCACACATTCCGGAATCGTCCGACAGCGCTGGCAGGCCTGTCGCCGTCGCGGCGGCATGGGCCTTTATATAGGCATTCTGCTCGAATTCCGTCCCGGTCTCTTCCGGCTCGGGCAGGCCGAGCTCCGCCACCGACAGAACTTCATACCCGAATGGTGCCAGCAGGCCAGCAAACTCCGCCAGCTTGCCTTTATTGTGACTGGCGAGCACAAACTTCCTGTTTTCGATGGGCCTCACGAAAAACCCCAGATGCGCGGTTCAGCGAATTCCAGCGAGTTGCCGGATGGGTCGCGAAAATAGATGGACCGGCCACCTCGCGGCCACTCGAAATCGGCTTCTATGGCGATGTTGTGATCTTCGAGCCGCTTTTTCCACAGCTCGATCTCATCACCGCTTGCCGAAAAGCACAGATGCCCCGGTCCACGACTGCCATGCGGCGGGACGGGCAGGCGCGCGTCGGGCTCGGGCGAGACTTCCGTCACTTCGGGGAGGAAAAGGAGCAGAACGCCATCGCCGCAGCGGAAGAAAACGTGTCGCCCTTCCGCCTTGGCCAGGAGCTCGAGGCCCAGCACTTCCCCATAGAAGCGCTCGGCCTCGGCCAGATCGCTTACATAAAGTGCGGCTTCGAGTATGGCTTGAGGCTTCATTCTTCCTACGATACCGCCATTTTCTGCAGCTCCACGAGCCGGGAGATGCCCTTCTTGGCGAGCCCGAGGAGCTTCTGGAATTCTTCCTCCGTGAAGGGCGCGCCTTCGGCAGTCCCTTGGATTTCGACGATCCCGCCCTTCCCGGTCATGACAAAATTGGCATCGGTTTCTGCAGCGGAATCTTCAGCATAGTCGAGGTCCAGCACCGGCGTGCCCTCATAGATGCCGCAGGAGATCGCCGCGACATGGTCCTTCAAAACACGCTCGACGGAGACCATCTGCCGCGCCTGCATCCAGGAGAGGCAGTCGTGGAGCGCGACAAACCCGCCGGTGATGGCCGCGGTACGCGTTCCACCATCGGCCTGAAGCACGTCGCAATCGACCGTGATCTGCATTTCGCCGAGCGCCTGCAGATCAACGACCGAGCGCAGGCTGCGGCCAACCAGGCGCTGGATCTCCAGCGTGCGTCCGCCCTGCTTGCCGCTGGCCGCTTCGCGGCGCATGCGATCGCCGGTCGAGCGTGGCAGCATGCCGTATTCCGCCGTCACCCAACCCTTGCCCGAATTACGCAGCCACCCCGGCACCTTCTCCTCAAGGCTTGCGGTGCACAACACATGCGTATCGCCGAACTTCACAAGACAGGAACCTTCGGCGTGTTTCGACACGCCGCGCTCGAAGCTGACTGCGCGCATCTCGTCCGGTTGCCGTCTTGATGGTCGCATTTTTCGGGTCTCCGCTCGTATTGGTGGACATTGGGGCGGCTTGTAGCTTTCCGTATTCCTGGACGCAAAGGAAAAGCATGTTCGCTGTCCACCGCCAACAGTTGTGTTCGCCATCGTCCATCTTATATCTTCAGCGGACGGAGGCACGAGCATGACCAAGCCTGTCGCTGACCAGACATTGCAATCCCTTGACGCGCGTTCGCGCGACATTTTTCGTCTGATCGTCGAAAGCTATCTGCAGCATGGCGAGCCAGTGGGCTCGCGCAACCTGTCGCGTCTTTTGCCGAGCCAGCTTTCTCCGGCGACCGTACGCAACGTGATGAGCGATCTCGAGCAGCTCGGGCTAATCTACGCACCGCACGTTTCTGCAGGCCGGCTTCCCACGCAACAGGGGCTTCGTTTCTTTGTAGATGCCTTTATGGAGGTGGGGGATCTTTCCGAGGACGAGCGGCGCGTCATCGAGGCCCAGATCAAGGCATCGGGACGCAGCCAATCCCTGGAGCACATGCTGACGGAAGCAAGCCAGATGCTTTCCGGGCTCTCTCGCGGCGCCGGCCTCGTGCTCGCCGCCAAGACCGAGACTCCGCTCAAGCATATCGAGTTCATTCAGCTGGAACCGCAGAAGGCGCTGGCGATCCTCGTCTCCCGCAATGGCGACGTGGAAAACCGCGTCGTCGATTTGCCGGCAGGCGTGACGGCCTCGCAACTCATGGAAGCATCCAACTTCCTGAACGGGCATATTCGCGGTCGCACCCTTGCGGAAGCGAAAGCAGAAATGGCGCGCTTGCGAGAAGAGACACGCGCCGCCCTCGACACGCTTTCCCAATCGCTGGTGGAACAGGGGCTTGCCATTTGGGCGGGCAGCGAGACCGATTCCCCGGCGCGCATCATCATTCGCGGCCGCGCGAATCTGCTCGATAATGTCACGGCCCAGGCCGATCTTGAGCTCCTGAGGCACCTTTTCGAAGATCTGGAGACCAAGGAAGCCCTGATCCAGCTGCTGGAACTCGCAGAAGAAGGGCCAGGCGTTCGGATCTTCATAGGCTCGGAGAACAAGCTCTTCTCCCTGTCCGGTTCATCCCTCATCGTCGCGCCCTATCGTGACCAGGATTCGCGCGTGATCGGGGCCTTGGGGATTATCGGGCCGACTCGCCTCAACTATGCGCGGATCGTGCCGATGGTGGATTACACGGCCCAGCTCGTCAGCCGCCTTCTTCGCTAGCAACCGATCGGAGTCAGGATGTTCGGCCTTATTGGAAAAATGCGCGCCCAACCGGGCATGCGGGATTCATTGCTGGAAATCCTGACATCTTCCACGGGCGGAATGCCGGGCTGTCTCAGCTATGTGATCGCGAAGGCTGAAGATGATGAAGATGTGATCTGGATCACGGAAGTTTGGGACACGGAGGAAAATCACAAGGCGTCTCTCTCCCTTCCTCAGGTCCAACAGGCCATCTCCAAGGCGCGCCCGCTGATCGCCGGTTTTGAAAGCCATGTTCGCACGGCCCCTATAGGAGGGGTGGGGCTGCCCAGGTGAGCGCCGGCCTCTCTTCCGACCCCTTGATTTTACGGTTGCAAACCTCGATATCCGGCGCGACTTTGGAAGAACATTGACGGATAGGCAATGAATACTCACCCCAAGGACGAACGCGCGCCAGAACAGGGCCAGACGGAGGATGTGGCCGTGGAAAATGGCGCGGAGACAGCACAGTCGTCGGACGCCGCGGCCGTTTCCGAGGAAGATGTGCTCCTGCGGCTCGCCAAGGAGAACGAGGATTTGAAGGAGCGCGCTCTGCGGCTGACCGCGGAGATGGAGAACCTGCGCAAGCGCACCCAGCGCGATGTCGCGGACGCGCGGGCATATGGCATTGCCAATTTCGCGCGTGACATGCTCACGGTGTCCGACAACCTGCAGCGTGCACTCCAGGCCGTTTCCGAGGAAGACCGCGCGCAGGCCGATCCCGGCCTGAAGGCCCTTGTGGAAGGCGTTGAAATGACCGAGCGCGCGATGCTTGCCGCGCTTGAGCGTCATGGTGTCAAGCGCATCGACCCCGAGGGGGAGAAGTTCGACCCCCATTTCCACCAGGCCATGTTCGAGGTTCCGAACCCGGAAGTCCCGAACAACACGGTGGTTCAGGTCGTCCAGGCGGGATACGTGATCGGCGACCGCGTTTTGCGGCCCGCAATGGTTGGAGTGGCGAAAGGCGGATCGAAGGGCGAGGCACCTGCCGACGCGCCCCGGGCTGCCGGAGCCGAAAACTCCACAGACGCCGCTTCGGGTGGCGCTTCCTAAAGCGAAGTTCGCTTCGCCGCACCTCCGCCCGGCTCGCGCCCCTTGCTGAGCCGGGTCCGACCTACCGTCCGGCTTCCCTTCGGCGTGGCCATGCGCTAGCCCTTGGCGGGAGGCAGCGATGAATCCGATTCTTCTCCTCGATTATGCGGGCGTGGCCGTCTTCGCCGCAACGGGCGCGCTTGCTGCCTCGCGCAAGCAGCTCGACATCATCGGCTTCCTGTTTTTTGCCGGCGTAACCGGAACCGGCGGGGGCACGTTGCGCGATCTGGTCCTCGGCGTCCCCGTGTTCTGGGTCATAAATCCCGCCTATCTCGTCGTCTGTGCGGTGGTGGCTGTTGTCGTCTACTTTTCCGCCCATCTGGTGGAGTCGCGCTACAAGCTGCTGCTCTGGCTGGATGCAGTCGGCCTGTCTGCCTATTGCGTGATGGGCGCAGCCAAGGGGCTTGCGGCCACCGGATCTCCAACGGTGGCCGTGGTAACAGGCACGATGACGGGAACCTTCGGAGGCATCCTGCGCGATCTTGTGGCGGGAGAGCCGTCGGTCTTGCTCAGGCCGGAAATTTATATCACCGCGGCGCTCACGGGAGCCGCAGTCTTCACCTTGGCCGATCTTGCGGGCGCCCCGGTGGCGGCCAGCGCAGCGATCGCCTGCCTGACGGCCTTCGCCGTACGCGGCGGTGCACTAAAATTCGGCTGGACCTTTCCGCGCTACAAGCCACGTCCAGGGCGCAGGCCGGAAGATATCGTCTAGAGGAGCCCCGCCTGTTCAGCCGCTTCCTTGAGGCTGACCTGCAGGCGCGGGCCGACCTGCTGGATGCAGAGGGCGGCGGCAAGCGAACCCAGCCTGCCGCAGTCGGCAAGGCTGCGGCCGTGGGTATAGCCGAAAAGGAAACCGGCCGCGTAGAGGTCCCCGGCGCCCGTCGTATCCACCAGATTTTCGACCGGCACGGGTTTGATAGTGATGGTCTCCTCGCGCGTCACAGCAATGGAGCCCTGCTCGGAACGTGTCACGAGACCGAGCTTGCAGTCCTCTCGGAACGCGGCGAGGGCAGATTCCAGCGAGGAAGTCTGGTAGAGCGACATGACCTCATGCTCGTTGGAAAAAACGATATCCACGGTGCCTGATCGCATGAGATCGAGGAACTCGGCGCGATAACGATCGACACAAAAGGGATCCGACAGAGTCATCGAGACTTCGCGGCCTGCTGCATGGGCGATTTCCGCCGTTTTGCGGATCGCTTCCTTGGCCCGCGGCGGATCCCAGAGATATCCCTCGAAATAAGTGATCCTGGCGTCTCGCGCCTTCTCTTCCTCGACATCCTCGGGCCCGAGTTCGACGCAGGCGCCCAGATAGGTGTTCATGGAACGCTCGCCGTCCGGCGTGACGAAGATCATCGAGCGTGCAGTTGGTGGGTTGCCGTTGAGCGGGGAGGTGTCGAACGCCACACCCTGTGCGCGGATGTCGTGCCTGTAGATATCGCCCAGATGATCGTTTGACACTTTGCCGAAATAGGCTGCCTTGCCACCGAGATTCGCCACGCCCGCCGCCGTGTTGCCTGCGCTGCCGCCTGAAGTTTCGATCGCCGGGCCCATACGTTCGTAAAGGAGTGCCGAGCGCTCGGCGTCGATCAGGTTCATAGCCCCCTTTATGATGCCGTTCTCGACCAGGAAGGCGTCGTCGCACCGGGCAATGATATCCACGATGGCATTGCCGATGCATAGGACGTCATATTTGCTCATGAGGAACTCCAGAAATGGCCGATCGGCGAGCGGGGGTTTTAAGGGGTTTACCTTCTTGATCGTGATTTGTGCAAGTGCGCCCGGTCCTTGCACGAAATTGAGCGAGCCCCTATTTCGCCACCACAGGCTATACCGCCGATGAAAGGGCCTTCGCACCGATGATTTTCGATGCCGCGCGTGCCGCAGCAAGCCAGCTCTTCTCTCCCGCCTTCCGCGGAGCTTTCCTGAAGACACTCGGCCTTACCCTATTGATCCTGGTCGCCTTGTGGTTCGGCTTGAGGGAGGCATTCGATATCTACGCCATGCCATGGCTGGATGCGCTTCTGCCTGGGCTCCCCTCCTGGGCGGGTTGGTTGGGGCTGATCGCCGCCATCATCGCCGGCGTGGGTCTCGCGCTCGCGCTCGCCTTGCTGGTGGCGCCCATTACGGCCATTGTCGCGGGAATCTTCCTGGACGACGTGGCAGAGGCGGTGGAGAAGGAAAGCTATCCTCAGGACCCGCCCGGCAAGGCGGTACCGCTCCTTCCGGCTATGATCCTGTCGCTCAAGTTTCTCGGGGTCGTCATCGTCGGCAACATCATTGCGCTAATGCTTCTGTTCGTACCCGGTGTGAACCTCATCGCCTTCTTCATCATCAACGCCTATCTGCTGAGCCGCGAGTTCTTCGAATTCGCTGCCATGCGCTTCCGCAGCGAGGCCGATGCCAAGGCGTTGCGCCGCCGTCACGCGGGCACGGTCTTCCTTGCCGGCTTCGTGATTGCCGCCTTTCTGGCGGTGCCCCTCCTCAATCTCCTCACGCCGTTGTTCGCCGCGGCGATGATGGTGCATCTGCACAAGATGATCAGCGCGCGCGAAAGAGTTCTTTCCAGGGGCGCAACGGCCTAGTCCGGCGGAATGACGCCTTTGCGAAAGGCGAAGCAGCCATAGAAGCGCCGCTCGCCGGTCTGGATCACGCAGAATGCCTGTTTCGCGCGTTCGTAGAATGCGTAGCGTTCGATGCCTACCAGGGGCCAGTGCCTTCCCTCGGCTGCACTGACGACGCGCTGCACTTCCTCCTGAACAGGCATGATCTCGTCCGGCTTTCCGACGACCTCCATGCGCGCCGCCGCGTCATCGATGAAGGTATCCAGGGGATAGACGGAAAGAACGGCCGCAGCCGCCTCTGCTGCCGAAACATTGTCGATACGAAGCAACCTTCCAAGGCTGGTCTGTCGCGCGATCGATTCGGCAGGAAAATTCGTGTCCACGATGACGAGATCGTCCCCGTGACCCATCGCCCTCAACGCGAACAGCACATCGGCATTGAGAAGCGGGCTGATCCCTTTGAGCATCCTTCCTCCCATAGATCTGATGCAGGCTTCCACGTGAGACGAGAGCCGGGCGGAAGTCAACGGCGTCATCGACCTGGTAGAGGCGTGTTCCCTCCCTTCGAAGCTGTGTTATTTTCCGGGACAATTCGGAGGGGAGGAGAAGGATGAAGACGCGGTTTTTCGACCGAAACGGCAATGACGCTATTCCGTTCACGGAGCTCGGTTTCGGGACAGCACCGCTCGGTAACCTCTATAGGGCGATTTCAGAGGACGAAGCACATGCCGCGCTGGAGGCCGCCTGGGAAACGGGTTGCCGCTATTTCGATACCGCGCCGCTCTATGGCCTGGGCCTGTCGGAGACCCGTCTCAATCGCTTCCTGCGTGGGCGAAAGCGTGGGGACTACGTCCTTTCCACCAAAGTCGGCCGCCTCCTGAAAGCCTGCCCACCCGAACAGCGCACCGGGATCGGCAAATTCTTCGAAACACCTTCCCGCGTGGAAGTCTACGATTACAGCTATGACGGAGTGATGCGCTCCCTGGAATTTTCGTTGGAGCGATTGGGCGTTGACCGCGTCGATATCCTCTACGCGCACGATCTGGATGTATTCACCCATGGGGCTCATGACGTGCTGCAGGCGAAGCTGCAAGAGCTGATGGCCTCTGGGTACAACGCGCTGCTGTCGCTGCGGGACCAGGGTGTGATCAGGGCCTTCGGTGCCGGCGTCAACGAATGGCAATCCTGCCAATGGCTCGCCGAACGCGGCGACTTCGATCTCTTCCTGCTCGCCGGTCGTTACACCCTTCTCGAACAGGAGGCACTGGAAAGCTTCCTGCCGCTTTGCGAGAAACGCGGCATCGGCATCATCCTCGGCGCTCCGTACAATTCCGGCATTCTGGCGACGGGCCCCATTCCCGGGGCATACTATAATTACGATGAAGCGCCGCGGGAGATCCTCGAACGCGTAAGCCGCATCGAAGAAGTCTGTGCGCGTCATGGCGTGAAGTTGATCGAGGCCGCACTTCGCTTCCCCTTGCTCCACCCCGTTGTTTATTCGGTGATTCCCGGGGGTCAGAGTGCTTCGCAGGTGAAGGCCAATCGCGCCATCCTGGATAAGGAGATCCCGGCAGCACTTTGGGCCGATTTGAAGAGCGAAGGTCTTATGCGGGAGGATGCACCCACAGGCGCGGCAAGCCGATAGGCATTCTTCCAGCGGAACACAGGCCCATCCACCGCGTTAGCTTCTTCTACACAAGCGGAGGACGGTCGCTTGGATCCCGCATCGCGCATTCAGCTTCATTCGGGCAATCAGATGCCGATCATGGGGCTGGGAACATGGCAGCTGACGGACGATACGCAACAGGCGGTCAGCACGGCGATGGATCTTGGCTACAGGATGATCGATACCTCAGGCGACTATGGAACCCAGGCCGCCATCGGCGAGGCGATCCGCGCGAGCAATTTGGATCGTGACGAAATCTATATCGTCACCAAGGTCGAGGAGACCGATGACGCCTATGCCGCGACGCGGAACAATCTGAATGAGTTGGGACTGGATTATGCCAATCTCATTCTGATCCACCGCCCTCCGAAGCATGGCGCTGGCGAGGAACTGTGGCGGGGGCTTGTGCGCGCCCGGGAGGAAGGCCTCTCGCGCGATATCGGGGTCAGCAACTATTCCATCGAACTGATCGAGGAACTGATCGAAGCAACCGGTGAGCTACCGGCCGTCAACCAGGTCGAATGGAGCCCGTTCGGGCATGATCTCGACCTGAAGCAGCATGCGGATTTCAGCGGCATCGTCATCCAGGCCTACAGTCCGCTTACGCGAGCCACGCGGCTGGACGATGCGGGGCTCCTGGAGATCGCGGAAAAGTACGACAGGACACCGGCCCAAGTGATGATCCGGTGGAACCTGCAGCGTGGCACCGTCCCCATCCCGAAAGCCAATCAGCGCAGGCATTTGGAAGAAAATATCGCTGTTTTCGACTTTGCTCTCGATGAGGACGACCTCGACGCACTGGACTCCCTCAACGAGCACTTCTCTTCCCTGGGGCGCCTGCCTTACGTGTGAGCCGCGCGGTCGTGGACTTTGTGGGAATCCCCCGCTATGCGTGACCGAGTGTGCTTCTGGGAGAGAGGCCATGCAGCTCACGACGATCGGCTTCGATGCCGATGACACTCTTTGGCAGAACGAACAGTTCTTCCGCCTTACGGAGGATCGTTTTGCCGAGCTCCTTGCTGATTTCGCCGAGGCAAAGCACCTGAAACAGAGCCTGCTGGACGCGGAGATGCGCAATCTGAGGCTCTACGGGTTCGGTATCAAAGGCTTTACGCTCTCGATGATCGAGACGGCGCTCGATGTAACCGCAGGAAAGGTTCCTTCCTCGGTCATCGCCCGCATCATGGAAATCGGACGCGATCTTCTCCAGCATCCGATCGAGCCCTTGCCATATGCCACGGAGACGCTGGAAGCGCTTGCCGGCAGATACAAGCTGGTGCTCATCACCAAAGGCGACCTGTTCGATCAGGAGCGCAAGCTCGCGCAATCGGGGCTTGGAGATCATTTTGACGGGGTGGAGATCGTCAGCGACAAGACGGCTGACACTTATGCGCGCATCTTCGCACGCCACGGAGACGGACCGCAAAACAGCATGATGGTCGGTAATTCGCTCAAGTCCGACGTCATCCCGGCGCTTCGTGCCGGCGCGTGGGGCGTCTTCGTTCCACACGAATTGACCTGGGTATTCGAGCAGGAAGAGCCGCCGGTCGGAGAGCCGCGCTTCCGTAAGATCGCTCATCTCGGCGAACTGCCGGAGCTGATTAAGTCCCTTTGAGTCAGGCGGCCTCCTTCGGCCGTTTCACCTTTGCTGCCGCTTCGACGACGACAGGCTTCAAGCCTTTGCCACCGCGTTCGACAATGTCGAAGAAATGGCGACGCATGCGGGGCTCCCAGAATTTGTTGATGTGATCGGCGATGCCGTCGACCGCTTCCGCCTGGTTCATGCTCTCGAAGAAGGACGCGATCTGGTTTGCCATGTAGACGAGTTTTTCGTCTCCCGTCATGCTGCCTTCATGTGACATTCCTGACCGCTCCAATCTCGATGCGCTCCGGGTGGGTAAAGATATCGAACTCGTTGCCGCGGACGAGAGCCACGACCGTCTGGCCACATTGCTCTGCCGTGGAGACCGCGAGCGCCGTCGGCGCGGAAACGGCGATAACGACAGGAGCGCCCATCGCCGCCGCCTTCTGCACCATTTCCACGGAAACGCGGCTGGTGATGACGACCGCGCCCGCCGCTGCTTCGGCGCCGGTTTTCACCAATGCGCCCGCGAGTTTGTCCAGCGCGTTATGACGGCCGACATCCTCACGCGCGGCCACGATCCCCTTGCCGGCCATATAAAATCCCGCCGCATGAACAGCGCCGGTCTGCCTGTGCAGTGTCTGCTTCTCCGATAGAAGCTGCACGGATTGCACGACATCCTGCGCCGTGAGCCGCAGCGAATTCCCAGCCACATCCGGCACGTCGCGCATGGCCTCCTCAATGGATTCAATGCCGCAAAGGCCGCAGCCCACCGGGCCGGCGAGGCGCCGCCGCCGCGCCTCGAAGCGCTTGTTGGCGGTATCATGAAGGCGGATCTGAACGTCAAAGCCCGCGCCGATGTCCTGCACCGTGATCGTCTCGATCTCGTCCGGTGATGAGATGATTCCTTCCGTCAGGCTGAATCCCAAGGCAAAGTCCTCGAGATCATCAGGCGTGGCCATCATCACGGCATGCGTGGTGCCCCCGTAGGAAAGCGCCACGGCGGCTTCCTTGGGAAGGATGCGTGCGGCTACTCGCGTGCCATCCATCCGTTGCGCCGTCCGCAGCACGTTTGAAAGCGGGGAGGTCATCGGAGGAGCGGGCCCCCTTTCGCGCGTCCGTCCGCCCTGCCGGGCATCTCGCCCACTTCGCGGGAGCGAGGACGCGCGCTTATCATTCCGCCGCCTCCACATGCACGATCCGGCGGCTTTTTCGCGAAAGCTCGTCGTAATCCCGCTGCCACTCGGTGGGCCCGTTTGAAGGTGTCACCTGCACGGCCGTCACCTTGTATTCCGGGCAGTTCGTCGCCCAGTCGGAAAACTCGGTGGTCACCACATTCGCCTGCGTGTCCGGGTGATGGAAAGTTGTATAGACCACGCCCGGCGCGACCCGGTCGGTGATCTTGGCCCGCAGCGTCGTCTCGCCCGCGCGGCTTGCGAGCTTCACCCAGTCGCCGTCGCGGATGCCGCGGTTTTCAGCATCGAAGGGGTGAATTTCCAGCAGGTCCTCCTCATGCCACACGACATTGTCGGTGCGCCGCGTCTGTGCGCCGACATTATATTGCGAGAGGATGCGGCCCGTGGTGAGCAAGAGAGGGAAGCGCGGTCCGGTCTTCTCGTCCGTGGCGATATAGGCGGTGCGGATGAATTTGCCCTTGCCCCGCACGAACCCATCCATGTGCATCACCGGCGTTCCCAAGGGAGCCTTTTCGTTGCACGGCCATTGCACCGAGCCCTCCAGCTCCAGAAGTTCGTAGGTGACGCCGGCGAAGCTCGGCGTTGTGGCGGCGATTTCGGCCATGATTTCCGATGGATGCTGGTAATTCCAGTCCAGCCCCATCGTCTGGGCGAGCCTCTGCGTCACCTCCCAGTCGGCATAGCCGTTCTTGGGCTCCATTACCTTGCGCACGCGGTTGATGCGCCGCTCGGCATTGGTAAAGGTGCCGTCTTTCTCAAGGAAGGTCGAGCCTGGCAGGAAGACGTGCGCGTAATTGGCCGTCTCGTTGAGGAAGAGGTCGTGCACGACGACGCATTCCATGGCGGCAAGACCCGCCGCCACGTGTTTCGTGTTCGGGTCCGACTGCAGGATGTCTTCGCCTTGGATGTAGATGCCCTTGAAGGAGCCTTCGACAGCGGCGTCCAGCATATTCGTGATTCTCAGGCCCGGCTCGTCATCGAGCTTCACGCCCCAGATCGCCTCGTAAATCGCGCGTGTCGCGTCCTCCGAAATGTGGCGATAGCCCGGCAGCTCATGCGGGAAGGAGCCCATGTCGCAGGAGCCCTGCACATTGTTCTGGCCGCGCAGCGGGTTCACGCCCACGCCTGGGCGGCCGATATTGCCAGTGGCCATGGCGAGATTGGCGATCGCCATCACCGTGGTCGAGCCCTGGCTGTGCTCGGTCACGCCGAGGCCGTAGTAGATCGCGGCGGTGCCGCCTGTAGCGTAGAGCCGCGCCGCACCGCGGATCAGATCGGCCGGAACGCCGGAGAATTTCTCCACCGCCTCCGGGCTGTTTTCCGGCTGCATCACGAATTCGGCCCAGTCCTGGAACTCGTCCCACTCGCAGCGCTCGCGGATGAAGGCTTCATCGAAGAGGCCTTCGGAGATGATCACATGCCCGAGCGCGTTGAGAACCGCCGCGTTCGTACCGGGGCGCAGCGGCAGGTGGTAGGACGCCTCGACATGCGGCGTGCGTACGAGGTCGATCCGGCGCGGATCGATGACGATCAACTTCGCGCCCTGGCGCAACCGCTTCTTCATCCGGGAGGCGAACACTGGATGCGCATCGGTCGGATTTGCGCCGATGAGCATCACTATATCGGCATGTTCGACCGAGTCGAAATCCTGCGTACCGGCTGAGGTGCCGAACGTGGTTTTCAGCCCGTAGCCAGTGGGCGAATGGCAGACGCGTGCGCAGGTATCGACATTGTTATTGCCGAACCCTTGCCGCACGAGCTTCTGGACCAGATAGGTCTCCTCGTTCGTGCAGCGGGAGGACGTGATGCCGCCGATTGCACTCCTGCCATATTGGTACTGGATGCGGCGGAATTCCTTTGCCACATGGGCATAGGCTTCCTCCCAGGTGACCTCGCGCCAAGGATCCGTGATCTTCTCGCGGATCATGGGATTGAGGATGCGGTCCTTATGCGTGGCGTAGCCATAAGCGAAGCGGCCCTTCACGCAGGAATGGCCGCGATTCGCTTTGCCCTCCTTCCAGGGCACCATGCGCACCACTTCCTCGCCCTTCATCTCCGCCTTGAAGGAGCAGCCGACGCCGCAATAGGCGCAGGTGGTGACGGCAGACCATTCGGGCATGCCCTTCTCGATCACGGATTTTTCACGCAGCGCGCCGGTGGGGCAGGCCTGCACGCAGGCGCCGCAGGACACGCATTCCGATTCCAGGAAAGGCTCGTGCATGCCTGCCGAGATGCGGCTTTCGAAACCGCGGCCCTCGACGGTGAGGGCGAAGGTGCCCTGCTGCTCCTCGCAGGCGCGCACGCACAGCGAGCAGACGATGCATTGCGAGGCATCATAGGCGAAATAGGGGTTGGAGAGGTCCGGCTCCATGAAATGCGGGTTTGCGACCCCGTCATGGGCGGGCCAGATATGGTTTTCGCCCGCGCGGCCGTAGCGAATCTCCTTGAGGCCGACGGTCTCGGCCATCTTCACCATCTCGCAGTCGCCGGCGGCGCAAGCCGGACAATCCTCCGGATGATCGGACATATAGAGTTCCATGATGCCGCGGCGGATCGCCTGCACCCGCTCCGTGCGCGTCGAGACCTTGATCCCTTCCGCGACCGGCGTGGTGCAGGAGGCTGGCGTGCCGCCGCGCCCTTCGATCTCCACCAGGCAGAGCCGGCAAGAGCCGAAAGCCTTCACCATGTCGTTCGCGCAGAGCTTGGGCACCTCGATGCCGGCAATTCGCGCCGCGCGCATGATGGAGGTGCCTTCGGGCACCGTAATATCCTTGCCGTCAATGCTGAGCGTAACGGTCTTGTCCGATTTCGCGGCGGGCGTGCCGTAATCGATCTCGTTCACGAAACACATGGTTCTTCCTCCTACTCCGCCGCTTCCCGCACCGGCTGCGGGCGGAAGTCCTCGGGGAAATGGGTGAGTGCGCTCATGACCGGATAGGGCGTAAAGCCGCCCAGTGCGCAGAGCGAGCCGAATTTCATGGTGTTGCAGAGATCCTCGACGATCTCGATCTGCCTTGACGGCTCGATGCCTTTTGCGAGGCGGTCGAGCACCTCAACGCCACGCGTCGAGCCGATGCGGCAGGGCGTGCACTTGCCGCAGCTTTCCACCGCGCAGAACTCCATGGCGAAGCGCGCCTGCTTCAGCATGTCCACCGTGTCGTCGAAGACCACGATCCCGGCATGGCCGATCAGGCCGTCCTTCGCCGCGAAAGCCTCGTAGTCGAACGGCGTGTCGAACAGCGCGCGCGGGAAATAGGCGCCGAGAGGCCCGCCCACCTGCACCGCGCGCACCGGCCGGCCGGTGGCCGTCCCGCCGCCGATCTCGTCGACGATCTCACCGAGCGTCAGGCCGAAGGCCGCTTCGAACAGGCCGCCATGCTTCACATTGCCGGCGATCTGAATCGGGATCGTCCCGCGCGAGCGGCCCATGCCGAAGTCGCGGTAGTACGCCGCGCCCTTGTCCATGATGATGGGCACGGAAGCGAGCGAGATTACATTGTTGATGACGGTGGGCTTGCCGAAAAGGCCTTCATGCGCCGGCAGTGGCGGTTTCGCGCGCACCATGCCGCGCTTGCCTTCAAGCGAGTCGAGCAGCGCCGTTTCCTCGCCGCAGACATACGCGCCGGCGCCCATGCGTACTTCCATGTCGAAAGCATATTGCGACCCAAGCACGTTTTTGCCGACGATACCGGCGTTGCGTGCGACGGCGATCGCTTCGTTGAGCACCTGTTCCGCATGTGGATATTCGGAGCGTAAATAGATGTAGCCTTTTGTGGCCCCCACCGCGATGCCGGCGATCGCCATCCCCTCGATCAGCACGAAGGGGTCGCCTTCCATGATCATGCGGTCGGCAAAGGTGCCGGAATCGCCCTCATCCGCATTGCAGACGATGTATTTCTGCGCCGCGCTGGTATCGAGCACCGTTTTCCACTTGATGCCGGTAGGAAAGCCCGCGCCGCCACGCCCGCGCAGGCCGGATTCCGTCACCTGCTCGACGATTTGAAGCCGCGTCATCGAAAGCGCGTTTCTCAAGCCGCGAAGGCCGCCATGGGCCTCGTAGTCTGCGAGCGATACAGGATCGGTGATGCCACAGCGCGCGAAGGTCAGCCGGGTCTGGCGCGCAAGGAAGGGGATTTCCTCCGGGTTGCCGAGGAAAAGCGGATGCGCATCACCTGAAAGAAAATTGCCATCAAAGAGCGAGGGCACGTCCGACGGCTTCACCGGCCCATATGCCGCGCGCCCCGTCGGTGTTTCCACCTCAACCATGGGCTCCAGCCAATAGAGCCCGCGTGAGCCGTTGCGAACGATTTGCGCCTCGACGCCCCGCAGCCCGATCTCCCGCGCAATCGCCCTCGCTACCTTTTCGGCGCCGAGCGCCAGCGCGCCGGAGTCGCGGGGAATATAGATCTTCCGCATCATGCCCGGATCTCCCGCGCGATCTCTTGCACCTTGTCTTCATCCAGACGGCCGATCACTTCGCCGTCGAGCATGGCGGAAGGCGAACATGCGCAAAGGCCGAGACAGAAGACCTCCTCCAGCGTGACCGAGCCATCCGCAGCGGTTTCGCCGAACGTGATGCCGAGAAGCTCCTGAAGCCTCTCCGCGACCGCATCGCCGCCCATCGCCTGGCAAGCTTCTGCGCGGCACACCTTCAGCACATGCCGGCCCGGCGGGTTTTCTCGGTAGTCATGATAGAAGGAGACGACGCCGTAGACCTCGGCACGCGAAAGGTTCAGGGCGTCCGCGATGGCAGGAAGTACCTCGCGCGGCACATACCCGAATTCCCGCAGAATGCCGTTCAGGATCGGCAGGAGCGGGCCTTCTTCATGCTTCCACCGCTCGATGATCGGCATGACGGCGGAAACGATCTCGGTACCTGCGTGCTGCATCCTGCAGCGCCCTCCCTGGATAAAGTCGCTTTGGAGGAAATACGGTATCACCGCTCTCTATCAATATAGCATATCCGTTGAGTGATAGAAAATTTCTATCAGACTTTGGCGAAAGTCTCGGCAGCCAGCCGCGCTTCGTACAGCAAGGCCGAGACCATGGGCGTATGCGGTTCCCGCTCAACCGCCACGACGCCGACAAGGTGACTGGCGTTTGGCTCGATGATGGGAATGGCCCGGATGGGCTCTGAGAAGCCGAGCACTTCCGCCAGATTGAGCGGCATGATCGAAGCCCATTTGCCGGTGCGGATGTGCGAGAAGAGCAGGATCATCGAGTTCGATTCGAGCGTCGGCTGCACGCGTGCGCCAACCTCCTCCAGATGCTTGTTGATGATGCGGCGGTTCTGCATGTCGGGGGTGAGCAGGCAGAGCGGCAGCTCGGCGACCTCCGACCAGGTCACTTCCTTGCGATCGGAAAAGCGGTTTCCGACGGCGGTAATGAGCTGGTAGCGCTCGGAATAGAGAGGAACGGTGACGACACGGCCGAGCGGCTCGTTGTCGAGATAGGTGATGCCGATGTCGATCTCGAAATTCTCGAGCAGCGCGAGCACTTCGAGCGAGGTGCAGGAAACGACCGAGAAGGTCACCTCAGGGTGCTTCTCGCGAAAGGGTGTGGTGAGAGTGGGCACCATGGCAAGCGCGGTGGGAATGGCGGCGATCCGCACGTGACCCGAAAGGCCGCGCCGGGCCGCGCGCATCTCTTCGCGCAATGTGCGCGCGTCGCCTACGATGCGCCGCGCCCATTCGAGCACGCGCTGGCCTTCGGGCGTCAGCCCCTGGAAACGCGAGCCGCGCTGGACGAGCATGACGCCGAGCTGATCCTCCAGCTGCTTGATCGCCGCCGAGAGCGTGGGCTGCGTAACGCCGAGTTCCGCCGCAGCCCGGCCGAAATGCCGTTCTTTGGCGAGCGCGATGAAGAATTCCAGCTTGTCGATCATGGCTCAATGTCTGCCATGTTTTGCGTCAGCCTGCACCATTGCCCCTCATTCAGCGTGCGCCGTTCCATCCCGAGGGCTTGTAACGCTTGGTATTTCCGCCGGATATGACTATCTGGCAGGAGAACGCATGAGAAAGTGAGCCGCAATGAGCGCCGTCAGCCGCGAAGCAGTCATCGAAAAGCTCAGCACTGTCAGAGGGCCGGACCTGGAAGGCGACATCGTCTCGCTCGGGCTTGTTTCCGAGATATTCATTGCGGATGGGAAGGTTTTTTTCTCGATCACGGTTCCCGCAGAGCGGGCGCAGGAGCTCGAGCCCTTGCGCGAGGCGGCGGAGAGGGCGGTAAAGACGGTGCCCGGTGTGACGGGCGCCGTTGTCGCCCTCACCGCGGAGAGGCAGGGCGGCATGGGCGCTGCGCCACAGGAGCGGCCCGCGGCGAGGCCTCAGCCGCCCCGTCCGCAATCGCCGGTGCGGCCCGCCACCCCGCAGGCGCACCAGCCCGCAAAGGCAGGGGTGCCCGGCGTCGATGCCATCATTGCAGTCGCAAGTGGCAAGGGTGGGGTCGGAAAATCCACCACCGCCGTCAATCTTGCGCTTGGGCTGCAGGCGCAGGGCCTGAAGGTTGGCATCCTCGATGCGGATATTTACGGGCCCTCCATGCCCCGCCTGCTCGGAATCAAGGGCAAGCCGGAAATGGTCGACAGCAAGACCTTGAAGCCGATGGAAGCTTACGGCCTGCAGGTCATGTCGATCGGCTTCCTCGTGGAGGAAGAGACACCAATGATCTGGCGGGGGCCGATGGTGATGTCGGCACTTCGCCAGCTCATGCGAGATGTGGCCTGGGGCCCGCTCGATGTGATGGTTGTCGACATGCCTCCCGGCACTGGTGACGCGCAGCTCACCATGGCCCAGCAGGTGCCTCTGGCCGGAGCGGTGATCGTGTCCACTCCGCAGGACCTTGCCCTCATCGACGCCCGCAAAGGGCTCAACATGTTCCGCCGCGTGGAAGTGCCGGTCCTGGGGATCGTCGAAAACATGAGCTATTTCATCGCACCGGATACCGGCAAGCGCTACGATATCTTCGGTCATGGCGGGGCGAGGGCGGAGGCCGAACGGCTGGGAATCCCTTTCCTGGGTGAAGTGCCGCTCACCATGGATGTGCGCGAAATGTCGGATGCAGGCGCGCCGGTCGTGGTTTCCGATCCCGAAGGCGATCAGGCGAAAACCTATCGGGCGATAGCGGAGAAGGTTTCGGAGCGGCTGAAGGCAGAAAAGGCAGCCACTGGTTCAGCCCCCGCTATCATCTTCGAATAACGCGCCCCTCATCTGCAACTCGGCGATCACGGGCAGATGGTCGGAAGCGGTTCGCGCCTGAGGGTCGGTCCACTGCCTCGTCAGCATCTTGCCTGGCCGACAATAAATCCGGTCCAGGGCAAAGACGGGCCAGAAAGCAGGGAACGTCTTGAAATGGGTGTGGCCCGGGAAAAGATGGTTGAGCATCTTCTGCACCGAGCCGCGCCAAACCCAATCGTTCAGGTCGCCCATCAGGACGGCCGGCTCCGGCCCTGATTGCACCACCTCCGCGAGGAGCTGTGCCTGGTGCCTTCGTTCCGCAAAACTCAGTCCGAGATGAGCCGCGACCACGTGCAGGAGCCCATATGGTGTTTCTGCAATGGCCTCGATGGCTGCGCGCGGCTCCCGCCTGCGATAGGAGAGGTCGTGGCAGACGGTGCTCCTGAGAGGCCACCGGCAGATCAGGGCGTGGCCGTAATGCCCATCCGGGGCGGTGATGAGCCGGGTTTCGGTCACATGGTTGCCGAGCGCCTCGGAAAGGAACTTGAAGGCTTCGGCTGCTTCGGCCACCTCGCGGCGCGAGCCGACTTCCTGCAATGCGACGAGATCCGGATCGTGCTTGCGAACAAGATCCACGATCCTTCGCAGGTCGCGCCGTCCGTCCGGACCCACTCCGCCATGGATGTTCCACGTCATCACGCGCACGACGCCGGCTCGCACGGCCGAGGAATCCCCTTCCGCGGACGGATCGCGGCCGGAGGGCTGGGATGGATGGGGCGCGTCAGGCACGGTCATTCCCCGCTCAACGCATGAGCCGCGGGATCGTTGAGGCTGCGCGGCTACTTTTTCCACCGGGATCGGAAATACATTTCCGCGCGTTGTGCCGGCATGATCCACCGCGAGGGTTCTTCTTGAAGTCCTTTTCTGTCAGCAGCCCAGTCCGGCGTTATCTCGGTTATTCGCTAGCAGGGGCGGCCGTTCTCTTCGCCGGCTATCTCTTGTATCGCACGCTTTCGCAGTACAAGTGGGAAGAGGTGGTGGAGGCGGTCACCTCCGTCTCCCTCGGCAGGCTTCTCCTTGCAGTGGCCTTCACCGCCGCAAGCTATCTCTGCCTGACTGGATTTGATTGGCTGGCGCTTCGCTATGCCGGTCGACCGCTCGCCTATCCCCGCGCGGCGCTCGCCTCCTTCACCAGCCTCTCGCTCGGCCACAATATCGGCCTTGCCGCTTTGAGCAGCGGTGCGATCCGCTACCGCTTCTATTCGCGCTGGGGACTGGATGCCGAGGAGGTGGCGAAGGTGATCGTCTTTTGCGGATTTACGGTGGGCCTAGGTCTCTCCGTGCTCGGCGGAACAGGACTGATCGCCAATCCTGAGCTTGCGAAGGGAGTGATCGGCATATCGCCGGGAGTTGTCTATCTGATCGGCGGCATCTGCCTTGCCTGGCCTGCAGCCTATCTCCTGCTCGCGGGGCTCTTCGGCGGGCGTGCGATGCACATCCGCGGCCGTCGGCTGGAAATGCCGACCGTGCGGCTGGCGATACCGCAGACGATCATCGGCACGCTCAACTTCGCCTTTGTTGCGGCGGCGCTTCACCAGGCGATCTCCGCCCTGGCGGAGGTGCCCTATCTGGAAGTCGCCACCGTATATGTGAGTGCAAACGTGGCAACCTTGATCACCCATGCGCCCGGCGGCCTCGGCGTGATTGAAAGCGTCGTCCTCTATCTCCTGCCGCAGGCCCATCTCATCGGTGCCGTCCTGGTGTTCCGGTTCGTCTATTTCCTCTTGCCGCTCTTGATGGGCAGCATACTGCTCGTCCTGTCAGAGGCGCTGTTGTCCCGTCCCGAGGCCACGGAAACGGCATCCTGAGCAAAGGCGCTCCGCCACTTGGCACGCGCCCATTCGACGAAGCGGAAGGGCCGCTCCGGATCGAGCAGGCGCGTTCCGGGAAACGAATGGATCGGTCCCGGCTTGACGGTGAGGGGGCAGAGGCAGCGGCCAGTCTCCCGGTTCAGCTTCTCGATCGTCCGGATCAGGGAATTTTCCTGCTCCATCGTTTCGCGGACCAAGGCTGGATCGACACCGAGATGTTCCGCCAAAAGGCGATCGCGGCAGCGGGCAATGGCATCGCGTACGTCAGGCCTGTTCCCTTCGATGACGATGTCGCATTCGGTGTCCAGGCCCATAGAGCGGTTGTTGAGATTGGCCGAGCCAATGCGCAGGAAGCGATCGTCGACGATCATCAGCTTGGCGTGGACCAGCATGATTCCATCGTCCTCATGGCCGTCGACCACGGGGCAGTAGATGCGCATACGTCCATGCCTGTCCCAGCGCTTTATCCTGCGCAGGAGACGCTCACGATTGGCACCCATGATGAAACGCTCGACGAACCCGTTCGCGTGGCGCGTGCAGACGACGACGATCTCTGGTCCGCGCCGGCGGGAGAGGAGTTTTTTCAGCGTCTTCCTCAGGCGCTTGGCGGTGAAGTATTGCGCCTCGATATAGACGCTCCGCTCGGCTGACCTGAGCAGGTCGTCGGTGAGGAATGCTATCTCTTCGACACCTTTTCGGCGGCCACGCGCGGGGAGCGTTCGCGCGACGGCCACCTGGATGTCGCGAAAACCGGGGGAAAGGCCTTCCGGCCACAGCTCCGCCGGCTTGGTGAACGGTATCTTCTGACCCACTGCTTCCTGCCACCGATCCCGGGCCACGCGGGCGATCGCCTTTGCTGCAGGGCCGTCCAATGCCATCTGCAGATCGTGGACGGGATTATAGGAGGTTCCATCCGGCCATTTCCTGCGCGGATCCTTCTTGATGTGCTTCTGGGTGTCCCATCTGCCGATCGTGAGGTCCATCCCGCCGATGAAGGCGAGCGTATCGTCGATCGTGACGATCTTCTGATGATGTGCCGCATGAATGGGGTGATGCGTGTCGAGCCGGAGATGGATGCGCGGATGGTTCTCCCACTCCGCGCCGAAAATCAGCGGAATGGTTGCTCCCGGCGCATGGAATGCCGCAAGACTCCAGACCAGGATGCGAATTTCGAGCTCGGGCCGCTCCTCCACGAGCTTCCGCAACATCTCTCCGAGCGTAGGCGCGTCCTCTCCGTCCTGCGGGCGCAATTGGATGCGCGCGTCAAAGTCCCAGCCGATGATGAAAATCGAGCGGGTCGCCTGCCTCAGCGCATTTTCCAGCGCTGCGAAATAGGCTTCGGCGTCGATAAGGAAGGCCGCTCTGTTCGCGGTCACGATCTGCCGGCAGTTGCGCCCCGGCATCAGCACTGTTCCAAGCGCCCTGCCCGCAGGCGCACCCTCCTGCATTGCTTCGGTCTTCATGCGGATCCCTTCACCCACGTGAATCTCGAGCGTTCAACGCGGTTAGGCGCAAATAAGTTCGCCTGAGGCTGGCTGGAGCCGAGGTATGGCTATCCGTTTGTTGTGGCGTGCGGCGGTTGGCCGCCGCTTTCATTGCCGCCTCTCGGCTGAAGGAAGAGCACGATGGCGAGTATGACAACGATCGCGACCACGACGGCTATGACGACATTCCTGGTCATCGGGGCTTGCCTTCCGTTCAATGCCGCGACATTCGGCGCCGCTGACAACGGAACCGCGCGTTTTGCGCGAAGTTCCAGCGCGCCCGGCCTATGCCCTGACGGAGACGAGGATGGCGCCAGCCGCGATCAAGAGCACGCCGAGCCAATTGATGCCCGAGAGGCGTTCACGCAGGAAAAGGAAGGCGATGACGGCCACGAAAACCACGCTGAGCTTGTCGATGGGCGCGACGCGGGAGACGTCGCCGAGCTTGAGCGCACGGAAATAGCACAGCCAGGAAAGGCCGGTGGCGATGCCAGAGAGAACGAGGAAGATCCAGCTTCGTGGGCTGATGCTGCCGGCTCCCTGCCACTGGCCGGTGCCCCAGACGATGAGGCCCGCCATAAGCACTATGACGATGGTGCGGATGAAGGTCGCGAGGTCGGAACCGATATTCTCGACGCCCACTTTGGCGAGTATTGCCGTAAGCGCGGCGAAAAGGGCGGAAAGCACCGCCCAGAACTGCCACTGGCCGAGAAGCATTCTCACCTTGCTGATCCCTAGCCGCCGGCGCTGTAAGCGGCGACTGCGGCCATGTTCACAATGTCGGAGTCCTTCGCGTTCAGCGAGACGATCTGCACCGGCTTGTTGAGGCCGACGAGCAGCGGGCCGATCACCGTCGAGCCCCCCAATTCCTGAAGCATCTTGGTGGAGATGGAGGCCGAATGGAAGGCCGGCATTACAAGAACGTTCGCCGGTCCCGAAAGGCGGCAGAACGGATATTGCTGCATGAGCCGAGGATTGAGCGCCACGTCGGCGGCCATCTCGCCGTCATATTCGAAATCCACCCGACGTTTGTCGAGGATCTTTACAGCCTCCTGGATGCGTTCCGAACGCTCGCCGGGTGGATGGCCGAAGGTCGAGTAGGCGAGCATGGCGACACGCGGATCATAGCCCATGCGCCGCGCGAAGCTTGCCGCCTCTTCCGCAATATCGGCGATCTCGTTGGCATCTGGCATATCATGCACCGCCGTATCGGCCACAATGACGGTGCGCCCACGCGCCAGCACGATCGAGGCGCCAATAACGCGATGTCCCGGCCGCGCATCGATCACGCGCCTGACGTCGTCGAGCGCGGTGGAATAATTGCGCGTTACGCCGGTGACCATGCCGTCGGCATCGCCCAGCGCCACCATGCAGGCGGCGAAATGGTTCCGGTCATTGTTGATGAGCCGCTGGCAATCACGGAAGAGATAGCCCTTCCGCTGCAGGCGTTCATAGAGATAATCGGCATAGATGCCGTTCCGGCGCGACAGCCGCGCATTGATGATTTCGATGCCCGACCGGGAAAGATCGACGCCGGCATTGGCTGCCGTCTCGCGGATGCGCTCCTCCCGTCCGAGCAGGATCGCGGTACCGAGCCGCTGGTTCACATAGGAAACCGCGGCCCGCATCACCTGCTCTTCCTCGCCTTCGGCGAAGACGATGCGCTTCGGCTGGCGGCGCACGCGGTCGTAAATGCGCTGGAGCGTCGAGGCGATCGGATCCCTGCGGGCGGAAAGCTCCTGCTCATAGCGCTCGAGATTCAGGATCGGGCGACGGGCGACACCTGAATCCATGGCCGCTTTGGCCACTGCCACCGGCACCGCCGTGATGAGCCGCGGGTCGAATGGTACGGGGATGATGTAATTGGGACCGTATTTCGGGCGGTTACCCTGGTAGGCAGCGGCCACATCGTCCGGCACGTCCTGGCGTGCGAGCGCGGCGAGGGCTTCCGCCGCCGCGATCTTCATGGCGTCGTTGATCGTTGTCGCCCTTACATCGAGGGCACCGCGGAAAATGTAAGGAAAGCCCAGGACGTTGTTCACCTGGTTGGGGTAGTCGGAGCGGCCGGTCGCCATGATGGCGTCGGTGCGGATTTCCGCCACCTCCTCCGGCGTGATTTCCGGGTCGGGATTGGCCATGGCGAAAATGATGGGGTTCTTGGCCATGGACTGCACCATGGCCGGTGTCAGAGCTCCCTTGGCCGACAGGCCGAAGAAGACGTCGGCCCCCTCCACGGCTTCGGCCAAGGTGCGCTTGTCCGTCTCCACCGCGTGAGCCGACTTCCACTGGTTCATCCCCTCGGCGCGGCCCTTGTAGACCACGCCCTTGGTGTCGCAGAGAATGATGTTCTCCGGCGCAAAGCCGATGGCCTTTGCAAGCTCGATGCAGGCGATGCCCGCTGAACCTGCGCCGTTGCAGACGAGCCTGGTCGTCTTCATGTCGCGACCGGTGAGGTCCAGCGCATTGATGAGACCGGCGATCGCGATGATGGCCGTGCCATGCTGGTCGTCATGGAAAACCGGGATGTCCATGAGTTCGCGCAGGCGCGTCTCGATCATGAAGCATTCCGGCGCCTTGATGTCTTCGAGATTTATGCCGCCGAAGGAGGGACCGAGCAGCTTCACGCAATTGACGAATTCGTCCGCGTCCTCCGTAGCCACTTCGAGATCGATCGAGTCCACGTCGGCGAAGCGCTTGAAGAGCACCGCCTTGCCCTCCATCACCGGCTTGGATGCGAGCGCGCCAAGATTTCCGAGGCCGAGAATCGCGGTGCCATTGGAGATGACCGCCACCAGATTGCCGCGCGTGGTGTAGTCGAAGGCGCGGCTTGGGTCTTCGGCGATCGCCTTCACGGGCTCGGCTACGCCTGGGGAATAAGCAAGCGAGAGGTCGCGCTGGGTTGCCATCGGCTTGGTGGGCGAGATTTCCAGCTTTCCCGGCCGGCCCATCGCATGGAATTCGAGAGCCTCCTGCGCGCTCACCGAAGGCCCCATCCTGTTGCTCTTGTCAGCTTCGCTCATTTTCCCTACCGCCTCCCACCCGGCTTCTTGTGGAGTTCTGTCGAAGACGGGTGCATAAGGCTACATTTCCGTTAGGTAAATGGCCATCCAACGCGAAACTGCTTTTTGAGGGGCGCTTCTTGAACGACGAAACGCCGATGCGTGCTGAGCAGGCCGCGCCGTTGCCCGCCGCCGAGGGCGCGACGCCCATGATGCAGCAATATATCGAGATCAAGGCCGCCAACGCGGATTCCCTGCTCTTCTACCGCATGGGGGATTTTTACGAGCTCTTCTTCGAGGATGCGGAGATAGCGAGCCGGGCCTTGGGCATCACCTTGACCAAGCGGGGCAAACATCGGGGCGAAGACATCCCCATGTGCGGCGTGCCGGTGCATGCGGCCGACGATTATCTGCAGAAGCTGATAGGGCTGGGTCATCGCGTCGCGGTCTGCGAGCAGCTCGAAGATCCGGCCGAAGCCAAGAAGCGTGGCTACAAGGCCGTCGTCCGCCGCGACGTGATTCGGCTGGTTACGCCCGGCACCATTACCGAGGAGAAGCTGCTCGATCCCGCACAGGCCAATTATCTCATGGCCCTTGGGCGTGTGAAGGGCGGCGAGGAACAGCAGCTCGCGCTCGCCTGGATCGATATTTCCACGGGCGTGTTCCGTGTGGCCTCGACTGCTGTCGATCGGCTGCTCGCCGACATTTCCCGCATCGACCCACGCGAGCTGATCGTGGCGGAGCCCCTGTGCCACGATCCCGAGCTTCGCCCGATCTTTGACCTGTTGGGCCGGATCGTGGTGCCGCAACCAGCGGTCTTCTTCGATTCGGCGAGCGCCGCCATGCGGCTCGCGCGCTTCTATGGCGTAGCGACCATGGACGGCTTCGGCCGGTTCTCCCGCGCCGAGCTTTCCGCCATCTCGGGTGCCGTCGCCTATGTGGAGAAGACGCAGAAGGCGGAACGTCCGCCACTGGCCGCTCCCGAGCGGGACGAGGATGGGACGAGCCTTTTCATCGACCCGTCGACGCGTGCCAATCTGGAGCTTGCGCGTACGCTTTCGGGCAGCCGCGAGGGAAGCCTCCTGAAAGCCATCGACCGGACGGTGACCGGGGCCGGCGGCAGGCTTCTGGCCGAGCGCCTCATGTCCCCCCTCACGGACCCGCTGGCGATCGGCCTGCGCCTTGATTCGGTGTCTCTTTTCCTTGACGGACCCAATCTGCGGGACGGCCTGCGCGAGCTGCTGAAGGGCGTTCCGGATATGACGCGGGCGCTGTCGCGGCTTGCGCTGAATCGGGGTGGCCCGCGCGATCTCGGCGCTCTTGCGACGGGGCTCGAGGCGGCTGCTGCCGTTGCCGACCTGCTTGCCGGCAAGGAACTGCCTTCCGAACTGGCAGCTTCCGTTTCCACTTTGCAGGCGCTCCCCGCGGCGCTCGTGTCCCACCTCGATCGGGCTTTGGCCGACGACCTGCCGCTCCTGAAGCGCGACGGCGGTTTCGTGCATGAGGGCTATGATCAGGAATTGGACGAGATGCGGGCGCTGCGCGATCAGTCGCGACGCGTGATCGCCGGCATGGAGCGGGACCTGATCGAGGAAACCGGCATCCGCTCGCTCAAGATCAGGCACAACAACATTCTCGGCTACTATATCGAGGTGACAGCCAACAATTCGGGAGCGCTCACCGGCAGTGACGAAGCGAAAGCCCGCTTCATCCACCGCCAGACCATGGCCAATGCCATGCGCTTCACCACCACCGAGCTCGCCGATCTCGAAACGAAGATTGCCAACGCCGCCGACCGGGCGCTCGCAATCGAGCTTGCCGTCTTCGACCGGTTGGTGGAGGAGGTGGTCGCGGCATCCGAACCCTTGCGGGCGGCGGCGCAGGCACTTGCTGTACTTGATGTTTCCGCCGCACTCGCCTGCCTTGCCGAGAGCGAGGACTATTGCCGGCCGGTGGTGGACGCGAGCCTGGATTTCCACATCGAAGGGGGGCGGCATCCGGTGGTGGAGCAGGCCCTGCGCAAACAGCTTGGCGAGCCGTTTGTCGCCAATGACTGTGACCTTTCGCCTGCTGAAGGCGAGAAGGCGGGCGCCATCTGGCTTCTCACCGGCCCCAATATGGGCGGTAAATCCACATTCCTCCGCCAAAACGCCCTGATCGCCGTTCTCGCGCAAATGGGCTCGTTCGTGCCGGCGCGCTCGGCCCGCATCGGCGTGGTCGACAGACTCTTTTCCCGTGTCGGCGCATCGGACGATTTGGCGCGGGGGCGGTCGACCTTCATGGTGGAGATGGTCGAAACGGCCGCGATCCTCAACCAGGCAAGCGAGCGGTCACTGGTCATTCTTGACGAGATCGGCCGCGGCACGGCCACGTTCGACGGACTCTCAATTGCTTGGGCGGCGGTCGAATATCTGCATGAAAAGAACCGCTGCCGCGCCCTTTTCGCCACGCATTTCCACGAGATGACCGCGCTCACCGAAAAGCTTTCGCGCCTCGTCAATGTCACGATGCGGGTGAAGGAGTTCGAGGGCGACGTGATCTTCCTGCACGAGGTGGCGCGAGGCGCGGCCGACCGCTCATACGGCATCCAGGTGGCGCGCCTTGCCGGTCTCCCGCAGGCTGTGGTGGATCGCGCGCGCGACGTGCTGCACAGGCTGGAAGAGGGAGAGACGGGAACGAAGGCGGCGCGCATTGTTGATGACCTGCCGCTTTTCTCCGCTGCCGCGATGCGACAGGAACCGCCCAAGCGAAAAACGGACGACCGGCTCAAGGGAGAGCTTGCCGCGCTCAACCCGGACGACATGACACCGCGTGAAGCGCTGGAGGCGCTTTACCATCTGAAGCGCCTTGCGGTGGAGGGGTGAAGGGCAGAAGGAGAGAAGGCCGTTATTCCTCCAGGGAATCCCCCCACGCGAGTCGCTTCGCAGCCTTGAAACCTGCGCCTTCCCGCCGGGTAACGAGCCGTTCCTCAACCTCACCCTCGGGATTGCAGAGCTTAAGCCGCACCATGCCGCTCGCCACCTTTGGCGGGGCAAGCACACGGCTTCTGCGCGCGGAGCTTGGAAGGCGTGAGGCGGCGATATAAACGAATTTCTCGTCCTCCCACGGCACCTCCCCACCCTTGGCCAGGCGGTGTATCCGGGAGCGTGCGACGCGGCGGGAGAAGTGGCACCAGTCGGGCTCAACAATCGGGCAGGTGATCTGGTGCACGCAAGGCGCCATGATATGCGCGCCGGCTTCGATCAATTCCCGCCTTGCTTTCAAAATGCGCTGCCATCCTGCGGGTGTGCCCGGCTCCACGATCAGCAGCACCTCTTTGGTCAGTGCCCATAACCGACCAATCAGGGCTTCGGCGGTTGCCGGCTCGAGCTCGTCCAGCACGTAGCAGAGCGTGACGAGATCGGCCGGCTCGATCCCGGGAAGGCCTCCTTCAATCTTCATATCGCGCCAGGAGAGCCGCGTCGGCCCGATCTCCTGCGCCAGACTTTCGCCCACCTGCCGCATCGCCTCGCTCGCCTCGATAAGAATGGCCTCTTCGATTTGCGGCCATTCTTCCAAAGCCGCCCAGAGGGCGGTTCCCGGTCCGGCGCCCACATCCATCAGCGTTCGGGGCGCATCTCCCGCGTTAAGCTCGGCCACATCGCTGATGGCGCGGCGAATGGCAGCGTAGGTGGCGGGCAGGCGCGCCGCCAGGTAAGCCTTCGCCGCGATCATTTCCCCCACATGCAAGCGCCCATCGCGGGTCTCGCTGCGATAGCGGCGGGAAAGCTGGTTCGCCGCGGCTTGGAGGGCGGGGAGCGGTGTGCCTTCCAGCATCTTGTCGACGGCCTGGCGCAGCCTTGGGGGAAGTTCCATATCTGAAGCGGTCTCCTGAAAGGGCCGCCAATAGTCGCTGCCCTTGGCCGGTGCAAGTCGCCGTTCCGTGTCGAACGGAAACGCGTTATATAGCCTCACCCCACAGCGGAAACGGAATGGCCAAGGTTCCTCTGAAACTCGATCAGATCATTGACCCTGCACGCTTGCAGGCGGAGCTCGATATCATCGCAGCCGAAGGCAATCCGGCAGCGGCCGAAACGCGCGGCCAGGTGATGAAGCTCCTGAAAGCCCGCCTCGCCGAGGGCAGGAAGACTGCCGAGAGGATGCTGGGAGAAGATGGCAGCGGAACGGCCTGTGCTGCCCGCCTCTCGCATCTCATGGATGAGATCGTCTGCGCCCTCAATGATTTTGCGGCAAACCACGTTTACCCGATGAGGAACCCTTCTGTGGCCGAACGGATGGCCGTTGTGGCCGTCGGCGGCTACGGCCGCGGCACGCTGGCGCCGGGATCGGATATCGACCTCCTTTTCCTCCTCCCGTATAAGCAGACGCCTTGGGGCGAGCAGATCGCCGAATATATGCTCTATATGTTCTGGGACCTTGGCCTGAAGGTGGGGCATGCCACGCGAAACGTGGACGAGTGCATCCGCCAGGCCCGTTCCGACATGACCATCCGCACTGCCATGCTCGAGGCGCGCTTCATCTGTGGTGACGACGCGCTCTTTGCTGACCTGATCGCCCGGTTCGACCAGGAGATCGTGAAGGACACGGGCGCGGAATTCATCCAGGCCAAGCTCGCCGAGCGCGATGCGCGCCACGCCAAGGGCGGGGAGAGCCGCTATGTGGTCGAGCCGAATGTGAAGGACGGCAAGGGCGGCCTGCGTGACCTGCACACGCTGTTCTGGATCGGCAAATATTACTACCGCGTGCGCGAGGCCGAGGAACTGGTGGAGAAGGGGGTCTTCACTCGCAACGAATACAGGCAGTTCGCCAAGGCCGAGGATTTCCTGTGGGCGGTGCGCTGTCACATGCACTTCCTGACCGGCAAGGCGGAAGAGCGGCTTCATTTCGACATCCAGCGCGATATCGCCGAACGGCTCGGTTACAAAAGTCATCCGGGCATGTCAGCGGTGGAGCGCTTCATGAAGCACTACTTCCTGACCGCCAAGACGGTCGGCGATCTCACCCGCATCTTCTGCGCTGCCCTGGAGGAGGAACAGGCGAAGCATGTACCTGGCTTCAACCGGATTTTGCCCACCTTCTCGCGCCGCAAGCGCAAGCTCGCCGGCACCAGCGATTTCATCATCGACAATCACCGCATCAATGTGGCGGACGAAGGCGTGTTCGAGCGCGATCCGGTGAACATGCTCCGGCTCTTCTGGTTCGCGGACCGGCACGGGCTTGAATATCACCCGGACGCTCTGAAGCTGCTCACGCGCTCGCTCCACCTGATCGATCGCGATTTGCGCCGGAACAAGGAGGCGAACCGCCTCTTTATGGACCTGCTTACCTCCAACCGCGATCCCGAGCTCAATATGCGCCGCATGAACGAGGCAGGCGTGCTCGGAAAGCTCATCCCCGATTTCAACAAGGTCGTGGCGATGATGCAGTTCTCCATGTATCACCACTATACGGTCGACGAGCATCTGATCCGCTGCATCGGGGTTCTGGCCGAGATCGAGCACGGTGACAGCGAACGGATTCATCCGCTCACCCATTCGATCATGCCGAGCCTCAAGCCCTGGAGGGCCGTCCTCTATACGGCTCTCCTCTTCCACGACATTGCCAAAGGCAGGCCGGAGGAGCATTCGGAGGCAGGCGCGCGCATTGCCCGCCGGCTCTGCCCGCATATGGGCTTCGATGCTGCGGAGACCGAAATGGTCTCGTGGCTTGTCGAACAGCACCTCACAATGTCCATGACGGCGCAAACGCGCGACCTCAACGACCGCAAGACCATCCAGGACTTCGCCGATATCGTGCAGTCGGTCGATCGGCTGAAGCTGCTCCTGGTGGTCACCGTCTGCGATATCCGCGGTGTGGGCCCTGGTGTGTGGAACGGCTGGAAGGGCCAGCTCCTGCGCACCCTCTATTACGAGACCGAGCTGTTGCTCACCGGCGGCTTTTCCGAAGGCTCGCGCGAGACCCGGGCAAACCAGGCCCGAACCGTCATGGCAGAGGGGCTTCAAGCCGCCGGCTGGGACGAGCCGAAGGCGCGCCACTATATCGGGCTGCATTACGAGAATTACCTGCTCGCCGTCGATGCAGAGGATCAGGTGCGCCACGCCGAGTTCATCCGCGCTGCTGATCGCGGTGGAAAGGCGCTTTCCACCATGGTCAAACCGCATGCGTTCGAGGCGGTTACGGAGATCACCGTGCTGGCGCCGGACCATCCGCGCCTGCTCTCGGTGATTGCCGGTGCATGTGCGGCGGCAGGGGCGAACATCGTCGATGCGCAGATCTTCACGACGACCGACGGCCGGGCGCTCGACACGATCCTGATCAGTCGCGAATTCGATATGGACGAGGATGAATTGCGGCGGGCGCAGCGGGTTGGCCGCCTCATCGAGGATGTGCTGTCCGGGCAGGCCTATCTCCCCGAGGTGATCGAGAAGCGCACGAAGCCGCGCCGCGGTTCGAAGGCCTTCCGCATCGAGCCGCGGGCGGAAATCCGCAATACGCTTTCAAACCGCTTCTCGGTGGTGGAGATAGAGTGTCTTGACCGGCCGGGCCTCTTGTCGGAGGTCACCAGCGTCCTCTCGGACCTCTCCCTCGACATCGCTTCCGCCCATATCACCACCTTCGGAGAGAAAGTGATCGACACCTTCTATGTGACGGACCTGACCGGCTCCAAGATCGAGAATCCCGACCGGTTGGACACGATCCGGCGTCAACTCATCGAGACGATCGAGAACGGGCCTTCCCGGCGCAATCATCGCAGCAAGTCCAAGACGGTGGCGGCATGATGGTGGAAGGATGGTCGCCTAGAGGTCTCCTCGTTCTAAACTGCATGACCTCCCGCCCATGAGCCTCGTCGCGAAATTCGCCAGCGTCGGCAGCGCCACCATGGCCAGCCGCATCCTGGGCTTCGCGCGCGAGGCGCTGATCGCTGCAGCCCTTGGTGCCGGGCCCGTCACCGATGCCTTTTACGCAGCCTTCCGCTTTCCAAATCTTTTCCGCCGCCTTTTCGCGGAAGGAGCATTCAACACCGCTTTCATTCCTCTCTTCGCCAAGGAGATGGAGGGCGGCGGAATGGAAGCAGCGCGCCGGTTCGGCGAGGACGTGCTGGCGGTGTTGCTTGCGGCGCTTATCGCGCTTTCCGCGCTTGCCATGATCTTCATGCCCTTACTGGTGGGCACGATCGTTGCTCCGGGCTTTGCGGACCTGCCGGAGAAATTCGATATCACGGTGGCCATGACCCGCATCATGTTCCCCTATCTTACCTGCATGTCGCTGGTGGCGATGCTTTCGGGCATCCTGAACTCCATGCGGAAGTTCTTTCTCGCGGCGCTCGTGCCGGTTCTGCTCAACGTTATTCTGATCGCAGTGCTCCTGGTCGGTATCTTCGGATCGTTGTCGGAACAGGAAGCGGGCCTGCTGCTCGCCTGGGGCGTGTTTTTCTCGGGTCTTGCCCAACTCGCGATCCTGATGGTGGCCGTGCGCCGGTCGGGATTTTCCATGCGCCTGCGCATGCCGCGCCTCACGCCCGCCGTCTCCCGCCTCCTCGTCCTGATGGGACCCGCGCTGCTGACCGGCGGCATCATGCAGGTAAATCTTCTGGTAGGGCAGATCATCGCCTCGACCGAAGACAATGCGATCTCCCTCCTCAATTTCGCCGACCGCATCAATCAGCTCCCGCTGGGCGTCATCGGGGTGGCGGTGGGCGTCGTGCTTTTGCCGGAGCTTTCGCGCTCCCTCAAAGCCGGCAATCATGCCGATGCCCAGCATCTTCAGAACCGCTCGCTGGAATTTGCGCTGGGTCTCACGGTGCCAGCTGCAGTGGGACTTATGGTTCTGCCCGGCCCGATTGTCAGCCTGCTTTACGAGCGCGGCGAATTCACCGCGCTGGACACGCAAATGACGGCAGCAGCGCTTGCGGCCTTTGCCTCGGGCCTGCCCGCCTATGTTCTGATCAAGGTCTTCCAGCCCGGTTATTTCGCCCGGGAGGACATGAAGACGCCCATGTGGTTCTCTCTCGCGTCGGTGGTCGCCAATATCGGACTGAGCCTGATGATGTTTCCGCTTTACGGCCATGTGGCCATAGCGCTCGCGACCTCCCTTTCCTCGTGGCTCAACGTGGTGCTGCTTGCGGGCGTGCTATGGTCCCGAAACGATTTCCGCCCTTCTGCCGTCACCTGGCGCCGCATCGCCATGATCGTGTTCGCGAGTGCCGTCATGGGCGCGGTCGCACACGGCCTCGAGATCGCATTTGAGGGTTCGCTTTTGGAAGCATCCGCGGCGATCCGCGCGGTCGGCGTGTTCGCGATCATCGCCGTTTCTGGCGCGGTTTATCTCGCGCTTGCCGTGATGACCGGCGGGGTAGACCGGGCGGAACTCTCATCCGCCCTGAGGCGCCGTCGCCGCCGCGAACAGCCCGCAGCGCAGCAAGGTTGATTGGCTTGGGACTTGATTGCCTTTTTCCGCTCGTTCATAAGCGCCACGGTTTAAAAGCCCCCGCTAGGGGCGGTTTCAGGGTGTTCCCATGAGTGAATTCAAGCAGCTCGTTTTTTCCGGAGTACAGCCGACCGGGAATCTCCATCTCGGTAATTATCTGGGTGCATTGCAGAAATTCGTCGCGCTTCAGGACACTTATGAATGCATCTACTGCGTCGTGGACATGCATTCGCTCACGGCCACGCTGGTCCACGATGATCTCGTTGAGCAGACCCGGGGTATTGCCGCGGCCTATCTCGCCTGTGGCCTCGATCCGAAGAAGAACATCATTTTCAACCAGGCCCGCGTACCGCAGCATGCGGAGCTTGCCTGGATCTTCAACTGTGTCGCCCGCATCGGTTGGATGAACCGGATGACGCAGTTCAAGGACAAGGCCGGCAAGGATCGGGAGAATGCGTCGCTAGGTCTGCTGGCCTATCCGAGCCTGATGGCCGCCGACATCCTTCTTTATCGCGCCACCCATGTGCCGGTGGGCGAAGACCAGAAGCAGCATCTGGAACTGACCCGCGATATCGCCCAGAAGTTCAACAACGACTTTTCCGAGAAGATCGCCAATCTCGGCTATGGCGTCGAGATGATGGTCGGCGAGGAGCAGGTGAACGGCTTCTTCCCGCTTACCGAACCGCTGATCGAAGGACCCGCACCGCGCGTGATGAGCCTGCGCGACGGCTCCAAGAAGATGTCGAAATCCGACCCGTCGGATCTCTCGCGTATCAATCTCCTGGACGACGCCGATACGATTGCGCGCAAGATCAAGAAGGCCAAAACCGATCCAGCGCCGCTGCCCGGCGATGTGGAAGGCCTGGCCGGGCGGCCCGAGGCCGACAATCTGGTCGGCATCTATGCGGCTCTCGCCGGCGTCTCACGCGAAAATGTGATCGAGGAATTCGGCGGACGTCAGTTCTCCGAGTTCAAACCCGCTCTGGCGGATCTTGCCGTGGAAAAGCTCGCCCCGATCGGCGAGGAGATGCGCCGCCTCAAGGCCGATCCGGCCTATATCGACAGCGTCCTCCGGGATGGCGGCGAACGCGCATCCGTCAAGGCGGAAGCGACCATGAAGCAGGTGCATGAGATCGTCGGCCTGCTCGCGAACTGATCCGTCGCAACTCTCCAGCTTGCCGCCCGCCACGCTCAGTGGCAGATTGCACCGCGGGCGGCAGCCCCCGTGCAAGAAGGGACATGCATGGTATCAAAACGGTTGAGCCGGGAAGCCGGCCATAAACGCAAGTTCCTGGCGATCGTCGACGAAACGCCGGAATGCGATCGCGCGGTCGCCTATGCCTCAAGGCGCGCGAAATCCACGAATGGCTCGGTGGTTCTGCTTTTCGTGATCGAGCCGGGCGATTTCCAGCACTGGCTGGGTGTTGAGCAGATCATGCGCGAGGAAGCGATGACGAATGCTCAGTCTGCGCTCAACTCATATGCGGCCAAGATCCGCGAGACAGTGGGCATCGAGCCCGAACTTGTGGTGCGTGAAGGCAAAACCGTCGAGGAAATTCATAAGCTCATCGAGGAAGATCAGGACATCGCGATCCTGGTCCTGGGCGCCGGTGGGGCTAAGGAAGGCCCAGGACCCCTGGTCTCCTCAATCGCCGGAAAGGGCGCGGCATTTCCGATTCCGGTGACCGTCGTACCGCACAGCTTGACGGACGAGGAAGTCGAAAGCCTGGCATAAGCGGGCGCCAGGCCCCATATGCCGCTTGAATGGCCGCGCCGATCGGCCTATTTTAGAATTATTCCAAAGAACGGCAGCATGGAGATTCCGCCGATGTTCATCCAGACAGAAGCGACCCCTAATCCCGCGACCTTGAAGTTCTTGCCGGGCAGGGTGGTCCTGGAAGAAGGCACGGCGGATTTTCGCGAAGCCGAGTCCGCTCGCGCGGTCTCGCCGCTTGCGGCACGCCTCTTCGATATTCCCGGCGTGACGGGCGTCTTCTTCGGCTTCGATTTCATCACCATCACCAAGGATGGTGCCGACTGGCAGCACTTGAAACCGGCGATTTTGGGCACGATCATGGAGCACTTCATGTCGGGTCAGCCGGTCATGGCTGCGAATGACGGCAGCGGACATGAGGCGACCGGCAGCGAATTCTATGATCAAGCTGACGAAGAGATCGTCGCCACGATCAAGGAGCTCCTTGAAACCCGCGTCCGCCCGGCGGTCGCCCAGGATGGCGGCGACATCACCTTCCGGGGTTATGAGAACGGAACCGTGTTCCTTCACATGAAGGGTGCCTGTGCCGGCTGCCCGTCTTCTACGGCGACCCTGAAGCATGGCATTCAGAATCTGCTGCACCATTTCGTACCGGAAGTGCAGCACGTCGAGCAGGTCGGCTGAGCAAAGCTTCAGGCAGAAAAAGAACCGGGCCGCAGAGCCCGGTTTTCCTTTGAAGCCTCTTGCCGTAGGCTTACTTCACGATCACCTTCGCGCCGACTTCGGCACGGTTATAGAGATCGATGATGTCCTGATTCAGGAGGCGAATGCAGCCCGAGGACATGGCCTGCCCGATCGACCACCATTCCGGCGTGCCATGCAGACGGTAGCCCGTATCGCCGCCTTTGTTGAAAAGATAGAGCGCACGGGCGCCAAGCGGATTGGAGAGGCCCGGAGGCATCCCGCCGGCCCATTTCGCTAGCTCCGGCTGGCGTTTGATCATGGCCGCCGGCGGCGTCCATGTCGGCCATTCGCGCTTCAGTGCCACGCGCGCGGTGCCGGACCAGGAGAAGCCCTCACGCCCAACGCCGATGCCGTAACGCATGGCCTTGCCGCCATCCATCACGAAGTAAAGGAACTTCTCCGTTGTATCGACGATGATGGTCCCCGGCTTTTCGTCTGTCTGGTAGGTTACGATCTGGCGATGATACTGGCGCGGAACCTTGGAGATCGGGATGCGCGGCAATTGATAGCCGGCATCCTTCACGGAACCGTATTCTGATGTGAAAATGCGTTGAGTACCGTCGATGCTGCAACCGGCCAGCACCGCCGAAAGCCCCAACACGGCGGCAAGAAGAACAGCTTTCGATTTCATGAAAGATCCCGATCCCGATTACCCAGGGTGTTAACAATGTCTGATTTTTGCCGTTATTCTTAAAATCAGGGTTAACAAGCTGCCAAGATTCTAATTCCTTGATGATGTCATGGTGGCTATTTGCTGGGCTGCTATGGCATTACAGCAACAGTCAGGCCGCTAAGCTTCAGGGCATTGGATGAGCTGAAGCGATAAATGTCAGAGCATGGCCGATGCTCGCGTCAGGCCTTTATTCTGGCGGACATTGCTGGCATTTTCCGACCATGCCGATCGTTTCACCAGTTGCCCTCAATCCGCTCTCGGATGGCCGCCAATCCGAAAGAGCCCTTGTCATCCGCCGCGGCGTACAGCGCCTGCTGACGCAGATGGGCGCGGTCGTCCTGCCGGAGCTTTCGCTTGCCACGGGTCGGCGCGCGGATCTGGTCGCGCTCACCGCGAAAGGTGACGTCTGGATCATTGAAATCAAATCGTCGGTGGAAGATTTCCGGGTGGACCGGAAATGGCCGGATTACCGGCTGCACTCCGACCGCTTCTTCTTCGCGTCTCATCCAGATGTACCGGGCGAAATCTTTCCGCAGGAGTGCGGCTTCATCCTCTCCGACGGATATGGCGCGGAGATCCTCCGCGATGCGCCCGAGCATCGACTGCCACCGGCTACGCGAAAGGCGCTCATGCTGCGTTTCGCCCGTGTAGGCGCAGCCCGACTCACCGCAGCGGAACTTGCCGGGGTGCCGGTGCCTGCGCTCGATGGCGAGGAATTTTAGTCCAGCAAAAGCTCAGCGCGGGGCGCGTTTTGCCAGGATGCGCTGAAGCGTTCGGCGATGCATGTTCAGCCGGCGCGCTGTCTCCGACACGTTCCGGTCACACATCTCGTAGACACGTTGGATATGCTCCCAGCGGACGCGGTCTGCGGACATCGGGTTTTCCGGCGGCTCCGCCTTGTCGCCCGGCATGCGCATGAGCGCCGCATAGATCTCGTCCGCATCCGCCGGCTTCGAGAGATAATCGATGGCTCCGAGCTTCACGGCCGTCACCGCGGTCGCGATGTTGCCGTAACCGGTCAGAATGATGGCGCGGGCGTCCTCCCGCTTTTCGCGGATCGCGGAGACCACGTCGAGGCCGTTGCCGTCCCCGAGCCGCATGTCGATCACGGCAAAGGCAGGTGCCGCCACCTTCACCTTGACGATCGCCTCCTCGACGCTTTCGGCGGTGTCGACGATGAAGCCTCGGCCTTCCATGGCGCGGGCAAGCCGCGCGAGAAAAGGACGGTCGTCCTCTACGATAAGAAGGGTGCGATCTTCGCCGGGAATATTGTTGGCCTGCTCGGCTATCGTGTCGTTCATCATAGCCCCACTGATATATACCAGATTTAGGCAAGGAAACCGCGTTTTTCCAGCCTTGGTTACTGCCGTTCAGCCTTGGCCGAATGCCTCGCCCCCGGCGAGGTATCTTTCGCGTGGCCAGCTTATTTCCACCGTGGCGCCCTTTCCCTCGCCCCCCGCATTGGCGAACTGCACGGTTGCGCCGGAGCGCTCCAGAAGCGTCTTTGCAATGAAAACGCCCAGCCCCAATCCCCCGCCGCTCGAAGGGCCTGTCGGCCGTTGGGACATGTAGGGTTCGCCGATCCGGTCTATGATCTCGGCGGGGAAGCCGGGTCCGTCGTCCGTGATGGAGATACGGACCTCTTCAGCGTTCCACCACCATTTGATGCTGACGCTCCGTCGGGCAAAATCCACCGCGTTTTCCACCAGATTGCCTAGCCCATAGAGGACGCCCGGATTGCGCCGGCCGATCGGCTCCGGCCCAACGGTCTCACCCGCCTCCAGCTTGATATCTATCCCGAAATCGCGATGCGGCGCGGCGGTTTCCTCGATGAGCGATGTGAGCGGCAGCCGGGCCATATGCTCCTCGCTTTCGGAGGAAAGGCTGGTAAGTCGCTTCAGTATCTCGCGGCAGCGTTCGCTCTGGGATCGCAGCAGGGTCACATCCTCGCGAAAACGCGGATCGTCTCCGAGCGTCTTCTCCATCTCCCGCGCCACCAGCGCGATGGTGGCGAGCGGTGTCCCGAGCTCATGGGCGGCGGCGGCGGCCAGCCCGTCGAGTGCGGAAATATGCTGCTCGCGCTGCAGGACCAGTTCGGTGGCGGCAAGCGCGTTTGCGAGCAACCGTGCCTCCTCCGCAACCCGGTGGGCGTAAATTCCCGTAAAAGCAATGGACGAGACGACGGCGATCAGCATGCCCACGACGAAGACCGTGGGCATGGCAAGTTCCGTACCGGGGAACCATGGAAGCGGCAGATGGAAAAATGCGATCGCGCACGCCACGATCACCACATAGGCTCCGAGCACACCCGTCCAGACAAGCGGCAGGGACGTCGCGGAAATGACGACTGGAACCGTCATCAGAAGCGAGAACGGGTTTGTGAGCCCGCCGGTCAGATACAACAGCCCGGCAAGTTGCGAGGCATCGAAGGTGAGGATCGCAAGCGCGGCCGTCGGTGGCACGAGATGGGCGGTGGGGTAACGGAAGGTCAGATAGATATTCAGGCAGGCGGAAGCTGCGATCAGCGCAAAGCAGGAAGTGACGGGCAGGGGAAAGCGGAGCCCGAGCCATACGACGAGAACAGCGGCACTCTGGCCGACCACGGCAAGCCATCTGAGCCGGATAAGCGTCTTGAGCCTGAGGCTCCGGTTAGCGCGGCTGTTCGGCGTTCTCTGTTCTTCCAGCATGGGGCCTTTATGGGCCCAGGGAACGCTTCGACCAAGCATTATTTTTGCCGGGGCTTTGCGCGATTGGTCGGCGCCGCTTCGGCAGGATTTTCTGGCCAGACATGTTTGGGATAGCGCCCCCGCATGTCCGCCCTCACATCTGCCCAGGAGCCGCGCCAGAAACCCGGCAAGTCGCGCGTCTTCTGGATCGGCCGGTGGGCCGGGGAAAGCAGCTCCAGGGTAAGCGGAATGGCTTTGCCTACCGTCGGATGCTCCTTGAGCCCGAAAAGCTCCTGGACACGGATTGCAAGCACCGCCTCGCCGTTCTCGTAGCGGATGGGCAGGCGGCTTCCCGTCGGCGCTGTGAAATGGCTGGGCGTCTCGGCGTCGACCTTGCGCTGCAAGTCATAGGGCACGAGCGCCATCAATCCCTCCGCCAACGTATGGCCGGAAATGGCCGAAAGGGATGGCTCGCCCTTGAGATAGGGCAGCAGCCAATCTTCCAGCCGGGAAAGCAGCGCCTCCTCCGAGACGTCCGGCCATGGGCCGCCCTCGGCCGCATGCAGGAAGGAGAGGCGGGCGCGCACGCCCTCCGCCTCCTTGTTCCAGGGGAGGATGGCAAGTCCATGCGCTCTCACGGCGTCGATGATGGCACGGTCCGCCGCCTCGCCTTTCGGAGCGGGCAGGGCACGCTCTCCAAGCACGATGGCGCCTAGCCGGCGCGTCTCCCGCTGCCGCACGGTGCCCTTCTCCCGGTCGAAGATGGTTTCGGTCTGGGTCTCGATCCGATGGCTAAGACCCTCGACGACCTCCGCCTCGCTGATGGCCCCGGCGGCGGCAATACGGGCGTTGCGCGCCTGGCCCTGCAGGTCGGCCACGACGAGATAGGACTCGCGGGCGAGCCTTTCGGCCGGGTCGACCTGCCCGCCGCGTCCGTTGGCGAGTACGAAACGGCCATACTCCCCACGCGCCTTGGCCACGCGATCCGGCCATGCATGTAAAAGCAACGGGCCGGCCGCTGCTTGGACATCCTGCCTTTCGCCTCCAGCCGCCTCGGCCAAGCGGTCGGCGAGTGCCCGCGCCGCCTGGGCGCGCTGAGAACGGTCGGTGGCAAAGCGTGAAAGTCGCTCGTCGAGATCGATTCCGTTGCCGCCGAGGCCGCGTTCGGAGATGAGGACGGCAAGGCGCGCCGCCGCTTTGGCCTGGGCCTTTCCCGCAGCGACGGTCACCATATGCGCGAGCCGCACAGGAAGAGCCAGCCGCCGCATGGCAGCGCCTTCTGGTGTCAGCCTGCCCGCATCATCCAGCGCGCCGAGCGTTTTCAAAAGCGCCCGCGCTTCGTTCAGGGCCGGCTCGGGTGGGCGGTCAAGGAAAGCGAGCGTGGTCGGATCGGTGACGCCGAAGGCGGCGCAGTCCAGCAGAAGACCGGAGAGGTCGGCCTCCAGGATCTCCGGCGGTGTGAAGGCGGGCAGTGCCGCCGTCTGCTCCTTGCGCCAGAGCCTGAGCGCAATGCCCGGTGCCGTTCGGCCAGCCCGGCCTGCACGCTGGTCGGCTGAGGCGCGGGAAACGCGGACGGTTTCGAGCCGGGTGAGGCCTGTGTCCGGCTCGTATTTCGGAAGCCTTGAAAGCCCGCTGTCCACCACCGCCGTCACACCGTCAATGGTGACCGAGGTTTCGGCGATGGCCGTGGCGAGCACCACCTTGCGCCGGCCGGGCGGCGCTGGGCGGATGGCCGCGTCCTGCGCCGCGCCTTCGAGCCCACCATGCAGCGGCACGACGTCGACATTTCCGGGAAAGCGGCCCGCCAGAAGTGTCTCGGTGCGGGCGATCTCGCGCTGGCCCGGCAGAAAGGCGAGCACACTGCCGCTCTCCTCCGCCACGACCTGCCGCACCGCATTTGCTACTGCCTCCTCGATGGCCATATCAGGCGTGCGCTCGGCATAGCGGATTTCGACGGGAAAGCTGCGGCCTTCGCTCTCCAGCACCGGCGCGCCGTCCAGCAGGCTCGCCACCCGTGCACCGTCGAGCGTTGCCGACATGACGACAAGGCGCAGGTCCGGTCTCAGGGCTCCCTTCACGTCGAGCGCAAGCGCCAGCGCGAAGTCCCCGTCGAGCGAGCGCTCGTGGAATTCGTCGAAGATCACCGCCGAGACGCCATCCAGTGCCGGGTCATCAATGATCATGCGGCCGAGCACACCTTCGGTGACGACGAGGATGCGCGTGCGCGCGGAGATTTTCCGCTCCATACGCATGGCGTAGCCGACGGTGCCGCCGGGCTCTTCGCCCAGAAGCGCGGCCATGCGCCTTGCTGCAGCGCGGGCGGCGAGCCGCCGCGGCTCCAGAAGTACGATTCGGCCGGACAAACTCCATGATGCGTCCAATAGCGAAAGCGGCACGAGCGTGGTCTTGCCGGCACCGGGCGGGGCCACCAGCACGGCTTTCCCTTGCGCCTCCAGAGCCTCCTTCAGCGCTGGCAGCACGGCTGTCACGGGCAATTCGGGAAGAGGTCTAGTGCCGGCAGGCATTTGAACCCCCTCTTTTGCGCGCTAAAATTTTGAAATTGCGTTCTCCCGCACCAAGGGAGAGATAGCGCCGGCATCGACCTCTTCTCCAATTGCCGATGCGGGCGATCCGGAAAAGCGCTGGCGCGAGGTGCCTATTCTCCCCTTTCGCGGGGGAGAAAACGCAAGCGAGGGAGCCCGGCTTCCTGTTGTCCATCGCAATCATGAGCCGATCCGCACGATCTCGCCGCCCGCCGCTTCCGCATCCGCTTCGTCATGGGTGACGAGCAGCACCGGCAGGCCCCGTTCGCGCGCCTTGTCGAAAACGAGGGTGCGCATCTGCTGGCGCAGTTCCATGTCGAGCTTGGAAAAGGGTTCGTCCAAAAGCAACATGCGCGGGGCGGAAAGGAGCACCCGCGCGAGCGCCACGCGTGCCTTCTGCCCGCCGGAAAGCGTCGCGGGATCGCGATCTCCCATACCTGCAAGCCCCACACCTTCAAGAGCCGCTTCCGCCTGCGCCCTGCGCGCGGCTCGGCTCTTGAGGCTTTGGGGCAGGGCGAAGATCAGATTGCCCGCAACATCCATATGCGGAAAGAGCAGCGGGTCCTGGAAGAGGACACCGGCATGGCGCTCTTCCGCGGGCAAGGCCGTGATCTCGATGCCGTCTACCCATGCCCGGCCGGAAGCCCCGAAGGCCGGATCCAGGAAGCCGGCGAGATATGCGAGCAGGGACGACTTTCCGGAGCCCGAAGGGCCCATTACGGTGAGCACCTCACCCGGGGGCACCTCGCGCGTAAGCTCCACGAGCACGCGCCCGCCCAGCGCGATTTTCACGCCATCGAGAAAGAGTCCTTCTTCGCCCAAAGCTCTAAACCTGCATGCCGCGGAAGCGCCGGAATATCAGCGCCGGCACAAAGGTTGCAACGGCAAAGCCCATCATCGGCAAAAGCATCTGCCAGAAAGCATAGACGCCGATCACCCGACCATTGCCGCCGGAGGCGAGCGCGACCGCTTCGGTAGTCACGGTCGTGAGCCGTCCTGCGCCGACCAGAACCGTGGGGAGGTAAAGCCCTACCGAGACGGCGAAGCCCACTGCCGCCATGGTGAGAACGGCGCGCGTCATCACGGGCAGGCGCACGGAGAAGAAACGCCGTGCGCGGCCTTTCCCAAGGCTGGCCGCGATCCAGTCATAGCGGCGGTCGAAGGCATACCATGGTTCTTTGAGCGACAGATACGCGTAGGGCATGACGAAGACGAGATGCGCCAGAACCAGTGCGGGCAGAGTGGCGAGCACGCCCGCATAAATTAGCAAAAGCTGCAGACCGAATACGAACGCCACCTGCGGTACGAGCAGGGGCAGATAAAGCAAGGTGAGCGCCCCGCGCCCCGGCCTTCTCCCGGTCTCTTCCTCATGCATCAGGCAGAGGATCGCGAGCACGGAGGCAATGAGAGTGGAAAGAAGCCCGGCAAGGAGCGTCGTCTGCAGCGGCTCGAGGATCGAGGGAAGCATCCGCATCCAGGTCCTGAGCGTGAAGGAAGCGGGCAGCGCATCCGGAAACTGCCACAGCCCGGCGAATGACCAGAGTGCAAGGGTGGCAAGGCCTGCGAAGACGATGCCTGCCGAAAGGATCATCATTGCCAGTCCGGCTGCCCGCAGAAGCGCATCCTGGTTGAACCTCCATCCCCGGATGGCCGCGCGCTTCGAGAGTGCCGCCCCCAGCCGCTCTAGCCCCAGCCAGAAAGCGAGCGCCAGGCCTGTCACCGCAAGCTGCAGCAGCGCGCCCGCGCTGGCGAGGTACCGCATGGAAAGGTCCGGATCGTTCATCCAGGTTACCAGCCGCGCCGCAAGCGGCGCCGTCCGTGTCGGCCCAAGGATCATCGCCACATCCACGACCGAGGAGGCAAAGGCGATCACAGCGAAGACGGGCAACCGGATCTGTCGGTAGATGGCCGGCCAGCTGCCCAGCACGAAGCCCGCCACCCGGCCATAGCCTAGCGAAGCAGTCAGCATCCTGGTCTCGCGGAGCGGTACTTGAGGGAGGGCCGCAAGCGTCATGAGCAGGAGGAAGGGAATTTCCTTCACGACAAGTCCTGCCATCATGGAAAGGCCCATCGGGTCATTGACGATCAGCAGGTCCGGCGGTCTTTCCCAGCCCGTCATTTCCGGCGAGACGAGCCGCGCAAGCATGCCCGATGGCGCTATGAGGAAGGCGAGGGCGAAGGCCGCCGCAGCGTGCGGAAGCGAAAGGAGAGGAGAGACCAGATGCTGTACGCGGCCAAAGGCTCTCGTTCCCGCAAAACCCGCGACGAACAGCATGACGGCCAGGAGGGAAAGAAACGCAGTTACCACCCCGGCCACGAGGCTCAAACCTGCCGATATGAGGATGGCAGGCTCGGAGAAGAGGTCGCGGAGATGCGCGAGCGTGAACTTCATGCCGTCCAGCGCCGGCAGGAAGCCCAATGCCGGCAAGACCGTGCCGGCAAGCCCGAAGGCGATCGGCCCGGTGAGAAGGAGGATGGTGAGCGTGGGGCCCAGACGGTTCAGCATGGGCGGCGCTCACCATTGAACGATGGCTTAACCGGCAAGACCGGCCAGGATGAGGGAAGAGGCCGTGCCTGGACAGCACCGGGGATTGTCAGACCGCCGCTCTTCAATTCTCCGCCGTATAGCGCCGCTTCCATTCGTCCTCGATGCGCTCCATCCAGCTCGGATGCGGCTCGCCGAGCGCCGGGGCCAGCTCTTCCGGCTTCAGCGTCGCGACGCCGAGATCGATGGACGCAAAAGCCGCGCGTGCGTCCGGTTCCAGCTTGTCCATCGAAAGCACCGTCGGATCGCCCCAATAGGCTGGATCCTCCTTGCGAACCTGCGCTTCGGGCGAGATGAGGAAGTTCGCGGTCACCAGCGCGCCCGCCTTCGCATTCGCGTTGTAAGGTATTGCAACGAAATGTGTGTTGGCCAGCGTGCCGCCGGGGAAGGTGAAGGAACGCACGGTATCCGGCAGCTCTCCATTGGCGATCGCGCTCGAAGCTTCCGCCGGGTTGAACGCGAAGATGATATCGAGCTCCCCGTCCGCAAGAAGCTGCTTCATGGCGGGATAATTCTGCGGAAAGGCGCGTCCGCTGCGCCAGGCGACCTTGTGCAGAGCGTCGAGATAATCGGACAGCGGTTTCGTCGCCTCGGCAAAAATCTCCTCATCCACCGGCCTCTCCAGTACCGAGCGGTCGGCCTTCTCCAAGAGCACCTGTTTCAGGAAAGACGAGCCGGTAAAGTCCGGCGGTTGGGGATAGGAGAAGCGGCCGGGATTGGCTTCAGCCCAGGCGAGCAGTTCGTCGGCGTTGCGGGGCAGTTTTGCCGCTTCCATGCGAGCCGAGTCGTAGAAGAAGACGAGTTGTGCCATGCCCCACGGGCTCGCCAGTCCCTCGACGGGAATGGTGAAATCCGTTGTAATGGTAGGCTTGTTCTCGTAGTCCACATAGCGCCAGTTGGGCAGGTTTTCCGCCCAACCAGGAGAAAAGAGCAGGCCCCGCTCCTTCATCGCGGCAAAATTCTCGCCGTTGATCCAGACGAGATCAACCGATCCGCCTTGGTCGCGTCCTGCCGCCTTTTCCGCCACCACGGTTGCGACGGCATGGGCCGTGTCGTCCAGCTTCACGTGCTTCAGCGTGACCTTGTATCGCTTCTTCAGCTCGCCTGCCGCCCATTCGATATAGGCGTTGATGTTTTCCGCCCCGCCCCAGGCGTTGAAATAGACAGTCTGGCCCTGGGCTTGCTGAAGCACCTGGTCCCAGTCTGCGGGATCCACCTCTTCGGCATGCGCGGCAAAGCTCGCCGCGCAGGCAAGCGCGGCCGCGAGAAGTCGTTTCAGCACAGCAGCTTCCTCTTCCCGGACATCAGATGGATAGAGCACTGTCCCGGCAGTCAAATCAATGGAGGCTGTTCTCACAACGCCGTGAGACCGGCGATCATACCGTAAATCCAGCACCGCCCACTTGCAGTTCCACCCGGTCCGCGGAAAAGCGCGTCTCGGAGAATTGAATGGGTCGGCCCGACTGGTCCACATTGAAGCCGAGCGCCACCAGCACGATTGCACCGGGGGAAAGCTTCAATATTTCGAGATCGGCCGAATCGGCGTGTCGCGCCGAAATGGTGGTCGAACGGCGAAAGTAATCGCCCACATTGAAGTGCCGATACGCCATGGTGATGGAGCCGGTGCGGACGAAGTGCCGTTCAAAGCCCGGAAAGCGCTGCGCATCGAAATAGCTGCGAGCGCGTGAAATCGGCCGCCCGTCCGCTTCCGACATCGTCTCCAAGCGCAGCACCGGCGCGCCGACGACAAGCTCCAGCGCCTCCGCAACTGGAGCCGACGCGTCTTCATAGGCATGGTCGAGCAGCTTTCCGCGTAGATCCCGCGCCTGCCCCTCCAGTCCCGCCGAAAAGCGTGTACGCGAGCCGATAGGGTATGAAAGCCGCGGCTGCCGCACGACAAAAGTGCCGCGGCCCTGTTCGGAGCGCAGCACGCCCTCCTGGACCAGCGCCTGGATCGCTGTGCGCACGGTATGCCTGTTCACCCCGAAGCGCTCCGCGAGCGCCACCTCCGTGGGCAGACGACCCGTCTCATCTCCCAGTCCGGCGCCGATGCCCTGCCGGATCTGGTCGGCGATTTGCCGCCAAAGCGCCACGCCACTGCGTCGTTCGATGCTTGTTTCCGTCACTGCCCCGGCTCGCTGTCATTCGTCTGTCATGGACAATCGTTAGGGAGGTCCTATAATTCGTATAATTGTCTAGAGCAATAGACAAATTTGTGAGAAGGAAAGAGCGAGATGCGAGGAGAAGATGCGGGACTGCCCCGGCGCGAGGCCTTCGCAGTGCTGGCCGCGGCTCCGGAAGAGGCGCTGGTGCAGCTCTGGCGGGATAGCGGGCTCCCCGACGACGGGATGCTGCTGCGGGGACCCGAAACGGGCCTTGTGGCGTTGCGCGGGCGCGTCGGTGGAGGAGGATCACCTTTCAATTTCGGAGAGGCGACGGTGACGCGCGCCAGCGTCAAACTGCCCTCGGGGGAGATCGGCCATGCTTATGCGCTTGGCCGCGGCCGTGAAAAGGCACGGATTTCCGCCACCATCGACGCCTTGCGCCAGAAGGCGGAAATGGTCGCTGAAGTCGATCGCAAGATCCTGGAACCGCTTGCAAGGAATTTGCGCGAGCAGGACGAGCGCCGCCGGGCAGAGATCGCGGCCACCCGCGTCGAGTTCTTCACCATGACGAGGGGAGAGGATTGATGGATGCGATCAGCGTAGAAGGCGGCTTCGCCGCCCCGGTATTCGAGGCGCAGGCGACCTTTCGTGCAATTATGGATGCCATGGCCAGGCCGGGCACGGTGATCAGGAACCCGCGCCTGCCGCATCCCCCGGCGCCACTCACGCCGGAGGCTGGTGCTGTCGCGCTTGCCCTTTGCGATCCCGATACGCCCATCTGGCTCGACGCCGCGCTTCAAGAGGAAAACGCCGTCTCCGGCTGGCTCGGATTTCAGACGGGGGCGCCCATTCTGCGTGAACCGGCCGAAGCGGATTTTGTCTTCGCTGCAGATCCTGCCAACCTGCCGGCCTTCGAGAATTTCGCGCAAGGCAGTCAGGAATATCCCGACCGTTCTGCCACGCTCATTCTTCAGGTCGACAGCCTTACGGGCGGCGAAACGCTGAAGCTCGAAGGGCCCGGCATCGAGACCTTTGCCACGCTCGCTCCTCGCTCGCTCCCGCGGCATTTCGTCGAGCAGTGGGCGCAGAACCGCGCCCGCTTCCCGCGCGGGATAGATCTCATCCTGGTGAGCCGCGAAGGCCTGGCGGCCCTGCCGCGCACCACTCGAATCATCAAGGAGGGCTGAGCATGTATGTTGCCGTCAAAGCGGGCGAGGCCGCCATCCGCAACGCCCATCGGCTGCTTGCCCATCGGCGCCGCGGCGACCGCTCCGTCCCCTCGCTCACGCTGGAGCAGATCACCGAGCAGCTGGCTCTTGCCGTCGATCGGGTCATGGCCGAGGGCTCGCTCTACGACACGGGGCTCGCCGCGCTCGCCATCAAGCAGGCGCGCGGTGATATGATCGAGGCGATCTTCCTGTTGCGGGCCTATCGCACGACATTGCCGCGCTTTGGCTATTCCCGGCCGCTCGACACGGCGAAGATGTTGGTGGAGCGGCGCGTTTCCGCCACCTACAAGGATCTGCCGGGCGGACAAGTGCTGGGTCCCACCTTCGATTACACGCACCGCCTGCTCGATCCGGAACTTGCGGCCGACGCAGAGCCGGAAGCGCCGGTGACCCGCGAGCCGGAGGGAGATGGGATGCCGCGCGTGAGCGAGATCCTGGCTCACGAAGGGCTCATCGAAGAGGATGGCACGCTGACGAAGGCCGAGGAGCCTGCCGATATCACACGCACGCCGCCGGAATTTCCCCAGGGGCGGGACGCGCGCCTGCAGGCGCTTTCTCGCGGCGATGAAGGCTTTCTGCTGGCGCTCGGCTATTCGACGCAGCGGGGCTACGGCCGCAACCATCCTTTTGTCGGCGAGGTCCGGATTGGCGAGGTCGAGATCGAGCTGGACGTGCCGGAGCTTGATTTTCCGGTGCCGCTCGGCCGCATACGGGTCACCGAATGCCAGATGGTCAACCAGTTCAAGGGTTCGATGAAGGTGCCGCCGCAGTTCACGCGCGGCTACGGCCTCGTCTTCGGCCAATCGGAGCGCAAGGCCATGGCGATGGCGCTCTGCGATCGTGCACTGCGGGCGGCGGAACTGGGTGAGGACATCGTTGCGCCCGCGCAGGACGAGGAGTTCGTCATTTCCCATTCCGACAACGTGCAGGCGACGGGCTTCGTCGAGCATTTGAAGCTGCCGCACTATGTGGATTTCCAGGCCGAACTCGGCCTTGTGCGCCAGATGCGGCGGGAATTCGAGGAGCGCCGCCAGGCCGCAGATCAGGCAGAACGCAAGGAGGCCGCCGAATGAGCGCTTCGGCCCAGAACATCGCCCAGTACAATTTCGCCTATCTGGACGAGCAGACCAAGCGGATGATCCGGCGGGCGATCCTCAAGGCCATCGCCATCCCAGGTTACCAGGTGCCGTTCGCCAGCCGTGAGATGCCAATGCCCTATGGCTGGGGCACGGGCGGCGTGCAGGTGACCGCCTCCATTATCGGCCCCGAAGACGTGCTCAAGGTCATCGACCAGGGTGCGGACGACACCACCAACGCCGTCTCCATCCGCGCCTTCTTCCAGAAGGTGGCAAATGTCGAGGTGACCACGGAAACGCGCAAGGCCACGATCATCCAGACGCGCCACCGTATCCCGGAGGAGCCGCTCAAGGCCGGCCAGGTGCTCGTCTATCAGGTGCCGATTCCGGAGCCGCTGCGCTTCCTCGAACCGCGCGAGACCGAGACGCGCAAGATGCACGCGCTCGAGGAATACGGGCTCATGCATGTGAAGCTCTACGAGGACATCGCCCGTCACGGCCACATCGCCACCACCTTCGCCTATCCGGTGAAGGTCGAAGGCCGCTACATCATGGACCCGTCGCCCACGCCGAAGTTCGACAATCCGAAGATGCATATGTCGCCGGCGCTCCAGCTCTTCGGCGCCGGGCGTGAGAAGCGCATCTATGCCGTTCCGCCCTTCAGCCGCGTGGTGAGCCTCGATTTTGAGGATCACCCCTTCGAGGTGCAGAAATTCAGCGAGCCCTGCGCGCTGTGCGGCGCAACCGGCGTGTATCTGGATGAGGTGATTTTGGATGACCGCGGCGGCCACATGTATGTGTGCTCCGACACGGATTATTGCGAAAAGCGGCAGGCGGACGGACATAACGGGCCGCAGCAACGGACCATGCCTGCCGGCGCTCTCGCGGAGGAAAATCGATGACTGACGAACCCCTTCTCTCCGTCCGTTCGCTCTCGAAATTTTACGGCAACCGGATCGGCTGCGCCGACGTGACCTTTGACCTCTGGCCGGGCGAAGTGCTCGCCGTGGTGGGCGAATCGGGCTCGGGAAAGACCACGCTGCTCAATTGCCTTTCCACACGGCTCCTGCCCACGGCAGGCATCGTCTCCTATCGCATGCGCGACGGCGCGTTCCGCGACCTCTACCGCATGAGCGAGGCGGAACGGCGATTCCTGATGCGCACGGACTGGGGATTTGTGCACCAGAACCCGGCCGACGGCCTGCGTATGACCGTCTCGGCCGGCGCCAATGTGGGCGAGCGGCTGATGGCTTTGGGCGAGAGGCACTATGGCCGCATCCGCAGCACGGCAGTCGATTGGCTGGGTCGTGTCGAAATCGCCGAGGATCGCGTGGACGATCAGCCGCGCGCCTTCTCCGGCGGCATGCGCCAGCGCCTGCAGATCGCCCGCAATCTCGTCACCGGCCCACGCCTGGTCTTCATGGACGAACCCACTGGCGGCCTCGACGTTTCCGTACAGGCCCGCCTGCTCGATCTCCTGCGCGGGCTCGTCCAGGACATGGAACTTGCCGCGATCGTGGTCACCCATGATCTGGCCGTGGCGCGGCTCCTTTCCCACCGCATCATGGTGATGAAGGAAGGCCATGTGGTCGAGACCGGCCTCACCGACCGGGTGTTGGACGACCCGCAGGCACCCTACACCCAGCTTCTCGTTTCCTCGATCCTGCAGGTGTGAACCGATGGCCACTCCGCTCGTTGTTTCGGAACTTTCCAAAAGCTTCACCATGCATCTGCAGGGCGGTATCCGCCTTCCCGTAGTGGAGGATGTCTCCTTCGCGGTGCGCGCCGGCCAATGCGCCGTGCTGGGCGGGCCGTCGGGCGCGGGCAAGAGCTCGATCCTGAAGATGGCCTATGGCAATTACTGCGCGGACTCAGGCCAGATTATCGTCACGCATCGCGGCGACCTGATCGATCTCGTCTCGGCAGACCCGCGAACCGTCATGGCGGTTCGGCGCGAAACCATCGGCTATGTGAGCCAGTTCCTGCGCGTCGTGCCGCGCGTTCCCACCCTCGATATCGTTGCCGAGCCGTTGCTGGCGGCCGGCGAGACGCAAGAGGCCGCACGGGAGCACGCAGCGGCCGTGCTTGCCCGGCTCAACCTTCCGAAAAGGCTATGGGCGCTTCCGCCGGCCACCTTCTCGGGCGGCGAGCAACAGCGCGTGAACATAGCGCGGGGGTTCATCACCGCTCATCCCATCCTGCTGCTCGATGAACCCACCGCCTCCCTCGATAAGGCCAACAGGCAGGTGGTGATCGAGATGATCGCCGAAAAGAAGGCTTCCGGCACTGCGCTTCTTGGCATCTTTCATGACCAGGAAGTGCGCGAGGCGGTGGCCGATCATGTCGTCGACGTCACCGAATTTGCACCGAAAAGGGCTGCCGCATGAGTATCAAACAGGCGAAGCTTTCCGAAGCGCCAACCATCGATCCGACCGCCGAAGTGTCCAATTCCATTCTCGGCCGCTACACCGAGATCGGCGCGCGCACCCGCCTGCACGAGAGCGAGCTGGGCGACTATTCCTATATCGTGCAGGATTGCGGCGTCTGGTGCGCCGTGATCGGCAAATTTTCCAACATCGCTGCCGCCACGCGCATCAACGCGACGAACCACCCGACCTGGCGGGCGACGCTTCACCACTTCACTTACCGTGCCTCGGACTATTGGGATGATGCCGAGCACGAAGGCGAGTTCTTCGAATGGCGGCGCAAGAACGCCGTCCATATCGGCCACGACACCTGGCTCGGCCACGGCTCGACCATTCTGCCCGGCGTCACCGTCGGAGACGGCGCGGTGATAGGGGCCGGCGCAGTGGTGTCGAAGGATGTCGCATCCTACACCATCGTCGGCGGCGTTCCGGCGCGCGTCATACGGCCGCGTTTCGAGCGGCGGGTGGCAGAGCGCATGCAGGCACTTGCTTGGTGGGACTGGGACCATCAGCGCCTGAGGGCTGCTCTGGATGACTTCCGCAACCTTTCGGCAGAGGCCTTTCTGGAGAAGTATGAGGGCTGACGGCAACCGCCCCTCTGCTACGGCATAGCCTTCAGGCTTCATCCGGCCACCGGCAAGGGCCGATCTTTACCTAAGTCTTCAACTATGAGCCTGATAGTCAACTTTGTGTTGACATACCGCCCGTTGAAACGCTTTTATGCGGCCGATCCGAGGAATGCGTCCTTTGATGTCTGGGCCTTGAACCCTTTCGATTGAAGAACGCCGACCGGCAAGAGCTGCTTCATGCGGTTTGTGCGGAAGGCACTTCAGGGTCTTAAGGTCCCATCGGGCACAAGCCCCGGAGCTTGCTCCTGACCGGACTTTCGTATCATGCTCGTTTGCCACTGCAATCTCATCACACAAAAGGAAATCGAGGCGGCTATCGTCGCGATGCTCGATGAGGATCCTTGGCAACTCATCGTTCCGGCCAAGGTTTATCATGCTATGGCCAAGCGCGGGCGGTGCTGCGGCTGCTTCCCGAACGTGGTTGAAACCATCATTCGGGTAACCGAAAATTATCACCGCACTGCCGATACTGGCGATGAGAAGATCGTGACATATTTGGATCGTGTCCGCGCTTTGCGTGATAAATTTGGGAGCAAATTCAGTGAAAGGCGATACAAGGGTCATCGAGCGGCTTAACGAAGCTCTCTTTCTGGAGCTTGGCGCCGTCAATCAATATTGGCTGCATTACAGACTGCTGGAAGACTGGGGGTACACCAAGCTCGCCCAGAAGGAACGGGCTGAATCGATCGAGGAGATGCACCACGCCGACAAGCTCGTCGCGCGCATCATCTTCCTGGAGGGCCATCCGAACCTGCAGACGCTTGCGCCATTGCGCATCGGCCAGAACGTCAAGGAAGTGCTGGAGGCCGATCTGGCCGGCGAATACGACGCGCGCAATTCCTACAAGCGTTCGCGCGAGATCTGCCACGAGGCCGGCGATTATATTTCGATGAAGCTCTTCGAGGAGCTTCTGGCGGACGAAGAGGGACACATCGACTTCCTTGAGACGCAGCTACAATTGCTCGACGCCATCGGAGAAGAGAAATACGGCCTCCTGAACGCGGATTCGGCGAAGGACGCGGAATAAACCAGTCGTTTCTCCCTGAAGAAAAGGCGGCCTCGGAGCCGCCTTTTTTCGTGCCGGATATCGGCCCGAAAAGCTGGAGCTGGCTTTTGGGACTCCCGATACGAAAAATCCTCAACCTTTCGGTTGACTAATCTGGAACTCGCGCTATTTTCAACCATATGGTTGAGCAACATCCGGCAGTTCTGGATTCGATCTTTCACGCGCTGTCGGATTCGACCCGGCGCGCGATGTTGCGCGAACTGGCGGATGGTGAGCGCAGCATCGGCGAGCTTGCCGCTCCGTTCGACATGTCGTTTGCGGGCGCGTCTAAGCATGTAAAAGTGCTGGAACAGGCGGGGCTTGTGCGCCGCCGCGTCGCCGGTCGTACGCATTATTGCCGGCTCGAAGCGGCCCGTCTTGCGGAAGCGGAGGCCTGGCTGCGCTATTACGAGCGTTTCTGGAACCGGAGCCTCGATACGCTGGAGGCGCTGCTGCGCGCCGAGGATGAACGAGCGAGGGAGGAGAAGAGGAAATGACTGCCGGAAGCTTCGCCGTGACGGTGACGCGGCACTTCGATTTCTCGGCCGAGCGCGTGTTCGATGCCTGGCTCGATCCCTTGAAGATTCGTGCCTGGTCGGAAATGGCGCTCAACGAATCCGGCCTTACGGCCGATATCCGCCGTGTGGAGGTGGATGCACGCGTGGGCGGTCGTTTCACCTTCTCCGACATGCGGCCGGAGGGTGAGGCAATCCATTGGGGCACCTATCTGGTCATCGACCGCCCGCGGAAACTCGTCTTCACCTGGTTCACCTCCGATGAGGAGGAGCGCGAGAACGATTCCACCGTGACCATCACCTTGCAGCCGGATGGCCCGGGCTGCCTCGTCACGCTCGTCCACGAGATGAATCCGAAGTGGGCCGAATATGCCAGGCAGACGGAAAAGGGCTGGAGCACGATGCTCGCCCAGATCGGGAAGCTGCTGGGCGGCTCGGCTGAGGGTTAGGATCGAAGGGAGACAGATATGGGGATCGACCCGCGCGCGAAGGCGGAAATGCTCATCCGCAGACCCGTTTCGGAGGTATTCGACGCCTTCGTAGACCCTGAGATCACGTCTAAATTCTGGTTCACTGGCGGCAGCGGCAGGCTTGAAGAGGGAAAGACCGTGACTTGGGAATGGGGAATGTATGGATTCTCCATACCGGTACAAGCCAAGGCGATTGAGGAGAACAGGCGCATCCTCATCGACTGGCCCGGAGGCGAGGACCTGACCGAAGTCGAGTGGGTTTTCACGCCGCGCCCTGATGGCTCGACCTTCGTCAGCATCACCAATTCGGGTTTCGTGGGCGATGACGCGGAGCGCGTGGAACAAGCCATCGGGTCCACCGAAGGCTTCTCGTTCGTGCTTGCCGGCTTGAAGGCCTATCTGGAGCACGGCGTTCAACTGAACCTTGTCGCCGACCGCTTCCCGGATGGCCTGGGCGCATAATTCGGGAGGCCCTTCCAATGCCAGGTTTCACGACGATGGGCGAGGTGATCGCCCCTGGTGCAGTCCGTATCGAGCGGGTGCTGCCCGGCTCGCCCGAGCGTCTTTGGGAATATCTCACGAACTCGGAAAAGCGCCGGCTTTGGCTGGCCGCAGGCGAAATGGAGCTGTTTCCGGGCGGCGGGGTCGAACTTCTGTTCCGCCACCGCGAACTTTCTGCGGAGCCCACGCCCGACCGGTATAAGGATATGGAGACCCGCCCTGCCATGCTCGGCGAGGTGATCGAATGCGATCCGCCGCGTCTTCTCACCTATAGCTGGCCGGGCGATGGAGGAAAGAGCGAAGTCACCTTCGAACTTTTTCCCGAAGGGCCGAACGTGCGGCTGGTCCTCACGCATCGCCGCCTGCCGGATACAGACCAGATGATCAGCGTCGCCAGCGGCTGGGAGGCGCATCTGGGGATTCTGGAGGACCAGCTTTCCGGCAGGCCGCCGCGTGGCTTCTGGTCCACCCATGCCGCCCTGGAAAAGGAATACTCCGTCAAGTTCAGCGCTCACTAGTGCATCCCGGATGCGTCTCGACGGACGCTCGGCTTAGCCCATGGGAGGAGACAATGACCGAGAAAGGCATATTGATCGAGGAGAAGGCGGCGCGCTTCGAACGCGTGCTTCCGGGCCCGATCGAACGGGTTTGGGAGCACCTGACCGGTTCCGAGCACCTGCCGCTGTGGTTCGGCGGGAGCGGCATGAAATACGAGATTGAGGGAGGGGAAGGCGGAAAGGTCGACTTGGCCAACGGCCATGTCCGTGGCGTGGTCACGCGATGGGAACCGCCGAGCCTCCTCTCCTATACCTGGAACCTTTCGGGACCGCACGGAGAGCGTCTTCCGGAATCCTTCCTCACCTTCGAACTGCAGCCGCGGGAAGATGGCGAGGTGCTTCTCGTCCTCACGCATCGACCGATCGGCAAGCCCTTCCAGCCCTATACGCTGATGGGCTGGCATACCTTCCTCGATCTCCTTGCCGCCCTGCTTCGCGGTGAAGAGCTGGAAAATTCCGACGAAGCGATGCGGCGCAACGGTGCGCTCTATGGCGTCGAGAACCCGATGCATGGACCGGCCCAAAATGAAGGCGCCTGAGCATTCCATTTCATTGGCGCGGGTTTTCGCGGCCCCGCCGGAAGCACTCTACGCCGCCTTCACGGATCCGGCGGTGATGCGCCGCTGGATGGGCACCAAGGTGGAAGCCGACATCCGCATCGGCGGCCGCTATCGCATCGAGAACGATGATGGCGAGGGCGGCGTTTTCTTCCATGTGGGCGAATACCTGGTGCTTGAGCCGCATCATCGCATTCGTCAGAGCTTTCGTGCCGGCTTCAGCGAGCCGGAGCTCTCCGGACCTAGCCCCTACGTGAACGAGTTCTTCGAGGTCACGCTGCGGCCGGTAGGCGAAGACCAGACTGAGCTTACGCTCGTCAATGGATGGGATGGCGACGGGCTAAATACAGAAGCCACGGACAGCGTGCGCGAGGGCTGGTCTCACTGGCTCGATCAACTGGCCGAGGCCGTCGCAAAACAGGAGCAAGCATGACAGAGCAGATTGCACCTTTTCTGATGTTCGAGGGGCGGGCAGAGGAAGCGATGCGCTTCTACCTCTCGGTCGTCACGAATTCGCGGATCGATTGGATGGAGCGCTATGGGCCGGGAGAGCAGGGGGCGGACGGCTCGGTGAAGCTGGCGCATTTTACGCTGGGCGGCCGCACCTTCATGTGCATGGACAGCCCCGTTTCTCATGGCTTCACCTTTACGCCCTCGATTTCCCTTTTCCTGACATGCGACACGGCGGAAGAGGTTGACGAGATTTTCGGCAAGCTTTCGGAAGGGGGCGCGATCCTGATGCCGCTCGATACCTATCCTTTCAGTCCGAGATTCGGCTGGTGCAACGACCGATTCGGCGTGTCGTGGCAGGTCACTCTTCCGGTAAGGGAGAATTTTTGATGCCAAAATTCGAAGGCGGGCGAAACATCGCCATGAAGGTGCCGCCGCATCAATACGAAGCGACGGTGCGCTTCTACAAGGACGTGCTTGGTCTCGAACAGATCGAGGAACTCCTGCCGGCTGTAGGTTTCCGTTTCGGTTCGAACCAGCTCTGGATCGATCGAGTCCCGGGCATGAGCCAGGCAGAGCTCTGGCTGGAAATCGTGACGGATGACACGAACAAAGCTGCAGAGCATCTTGCCGCGGCAGGGATCGTACGCTGTGACGAAATCGAGAACCTGGGCCGGAACTTCGACGGCTTCTGGATTTCGAGCCCGGCATCCATCGTCCATCTGGTGGATGGAAAGCCCGGCTCGTGGTGATCAGCCGCGGCGCAGGATCACCGTCGGATGGTCTTGATAAGTCGTTTGGATGGTTTCGGTGAACCCGAGCCGCCGGGCAAGCTTAAGGGAGGCTTCGTTCTCCACGTCGATTATGCATGAAAAGACTGCACCCGGATATGTCGGGCCGGCCCAGGAGAACACGGCCTCCATCGCCTCTTGCGCGAAACCTTGGCCGTGCACCCGGGGCAAAAGCATCCAGCCGGCCTCGATCGTGCCGTCGAGGGATGGCTGGATTTCGCGCCGCCGCTCCAGGAGACCCACTTCACCAATCAGGCTGTTCGTCGCTTTCTCTTCCACAACCCACATGCCGTAACCGCAAAGCTTCCACATGCCGTGAAACTGCATGATCCGGCTCCACGCCTGCTCACGGTTCATGCTGGTTCGGCTGGTGAAGCGGGTTACACCCTGGTCGCACCAGAGCCTATGATAGGCTTCTAGATCTTCCGGCCGATGCCCGCGCAGGATTAGCCGTTCTGTTTCAAGCTTGGGTATGCCGCTCACTTGTCACCTCTAGAGCACAGCAGGTCCGCTACTTTCGCCGCAAGCCGCTGCGCTACATCGTCCTTTCTCGCCTCCGGCCATTCCTCTACTTCCTCGCGGCTTACGAGATGGACGCGGTTGCGGTCGCCCCCCATGACACCACCGACGCCGATCCCGCTGTCGTGCGAAACGTCGTTGGCCACGATGATATCGGCGCGCTTTTTGGCGAGCTTCGCGCGGGCGTTCTCGACGACATTCTGCGTTTCGGCAGCAAAGCCGATCACGAGGTGCGGTCGCCTTTCGTGGTGGCCGATACCGGCCAGGATGTCGGGATTTTCCGCAAGCTTGAGGGCAGGCGGGTTCGCGCCCTTCTCCTTTTTGATCTTTTCGCCGGCTTCGGACAGCGGGCGCCAATCGGCAACCGCGGCGACGAAGATGCCTGCATCGGCTGGCAGAAGAGCTTCCACAGCGTCGCGCATTTGGCGTGCAGTCTCCACATGGACCGTCGCGACACCCTTCGGGTCCGGAATGGTCACCGGGCCGGAAACGAGGTGAACCTCCGCCCCCAGCTCCGCAAGTGCTGCGGCGATCGCATGCCCCTGTTTACCGGACGAGCGGTTGGCGATGTAACGGACTGGATCGATCGGCTCGTGCGTCGGCCCCGAGGTGACGATGATTTTTTTGCCGGCGAGCGGCCTTTCCCCGCCGCCATTGAGAAGGTCTTCGACGGCGGCCACGATCTCCAGCGGCTCGGCCATCCGGCCTTCGCCCGCCTCGCCGCTTTCGGCCATCTCGCCGCGGTTGGGCCCGACGAAGTGCACGCCGTCAGCCTCCAGGGTGGCGCGATTGCGGCGCGTCGCCGGGTGCATCCACATTCGCGGGTTCATGGCAGGCGCCATTAGGACCGGCTTGTCGGTGGCGAGCAGCACCGCCGAGGCAAGATCGTTGACAAGCCCGGTTGCGAGCTTTGCCATCAGGTCGGCAGTCGCGGGCGCCACGACGATCAGGTCGGCCTCCCGCGACAGCCGGATATGGCCGACATCCTGCTCGTCCTGCCGGTCGAAGAGATCGGTGAAGACGTGATCCGCCGAAAGCGCACCGACCGAAAGGGGGGTGACGAATTCCTGCGCGGCCTGTGTCATCACGCAGCGCACCTTTACTCCGCGCTCTCGGAGCCTGCGGATGAGGTCGAGGCACTTATAAGCGGCGATTCCGCCGCCAATAATGAGGAGGATGCGCTTCCCGGAAAGGCTCAACGGATATTCCTCTATGCCCGTGCAATCAGAGCATAGGATATGGCCGAAATCCGAGGGATTGAAAAGCGCTGCTGCTCTTGAGCTTAACGCACACAGGGCACTCCCTGATTTGGCGAAATCAATCGAGTGCTCCTCATTTGCGTTTGCCGCATCATCTGCGGCTCTCGGGAACCGCTCAGAACGGCAGCTTCATTCCCGGAGGCAGCGGCAGGCCGGCAGTCATTTCCTGCGTCCTCTGCTGAATCGTCTGCTCGACCTTGCTCTTCGCGTCGTTATGCGCCGCAAGGATCAGGTCTTCCAGGATCTCCACCTCCCCTTCCTTGAAGAGCGAGGGGTCGATCTGAAGTTTCTTCATCTCGAACTTACCGGTAAGCGTCACCTTGACCGCGCCGCCGCCGGATTGGCCTTCCGCTTCCAATTGGGCAATCTCTTCCTGCATGGCCTGGAACTTGGCCTGCATTTCCTTCGCTTTGCCCATAAGGTTCATCAGGTCACGCATCATTTTCTCCAATCAGAGATCATCATCGTCGTCATCGCCAAGGTCCGGCTCGGGCGGAGCGCCATCGGCTTGCTCCGCGTCAACCGCGTCGGGTATCCGCACGTCAAGGATGCGTGCGCCCGGAAAGCTTTGCAGGATGGCGGCTACCGTAGGGTCTGCACGGGCATCGGCAAGCGCTGTCTCGCGCCGTCCCGTCTCCTCCTCGGCCAATGTCTTGCTGCCCGGCTCGTTGGAAAGCGAGACGATCCAGCGCCTCCCCGTCCATTTCTGCAGCCGGTTGGTGAGGTCGCCCAGCAACGTCTTGGGGGCATCTTCCGTGAGATTGACCGAAAGTCTTCCGGGCTCGATCTGCACCAGCCGCACGCAGCGCTTGAACTGCACCTTGAAGGCGATATCACGGTTGGCGTCCGCCAATTCCGCGATATCGGACAGCGATTTCACCGGAACGCTCGGCGCCTCGGCTTCCACTGGGGCCGATTGCGGAGGCGCGGCATATTCCGCCGGCGAAGTCTGGATCAGCCGCATGGTCTGTCCGCCGCCGCTCGAAGACATGCGTTGGGTCGAGACGGCCTGGACGCCGCCATTGCCCGTGGGCATGGAGGGAGCTGGTGCGGGCGAACCCATTGACGGTCGTCCACCCCCATTCCCAGTAGGCATATCCTCCAGCGCCTTCAGCGCTTCGTCGAGCGTTGGGAGGTGCGCCGCATGTGCGATACGGATCAGCACCATCTCGCCCGCCGCGATGGGCCGGCTCGATCCCTGCACTTCCTGAATGCCCTTCAAGAGCATCTGCCAGGTGCGCGAGAGAACGCGTACCGATAGATTTTTGGAAAATTCCAGCCCGCGCGTCCGCTCTTCCTGCGAAAGCGACCCGTCGTTCGCCGCCTCCGGCACGAAGCGCATGCGCGTGACGAGATGGTTGAACTCAGCGAGATCGGTAAGCACAGCGGCCGGATCCGCTCCGGCGTCGTATTGCGCGCGATATTCGGCAAGTGCCGCGGCTACGTCGCCCTTCATGAGGTGCTCGAACAGATCGATGACGCGCGCACGATCGGCAAGCCCCAGCATGTCGCGCACGGTTTCCGCCGTCACCCGACCGGAGGAATGGGCGATCGCCTGGTCGAAGATGGACTGCGCGTCACGCATCGAGCCTTCCGCGGCGCGTGCGATCGCCGCCAGCGCCTCGTCGTCTGCCTCCACGCCTTCCAGATTTCCGATGTGAGCCAGGTGCTGCTTGATGAGCGCAGCATCGATGCGTCTCAAATCGAAGCGCTGGCAGCGCGAGAGGATCGTGATGGGAACCTTGCGAATCTCGGTGGTGGCGAAGATGAATTTGACGTGCGGCGGCGGCTCCTCCAGCGTCTTCAACAGGCCGTTGAAGGCCTGGTTGGAAAGCATGTGCACTTCGTCGATGATATAGACCTTGTAGCGCGCCGAGACGGGTGCGTAACGCACCTGCTCGATGATCTCGCGGATGTCGTCAATGCCGGTATGCGACGCCGCGTCCATCTCGATCACGTCGACATGGCGGCCTTCCAGGATCGCCTCGCAATGGTCCCCGGGCACGGAGAGGTCGATCGACGGAAGGTCCACCAGATCCGTCTTGTAATTCAGTGCGCGAGCGAGAATGCGGGCGGTCGTGGTCTTGCCCACGCCGCGCACGCCGGTCAGCATCCAGGCCTGTGCGATGCGGCCCGCGGCGAAAGCGTTGGTAAGCGTGCGGACCATCGGCTCCTGGCCGATGAGTTGGGAGAAGTCGCGGGGGCGGTATTTGCGCGCGAGCACGCGATAGGCGCCGGTCTTGCCTCCTGCCGTCTGCGCGACATCGTTCATCTGCTCGTCCACGCTCCCGTGATGATGGCCTCGACGGCGAAGTCCTCGCCCGACGGCGAGTTTCCCCTTGGAGGGGGAGCTGCGTCAATGGGCAGCGGGAAGGAAAGGTGGGAGGCTGGCACGGCGACCCGTGCCGGAGCTCGTTAGGGCTGCTTCCTTCCGGACCTGACCCGGTTGGCGAGTGGCGCGTCCACCACCAACCTCCCGTACCCCATATCGTCAATCCGGAGGCCAAATGCAAGCCGCGATTCAAGGAAAAGCTTGCAGGTCCAAGTGCGCCACTCTAGCTTCTCGCTGAAGCAGGAGAGGAAGGCAATGCTGCCCGGCAATAAGGGAGGATTTGTTCTCGATTCGCGGTTGGAAGGGGAGAGCATTCCCGTAGCGTGGCTCGGCTTGTGCGAGCTGCGCCTGCGCGATGAGCGGCGCTGGCCTTGGCTGCTTCTTGTCCCTCAGCGGCCGGGCATAGAGGAGGTGCACGATCTGACCCCGCTCGATCAGGCAATGCTCAGCTTCGAGACCAATCTGGTATCGAAGGCTCTCAAGGATCTGACGGGCTGCACCAAGATCAACTGCGGGGCGCTGGGCAACATCGTGCGCCAGCTTCACATCCATATTATCGCCCGCACCGAGGGCGACGATGCCTGGCCCGGTCCGGTCTGGGGCTACGGCGCGCGCGAGCCGTACCGTCGCGAGGAGCTCCACCAGCTCGCCGAGAAGATCAAAAGCGGACTTTAGCCAGTTAGGCCGCCTTGACCGCCTCGCGAACCTGATAGTCCTTCACCGCCGTGAAGGTGATCGCTTTCCAGCGCTCCGCCTCGTATTTCAGGCCGAATTCGTGAGGTGCCAGAAACACCGGGTCCTCATCGAGATCTCGCGCGATGTCACCACGATGGGCGGTGATGAAGCGCTCCAGCTCGGTCTTGTCCTCTGCCGATATCCAGCGGCAGATGGTGAATCGCGCCATCTCGAAATCGACCGGCAGGGCGTACTCGTTCTTGAGCCGCTCCTTGAGCACATCGAGCTGCAGCGCACCGACCACACCTACGATGGCAGGCGAGCCGTCCTCGGGCGTGAAGAGCTGGACCACGCCCTCCTCGGCCATCTGTTGCAGTGCCTCGCGCAGCTTCTTTGCCTTCATCGCATCGGAGAGCCGGACGCGGCGCAGGATTTCGGGCGCGAAGTTCGGCACGCCGCGGAACAGGATGTCCTCGCCTTCGGTCAGCGTGTCGCCGATGCGTAGGGTGCCGTGATTGGGAATGCCCACCACGTCGCCGGCGAAGGCCTCGTCCGCGGTGATCCTGTTCTTGGCGAAGAAGAATTGCGGTGCGGACAGGCTGATGGGCTTTCCCGTGCGCACGAGCTTGGCCTTCATGCCGCGCTCGAGCTTGCCCGAACAGACCCGCACGAAGGCGATGCGGTCCCGGTGGTTGGGATCCATATTGGCCTGGATCTTGAAGACGAAGGAGGTCATCTTCTCCTCCGTCGCCTGCACTTTGCGCGAATCCGCCTCCTGCGCACGCGGGGCGGGGCCTATGGCTCCCAGCGCCTCGATCAGATCACGCACGCCATAATTCCGGAGCGCCGAGCCGAAATAGACCGGCGTCAAATGTCCTTCCCGAAAGGCTTGGGCGTCGAAAGGCCTGCACGCCTCCTTTGCGAGAAGCATTTCTTCGGTGAGGGCATCGCGCTCATGTTCGGGCAGGAGCCCTGAAACCGCCTCCGCCTCCGGGCCGTTCACCTTGATCGGTTCCACGTCATCGTCGGAGTGGCGGATCGTATTGTTCGCCAGATGATAGGTGCCTGAAAAGCTTTTGCCCCGTCCGATCGGCCAGGTCACGGGCGCGGTGTCCAGCGCCAGCTTCTGCTCGATCTCATCGAGGATCTCGAAGGGGTCGCGGCTTTCACGGTCGAGCTTATTGACGAAGGTAATGATGGGAATGTCGCGCAGCCGGCACACCTCGAAAAGCTTAAGCGTGCGCGGCTCGATGCCCTTGGCAGCGTCTATCACCATGACCGCCGAGTCGACCGCGGTCAGCGTGCGGTAGGTATCGTCGGCGAAATCCTCGTGTCCGGGCGTGTCGAGCAGGTTGAAGACATGGCCGCCATATTCGAAGGTCATCACCGAAGTGACGACCGAGATGCCGCGCTCCCGCTCGATCGCCATCCAGTCCGAGCGCGTCTGGATGCGGTTCTTCTTCGCCTTCACCTCGCCGGCAAGCTGGATCGCGCCGCCGAAAAGCAGCAGCTTCTCAGTAAGCGTCGTCTTGCCCGCATCGGGGTGCGAAATAATCGCGAAGGTGCGGCGGCGCGCTACAGCGTCGGCCAAACTCTCTGGCATATCCGGAGATCCTTTTGATCGCGGCCTCTTATCAGTCATGGCCGCCGCTGTCGAATGGAAATCGGCCCGTATATAGGCAGTTCTCGCCCAGCTTGCATCCAGTGAGTTGAGTTTCTCATTAGTATGTGCTAATCATTAGTTATGACTAATGGAAATGCTCAGCTTGCGGCCCTTGCCGATCCCACGCGCCGGGCGGTGTTCGAGCTTGTGGCGGAGCAGCCACGCTCGGTTGCGGAAATCACGAGGGCTTTGACGGTCACGCAGTCGGCGGTCTCGCAGCATCTGAAGGTGTTGCGGGAAGCCCGGCTTGTCCGAGCGAAACCCAAGGGCGCCAGCAACATCTATCATATCGATCCCGACGGATTGGCCGCGCTTCGGGCGGAACTCGACCGGTTTTGGAGCAAGACCCTCGCGGCTTACAAGGTGGCCGTCGAGCAAACACAGGAGGAGACATGATGAGCACCCGTGCAGCAGACACGTCCGTGAAACACTCCGTTGTGGTCGAGGCGCCGATAGAACGCGCGTTCAAGGTGTTTACCGAGCAGTTCGGAAGCTTCAAACCCGCCGAGCATAACTTGCTGGCTGTCCCGATCGCCGAAACGGTGTTTGAGCCGCGGGTCGGCGGTTATATCTACGACCGTGGCGTTGACGGCAGCGAATGCCGCTGGGCGCGCGTGCTGGCCTACGAGCCGCCCCACCGAGTGCTGCTGAGCTGGGACATCAGCCCGCAGTGGCGGCCCGAACCCGATCCGAACAAAACCAGCGAGTGGGAAGTGCGTTTCATCGCCGCGACAGCGGAACGAACCCGCGTCGAGATCGAGCATCGAAACCTGGAACGCCATGGGGAAGGCTGGGAAGGCGTTCGCGATGGTGTTGGCGGCGACCAGGGTTGGCCCCTTTACTTGCGGCGATATGCCGAACTCATGGCCCGCCGGGACCGATAGCCACGTGCAGGATCGCTCTTCCGGTTTCGGTTAGCAGTGAAAAAATGACGCTTCACAATCGGTGAGAGTGGGCCGCAAGGGGCATAGGTGAGAACCAAAGCTCCAAGACAGCTCAAAAAGCGTTGAAAAAAGAGCTGACGCGGAATTGACGCCCCCGCCTGGCGGCGGCAGATAGGGGTATGACCAGTTCTCCGCTTTCAATGCCCGTCATCGGCCCCATCATCGGCGTTGTGCGTCTGCCTCATGCGGAAGGCCTGCCTTATCCTTCCTATGAGAGCGCCGGGGCTGCCGGCATGGATTTGCGAGCGGCCGTTGCAGAGGATCGGCAGATTATTCTCCTTCCGGGTAGGCGCGTGTTGGTGCCGACCGGCTTCGTTCTGGAGATCCCGGAGGGATTCGAGGGGCAGGTCCGGCCTCGCTCGGGGCTCGCGTTACGCCACGGCATCACCTGCCTTAACACGCCCGGGACGATCGACAGTGATTATCGCGGCGAAGTGCAGGTGCTGCTCATCAACCTTGGCGAGGATGATTTTGCCATCACGCGCGGCATGCGCATCGCCCAACTGGTGATCGCGCCGGTCACACGTGCTACGGTCGAAGAGCGCGCCACCGCGGGCGAGACGATCCGCGGCGCCGGGGGCTTCGGTTCGACCGGCACCGTCTGACCTTTCCTGACCCGTCGCACGGCTAGATCTGGCCCTTGACTTGAGCCGGGCCTGGATCCCTCATTGCACTTCGTTATCGGGAGGGACGGCCATGGATATAGGCTCCACTTTTCGCGCCCTGCATCGGGATATCTTCATCATTCCCAACCCATGGGACATCGGCACGGCGAAGCTGCTTGCATCCCTCGGTTTCAAGGCTCTGGCCACCACTAGCGCCGGCTACGCCTTCTCGCGCGGATTGCCGGATGGCGGCGTCAGCTTCGAGGAAATGATGCATCACTGCCGCGAGATCGTCGCCGCCACTCCGCTGCCGGTCTCCGCCGACCTGGAGCATGGCAAGGGTGATAGTCCCGATAGCGCCGCTGAGACCATCTTCGCTGCCGAAGCGGCAGGGCTCGCAGGCTGCTCCATCGAGGATGCGACGGGCGACCCCGCTAAGCCGATCTATGATTTCTCCCACGCGGTGGAGAGAGTCGCGGCAGCTGCCGAGGCAGCGCGGGCTCTCAAGCGGGACTTCGTCTTTACCGCGCGCGCTGAGAACTTCCTTCACGGAAGGCTCGACCAGGATGACACGATCCGTCGCCTCCAGGCGTTCGAGAAGGCCGGCGCGGACGTGCTCTACGCGCCGGGTCTCAGCGATATCGAGCAGGTGCAGGCGGTTTGCGAGGCGGTGACCAAGCCCGTCAACATTCTGTCCGTCGCGAGCTTCACGATCGCGGAGCTTGCGGAGGCTGGCGCCAAGCGGATTTCACTGGGCTCGAAGCTGACGACGCTCGCCTACGGCGCCGTGGAACGTGCCGCGGTGGAGATGCTCTCGCGCGGCAGTTTCGTTTACGCCCGCGAGGTCATGCCTTTCGCCCGCCTGCAGAAGATGTTTTCGGACGGCGATTGAGCTTCGCTGTTCCCAAAGGCGGGAAAACCGTAGTAAGGGACCATCGGCCTCAGTGTTTTTGGTCGATAGGAGGCGAAGGAAAATGGTTCCTGCCCTTGCTGCCATCTGCGCAGCGATCATGATGGCTTTTGCCGCGCTGCGCGGCTTTCGCCGCAATGCGAGACTGATCGAGCGGCTTTATTCGGTGGCGACCGGCGGCTGGTCTGCCCTCGGCGCGGCGATCTATTATCCGGCCCTCTATGGCCGATGGGCCCCGATCGGTCTGGCCCATAGCCATGTTCTCGTCACGGTCTTCGGATTCGGCCTGGTCTTTCTGGGCGTGCTTGGTGCGTCCTTGCTGATCGGCGATCACTGAGCGGCAGCGCTGGCGCTCAGTGATATCCTTCGCCAGGGCCAATCTTGGCGCGGAACACCCAATAGACGAATGCGGTGTAGCCGAGAACCAGCGGCAATAGAAAGATTGTCCCGACGAGCAGGAAGATCTGCGAGGCCGGCGCTGCAGCAGTGTCCCAGAAGGTGAGGTGCGGCGGTACGAGATAGGGCACGGTGGAGATCACCAGTCCGGCATAGCCGAGCAGGAAGAGGGCTATCGATCCTATAAAGGGGAGGCTTTCGCGACCTGTGGTGAGCCAGCGCAAGGTCCCGTAGCCGACCAGCGCTGCTGCGACCGGGACGGGCCATAGGAAAAGAAAATTGGGCAGAGTGAACCACCGTTCCGCGATCCGGTCGATGAAAAGGGGGGTCCAGAGGCTCACGACTGCCATGCCGCCCAGAACGGCGGCGAGAAATGAGGGTGCGAGGCGGCGTGCCAATTCCTGTACCGGTCCAGTCGTGCGCATCAGGATCCAGGTCGAACCAAGAAGACCATAGCCGGCCACGACCGCGAGCCCGACGAAGATCGAAAATGGCGTCAGCCAGTCGAACGCGCCGCCGGCATATTGCCCGTCGGCTACCTCTATGCCCTGTAGCAGGCCACCGAGGATCACGCCCTGCAGGAAGGCGGCCACGATTGAGCCCCCGGTAAAGGCGATGTCCCACATTCGATGGCTGGGTTTCGCCACCCATCGGAATTCGAATGAAACGCCGCGGAAGACGAGCGCCAGAAGCATTCCGATCACCGGCAGATAAAGCGCCGGCATGATCACGGAATAGGCTGTGGGAAAGGCTACCCAGAGAGCTCCGCCACCCAGCACCAGCCAGGTCTCGTTACCGTCCCAGAACGGAGCGACGGAGTTCATCATCTGATCCCGCTCGCCCTCGTCATGGGTGAACGGGAAAAGGATGCCGATGCCGAGGTCGAACCCATCGAGGATCACATACATGGCAACGGCAGTGCCGATAATACCCGCCCAGATGACCGGAAGATACCATTCCATCGCTGTTACCTCCTCGGTGCGGTGAGTGAAGCGCCCGGTCCCTGGCCCGGTGACCGTCCAAGGGCCTCGCGGGCGGCTTCCTCGGCGCCCGAAAGCGGGCGATTCGGGACGCCGGCCGCGGCCTCCGTTGCCTGTCCCTTCGGCCCCGCATTGATCAGCCGGTTGATGTAATAAACCCCTGTGGCGAACACGATGCCGTAGATGAAGACGAACAGTGCCAGCGTACCGGCAACGCTCGCACCCGGCACCGGCGATATGCCGTCAGCCGTGCGCAGGTGGCCATAGACGAGCCAGGGCTGGCGGCCTTGTTCCGTTACGAACCAACCCGCCAGGATCGCGATGAAACCCAACGGCCACATGAGCGAGGTGGCCCGCAGGAAGAGCCGTGTTTCGAACAGCCGTCCCCGCCACCAGAGATAAAGACCCCAGAAACCGACTGCAATCAGGAGCAGGCCGATGCCCACCATGATCCGGAAGGTGAAGAATACGTTTGCGACCGGTGGCCACTGATCTTCGGGAAAGTCCGTCATTCCGAGATAGGTGCCGTTCCAGTCATGGGTCAGGATCAGCGAGCCCAGTTTGGGGATGGCAACTTCCAGATGGTTCTTCCGCGCCGCTTCATCAGGAATGCCGAAAAGAACCAGGGATGCAGGATCCCGCCCGTGCCAATGTCCCTCCATGGCGGCGACCTTTACCGGTTGGTGCTCCAGCGTATTGAGGCCGTGCATGTCCCCGATGACGAGCTGCAGGGTGGCCGAGACAGCAATCATGCCCACCGCCATCCGGAGCATGGTGCGGCTTTCCTCGAGGTGGCGTCCTGCAAGCAGATACCGCGCGCCAACCGCCAGCACCACCACCGCCGTCGTGAGATAGGCGGCGTTTACCATATGCGCGAACCGGTAGGGGAAGCTCGGGTTGAAGATAATCTGCAGCCAGTCCACGGGATAGGCGATGCCGTCGCGGATCTCGTGGCCGGTAGGTGTCTGCATCCAGCTGTTCGCCGAGAGGATCCAGAAGGCACTGATCGCGGTCCCGGTAGCCACCAGGCAGGCCGCGAGCGTGATCAGCCAAGGAGGGAACCGATTCCAGCCGAACAGGAGAATCCCAAGGAATGTCGCTTCCAGGTAAAACGCCGTCAGCACCTCATAGCCGATCAGCGGGCCGATCACGTTGCCGCTGAATTCGGAAAAGCGGCTCCAGTTCGTGCCGAACTGATAGCTGAGCACGATGCCGGACACGACTCCCATGGCGAAGGATACGGCGAAGATCTTGGTCCAGAACCGGGCGAGCCGATGGAACTTCTCGTCCTTCGTCCAGCGCCAGGCAAGAAGCAGCACCGCAATGAAGGCGGAAAGTCCGATGGTGAAAGCCGGGAAGATGATATGAAAGGAAATGGTGAAGGCGAATTGGATGCGTGCGAGCAGGACTGGATCGAATTCCATGGCGCTCTCCACCACCGTCCGTGCGGTGATCAGTTTTGTTTATAATGGGGTAAACACGTGCAAAGTCCACCCCGGAGCGGTGCGCGAAATTGGCTCAGGGAGGAGCTTAATAGCCAATAAGCTTTTACCGCGATCAGCTTAGGCGGGCGCTCAGACGGGAAATCAAGGCAGCAGGGATAGACATCGGCCAGCGTGCATGCCGCTTTGGAGCGCTCGCCTGAAGCAAGCCGAAAGTCGGAGACCATCAGCGGTTGTCCACCTGTTGCACTTGCCATTATGTTGGCGCGCAATCATCGTGTGCATCACTCGATGGGGTGCCCTTGTCTGAACAAGGGCATGTGAGGAGATCGGAGGAGAAGATATGCTTTGTTTCAACAAAAAACATGTGGCCGCCGGGGTGCTGGCGCTGGGATTCGGTTTTCATCCTGCCGCCAGCGGCGCGCAGGAATTCATCAATGTGCTGACCGGCGGCACATCCGGCGTCTATTACCCGCTCGGCGTCGCCCTTTCCGAGATCTATGGCGAAACGATCGAGGGTTCGCGCACGCAGGTGCAGGCCACCAAGGCATCGGTCGAGAATCTCAATCTGCTGCAGCAAGGCCGCGGTGAGATCGCCTTTGCGCTGGGCGACTCGGTCAAGCTCGGTTGGGAGGGCGATACAGAGGCAGGTTTCCCGGGCAAGCTCGACAAGCTGCGCGGCATCGCAGCGATCTATCCGAACTATATCCAGATCGTCGCCAGTCAGGAATCCGGCATCAAGACGCTGGAGGACCTGAAGGGCAAGAGCCTCTCGGTGGGCGCACCGGCGTCCGGCACCGAGCTGAATGCCCGCGCGATCTTCGAGGCCGCGGGCATGAGCTATGAGGATCTCGGGAAGGTCGAATACCTGCCGTTCGCCGAATCGGTCGAGCTGATCAAGAACCGGCAGCTCGACGCGACGCTGCAGTCGGCCGGTCTTGGCGTGGCCTCGATCCGCGACCTCTCCACCTCGCTTGCGATCACGGTCGTGGCGGTACCAGCGGAAGTCGTGGAGAAGATCGGCGCGCCCTACATGTCGGCCACTATCCCCACCGGAACCTATGAGGGCCAGACGGAGGACGTGAACACCGCCGCCGTCGGCAATATGCTGGTCACCCATGCCGATGTCTCGGAAGAAACGGCCTATCAGATGACCAAGCAGCTCTTCGAGAATCTCGACCGGCTGACTGCGGCGCACGCAGCCGCCAAGGAGATCAAGCTTGAAGGCGCGACCGAGGGCATGCCGATCCCGCTGCATCCGGGCGCCGAGCGCTACTATAAGGAAAAGGGCCTGCTGTAGGGTCGCCGGGCGTTCGTGCTCGCCTTGTAACCGACATTGTTCGGCCTGTCGGCTCGCCGCCGGCAGGCTTGAGCATTGCATCCCTATTCCGGAGAGGTTTAGGACCGCATGACCGATACATCTCATCAGCAGAACACGCCCGCGCCCACCGAGGAGATCCCGACCGAGGGTCTCCCGCCGGGCTGGGGCGCCGGCTTCTGGGGCACAGCGGCGTATTCCATCGCGATCGCCTTTTCGCTTTTTCAACTCTGGACAGCCGCTTATGGCACGCTGCCGAGCCAGGTTGTGCGGGCGATGCATGTGGGGTTCCTGCTGTTGTTGGGATTCGCGCTGCTCGGCAATCTAAAGTCCGAAAGCAAGGTCACGCGCTCCATCCTTTGGATCTTTGGCGTGCTCGGCTTTCTCACCGGCGTCTACAACTGGATATTCTACCGGGAACTGCTGTTGCGCGCCGGCGGCTTCCACACCGTGCCTGATCTGGTCGTCGGCGTTGTGCTGATAGCCCTGGTGTTCGAAGGTGCGCGCAGGCTCATGGGCCTGCCGCTGACCATCATCTCCGGCATCTTTCTCGCCTACTGCTTCTTCGGCCAGTATATGCCCGGCCCGTTTGTCCACCGCGGCTACGATTTCGCGCAGATCATCGAGCATATCAGCTTCGGTACCGAGGGTATTTACGGCACCCCGATCTACGTATCGGCTGCCTATATCTTCATCTTTGTCGTTTTCGCCGCCTTCCTCGAACGTGCCGGCATGATCGCGCTGTTCAACGATTTCGCGCTCGGCCTCGTCGGCGGGGCGCGCGGCGGTCCCGCCCAGGTTTGTGTGTTGTCGTCCGCCCTGATGGGCACCATTTCCGGCTCAGGCGTTGCCAATGTGGTCGCGAGCGGCCAGTTCACAATTCCGCTGATGAAACGCTTCGGCTTCCGCTCCGCATTCGCGGGAGGCGTGGAGGCCACCTCCTCGATGGGTGGCCAGATCATGCCGCCGGTTATGGGAGCGGTCGCCTTTATCATGGCCGAGACGCTGAACATTCCCTATGCCGAGGTCGTCAAGGCGGCGATCATCCCCGCCTTCCTCTATTTCGGCGTCTGCTTTTGGACTGTGCATCTGGAGGCCGGCAAGGCTGGTCTCAAAGGGATGAACAAGTCGGAACTGCCAAATCCGTGGACTGCCGTCCGCGAGCATTGGCCGCTCGTGCTACCGCTTGCCGTTCTGGTCTATCTGCTGTTTGCCGGCTACACACCAATCTTCGCCGGCACGATGGGCCTGGCGCTCACCATCGTCCTCATCCTCGGCATGCCAATTGCTGCCCTAATCGGCCCGCTCGCCTTCCGTGTGGTGTTCTGGATTGCGCTTGGCCTGGGGGCAGCCTCGTTTATGAAATACGGCGTCGATCTGTTGGCGATTGTCCTAGCGGCTCTGATCCTTGGCTGCCTCGCCTTCAAAGGTGGGCGCGAGACGCTGGTGATCTGCCGCGATTCCCTTGCGGAGGGTGCCAAGAACGCGTTGCCGGTCGGCATCGCCTGTGCAATCGTCGGGATCGTCATCGGCACGCTGACCTTGACCGGCATCGCCTCCACTTTCATCGGCGCCATCATCGCCATAGGCAGGGACAACCTGTTCCTGTCGCTGATCCTGACGATGATCACCTGCTTGATCCTCGGCATGGGCATTCCGACCATCCCGAACTACATCATCACGTCGTCGCTGGCCGGCCCGGCGCTACTCGAACTGGGCGTGCCGCTCGTCGTCAGCCACATGTTCGTGTTCTATTTCGGCATCATGGCCGATCTCACGCCGCCAGTGGCGCTCGCTGCCTTTGCGGCGGCGCCGATGGCCAAGACGTCCGGCCTCAAGATCGCAATCCAGGCGACGAAGCTTGCCGTCGCCGGCTTCGTGGTGCCGTTCATGGCCGTCTACACGCCCGCACTGATGCTGCAGGAGGGTGGGGCGATGGCTGCGGCCTGGGGCTATCCGGTCGAGGTCGTCTACGTCGTCTTCAAAGCCTGCCTCGGTGTGGCGCTGTGGGGCATGGCCTTCGTGGGCTTCTGGCTCCGCCCCATGGGGATCTGGGAGCGGGTGGCCGCCTTCGCCGCGGGCCTGCTTCTTGTATTGGCGCTGCCATGGACGGACGAACTTGGTTTTCTGCTTTCCGCTCTCCTGTTGGGGCAGCACTGGTACCGCGCGCGCAGCAGAAGCACGGAGCCGCCGCAGACGCTGGTCGAGGAGTAGGGGGGTGTCGGCCTGCCTTCTGGTCGGCGGCAAGGCAATGACGCTCGCCGCCGGCCTGTTCACCCTGTCCTGGACCCATTCGGTCGAGAGGGTCGAATGGCAGGAGACCTGGCGCGCAACGCCGGTAGGATTACAAATTGTGGAAGCGCGGGTGAAGGGATCCGGAGCTGGCATGGAGCCGCCTCCGGATGCACGTCTGAGAGACGGTTGGTGGGTTTATGTGCCTGAGCTTGGGCCAATTCCCGAGCTTCGTCTTGCCGCGTCCGGTGCGACAGGGAGCGGCTGGCGCTTGTGCGCAGGTGAGGAGTGTCGGCAGATTGGTGTGCAGGCCAAAGAGCCGGTCCTGCTTAAACCATGCCCTTAGCCTCCGGTCCCCGGCCGATATCCTCGACGGCTCAAGCGTGCGCCGAGCCCCTGCGGCTCTCACGCTGCGCGCAGGCCGGCCCCGGACCGCGCATGTAGTGACGCTCCGGATGGTAGCGTGGTGCAAAGAAATCACGAACGACCCTTACGCAGGCAACGATCAACTTGATGAACCCCATGGTCCGTGTCCTGGCTCTTTGAACGACCCGTAGCAATCCTAAGCAAAACGCATGAATGCCGGGTGAACGTTTGTTTCTTTGAGACCAGAAACACCACCGCTCCGTGGCGGAAAATGGGAGCGATCTTGGCGGCCCTGTGGCAGGCCTCTTTGTTCCTCCCTCTGTGCCTGAAATGCCACAGCCGATAGGGAGCTGTGGCACATCTGAGGGCTTGGCGTGGTGATGGCTATCCGATCTTATTCGGTACTTCTGCGAGCCACCTTCGTGCCATTTCAAGCCCAAGAAACTTGGCTGCGGCATTGATGGCCGCCGTCGCCGCCGGCGGTTCGCTTGCCATCCGGAAAAAGCCGTGCCCAACCCCCGGATGGAAGTCGAGCCTATAGGGAACGCCTGCATGAGCCAGCCCTTCTGCTCAGGTGAGGCGTATCGTCAAGGAGGGGGTCGAGACCGCCTGCACAGAGATGGAGTGGGGACAGGCCAGCGAGATCCGCGTGTCGCGGGACTGCAAGAAGGGAGGGGGCCTTGCCGAGATATCGGGCCCCGAACCCGCGCATAAGCGTAATGGAAATCCCACAGGAACCATCGCCGCAGCGCCTATAGCTGTCGCTCTCGAAGCCCAGGGCATAACAGCCGAAGAACAACGCGGCCGCTCTCACACTCTGAGCGTGAGGAGAGTTCCAAGCGCAAGATTGGCGCCTGCGGAATCTCCTGCAAGCGCGACACTGCCGCGAAGGTAATTTGCACCGAGGCCGCCATCAGCAACGAAACGGATGGAATTGAGAACATCATAGAGCGGCGGGGAAAACGGATGTTCCGGTGCGAGACTGTAGTCGATGCCGAGCACCGCACAGTGGCTCGCACAGGAGACCCGGCGCATCAAATCGTCGTGGGGTGTCGATTGAGCCGAGGACCCAGCCGCCGCGGTGCACGAACACGATCACGGGACCGGTTGTTCCGTCACAGTAGAGACGTGCCTGGAGAGAGCCTGCGGCCCTCGGTATGGATAGATCGCCGCGGCCGCAAGCGTGATGGAGGTGTATTCCGTTCGGAGTTCATCGCAGTAAAGGCTGCGCGCGACCCCGAGATGGGGATCGAGGCAGGTCTGCAACTGGGGCTGTCCTCACGCGCCGCAGAATCGGCATCAGGGTTGGGGATAAGGATTTTTTATATCAAACTCGATTGCATAGCATAATCAGATAATCTCGAAGTAGAGGCTCAATAATGATCAAAAAATTTGGCTGGTAATAAAGCAATCTTCTTTATGGGTGTTATATATAATTTATGATTATGGAATAATATTTGCTAGATTGGATATAATAGTGCTCGTCTGGTGTGATTAAAGGGAGTTTCGGCCGATTTCTGAACTGAGCGAAGCAAGATCCGGCGCCCGGTGCGATGGAACAGACCGCCGCGAGAAGGGTTAGTCCCATAGGACCGCGCGGGGAGAGCCGCGAGGTTGCAACTCGACAGGAAGAGGAATGAAGCGATGGGTCTGTTTTCGAAAGACATCAAGAGCATGGACGACCTGTTCGTGCACACGCTCAAGGACATCTATTATGCCGAAAATCAGATCACGAAGGCCTTGCCGCAGATGATGGAGAAGGCCAGCAACCAGCAGCTGAAGCAGGGTTTCGAACAGCATCTGAGGGAAACCGAAGGCCATATCCGCAATCTGGAGCAGGTGTTCCAGATGATGAATATGGAGCCGAAAGGTGTCGACTGCCCGGCCATCGATGGCATCATCGAGGAATCGAAGGAAGTTGCCGGTGATGTCGACGATCCGAAGGTGCTCGACGCTGCTCTGATCGCCGCCGCCCAGGCCGTGGAACATTACGAGATCACCCGCTATGGCACGTTGATCACCTGGGCGCAGGAGCTAGGCAAGAATGAATGCGCGGATATCCTGAAGCGCAACCTTGCCGAGGAAAAGGCGACGGACCAGAAACTCACCGAACTGGCGGAAAGCCGCATCAACCTAGCCGCAGCGGAATAGTCTCCCCTGCTGACCGGAAGCCCCTCTCCGACTCCAGTCGGGGAGGGGCTATGCTGTGCAGTCAATCGGTTTCAGGCGTTGCCGATCAGCATCCCGGCTGCGAAAACCAAAGCCCCTCCCAAAACCACCTGGAAGGTTGCCCGGCTCCAGGGCGTGTCCATGTACCGGTTCTGGATGAAGGCAATCGCCCACAGCTCGATAAAGACCACGATGAAGGCGATGATGGTTGCCGTCCAGAAATGCGGGATCAGATAAGGCAAGGCGTGGCCGAGACCGCCGACCGCCGTCATGATGCCGGTGGTCAAGCCCCGTTTGACAGGCGACCCTCGGCCGGAGATCACCCCGTCGTCGGAGGCCACTTCCGTAAAGCCCATTGAGATGCCTGCGCCGATCGAGGCGGCAAGGCCCACCAGGAATGTCTGCCAGGTATCGCCAGTGGCGAAAGCGGCTGCGAAAATGGGAGCCAGCGTGGAAACGGAGCCGTCCATCAGCCCCGCCAGCCCCGGCTGTACGTAGGTCAGGATAAACCGGCGCCTCTCGGTCCGATCTTCCTCGCCGCGCGCCTCGGGCCCCAGATGCTTCTTCTCGAGCTGTCCGGCAAGCGTCTCGTGCTTCTGCTCGGCCGCCGCCAGATCGCCGAGAAGCTTTCTGGTGGCGGCATCTTGCGTGCGCTTGGCGGCCTCCGTGTAGAAGCGCTGCGCCTCTTCCTCCATCAGCGTTGCCTGCGCACGGACATGCTCCAGCCCCAATGGCCGCACCAGCCAGTCAGGCCGGCGTTGATAGTAGCCGCGAACATGCTCCCGTCTGATGAGCGGGATGCGTTCCCCGAAGCGCTTGCGGTGGAGTTCGATCAGCGAAGCACGGTGACGATCCTCTTCCGCCGCCATTTCCTCGAACATGGCTGCAGAATGTGGGTACTCTTCAGCCAGCCCGTCCGCATAGGCCCGATAGATCCGCGCATCGTCCTCTTCGGATGAGATCGCCAGAGCCAGAATTTCCTGCTCCGACAGAGACGAGAAAGGCCGGCGGTTGAACCCGAAGAGGCGGTTGAACATGACGGAGAAAATCCAGTTAGTTTAGAATAATTCTAAACTAGGCATCCTCTCCATCGGCGTCAAGGATGGGATGGGGCCGCGTGCCGAAGAACTGCCCTTTCCAACGCCGCGCATCCAAGACGGCTCTCAGATTCTCTTTCGCGATTTCGGTGATCGCAGCTGTCTCGCGACGGCCGATTGCCTTCCACTCCATGCGGCGGAGAACCGCCTCTTTCGCGATACGAAAATAGATTACCTGGCCGAGAACGGTGAAGACCGCGAGTTTCGTGCGTTCGCTTTCGGCAGGCTCGCCGGTGGCCGCCTCCCATAGGCGGCAGAGCCTCAGATGCAACGGCTCGAACACGCCATCATAGATGATGTCGAGCGCCGCTGTCGGATGCGTCATCTCACGCAACAGGAACTGCACGAATTCACCGGCTTCCGGCGATGCGACGATGAAGCCGACCATCGTGTCGATTGTCTGGCAGAGCATGGCGCGGGCTTCTTCCGGCGAGGCAGTGATCCTTTCCTCGCCATTGGGGAAATCGCCGAGAGTGCGGTCTGCGATGTTGGAGATCCTGTCAACAATATAGCGGGCGCAGGCCTCGCGGAGGCCCTCTTTCCCGCCGAAATGATAGGCGATCGAGCCGATATTCGCTCCCGCCTCCGAAGCGAGCGCCCGCGTGGACGTGGCGTCGAAACCCTGCTGTCCGAAGAGCTTGAGGCCCGCGCGTATCAACGCTTCGCGCGTCCGTTCCGCACTGCTTAGCCGAACCGGCTTTCCCAAATCGCCGTTACCGAACACGAGGTCCATATGCGTCCTTTAATCAATCGATTGTTTTGGTCAATGATCCTGCGCTGGCCCCTTTGGCAGGCTCTGAATGATTCCGGAAGAGGACGCATGGCCAAGGAGAACGGGCTCAAGTTCCTCGTGAGAAGCGCGCCCGGCGCAAGCTGGCAAAGCGCAGGTGCGGCGGAGCAAATCCGCCCGCCGCGCTCCAAAGATGGTGGCTTGGGAGTGCGGCTGAAAGAGGGCCGGGTAACGTGCAGCCGAAAAAACGGCGCTTCTGCTTGCAATCCATATGCTTCAGCCTCCCTCCCTCCTTGCCTGCCCATGTCCGCGCTGCTACATGCCGCCCATGACGAACACGCCGCTCAAGAACATCCGCAACTTCTCCATCGTCGCCCATATCGACCATGGGAAATCCACGCTCGCCGACCGGCTCATCCAGATGACCGGCTCGCTGGAAGAGCGCGAGATGAAGGAGCAGGTGCTCGATTCCATGGACATCGAGCGCGAGCGCGGCATCACCATCAAGGCGAACACCGTGCGCCTTGAATATGACGCGCGTGACGGCCAACACTACGTCTTGAACCTCATAGACACGCCGGGTCACGTCGATTTCGCCTACGAGGTTTCCCGCTCGCTGGCGGCCTGCGAAGGCTCGCTGCTGGTGGTCGACGCTTCTCAGGGCGTAGAGGCCCAGACGCTCGCCAATGTGTACCAGGCGATCGACAACAATCACGAGATCGTGCCGGTCCTGAACAAGGTCGACCTCCCGGCCGCCGAACCCGATCGAGTGAAGGCTCAGATCGAGGAGGTGATCGGCCTCGATGCCTCCAATGCCATCCCGATCTCGGCCAAAACCGGAATGGGCGTGGATGAAGTGCTCGAAGCCATCGTCAACCGCCTCCCGCCGCCGCATGAGGGTGATGCCGACGCGCCGCTCAAGGCCCTTCTCGTCGATTCCTGGTACGATGCCTACCTCGGCGTGATCGTTTTGGTTCGCATCATCGACGGCGTGCTCAAGAAAGGCCAGACCATTCGCATGATCGGCACCGGCGCCCGCTATCCGGTGGATCGCGTCGGCGTCATGACGCCGAAGATGGTGATGGTGGACACGCTCGGGCCCGGCGAGATCGGCTTCATCACCGCCTCCATCAAGGAGGTGGCCGACACCCGCGTGGGCGACACCATCACCGACGATAAGCGCCCGACGGCCCAGCCGCTGCCCGGGTTCAAACCGGCCCAGCCGGTGGTCTTCTGCGGTCTGTTTCCCGTGGATGCCGCCGATTTCGAGGATCTGCGCGCCGCGATGGGCAAGCTGCGCCTCAACGATGCCAGCTTCTCGTTTGAGATGGAGACCTCCGCTGCCCTTGGCTTCGGCTTCCGCTGCGGCTTTTTGGGCCTGCTCCATCTGGAAATCATTCAGGAGCGGCTCACCCGCGAGTTCGACCTCGACCTCATCGCCACCGCCCCTTCGGTCGTCTACCGCATCAACCTGACCAGCGGCTCGCAAATCGAGTTGCACAATCCGGCCGATATGCCGGACCCGGTGAAGATAACCTCGATCGAGGAACCGTGGATCCGCGCCACGATCCTCACCCCCGACGAGCATCTGGGAGGAATCCTGAAGCTCTGCCAGGATCGCCGGGGCATCCAGGTGGACCTTTCCTATGCGGGGACGCGCGCCATGTTGGTCTATGACCTGCCGCTCAACGAAGTTGTGTTCGACTTCTACGACCGGCTGAAGTCGATCAGCCGCGGCTACGCCTCCTTCGATTATCACCTGACCGATTATCGCGAGGGGGACCTCGTCAAGATGTCCATCCTCGTCAATGACGAGCCGGTCGACGCGCTATCCATGCTCGTCCACCGTTCGCAGGCCGAGCGGCGCGGCCGCGTCATGTGCGAAAAGCTGAAGGAGTTGATCCCGCAGCACATGTTCAAGATCCCGATCCAGGCTGCCATCGGCGGCCGCATCATCGCGCGCGAAACCATCTCGGCGCTCCGCAAGGACGTGACGGCCAAGTGCTATGGCGGCGACGTTACCCGTAAGCGCAAGCTTCTTGAGAAGCAGAAGGAAGGTAAGAAGAAGATGCGCCAGTTCGGCAAGGTCGAGATTCCCCAAGAGGCCTTCATCCAGGCCTTGAAGATGGGCGATTAGAAGAACCGGCTAGCTTCTAGCAAGCTGCGCGAGCAGGGCAATCTGCCTCGCTCGCCTTCGTTCATAACTTGGCGCGACCTGGCTCCGCCAGACTCCGCATCCCTGCTAACCTTGACCTCTGGTCAGGGTTTCGGCCTCTGCTCTGCCAGCGATGGAGACCGAAGCGGCATCCCCCGGTCAAAACCAGCAGAAGCGATTTTCTTATAGACCTTTTTGATGGGAATTTGCGTCGCAGTGGCGGCGCATAGCTTGTCGCTATCGGCCTCATAGGAAATCGACCTTTCAAAGAAGAAGATGATGAATCTGAATTCTACTTCGGCCTTGGTGACGGGCAGCGCGCACCCTGATCAGGAGGCCTCCTCTTCCTCACCACATCAGCCGGATTCCTGGGAACCGCAGTCGAAAGGCCTCAGGGGGCCCGCTCATTACAATCCCGATCCTCACGCCGAAGCGGAGTGGGGAAGGGTGATCGCAGAAGCCGAAGAGTTCATGAAGTCGTTGTTTCCCGACAGCGATTTCGCTGAAGCCTCGCAGGAAACGTCTGCTGATTCCGACCAGGCGGCGGATCTCGAACGGCTGGACCGACCGCGTGAGCCTCGTGCCGCACGCAGCGATGCTGATGAAGCGAAGTCTGGCAGGAATGCGGGTGAGAAGTATGTGGCCTATCTCGGCATACTCGACAGGCTTCCGGTTCGGCGCGAGATCTTCATTCGCGAGCTGGAAAAATCAAAACTGAATCCCCACGAACTCGTCCATGTAACGCAGACGATGCCCGGAGGGCTCCGCGGCGCGCCGAGGGTAAGCCATATAGAGAAGTCGAGGCTTGATATTTGTCTCGACAATCAGCTTTCGACCTTTCCACTGAATTTTGCGACCTCTGAACGCGAACGCCTGAAGGATTGCCCGAAGAACGAAATGTTCTTCGAAGAATTCAAAAACTATTGGCAGGACAGATTGAACGAGGTTGCGAGGATCGTAAGCTCGCGCCTGTCGTCGATCGGCGTCGATCTGAACGCGAGCACCGCCACGCTTTATCAGACCGTCGCGTGCTGCCGGCCCGTCAGGATACATGTGGGCGAGGGACAGCTTGGAGAGCCCGATTCCAAGATCGAAGACATCTCCATAGCCGGACATCGCGGCTTCATTGTTTTCATCGATCAGGGAAAGCAGGCCTTTTCCGTTCTTCTAGCGGAAGATGAAATCGAAATAGAAAGAGTGCCGCTTGAAGATTTCCGGCAATTGGCCGGGCACAGCAGCTTCATCATTTCCGTAGAGCCGGACAAGGAAGCCTTTTCGATCTCATTGGCGGAGGGAGAAATAGAAATCGAGCGCGTGCCGCTCGAAGAACTTCAAGAATCCCAACGCACTGCAAATGGCAGCTGGATTGCCCGTCACAAGGACAGCTTCTTTTCTAGGGCGGCTCTCGATGGTCTCCAGGGGCGAGATTTCTCGCTTACGCGCATGACAGAACCGGCACCGGTTCATGAGGCGCTGCAGGACCTTTCCAAGGCGTTGCTGATCCCGCGGCAGTCCTTCCTGAAAGATTACGCCTATGGCGAGACCAATATGGAAGCAGCTATTCACAATGCCAGGGAAGTATTGGTGCCATGTTACATCAAGACTCGTGACGAATTGCTGGAGAAGTGTGCTGTAGATCTTATTTCCCTGGTATCGGACATGTCCGACTATTTTCGGCTCGCGAAGGGAGCAATGCCGGTAAAAGCGGCTGGTAACGCCAAGAAGCTAGCGGCTGCAGGTGAAAAGGGTCCGGTGCCTGCCGGGAAAACTGAGCAGTCCAAACCTGTCGGGAAGTCCGGACTGTCGGCTCTGTTTGAGAAGATTTCTCTGGGACGTGCTCCGAAGTCGCGGAAACCGGTGGAACTCATCAGGAGATTCCCCAAAAGCGTGAGCACGTCCTATCCGCCAGCGGTGCAAAGGGAACTGGCGAAACTCGATCGGCTCATAAGGGAAAATCCGGGTCTGCGGCAGCTCATTTGCAAACCGACGGACCATTGCGCGGATTCGTTAGAGCCTGTTGTCGCGGCATTGAAAGATGCCGGCTACACGACCCAGAGCCGCGGAATGTATTGGTGGGAGGGTGTGGATGACCTCTTTCCCGAGAATCACTTCGTCGTCATCGCGAAGAAAGACAATTTCGAGTATGCGGTGGATGTGACTGCAGCCCAGTATGATGAGATCGGAATAAAGGACGCCGTCATCGACACCGAGGCGGGATGGGCCAAGAAATTCCACGATGCGGCCAAGGACTATCTCATCAAGTATAAAGACTTCGCGGATCCGACTCAGGCAAAGCACGCATTTTATTCGGGACTTCCTCGCGGCCCTGACGAGATCATTCCCAGAGCGGAAGACGCGATTATTCTTTCAAAGCCTGCCTGGTACGGCAAGAACGCAAAGTTCAAATCCGTTTACAAATATACGGAAGCGGAGCACGGCACAGTCGAGCGTATCGGCAGGCGGTATTTTATCAAAGCCAAACACCATCGCCGGGAACTTGCGAGCAGCAATCCCAAGCCGCAGTCATCGCCAGTCGAGAATGCTGCCAATTTCCTGGAGCAGCCCGGAAACTGGGATGCAGATGCCGGAGATTTCGCAACGCACGCTGTCGCCAACAGTTTGCGCCGGCCGCTGGAAATTCATTATCCGGATCCCGATCGCGTCCCCACCGTCATTGCCCCGTTTGCTTCCCGTGGCGGAGCCACCGGTGCTCCGATCCGGCTATACTATACGGGAGATCATTATAATGTGCTGATTGGAGGAAGGCAGGTGGTCGTGGATGGAGATGGTGATTGCCTCTTCCGAGCGGTATTGAAGGGCCTCGGCCAGCAAGACAATGCGCCAAATATACAAAACCTGCGCAGACTTGCGGCTCAAGATATTCGCAACAATCCCGACGACTTCCGAGATTTCGCCGTCTAGCTATCGGTAAGTACCATTACAGCGTCCTTCGTCCATTTTGAAGGACGCTGTAATGGCCTGTTGGCTGGAGGGTTGAGCTAGTGCCTCCGCTCATGTGGGAGGCGGTCGCCTCAATAGCCCGCTTCGCGGTCCACAAGGTTCGTAAGTGGCTCGCCGCGTTCGAAAGCCTCCATCTGCGCGATCATCAGCGGCGCCAGATGCGCCGGATCGGAACTCGCAGCTGCGTGAGGCGTGATGAAAACCTTCGGATGCGCCCAGAGCGGGCTCTTCGGATTGAGCGGCTCCTGCTCGAAGACATCCAGGCTCGCTTCCTTGAGAACGCCCTGATCGAGCGCCCGCAGGATATCTGCTTCCCGTTGAAGCCGCCCACGCCCCGCATTGACAAGGCATGGGCCGCCGAGCGGCCCGTTCCTCCTGAGCCTCTCGAGCACGGAGAAATCAACAAGCCCTTCTGTCGCCGGCGTCAGCGGCAGGAGCACGACGAGGATGTCGGTGGCATTGAGGAAGGGCGTCAGCCCTGCCTCGCCGTGGAAGGTGTGCACACCGTCGACCCGCTTCTCGCGCCGGCTCCAGCCATTCACTTTGAAACCCAGTGAGAGAAGCGCCCTGGCTGCGGCACTCCCGAGTTCGCCCAGGCCCATGATGCCCACGGTGACTTCGTTCGCAGGCGGTTGGGGAGGCTCGTGCCAGATCTTTTGCGCCTGCTGCGCCCGATATGTGCGGCCCTGCCGATGATGGTCGAGCACCCGCCAGGTGACGTATTCGACCATATACTGCGTGAGGTTTTCCGCCACCACGCGCACTATGGGTACGTCGGCCGGCAGATCGGGATCGGCGAGCAGGTGGTCGACGCCCGCGCCCGCTGAGAAGATCACCTTCAGGTTGGGAAGCGGTTTGAGGACGCCGCGCTTCTGCTTCCAGACCACCGCATATTCGATGGTGGGATCCGCCTCGCCGTCAGGTTCCAGCACTGTCGGACGTGCCTTCGAGAGCGCGTCGAGCCAGCGCTGCGGATACATGCCCGTAACGGAAAGCAGGATGCGGCCGAAGGCCGGTTTCTCTGTCATGATGTCCCCTGATTGCTATTCGCTCACCACGCCTGTCGGCGCCGTCGCGATTTCGAAGGCGGCGGCGATCAGTGCCCGCGTATAGTCGGTCTTGGGCTCGCGGAAGATCTGATCCGCCGTACCCGTCTCGACCACCTTGCCGTTGCGCATCACGATCACCTCGTTGGCGAGCGCGCGCACCACCTTGAGGTCGTGGCTGATGAAGAGATAGGCGAGGTTGTGCCGCTTCTGGAGGTCGCGCAAGAGATCCACGACTTGCGCCTGTACGCTCATGTCGAGCGCCGAGGTGGGCTCGTCCAGCATCACGAAGCTCGGCTTCAGAACCATTGCACGGGCGATCGCGATGCGCTGGCGCTGCCCGCCGGAGAACTCGTGCGGGTAGCGGAACCGTGCTTCAGGGTCGAGCCCCACTTCCTTCAGCACGTCCACCACCTGCGCGTCGCGCTCTTCGGCGGAAAGGCCGCGTTCATGAACCTTCAAGCCTTCCTGGATGATTTCAGCCACCGACATGCGGGGGCTCAAGGATCCGAAAGGATCCTGGAAGACGATCTGCATATGCCGGCGCAATGGCCGCATATCCCGGAACGAGCGGCCGTCGATCCGCTCTCCCCTGAAACGGATCTCGCCGTCCGAGGAAATCATGCGGGAGAGCGCGAGGCCCAGCGTGGTCTTGCCGGAACCGGATTCGCCGACCACGCCGAGCGTCTGACCGGCCCTGACGGTAACGTCCACGCCGTCAACAGCCTTAACATGGTCGACCACCCGCCGCAGGAATCCCTTCTTGATCGGGAACCAGACCTTGATCTCGTTGCCCTCCATCACCTTCTCGGCCGCAAGATTCGCCTTGGGCGGCTCGCCTTTCGGCTCGGCGGCAAGCAGATGCCGCGTATATTCGTGCTGGGGATTGGAGAAGATCGCTTCTGTCGGCCCGCTCTCGACGATCTTGCCCTTGGTCATCACGCAGACGCGATCCGCCACTTTGCGCACGATCCCAAGATCATGCGTGATGAAGAGCATGGAAAGGTTCTTCTCGCGCTTCAGTTCTGCGAGCAGTTCGAGGATCTGCGCCTGCACCGTCACGTCGAGCGCGGTCGTCGGCTCATCGGCGATGAGAAGCTTCGGCTCATTCGCCAAAGCCATCGCGATCATCACGCGCTGGCGCTGCCCACCGGAAAGCTGATGCGGGAATGCGTCGAGCCGCTTTTCCGGCTCGCGGATGCCCACCTGGTTGAGCAGTTCCAGCGTGCGCTTGCGCGCGGCATCATTGCTCATTCCGCGGTGGAGCTTCAGCACTTCGCCCACCTGACGCTCGATCGTGTGCAGTGGATTGAGCGAGGTCATCGGCTCCTGGAAGATCATGCTGATCTCGTTGCCGCGCACCCGGCGAAGGTCCCGTTCGCTGCTGCCGAGCAGATCCTGTCCTTCATAGAGAACCTGCCCGGATGGATGGCTCGCGGATGGATACGGCAGGAGCTTCAGAACGGATAGGGCGGTAACGGATTTGCCGGAACCCGACTCGCCCACCAGCGCCACCGTCTCCCCCTGCTGGATATCGAAGGAGATGCGGTCGACGGCAATCGATTCCTGCCCGCCCTGCGCAAAGGCGACGGAAAGATCGCGGATCGAGAGGAGGGGCCGGCTCATCGGAATGTCTTCCGCGGGTCGAAAGCGTCACGCACCGCCTCGCCGACGAAGATGAGCAGAGAGAGCATGATCGACAAGGTGAGGAAGCCCGTTATGCCGAGCCAGGGGGCATTGAGGTTCCGCTGCCCCTGGCGAAGAAGCTCGCCGAGAGAGGGGGAGCCGGGAGGAAGGCCAAAACCCAGAAAGTCGAGCGATGTGAGCGTGGTGATTGAGCCGTTCAGGATAAATGGCAGGAAGGTAAGCGTCGCGACCATGGCATTGGGCAGGAGGTGGCGGGACATGATCGTGCGATTGCGCACGCCAAGCGCGCGAGCGGCACTCACATATTCGAAGTTGCGCGCCCGCAGGAATTCCGCCCGGACCACACCGACAAAGGCCACCCAGGAAAAAAGCAGCATGATGCCGAGCAGGATCCAGAAGCCCGGTGGCAGCACGGCGGCTATAATGAGGATAAGGTACAAAACCGGGATGGATGACCAGATCTCGATGAAGCGCTGGAAGAGCAGGTCCGTCCAGCCGCCGAAGTAGCCTTGGACCGCACCGGCGGAGACGCCGATGACGGCAGACAAGGCGGTGAGCACCAGGCCGAAGAGGACGGAGATGCGGAAGCCATAGATCACGCGCGCGAGCACGTCCCGAGCCTGATCATCGGTGCCCAGCCAGTTCCAATTGCCGATGACGCAGTTGGGATCGTTGACGCCCTGCGGGTAGCGGCTGCACCGCTGCTCCTCGGTGTAGAGCCAGGAAGGTTTTGCAGGCGCCGCCTCCGGGATCTCACTGTTCACCGTACGGTAGGAATAGCGGATCGGCGGCCAGATCATCCACCCATTGGCATCGATCTCGTCCTGAATGAAGGGGTCCCTGTAATCGGTGATGGCAAGGAAGCCGCCGAATTTTTCTTCCGGATAATCGACCAGGACCGGGAACAGCATCTCCCCCTTGTAGGAAGCGATGATCGGCTTGTCGTTGGCGATGAACTCGGCAAAGAGCGACAGCACGAACAGGGCCAGGAAAATCCAAAGGGACCAGAAGCCGCGCTTATTCGCCCTGAAATTCTGCCACCGCCGCTTGTTGATGGGCGAGAGCCACGGCCGCGAAACCTCTTCGCGTACCCGCTCCACCTGTGCTTTCGCCTGGATCTCCGACATCTAGACATCCCTCCGCTCGAAATCGATGCGCGGGTCGATGAGCGTGTAGGTGATGTCCGAGACGAGGCTGATGATCAGTCCCATGAGCGAGAAAATATAGAGCGTCGCGAACACGACCGGGTAATCGCGGTCGATGACCGATCGGAAGCCGAGCAAGCCCAGACCATCAAGCGAAAAGATACTTTCGATCAGAAGCGATCCGGTGAAAAAGGAGGAGATGAAGGCGCCGGGGAACCCGGCAATGATGAGCAGCATGGCGTTGCGGAAAACATGTCCGTAAAGCACCTGCCGGTCCGACAAACCCTTTGCACGCGCGGTGACGACATACTGTTTCCGGATCTCATCCAGGAAGGAGTTCTTGGTGAGCAGGGTCGTCGTTGCGAAGGCGGAAAGCACCAGCGCCGTCAGCGGCAGGGCAAGATGCCAGAAATAATCGAGGATGCGCTCCGGCCAGGACAGCGAACTCCAATTGTCCGATGTGAGCCCGCGCAGAGGAAACCAGTCAAAGAAGGACCCCCCCGCAAAGAGCACCATGAGAAGGATCGCGAAGAGGAAGCTCGGGATCGCGTAGGCGACGATGACGATTCCGCTGGTCCAGACGTCGAAGGGTGTCCCGTCCTTCACCGCCTTGCGGATGCCGAGCGGGATTGAGATGCCGTAGGAAAGCAGCGTGATCCAGAGGCCGAGTGAGATCGAGACCGGCATCTTTTCAAGAATGAGGTCGACCACCGAAATATCTCGGAAATAGCTCTCGCCGAAATCGAACCGGATATAGTTCCAGAGCATCAGCCCGAAGCGCTCCAGAGGAGGCTTGTCGAAGCCGAACTGTTTTTCAAGCTGGGCAATGAATTCCGGATCGAGCCCCTGCGCCCCGCGATAGCGGGAATTCGCGCCGCCCGCCGCTTCGAAACTCTGGGCGCCGATGTCGCCACCGCCGCCGCCGATCCGGGCGTCTGCACCGCCGCCCTGACCCGTGACCTGGGCTATGACTTGCTCCACCGGCCCACCCGGCGCGAACTGGATGACGATGAAGGAGATTGCCATGATACCGAACAGGGTCGGGATCATCAGAAGCAGGCGACGGAGAATATAGGCTCCCATCAGCCGATTGCCCCATTCGGTGATGTTCCAGCGAGGATGACAGTCACGCCGATGTTACGCTTTCCCAATCGCTTTGGCCTTTTCCTCGTCGTACCACCACAGAGCCTCGACCGGGAAGAAATAATCGGGTTTCGGCTCCTTGAAGCCGAACATGTCCCAATAGGCAACCCGGTGATTCGCCGTGTGCCAATTTGGAATCCAGTCGCGCCTGGCGCGCAAGACCCTATCAAGTGCGTGCATCGCGATCGTGAACTCTTCGCGCGTCCTCGCCTTGCCGGCAGCCTCGACGAGGCTATCGACCGCAGGGTCCGCCGTTCCAGTATAATTGTAGGATCCTTCCACATTCGCGGTACGCGAATGGAAGAATTGCACGAGGCTGTCATAGGTTGGAGTAGCACCGAGGGAGAACGCGATCTCGATGAGATCGAAGTCAAAGCTTACCTGGCGGAGCTGATATTGGGCGGGATCGACCTGCCGCATTCGCGCATCGATCCCGATGGCCCGCAGATTGCCGATGAAACTTGGCTCGACGCGCAGGAAGATCTCGTCATTTACGAGGTATTCGAGTGTGAATCTCTCGCCGGCCGCATTGTGGAGGACGCCGTCGCGCGCATGCCAGCCAGCTGCTTCCATCAGTTCCCGCGCGCGCCGCAGCATGGTTCTGTCGCGGCCGGACCCGTCTGAGGCAGGCTGCATGACGGCCTCTCCGAACGCCTCATCGGGGATCTTACCGCGCAAGGGCTCGAGCAAGGCGAGTTCCTCCTCGCTCGGAAGTCCCTCCGTTTTATAGGGGGACTGTTCGAACGGGGAATGCGACCGGTCGTAGAGCCCGTAAAACAGGTTCTTGTTGATCCATTCGAAATCGAAACAGAGTGCGATAGCCTCCCTGACGCGCGCGTCGCGAAACCGCTCGCGGCGCTGGTTGAGCGCTTTGCAATAGAAATAGGGACGGAGTTCGGAAGGGAACTCCCGCTTGACCACGCGGCCGTTCTGCACGGCCGGGAAATTATAGCCGGTAGCCCATACCTGCGATGTGAACTCGCCGCGCCAGGAGATATCGCCCTTCTTGAAGGCCTCGAAAGCCGCATTGCGGTCGCCGTAGAACTCAATGCGAATACGATCGAAATGATAGAGGCCGCGACGGGAGGGATGCTCGCGCGCCCAATCATCTTCCACGCGCTCATATTCGATATATCGTCCTGCGGCGAGTTTGCCGACTTTGTACGGACCAGACCCGAGCAGAGGTTCCAGGGTGGAGCTGTCGAAGCTCTTACCTTCCAGCGAGGCCTTCGACAGGATGGGAAAGCCGACCACCTCGAGGATCGTCCGCTCGGATTGCTTGCCGGTGAAGGAAAGCCGGAATTCCTGCGGACCGACCGCCTCTGCGGCAGACATTTCCGCCAAGGTCAGAACGAATGTCGGATGCCCCTTTTCCTTCAGCAGATTGTAGCTGAACGCGACATCCTCCGCAGTGATCGGCGACCCGTCGTGAAAGCGGGCATCCGATCTGAGCTTGAAGGTGAAACTGTTGCGGTCTTCGGAGATCGTGACACTTTCCGCCACGAGACCATAGACGGCATCCGGCTCGTCCCAGGCGCTCATCATGAGGGAGTCGAAGCACATTTCCATCCGCGGCGGCGCGTCGCCGGTGCGGACGAAGCTGTTCAGCGTGTTGAAAGTTTGGGTGTTCTGATTGAAGAACCAGTAGCCGGGCGAGAAATTGAAAGTACCGCCTTTCGGGGCATCGAGGCTCGCATAATCGAAATGCTCGAAACCGGCCTGATATTTCAGGTCGCCGAAGGCAGACAATCCGTGCAGCGGCGTTTCCGTTTTCACTTGAGCGAATGCAACCCCTCCGACAAGCGGGGTGGCGATGGCCGCCCCGGAGAGTTCGAGAAACTTGCGGCGAGTCAGCGAAGAGAAATTCATGTGTCGATTCCGGCTTAGTATTTCGCGCTTAGCGCGGCGGCCAGCTCAGGATCGATCCACCAGGAATCGACATCCACGCCTGCATACGCCGGCTGCTTTTCCGGAATGCCGAACTTGTTCCAGTAGGCGTAGCGCAGCGTGGGCTGATAATATTGCGGGATCGAGTAGAAGTTCCACAGGAGCACGCGGTCGAGCGCCCGCACTGTCGCGACCAGTTCTTCGCGGTCCTTGGCGTAGATGATCTTGTTGACCAGAGCGTCCACCACCGGGTCCTTGATACCGATGACGTTTTGCGATCCCGGAATGTCGGCGGCTTCGGAACTCCAGTAGTCCCGCTGCTCGTTGCCCGGCGAGTTGGATTGGGCGAAGCGGCCCGTGATGGCATCGAATTGGAAGTTCTGGACGCGCTGGATATATTGGGACGTATCCACGATGCGCAGCGTCGCACTAATCCCGATCTTCCGCAGATTGGCGATGAAGCCGCCCGTGATGACCTCGGCCGTGGGCGATGCCCCGAGAAACTCGATTTGGAATTGCTCGCCTGTTTCTCTGTTGGTCATCCGGCCGTTTTGAATCTCCCATCCTGCCTCGTTGAAGAGCCGAACGGCTTCGCGCAGATATTGCCGCTCAGACTGCGGCGAATCGTAGACGGGCAGCTTGAATTCCTGGGTAAAAAGCTCCGGTGGCAGCTTGTCCCGGAATTCCTCCAGGATCTGAAGCTCCTGCCCTTGGGGGAGGCCGCTCGATGCCAGGTCGGATTTTTCGAAATAGCTGCTGAAACGCTTGTTGAGCCCGAAGAACTGTGTCCGGTTCTGCTCCTCGAAATTATAGGCGAAGGTCAGCGCCTCGCGCACCCGGCGGTCCTGGAATCTTGGCTCCCGCATGTTGAAGACGAAGGCCTGCATGGGCTCTATGGCGGTGCTGGTGAATTCACGCTTGATGACGTCGCCATTCTGCACTGCGGGGAAGTCATATTCCTGCGACCAGCGTCGCGTGCTCAGTTCGCGCCGCACATCCTCAATGCCGCCCTTCTGGAAGGCCAGGAACTCGGCATTGTCGTCCTGGAAATAGGTATATCGGATGCGGTCGAAATTATATCGCCCGATATTGACCGGCAGGTTCGCTCCCCAATACTCCTCCGCCCGTTCCCATATGATCTCCGATCCGGGGCGGAAGCTTCCGATCTTATACGGCCCGCTGCCAAGCGGCGCTTCCAGCGTTGGGTTCCGGAGATCACGTTTGCGGCCCTGGGAGTCCGTTCCTTCCCACCAGTGCTTCGGGAGTACGGGCAGGTCTCCCATGATATGCGGCAGTTCCCGGTTGCCGCCCTGGTCGAAGCGGAATTCCACTTCACTGTCCGAAAGTGCCACAGCCTCTGTGACATTGGCGAAATAGCGATTGTGTTGCGGGCTGATCTCCTTGAGCATGTTGAAGGACCAGACCACGTCCTCGACCGTGATCGGCGTGCCGTCATGCCAGCGAGCGTTCGGGTTGAGGCGATATGTGGCCGAGGAATAATCGTCGGGATATTTAAACGCTTCGGCGATCAGCGGGTGGCTGGTGCCCGGATCCTCGGGCGATTGCTGCATGAGGGTCTCCCACAGCATGCCGCCGAAATAGGTGAGGCCCGCCGCCGGGGTGCCTCGCACGATGAATGGATTGAAGCTGTCGAAAGTGCCGAAGACGGCTGAGTTCAGCGTGCCTCCCTTGGGCGCTTCGGGATTGACGTAGCTGTAGCGTTCGAAGGGCTTCGTCTCTGCCTCGGGATTGATCAGCGAGCTCGTCGTCCGCCACTCCTGCGCCCCCGCGCCAGCGGCCAGTAGGAGCACCCCAAGACCGGCAAGGGCTATCCTCTTCCCGTGCCAAATGACTTTAGCCAGCATGCAGCAGATCTCCCGTCTGTTTTCGCCGAAGGTAGTTCATCTGCGGCTGATGGCAATCGGGAAGGCCGGCAAAAATAAAAAAGCCGGCGGATGCCGGCTCTTTTATAAAATATCCGTCGCTGCCTATTGGGCAGGAGCGGGCTGGGCCTGGCCAGCACCGCCGGCAGCTCCACCCGCCGGAGCGGAAGGAGCGGTGCTCCCTTCCGGCTGAGGTGCCGGTGTCTGCGCCCCCTCGGCAGGCGCGCCTTCTGCAGGTGCGGCACCACCTTCGGCGGGAGCCGCCGGGGCTGCACCCTCGGCCGGAGCCTGTGCGCCACCTTCGGCCGGAGCCTGTGCGCCGCCCTCGGCGGGAGCAGCCTGTTCGCCGCCTTCTGCAGGGGCAGCAGCGCCCTCGCCACCGGCAGGCGCGGCTTCCGGCAGCGCGGCCGGCTGATCGGACAGCGTGCGCAGATAAGCGATCAGGTTGGCGCGGTCCTGCACGCTCTTGAGGCCTGCAAAGGACATGGCCGTGCCGGGAACGAGGCCCTTGGGGTTGGCCAGGAAGTGGTCGAGCTCCTCATATGTCCAGTGCTTCTGGCCGCCTTCCGAGTATTCCTTCAGCGCACCCGAGTAGCTGAAGCCTTCATGCGTGGCGATCGGGCGATCCACGATGTCCCACAGATTGGGGCCGACCTTGTTCGGGCCGCCATTCTCGACGGTGTGACAGGAAGCGCAGCGCTTGAAGACCGACTCGCCGGCAGATGCGTCCGCCGAAGCCAGAAGCGGCAATACCGATTCGGCCGCTGGCTGGGCCTCACCACCACCCTCGGGGGCGCTTTCGGGCACAGCAATCGCGTAGCCGGGCGTCTCCGGTTCCGGAGAGGAAAAGACCACGTCCGAAATAAGACTGATGGAGAAGACGATGAAAACAACGCCGAGGAATGCGCCGATGAATTTGTTAAGCTCGAAAGAATCCATGCGCCCTGAGGCTCCCTTCTCCGTATCCTCTGCGGGGTCGTGCACCATCTACCGCCGGCGCCCCGCGTCCCGCATTCGGCTTCTGCCAAAAATCGCGCGGAAACTAGGTCTTTTGCTCGACCAAAGCAACACATATAAGGCTGTTCGTAACTGAGACCTTTTGCCACTTTCTAAAACCTGCCGCGACAATTCTCCATGACCACCATAATCCTTATTCCCGCCCGAATGGCCTCGACCCGCCTGCCCGGCAAGCCATTGGCCGATATCGCCGGAAAGCCCATGATTGCCCAGGTTGCGGCGAGGGCGCTTGAAAGCGGGGTAGGGCGCGTGGTCGTGGCGACCGACACCGAGGAAGTCGCCGCAGCGGCGAGAGCCGAGGGCGTGGAGGCCGTGATGACGCGCGCCGACCATCAATCGGGATCTGACCGCATCTTCGAGGCGTTGCAGGGGATAGATCCCGAGGGCAAGGCCGAGATCGTGATCAATCTGCAAGGGGATCTGCCGACCATCCCGCCGGAGGATATTCGGGCCGTCACGCGCCCCTTGGACAATCCGGATACCGAGATAGCCACGCTCGGCGTCGAGATCGAGGATGAGGAGGAGAAGACAAATCCGAACGTGGTGAAGATCGTGGGCGTGCCCCTCGCAGGAGCCCGCCAATCGACCCGGCTACGCGCGCTCTATTTTACCCGAGCGACGGCGCCGTGGGGCGAAGGCCCACTCTTCCATCACATCGGTATCTACGCCTACCGGCGCGCCGCGCTGGAGCGATTCGTTGCGCTCCCGCCGGGGGCGCTGGAAACACGCGAGCGGCTCGAGCAGTTGCGTGCCCTGGAAGCGGGCATGCACATCGACGTCGAGATTGTCCGTTCAGTGCCGCTCGGGGTCGATACGCCTGCCGATCTTGAACGGGCTCGCCAGATTCTGTCCGCAAAAACCGAAAACAAGTGATGATTGCACGAAAAACCAACAAGATCTCCTTCCAGGGAGAGCCAGGAGCCAATTCCGACACCGCGTGCCGCAACATGTTTCCCGACATGGAGCCGCTGCCCTGCCCGACATTCGAAGACGCCTTCAATGCGGTGGAGGCAGGGAAGGCGGATTTGGCGATGATCCCGATCGAGAACACGATCGCCGGCCGGGTAGCCGATATTCATTATCTTCTGCCCCAGTCCGAGCTGCACATCGTCGGCGAATATTTCCTGCCCATCCAGTTCCAGCTGATGGTGCTGCCGGGAGTGGATATCTCGCAGATCAAAGCCGTCTACAGCCACATCCACGCACTCGGGCAATGCCGCAAGATCATTCGCAAGCACGGCTGGAAGCCGATGGTTGCCGGGGACACCGCTGGGGCTGCGCGAATGGTGGCCGAGGAAAAGGTGCCCACGAATGCGGCGCTCGCACCGCGGCTTGCGGCGGAGCTCTATGGCCTCGATATCGTCGCTGAGAATGTCGAGGATACAGACAACAACGTCACGCGGTTCGTCGTCCTTTCCAAAGAGAAGGCGTGGGCGCAGCGCCGCTCGCCGGACCAGCGCATGATCACCACTTTCATTTTTCGCGTGCGCAACGTTCCGGCCTCCCTCTACAAGGCACTCGGCGGCTTCGCCACCAATGGCGTGAACATGACCAAGCTCGAGAGCTACCAGCTCGGCGGAAAGTTCTTCTCCAGCCTATTCTATGCGGATGTCGAGGGGCATCCGGACGACCGCAATCTGGCATTGGCGCTGGAGGAGCTGGGCTTCTTTTCGCATGAAGTGCGCATCCTTGGTGTCTATAAAAGCCATCCATTCCGCGCGACCCAAAGCGAGGACGAGTGACGGCCGCTCTGGGAGCGCTACGCTGGAAGGGTAGGTGGCTCAGCTATTTTGAGGAAAAATGTTCCCGCTGTTTCTAATTTGATGGGATGATTTTCTCTCGGCCGGCTTTTGGCGCATATTTCGATGCTCAATAGTTGGGCGCCGGGAACCTATCTTAAGGGAAAGTTCTGAGCAGGAGAATGTGCCATGGGCCTTCGCATCAATGACACCGCACCGGATTTCACCGCCGAGACGACACATGGCACGATCCATTTCCATGAATGGATCGGCGATGGCTGGGCCGTCCTCTTCAGCCACCCCAAAAACTTCACGCCCGTTTGCACGACCGAGCTCGGTGCCATGGCGGGTATCGAGGATGAGTTCAGGAAACGCAACGTCAAGATCATCGGCATCTCTGTCGATCCCGTCGAGGATCATGACCGCTGGAAGGCAGACATCGAGAAGGCGACCGGTTTCCGCGTCGATTATCCGCTGATTGGCGACAAGGACCTGAAGGTGGCGAAGCTTTATGACATGCTGCCGGCGGACGCGGGAGATTCGGCTGAGGGCCGCACCCCTGCCGACAATGCCACCGTACGTTCCGTTTACGTCATCGGTCCCGACAAGAAGATCAAGCTGGTCCTCACTTACCCGATGACCACCGGGCGTAATTTCGATGAAATCCTGCGCGCGATCGATTCGATCCAGCTTACCGCCAAGCACCAGGTGGCGACGCCCGCCAACTGGAAGCAGGGCGACGATGTGATCATCACAGCCGCGGTGTCGAACGAGGATGCCATCAAGCGTTTCGGCGCCTTCGAGACCATTCTTCCGTATTTGCGCAAGACCAAGCAGCCGACAGCGTGAGTCCCGCTCCATAGATCGGCCATCATGATGAGAGACTCCGTCCGATTTTTTTGGACGGAGTTTTTTTGTGAAATTTCTTATTGTCGGTACTCTTCTTGCGGCCTTTATTTGGGTGGCCGTTTCTGCCTTCCAGGCCTTTCCCTTGCAAAACCCGGACCCCCAGGCCATGGAGGATTGTATCTCCGTAGCCTCACGGGAATTCCTGCCATCGACCGTGCGAGTCACCTATATGCCGGTACGGGGCTTGCGTTGGGAGCTGGCGATCATTCAAGGCAAATCCAAGATCGACGGCGTATATCGGTCCTCCTTCTGCAGCTATGATACGTGGACCGGGCGGCTGAGACTCTCAGGTCACATCCTTAGCGACGCGAGCCTCGGCGGATATGGTCCGGAGCATGCGCGAAACTCTCAGCAGGAATGCGGCCCTACAGCGCCGTGAGTCCATTCGGACGCACAATGGACGTGTAAGTTGTTGAATCGACGCATCGTGCTTTCCGAAAACCGATTCCGGTTTTCGGGCCGATGCTGTAGGCCGCTCTGATGGGAATAGCGCTGCAGCCGGCATTCGGTTATGGTCGCGCCGAATCCAAGAGCGAGAAGACATGTCGGGACAGCGCACCACGGCTTCAGGAGGGATGGAGACCGCCTTCGGCTTTCGGAAAGTCGATGAAGGCGAGAAACAGGGCCTCGTAAACAATGTGTTCCATCGTGTCGCGGAACGCTACGACCTGATGAACGATCTCATGTCCGCCGGCCTGCATCGGCTCTGGAAGGACGGGATGGTCTCCTGGCTTTCTCCTTCCAAGCGGCCAGGCTTCAAGGCGCTCGACGTGGCGGGAGGAACCGGTGATATCGCCTTTCGCATCGTCGAAGCTTCCGGCGGCCAGGCCGAGGTCACTGTGCTTGATATCAATGGCTCTATGCTGGGAGTGGGTCGTGATCGCGCCGAGAAGCGCGGGCTTGCCGGCAATCTGAGCTTTGTCGAGGCCAATGCCGAGGAACTGCCCTTTTCGGCCGGATCCTTCGATGCCTATACGATCGCCTTCGGCATCCGAAATGTGCCGCGCATAGACAGGGCCCTGTCTGAAGCCCATCGCGTACTGCGGCCGGGCGGACGCTTCCTCTGCCTGGAGTTCTCGGAGGTGGAGATGCCCGTTCTCGACAAGGTCTACGAGACGTGGTCCTTCAACGCAATTCCGCGAATTGGCCAAGCCGTGGCTGGTGATGGAGAACCTTATCGGTATCTGGTGGAATCGATCCGGAAATTCCCCAATCAGGAGAATTTCGCGGCCATGATCCGGCGAGCGGGCTTCTCCCGCGTCACTTGGCGGAACTATTCCGGCGGGATCGCTGCTCTCCATTCCGGCTGGAAAATCTGATCGCCGATGAGCACGCTCGGCGCATATCTCCGGCTTTGCCGTGCGGGTTGGATTTTGCTGCGGGAAGGCGTCGTCGCGGCCTTCCCGGGCGATCAGTTCGAGGGCATGCCGCGTTTCGGCTGGCGCGTGGCGCGGATCGTGTCGCGCCGCCATTCCAGCGGTCGTGGCAGGACAGAGCGCCTGGCGATCGCGGTGGACCGGCTCGGCCCCTCTTACGTGAAACTTGGCCAGTTCCTGGCGACGCGTCCGGACGTTGTCGGCCACGATCTTGCGTTCGATCTTGCGGCGCTGCAGGACCGGATGGATACCTTCCCGCAGGAGCAGGCACGGGCGGCGATCGAGGCGTCTCTCGGAGTTCCGGTCGATTCGCTTTACCGCGATTTCGGGCCTCCGGTGGCTGCGGCATCGATCGCTCAGGTCCATCCGGCGAAGGTCGTGCATGAAGGAGAGATCCGGAAGGTCGCGGTCAAGGTGATCCGGCCGGGCGTGCGGCGCCGTTTCTATAATGACCTGGAATCCTTCTTCCTCTTCGCCCGTCTGCAGGAGCGTTTCATCCCTTATTCGCGGCGCCTGAGACCGGTGGAGGTGACGCAGACGCTGGCGCAAACCACCAAGATCGAGATGGACCTGCGTCTGGAGGCAGCCGCGATCTGCGAGATCCAGGAGAACACCAAGGAGGACCCGGGCTTCCGGGTGCCATGGGTGGATTGGCAGCGTACCGGTCGCGACGTGCTGACGCTGGAATGGATCGATGGCATCAAGATGTCGGATACCGAGGCGCTGCGCGCTGCGGGCCACGATCTCGAGCGTCTCGCCACGACCCTGATCCAGTCCTTCCTGCGGCACACGCTGCGGGATGGCTTCTTCCATGCCGATATGCATCCCGGCAACCTATTCGTGGAAGCCGATGGCACGATCGTCGCCGTCGATTTCGGCATAGTCGGCCGTATCGGCAGGAAAGAGAGGCGGTTCCTCGCCGAAATCCTTTATGGCTTCATCACGCGAGACTTCCGGCGGGTGGCGGAGGTTCATTTCGAGGCAGGTTACGTGCCCGGCCACCACGACGTGGCAGCCTTCGCCCAGGCACTGAGGGCTATCGGCGAGCCGATCCACGGCCAACCCGCCGAAACGATCTCCATGGCGCGCCTGCTCACCCTGCTGTTCGAAGTAACCGAATTGTTCGACATGCAGACCAGGCCGGAGCTTCTGCTCCTGCAGAAGACCATGGTTGTCGTCGAAGGGGTGTCCCGCACGCTCGATCCGCACTTCAACATGTGGCGGGCAGCGGAGCCGGTCGTTTCCGAATGGATCAAGAAGAATCTGGGTCCACAAGGGCTTCTTCAGGACGCACGCGAGGGAGCGCATGCGCTCATAATGTTGGCTCGACAAGCGCCCGAACTGGCGATGCGCCTTGATCGGGTCAGCCGGGATATGGAAGCGCTTCTCGATAACGGGTTTCGGCTCGAACCCGAGACGACGCGGGCGATGGGCAAAGTGCGGTCGAGATCCGAGCGCCTCGGGCATCTGGCTCTCTGGGTCATCGCCCTTCTCCTTTTCTTCTTCGCCTGGCGGCTCCTTTAAGGATTGCCGCCACGGCCCGAGCGGCTTATGAGGCCGGAACGGCCGGGCCAGCCCTGCTTTCACCGCCGAAGAATGCTATTTTTCTCCCATCCGGGAATCATGATCGCTTATGTCCAAACGCATCGCCGGTCCTGAGATCGAACGCCTGATACAGCTTCTGGCCAAGGTGCCGGGGCTGGGGCCGCGCTCGGCCAGGCGCGCCGCCCTTCACCTCATCAAGAAGAAAGAGCAGCTTTTCTCTCCGCTCACGGCGGCGATGGCGGAGGCTCTCGAAAAGGTACGCGTCTGTTCGGTCTGCGGCAATGTGGATACGTCCGATCCTTGCACCATCTGCACCGATCCACGCCGCGAAACGGCTATTCTGATCGTCGTCGAGGATGTGTCCGACCTCTGGGCGCTGGAGCGAGCCGCGGCCATCAATGCCCGCTACCACGTGCTTGGCGGGACGCTTTCGCCGCTCGATGGCATCGGCCCGGACGACCTGAACATCAAAGGCCTGGTGGGGCGGGTCGCCGAAGGCGGTATTTCGGAAATCATCCTGGCCGTGAATGCCACGGTCGAGGGGCAGGCGACGGCCCATTACATCACGGACCAGCTTGCCGGGCTCGATGTAAAGGTTACAAGGCTCGCCCATGGCGTGCCGGTAGGGGGCGAGCTTGATTATCTCGACGAAGGCACGCTTTCGGCGGCGCTGAAGTCACGCACGACGTTCTAGGCGGAGGGGCAGATGCAGCGGGCAGCAAACGGGATCGTCACGCTTGCAGTTGCGCTGGCGGCGCTCTGCCTTGCGGGGCTTCCTGCACGGGCTGATGTGAACGCATTGTTCCAGGACTGGCTGGCGCGCGACCTTTGGCCGGAGGCGCGTGCGCGCGGTATCTCCGAGGCTAGCTTTCGGGCCGCCTTTTCGGGCGTGCAGCCCAATCTCAAGCTGCCGGACCTCGTTCTTCCCGGGGAGAAGGCGCCACGCTCGACCGAGCAGCATCAGGCGGAGTTCCGTGCTCCATCCGCCTATTTCGCCCATGTCGACAGTATCGTCTCGGGAGGGCGGAGCAGGGCAAAGGCTCATGCTTCTACGCTCGCGGCCATAGAAAAGCGCTTCGGGGTTCCGCCCGGCGTGCTCCTCGCCATCTGGGGGCGCGAGTCGGGCTTTGGCAGCGCCAAGATCCCGTATAACGCCTTCGAGGTGCTGGGCACGAAGGCTTTCCTTGCCACCCGGAAGGACATGTTCCGCCAGGAAGTGCTTGCGGCCTTGGAGATGGTGGACAAGCGCCGCATAGGCCCGCAGATGCTGCGTTCCTCGTGGGCCGGTGCGCTGGGACAGCCGCAATTCATGCCCACCTCCTACCTGAAATATGCGGTGGATTTCGATGGGGACGGTCGGGCGGATATCTGGAATTCCGTCCCGGATGCGCTCGCCTCGATCGCCAATTATCTGGCCAGCCACGGCTGGGTCCAGGGGCGCGATTGGGGTTTCGAGGTGGTTCTTCCCAACGAGGTCTCCTGTGCGCTCGAAGGCCCGGATCAGGGCCGGCGCATCGCCGATTGGGCGGAACTGAGCATAACCCGCGCGAATGGCAAGCCATTCCCGAGCCATGAATTGCGCGAGGAAGGCTATCTGATGATGCCCGCCGGGCGCCACGGGCCGGCATTTATCGTCACGCCGAACTTCTATCGTCTCAAGGATTACAACGAGAGCGATCTCTATGCCCTCTTCGTCGGTCACGCAGGTGATCGCATCATCTATGGTAGCGGCGGCTTCATGCAGCCCTGGCGCAAGGTCGACACTATGCGCCGCTCCGATATCGCGGCCATGCAGCGTGTTCTGGAGGGACAGGGCTACGATGTCGGCGGCGCCGATGGGCTTGCGGGTTTCAAGACACGCCGATCGATCGGCCGGTGGCAGGAGAAGGCCGGCCGCGCTCCGACCTGCTTTCCTGATGGAGACCTCATCCGCGAAATCAGGTAAGGAGGATTCGCGGCGGCCGGCTGGGGACGCGGGTTCAGCCGCATCGCGATAGGAGGGCTTTTCGTGACTTTCTTCAAGAATCTCGTCCGGCTGACGGCTCTCGCCTGTGCCGGCCTCTTGCTGTGGAGCTGCACCGTCGTCGTAGATGAGGAGCCGGGTCGCCCGCGTCCTCTGCCGCCGAGCGAGCCGCGTATCTGCACGCAGCAATACCAGCCGGTCTGCGCCACCCGCGGCGGGCGGGAGCAAACATTCCCAAATGCCTGCATCGCCCAGTCCGAGGGTTTTCGTCCGCTGCATCCGGGTGAATGCCGCCCCTCGCGCCCACCGGAGAGGCCCCAGCAGGCCTGCACGCGCGAGTACCGGCCGGTCTGCGCCGTGCGTAACGGCCGCGAGCGCACATTCCCCAACCCGTGCACGGCCGAGGCCGAGGGGTTCCGGCCAGTTCATCCCGGCCAATGCGGGGGCGGGCGCCCGCCGGTGGATGACGGTCCTCGCTTCTGCACACGGGAATATGCGCCCGTCTGCGGAGTGAGGAACGGACGGATGCGCACCTTCGGCAATTCGTGCGAGGCGGAATCGGCGGATTACCGTATCATTCGCAGAGGCGAGTGCTGATCAGATAGGAAAGAGCCGCGGCCATGGAGGCCGCGGCTCTCTTTTTCAGGGGCGATGCGGTCCGCCCTATCCGGCGGCGAGGCGCTCCATCGCCCATTGCATGAACGGCGTTTGCGGGAAGCAGATCAGGCCTCCAAGACCGAGGGCAACCCCGTAGGGAATGCCCGCCTTTTCTTCCGCGAAATGCCGCAGCAGGACGTGGTTGGCCACCAGCGGCGAAAATCCCGAGCGCCTGAAGAAGAGCAGCGCGACCGTGAGAGCTCCTCCAAGGAGTGCTGTGGTCATCAGGTAATTAGCGAGGCCGACATCCAGGCCGAACCACAGGGCGCTCGAGGCCATCAATTTTGCATCCCCGCCGCCCATGCCCCCGATCGCGAAAATCAGGAAGGTGGCGAGGAGCACGAGTCCTCCAGCCACAAAATGCATGCCGATCTCGGGCCAGGGCATGCCGATGAAAAGCGCGAGTGCCGCGAAGGAAAGGACGAGCAGGACCGAGACACGATTGGCGATCGTCAACGAAATCATGTCGGAAACGGCGGCGAAGGCCATGCAGAAAGGAAAGATGACGAAGATCGCTGCTTCAAGCATGACAATACTCGCGCGAAGATGAGTAAAGAATAGGCTCGCGGCGTTAACCGCCGATGAAGATGCGCCGCCTCGGCTGAACAGCTTCAATGATGCCGAAACGACAAAGGCCGCCCGTTGTTGTGCGGACGGCCTCCGGAAGAAAGTATTGACGGCTCAATTATTCGCCCGTGATACCTTCGCCGTTAAGTCCCTCAGAGACCGTGGTGAACGCGCCGGTGATCTGGTCGCCCAGCGTGCCGACCACGGTGATGATGCCTGCCGCGATGAGGGCCACGATCAGGCCGTATTCGACGGCCGTCGCGCCAGATTCATCCTTCAGAAAGCGCGCAAAAAGCTGTGACATAAGAGATCTCCTTCAGCTCCGATTTTCAGCACCCCGCCGACTTTCTCTCGTGTCGATCGGATGGCGAGAGACTTACGCTGCGGCACTTTCGGGCCCCTTAAGAAACAATGTTACCAAAAGATTTACTTGGTGATCCAAATAAGAAGGTTATGAAATCCATAAGGCCATAGATAAAATTGCATATTGCTGCCCCACTTTTCGAAACTGATCTGAAGCGACACGTATTAACTGCTGGTTCACCAATGCCGTTCATAATTCGGTGAGAATCCTGGGAGCGGATGCGTGAAGCCTTTCTGCAGAAGTGCGCTGATTGTTGCAGTCTTCGCGGCGGCTATCGCTGGGCCCATTGCGGACGCACACGCGGAGGGCATCAGCGTCGTGATGAACCAGGCGAAGATCATCAAGATCGCGCGTCCTGCCGACACGGTTGTGATCGGCAACCCCAATATTGCGGATGCGGTGGTGCAGGATGCGAGGACGATCGTGCTCACCGGCAAAGGCTTCGGCGTGACCAATATCGTCGCTCTTGATGCGGAAGGTCATCCCATCGTGGATGAGCAGGTGATCGTCTCTCGGCAGGCAGTCGACTCCGTCCGCGTCTATCGCCGCTCGGAAGTGCAGACCCTCTCATGCACGCCATTTTGTGAAAGCGCATATAAGAGCGAGGCCGAGCGCCTGTCGGAAGCCGAAATGATCAACCGATAACGGTCCGGCTTACCCAGACCTTGCTCAGACACTTCAAAATTTAACGATCAGCAAAACGGGGCGGCAACGGGCCCCGTGCGATAGTCCCTTCACGACAAGGGGCTGAGAATGGGTGGTCTTGGGGCAGATTTCCGGCGAGCCGGCGGTATCGGGGTGAGGGACCTTCTCCGCCGCTTCTGGCATGAAAAGAAGGGCGCAGCCGCGGTGGAATTCGCCCTCCTCGCCTTGCCGTTCTTCCTTCTGGTCTTCGCGATCCTGGAAAGCTGTGTGGCCTTTGTGGCCCAAGAAATGCTGACCAACGCCGCCGACGATGTCGGACGCAAATTTCGTACCGGCCAGCTGCAAGTCGGCACTGCGAACGAGCAGATCGTCCGGGACCTCATGTGCGAGCGTATGAGCATGCTCTTCCCGGCCGACTGCCCCGGTCTGCAGATCGATCTGCAGCATTTCGGGACCTTCGAGGACGCCGCAGAAGTCTTCGAAGGGCCTCTCCTGCCAAACACCTATCTCTTCGATCCCGGTGACGCGGGCGAAAAGAATGTGCTGCGCGTCTACTATTTCTGGCCCGTGCTCACGAATTTCATGCATGACCGCATGGCCAATCTTCCGGATGGCAAGATGCTGCTTTTCGCCACGCACACCTGGCAGAACGAGCCGTCTGCGTCTGCGGCGCAGTAGCGGGCTGAGGGGCGGCGGGCCATGAACATGCAATTTCGGCGGGCAGGATGCGAGGCGGTAAGGTGCCTTACTTCTTTCCTAAGGGACAAGCGAGGGGCGGCAGCGCTGGAGTTTGCCCTCATCGTGCCGTTGCTGCTGGCCCTCTATTTTCTGACGCTGGAATTCTCGCAGGCGATCGACGCCAACAGAAGGGTTGGGCGGCTGGCGAGCCAGGTGGCCGATCTGGTGACGCAGCAGCGCGAACTGACCAAAGACGAACTCCGCTCGCTCATGACGATCGGCAAGGCTGCGCTCGTGCCTTATCGCCGCAGCGAGCCGGTCATAACGGTCACCTCGATCCAGATCACGGACGAGCCCAATCCCCGACCCAAAGTGGTCTGGTCGCGCGCGCTTTTGGATGATGCTCTGGTTTATGCCGAAAGACCCGGCGATATAACGGAAGTGCCGGAGAGCCTTCTCGTGCGCGGCGCTTTTCTGATCCGTGCGGAGGCGAACCTGGATTATCGTCCGGTTATTCTCTGGCGGGCGTCGGCCAAGGAAGCTCTGGGGCTCGAGGCAGCGTTCGACAGCATTTCCATGAGCAAGCGTTATTATCTCCGCCCGCGCCAGACACCCTCTATCCCGTGTGGGAACTGCTGAAGCGATTGCAGCCCGCGTCCAAAGGCAGGGTCGATTTCCGGCCGATGCTGTAGGTGCGATTGCCAAGCGGGTTGCGTGCCCCTATTTCTGGCACGACACGGATTTTTGAGCTGATGGCGCGCGCCTTTCTTTTCGTCCTCGATTCTTTCGGTATCGGCCACGCGCCAGACGCAGCCTCTTTCGGCGACGAGGGCGCAGATACGTTCGGACATATCGCGGCGGCTTGCGCCGAAGGAAGAGCGGATCGAGCCGGTTTGAGGCAGGGGCCGCTCCACCTCCCGAACATGTACTCTCTCGGCCTGAGGGCTGCGGCAGCCGTGGCTGCCGGGTGTGAACCCGATCGGGATTTCGGAACCGGGGTGTTTTTCGGCGCCGCCGAGGAGCGCTCCACTGGAAAGGATACGCCCTCCGGGCACTGGGAGATCGCCGGTGTCCCCGTGCCCTTCGAATGGGGCTATTTTCCCGAAACCGTGCCGGCTTTCCCGGCGGAGTTGACGGCCAGATTGATAGAGGAAGCCGAGCTGCCCGGCATTCTCGGCGATTGTCATGCCTCCGGAACGGAAATAATCGCGCGATTGGGAGAGGAGCATGTACGGACGGGCAAGCCGATCTGCTACACCTCGGCGGACTCGGTCTTCCAGATCGCGGCCCATGAGCGGCATTTCGGCCTGGAGCGGCTTTATGCCCTCTGCGAAACCACGCGCCGGCTGGTGGACGATTACAAGATCGGGCGGGTTATTGCGCGACCGTTTGTCGGAGAAAGTGCCGAGACCTTCGAGCGTACCGCGAACCGGCGTGACTATGCCGTTCCCCCACCGGAGCCGACTTTGCTCGATCGGGTGGAGGCCGCAGGCGGCCGCGTCATCGGAATAGGCAAGATCGGGGATATCTTCGCTCATCAGGGCGTCTCGGTGGTGCGGAAGGGGGCCGGCAACATGGCTCTGGTCGAGGCAGCACTGGGCGCAATGGATGATGCCGAGGATGGCGATCTGGTCTTCGCCAATTTCGTCGATTTCGATACGCTCTTTGGCCACCGTCGCGATGTCGCGGGCTATGCCGCGGCTCTGGAGGCCTTCGACCGCCACTTGCCCGAAGTTTTTGCCAGATTGAAGCGGGGCGATCTCCTGATCCTCACCGCCGATCACGGCTGCGATCCCACCTGGAAGGGCACGGACCATACGCGGGAACGAGTCCCGATCCTGGGCATGCTGCCGGGCAGCCGCGCCGGCTCGATCGGGCTGAGGAGCACGTATGCGGATATCGGCGAGACCGTTGCCTCCCATCTTGGCCTTCCTGCAGGCCGGCACGGCGTTTCTTTCCTGACGTCACAACATGCCTGAGTTGCCAGAAGTCGAAACCGTCCGGCGAGGGTTGGAGCCGGTGATGGAGGGCGCGCGCATCGTCAAGGTAGAACAGCGGCGCCCGGATTTGCGCTTTCCTTTTCCGGCCGGATTTTCCGAGCGGGTGAAAGGCCGCGCGATCACGGCCCTCGGGAGGCGGGCGAAGTATCTTCTTGTCCACCTGGAAGACGGTGCGGTGCTCATCAGTCATCTCGGCATGTCCGGCTCGTTCCGCGTCGAGGAGGGCGGGGCAGCGGTGGCTCCGGGCGACTTCCACCATGCGCGTTCGAAATCCGAGAAGCATGACCACGTGGTGTTCCACCTGAGACGGGACGGCGGGGGCGAAGCACGCGTCATCTACAATGATCCCCGGCGTTTCGGCTTTATGCTTCTCGCCGAAGCGACAGACCTGGAGGAACACCCGCTGCTCGCAGGCCTCGGCGTGGAGCCGACGGGTAACGCGCTTGACGGCGCACTTCTCGCGCGGCTTTTCGCGGGGAAGCGCACGCCTCTGAAATCGGCGCTCATGGACCAGCGCGTCGTGGCAGGGCTAGGCAACATCTATGTCTGTGAAGCCCTCTGGCGCGCGGGCCTTTCCCCCCGCCGCATCGCCTCGACGATCGTGACCGGACATGGCAAACCGACCGAACGCAGCAATCGGTTGGCCCAAGCGGTGCGCGCGGTGATTGCGGACGCGATCGCGGCAGGGGGCTCGTCGCTGAAGGATTACGTCCGGGCGGACGGCTCGCTCGGCTATTTCCAGCACAGCTTCAGCGTTTATGATCGTGAGGGCGAGCCTTGCCGCAAAGAAGGCTGTTCAGGCACGGTCCACCGGATCGTCCAGGGCGGGCGCTCTACATTTTATTGTCCCGTCTGCCAGCGCTAGCTGCCGACGGTGTTTCAGCAGGGGAGAAACCGATGGCCTATGAAACGATATTGGTGGAGACGCGTGGACGTGTAGGGCTGATCACGCTCAACCGCCCAAAGGCGCTCAATGCGCTCAATTCCAAGGTGATGGAGGAGTTGGTCGCGGCAGCGGAGGCCTTCGACGCCAATCCCCGGATCGGTGCCATCGTGGTCACCGGATCGGAGCGGGCTTTTGCCGCGGGAGCCGATATCAAGGAGATGCAGCCGCAGACTTTCATCGATGCGTATATGGGAGACCTTTTTTCGGGCTGGGAGCGGCTGACGCGCGTCCGCAAGCCGGTGATCGCCGCCGTGGCCGGCTATGCCCTGGGCGGGGGATGCGAGCTTGCCATGATGTGCGACTTCATCATCGCTGCGGACAATGCAAAATTCGGCCAGCCGGAGATCACGCTGGGCATCATGCCCGGCATGGGAGGTTCCCAGCGCCTCGCTCGCTTCGTTGGCAAAGCCAAGGCCATGGAAATGTGTCTGACGGGCCGCATGATGGATGCCGCCGAGGCAGAACGCTGCGGGCTCGTCTCTCGAATTGTGCCCGTGGGAGAACTGATCGACGAGGTGCTGCAGGTGGCCGGCAAGATCGCCGAATTCTCCATGCCCGCCGTCATGATGACCAAGGAGGCGGTGAACCGGGCTTATGAAACCACGCTTTCGGAAGGCCTGCGGTTCGAGCGGCGCGCCTTTCATTCCATGTTTGCGCTCGACGACCAGAAGGAAGGCATGGCCGCCTTTACGGAAAAGCGCTCTCCGCAATTCCGTAACCGTTGACGCATCGGGATGCCTCGACTATAAGCCGCCTCGACTGAGGTAGCCCTTGGGGCTGCCCTTTTGTTTTGCGCCGAGGCTCTGCCTTATCGGGACGGGCCGGCGGTCAGGATTAGAACGAGAGAGGAATTATGGCCAACACCACTTCGGCCAACAAGGCGGTGCGCAAGATCGCCCGTCGTACGGCGATCAACAAGACCCGCCGTTCGCGTGTCCGCAGCTTTGTCCGCAAGGTCGAAGAGGCGATCGCCTCTGGCGACAAGACGGCAGCGGAAGCTGCCCTGAAGGCCGCGCAGCCGGAGCTGATGCGGGCCGCCACCAAGGGCGTTCTTCATAAGAACACTGTTGCGCGTAAGGTTTCGCGACTCGCTCGTCGCGTTAAGACCCTTAACGCCTAAGGATCCCGCCCGGGATCCTTCACCCGGCTTGTGCCGGGTTTTCCTTTTGCCGTGCAATGGGTTGGCTTTGCGCCTTTCAAAAGGCGCGGAGGCGATCTGTTTTCGTTTGCCGGCGTTTTTCTTCCAGCCTTAGGAAAAGTGTCATACGGACGCCTGTTCGCAATCAGCGAGCAGAAAAGTTTCTATAGCATAATCAATCGCTTACAGAAGTTTATCCACAGCAAAAAAGTATCGCGTGGCGGGGTAATGAGGCAAGCGAATGTCAAGCAGATTTTTTCACTTTTTTTTCTGGCCGGACGGCCCGGAAAACCTGTTGGCAAAAGCGGTTGGAATCAAAACAGGTTAAGGGTTTTGCGCTCGCGGCCAAGCAGGGCCATGGCCTGTCCAATGGCCTAGGAGCGGCAAAAAAGCCTCAGTCTCGCACTTGCTCTGTAAGCAGTAGTTTCGCTAATGTCCCAGCCGTCACGAGGGCAGGCTCGGCCGCCCAGAAAACCAGAAAAAGACGCAGCTACTGCGGGCGCGGAGCAATTCGCGCACGAGGTCGGCTGTCCTCGGAGATGGGGTGCCGGATTTGTACGATGAGGGGTTATGATCCGGTCAAAACCGGACCGATCCATGGCTGTGTCGGTCTGCGGGCGGGGGTGAGGTTCAGCAAGTTCAGTTACCAGCGTTGGAGGTAAGAAGAGGCATCAGTGCCGATCAGGGAAGCTTTGCGGGCGGCGCGGCAACATAAGAAGACCGCCCGTTGAATTAAAACAGAAGCATTTTTTAACAGGGAAACGAGGATGCAAAGCGGCGTTGAGAGGGAAGTTGGGGGAGGGTTCTCTTTTCATGGCTCGGCGGCTCACGATGAGGACGCGGGGAGCTCCGGAGAGGCTGTGGCAGTTTTCGAACGTGTACGGGCGCAGTTGAAGGCCCGGCTTGGTACGGAGGTCTATTCCAGCTGGTTCGGACGCATGAAATTGGCCGAGGCCTCCAAGGGCGTCGTCCGCATTTCGGTCCCGACGGCTTTTCTTCGGGCCTGGATCAATGGCCATTATCTCGACCTGATCACCACCCTCTGGAAGGCCGAAGATCCATCCACACTGAAGGTGGAGATCGTGGTCCGCACCGCTACCCGCAATTCGCCGGCCAGGACGGATGTTAAGCCCGTTCCGGCGCGTAAGGGGGCAAGCCAGTCCCAACAGATGCTTGCGGCCGGCACTGCCGCCGGCGCTCGGGTCACCCCTCTGCCTTCGGCGAAGACGGACCAGGGGATGCGGCCGAGCATGTTCGGCTCTCCGCTCGACAGCCGCTTCACCTTCGAATCTTTCATTGAAGGAACATCCAACCGCGTTGCCTATGCGGCGGCCCGCACGGTGGCGGAATCTTCCGCGGGTGCCGTCCGGTTCAACCCGCTTTTCATTCACGCCTCGGTGGGGCTTGGCAAAACCCACCTGCTGCAGGCCGTGGCTGCGGCATCGCTCAAGCAACGTCCGCAGTCGCGCGTGGTCTATCTCACCGCCGAATATTTCATGTGGCGTTTCGCCACTGCGATCCGCGATAACAACGCGCTGACGCTTAAGGAGCAGCTTCGCGATATCGACCTCCTCATCATCGATGACATGCAGTTCCTGCAGGGCAAGTCGATCCAGAACGAGTTCTGCCATCTGCTCAACATGCTGCTCGACAGCGCACGGCAGGTGGTGGTGGCTGCCGACCGGCCGGTATCGGAGCTGGAATCGCTTGAGCCTCGCGTGAAGTCGCGTCTCAATGGCGGCGTCTCGCTGGAAATCCTTTCGCCGGACTATGACCTCAGGCTCGCCATGCTCAGGCAGCGGCTCGCCGCGGCGCGGGTGGAAGATCCTTCCCTCAACATCCCGCAGGATGTGTTGGAGCATGTGGCGCAGGTGGTGACAGGCAGCGGGCGGGAACTCGAGGGTGCTTTCAACCAACTGGTTTTCCGCCACTCTTTCGAGCCGCAGATCACGCTGGAGCGCATTGACGAGATCCTTGGTCCTATTCAACGCTCGGGCGAGCCGCGGCGCGTGCGGATCGAAGACATCCAGCGCATCGTTGCGCGCCATTATAACGTCTCCAAGACGGAGCTGCTTTCCAACCGGCGCACGCGTTCCATCGTCAAGCCACGGCAGGTCGCTATGTATCTGGCGAAGGTCTTGACCCCGCGCTCGCTGCCGGAGATCGGACGCCGCTTCGGTGGCCGCGACCACACAACCGTGCTGCACGCGGTGCGCAAGATTGAAGGCATGTCGGGGGACGACAAGCAGCTCGCGCAGGAGATCGAGCTTCTCAAGAGGCTGATCAGTGAGCAGGCCTAGGCGGGAGTGCCGTCATTGAAACGCTCGTAGAAGCGTTATCCCCAGGAAGCCCGCGGAAATTGGCTTAGCCCCTTCCGCGGGCTTGCCTTTCTTTCTGTTTTCCTGTCAGTTTGGCGCAACTCCATCATGTCGAGGCAGACCGCGAAAGGCATTCGCCGACGCCGCTCCTCACCAGGCGAGAAACAGAGATTATGCGCGTAGTTCTGGAACGTTCCAATCTTCTGAAGTCGCTCGGCCATGTTCATCGCGTGGTGGAACGGCGTAACACCATTCCGATCCTGTCAAACGTGCTCCTCTCGGCCGATGGCGGCAATCTCGAGATGAAGGCGACCGACCTCGATCTTGAGGTGACGGAGGCCGCTCCCGCATCCATCGAGCAGGGCGGAGCCACCACGGTGCCCGCGCATCTGCTTTATGACATTGTCCGCAAGCTGCCGGATGGCGCGGAAGTGATGTTGAAACTGGACGAGAACGGCCAGACCATGTCTGTCATCTCGGGTCGCTCAACCTTCCGCCTGCAATGTCTCCCGAAGGCGGATTTCCCATCCCTTACCGCGGGACAGTTCTCGCACACCTTCCGCATGGATTCTGCCGCGCTGCGCAGCCTTATCGAGAAGACGCAGTTCGCCATCTCCACCGAGGAGACGCGCTATTACCTGAACGGCATTTTTCTGCACACGCTGGAATCGTCCGGTGCCCTCAAGCTTCGGGCTGTGGCGACGGATGGGCACCGCCTCGCGCGAGCGGAGATCGAGGCCCCCTCAGGTTCGGAAGGAATGCCCGGGATCATCATTCCGCGCAAGACCGTCGGCGAACTCCAAAAGCTCGTGGACGATCCGGACGTCGCGGTTACCGTTGAGCTTTCGGACACGAAGATCCGCTTCACCATCGGCAGCGTGGTGCTCACGTCGAAGCTGATCGACGGCACCTTCCCGGACTATCAGCGTGTCATTCCCACGGGCAACGACAAGGAACTGCTGATCGACCGGCAAAGCTTCTCTGCTGCCGTCGACCGCGTCTCCACGGTCTCCTCCGAGCGGGGAAGGGCGGTCAAGCTCTCCATCTCCGATGGGCAGGTGACTTTCACCGTCAACAATCCGGATTCCGGCAGTGCCACCGAAGAAATTCCGGCGGGATATAGCGCCGACCCGATCGAGATCGGCTTCAACGCACGCTATCTCCTGGATGTTGCCGCGCAGCTTTCGGGCAGCGAAGCGAAGTTCCTGCTGGCGGATGCCGGCTCGCCGACCCTTATTCAGGACACATCCGACGAGCGCATTCTCTATGTCCTGATGCCGATGCGGGTGTGACGACGGCGACGACAGGAACTGAAAGCGGGCGTCCGGCGCAGGTCCATCTCACCAGGCTGACGCTCTCCAATTTCCGCAATTATGCTTCGCTGTCGCTTGGCCTGCGGCCGGGTGCGGTGGTGCTTACCGGCGAGAACGGCGCTGGCAAGACCAATCTGCTTGAAGCCGTCTCGTTCCTTTCGCCCGGCCGGGGCCTGCGGCGCGCCAAATTGGAGGAGGTGACGCGCCGCGGCTCCAGCGATGGCTTTGCGGTGCATGCGGAAGTCGACGGGCCCTTTGGTACGTGCCGGATCGGAACCGGAACGGCTGGCGCGGGAACTGAGGGACCGGAATCTGTGCGACGCGTGCGCATCAATGGCGAGCCCCAGCGCAGCGCCGAAGCCATGCTCGATTGGCTACGGGTCATCTGGCTTACGCCTGCCATGGACTCGCTTTTTACAGGTCCGTCGGCGGACCGCCGGCGCTTTCTGGACCGGCTGGTGCTTGCAATCGACCCCGCGCATGGCCGTCGTGCCGCCGATTACGAAAAGGCCATGCGTTCCCGCAATCGGCTCTTCGCGGATGATGTACGGGACGACGCATGGTTCGACGCGATCGAGACCCAGATGGCTGAGACGGGCGTGGCGATTGCCGCCGCCCGCGCTGAGATGTTGAGGCTTCTCGCGGCCATGATCGACCGACTGCCGGCCGACAGCCCCTTCCCGAAAGCAGTTCTGGCGCTTGAAGGCACAGTGGACGAGTCGATCGCGCGGAAGCCTGCAGTCGATGTCGAAGAGGAATTCCGCGCCCGTTTGCGCCAGGAGCGTCCGCGGGACAGGGCTGCGGGAAGGGCCCTTGAAGGTCCGCATCGCAGTGAGCTGCTGGTGCGCCATGCGCCGAAAGACATGCCGGCGGAAAGCTGCTCGACCGGCGAGCAAAAGGCTCTCCTCGTCGGGCTTGTGCTTGCGCATGCGCGTTTGACCTCGGAACTTTCCGGAATGGTGCCGATCCTGCTTTTGGACGAGATTTCCGCGCACTTCGACGGAGATCGCCGGGCCGCCCTCTTCGAGATACTCGAAGACCTCAATTGCCAGGCTTTCATGACGGGCACCGAACGGGCACTTTTTTCAAGCCTGGAAGGCAAGGCGCTATTCCTTACCGTTTCGGGTGGCGCCGTCGAACCGGCACCCTGACAAGTCGCGTCCTGCGAAGTATGGTTCGGCCCATGACAGATGCGATCCTTTCCGATGAAGAGCTGGAGCGCTACGCGCGCCATATCGTGCTGCCGGAGATCGGCGGAGCGGGCCAGCAGAAACTGAAGCGTGCACGGGTTCTGGTTTTGGGGGCTGGCGGGCTTGGTGCTCCTGTGCTGCAATATCTCGCCGCCGCCGGAGTTGGGACCCTCGGCATCGTGGACGACGATCATGTGTCTCTGTCGAACCTGCAGCGGCAGATCATCCACGCGACCGACGCCGTGGGCGTGTCCAAGGCCGAGAGCGCCAAAGCTGCCATCGAACGTCTCAATCCCCATACACGGGTGGAAATGCACCTCCTGCGGCTCGACTCCACGAATGCCGGCGCGCTTGTCGCCCGCTACGACCTCGTGGTCGACGGCTCCGACAATTTCGAGACCCGCTATGCCCTGGCGGACGCCTGTGCGGAAAAGAAAGTGCCTTTTATCACGGCGGCAGTGGGGCGTTTCGACGGCTCCCTCACAGTGCTGAAGCCATATGAGAAGGCCGCAGATGGCAGGTTGCTGCCCTCCTATCGCGATCTTTTCCCGGAAGCGCCGCCCCCTGGGCTCGTGCCCAGCTGCGCGGAAGCGGGCATTGTCGGTGCTCTGACCGGCGTCATGGGCACGCTTGAGGCCATGGAGGCCATCAAGCTTATCACCGGCATAGGCGAGCCATTGGTGGGGCGCCTGCTTCTTTATGATGCGCTGGCCTGCCGCTTTGAAACGGTGCGGTACGGGCCGAAGCCAGCCTGAGGTTAAGCGCCGGCTGCCTTCCTGATCGCCTCTATGTTCCGGCGATAGGTTTGCTCGCTGCTTCCCTTGAAGATGGAGGAGCCGGCGACGAGCACATTGGCCCCGGCGGCAACCACCGCGCCCGCATTTTCGGCCGTGATGCCGCCGTCCACCTCGATATCGATGGGGCGGCTGCCGATCATCTCCTTGACCTTCCGGATCTTCTCCAAAGCGGATGGAATGAAGGCCTGCCCGCCGAAACCAGGATTGACCGTCATGATCAGGATCAGATCGATATCGTCGAGCACATATTCGATGGCGCTCTCCGGCGTGGCGGGATTGAGCGACACGCCCGCCTTCTTGCCGAGCCTGCGGATCGTCTGCAGCGAGCGATGCAGATGCGGCCCGGCCTCGGCGTGCACTGTCAGGATATCGCACCCCGCCTCCGCGAAGGCCGCGAGATAGGGGTCGACCGGCGCGATCATCAGGTGGCAGTCGAACACCTTGTCCGTACGATCCCGGATTGCCTTCACCACGGACGGCCCGAACGTGATGTTCGGGACGAAATGGCCGTCCATCACATCCAGGTGAATCCAATCCGCACCGGCCGCAGCAACCGTGGCCACTTCCTCCGCCAGGCGAGAAAAATCGGATGCAAGGATAGAGGGCGCGATTTTGATCGGCCGGGTGGCTTCCATCAGTAATTTCCTTGTTTGGGGCGGTAGCGACGACCTTGTCCGGTCAGGCGCTCTCAGCGTCGTTGTTGCCGCTCACGCGGGTGTTAAAATCGGCGAAGAACTGCGAGGCAAGCTTCTTCGAAGTGGATTCGATCAGCCGTCCTCCGAGTTGCGCCATCTTGCCGCCGACATCGGCCTTGGCCTGGTAGGACAGGATCGTCGTCTCCGGACCGTCTTCCTTGAGTGCGACGTCGGCGCCGCCCTTTGCGAAGCCGGCCACGCCGCCCTTTCCCTCGCCGGAGATCGTATAGGAATGCGGCGGATTGAGATTGGTGAGCTCGACCTCCCCGTTGAACCGCGCCTTGATCGGGCCGATCTTTAGGGAAACGACGGCGGAAAATTGCGTGTCCGACTTCTTCTCCAGCGATTCACAGCCGGGGATGCATTCTTTCAAAACCGCAGGATCGTTCAAGGCGCGCCAAACCGCCTCGACCGGTGCCGCGATTTTCTCCTCTCCTTCGATGATCATCGCCATGGCCTATCCTTTCCCATCGTCCGTTCTTGGCTAGCTCAGCGAAGGCTTCTTGTCCATCAATGAACTCTCTGCACTTGTCGCTTCGGCCGTGATGAAATAAAGGAGAGGCGCGCTGGCCGGCGTCGTTTCATCGGCTTGGCAGCTCCACGGGGTGGATCACAGCCGTTTTCGGCAGCCGAAGGATCTGGTGCCCAGGCCGCGAAGGCTCGAAGTCGAGATTTCCTTCGCCCTCGCTCCTTGTATCCGAACAGATGCGCTCATACCATCCCGACCAGATTAACAGGTCCTGGCCCTAAAAGGTTCGTTCATGACGGAAGGCAAGAAGCGGCTCCGCTCGCAAGATTGGTTCGACAATCCCGACAATCCCGGGATGACCGCGCTCTATCTGGAACGCTACCTGAATTACGGCCTGACACGGCAGGAATTGCAGTCGGGCAAGCCGCTGATCGGCATAGCGCAGACCGGATCGGACCTTTCGCCTTGCAATCGACATCACCTGGAACTCGCCAAGCGCGTGCGCGCCGGCATCGAGGCGGCGGGCGGCGTCCCGCTCGAATTTCCCTGCCACCCGATCCAGGAAACCGGCAAGCGCCCCACCGCCGCTCTGGACAGGAACTTGAGCTATCTTTCGCTTGTCGAGGTGCTCTACGGTTACCCGATTGACGGCGTGGTGCTTACGATCGGCTGTGACAAGACCACGCCCGCCCTGCTGATGGCCGCTGCCACCGTTGATATCCCCGCAGTCGCCCTGTCGGTCGGCCCCATGCTCAATGGCTGGTATGGCGGGCGGCGTGTCGGCTCAGGCACGATCGTCTGGGAAGCGCGTGAGAGACTTGCTGCCGGCGAGATCAATTACGAGCAGTTCATGGAACTCGCCGCGGCTTCGGCGCCGTCCGTGGGCTATTGCAACACGATGGGCACAGCCTCCACCATGAACTCGCTCACCGAAGCGCTTGGCATGCAGCTGCCCGGTGGTGCGGCCATTCCTGCACCCTACCGCGAGCGAGGCCAGATCGCCTACGAGACGGGGCGACGCATCGTCGAAATGGTGCACGAGGATCTGAAGCCTTCCGATATCATGACGCGGGAGGCGTTCGAGAACGCCATCGTCGTGAATTCCGCTATCGGCGGCTCGACCAATGCACCGATCCATCTGAACGCCATTGCCCGCCATCTGGGCGTAGCGCTCGACAACGATGACTGGCAGGAGATCGGGCATGACATACCGTTGCTCGTAAACCTGCAGCCCGCGGGCGAGTATCTTGGAGAGGATTTTCACCGCGCGGGCGGCGTGCCGGCCGTGGTGGCGGAGCTGATGAGAGCCAATCTCCTGCCGCATCCGGAGGCGAAAACCGTGAATGCGCGTTCGCTCGGGGAGAATTGCGAGAGCGCGGTGACGATCGATGCAGAGGTGATCCGTCCTGTCTCGGAACCTCTCAAGAGGAGCGCCGGCTTTATCAATCTAAAGGGCAATCTTTTCGACAGCGCCATCATGAAGACCAGCGTGATTTCGGAGGAATTCCGCACGCGCTATCTCTCCAACCCGAATGATCCGGAAGCTTTCGAGGGCAGGGCGGTCGTTTTCGACGGCCCTGAAGATTATCACCACCGTATCGATGATCCGGCACTGGATATCGATGAATATTGCATCCTCGTGATGCGTGGCACAGGCCCGGTCGGTTATCCCGGCGGGGCCGAGGTGGTGAACATGCGCCCGCCAGCTTACCTGATCAAGCGCGGCGTTCATTCGCTGCCTTGCATCGGGGATGGCAGGCAGTCTGGCACCTCCGCCTCGCCTTCCATCCTGAATGCGTCCCCCGAGGCGGCGGTGGGTGGTGGCTTGGCTCTGCTCAGGACAGGCGACCGCATCCGGATCGACCTGAAGACCGGAACCGCCAACATGCTCGTGAGTGACGAGGAACTGGAGAGCCGCCGGACGGCTCTGAAGGCCGACGGCGGCTATCACTATCCTGGTCACCAGACGCCCTGGCAGGAAATCCAGCGGTCAATGGTGGATCAGCTTTCCGAGGGCATGGTGTTGAAGCCGGCGGTCCGGTACCAGCGCATCGCCACCGAGAAGGGAACGCCGCGCGACAATCATTAGGGGCAAAAGTGCCGCGAGGGGCTCAGCTGTCGGCCGAGCCTCCCGAATTCTGCTCCTCCTCGAACTCCCTGGGGTCGAAGAGATATTCCTTCGAACAGAATTCGCAATTGACCCGGATCACGCCGTCTTCGGTGCTTTCCTTGATTTCCTCGGCGGTGAACCCGTCGAGGATGCTCTTGATCTTCTCGCGCGAGCAGGAGCAGTTATCGATGACGTTCACGCCCTCATAGACCCGCACTCCCTGCTCGTGGAAGAGCCGGTAGAGGAGCCTTTCGGCGCCCACAGTGGGATCAAGCAGCTCATCGATCTCGACCGTGTTGAGCAAGGCCAGCGCTTCCTGCCAGGCATTGTCCTCGGGATGACCGTTGCCTTCGTTCTCATCGTCGCCATCGCCGCCCGGCAGGTCTGACATGCGGGCACGTTCAGGCGCGGACGGCAGGAACTGAATAAGCAGGCCGCCAGCGCGCCACCGCCCTCCGCCACTCTCGCCGGGAACGACCATGCGTGCAACGCCGAGGCGCACTTCTGTCGGGATCTGCTCCGACTGGCGGAAATAGCTGCGCGCCACATCCTCCAACGTGGAGCCGTCAAGCTGCACGATCCCCTGATAGCGCTGCATATAGGGGCCTTGATCGATCGTCAGCGCCAGAACGCCTGCCCCGAGGAGGGCTTCGGGCGAAGTTGCTCCCTGCTCAACGGCTTCGGCAAGCCGGGCTTCGTCGAACCGGGCATAGGCGCGTACCGAACCCGGGGTGGAGAAATCCGCCACGAGCATATCGACCGGGCCGTCAGACCGCGTCTGGACGATGAACTTGCCGTCGAATTTAAGGGAGCTGCCGAGCAGGACGGTGAGCACTACGACTTCGGCCAGCAGCCGCGAGACCGGCTCCGGGTATTCATGGCGTTCCAGGATCTGGTCGAGCATGGCACCGACCTGCACGGCGCGGCCACGCACGTCGAGCCCCTCCACCTCGAAGGGCACGACGTGATCGTCACCGGCGAAACCGAAATCGCCCAATTTTGTTGTGTTGTCGTTCACTGGCTGAGACACCAGGCGAGAACGGCTTTTTGCGCGTGCAGCCGGTTTTCGGCCTCGTCGAACACCACCGAGTGCGGCCCGTCTATCACGGCGTCCGTCACTTCCTCGCCACGATGGGCGGGCAGGCAGTGCATGAAAAGTGCGTCCTTCTTCGCGAAGCTCATCAGCCTCTCGTTCACTTGAAAGGGTTGGAACACGTTATGGCCGCGGGCGCGGTGTTCCTGGCCCATCGAGACCCAGGTATCGGTCACAACGCAGTCTGCGTCGCGCACCGCCGCTTCCGGGTCGTGGGTAAGCGTTATGCGCCCGCCATTGGCCTTTGCCCACTCCACATAGTGAGCGGAAGGCTCGCTGCCAACGGGCGTCGCGACATTTAATCGGAATCCGAACCGCGCGGAGGCCTCCAGAAGGGAGTGCAGAACGTTGTTCCCGTCGCCCGACCAGGCGAACAGCCTGTCTTTCACACTGCCGCGATGCTCCTCGAAGGTCATGATATCGGCCATGATCTGACAGGGATGCGTGTCGTCCGTGAGCCCGTTGATGACGGGCACGGTCGCGTTCTCGGCAAGCTCAAGCAGCCGCTCATGCGCCGTTGTGCGGATCATGATCGCATCTACGTAGCGCGAGAGAACCTTGGCCGTGTCGGCGATTGTCTCGCTGCGGCCGAGCTGCATTTCCGCGCCGGTGAGCATGATGGTCTCGCCGCCGAGCTGGCGCATGGCCACGTCGAAGGAAACGCGCGTGCGGGTCGACGGCTTGTCGAAGATCATGGCAAGCACTTTGCCCTCGAAGGGCTTGTCGGCCTGGCCCGCCTTCAGCAGAGCCTTGCGCTCCCGCGCGTCGTCCAGCATGGACCGGAGTTCGGTGGCTGAAACGGTCGAAAGATCGATGAAATTGCGTGCCACGGCGGTCATACCTTTGCCGATGCCGTCATGGCGGGAGCCGAGGCCAGGGCCTCCACCGCGCGATGGATGCGCTCCAGCCCTTCCTGGATGTCTTCGTCGGTGACATTGAGCGGAGGCAGGAGGCGAAGCACATTATCGCCGGCTGGCGCACCCAGTATCTTCTCGTCGCGCATGGTCTGTTGCAGGGCCGAGGGTGGAAACTTGCAACGAATGCCCAATAGCAGTCCCGTGCCGCGGATTTCCTCAACCACCTGCGGAAACTCGTCGGCAATCGCGGCAAGGCCCTGCTTGAGGAGCAGGCCTTTGCGGGCGACCTCCTCGAGAAAGCCGGGTTCGAGGATAACGTCGAGCACCGCATTCCCAACTGCCATCGCAAGAGGATTGCCGCCGAAGGTGGTGCCGTGGACACCCGGCGTCATGCCCTTCGCAGCCTCTTCGGTGGCAAGGCAAGCGCCGAGCGGGAAACCGCCGCCTATGCCTTTGGCTATGGTCGCGATATCGGGCGTAACGCCGGTCCATTCATAAGCAAAGAGTTTGCCGGTGCGGCCGATGCCCGTCTGCACCTCGTCGAAGATCAGCAGCACGCCGTGCTTATCGCAGAGGTCACGCAGGCCGCGCACGAATTGTGCCGGCGGCACGCGGATGCCGCTTTCTCCCTGGATGGGCTCCATCAGGATCGCGGCGGTGTCGGGGGTGATCGCCTTTTCGACCGCTTGCAAATCTCCAAAGGGGATCTGGTCGAAACCTTCCACCTTCGGGCCGAAGCCTTCCAGATATTTCTTCTGACCGCCCGCAGCTATTGTGGCGAGGGTTCGCCCGTGGAATGCACCTTCAAAGGTGATGACCCTAAACCGGCTTTCCTGTCCGTTGACATAGTGATAGCGCCGCGCCGTCTTGATGGCGCATTCCAGTGCTTCCGCGCCGGAATTGGTGAAGAACACCTTGTCCGCAAAACTGTGCTCCACGAGGCGTGCGCCCAAGCGGCTTTGGCCGGGGATCTCATAGAGATTGGAAACATGCCAGAGCTTGTTCGCCTGCTCCGTCAGAGCCGCGACGAGATGCGGGTGGCCGTGTCCAAGCGAATTTACCGCTATGCCCGCCGCAAAATCGAGGTATCGCGTCCCGTCGGCGGTGATAAGCCACGAACCTTCCCCCTGCTCGAAGGAGAGGGGGAGCCTCGCAAAAGTATCGAAAAGCGCCGAACCGCTCATGGACACGTTCTCCGGGATATTCTCGACGGCGTCAGGCCGCAAGGTTGATGAAACCAAAATGCCGCCCCAGGGGCGGCACGCGGTGTTTTTATCAGCGTTTTCCCCCGCGAAGTCAACGAAAAGACGGTTTGCCGGGACGAAGTGGAATGTGAAGGAAAGATTATCGGAAATGCCCCAAGTTGGGGAAAACCACAAAAACCGATTCGCGATCGGAGTCGGACTCTTGTCACCGAGTCAACCGATAAGGTAGTTTGACCGGGTAACGACTAGATTTCGTGCGGCGGACCTTCAGACCCATGTAGATGTGGTGTCTACCAGGCGTTGGCCTGGTAGAGGGGGCAGGGATTCCGCACGCTTGCACAGGAGCCTGTCCTGATGAACTGGACTGACGAGCGCGTCGAACTTTTGAAGAAGCTTTGGTCGGAGGGGCTGAGTGCCAGCCAGATTGCCGCACAGTTGGGCGGCGTCAGCCGTAACGCTGTCATCGGCAAGGTACACCGTCTGAAACTTTCGGCCCGGGGGCGGGCCACGGCTGCGCCTGCGCGCCGCAAGAAGGCGGCAACCGCCGCTGCGGCGAGCGGCGCAGCCGCTGCGGCAAGCGCGCGTAAGCAACATGCCACCAGCCCTCGGCCGGTTGCCACTTCCATCGGCGCCACCGCGCTGAAGATGCAGTTCGAGGAAGAAGCGGTCACCCATCAGTTCCTGCGTCCGGTCGAGAATGTGGTGGTTCCCATTTCGCGGAATCTGAAGCTGGTCGAGCTCACTGAGCGCACCTGCAAGTGGCCGAACGGTGATCCGCTTGCGGACGATTTCAGTTTTTGTGGGGGCGATACGGGCGATTCAGGCCCTTATTGCACCTATCACTCCCGGCTGGCCTATCAGCCCGCATGGGAGCGTCGCCGCAGCAAATAAAGGGACGGGCAATAACGAGCGGACCAACCTTCTTGGGCGGCGTCAGCCGCCTTCCTTTTTGAAGCGGGCGTAGCGGAGTAACGGGAAGCCGGAAGGGCCGGCTTCTATTCGGACGTTTCCGTCGGCACGGGCGCCACCACCTTGTGGCTCTGGTCTTCCTTGGGCCGCTCGGGCGGCATCGTGGTGCCGGTCACGATATGATAGACGGTCTCGGCCACATTGGTCGCATGGTCGCCTATCCGCTCGATGTTCTTCGCGCAGAAAATCAGATGCGTGCAGGCCGTAATGTTCCGCGGGTCCTCCATCATATAGGTCAGGAGCTCGCGAAAGAGCGACGTGTACATGGCATCGATTTCCTCGTCGCGATCGCGAACCAGGCCGAGCTTTTCCGCCGAGCGCGAAGCATAGGCATCGAGCACTTCCTTCAGCTGCGTCAACGCGAGATCGCTGAGCGAGGAAAGCCCGCGAAAGAGCCGCACCGGCTGGCGCGTCTCAGTGATGGCGACGACCCGCTTCGCAATGTTCTTGCCAAGGTCGCCGATGCGTTCCAGGTCGCCGGAAATACGGATTGCGCCGACGATTTCCCGCAAATCCCGTGCCATGGGCTGGCGTTTGGCGATGATGATCACCGCCTTCTCGCCGATTTCGCGCTCCTTCTGGTCGAGGAAGGCGTCATCGGCGATGACTTTTCGGGCCAGCGCGGGATCGCCGGTCACAAGCGCTGAAACGGCTTCGTCCACCATGCGTTCGGCATAGCCGCCCATCCCGCCGATCTGATTGGCGAGAAACCGCAACTCCTCATCGAAGGATCGCATGATGTGTTGGCTTTGCATCTGGGGCCTCCTGGAGCAAATCACCCCGTAACCATCATAGCTAGGCTATCTACATGACGGAAAAAAGAAACTGGCTGAAAGAGAAGATTTGCCGCGCAATAAAGAAAAGGCGCGCTCGCGGTTAGTCCGGCGCGGGGAAATGGACGGTGAAGGAGGACCCCTCTCCCATTTTCGAGCGGATGGAAAGCCGTGCGTCGTGGCGCGTAAGAATGTGCTTCACGATGGCCAAGCCGAGGCCCGTGCCCTTCTGCGGGCGGCCGGCGCCTATCTCGACGCGATAGAAGCGCTCGGTCAGGCGAGGGATATGCTCCTCCGGGATTCCGGGACCGAAATCCCGAATGGTGACGATCCTTTCCGATCCATCGGCGGCCTTGCGGGCCGAGGCGACAACGCGCCCTCCGGAACTGCCATATTTGCAGGCGTTCTCGAGCAGATTCTCGAATACCTGGAAGAGCTCGTCGCGATGCCCCAGCACTTCGAGTGGTTCGGGCGGCATGTCGAGTTCGATTTCCACCCCTGAATCCTTGGCACGCGCGGCAAGAGCATCGCGCACTCCACCCACCACCATTCGTAAATCCACCCTCTCGCTGGGCTTTCCATAAGGCTTTACCTCCAGGCGCGAGAGCGAGAGCAGGTCATCGATGAGCCGGGCCATGCGCGAGGTCTGGTCCTGCATGATCTGCAGGAAGGCTTCGCGCGCCTTCGGGTCGTCGCGAGCCGGCCCGCGCAGCGTTTCGATGAAGCCGGCGATGGATGCCAAGGGCGTCCTCAGCTCATGGCTCGCATTCGCTATGAAATCCGCTCTCATCCGGTCGATGCGGCGCGCCTCGCTCTGGTCGCGGAACAAGAGCACGAACAACCCGGAACCGTCGCCGATCCGTGTGGCGGATACCCGGTAGGCCCTTTCGAGCGGCACACGCTCTACGTAATCTATTCCGAAGGGGCCGGCTCCCCCTTCCATCACGCGGGCGATGAAATCGTGCATCTCCGGTGCGCGGAACTTGAGTTGCAGGGGCATTCCGGGCGCAACAGTCCCGAACGCAACCGACGCGGCCTCGTTCGCATACACGATATCGCCACTCGCATTGGAGACGAAAAGAGGATCCTGGACAGCTTCCGCCAGGTCCGTAGCAAGGAGCGTTTCAATCCTCGTGGCGCCGTCGCGACGCTCTTCCCTTGGCTTCTCGGCGGTTCTGCCGGGTACAAGCAGAGCTGCTGCCATGATGAAGGCGACCGCGATCGCCGCGCCGATCCCTCTGCCTCCATAGGCAAGATCGAGCGTCAAACACGCGATCACCGAGGAAGCCAGCACAAAACGGTGGCGGACGAGCCGCTTGCCCGCAGATGTGAACAGGTCTGGTAACAAAGACTTCAGCCTGATGTTCATCAATCTCCCGCGCCCTTGCCCCGCTACTAGACCGTCCCAGCCGCCGCGACTAGCATCGAGCCTAATGCCGCAAGGAATAAAGTTTATGAACAAGCCTCTGGATAAGTCTTCGCTCCCTGCTTCGAAGCCGCTTTTGCTCGATGTCGATGGAGTGAAGCGCAAATTCGATATCGCGGATCCCAAGCTCCCGCGTTGGATCGAGGAGCGGGCTCTGAGCGCCGGCGGCTATCCATATAAGGAAAAGCTCAAACGCAGGAAGTATGCGAAGGAGCTGGAGAGGCTGCAGATCGAGCTCGTCAAGTTGCAGGGCTGGCTGCAGGCGACCGGCGGCCGCGTGATAGCGCTCTTCGAAGGCCGCGACGCGGCAGGCAAAGGCGGCTCGATCCATCATCTCCGGCAAAACATGAATCCGCGTACTGCGCGCAATGTGGCACTGCCGAAGCCGACCGAGACCGAGCTCGGCCAATGGTACTACCAGCGCTACATCACGCATTTCCCGACGGCAGGAGAGTTCGTCACCTTCGATCGTTCCTGGTACAACCGCGGCACGGTCGAACCGGTGATGGGTTTCTGCACCCCGGCCCAGCACGAGCATTTCCTTCGAGAAACGCCTGACTTCGAGCGCTCCATCGTGAACGAGGGCATTCCGCTTTTCAAATTCTGGCTGAACATCGGCCGGGAAACGCAGCTCAAGCGATTCCACGATCGTGTACACAGCCAGCTGAAGTGTTGGAAATTTTCTCCGATGGATATCGCCGGTATGGAGAAGTGGGACGATTATACCCGTATGCGGGATATCATGATCGAGAGGACGCACACGGACTACGCCCCCTGGACCATTATTCTTGCCAATGACAAGCGGCGCGCCCGGCTTGCCGTCATCCGCCGCATCCTCCTTTCCCTGCCTTATGCCGGTCGGGACGAGGAAGCGATTGGCGAAGAGGACCCCACCATCGTCGGGTTCGGGCCAGGTTTCCTGCGCTGAACCTCTCGCGTCTTCCACCGGCTGGGGCGGTGCGGCGTTTTCTCCCACGCGTGCGGGCATCGGTAGAGTTGCCACAGCGCTCGCCACGCGGCGGCAGAAAGCAGCAGCCAATAGAAGGGTATGCAGAGCATGTGCCACCACAGGCCTTGCTGCTCCGTCTTGGGCAGGGCTCGCCAGCCTAGCGCCAGGAAGGCGCCATGCCCGAACACGACATTCACGATATCGAGCGCAAGAAGTGCCGTGTAGTGGCTCAGGAAGTCGCCTTGGATTGCCATGATGGTCAGCATGGTGCCCGCGCTTATCGGAAAACCGATATAGGCGAGGGCAGAGATCCACATGCCCAATGTCAGGATCTGGGTGATGAGAAATGACGTTCTTCCGAGTTCCCGATAGAGCCTGGGCACGTCTCGCATATGCACCAGCCAGGTCTGCATCCAGCCTTTGAACCAGCGGGTACGCTGAGGCAGCCAGATGCGCGCAGTCGCTGGAGCGTCCTCATAGGTGGGCAGGCTTATCGTTCCGGTCTTGTAGCCCATCCGCGCGAGCCTCAGTCCAAGATCGGCATCCTCGGTCACATTGCACGGGTCCCATCCGCCGACACGCTCGAGCACTGCGCGGCGGAAATGGTTGGACGTTCCGCCGAGCGGAAGGACAAGGCCGCGTTTGGCCAGCCAGGGCAGAATGCCGCGGAAAAGGGCCGCGTATTCGAAGGCGAACATCGACGCGATCCAACTTTCTCCCTTGTTCGTGATCACCAGCGGTGCCTGGAGGCAGGCGAGGTCATCACTTTCACTGCGGAAACGCTCCCAAGCCTCGACCAACTGGAACGGGTGCGGCCGGTCTTCGGCATCGAACAGGACGACGAACTCTCCGGTGGCCAAAGGGAGCGCAAAGGATAGTGCCTTGGGCTTCGTGCGCGGGCCGCACGGCGGCACTTCGATGACTTCGATATAGGAGCGCAACTGCTGTGCGCGGATGGCGGCAAGAGTCTCGTGGTCGTCGCTTTCGCAGACAAGCTTGATCTCCAGCTTGCTGCGAGGCCACACGAGCCGGCCCAGCGCCACGAGCAGATCCGGGACGACCTCGGCCTCCCGGTAAAGTGCGACCAGCACCGTATAAACAGGCATTTCGTCCGGCCGCATTGCCGTGAGACTGGTGGGGGGAGAAGGCTGTCGCGCTTCCTGGCTGACTGCCACCCGTAACAAAACGCAGGCGAGGAACAATACCGAAAGCAGAAGATGCAGGCCGATCAGCGCGGATGACGGCGCGAGCATGACGAGCATCACGAGAATGGCGCCGACACTGCCGAGCGCGAAGCCTTGCCAGGCATTGAGCACGTTGCGGGCGGAAAATTCGGGCATCGCCTCGAACAAGCCATTGACCGCCATGCGCGCCAAACTTTCCTTGGCGCGATGTCTCAGGGCGTTGCGCAATACCGTCGGCGGCACTATGCGGATGCAACTTGCGATATCGTTGTGCTGCTTGAGAAAACGCTGCATTGCCGAAATATCCAGGCGCTCCGGCGCGACGAGATAGGTGGTCCGACCTCTATCCTTCAGCGCGATAACGGGGCCGGTACCATAGGGTAGGCGGAGTGCCTCCAACCCCTTTCCTTCCGGCAGAAAGAGGCTTTCAGGGGCGATTTCCGCATCGAAGGGTAGGCCCAGATGCGCCGCGAATGCTTGAAATAGGGCTTCTTCGCGCACAATCCCTGAAGACTGGAGTTCAATCTGGAAGGGAACGCCCGCGAGCTGCGCCTTCCGCTCGATATTCTCCATCTCGCGAAAAGGCACGCCCAGTTGTTCCAGGATCGGCCGCCAATGGGCAAGACCCGATGGCGATACGTGGAACGATCCGTCGATCTCGTACGGAAGATCGGTAGGATTCGAAATCATTTCGGCGCGCAAAATGCTGCCTGAGCCACTCATATACATGAGGCCCTAACTCCGCTGAATATCAAGGATACGTTACGTTGACGTGGGGCGGAGACGCCCTGAAGCCTATTTGGCCATAACGCGTTCGAAGCGGCTAGAAAGATGCGGCCAAATACCCCCGGCGCGAATGCTTACGCATCCACGGCGGGCCAAAGGCTCCGTTTGCATAATTACCCCCCTTGACGACCAAGAATTTCCCACCCCTGTTGGTCGCCTGCGTGTCCATATTGTTTAACAAGTTTTCCACAGTCAATGGGGAATGCACGCAAAAGTATAAATGTTTTGCTTTCTGCTCCGCATGCGGGTTGCCGGTCTCTGCCGCACTCACGTTTTCATTGCGTTGAGGGAAAAGAATTTTCGAATATAAAAGCGCTGGTGAATGGAGATTTGTGCTTGCGCAACCCGAAGAGTCTCGTCTTGGCCCTCATGCTGGCCATTGCCGCCGGGCAGCCCGCCGCCCGTGCGGACATTCCGAGTTTCTGGGATGCCAAACAGCGCCTGGCAAAGCCGGACATGACGCCCTTCCAGCGGTTGCGGTTTCTGACCACAACCGATTTCTTCCCCTTCAACTTTCTCGACACGGATCGTCGTCTGAACGGGCTCCACATCGATCTTGCGCGGGCGATTTGCAGCGAGCTTGGCATGCTTAATCGATGCCAGATACAGGCGCTCCCCTTCGAGGAGCTTGAATCCGCGCTCCAGCGCGGCGACGGGGAGGCAGTGATTGCCGGGCTGGCCATTACTGCCGAAAGTCGGGAGAAATTTCTGTTCTCCCGTTCTTATATGATGTTTCCGGCACGGTTTGTGACTCGCCGGGATGTCCAACTCAGTGAACCCATCTACAAGGCGATCGCGGGCAGACGGGTTGGCGTGGTTTCGGGAACCGCGCATGAGACGATGCTGCGCGACCTTTTCACGCAGGCCACGCTCGTCTCTTTTCCGGGCGAAAGGGAACTCGAGAACGCCCTGACGCAAGGCAGTGTCGACGCCATCTTCGGAGACGGCATGCGCCTGTCATTCTGGCTACCGAGCGAGGCGGCCAAGAATTGCTGCGTTTTTGTGGGAGGTGCGTATATCGCGCCGGAATATCTGGGCCGAGGACTCGCGATCGCGGTGCGGAGTGATCAGCCCACGCTGGCCCAGGCGCTAAATTATGCGCTGCAGGAGATCGATGCGGACGGAACCCTTTCCGATCTCTACCTCCGTTACTTCCCGGTAAACTTCTACTGAGCAGCTTGAAGGGCTGTTTCGAGAGTGCGATGCCTTGCCCGCGCGGCACGTTCGACCGCCGCAGCAACCAGCGGCTCAAGCTTCAGCCTGCGGCGTATGATCTGCAGCATGCGCATCTCCTCAGGCTCGACATAGAGATCGGCTGCCACGACATCGACGGCCAAGGAGTAGGCAGTATCGTAAAGGCTCGGTGGAACGGTGTCGCGCACCAGGTCGAGCACGCGTTCGGGGCCATCCGGCTGCTGCAGAAGTTGCTGGCATTGCCGCGCCGTCGGGAGAATTCGTTCCTGGTCGAAACCGTCGAAGACCGGCAGCGTCCGCACGAGCCGTCCGATACTGCTCAATTCGGCATCGGTCATATCTCGGTCAGCCGCGGACATGACGACCATCAAATAGATCAGCGCTTCCTGTGGCGACGGCTTGTCGGTCATACGATCCTTCTCCATTCCGGTGAGCGACGAAAGTAGGTACGCCGCCAGCAGGCTGCAACGAAGAATCGCGTTGAGATTGACGCATGGCGCTGGTGGGCTTACACGCCAGACGGCGATCCGGCCTCATAATCCGCCCTTGTGGCCGCCGGACGCGGTAACATCTACCATTCACCGGATACAGCAAATGACGATCACGCTTGGAAACGCGCTCGACTTAACCCCGGAAGTGCTGCAGGCGGCTGCGGAAAGCAAAGCCTGGCCCTTCGAGGAGGCGCGGAAAATCGTCAAACGCTACGAGGGACAGAGCTTCCCTGAAACGGTGATTTTCGAAACCGGCTACGGCCCGTCCGGGCTGCCGCATATCGGCACCTTTGGCGAGGTGGCTCGCACCTCCATGGTGCGGCACGCGTTCCGCATCATCACCGAAGACAAAGTGAGGACGAAAATCCTCTGCTTTTCGGACGACATGGACGGCCTGAGAAAGGTGCCTGACAATGTACCGAACCAGGAAATGCTTCGCGCGTATCTCGGCAAGCCTTTGACGCGCGTGCCGGATCCGTTCGGGAGCGAGCACGGCTCGTTCGGCGCAGCCAACAACGCGCGGCTCAGAGCCTTTCTTGACCAGTTCGGTTTCGATTACGAGTTTGCTTCCTCGACGGAATATTATGCATCGGGCCGGTTCGACGCGACCTTGCTCAAGGTCCTTGAGCGCTTCGACGAGGTCATGGCGATCATGCTGCCCTCGCTGCGCGAGGAGCGGGCGCAGACCTATTCGCCCTTCCTGCCCATCCATCCGAAGAGTGGGGTGGTAATGCAGGTGCCGATCGAGGAGCGTAAGCTTGATGCAGGCACCATTGTCTGGCGCGATCCCGAAACCGGCGAGCGCTTCGAAACGCCCGTGACTGGCGGACAGGCCAAGCTGCAGTGGAAGCCCGACTGGGCGATGCGCTGGGCGGCCCTCGGCGTTGATTACGAAATGTCGGGCAAGGACCTGATCGACAGCGTCAAGCTGGCCGCGCAGATCTGCACCGCGCTCGACGGGACGCCGCCTGAAGGCTTCAACTACGAGCTCTTTCTGGACGAGAAGGGACAGAAGATTTCAAAGTCCAAGGGCAATGGGCTCACCATCGACGAGTGGTTGACCTACGCGCCGACCGAGAGCCTATCGCTCTACATGTACCAGAAGCCGAAGACGGCGAAGAAGCTCTACTTCGATGTCATTCCGAAGGCCGTGGACGATTACTATTCGTTCCTCTCCGCCTACCCCCGTCAGGATTGGCAAAACAGGCTGGGCAACCCGGTTTGGCACATTCACGACGGCAACCCGCCGGCGATTGAGCTGCCGGTGCCGTTTGCGCTGCTGCTCAATCTCGTCAGCGCCTCCAACGCGAGCGAGAAAGGCGTGCTCTGGGGCTTCATCTCCCGTTATGCGCCGGGCGTGACCCCCGACACTCATCCCGAGCTTGATAGGCTCACTGAATATGCAATCCGCTATTTCGACGATTTCGTGAAGCCGTCGAAGCAGTTCCGCGAACCGGATCCCGTTGAGCGACAGGCGCTGGAAGCGCTTCGGGATAAGCTTGCGGCTCTTCCGGAGAGCGCGGATGGCGAAGAGATCCAGAATGCGGTGCTCGATGTGGCGCGTGGGATCGAGCGCTACCAGGATCATGCAAAGCAGAGTCCGAGCGGCGGCCCCGGTGTTTCCGTCGCCTTCTTCCAGATGCTCTATCAGGTTCTGCTGGGGCAGGAGCGGGGACCGCGTTTCGGGTCTTTCGCCGCGCTCTACGGACTTCAAGAGACACGCGTTTTGATCGAGAAGGCTCTGGCCGGAGAACTCGCGGTATAATGGATCTGCCCTCCCTCGAAGGGGGGAGGGCATTTGCCTACTGGCTCGCCCAGACGATGCGGGCGATCCAGTCCACTTCTTCATTGTCCAGCACGCGGTTCGGGTGATCCGGATTGAGCGACAGGAGCTCGATCTGCCGGGACGACTGCCGCAGCAGGATCTTCGCCATCACCTCGCCCTCCTGCGTCCTGACCACCACACGGTCGCCCCGCCTTACCGGAGCGGATGGCTCCACCACCAAGAGATCGCCGTTGCGGTAAAGCGGCAGCATTGAATCACCCTGCACCTCCAGTGCATAGGCAGCTTCGCTCACCTGGCCGGGGAGTTCCACCTCCTCCCATCCTTGGCCCACGGGAAAACCGGCATCGGTGAAATATCCGCCAGCTCCCGCCTGGGCAAAACCGATCAGCGGCACGCTGATACGGCCATTCCTGCGCCGCGCCGGCTCCGCCATTCCTTCGATCAGGGCCGTGAATTCGCCAAGCGAAACGCCGGTCGCATCCATGATCTTGGCGAGCGATTCCGTCGAGGGCCAACGCGGCCTGCCATCAGGAGAGTAACGCTTGGACCGATTGAAGGCGGTGGAATCGAGCCCTGCTTTCCTGGCAAGACCTGAGGCGGACAACGAATGGCGCGCAGCAAGCGCGTCAATAGCCGCCCAGACCTTCTCGTGGGAAAGCACGCCCCTCTTCCTCCGCAGTCTGTCGTTTCCAAGGCTGGAAAAACCCTCGGACCCGCTGTTCTAACCCTTGCGGAATGGCTTGTCCATAAACGCTTGGCTCACGCAGTGAAAGCTTTGCGACCGCTCGCCAGGGCCTGATCGAGATATTCAAGCCTGTCCTGGCCCCAAAATGGCTCTCCGTTCAGCACCCAGGCGGGCAGCCCCACCACATCGGCCGCGATTGCATCTTGAGTGTTCCGTGCGCGGATTTCCGCAGTCTCCGGCTTGCCAGCGGCGTCCAGGACGGCGTCGGCATCCAAGCCCTCCGCCTTCAGATGGAAGGCGAGCGTTCCGGCATCGGCGATGTCCTCCTGATTGGCCCAGACGGAGGCCAGCACCCGATCCATATAGCTCAGGGGATCGTGCCCGGCCTCGATCACGGCGATGATGGTGTGATCGGCAAGGGTCGGGTCCACCGGCCAGAATTTGGGCACTACGTGGATAGGCATTCCGCGATAGTCCGCCACCCGCTGCAGTTCTATCTTGCGGTAGCGCTGCCGCACCGCTGGCCGCTGTGCAACGGGCAGGGCACCCGAACTCTCGAAAACGGGCCCGATATTTACCGGCTTTACGCGAACGGACACGCCATGTTTATGCGCGATCGCGCGAAAGGTCTGATGCCCGAGATAGGTGTAGGGCGAAACGGACGTCATATAATAGTCGATGATGGTGGGCATGAGGTCTCCAGGTCGGCTTGACTGCTGGCTGGAAAGTAGAGGGGCGACGTGCAGCGGGAAAGGGCCTAGTTCAAGCTTTTTGCCAGCGCCCGCAGGCCCTGATGCGAGGCCATGAAGGCCTTCTCTTCCGCGGTCGGTGGACGTGGCGGCTGGTCATGGCCGATCGCGGCCATGGCCTCGGAGATTTCCACGAAGCGCCGGTTTCGGCGATCATAGATGCCGCCGGTGGTGAGGATGATCGCCCCCGTGCGGCCATCGGCCAGCACGAAGCGATGGCGGCCGATGATCTGCGTGCCGCCCCAAGTCTCGACGGTGGAGACCAGTTCGAAGCGCTGCCACGGGCGGATCTCCCGCACATAGCTCACCTGCAGGCCCCCGAGCATCGGCCCCCAACCACGCTTGCGGGCTGCAGCCATGAGCCCGCTGCGGAAGAAAATGTCCATCCGTCCGAGATCGGCCAGCATCATGTAGCGCGCATTGTTGAGATGGAAATTCATGTCGATGTCGGAGGGCAGGCAGCGGAGCGGGATCCTGCTTTCATCGCCCATCCTGAAGCGTCCCCGGCGGCGGCCCGTCAGCGCCACGCGGAGGAGTCTGAACCAGACATACATGTGTTTCTCTTCGCCTTTCCATGAATAGGCGCCGGCTCTCCGCGACTGAAGAGCCGGTTCCCGTCAGGCGGCCTTCTTCATGTCGCCAGCGGTTGCAGATGCAAAGCGGGCGTAGAATGTCTCGCCCTTGTCGCCCATATCGACAAGAAGCTTCGGCGGCTTGAACTGTTTGCCATACTTCTTCTGCAGGCGCTGCGCATGCTTGACGAATTCGGCGGCGCCGATGCCGTCGATGAAGGACAGGACGCCGCCGGTATAAGGCGCGAAGCCGAAGGCGAGTATGGAGCCGACATCCGCTTCCCGCGGGTCGGTGACGATCCCTTCCTCCATCACGCGTGCGGCCTCCAGCGCGATCACATAGAGGAACCGGGCCTTCAACTCCTCCACATCGATCTTGTCCGGATCCTGTTGACGGTAGAGATCCTTGAGTCCCGGCCAGAGGAACTTCTTCGCCGGCTTCTGCGGGTATTCGTAAAATCCCTTGCCGTTCTTGCGCCCGCGCCTTCCATGCTTGTCGACCATGGTGTCGATCAGCTCCATATGGCGCGGATCGACTGCATTCTCGCCCAAATCGCGGATCGTCTGCTTCATGATCTTCTGGGCGAGGTCGATCGCCGTCTCGTCGGTGAGCGCGAGCGGCCCCACGGGCATGCCGGCCATTTTAGCGGCGTTCTCGATCATCGGCGCGGGCACGCCCTCGATCAGCATGGAATAGGCTTCCTGCATGTAGCGCAGCACACAGCGGTTCACATAGAAGCCGCGCGTGTCGTTCACGACGATCGGCGTCTTCTTGATCGCACGGACATAATCGATCGCGACCGCCAAAGCCTTTTCGCTCGTCTTCTTGCCGAGGATGATCTCCACGAGCATCATCTTGTCGACCGGTGAGAAGAAGTGGATGCCGATGAAATTTTTCGGCCGGGCCGAATTCTTTGAGAGGCTGGTGATCGGGATCGTCGAGGTATTGGAGGCGAAGATGGCAGAGGATTTGAGAACGGCTTCCGCTTTTTCCGTTGCCTCCTTCTTCACATTGGAATCCTCGAATACCGCCTCGATCACGAGATCGGCGCCTTCAAGCGCGGCATAATCCGGCGTCGCCGTGATGAGGGAGAGGAGTTTCTCCTTCTCTTCCGCCGTGGCGCGCCCCTTCTTAATGAGGCCATCCATCAGGTCGGCCGAATGAGCCTTGCCCTTGTCGGCGGATTCCTGATCGCGGTCGATCAGCACCACCGGGATGCCCGCCTTTGCCGTGACATACGCGATGCCGGCGCCCATGAAACCCGCGCCGAGAACCCCGATCTTGCGGAACTTCTTGGCCGGGACTTCTTTCGGCCTGCGCGCGCCCTTGTTGAGTTCCTGCAACGAGACGAAAAGCGAGCGGATCATGGCCGCCGCTTCTTTGCTCCGCATGATTTCGGTGAAATAGCGCTGTTCGATGCGGAGACCCGTATCGAAGGGTACCAGAAGCCCTTCATAGACGCATTTCAATATGGCGGTGGCGCCGGGATAATTGCCATAGGTTTCGCGGCGCAGGATGGCGATCGCGGGCGGCCAGAGATTGGCACCTGCGGCCGAGTAGACCGGCCCGCCAGGGAGTTTGAACCCCTTCTCGTCCCAAGGTTGCACCGGTTTCAACCCGTCCTTGATCATCTTCTTCGCCGTATCGACGAGCTTCGACCGGGGAGCGATCTCGTGCACCAGGCCCATCGCTTTCGCCCGCGTGGGCGAAAGGTTCTGGCCGGATGTGAGCATCTGCAGGGCTTCCTGCGTGTTGGCGAGCCGCGGCACGCGCTGGGTGCCTCCGGCGCCCGGGAAGATCCCGATCTTGACCTCGGGCAGGGCGAGCTTCACCGTCTCATCATCCGCCGCAACGCGGCCGTGGCAGGCAAGCGAAAGCTCGAAGGCGCCGCCCATGCAGGTGCCGTTGATAGCGGAGACCCAGGGCTTGCCGCAGGTCTCCAACTTGCGCCAAAGCCAGCTCATGCGGCCGGCATTGTCGAAGAGTTCCCGCATCGCCTTTTCGGGATTCTTCGTCTTCTCCTTGTGGAACTGGCCTAACACCTTTTGCAGCATCGTCAGATCAGCGCCGCCCGAAAAGCTATCCTTTCCGGAGGTGAAGACCGCGCCCTTAATCGTGGCGTCGCCGGCGACCTGATCGATGATCCTGTCCAACTCGTCCATCACCTCCTCGGTGAAGACATTCATGGAGCGGTCGGGCATGTCCCAGGTGACGAGCGCGATGCCGTCGGCATCGGTCTCGACGGTGAAGTTCTTGTAGTCGGCCATGATGCTCTTTCCCCTCCCTCTAGACGCGCTCGATGATGGTGGCCGTGCCCATGCCGGCGCCGATGCAGAGCGTGACCAATGCGGTGTTCAGGTCCCGCCGCTCCAGCTCGTCTAGCACCGTGCCGAAGATCATGGCCCCCGTGGCACCCAAGGGATGGCCCATGGCGATCGCGCCGCCATTCACATTGATCTTCTCGCGGTCGATGTCGAAGGCCTGGATGTAACGAAGCACGACCGAGGCGAAGGCCTCGTTGAGTTCGAAAAGGTCGATGTCGGAGAGCTTCATCTTGGCCTTCTTCAAAAGCTTCTCCGTCACATCCACCGGACCCGTGAGCATGAGGGCAGGTTCGGAGCCGATATTGGTGAAGGCGCGAATCTTCGCCCGGGGCTTCAAGCCCATTGATTTGCCGGCACTTTTGGAGCCGAGCAACACCGCCGCTGCACCATCCACGATCCCCGAGGAGTTGCCGGCATGATGAACGTGGTTGACGCTCTCAAGCTCGGGATGGCGCTGCACGGCCACCGCATCGAAACCGCCCATCTCGCCCGGCATGACGAAGGAGGGATTGAGGGAAGCCAGAGCCTGCATGTTCGTTTCCGGGCGCATATGCTCGTCGTGGTCGAGGATCGTGAGGCCGTTCTGGTCCTTGACCGGGATGACCGAGTTCTTGAAATAACCCTTGTCCCAGGCCTTCTTCGCCCGCTTCTGGCTCTCGACCGCATAGGCATCCACGTCATCGCGCGAAAAGCCGTATTTGGTGGCGATGAGATCGGCGGAAACGCCCTGCGGCATGAAATAGGCGGGCAGGCCGACGGACGGGTCCATGAACCAGGCGCCGCCCGACATGCCCATCCCGACCCGCGACATGGACTCCACACCGCCCGCGATCACGATCTCGTCGGAGCCGGCGGCGATTTTGGCGGCACCGAGATTTATGGCGTCAAGGCCGGAGGCGCAGAAGCGCGAGATCTGCATGCCCGGCGCCTTGTTGTCGTAGCCGGCTTCGAAGGCGGCCGAGCGCGGGATCACCGAGCCCGCTTCGCCAACCGGATCGACACATCCGAAGATGATGTCGTCGACAAGCCTCGTGTCGAGCGCGTTGCGATCGCGGACGGCTTCCAGCGTCTTTGCGGCTAGCCGGACCGCCGGCACCTCGTGCAGTGAACCGTCCTTCTTGCCGCGGCCGCGCGGCGTGCGCACGGCATCATAGACATATGCCTGAGCCATTTCCCGTCTCCCTTATCCTCGCCTGCTCGGGGCTACCCTAAAATGCCTCTGCCGGAATAGCCATCATCGTATCGGCGCCGGAACATATCCGTGCAAGATGTGCGGAGGTCTCGGGCATCGCTCGCTCCATGAAGAAGCGGCCGAGAAGCAGCTTCTGCTCAAGGAAACTTGCATCGCCGTCGGCGCCCGCCGCCAACTGGTCCCGCGCTGTCTTGACCATGCGGCCCCACATGAAGCCCAGCGCCACGAGACCGAAAAGGTGCATGTAGTCGTAGGAGGCGGCGCCGGCATTGTCCGGTTTCTGCACCGCGTTCTGCATGAGCCAGAGCGTGGCCGCCTGCAGGTCGTTCAGCCCCTTTTTGAGCGCCTTGGTATCGGGCGCCATCCTCTCGTCCGAACGGTGCTCCTCGCAGAAGTCGCCGACCGTCTTGAAGAAGGTCTGCACCGCACGCCCCCCGTCCTGGGCGAGCTTGCGGCCTACAAGATCGAGTGCCTGGATGCCGTTGGCGCCTTCATAAATCATGGCGATGCGGGCATCGCGCACGAACTGGCTCATACCGTTTTCTTCGATATAGCCGTGCCCGCCGAAGACCTGTTGCGCCATCACCGCATGCTCGAAACCCTTGTCGGTAAGGACGCCCTTCAGCACGGGCGTCATGAGGGCAAGGTGGTCTTCGGCCATCTGCCGCGCCTTTTCGTCCTCGCTGCGGTGCGCGATATCCGATTGCAGCGCGGTCCAGAGAAGGAGCGCTCGGCCGGCTTCGTTGAAGGCTCGGATCGTGGCCAGGTTGCGGCGGATATCCGGGTGCACGATGATTGGGTCAGCTTGCCTGTCCGGTACCTTGGCGCCGGAAAGCGAGCGTCCCTGCAGGCGGTCGCGAGCATAATCGGCAGCATTCTGGTAGGCCGCTTCGGCCACGGCGAGGCCTTGAAGAGCAACACCAAGGCGCGCCTCGTTCATCATCGTGAACATCGCCTTCAGCCCGCCATTCTCCGCGCCAAGCAGGTAGCCTTGCGCCTCGTCATAGTTCATGACGCAGGTGGCGTTGCCGTGAATGCCCATCTTTTCTTCGATCGAGCCGCAGGAGACGCCGTTGGGACCGGCAGGATTGCCGGTCTGATCGAGCTGCAGCTTCGGCACGATGAAGAGCGAGATGCCTTTCGTCCCCTCAGGCGCCCCTTCGATGCGGGCCAGCACGAGGTGGACGATATTCTCCGCCATGTCGTGCTCGCCCGCGGAGATGAAAATCTTCTGGCCGGAGATTTTATAGCTGCCGTCGCCGTTCGGCACGGCCTTGGTGCGCAGAAGACCCAGATCCGTGCCGCAATGGGGCTCGGTCAGGTTCATGGTGCCGGTCCAGGTTCCTTCCACCAGCTTCGGCAGATAGGTCTGCTTCTGCTCGTCGGAGCCGTGGGCAAGGATTGCCGCGATCGCGCCTTGCGTAAGGCCCGGATACATCATCAGCGCCATATTGGCAGAGGAGAGATATTCGCCGACAGCGGTGTGAACCAGATAGGGCAGGCCCTGGCCGCCATATTCGGCGGGCGCGGAGAGACCCATCCAGCCGCCCTGGCAATATTGGCGGTATCCGTCCTTGAAACCCTTTGGCGTTGAGACAGTGCCATCCTCATGCCGCGTGCAGCCTTCCATGTCGCCCGTACGGTTCAGGGGCTGCATGATATTCTCGGCCAGTCTGGCACCTTCCTCCAGGATCGCGTCGAGCACGTCGGGCGAGAGCTCGCCGTAACCGGCGATATTGCCGAAGCGCTGATAGTTCAGCACATCGCGAATGATGAACGCGGTCTCCCGTACTGGCGCCCGGTAAGTGCTCATGAAGTGCTCCCTGGATCTCGCACGACGAACGGCATGATAGGTAGCAATTATTGACGTTTGCGTAAACGTCAAGGTCACGTGCGAAGATTGGTCAAGGGGCGGCTGAGCAGTGCGGGGCTGCGGGGATTGCGAGGGTTTGCCTCGCAATCCTATGTTGTCATTTCGGGAGTCGGACCGCGTCGATTTTAGGCCGCACGGGAGATCCGGTCGCGGACGTCGCGGATCATCGCCGAGAGTTCGCGCGCGGCTTCTTCGGTTTCGCGATGCCGCTGCTCCAGCCATTCCATTTGCTTTCTCGCTACGTCCAGGAACACCCGCAGCTGCTGCGCGGTGGCCCGCTCGGAGCCGTAGACGTCCAGGATCTGTTTCATGTCGCGCAAGGTGAAGCCGATCTTCCTTCCGCGCAGGATAAGCTTGAGCCTTTCCCGGTCACGGTCGCTATAGAGTCGCGTCAGGCCTTTTCTCTTAGGATGCAAAAGCCCTTTGTCCTCGTAGAACCGAAGCGCGCGGAGCGTCACGTCGAATTCTCGCGCCAGTTCGCCGATGCGGATATGGGGAGCCTGCTTCTGGGCAGGTTTGTGTACGGGTGCGCTATTGGCTCGTCCTGCAATATCTGGTTCCATGACTTGTTCCCTTTCGGGTTAATGGCCTTGTGCCGCGATTCGCGGTGGGGATAATTCCCGGGCCGACGCTAAAAATACGGGCGACGAAACTGCCCATAGGGACAGTCTTCATTTATCGCCGCATTAATTCAAGGCTTTAGACAGGCCCCCATCGCTCACATTCCGGTGTATGGGAGCAAAAATTAACTTCTTGTTTACCATGATTGGTGAAAGTCTGCGCATCGGACTGCCAGTGTGCTTCGCGTCGATTCACGGTGTTCCGATCGCGGGGGAATTGTCTCCAGGATGTCTGCCCGCTCGCGGTGCAGTCCAAGTACCCTGCGTGGCGTTCCAACTGCGGCGACCGTCAGCCGCGCAAAAGCGGACAACTCGATGAAAACGAAGCGGTCGTACCTGGAGAATGTCAATGCCGGGCGGCAGCGCCGGCCCGGGCCCGTGCCCCAAAGTGCCAGCCAGAATATCAGCAGAACCCTGAGCCAGCTGGAAGGCAGGCTGGGGCGTGCGCTGGATGGGGGCACGCGTGACGGCTACACCGAAAGCGATATTGCCCAACGGTTGGAGCGGCTCTCCGACCGTTTCGGCATGCTCCGCCGAGCTGACGAGCAACAACCATCCGGCCACACCGATTCGCCACGCGCCAATTTGGAGCGCATCGCCCGGGAGATCGAAAAGACCCGCCGGCAGGAAGATGAACTCGCCTCGATCGGCGGCATTGCCACGGAATTGAAGGCGCTTAGAGAGGAAATGCACGGTACCTTGAATTCAGATCTGCGTCGCGAATTGAGCGCATTGCGGCAAGAGATGGAACGGGTTGCCGCCGTTGCACCGCGTTCTTCACTGCCGCGCGAGCTGAGCGGGGAACTCGAGCGCCTGTCGAGCGCAATGGAGCGGGTGGCGGAGCGGAGCGACGATAAGGGCGCGAAGCTCATGCGTCTCGAACTCGAGCAGGTGAGATCGGCTCTTTCCAATGTGGCACGCGAGGACACTGTCCGCTCGCTCGAGGGCCGCATGCACGGAGCAGATCCCGTGCTAGACAGGCTTGGTGCCCGCCTAGAGGAAATCAGCGCCGCAATCAATTCCCTCCCGGACTCACTCTCGCTTCGCTCACTGGAGCAGGGTGTCCATATGCTGGCCATCGCCCTCGACAGGTTCATAGAGCAGTCCGACAAGAACGGCCCCGATCTCTATGCGCTGATAGAAGAGCGGTTGGACGAGATTTCGCGCGCGATCACCGCGTCGGCCGCAATCGCCCATTCACCGACTTTCGACGCTGGCCAGTTGCAGCGTATCGAGGCGCGCATCTCCGCTTTGGCGTCACAATTGGAGGAACTCGTGCAGAACCGCTCTGAAGGCGTCATCGCCGAGCGGCTCGGCGCGCTTTCAGAGCGAGTGGACGAGATTGCTCGCCGGATCAATGTGCCCGAGCAGGCAATGGATCGCGTGACCGGGCTGATGGCCCAAATCAGCGAGAAGCTCGATGCTACCCCGCCACAGCGTCAGGCGGACCGGCTCTTTCGCGGCCTGGAAGATCGTTTCTCGCACCTTTCCGAATTGATCGCCCGCCGGGCGCATGAGGCCATTCAGCAGGGCCATGTGCTTTTTCAGGATCTGGAGCGACGTCTCGAGGAGATGGCCGATCGCCTCGAGCAGGGCGCCAGCACCATCGACACGGAAAACGGACTGATCGCAGCCCTTGATGATCGTTTCGCAGAGCTTGCGGCTCATTTGGACAATTCGCGCCACAATGCATCGGGAGACAACAAGCTGCATTCTTTGGAGGCTCGCCTCGACGATATTTCCGGGCGTCTTCAGAACTCGGCCGCCGGAGGTTCGGTTGATCCCGAGGTGATCAGGAACCTGGAAAAACAGGTTGCCAGCCTCGCGGCGCATCTCAACCAGCCCGGCCGTGACCTGCCAGTGCTCAAGGATCTGCGCCCGCGCCTGGACAAGATCGAACGGTCGATTGAGGAAAACCGTGCTGCCGTGATGGAAGCAGCGCGCCTTGCCGCCGAGGAGGTTGCGCAGCGTCTGACGGTTGCACGGTCGCAAGACGATAGGCTCGAGGCGGAGCTCGAGAAGCTGCAAACGCTCACCAAGAAGTCGGATGAGCGCAACACGAAAACGTTCGAGGCCATACACGACACGCTTCTCAAGATCGTCAATCGCCTAAGCTCGCTGGAGGCCGGGACCGAGAAAACCGATGCCGAGGGCCTGCCTCCGCTCGATTCCGCGATACGCCTGCTCAATGAGCGGGTCCCGCCACCACAAGCGGCGCCTGCATCCAAGCGTGCAGCCGTGGAAGCCGCTTCGGCTGCCGCGGCGGCGCTTGAGAATGGTGAGATGTCGGATGACGATGGTCAGGAGCCCCGCAAGCTGCTCGCCGGTCTTACCCGCGCATTCTCGGCAAGGCGTGAGGAGAACGAAGCTCACCGCGAGGAGCCCGTCCTTACCGATGAAGCGCTCGAGCTCGACCTGGAACAGCTGGACGAGCCGCTCGAGCCAGGTTCCGGGAAGCCCGACATCAATGCAATCATGCGCCGGGTGCGCGAGCAATACGAAGCGCGCGAGCGGCCCGCTGAAGAGGTCACGAAGGCAGACTTCATCGCCGCGGCGCGAAGGGCTGCGCAAGCCGCCGCCGCCGAGGCTGAGGCCACCGGTAAGGGAAGGAAAAACCCGCGCAAAGAGGGCCGCAAAAGCAGCGCCACCAAGGTGCTTAGCCGGCACAAGAAGGAACTTCTGCTGACGATGGGAGCCGCAGTTCTCATCGCCGGTGGCCTTTATTTCGGCGGAACGGTCATCCACACGGATGTGGCGAGCGTACCGACAAAGCAGAGCACGCCGTCGCAGACCGAGCCGGAGACCCAATCGGCCGCGCTCGACATCGACCCGATGAAGGTTCAGACCACCCCACCGGCCACCAAACCGGAGGCTCCTCAAGCGGCAAACCTGGCACCGGAAAGCCCGGCCGCGCAACCCGCCGGGTCATCGGTTGCGGAAACGGACGCCGTCCAGACCGAGGAACCCGCACCTGCGCCGCAGGCGGCCATGGAGCACCAGCACGAGATTGCTCAACCGAGCTCCGAACCGAACCCGCATGAAGCGGATGGTGTTGCCAGACTGATCTCCGAGCAACCGGTATTGCCGCAAGAGCAGATGCTTCCTTTCGCCTCTTCGCAGCGTCTGCAAGACTCCACGCCGACGACGGTTTCCGAGCCGATCGTATCGCCCCAAGCCCGGAACCTGGATATTCCGGCAGAAATTCAGCCGGCTGCACTGCGCGATGCGGCGGCGAGCGGCAAGCCCGAAGCATTCTATGAGATCGCCAGCCGCTATGCCGAAGGGCGTGGCGTGCCCGTCAATATGGGCGAGGCCGCAAAGTGGTACGAATACGCTGCGGAAATGGGATTGGCGCCGGCACAGTATCGCATCGGAAACCTCTATGAGAAGGGCATGGGGGTGGAACGCGATCTCACCAAAGCGAAGACGTGGTATCAGCTCGCTGCGGACCAGGGAAACGCGAACGCCATGCATAATCTGGGCGTGCTCTTTGCCATGGGCGTGGATGGAACGGCCGACAATGCGTCCGCGGCCCGCTGGTTCCAGGAAGCGGCCGACCTGGGTGTCACCGACAGCCAGTTCAACCTTGGCATCCTTGCCGCGAAGGGCGTAGGCATCCCCTTGGACCTGGTCGAGGCTTACAAGTGGTTCGACATCGTTGCCCGCACGGGTGACTCGGATGCGGCTGCCAAGCGCGACGAGATTGCCAAGACCATGTCGGACGCGGACCTGTCGCAGGCACAGGGCAAGGCGAAGCTCTGGACAAGTCGGGAAGGAAATCCCATGGCCAATGTGGTCTCCATTCCCTCGGAGTGGACACCGGCTCAGGAGATCACCGCGACTGTCGACATGAAGAAGGCGATCTCGAATGTCCAACTCATCCTCACCAAGATCGGTTTCGATCCCGGTCCTGCCGATGGCATGATGGGAGAAAAGACACGCACGGCCATTCGCGCCTTCCAGCGGCAGAACGGTCTGGCTGAAACGGGCGAGATAGATGAGCCTTTGGTGAGGGCCCTGCTGGACCAGAACAATTCGGGAGCCTGAACCAGGGGTCGCTGAGGTCAATCTCATGGTAACCATCCGGCGGCTTTGTCTCGTATGTCCGCCGGATTCCCGCGACTTTTCAAGGTTTTCTGATCTGCGTGTTTGACTTCGCCCTATTGTCGGCGCAAGAACGAAATAGTCGATTGGTCAAAGCGCGGCGGTCCTGCTGCGTGCTGTTTATTTAGCTCTATTGGTGTCGCGGGTGGGCATCTATCTCCCGATCGCGGAAATGTCGGTCAATATGGTGGTGCTCCTCGCCATGGGCGCCGCCGTGGGATTCCTCTCCGGCATGTTCGGCGTCGGTGGAGGCTTCCTCATCACGCCGCTGCTGATCTTTTACAATGTGCCCCCGGCAATCGCCGTTGCCACCGGCGCCAATCAGGTGATCGCCTCTTCCTTTTCCGGTGCGCTTGCGCATTTCAAGCGCGGAACCCTGGATGTGAAGCTGGGCCTCGTTCTCCTGGCGGGAGGCCTCGTCGGATCCAGTATCGGCATCTATGTCTTTGCCTATCTGCGCAGCCTCGGCCAACTCGATCTCATGGTCTCGCTGCTCTATGTGGTCCTGCTTGGCTCGATTGGCGGTCTGATGCTGGTGGAAAGCGTTCGCGCCATCCAGCGGTCGCGGGGAGGGCAAGCACCGCTTCGCCGTTCAGGGCAGCACAACTGGATTCACAAACTGCCGCTCAAGGTGCGCTTTCGTGCTTCGAAGCTCTTTGTGAGCATCATCCCCGTGCTGGGCATCGGCGCCGCCATCGGGTTTCTCGCCTCGGTCATGGGTGTGGGCGGCGGCTTCATCATGGTGCCGGCGCTGATTTATCTCCTGAAGGTGCCCACGAATGTCGTGGTCGGCACTTCATTGTTCCAGATCATCTTCGTCGCCGCATACACGACCATCGTGCACTCCACCGCCAATCAGACGGTGGATGTCGTTCTTGCATTCCTGCTCATGGTCGGCGGGGTCGCCGGAGCGCAATATGGAACCCGTGTCGGGCAGAAGCTCCGCGGCGAGCAGCTTCGCGCGCTGCTCGCCCTGCTGGTGCTCGCCGTGGCGCTCAGGCTTGCGTTCGATCTTTTCGTGCGGCCGGCCAGCCTCTATTCCCTGGCCGGAGGAGTCTGATGCTTGCTCCGCGCCTCGTCGTCCTGATGCTCGGTTTTCTGCTGGCCGGCCACGCTGCCGCCCAGCAGGAGGAGGCGCCGCCTGAGGGCATCCAGATCGGGCTCTCCACCGACAGCGTTGCGATCACGTCGGACTTCACCGGTACCAATCTCACGATCTTCGGTGCGCTCGACAACGCGGATCCCATGGTGAGCAGACAGGGGCGCTACGACGTGATCGTGGTTCTGGAGGGTCCGCCCCGCACGACGGTGGTTCGTAAGAAGACGCGCGTGCTCGGCATGTGGATCAACACCGAATCGGTGGAATTCAAGGATGTGCCTGCCTCCTATTCCGTCGCTCTGACGCGCCCGCCCCAGGACATCACCGACCCCGCCAGCTATAGCCGCTTGGCGCTCGGCGTCGACAATATCCATCTGCGGCCACTCGATTCCGGTGATGCTCCGATGACGGTCGAGGAATTTACGGCCGCGCTGCGCGAGCAAAAGGAAGCGGCAGGTCTTTATGCCGAGAATGTGGGCGGCGTGCAGTTCCTCTCGCGCACACTTTTCCGCGCCACGCTTTACCTGGCGCCGCATGTGCCGGTGGGCACCCACAAGGCCCGCGCCTTTCTCTTCCGGAATGGCGTGTTCCTTCGGGAAACATCCGCGCCGCTCACGATCCGCAAGGCCGGCGTCGAGCAGCGGATCTTTGAATTCGCGCAGCAGGAAAGCTTCCTTTACGGCGTCTTCGCCGTACTGCTCGCCATCCTGACCGGCTGGATCGGCAGGCTGGTCTTCAGGCGCGATTGAGAGGTAATCAGGCTCTGAGAAGCTCACCCGCGATCGGATAGACGCGGTCGCGTCCCAGCATATAGGCAGTCAGCATATCGCGGCTGAACAGGCCCGCGAACGCACGGTCGAGCACATTGAGCGTGCCGGTGAGGCTGCCGAAGGCGGGCATCACCATGCGTAGCCCATCGGAGGCGAAGCAGGCGCGGCGTACGGATCTCCCGCGCTGCACGATGCGTGCGCCCGGGTGGAGATGACCGGCGATCTCACCTGCGGCGCCCCGCGCCGGTTCGTGGCGGAAGACGAGGCTGCCCAAGGCCAGTTCGCTCACCCAATGACCGGGCAGGCTTTCGGGCGGCGCCGGGTCATGGTTTCCCGCTACCCAATACCAGTCGCGGCCCGACATCATGGAGAGGAGATGCTCGCGGAAGGACTCCGGCATGCGGCCGGAGCCGCCCGCATCGTGAAAGCTGTCGCCGAGGCTCACTACAATGGAAGGTTGCCAGCGCGCGACAACTGCAGCGAGGCGCTTGAGAGTGGCGATCGTGTCATAAGGCGGCAGAAAGCTGCCGCGGCGTGCATAGGAGGATCCTTTTTCCAGGTGAAGGTCCGAGACGACCAGAAGCCGGTCGGCGGGAAGGTAGAGCGCTCCGGAAGGGTCGCAGACCGCACGCTCTCCGGCAATGGCTATTTCCACCGCCTCCCACGCGATCCTCTGCGCAAGATTCATGCCCCCATGGCCTCCTCGATCAGGCTTTCCGCAGCCTCGCCCAACAATGATTCATTCGCACTGCCGGGCACCTGCTCCCTGCCGATCTCCAGCATTATGGGCACCGCCAGCGGCGAAATCCTCTCCAGGTCCTTATGCATGATTCGGCCGCGGATGCGCGACAGCATCTCGCCGAGACGGGCCACATCCAGAAGGCCGGTTGCCGCATCATGCCAGGTCGCCTGAAGCAGGATGTGATCGGGCTCATGGGTGCGCAATACGTCGTAAATGAGGTCGGCGGAAACGGTGACCTGCCGCCCTGTCTTCTCCTTTCCGGGGTGGTTCCGCTCCACGAGACCGGAAATGACCGCGCAGTTACGGAAAGTGCGCTTCAAAAGCCAGCTATCGGCAAGCCAGCTTTCAAGGTCTTCCCCCAGCATGTCCTCGTCGAACAGAGCGCCCAGCGAGAACTTCTGGCGGCGAATCATATGCCCCAAGTCCTCCAGCGCCCAGATGGCGAGAGCATAGTCGGTTGCCACGAACCCAAGCGGCCGTGCCCCGAAACGCTCCATTCTGCGCGTGAGGAGCATACCGAGGGTCTGGTGCGCGAGGCGGCCTTCGAAGGGATAGGCCACCATGTAAAAGCGATTGCCGCGCGGAAAGGTCTCGACCAGGAGGTCCTCCTTGCGCGGCAAAACCGATTTGTCCTGCTGGATCCTCAGCCAATCCGATACCTGGTTGGGCAGCGCCTTCCACCGGGACGGATCGGCCAGCATCGCCCGCACTTCGGCTGCTAGGTAGGTGGAAAGCGGGAATTTTCCGCCGGCGTAGGACGGCACCATCGCATCCTGCCCCGCGGCATTGGTGACAAAAGCTTCGTTCTCGCGGATGCCCTCGAAGCGAAGGACGCGGCCCGAGAAGATGAACGTGTCGCCGGGCGCGAGTGTCTCGAGGAAATATTCTTCCACCTGTCCGAGCAGCAAGCCGCCGCGCACATTCCCGCCGGCGCCCTGCTTGCGCGTGAGCCGCACATTGAGCATCGGCGCTTCAACGATCGTGCCGACATTGAGCCGATATTGCTGCGCCACATTGGGATGGGAGATGCGCCAGCGCCCATCCTTCATCCTTCGGATCTTGGCGTAGCGCTCATAGGTCTTCAGCGCATAGCCGCCCGTGGCTACGAATTCCACCACACGGGCGAAGGTGGCGCGGCCGAGCCCCGCATAAGGCGCGGCGCTCTTTACTTCTTCGTAGAACTCGTCCTCATCGAAGGGACCGGCACAGGCGCGGCCAAGCACATGCTGCGCCAGAACGTCGAGCGATCCTTCGCCCAAGGGTGGGGTGTCCTGCGCGCCGAGATAATTGGCTTCGAGCGCGGCGCGGCATTCCATCACCTCGAAGCGATTGGCCGGCACGAGGATCGCCTGGCTCGGCTCGTCCATGCGGTGGTTGGAGCGCCCGATGCGCTGTGCGAGCCGACTTGCGCCCTTCGGCGCTCCGACATGGACCACGAGGTCGACATCGCCCCAGTCAATGCCGAGGTCGAGCGTCGAGGTAGCGACGATGGCACGAAGGCTGTTCGTCTCCATCGCCTTCTCGACCTTGCGCCGCTGCGCCACGTCGAGCGAGCCGTGATGCAGGGCGATGGGCAGGTTATCCTCGTTGATGTGCCAGAGTTCGCGGAAGAGCATCTCCGCCTGGCTGCGCGTATTGACGAAAAGCAGCGTCGTCTTGTGCCGCTTGATCGCTTCGTAGACGGATGGAATGGCATAACGAGCCGAGTGCCCCGACCAGGGGACATGCGCCTCGGTATCAAGGATGGTGATCTCCGGCTTGGCACCGCCTGCGACAGTCACAATGTCGGCCATCATGTCCGGCGGATTCTGGTCCACGAGCCAGCGGCGCAACCCGTCCGGCTCCGCAACCGTTGCAGAGAGGCCGATGCTGATGGTACCGCGCGCCAGGCGCCTGAGCCGCGCCAGACCCAGCGCCAGCAAGTGCCCACGCTTGGAGGTGACAAGCGAGTGGAGTTCGTCCAGCACGATATATTTCAACCCGCTGAAGAACTTGTCCGCATCCGATGACGCGATGAGCAGGGCAAGCTGCTCGGGCGTTGTCAGCAGGATGTCCGGCGGCGCGTATTTCTGACGCTGGCGCCTGTGCGCCGGCGTGTCGCCGGTCCGGGTCTCGATGCGGATATCGAGCCCGATTTCCTCGACCGGCTTCATGAGGTTGCGCTGGATGTCGACTGCAAGCGCCTTGAGTGGAGAGATATAGAGCGTATGGATGCCGCGATGGGCTTCTCCCGGCTTCCGCATCGGCCGCACGGCAAGATCTGTGAGCGAGGGCAGGAAACCGGCAAGCGTCTTGCCCGCGCCCGTAGGCGCGATTAGGAGCACCGAGCGGCCCTCGCGCGTGCGGTTCAGAAGCTCCAGCTGATGCGGGCGCGGCGCCCATCCGCGCGCGGCAAACCATTCCCGGAAGGGCGCGGGAAGAAGGGCGGCGCGATCGCCGGCGATGAGATCCGTCTGTTCCAAGGAGCTAGAACTAATGCAGAACAGACCCGCGGCCAAGTGGGAAGAGGTGTTCCCGTTCGGTGGAATGATCTCAGGCCCGACAAGTCCGCTTGCAAGTGCAGGAAATCGTTTGCTCCCCCGCCGATAGGCCCGCAGCACGAGAATAGCGGGAAAATCGATGCCGGCGCTACCTCCTCCTTGGCGGGAGAGAAAGCGATTACAGCATCTCAGCTGGAGCGGAGCGAAAGCCGAGTGACAGGAATCGCGAGAGGAGCGGTCTTGAGCCTAATGCACCTCCGGCTGCTTGGCCGCCTCCTCGATCTCCACGACATCACCTGCCACCGCGGCGGCCCCCTTCCGGATAGCAACCACGATCAGGCCTTCCACCGGCTCCCCGCGATCCATTCGGATCGTGGCCTTCTCGAATGAGACGATGTCGAAGCCCGTAGCACCAAGCAGCATCCGCACATGCGCCGGTGAATGGGCATAACGGCGCGAGGGGCGCAGCACCATTTCTTCAGTCCCGTCATGGCTCTCCACCGAGAAGGCGAATACGGAGCCCGATCGAAGATTTGCCGCCACCAAATCAAAGATGGGGGCCAAGGCCCCCACATACATGAACACATCCGCGGCGGTGATGAGATCCGCCTCGCTTGGAAGTGAGGCCAGCTTGAGGAGGTCCTCGCGCGAAAGCCGGTCGTAGATGCGTTTGGCTTCGGCCTTCTTCAGCATCTCGCCCGAAATATCCATGCCTTCGAGAAAGCTTGCCGATGTCCTCAGCCGCTCGCCCATAAGGCCGGTTCCACAGCCTAGATCAACCACATGGGCAAACTGTTCGCGCCCCAGTCTCTTCAATGCGTTCCAGAGCAATTCCGGCACGCGATAGTCGAGCTTCTTCACCAGCGCTTCGTCGAACCTGCCGGCATACTGATCGAAAAGCGTTTCCACGAAAGCGCTGGGAGCTGCGTCAAGCCCAGGCAATGCACCATGGAGTTCGAGCTTCAACGTTGCCCCCAGCCGATCTTCCGGATCGAGCCTGAGCACGGTGCGCCATGCCTCGATTGCTGCGGCAAGCTCGCCGGCTGCCACCAGCATCTCGCCATGGCGGAAATGACCAGCTATCCATCCGGGTGCGAGCGCCAGGGCAGCGCGCATCACCTCGGCCGCCGCACTGTGGTCGCCGGCGGAAAAGAGCATTTCAGAATATTCGGCACGTCGATCGGCGAGCAGGTTGCCCGAGGAGAAGAAAAGCGGGTTCATTCGGAGGAGTTCCGGAGGAAGGCGAAATTTATGCTGAAGAAGCCGCGCGTTTGCAAGCACCTTCCGCTCGGTGGAAAAATGCCTATCTTCTGGCCATGAACCAGCAGCTTCTACGCTCCCGGCCGGACGGCCTCTGCTGTCCCGAAGGTGGCTTTTTCATCGATCCCGTGCGGCCGGTGGAACGCGCGCTGATCACGCACGGGCATTCCGACCATGCACGCGCAGGTCACGGCTCAGTGCTTGCGACGCGCGAGACTCTCGACATCATGGAACTGCGCTACGGGCCAGGCTTTACCGGCTCGACTCAGGAAGCGCGCTTCGGCGAGACGATCAATATCAACGGCGTGGAGGTGACCTTTCATCCCGCTGGCCATGTGCTCGGATCGGCGCAGGTTTGCGTGGAAGGCGGCGGCACGCGGATCGTGGCCTCGGGCGACTACAAGCGCAGCCGGGACCCCACTTGCGCGCCTTTCGAACCTATTTCCTGCGATATTTTCATCACTGAAGCCACATTCGCCCTGCCGGTCTTCACGCATCCGGAGGCATCGCACGAGATTGGACAGTTGCTGAAGTCGGTGAGGCAATTTCCCGAGCGGACACATATCGTGGGCGCCTACACGCTCGGGAAGGCGCAGCGCGTGATTGCGCTCCTGCGCGAGGCTGGCCACAATGAGCCGATCTACATACACGGCGCGCTCGCAAAGCTCTGCGATTATTACGAGAGCGCGGGCGTGCCGCTCGGCATCCTGGAGCCGGCGACGATGGAGGAGCGAGGGGCGGCACCTCCGGTCGGCTCGATCGTGGTCGCGCCGCCAGCCGCCATCGACGACCGCTGGTCGCGCCGCTTCGCCGACCCGCTCGCCTGCTTCGCTTCGGGTTGGATGCGCATCCGCCAGCGAGTGCGCCAGCGCGGGGTCGAACTTCCGCTTATCATCTCGGACCATGCCGACTGGGAGGAACTCACGCAGACGATCCGCGAAACGGGTGCCGGCGAGGTTTGGGTCACACATGGGCGTGAGGAAGCGCTCGTGCGCTGGTGCGAGCTGAATGGCATTGCAGCAAGGCCGCTGCACATTGCCGGCTATGAGGACGAGACGGAATAGTGGAACGTTTCGCCGAACTCCTCGACCGGCTGGTGCTGACCCCCTCCCGCAACGGCAAGCTGCGATTGCTCACGGACTATTTTGCCACCGTGCCCGACCCCGACCGCGGCTTTGGGCTGGCCGCGCTCACCGGCGGCATCGGCTTTCCGGCTGTAAAGCCAGCCATGTTGCGTGCGCTGGTGATGGAGCGCGTGGATCCGGTGCTCTTCGGCTATTCCTATGACTATGTGGGCGACCTCGCCGAAACGGTCTCCTTGATCTGGCCGGCGGGGGAAAATGAAGATGCGGAGGCACCGGCGCTTTCGGAAGTGGTGGAGCGGCTGGCACAGGCAAGCCGCTCCGATGCCCCTGCGGTGGTCGCGCGCCTGCTCGACCAGCTTTCCCCTTCCGGGCGTTTCGCGGCGATCAAGCTGGCGACAGGTGGCCTGCGCGTCGGCGTCTCGGCGCGGCTGACGAAGCAGGCGCTGGCCGATTTCGGTCAGGTGGATGTCCAGGAAATCGAGGAGCTCTGGCATGGGCTCTGGCCCCCCTATACCGAACTATTCGCGTGGCTGGAAAAGCGCGGGCCAAAACCGGAGAATGCCGCGAAGGCGCCGTTCAGGCCCGTGATGTTGGCGCACGCCGCCGAGGAAACGGATTTCGCGAACCTGAAGCCCGATGAATACGCGGCGGAATGGAAGTGGGACGGCATTCGTGTGCAGGCCGTAAGCGAGGGTGGGGTGCGCAAGCTCTATTCTCGCACGGGGGATGACATCTCCGGAGCCTTTCCGGATCTGGCCGAGGCGATGGACTTCGATGCCGCGCTCGACGGCGAGCTTCTGGTGGGGGATCCCCGGGAGCGTACCGGCACATTCTCCGACCTGCAGCAGCGGCTGAACCGCAAGACGGTCTCGCAGAAGATGCTGAGGGATTATCCGGTTTTCATGCGCTGCTACGACATCCTTGCGGTTGGCGCTGAGGATACCCGTCCGCTGCCTTATACGGAGCGGCGGGAACTTCTGAAGGACTTCCTTTCCACGCTTGCACCCGATCGCTTCGACCTTTCGCCGACCATCGATTTCGGCACTTGGAAGGAGCTGGACGGGAAGCGTTGCAACCCGCCGCATCCCATCATCGAAGGGGTGATGCTGAAAAGGAAGGATTCACCCTATCTGCCGGGGCGGCCGAAGGGGCCCTGGTTCAAATGGAAGCGCGATCCATTCACGGTCGATGCCGTGCTCATGTATGCCCAGCGCGGCCATGGCAAGCGTTCCAGTTTCTATTCCGATTATACGTTCGGGGTGTGGGCAGGACCCGAGGAGGAGCCGGCACTGGTGCCAGTCGGAAAAGCCTATTTCGGCTTCACGGACGAGGAATTGAAGCAGATCGACAAATATGTGCGCGACAACACCGTCGAGCGATTCGGCCCGGTGCGTGCGGTCCGGGCCGATCGCAACCACGGGCTCGTGCTCGAAGTGGCGTTCGAGGGCCTCGCCCGCTCGACGCGGCACAAATCAGGGATCGCCATGCGCTTTCCCCGCATTTCGCGCTTGCGCTGGGACAAGCCGGCACACGAGGCGGACCGGATCGAGACGCTCGAAGCACTGATTGCGAGCAGCAAATAAGGGACTGGTGCGCTATTGGCTCGTCGCTTCGCGGACCCGCAGGGAGAATATGTCGAGCATCCTGCCTTGTCCCTCGACATCGGGCGAGATCGAGATCCTTCCGCCGGCGCTTGGCCGCTGATCCGGAAGCTGCACCTCGAAGAGATATTCCGAAGGTGCGCTGCCAACGGCGTAACGCGTGCGTCCGCAATCTCCGAGTGAGCCGAAATCGCAGGAAATCGATATCTGCGTCTCGCCCTCCGTCGCCCTGGCGGTCAGGCTGAAGACGGCGCGCCGGCCGGCCAATTGCTCAAGCACCCCCTGTCCCACATCGAACGAGACGGCAGTCTCCGCACCTTCGGCCCCGATCTGAAGATAGGCCTCCTCGCCTTCCCGAAGTGCTTCGGCGCTCGCGCCTGCGGGTGCATCGACGGTGGTGGGATCAGTGGGAGAGAAGATCGTGATCCACGCACGGTCTTCTGCCGGATTTTCAGCAAGCCGCGGCGGCGCATTTTCGTTGCTTGAGGGTGTAGCCGTGTCGCGCGGCGCCTGTGCGGAACGCGGAACTCCACCCACGATCCACCATAGCCCGACAAGAATTGCGGCCAGCAGGACGAGGATGATCACGGCCGCGGCGAGGGGACGTCGTCTCCTCCGTTCGCCGGCAACGGGTGTACGCACTTCGTTGAGTGGAGAATAGTCGGGCCGTGAAGGACTGCGCCCCTGCAGGCGTTCTTCACGTTCGATGCGAGGCACGAAATCCGCTTCGGTCGCCTCGACGGAGAGCCGGTCGGCAGGGGAAGGAGCCATAGGGGAAGGCTGCGCCTCGACGGCCTCGACGGAAACGAAGCTGCGCTCGACGTCTATGATTGCCGCCTTGATCTGTTCGCGGCGGTTACGCCGATCCTCTTCCGTCAGATCGCGGCGCGCTTCGAGCGAGCGTTCAAGCGCGGCGAAGACTTGCCGATAAACTTTCTCCCGAAACGCCCGGTCATTTGCGTCACCCTTTTGCAGAGCGCTTCTGATCGCCTTTTTGACGGCTTCCAAATCGGATCCCTCATATTGTCGTTAAACCATGGTTAACCTTACGCGCGGACTCAATCAACGGAGATTGAGCGGGCGCATGAGGGAATGCCGATTGGATTGCCATGCCGAAGCTTCTGCGGCGCTTCCCGTCCGCCCAGTGCTATTTCGGCAATTTCAGAGCCGCTTCTCAGGCGTGCGCCTCCGTCGGTCGCTTCAACACCTCCTTCAAATTGAAGGCAGCGCGCATGAGAGCGCGCGTGTAGTCGCTCTTCGGATCGCGGAACACCTCTTCCGTCGGGCCTTGTTCAACCACCCGGCCCGTTTTCATCACGATCGTGTAGTCGGCGAGCGCCTTTACCACCGCCAGATCGTGGCTGATGAAGATGTAGGAAAGCCCATAGCTTTCCTGAAGACGGCGCAGCAGGTTGATGATCTGCTTCTGCACCGAGCGGTCGAGCGCCGAAGTGGGTTCGTCGAGCACGATGACGGTGGGCTTCAGCACCACCGCTCGCGCGATCGCGATGCGCTGGCGCTGTCCTCCCGAAAACTCATGCGGGAAGCGGTTGCGCATGATGGGGTCTAGCCCGACCTCCTCCAGCGCCTTGATCGCCGCTTCCTCGCGCTCGCGTGCGGAAAGCGTCGGTTCGTGCACCAGAAGCCCTTCGGTGATGATCTCGCCCACGGTCATGCGCGGGCTCAAGCTCCCATAGGGGTCCTGGAACACCATCTGCAGATTCCTGCGGTATGGCCGCATGCCCGCGCGGTCGAGGCCCTGGATCGGCACGCCCTGATAAACCACGCGTCCTTCCGAAGGCAGGAGCTGGAGGATCGCCCTTCCCAGCGTGGATTTGCCGGAGCCCGATTCACCCACGATGCCGATCGTCTGCCCGGCACGCAGCGTAAGGGTGACGTCCTGCACCGCTTTCAATTCGAAAGCCGAGCGGGAGAAGAAACCACCGCCCGAGCTGAAGGTCACCGACACCTTGTTCGCGTCGAGCAGGATGGGCGTTCCGGCAGAAACCGGCGACTTCGATCCCTCCGGTTCGGCGGCAAGCAGCATTTTCGTATAAGCCTTGGTCGGGCGATGGAAGATGTCGTCCGTCGTCCCTTCCTCCACCACCTCGCCCTTCTGCATCACATAAACGCGGCTGGCGAAAGCCTCCACGATCCTCAGATCGTGTGTGATGAAGAGGATGGCCATACCGAGCTTCTTCTGCAACTCGGCCAGCAGCCGGAGGATCTCCGCCTGGATCGTCACGTCGAGCGCGGTCGTCGGTTCGTCCGCGATCAAAAGGTCAGGGTCATTGGCGAGCGCCATGGCGATCATCACGCGCTGGCGCTGTCCGCCTGAAAGCTCGTGCGGATAGGATTTGAGCCGCCGCTCGGGATCCGGGATATGGACCAGCTTCAAAAGCTCCAGCGCCTTTTTGCGAGCAGCGGAAGCCGACAGGCCGCCATGCACCATGATGGGCTCCGAGATCTGCCGCTCGATCGTGTACAGCGGATCGAGGGAGGTCATCGGTTCCTGGAAGATCATCGTGATCTTCGCACCCCTTATGCGGTTGAGCCTTTCCCGCGGCAAGCCGATGAGCTCCTGCCCGCGATAGGTGACAGATCCTTCCGCGCGGCCGTTGGAGGCAAGGAGCCCCATCGTGGCCATCATGATCTGGCTTTTGCCCGATCCGGATTCGCCCACGACCGCAACGGTCTCCCCCGCATTCACATGCATGTCCACGCCGCGCACGGCTTTCACCGGCCCGTCCGGCGTGTCGAAGGTCACGCGGATATTGCGGATGTCGAAGATTCGTTCGCCCGAATTCATGTCAGCGATCCTTCGGGTCCAGAGCGTCGCGCAGGCCGTCGCCCAGGAAATTGAGGGCGAAGAGCAGCAGTGTCAGCGCGATCGAGGGGTAGAGCAGCATATAAGGGGCGCTTCGCATGTTGCGGGCACCTTCGGAGATGAGCACGCCGAGGCTCGTCAGTGGTTCCTGCACGCCGAGACCGAGGAAGGACAGGAAGCTTTCGAGCAGGATCACCTTCGGGATGAGCAGCGTCATATAGATGATCACCGGTCCCAGCGTGTTGGGGATGATGTGCCGGCGCAGGATGCCGCCGGAACTCACGCCGAGCGCTTCGGCCGCTTGCACGAATTCGCGTCGCCTGAGCGAAATGGTTTGACCCCGCACGATACGTGCCATGTCGAGCCATTCCACCGCCCCCACCGCAATGAACATGAGCACGACATTGCGCCCGAAGAAGACGACGAGCAGGATCGCAAAGAAGGTGAAGGGGAGGGCGTAGAGAATGTCCACCACGCGCATCATGACATTGTCCACCCGCCCGCCGAGGAAGCCCGCCGTCGCTCCCCAGGCGACGCCGATGATCAGCGCCACGCCGGTGGCGAGTGCGCCGATCATCAGCGAGATACGGATGGAAATCAGAATGCGGGCAAGCAGGTCGCGCCCGTTGCCATCCGTGCCGAAGATGAAGCGTAGCCGCTCCACATCCGCTTCCATCACTACCGAGCGCCCATCCGCGCTGGTTTCCGTAATGCGCGCATTGGAGAAAATGTCGGAGCGGTCGAGATAACGCGTCACGCGCGGATCGATCTCGCGTTCGGACGAGGCTTCCACGCGCAGCGTATTCCCGTCGACCTCAATGGAGTTGATGTCGAGCCGCGTACGGGCAAGCACGTTTTCGGCCTGCGGAACGATCTCGTCCTCCCGCGGATAAGCCTCCAGGCTCGCCGGCACGCGCACATAATCCGGATAAACCGTCGCGTAATGGTGTGGTGAAATCATCGGCCCGAAAAGACCGGCAAGGATATAGACGACGAGAATGACGAGGCTCGCCATAGCGGCCTTGTTGCGGCGTAGCCGCATCATGGCCGTTGCCCAGAGCGAACGGCCTTTTACGGGTGCTCCGGCGGCCACCTCGGGCGTGTTTGTTGCAATGTCAGTCATAGCGCACTCTTGGATCCAGGGCGGCGTAGATCAGGTCCACGACCAGATTGAAGACCACGACGAAGACAGCGATGATGATCACCGTTCCCATCACCAGCGTGTAGTCGCGGTTGAGCGCACCCTGCACGAAGTAGCGGCCGATGCCCGGAAGCCCAAAAATGGTTTCCACAACCACCGAGCCCGTCAGCAATGCCGCGGCGGCGGGCCCAAGATAGGAGACCACCGGCAGGCAGGCGGCGCGCATGGCGTGAACGATCACCACCATCCGCGCGGGGAGTCCGTAGGCGCGGGCGGTGCGGACATGGTCCGACCTTAGCGCCTCGATCATCGACCCACGAATAAGCCGTGCGATGACGGCCACCTGCGGCAGCGCCAGCGTTATTACCGGCAGAAGCATGTTGGCGGGGCCGCCATTGCCCCAGCCGCCGGCCGGCAACAGGCTCAGCCATACGCCGAAAACGAGTGACAGGAGTGGCGCGACGACGAAATTCGGCACCGTGATGCCAAAGGTGGCGACCGCCGTCACCCCGTAATCAACCCAGGAATTCTGGCGCAGCGCCGCGATGGTGCCGAGCACCGAGCCGATCAGCAAGGCCAGGAGCAGCGCCGTCGCGCCGAGCTGGATGGAGATCGGCAATCCGCTGCCGAGAAGCTGCTGTACGGAGAAGTCGCGATAAATGAAGCTCGGCCCCAGATCGCCACGTGCGAGATTGCCGAGATAATAGAGATACTGCTCCCATAGGGGACGATCGAGGTGGAAGACCCGGTTCAGGTTCTCCAACACCTTCGCTTCCAGCGCGCGCTCGCGGTCGAACGGACCGCCAGGCGCTACCCGCATCAGGAAGAAGGATAGCGTGATGATAAGAAATAGCGTCGGGATCGCCCCGAGGAGGCGCCGCAAAACATAGCCAAACATCGGCCGTCACTCTCGGTTGCATTCCGGAGCCGCACGTTCTGCACGGCTCCGGAACGGGATCTATTCGGAAATGCTCATCCAGCGCGTGGCGTGAGCGTTCTGAATATTGTCCTCCCAGCCCTTGAGCTTGGGCGAGACGAGCGACATGGAGGAATAATAGAGCATCGAGATGACGGCAGCATCTTTAACCAGCAGGGCTTCTGCCTGACGCAGGATTTCCTCGCGCTTGGCAAGGTCGCTTTCGGCTGCCGCCTGATCCATCAGCTTGTCGTATTCCGGATTCTCGTATTTGGAATAGTTGAAGCCGGTATTGTCGCTTTCCCACAGCTGAAGGAAGTTGACCGGGTCCGAGAAGTCGCCGATCCAGCCCGCGCGCGCCACTTCGTAGTCGTCGCTGTCGCGAAGATGCGAGTAGTGCGCCGAGCCGTCGCGGACGTTGAAGGTGACGTTGACGCCAAGCGGCTTCCACATGTCGGCAATGGCCGTCGCCGTGTTCTTGTGGTTTTCGCCCGCGCTATACGAAATCTCCAGCTCCAGAGGATTGTCGGGGCCGAACCCCGCCTCCTTCATGAGCGCGATCGCCTGGTCTTCCTTGTCGAGCGGATCGAGATCGGCCCATTCCACCTTGGGGCCGCCGCCTTCGTAATTGCCGATTCCCGGCGGCACGAAGGTGTAGGCCGGCAGCATGGCGCCCGACCAGATCTCGTTGGCTATGAACTCGCGGTCGACCATCATCGAGAGCGCTTGGCGAACCCGGGGATCCTTCAGGTCGTCCCTCTTGTTGTTGAGCGCGTAATAATAGGTGCCGAGATATGGCACCACATGCACCTGCTCGCCGAGGCGATCTTTTAGTGACTGGAGTTGCTCTGCGGGCAGGTCGGAGCAGCTCAGCACTTCGCCCGCCTCGAAGCGGCGCACGCAGGTCGCGCGCTCCTCGAATGGCACGAACTCGACCCGGTCGATCGCCACCTTGTCGGCCTCGCGGAATTCGGGGTTCTTCTCCAGCACCACCTTGTCGTTCGGCACGAAGGAGACGAGCTTGTATGGTCCATTGGTGACCATATTCTCCGGCTTTACGAAGTCCGAGCCGAATTTCTCCACGCTCGCCTTGTGCACCGGATAGCTCGTCTGGTGCGTGAGAAGCTGGAGGAAATAGGGCGTCGGGTTCTCCAGCGTGATCTCCAGTGTCTTGTCGTCAACGGCCTTGACGCCAAGTTCGCTTGGCTGGAGCTCGCCCTTGTTCACCTTCTCCCCGTTCTTGATGACGTAGAGCATGTTGGCGTATTTCGCGCCGGTCTCCGGATTGAGGATGCGCTGGTAGGAGAAGACGAAGTCTTCCGCCGTCACCGGATCGCCGTTCGACCACTTTGCGTCCCGCAGCTTGAACGTCCAGGTGAGCCCGTCATCGGACGTTTCCCAGCTTTCGGCAACGCCTGGGATCACCTCCGCCTTGGCGCTATAGATCACCAGTCCCTCGTAGAGGTCGCGTAGGATGTTCGCCTCGGCGATCGTCGAGGTCTTGTGCTGATCCAGCGTTTCGGGATTGGCATCGTTGCCGCGCACATAGGTCACCTGGGCGAGCGCTGTGCTGGCGCCTGCAAACACCCCGGCCACCAAGAGGGCGCCGGCCACCAGCGGCCGGATTCCTGCCATTCTCAACATGATTGAACTCCCATCACTTTTCGCGTTCATGTTCTTGTTGCTTGCTTGGAACGCGCCGTCAGCTGCTGCTGCCATCCCCTCCGTCTAGCATGCGTCTGGCCGCTCACAGGCGACCGAGTGGTGTTGTTTTTCAGGAAGAGATCGCCATCGGGCGCGGCGGCAGGGAAGTTGCCGGAAGGAGCTGCCGCTTTCGCCAATCTCGTCGGTCGAAAACGCGGATTGCATTTCCTTCTGTTCCCCCTCCGCTCTTGGTTCTTGGTTCGCGCGGGTCAAGGCCGCGCGTCAATGAGCCAGTGAAGGCATGATTAGGCATGGAAATGACGCGTACGTCAAATGGAATTAGGACTCGTCCAAAGGTGGCAAGAACGTGCCGGGAAGAGGCGGTTCGCTCGCAATAAACTTTCGGCCCACCCGGTGTCTCTGCACAGATATGTTGCAAACGGCAAACTAGCCCACCTTGCGGGATAGCCAAAGCTGAAGGAACCATGGGGAGTGGTGCCGCATGCCGGACTCGAACCAGCGACCCCATCATTACGAATGACGTGCTCTACCAACTGAGCTAATGCGGCAAAGGCCAAAGGCCATCGGTGCCCGGCTGATACAGACATTGTGTCGGAATATCAAGAGAAAGAGTCGCGCTCGGCCCCTCGTTTTTCTGGTGTTGTTCATAACACCAGGCGCCGCCATTCCGGCGCAATCAACGGCTGCTGGCGAGCGTGCACAACTTCGCTTCAAGAGGGGTCGAAAGCTTCCACAGCTTGGGTTTTCGCATAACGGCTCGAGTATTTGCTGATATATCTGGCCGTTTCGTAGCCTCGATGCGGTTCGTTGAGCGACATCCTGACTTCATTTCAGGCCGAACACAACTCGGATCACAGCGAGGGATCTCATGGACAGACGTAATTTGTATTACGCAGGCGTTCTGGTTCTCTATCTCTATCAGCCCACTGCAACGGCCCATGCCGCAGATCCGGTTCTGTTCGGCGCGTTCGGGGAGGACGACAGGGTGCGTGTAGCCCTGGAGGTGGGCTATCTGAGCGCCAGGGCGAAAGAGTATCTCTACGACAATGGCCGAACGGTAAGCGAGCTCATCTGGGACGTCAATTCAGCTGCAAGCATCACCGGTCGCGCCGAAATGAGCATGAGCCCGCGGTGGCAGCTCTCCGGCTCGGCCACGATTGGAATCAACTACGACAACTTCATGGTCGAGTACGATTGGCTGACGGACTCGCCAGACTGGTCCGACCGGTCGCTTTCATGGGACACGCGGCTCGATCATTATGTCGCGGTCGACGCCGGGGCAAGCTACGCTTTCTGGAAAACCTATAACACGACGATGAAGGCCATCGGCGGCTTACGGTATACCGACATCAAGATGAGCACTTATGGCGGTGAATATATCTACACACCCGAGGGCGGCGATTTTCGTAGCGAAGTCGGCAACTTTCCCGATGGCGAACGCGGCATCACCTACCGCCAGAGGCTCCCGGTCATCTATGGAGGGCTGGGTGCAGCGCGGCAGTTCGGCAGCCTCCATCTCGACGCGAGTGTCCTTGGCGGCTTGACCGTCTGGGCTCGGGATAAGGACAATCACTGGAATAGAGCAGCCGTCTACAAGGCAGATTTCGACTCGAGACCCTATCTGGCCCTGCAGATGCGCGCGAGCGTGCCCGTAACGGACAGGGGAGAAGCGGTCCTGTCGGCCCGCTACGAGAAGCATTTCCGTATGAGAGGCGATCTCCACATAACAGATTTCAGCGATGGTACTAGCTCGTCGGGGAGGGACGGCGCGGGAGCCTCGCTGCAAACGATCAATGTAGGGATTGGCTTGAAGTTCCGGTTCTAAGGCAACCTCCGCCTTGCGTGGCACCTCTGCCGGACATCCTTGGTCCCCTCTATTAGAGGTTATGGACTCCTGACGTTCCTGAGGTAAGCTCAAAGGAAGCCGGCACATATGCAGCCGGCGCGAGGCGGAACTCAGGAGGAGACGCATGGCGGATATTTCAATGGTTATCAATGGCCGCGAGGTGCGCGGCAGCGTCGAGGACCGCACGCTGCTCGTCCATTTCCTTCGCGAACACCAGGGTCTGACCGGTACCCATGTGGGATGCGACACGTCCCAATGCGGTGCCTGCGTCGTGCATGTGGATGGCAAGGCCGTGAAGTCCTGCACCATGCTCGCCGCGCAGGCCTCGGGCAGCGAAGTCACGACGATCGAGGGCTTGGCGAAGGACGGCCATTTGCACCCGGTCCAGGCGGCCTTCAAGGAGCATCATGGTCTACAGTGCGGGTTCTGCACGCCTGGCATGATCATGGCGGCGGTCGATATGATTCGTCGTTATCCGGGAGGACTGGACGAGAAGACGGTGCGTGCCGAGCTGGAGGGCAATATCTGCCGCTGCACTGGCTATCACAATATCGTGAAGGCGGTTTTGGCCGCCTCTGAAGCGATGAGCAAGCCAGCGGTTGCTGCCTAAGGCGGTGGGGCACTTGGGCAGTATACGAGACTATAGGGTGCGGGCGGGCAATGAAACGGTTTCGGTCTTACCCTCCGGCTTGCGCTCCTATTCCACTACTGCCCTGATCTCGGGAGGAACATATGGGAATCGAAGGTATCGGCGCGCGGGTTGCGCGTAAGGAAGACAAGCGCTTCGTCACCGGTCTCGGCCGTTATGTGGACGATATGGTCGTCCCCGGCATGAAATACGCGGTATTCGTTCGTAGCCCGCACGCCCATGCGGCGATTAGGAGCATCGACACCTCAGCGGCGAAGACCATGCCGGGCGTAATCGGCGTGCTCACGGGGCCGGAGCTGAAGAGCGACGGGATCGGCAACCTGATCTGCGGCTGGATGATCCATTCCAAGGACGGCAGTCCCATGAAGATGGGCGCATGGTCGCCGCTTGCCACGGACAAGGTGCGCTATGTGGGCGATGCAGTCGCCATCGTCGTGGCCGAAAGCCGCAGCCTGGCGCGAGACGCAGCCGAGGCCGTGGCGGTCGAATATGATGAACTTCCCGCCGTGACGGATGCCGTGAAGGCATTGGAGGCCGGCGCGCCGCAAATTCACCCGGAAGCCGCGAACAACCTGATCTATGATTGGGAACTCGGCGATGCCGCGGCCACGGATCAGGCGATCGCGGGCGCGGCGCATGTCACCCGGATGCGGATCGTCAACAACCGGCTGATTCCCAACGCCATTGAGCCGCGCGCCGCTCTCGGCCACTATAATCCAGCGGAAGACCATTTCACCCTCTGGACGACGAGCCAGAACCCGCATGTGGCACGTCTCGTCATGAGCGCGTTCTACAATGTCGCGCCCGAGAACAAGCTGCGCGTCATCGCGCCGGATGTCGGCGGCGGCTTTGGTTCCAAGATTTATATCTATCCCGAGGAAGTCGTCTGCCTCTGGGCGTCCAAGCGCACGGGTGTGCCCGTGAAGTGGGTTGCAGACCGTACCGAGAGCTTCCTCTGCGATGCGCATGGGCGCGACCACGTCACCGAGGTGGCGATGGCGTTCGATACGGACAATCGTGTCGTGGGCCTGAAGGTGGACACGATTGCCAATTTCGGCGCTTATATGTCGCTCTTTTCCTCATGCGTGCCGACCTATCTCTACGCCACGCTTCTATCTGGCCAATATGCGTTCCCGCATATCCACTGCAATGTGCGGGCCGTTTACACGAACACAGCGCCAGTGGATGCCTATCGCGGTGCCGGCCGGCCGGAAGCCACCTATGTGCTCGAACGCGTCATGGAGACGGCGGCGCGCGAGCTGGGCATGTCGCCGGCGGAATTGCGCCGCAGGAATTTCATTCGCGAATTCCCGCACCAGACGCCGGTCATCATGAACTATGATGGAGGTGACTACGAAGCCTCACTCAACGCGGCGATGCAAGCTGCCGATTATGCCGGCTTCCCAGCCCGCCGCGAGGAGGCGAAGCGCCGCGGGAAACTGCGCGGTATCGGGATGAGCTGTTACATCGAGGCTTGCGGTCTCGCTCCGTCTCAAGCCGTTGGCAGCCTCGGTGCAGGGGTTGGCCTTTGGGAATCGGCCGAGGTCCGCGTGAATGCCGCGGGCACGATCGAGGTGCTCACCGGATCCCACAGCCATGGGCAGGGGCACGAAACCACCTTCGCGCAGGTGGTGGCCGACAGGCTGGGACTTCCTCTCGATCAGGTCTCCATCGTCCATGGCGACACGGACAAGGTGCAGATGGGCATGGGCACCTATGGTTCGCGCTCAGGCGCGGTCGGGATCTCAGCCATCGTGAAGGCGTTGGACAAGGTGGAAACAAAGGCGAAGAAGATCGCCGCTCACCTGCTGGAAGCCGACGAAGGCGACATCGTCATCGAGAACGGCGAGGTAAAGGTCGCAGGCACGGACCGCAGCCTGCCCTGGTTCCAGGTGGCGCTAGCGGCCTATACGGCCCACAACCTGCCGGCCGGCATGGAGCCCGGCCTCAAGGAAACCGCCTTCTATGATCCGACCAACTTCACCTTCCCGGCGGGCTGCTACATCTGTGAGGTGGAGATCGATCCGGAAACGGGCGTGACCGAGATCGTGCAGTTCGTCGCGGCCGACGATTTCGGCACGATCATCAATCCGTTGATCGTGGAGGGGCAGGTTCACGGCGGCATTACTCAAGGCGTGGGCCAGGCTCTCCTCGAGGGATGCGTATATGATCCGACCTCCGGCCAGCTCGTCACCGCTTCCTATATGGATTACACCATGCCGCGCGCGGCCGACGTGCCTTCCTTCAAGGTATCCACCACCTCGACGCCGAGCCCAAGCAACCCGCTCGGCATCAAGGGCTGTGGAGAGGCGGGAGCGATCGGCTCCCCGCCGGCGGTCATCAACGCGATTACGGATGCCATCGGGAACAATGATCTGACGATGCCGGCCACCCCGCAACGGGTTTGGGCCGCGCTCCGGAAGGCTCAGTAAATGGTGGGATGGTGAATGGCTGGAAATCCGGGCGACAGTGGTTGGTGCCGTCAACCGGATTTCCATTCACCGGTCACCATTGACCATGTAATTCACCTCTAAGAGGAGAACCCAATGTATCAAACCACCTATCACCGTCCTTCCTCGGTCGCCGAGGCTGTAAGGATGCTGGGCGAAGCCGCCGATGGAAAGTTCCTCGGCGGAGGCCAGACCCTCATACCCACCATGAAACAGAGGCTCGCCGCACCTTCCGATGTCATTGATCTCAGGCATATTGCTGAGCTGAAGGGCATCACCGTGAGTGGGCGGGATGTGCGAATCGGAGCCGGAACCACCCATGAGGAGGTAGCCAATCATAGCGGGCTTGCCGCCGTCTGCCCCGCAATTTGCTACCTGGCCGGCCATATCGGTGACCCGCATGTACGGCATATGGGAACGATCGGCGGGTCTATCTCCAACAATGATCCGGCCGCGGACTATCCCTCCGCCATGTTGGCGCTCAATGCCATGATTCACACCAGCAAGCGTGCCCTTTCGGCTGACGAATTCTTTACCGGCCTTTTCGGTACGGCCTTGGACGAGGACGAGATTGTGACGGCGGTGTCCTTCACCGCGCCGGAGAAGGCTGGATACGCGAAATTTCCGAACCCGGCGTCCCGCTACGCGCTTACCGGCGTCTTCGTGGCCAAGCGTCCGGAAGGCGTGCGCGTCGCGGTGACCGGAGCGGGCGAGGACGGCGTCTTCCGCGCTACGGCTATCGAGAATGCGCTTTCCCGCTCCTTCGAGCCTTCCGTGCTCGACGGCATCGCCATGCCCGCGGACGGATTGATGTCGGACATCCACGCCTCGGCCGAATACCGCGCCAATCTTATCGTCGTCATGGCAAAGCGGGCTGTGCAGGCGGCAAACGGCTGAGCAGGATCGAAGCTGAGTTTGGACAAAGGGGCCTGCTGGCCCCTTTTCTATGCGAATGCGATGGTGACGGCGCATGTCAGCAGGATTTGCCGCCGCAATTGACTGCGCCGGGCCCGGAGATATGGTTCGCTCATCCGGGCCGGTTACTCCCATCTCAAAGGAAAATCTCATGCCAGTGTCGCTTTACGACGTCAGCATCCCCGTCTTCATTCGCACCTTCGGTCACTTCTCGAAATTCCTCGACAAAGGCCGCGCCTTCGCCGATGAGAAAGGGATCCCCCATTCCGAACTGCTCGACGCGCGCCTCTTTCCAGACATGGCGCCACTGACGGCTCAGGTCCAGCGCGCGAGCGATACTGCGCGTTTCGCTGCCGTTCGGGTCGCTCAGATCGAAGCCGTTCCGATGCCGGACACGGAAGCAAGCTTCGGAGAGCTTCAGGAGCGGATCGCAAGGACCGTGGATTTCCTGAAAGGGGTGCCGTCCGATGCGATCAATGCGGGCGAGGATATCGAGGTGACGCTGAAGACGCAGCATTTCTCGACCACCTTCAGGGGGAAGGATTACCTGCTCGGTTTCGCATTGCCCAACTTCTATTTCCACGTAACCACGGCTTACGGGATCTTGCGGCACAAGGGCGTGCCGCTGGGCAAGCTTGATTTCTTCGGACGCGGCTGAGGAGCCTGTCCCGCCAGCGCAGACGGTCCCCTTTGCAGCAAACGCTTGACGGCCCCCTTGGCAGCAAAAAGCCCGGCGCATCGCGCCGGGCTAAAGCAGGGAAGGAGGGGGACTTACTCCTTGGTGTTCAGATTTGTGCCCAGGGTATCCCGCACGAAGAGCGTGCCGATAACAAGCGACATCGCCGCAATCGCGACCGGGTACCAGAGCCCGAAATAGATGTCGCCTTTGTAGGCGCTCATGGCGAACACAGTTGCCGGCAACAGACCGCCGAACCAGCCATTGCCGATGTGGTAAGGCAGCGACATTCCGGTGTAGCGGATGCGGGTCGGGAACATCTCGACCAGGATGGCGGCGATTGGGCCATAGACCATGGTCACGTATATGACGAGCACCAGCAGGATGAGGATCACCAGCGGCCAGCTCACCTCTTCCGGGTCCGCCACCATTTTGAACGCGCCCGCGTCCGGTATGGTATAGACCGGTACCTCGCTGCCCGCGGCGGTCGCTTCGTCAGCGGTCAGGAGCCCGTCCTTCACCGCCTGTTCGGCCGGCACCATCGTGCTCTCCCCGCCGCGGATGGCGGCTGCGTCGAGGTTGAGTTCCGGATTGGCCGCGATAAAGGCATCGAGCTTCGGCTCCGCCACCTTTGCCGGATCGCGCGCCAACGGATAGCCCGCTTGCTGCAGAGCCAGGTTGACGGAGTGCGAGAAGGCAGCGTCCTTCGCCTTCGCGTCGGCACCTGCGGCAATCGAATCATAAGATTCGATCGTGGTATCTCCAATCTTCACCGTGGCCGGCGTTCCCGGCGCTGCCGTCAGGTTCACGTCATAGGGCACGGAAGCACGCGTCAGGAACGAGGTCGCGATGTCGCAGGATGTTGTGAACTTAGCCGTGCCGGTGGGGTTGAACTGGAACTTACAGTCGCCCGGCGCGGCGGTGACGGTCGCCCGCACCTGTGCCTGGGCTTCGGCGAGCGCCGGGTTGGCGGCCCAGGTCAGCGCCTTGAACAGCGGGAAATAGGTGACGATGGCAAGTGCGAGACCCGCCATGATGATCACTTTCCGGCCCACCTTATCGGACAGCCAGCCGAAAAGGACGAAGAAGGGCGTGCCCAGCGCCAGGGCGATGGCAATCATGATATTGACGGACTGTGCATCGACTTTGAGCACGTTCTGCAGGAAGAACAGCGCGTAGAACTGGCCATTGTACCAGACCACCGCCTGGCCCGCGGTCAGACCGAGCAAGGCAAGCAATGCGATCTTCGCATTCTTCCACTGGCCGAAGGCTTCCGAAAGAGGTGCCTTTGAGCCCTTGCCCTCTTCTTTCATCCGCTGGAAGGTCGGCGATTCATTGAGCGAAAGCCGGATCCATACGGAGATGCCCAGCAGGATGAAGGAGAGCAGGAAGGGTATGCGCCAGCCCCATGCGGCAAAAGCCTCCCGGCCCATCGAAACCTGCACCAGCAGGATTACGATAAGCGAAAGGAAGAGGCCGAGCGTCGCCGTGGTCTGGATCCAGGACGTGTAATAACCGCGTCTGTTGTCGGGCGCATGTTCGGCCACATAGGTTGCGGCGCCGCCATATTCGCCGCCAAGGGCGAGGCCTTGCAGCATACGCAGCGCGATAAGGATGATCGGTGCCACGATGCCGATCGAGGCAGAGCCCGGCAACAGGCCGACTAGGAACGTCGACAGACCCATGATCAGGATGGTGATCAGGAAGGTGTATTTGCGCCCGACGAGATCGCCGATGCGGCCGAAGACCAATGCCCCGAAGGGGCGCACCAGAAAGCCTGCCGCAAAGGCGAGCAGCGCGAAGATGTTGCGCGTTGCCTCCGGATATTGGCTGAAGAAGGTAGCGCCGATGAAGACGGCGAGCGAACCGTAGAGATAGAAGTCGTACCATTCGAACACGGTGCCGAGCGACGAGGCGAAGATGACCTTCTTCTCCTCGCGCGTCATCCCGCGATGGCCGGTGTCGACCGTCGATGCAACTGCCATGGTGTCCTCCCAAGTATGGAAAGCGACGCGAGCATGTCCTCCGCGAGCGCCGTTTACCCTTGCAAGAAATGCCAGAGTCGGAGCCGCAAATGCACCGAGACTTTGGAACTATGACTTTGGTCTAATGCCATGATCCGCGCCCTGTGTGACGCGGAACTTGGATTCGCGACAGCGTTGAGCGCCTCTTGGGAGCGCAACCTATGTTTCAGTTATTGAAGCGGCCGCACCAGCCCGAAAACCGATTCCGTTTTCGGGCTGGTGTGCCAGGCGCTTCCTGCAGAACTTTACGCTTGTAGGGGTGATCGCTTCCGTTCCGCTCGCCGTGCGAGGCGGGCGCGAATGGCCTCGGGATCGGCGCGCGGCGTAGCGGCGAAGAGCGTCTTGGTATAGGCATGCTTCGGGTCGGAGAAGACCTCGTCGCGCGTGCCATATTCGACCGCTTCGCCCAGATACATCACCATCACCTCGTCCGCGATGTAGCGCACCACCGAGAGGTCGTGGCTGATGAAGACATAGGTGAGGCCGAACTCATCCTGCAGATCCGCAAGCAGGTTCAAAACCTGCGCCTGGACGGAGAGGTCCAGGGCGGAGACCGGCTCATCCAGCACCAGAAGGCGCGGATTGAGCATCAGGGCGCGGGCGATCGCGATGCGCTGCCGCTGGCCGCCGGAGAACATATGCGGGTAGCGGTTGAAGTGTTCCGTCCCGAGCCCGACCTTCTTAAGCATGGCCATTGCCCGGTCGCGCCGCTCGGAAGCGGGGATACCCGAATTGATGATGAGCGGCTCCATCAGCACGTCGCCGATCTTCTGGCGCGGGTTGAGCGACCCATAGGGATTCTGGAACACGATCTGCACTTTTCGGCGCAGCTCTGGTGTCAGTCCCTTTTTCACGATGTCCACTTCCTCGCCATCCATGAAGATCTGGCCGGAGGTCGGTGCGTCGATCATGGTGATCATGCGGGCAAGCGTGGACTTGCCGGAGCCGCTTTCGCCGACGATGGCGAGCGTCTTGCCTTTCTGCAGCTTGAAGCTCACGCCCTTGACGGCATGGACGACATGGCCCTTGCGGAAGAGCCCCCCGCCGACCTCATAGTCACGCACGAGATTGCGCGTTTCGAGAACGATTTCGCTCATGAGACCGCTCCCGTATATGGCGCTTCTTCCAGTGCGAAGTCGGAAACGGTCGGCAGGCGGTCCCCCACCGCATTCTCCGGAAGGGCGGAGAGCAGCGCCTTCGTGTAGGCATGTTTCGGTGCCTCGAACAGCGAGAGCACGTCCGCCTCTTCCATTTTGCGCCCCTTGTACTGCACGATCACGCGATCGGCAGTCTCAGCCACCACGCCCATATCGTGGGTGATGAGGATCATTGCCATGCCGGTCCTGGCCTGCAGGTCCATCAGAAGATCCAGGATCTGTTTCTGGATCGTCACATCGAGCGCCGTCGTCGGCTCGTCCGCGATGAGCAGCTTCGGATTGCAGGCGAGGGCCATGGCGATCATCACGCGCTGCGACTGGCCCCCGGACATCTGGTGCGGGAAGGACTTCATCCGCTCTTTCGGGTCAGGGATGCCGACGGATTTGAGCAGTTCGATCGTTCGCTTCCGCCGCTCGCTGCGGCTGAGATCCGTGTGCGTCTTCAATGTCTCTTCGATCTGGAAGCCGACAGTGAAGCAGGGATTGAGGCTTGCGATTGGCTCCTGGAAGATCATGGCGATATCGTTGCCGATAATGCGCCTGCGGTCCTTGGGCGAGAGGTTGAGTATGTCTCGTCCCTGGAACGTCATCCGGTCCGCCTTTACCGTCGCCGTCCAGGGCAGGAGCCCCATCACGGCGAGCATGGAGACCGACTTGCCGGAACCGGATTCGCCCACAATGGCGAGCACCTCTCCCTCATCCACGGATAGCGAGATACCGTCCACCGCGCGCAGCTTGCCGGTCGCGGTTTCGAACTCGACGGACAGGTTTTCGATTTCGAGCAAAGCCATGCTCACGACCTCTTCAGTTTTGGGTCGAGCGCGTCGCGCAGACCGTCGCCCATGAGATTGATGGCGAGCACCGTGATGAGGATGGCAAGACCCGGGAAGGTGACAACCCACCAGGCGCGCAGGATGAACTCGCGGGCCTCGGCCAGCATGGTGCCCCATTCGGGCGTGGGAGGTTGCGCTCCCATGCCGAGAAAGCCCAGGGCGGCTGCATCGAGGATCGCGTTGGAAAAGGAGAGCGTCGCCTGCACGATCAGCGGCGCCGTGCAGTTCGGCAGGATGGTCTTGAACATCAGCCGGAAATGGCCTGCACCCGCCACCTTCGCAGCCGTCACATAGTCCCTGGTCTTTTCCGCCATCACGGCCGCGCGCGTAAGCCGCACGAAATGCGGCTGCAGCACCAGGGCGATGGCGATCATGGCGTTCATCAGGCCCGGTCCCAACACCGCGACCAGTACCAGGGCGAGAAGCAGGGACGGGAAGGCGAGAATGATGTCCATCAGCCGCATGATGACGGTGTCGACCGCGCCACGGAAATAGCCGGCGATAAGACCGACAACCACGCCCACCACCACTGCCAACGTGACCACCACCACGCCGATGAAGAGGGAGAAACGCGCTCCGTAGAGCAAGCGGGAGAGGATATCCCGACCGACGGCGTCCGTGCCCAGGATGTATTCCCAACTGCCGCCTTCTTCCCACACGGGAGGCACCAGGAAGGCGCCACGCACCTGTGCGGTGGGGCTGTGTGGCGCGATCACTGGTGCCAGGATCGCCACCACGACGATGAGGAGGAAAACCGCAAGTCCGACCAGCGCGCCGCGGTTCTGGCGGAAATAGTACCAGAACTCGGCAAATCTCGCGCGGCGGCTGGCATCCACGCTCGGGCCACCTTCCAACCCGATCGCGGCATTAGCTTCTTTTACGTTCATGGTAGCCATGTCAGTGCCTGATCCTCGGGTTGATGAGACCGTAGAGCACGTCCACGATCAGGTTCACGACCATGATGATGGCTGCGATGAGCAGTAGGCCTCCCTGCACCACGGCGTAATCGCGCCGGAACACGCTATCCACCATCCATTTGCCGATGCCCGGCCAGGAGAAGATCGTCTCTGTAAGAATAGCGCCCGCCATGAGAACGCCCACCTGCAACCCGATCGTGGTGACGACCGGGATCAGCGCGTTGCGCAGGGCATGGAGTCCGATGACGCGTCGGGGCGGAAGGCCCTTGGCGCGCGCGGTGCGCACATAGTCCTCTCCCAGCACTTCGAGCATGGCCGAACGGGTTTGCCGCGCAATGACGGCAAGCGGGATCGTGGCGAGCACGATGGTCGGCAAGATCAGATGCGAGAGTGCGGATTTGAAGGCCCCGGACTGGCCGGAAAGGAGGCTGTCGATCAGCATGAATCCTGTAACGGGAGGGAAGAAATAGAGGAGTGAGATCCGTCCCGATACCGGCGTCCATTGCAGCACGCCCGAGAAGAAGATGATGAGCAGCAGCCCCCACCAGAAGATTGGCATGGAATAGCCGACAAGCGCGAAGCCCATGACCGATTGGTCGAGCCAGGAACCCCGTTTCACCGCGGCCAGAACGCCGAGCGGCACACCGATCACGATCGCCAGGATTATGGCGCAAATCGAAAGTTCGAGCGTGGCGGGGAAGAGCGCGAGGAAATCGTCCAGCACCGGCCGTTTTGTGACGATGGAACTGCCGAAATCGCCACGGACGACGCCGCCGATATAGTCGAGATATTGAATCCAGAGCGGACGGTCGAACCCGAGCTCATGGGTGAGCGCTGCATGGCGCTCAGGCGACATCACGCGTTCGCCGGACATCAGCATCACCGGATCACCAGGCAAGACACGGATGAAGGCAAAGGCGATGATGGACACGCCGATGAAGGTCGGGATGAGAACCGCAAGCCGCCGGAGCAGGAACCGGAACATACGCTTTCGATCTCCTGAACTAAACATGGAGGCCGCAAGGGCGGCCATATTCTACTCAAATTTGCAAAGAAGCGCGCCGGTTTCCCGGCGCGCCTCCCTATATCCCGGAATGGAATCTCTATTCGGCGAGGTCAACGCCCTCGAAGGCAAAGTCGCCGAGCGGGCTCTGCACGAAGCCCTCGACTTCCTTGCGCATCGGCACGACCGAGAGCGAGTGGTCGAGCGTCGCCCAAGGGGCTTCACGCTTGAAGACGACCTGAGCCTGCTCGTAAAGCTTCGTGCGTTCCGCCTGGTCTGAGGCCTGCTTTGCCTGCATGACGAGATTGTTGAACTCCTCGTTGCACCATTGTGCGCGGTTGTTGCCGCCCACAGCGTCGCAGCCGAGCAGGGTGTGGAGGAAGTTGTCCGGGTCGCCGTTGTCGCCCGTCCAGCCGAGGATCACCGCGCCGTCGCGCTTCACGTCGCTCGAGCGCTGGAGATATTCCGCCCACTCATAGGAGACGATCTCGACATTGACGCCGATCTTCTGGAAGTCGGACTGGATCAGTTCGGCCGCCCGGCGCGCGTTCAGCATGTAGGGCCGGCTCACCGGCATCGCCCACACTTTCATGGAAAGATTGCTGACGCCCGCTTCCTCGAGCATTTTCTTGGCTGCATCGGGATCGTACGGATCGTCTTCGATGGAGTCGTTATAGGACCACATCGTCGGCGGGATCGGATTCTTGGCGGGGGTCGCCATGCCCTGGAACACTGCGTCGACGATCGCCTGTTTGTTGATCGCCATGTTCAGTGCCTTGCGCACTTCGGGCTTGTCGAAGGGTGCCATCTGGGTGTTGTAAGCCAGATAGGCGACGTTCAGGCCTTCCTGCTCCATCACCTTCAGATTGGGATCGGCCTTCATCTCCTCCACGTCCGCCGCATTGGGGAACGGCATGAGGTGGCATTCGCCCGCCTTCAGCTTCTGATAGCGTACGGATGCGTCCGGCGTGATGGCGAAAACGAGGTCATCGATCTTCTGCTTGCCGTTCCAGTAATCCTCATGCGCCCGGTAGCGGATGACCGCGTCCTGCTGGTAGGCGACGAATTCGTAGGGGCCTGTTCCCAGCGGCTGCTGGTTGAGCAACTGCATCTGCCCGTCTGCTTCCAGCTTGTCGGCATATTCTTTGGAAATGATCGATGCGAAGGGCATGGCCACATTGGCCAGGAACGGCGCTTCCGGTTGCTTGAGCGTGAAGCGCACCGTCATGTCATCGACCTTTTCGATCGACTGGATAAGCTCCGGGAAGCCCATGCCGTTGAAGTATTCCCAGGAAGCGCCGGCGACATATTGGTGCCAGGGATTGTCGCTCTTGAGCTGGCGCTCGTAGGAGAAGATCACGTCATCGGCGTTGAGGTCGCGCGTGGGGGTGAAGAAATCCGTGGTCTGGAACTTCACGCCCGGCCGCAGCTTGAAAGTATACTGCAGGCCGTCGTCCGAAATCTCCCAGCTTTCGGCAAGCCCCGGGATGGTTTCGGTCGTGCCCGGCTTGAATTCGAGCAGCCGGTTGTAGACCGTGTGAGCTGCGGCATCGAACGTCGTTCCGGCCGTATAGAGGCCAGGGTCGAATCCTTCAGGCGAGCCTTCCGAGCAATATACGAAGGTCTTCGCGCCCGCCGCGCCGCTCAAAGTCGTTGCGGCCAGCAGGGCTGCCGCGAACATCATTTTGGTTTTCATGTGGGTTCTCCCAGTGTTATTTCGAGCCGTTCCCAGGGGCTCTTGGGGCCGCATATAAGCAAAGTTCTCCGACCAAGGAAACACCCCCGCAACCTGGGCCTACAAATCTTTTCATTGTGCAACTTTTGATGTGGTGGCCAAATAGAGGTGGACAGTCGGCGCCTCTCGCCCCCACATTGGGGCGTGCGCTTCACGACGGAAGCAAAGACGACGCCGGGAGCAGTTCATGACCGATCAATGGATCGAGGAAATTCTTTCCTTCTGGTTCGAGGAAGTGGGTGAGAAGCGATGGTTCGACTCTTCGCCGGAACTCGACCAGGCCATTCGGGACCGTTTCGGAGCTCTGTATGAGCGCCTTGCGGCAAACCTACCCGACAAAGCCATAAAGGATCAGCGGGCGGCGCTTGCGGCGGTCATCCTGTTTGACCAGTTCCCGCGTAACATGTATCGCGGCACGGCCGCCGCCTTCGTGACCGACGATCTCGCGCTGCGGATCGCCCGCGACGCGCTTGACAGGAATTTCGATGACGGTCTCACGCCGGGTGAGAAACAGTTCCTGTACATGCCGTTCATGCATTCGGAGGTCTCGGCGGACCAGGAGCATGCAGTCATGCTCTTCAAGGCGCTCGGCAACGAGGAGGCGCTGCGATACGCGATCGAGCACCGCGACATCATAGAGCGTTTCGGGCGGTTCCCGCATCGAAACCGGGCTCTTGGCCGCGAGAGCACCCAGGACGAGCTGGCCTTTCTGGAAGGGCATAAAGGATACGGCCAGTGATGCGCCTCTTGCCCTGCCGCACGACCGTACCATAATGGGAATATCGGGTGGGGTGCCGGGCTCGCTCGCGCCGCCCGGCTGCGGAATTCCAGGGGAGGTATCCGAGGGAGGGAAAATTGGCGAAAATCGGCAGTGGCCGAAAGGATGATGCTGCGGGCTCTGATAAGGGAGCCGCTGAAGTGCCGGTGAAAACGGTTGCCAGAGCTGCCAAGAAGACCGGGGCAAGCAAGGCTTCGAGCCTTAAGAAGAACCCGCCGAAGGCGCCCGGCCAGGAAGCGAAGGCCGGAACACGGAAGGACGAGCCTGCTGCCGTGAAAGCGGTCAAGAGCAGGAAGCAAATATCTGAAGGCTCGGCCACGGTGGCGGGAGGCGGGGCCCCGGCAGAGCTGACGGACAGCAAGGCCGCACCAAAGGACAAGGCCATCCGTCGCGCGGCCGACCAGCCAAAGACGCAGGTGGGCGCGGGAAGGCGCAGCGCAAGTTCTGGCAAGAAGGCGAAAGCCGCGCCTGTCTCGGCAGCACCTGCGGCGACCGTTGCCGCCACGGAGAAAGCCAGCTCTCCGAAGAAGTCGCGTCCAACAAGAACCGCCTCTAACAAACCAGCCGCCGGCAGCAACGGCGCGTTGAAAAATGCACCCGCCGCGCAGGAAAAAGCGGCCATGGAAAAGGGCGCGCCGAAATCGAAATCCGGGCGCAAGTCCGGAACCAAAACGGCTTCCGCCAATAGCAAGGCGGCCAAAACAGATTCACATCCGGCGGATATCGCAGCTTCAAAGCCCTGGCTGAAGAGCTATCCCGAGGGCATTCCCGCCGAAATCGAGCCGTTCCGCCATAATTCGATCGCCGACATGCTGCTTGAGGCTTGCCGCCGTTTCGGCAGCCGGCCGGCGTTTACCTCGATGGGTAAGTCGATCAGTTTTGCAGAGCTGGAGAAGGCCTCCCGCGACTTCGCCGCCTATCTGCAGTCAACAGGGCTGAAGAAGGGCGCGCGCATAGCCGTCATGATGCCCAATCTGTTGCAGTACCCGGTCGTCATTATGGCTGTGTTGCGCGCGGGCTATGTCGTCGTGAATGTGAACCCGCTCTATACCGCACGCGAACTTGAGCAACAGCTCAACGATTCCGGCGCCGAGGCGATCGTGATCCTGGAGAATTTCGCGAAGGCTTTGCAGGCGGCCATCGGCGGTACGAATGTGAAGCACGTGATTGTCGCCTCGATGGGTGACATGCTGGGCATCAAGGGGCATGTCGTGAACCTCGTCGTGCGCCGGGTGAAGAAGCTTGTGCCCGCATGGAGCATTCCCGGTCATGCGACCTTCCGGCAAGCGATGCGGCAGGGAGCTGCCGCTCGATTCTCCCAGTCGGAAGTCTCGCTCGATGACATTGCCTTCCTGCAATATACGGGGGGCACCACCGGGGTTGCCAAAGGCGCGGTACTTCTTCATCGCAATGTGCTCGCCAATGTGATGCAGAGCGAGATCTGGCTCAGGACGGCTTATCTCAGCGAGCGCAAGGAGCCGGAACGGCTTGTCTTCGTCTGCGCCCTGCCGCTCTACCACATCTATGCAATGACCGTGAACGCGATGACGGGCATCAAGCTCGGTGCCGAGAACATCATGATCCCAAATCCGCGGGACATTCCGGCGCTGGTGAAGGAAGTCGGCAAATATCCCTTCAATGTTTTCATCGGCCTCAACACGCTGTTCAATGCGTTGCTCAACAACAAGGACTTCCGGAAGCTGAATTTCGAGCATCTTCACTTCACCCTGGGCGGCGGCATGGCTGTGCAACGCTCGGTGGCCGAACGTTGGAAGACGCTGACCGGCCATACGATCTCGGAGGGCTACGGCCTATCGGAGACGTCACCCGTGGCCACGATCAACCGCCTGGACCGGGACGAGTTCACCGGCACCATCGGTTTGCCGCTCCCCTCCACCGAGGTGGCGATCCGCGACGACAATGGACGTGACGTGAAACTCGGCGAGGTGGGCGAAATCTGCATCCGTGGGCCGCAGGTGATGCCCGGCTACTGGAACCAGCCCGAAGAGACGGCAAAGGTCATCATGCCGGACGGCTTCCTCAAGACAGGTGATATGGGCACCATGGACGAGACCGGGCACATCAGGATCGTCGACCGCAAGAAGGACATGATCCTGGTCTCCGGCTTCAACGTCTATCCGAACGAGATCGAGGACGTGCTGGCGCATCATCCCGGCGTGCTGGAGGTGGCTGCCATCGGCGTGCCGGACGAGCATTCCGGCGAGGTGCCCAAGGTCTTTGTGGTCAAGAAGGATCCATCCCTCACCGAAAAGGACATCCTCGCCTATTGCCGCGAGAACCTGACCGGCTACAAGCGGCCGCGGCACGTGGAATTCCGTAGCGAGCTGCCCAAGACGAATGTGGGGAAGATCCTGAGGCGGGAGCTCAGGTGACCGCCTCTCCCAGATCCTCTCAGTGCGAGATGGATTGCGAGAAGACGTTGACGATCACCACGCCGATGATGATGAAGCCTAAGCCAACCATCGCCGCCAGATCCAAGGATTGGCGGAATACGATATAGCCGATCGCCGAAATCAGGACGATTCCGAGGCCGCTCCAGATCGCATAGGCCAAACCGACCGGAATGGTCTTCAGCGCCACGGAAAGAAAATAGAACGCGGCCAGATAGCAGACCGCCATGATCGCGGTTGGCAGGACCTTGGTGAATTGTTCCGATTTCTGCAGGAAGGTCGTGCCCACGACCTCCAAGGCGATCGCTATTCCGAGCGCAGCATAGGTGATTATCGCAGGCCTCATCCGGGCAGATTCCTTGAGTGTTGAAGAGCGGCCAAAGGAAACGTCACAGCTCTGGATGGTCGACTGTCTTGGTTGAGTGTGCGCTCAATGCCGGCGCTGCAATTCCGCAATCCGGCCCACCAGGCCTGCCGTGGAGCTGTCACGTCCGGCCGCGCTCTCCTTGCCCTCCACCACCGGCAGGAGTTCCGTTGCGAGCTCCTTTCCGAGCTCCACACCCCACTGGTCGAAGGCATTGATGCGGAAGAGAGCCGCCTCCACGAACACCCGGTGTTCGTAGAGCGCTATCAGCCGGCCGAGGGTGAACGGGTCTAGCTTCGCATAGAGGATCGTGAGCGACGGCCGGTTTCCGGGGAAGACGCGATGCGGCGCGAGCTTTTCCGCCTCCGCCTCGCTCATGCCCTTCGCCAGAAGCTGTGCCTTCGCCTGTTCCAAGGTGCGGCCCTTCATCAGCGCCTCGGATTGTGCAAGGCAATTGGCGATGAGCAGGTCGTGATGATGCTTCAGCTCCGGCTCATGCCCCTCTGCGGCGATCATGAATTCGACGGGGATAACATCCGTGCCCTGATGCAGGAGCTGAAAGAAGGCATGCTGGCCGTTGGTGCCCGGCTCCCCCCAGACGAGTGGCCCGGTCGGCGTGGCGACCGGCTCGCCCTCCAGCGTGACGCATTTGCCATTCGATTCCATATCGAGCTGCTGAAGATAGGCTGGTAGCCGTGCAAGCCGCTGATCATAGGGGATAACGGCACGCGCCGGATAGCCGCAGATCACGCGATGCCAGAAGCCGACAAGGCCCAGCATCATCGGCAGATTCTCGCGCGCCGGCGCCTCGCGGAAATGCCGGTCCATCGCCTCGGCACCGGCGAGGAACCGGCGGAAGTTCTCCGGCCCCACCGCAATCATGATCGGCAGGCCGATGGCGGACCAGAGCGAATACCGACCGCCCACCCAATCCCAGAAGCCGAAGACACGGTTCTCGTCTATTCCGAAGGCCGCCACCTTGTCGAGCGCGGTCGAGACGGCCGAGAAATGCGCGCCGACGGCGTCCTGCCCCAGTTTTCCGGCGATCCAGGCACGGGCTGTGCCCGCATTCGTCATGGTCTCGATCGTGGTGAAGGTTTTGGAGGCGATGATGAAGAGCGTCGTCTCCGGGGCGAGGCCCTTCAGCGTGTCATGGATATGCGCGCCGTCCACATTGGAGACGTAGTGGAGTCGAGGCCCATCGTGATAGGGCGCGAGCGCCAGCGTCGCCATCACCGGCCCAAGATCGGAGCCGCCTATGCCGATATTCACCACATCGGTGAAGGGCTTACCCGTGGCACCCTTGATCGTGCCGGAGCGGATCCCTTCGGCAAAGGCGCTCATTGCGGCAAGCACGCCCTCCACCTCGGCCATCACATCCCTGCCATCGAGCATCACCGGCCGGTTCGCATCGTTCCGCAGCGCCGTGTGCAGCACGGCCCGGTTCTCCGTCACATTGATTCGAGCGCCGGAAAACATCGCCTCGCGGCGTTCCGCCACGCCCGCCGCCTCAGCGAGGCTTTCGAGAAGCGCGAGCGTCTCATCGGTGACGGCGCATTTGGAATAGTCGAGAAGCATGTCGTCCAGCGTCGCCGAAAAACGCGTGAAACGGCCGGGATCCTGGGTAAAAGCCTTGCGCAAGTCGAAATTCTCGTTCTCCTCGCGGTATTGCCGCAGCGCATCCAAGGCTTGGGCGTAGGCGCTCATGATCCCGATCTCCTGTTCGTTGCGGAGGTGAAACTTAGGGTGCGCCGCAGCAAAAGGGAAGCGATGCCGCTGGCTTAATCGCTTGGACCACGCTTGCAGCGGCGGCTGCTTGGGCGTAGGCTCCGCCGCGCCGGAGGATAGCATGCCGACCAGAAATGACGCCGCACTTTGGGCCAGCCTTATAAAACTCTCCAGTGATTCCACGCAGACATTGCAGGCGCAGATCCGCCAGGCGATCGTATCGGCCATTCTTGACCGGCAGATCGCATCGTCCTTGCCGCTGCCCTCCTGCCGAATCCTGGCGGACAAGCTCGGCGTTGCGCGCGGAACCGTCGTCCTCGCCTTCCAGCAGCTGGTCGATCAGGGGTTCCTGATCGCGCGCGAGCGGCGTGGCCATTTTGTCAATCCCGAGGTGCTGACCGCACCTCCTCGCTCGCTCCACAAGGACCCCGATGCGGCGAAGATCGATTGGAAGGCGCGACGACGGATGATGGCGAGCGAGCTTCCCGGTGCGCCGAAGAACGAGAACTGGATGCAGTCCTCCTACCCCTTCGTCTATGGGCAGTTCGATCCCGCGCTCTTTCCGACAGCGGAGTGGCGAGAATGCAATCGTATGGCGCTTGCCGTCCTGGAGATCCGCAATTGGGCCGCGGATATGGTCGACCAGGACGATCCGCTCCTGATCGAGCAGATCCAGGCGCGCCTTCTCCCGCGCCGCGGCATCTTTGCCAATCCGGACGAGATCATGGTCACCCTGGGCGCCCAGCACGCACTTTATATGCTGGCCACGCTGCTGATGGGTCGGGGCACGCGTGTGGCCATGGAGAATCCGGGCTATCCCGATGCGCGCTCCATCTTCAGGCTGGCCGGCGCCGAGACCTTGGCGGTCCCGGTGGACCGCGACGGGATGAATGTGGATGCGATCCCGTCGGATTCCAATTTCGTCTTTGTCACCCCCAGCCATCACTGCCCCACCATGGTGCCGCTCAGTCACCCGCGGCGGCAGGCGCTGCTTACGCGGGCAGAGGAAAACGACTGGGTCATTATCGAGGACGACTATGACAGTCAGCTGGCCGACGAGACCCCGCAGGCGGCGCTGAAGGGGCTCGACCATACGGGCCGGGTTGTCTACCTTGGCTCCATGTCCAAAACATTGGCGCCGGGTCTGCGGCTCGGCTATCTGGTCGGGCCGGCCGAACTCGTGGCCGAACTGAGGGCGCTCCGCCGCTTCATGTTGCGTCACCCACCCGCCAACAACCAACGTGCCGTGGCGCTCTTCCTGTCGCTCGGGCATCATGATGCGCTCGTGCGGCGGCTCTCCGCAGCTTTCGAGGAGCGGCGCAGGAAGCTGCTCGAAGCGATCGGCCGTTTCATGCCCGAATGGGAAGCTGCGGATGTGCCAGGTGGCACTTCCATCTGGCTCAAGGGGCCGGAGGGGACAGACACCAGCCTCTTGGCGAGCGCGGCCCGGGCACGAGGAGTGATCATCGAACCTGGCGGACGTTTTTTCGATGGGCCGGAGGGCCCGTCGCGCTACATGCGCCTCGGCATCTCCTCCATCGCCGTCCAGCATATCGAGCCAGGCATTCGCGAGCTGGCCGCCGTCGCCGTCAGGCGTCTTGCCGCCTGAGTAGACGATTGAGGCGCTCAGTTGAGCGAGACTTCATTGCCGGGAAAATCGAGCGAGAAGGCAGGGATGTCCACCTCGAGCACGTCGCCGCGTTCGGTTTGCATGGTATAGCGGCCGACCATAATGCCGGATGAGGTGCTGAGCGGGCAGCCGGAGGTGTAGCGGTAGCTGTCGCCTGGATCGAGTTCAGGCTGCTCGCCGACCACGCCTTCTCCGTGCACCTCCTGCACTCGGCCCATCCCGTCTGTGATGTGCCAGTAGCGCGAGAGCAGTTTCACTGTCTGCGGCGAGTAATTGGCGATCGTCACCTGATAGGCCCAGACATAGCGGCTTTCCTCCGGATCGGAATGATCGGGCAGGAAGAAGGGCTCGACACATACCTCTATGCCGTGAGTGATCGCTCGATACATGATCCACCGTCTTGGCAGCCATTTGGCGCGGGCAGCGCATGACGACAATGTTACATCTGATATGGATCGGGCAGGGCTATAGATCAATGACGAAGGTGGACGTGGAGCACGGGCCTTGATCGACGGTTGGGGACGAAAAAGGCTTGAGCCGCTTCTCTCGATGCTGGCCAGGCGTCTGGTCGAGGCAGGTGTCTCGCCGGACACAGTCACCATGGCCGGATTTTTGATCGGCCTCATGGGCGGTGTTGCGGTGATCGCCGGCTGGTTCTGGGTTGCGCTCGCCCTCATTCTTTTGAGCCGTCTGGCGGACGGTTTGGACGGAGCCGTCGCGCGCCTATCCTGCAGCACCGATTTTGGCGGATATCTCGATATCGTGCTCGACTTCGCGTTCTACGGTGTCATCCCCTTGGCTTTCGTGCTGCACGATCCCGCGAGCAACGGCGTTGCCGGTGGCGTTTTGCTCTTCGCCTTTTACGCGAATGGTGCAAGCTTCCTGGCTTTTTCGACGATTGCGGAAAAACGCCGTTTGGTGACGGATGCCCGCGGCGAGAAGAGTTTCTTCTTTACCACCGGGCTTGCGGAGGCGGGCGAGACCCTGATCGTGTTTATGCTCGCCTGCCTGTTCCCGTCCTGGTTCCCGGTGATTGCGTATCTCTTTGCGGCAATCACGTTTTATACGACCGTTTCGCGCATCGTACTTGCGGCGAGCCTGTTTCGATGAGAGGACGCTTCGAGCGCCGGTGCGCAGGCGGAGAAGGGGTGCCTCCAGCGGCGCCCCCTCAATTGGGCTGAGCCTACACTTTCGCCAGAGCCTGCTCGATATCCTTCAGCAGGTCATCGGTATCCTCCAACCCGAGCGAGAGACGCAGCGTTCCCTGCTGGATGCCGGCTTCAAGACGGGCCTCCTCGGAGAGATTCTTGTGCGTCGTGGTGGCCGGATGCGTGATCAGGCTCTTGGCATCGCCCAGATTGTTGGAGATGCGGATGATCTCGAGCGCGTTGGAGAACGCGAAGGCCGCCGGTTTGCCGCCCTTGAGATCGAGGCAGACAAGCGTGGAGCCGCCCTTCATCTGCCGCTTCACGATATCCGCCTGCGGATGATCGGCACGCCCGGGATAGATCACGCGGGCGATATTCGGATGGTCGGCAAGAAAATCGGCCACGCGCGCAGCACTTTCCATCTGCTGGCGCACGCGCACCGGCAGCGTCTCCAAACCTTTCAGCAGCGTCCAAGCGTTGAACGGGGAGAGGCTTGGTCCCGTGTGCCGGAAATATTCGTGCAGGTTCTCGTCGATCCACTGCTTGTCGGAAAGCACGATACCGCCGAGACATCGGCCCTGGCCATCGATATGCTTGGTGGCCGAGTAGACGACGACATGCGCTCCCAGCTCCAACGGCTTTTGCAAGAGCGGCGTGGCGAAGACGTTGTCGACCACGAGCTTGGCGCCGATGCTGTCGGCAAGCTTGGCAATACCGGCAATGTCGCAGACTTCCAGCGTCGGGTTCGTGGGGCTTTCCAGGAAGAACAGCTTGGTGTTCTTGCGCACCGCCGCCTCCCAGGCTTCCAGCTTCGATCCGTCGATAAGCGTCGTCTCGATGCCGTAGCGCGGCATCAGCGTCTCGACGATCCAACGGCAGGAGCCGAAGAGCGCGCGGGCAGCTACGACGTGATCGCCCGCCTTGACCGAACAAAGCAGAGCCGCAGCAACGGCCGCCATGCCGGAGGCCATCGCACGCGCATCCTCCGCCCCTTCAAGCGCGCACATGCGCTTTTCGAACATGTCGACGGTGGGGTTGGCGTACCGCGAATAGATGAAGCCGGGGTCCTCGCCTTTGAAACGGGCTTCTGCCGCTTCCGACGTTTCGTAGACGAAGCCTTGCGTCAGGTAGAGTGCTTCCGAGGTCTCGCCGAAGGGCGAGCGCAGCGTACCGCCGTGAACGAGGCGGGTTTGGGGGGTCCAGTCGTCGTTGAATCTTTTCTTCATCGCTCTGCTCAACAAAAACGGCCGCAGGAAAGCCGGTCGGAGCATCGAGCACGGCCTTTTAGCGACTTCTTTAACGTGGCTGCAAGCCGACCGGCCAAATCACCACGGGGATAACGTCCCTTTAGACCCGCCTTTTGCTTGCGTCAATTGCTGGGCACAGTAAAGCTCCCTCAGGCCTTCTCAAGGGGAAAAGGATTGGTAAGCACGGGCATATTGCCGGACAGGGAGATTGCGGCTCTCTTCGAGAGCGGGGCGCTTGCCGCGCCGCGCGGGCTCGACAAGGACCAGATCCAGCCAGCGAGCCTCGATCTGCGATTGGGCGAGGTCGCCTACCGTGTGCGGGCGAGCTTCCTCCCGGGACCCGCTTCCAAAGTCGCCGAAAAGCTCGATAGGCTCAAGCTGCACGAGATCCCTCTCGGCGAGGGTGCGGTTCTGGAGACGGGCTGTGTCTATATCGTGCCGCTGATGGAGGGCCTTGCCCTCCCGACCGATGTCGCAGCTTCCGCCAACCCGAAGAGCTCGACGGGACGCCTTGACATCTTCACCCGCGTGATGACGGACCACGGCCAGGAATTCGACAAGATACCGGCGGGTTATCGCGGGCCGCTCTATCTGGAAGTGAGCCCGCGCACCTTTCCGATCGTCGTCCGCCCCGGCTCGCGCTTGTCGCAGATCCGGTTTCGCCGGGGGAATGCCCTGCTTACCGAAGGCGATCTCGCGGATCTCCATGAGCGCGAAGTGCTCGTTGCAGCCGAGAAGCCCAATATTTCCGGCGGCGGCATTGCGCTTTCGATCGATCTTGAAGGTGGGCCCGATGGCCTCGTCGGCTATCGTGCCAAGCACCATACGAGTCTGATCGATGTGGACCGCAAGGGCGGCTATGAGGTGCCGGATTTTTGGGAACCGCTCTTTAATCGAGGCTCGCGCGACCTGATCCTGGACCCGGATGAATTCTATATCCTCGTTTCGCGTGAGGCGGTTCACGTTCCGCCTGCTTATGCCGCGGAGATGACCCCGTTCGATCCCCTCGTCGGTGAATTCCGGGTTCATTACGCCGGTTTTTTCGACCCAGGCTTTGGCCATTCAGCAGCTGGTGGACTGGGAAGTCGCGCCGTGCTCGAAGTGCGTAGCCATGAGGTGCCATTCATTCTGGAGCATGGGCAGATAGTCGGGCGCCTGGTCTATGAACACATGGCCGCCCCGCCACGGGCGCTTTATGGCGCGGACCTCAAGTCCAACTACCAGGGCCAGGCCCTCAAACTCTCGAAGCACTTCCGCTAAGCGGCACCGGACCATTTCATCGTGTCTTGGCACGACGAAATGGTCTCCACCTAGTGCGCTATTCCGGACGAAGAAGCCGCTTTCCTGGATCCGTAGCTAGGAGACCGGTCTCTCGACGAGACGCCGATAAAGATGCCAGCTCGCATGTCCGAGGATCGGCAGCACCACTGCAAGCCCGGCGAAGAGAGGCAGCATTCCGATCACGAGCAGCACTGCGACGATCAGCCCCCAAACCAGGATTTCCAGCGGGTTTCGCAGGAAAGCCCTCACGGAGGTGTGGATCGCCACATAGGCTCCGACGTCTCGGTCAAGCAGCAGGGGAAAGGTGACGATGGTGGCTGCCAGTGTGACCATGGCGAACAAGAGCCCCACCACATTTCCGACAATGATGAGCGTCCAGCCTTCCCGGGTGGTGAGGACCTGGCGCAGGAACGCACCGATCGAGACCTGCTCGGTCGTGCCGATGATCACGTTGTAAAGAGCACTCGCCGCATAGAGCCAGAGCAGGAAGATGATCGCGAGCAACACGCCCGCAACGGCGATCGAATAACGGGCAGGAGATCTGCGCACCTCCAATGCGTGACGCCAGGAGGAGTCCAGGCCAAGCTCACGTCTGCGGCTGATTTCATAAAGGCCGATCGCAGCAAAGGGGCCCACCAGCGCGAAGCCTGTCATCAGCGGGTATAGGAGAGGCAGTGCATTGTTGCCGGAAGTCCAATAGGCAAAGATCAGGCCGGCAATGGGGTAGATCAGTGCAACGAAGACGTAGTGGGAGGGTTTTTCCCAAAAGTCTTCCACGCCCCTTCCGAGGCACTCGAAAACATCTGACATCCGGATTTTGTGAACGGCGGGATAGACGGGCCTGTCGCTTGCGCCCGCTATAACGTGGAATGTGGCCATGTGGCGATCCTCCGCGCTGGTTGGCGGAAGCGGTGCCTGGCGCCTGGCGCGAACAAACGCGGAAGCCGGGGCCGCTTTCCGCAATCCATCGAATATAGCTGTTTGGACCGCCCTTGTCGCCCCCTCGCGTCCACATAATCGATAGAGCAGTGGCTTGACAGTCCGGTGACGAAAGGCAATCTACAGGGTGCGCGGGTGTAGTTCAGTGGTAGAACGCAAGCTTCCCAAGCTTGATGTCGTGGGTTCGATCCCCATCGCCCGCTCCAGATGATTCTCTGAAGCACTCAAGCATTTCTCACGGCGCCACGATCGTTGCTATCGTGGACTTCCGCTTCGCGGCTTCGCCGTTCTCGGGCGTCATTGCCTCTCTGGCAGCGGCAGCGGTCGGTGTTAATGGGATGACCTGCCCCACCCTCCGAGACATTGTGGTGCTGCACAGAGGAGGTAGAAATGATCAGGAATGCACCTAAGCCAGCTGCCGTCTTCGGCGTCGACCTCGGCAAGAACCTTTTCCACGTTGTAGGCCTGGATGAGCGCGGCTTCGTGATCCAGCGGGCCAAGTTCCGGCGAGATACGGTGCTGGCCTTCTTCCAGCGCGCCTCGCCGACCCTGGTCGGCATGGAGGCGTGCCCCGGATCCCAGTGGTTCGCACGCAAGCTGCAGGCGTTCGGGCACCAGGTGCGGATCGTGCCGGCGCAGTTCGTAAAGCCGTTCGTGAAATCCCAGAAGAACGACACCATCGACGCCGAGGCGATCGCGGAAGCCGTCACCCGGCCGACCATGCGGTTTGCGCAGGTTCGGACCGTCGAGCAAATCGACATCCAGGCCCTGCATCGGATGCGAGATCAGCTGGTCTCAAGCCGAACTCGCCTGATCAATCAAGCAAGAGCGTTTTGCCTCGAGTACGGGGTTGCTATGCGACAAGGCGTGGGAGTGTTCCGGCTCGATCTGCCGCGCGTTCTTGCCGATGACAGCAACGATCTCACTCCAATGATGCGACAGATGCTGGCTGAGATTCTGGAAGACATCGCCCACGTTGATCGACGCATCGTATCGGTGACCCGACAGGTCGAAGCTCTCGCAGATCGGGAGGACAGGGCGAGGCGGCTCATGACCATCCCGGGTATTGGACCACTGGCAGCTACAGCATTGTTGGCGGCCATCGGGGACGGCCGTCAGTTCCGACGCGCTCGAGAGCTCGCTGCCTGGCTAGGGTTGACGCCACGAGAATACTCAACAGGTGGCAAAACGACATTGCTTGGGATCAGCAAGCGGGGCAACCGCTACGTGAGGAAGCTTCTGGTTCACGGCGCCAGATCGTGCATCACCCATATGAACCGATCAAAAGACCGGATTGGGGAATGGCTCGACGCTCTTGAAAGCAGGATGCACCTCAACAAGGTCGCCGTGGCCATGGCCGCAAAGATGGCAAGGATGGCGTGGGCCATAATCGTGCGGCCCGGCGCCATGTACGATAGACGAGATCCGGCTGTCGCCTGAGGGCGCCGGCCTGCTGAAAGCGAGGCTCGGGATAGTGATGACGAAAAAGTCGACCAGCGCATTGTAAACTCTGCCCAAAAAAGCGTGCTCCTGCACGGACCGTTTATTGAGAACCATGCGCGCGGATCTCATCATGGCCTGGCCGCAACAGCGGTCCACTCGCGAGAGGCCGGATACATTTAGGCGGACTGCCTTCGTCAGAACGAAATCGATCCTTGCCCGGGCGGGGCAGGTCATACATTTTTTGCTAGACGTCTACGGGAATATGGATGCCGTCCGGCATTGTCGCGGCTTTACTCCCGCGCGATCTTCTAGCTAGTGCCCCTCGCTGGTAATCTGTTTCTGCGGAAAAACGGCGGAGCAGCCTTGTTGGAAATGTGCGGTCTGGCTTGCTCCGCCTGGTGGAGGTCAGAACCGCACGTTTAGAAGTGCCCTCAAGGAGTGGAAAGTCACGTCCTCCTTTAAGGAGTTCGCTCCGAAGTTGAATATGTCCTTCTTGCCCAGGTCGACATAGGAATATTCCGTTCCCAGGGAGATGCGGTCCGTCATTGCATATTCAACGCCAGCACCGATCGTCCAGCCGGTTCTATTCTGGCTTGCCTTGGCCGTGTTTCCAGCCGCGGTTAGCGACAGCTCGGTTTTACCGTAAGCAAATCCTCCATGCCCATAGAACAAGGTTCGGTCCCATGCATAGCCTGCGCGTGCACGGACCGTTCCAAGGTATTTCAGTTTCGGCGCGGCATCCAAGCGAGGGCTCGTTGCATCGAGCGAGACGTCGGCCTTGTGATTGGTGGCGGCGATATCTGCAACTGCGCCCAGAACCCAATTATTCATCTGCCAATCATAACCGACCTGAGCGCCGCCGATAAAGCCGCTACCCTTAAGGCCCAAGCCAAAATTCGCGGAACTGACGTTATATTTGAAATCGCCCGTAGTAACTCCGCCGAATACGCCGATATAAGCGCCGGACCAATCAAATTTTGCCGGCAGGGGGGGCGGGGCGACAGGAGGGGTTGGAAGGTCGTCATAGACGATGTCAGCCGCGAATGCGGAACAAGAAATTACACAAGCCGCCGCGGTTGCTACAAGCAGTTTCATCAATTTCCCTTTCCTAAAATGTGACCTGTTCGGATGATCAGTCGCGGCAGGACATGCGAGTACGGTTCTTCCGCATGACGAACAAATGACTGTTTCAACATCACACTTACTGCCCTGACTTAGTTGAAGTCCTCGGAAGCCATTCGCTAATCGAAGCTCCGGGCCGCTACATTGGCGATCACCGGGGCTGATAATCCAATAACCGGCACATGCACAACCTGTGATTGATTATTTGCATCCCAAAGGTGTACAGAACCTTTCGCGGAAGCTCGGGGGCTAAATTATCGAGGCATGCGATAGCGGGCCTTTCAGGAAGCCTTATGCCGAAGAGGAAGCGCTGTCCGAGCTGCAGTTTTTGCGCCGGCAATGCAGAAAACGGGGGACTGCATGCTGAGGCTTGCCCAGCAAGAACACGCGATCCGGCCCGGATTACCGAGGCGCGTCGCATAGGAGGCTAGACTGATTCGGATCTAGCGATGCGTGCGGACACGCAGCCCATACCGCACCGAGATCTTCCCATCCGGCGAGGTTGCGCTCGCCGACTCAAACCCATATGTCGTTCAAGCCGGAAACGTTGATGGAGTATAGATCGTGTCGGGGTTGGCGAGGTTCTTGGGCGACAGCCCGCTGCGTGTCCTCATCAAGCTGCTGGTCGTGTCACTGATCGTAGGCTTCGTCATGAGCGTCTTCAATTGGACGCCTTGGGATGTCCTGCATGCCCTGCGCGATACGATCCTGCGGCTTTGGAACATGGGCTTTGCGGCGGTCGCGGATTTCTTCGGCTACATCGTTCTCGGTGCGGTCATCGTGGTGCCGGCATTCCTGGTTTTGAGACTTCTAAGTCTCAGGCGCTAAGCTTCTGCGAGCGAAATCGGCCGGAGGCGATATCTCCGGCACTACCGGCTCTGGGCACACCTTGGATCAAGCCACCCACAAAACGCCTGCAACGGCACCATTCGAAGTGACCAACAGGCTCGTATTGTCGGTAGCCATACCGATGACGCTTGCCTATCTGACGACGCCCATGATTGGCGTTGTGGATACTGGCGTCGTCGGCCGGCTCGGCGATCCGGTCGTTCTCGGGGGACTCGCGGCAGGCGCCCTCGTGTTCGATGTCGTCTTCAGCACGTTCAATTCGCTGAGATCCGGCACAACCGGCCTCGTTGCACAAGCACATGGCCGAGGCGATGCGGGCGAGGAACAGGCGGTCGTGCTGCGATCTTTGCTCGCGGCCGTTTCGATCGGCCTTATCCTTGTCCTCCTCACCTCGCCGATCGCTGCGCTCGGGGCCTGGTTCGTAAACCCAGAGCCGGGTGTGGCGCAGTCGATGCGCCGCTATATCGACATCAGGATGTTGGCGGCGCCGCTGACGCTCATAAACTATTCCATTTTGGGATATGTGCTGGGGAGGGGAGAAGGAGTGCTAGGCCTTCTCTTCCAATTCCTTCTCAACGGAATCAATATCGTGGTTTCCATCTGGCTGGGGCTTGGCCTGGCGTGGGGGCTCGAAGGCGTGGCGTGGGGTACGGTCGTCGGTGAGCTGGCTGCCGCACTTGTCGGTCTGGCGGTGCTTCTGCATCGTTTTGCAGGACGGGAACGCATCAAGCTCGACCGCGTCTTTGATGCGGCTGGTGTCGTGCGCATGTTGGCACTCAACCGCGATATCATGATCCGATCCTTTTCGCTTCTCGCGGCCTTTGCGCTGTTCACCCGGCACGGGGCACAGCTTGGGACGGCGACCCTGGCCGCCAACGCCATCCTGATGAACTTTTTCCTTGTGACCGGATATTTCCTGGATGGCTTTGCGACCGCCGCCGAACAGCTTGCGGGCCGCGCCATTGGTGCGCGATATGAACCGGCTTTTCGCAGGTCCGTCTGGCTGACCTCTGTTTGGGGTTTTGCGCTTGCGGGTGTGGCGACAATTGTTCTTCTCGCCTTCGGCGATGCGTTCATTCGCCTGCTGACCACTTCGCCAGAGGTGCGCGATATAGCCATCGCCTTCCTCCCTTGGGCGGCGCTCACCGCCCTCTCCGGTGTCCTCGCGTTCCAGATGGACGGGGTCTTCATCGGAGCAACGTGGTCACGCGATATGCGTAACATGATGCTCCTATCGCTGGCAGTGTTCGCCTTGTGGCTGTTTACGGCGGCGAGTGCATTCGGCAATGCCGGACTCTGGATTGCCCTTCACATCTTCCTGATCGCTCGAGGCTTGAGCCTGCTGGCGATCCTACCGCGGCGCGCGCGGAAGACCTTCGCCTGAAGTTCAAACCAGCGGTCGATTGAGCCAAGCGTTCAGGTTGCTATCCCTGATTTCCGAAATCGAGGTCAGTCCGTTGCTGTCCGCATAGGTGGCCATATCGCGCACGATCTGCGCGGGAAGGCCGGCGCCGGTGAAGATCATCCCTGTATAGAGCTGAACGAGATCGGCGCCTGCGCGGATCTTTTCAAGCGCGGTCTCGGTCGAGTGGACACCGCCCACGCCGATGATCGGAAGGCCTGGGCCGACCAGGTTTCGCATTCTGGCGAGAACCATCGTGGAAAGGTCGAAGAGGGGCTTGCCCGAAAGGCCCCCGGCCTCCTTCGCAGAAGCGTCGCTCAGCCCCTCGCGCGAAAGGGTCGTATTGGAAACGATAAGACCATCCACCTTTTTGTCCAGCACCTCTTCGGCGATGTCGGCCAAACCCTTTTCAGACAAATCGGGCGCGATCTTCAGAAAAACTGGAACGCTCCGCCCGATCTGCCCGGCCTTCTCGTCGCGTGCGCGCATAACGCGTTGCAGCAGTTCGGAAAGACTTTCCCGATCCTGCAGCGCACGAAGACCGGAGGTGTTCGGTGACGAGATGTTGACGCTCAGATAGGAGGCGACAGGGGCGAAGGTGCGTACCCCTTCCTCGTAGTCCGCGATCCGATCAGGGCTGTCCCGGTTGGCGCCGATATTGACGCCGACGATGCCGCCTCTGCCTTGGCGGGCCGAAAGCCGCGAAAGCGCCCTCGCATGACCCTCATTGTTGAAGCCCAGCCGATTGATGACGGCTTGGTCGCGCATCAAGCGGAAGATGCGCGGCTTAGGATTGCCGGCCTGGGGTTTGGGGGTAACGGTACCACATTCGGCAAAACCAAAACCGAGATTGAGCAGCGCGTCCGGCACCTCCGCATTCTTGTCGTAACCCGCCGCTATACCGAGCGGGTTGGGGAAATCCAGCCCGGCTGCAGAAACCTTGAGCTTTGTGTTCGTGGCGGGAGCAGAGCAGACGGGCAGCCCTGTCTTGAGCGCGGCGATGGAAAGTCCGTGCGCTCGCTCCGGGTCGAACGCGAAGAGAAATGGCTGCGCGAGCCTGTCGAGGATGCCCATCATGTGTCGATCGCCGGAAAGATATGTTGACCGTCGGGACCAAGCGGCAGTGGCTCCACCCGGCTCACGGCTGCCACTGGAAGCGGACCGTAAAGATGCGGGAAAAGATCGCCGCCGCGCGACACTTCGTATTTCAGGGCTTCCCCCAATTGTTCTTCCTCGACGGCAATGAGGAGCAGGTCCGACTGCCCCTTGAAATGCTTTGCGGCGGTTTCCTTGACCTGAGTTGCAGTGGAGAAATGGATGAAACCATCCTCCATATCCACCGGAGCACCGGCAAAAAAACCGCGCTCCTCGGCTTGGCGCCACAAAGGAGCAGGGCATATCTTGTAGATCAATCGAGACATGATCGCGCTATAATGCGTATGGAGCAGAGGTGGAAGTGGCCTCCTCGATGAGCGCCATCTTTTTGCACCTCAATGAGGGCGTATTGGGCTGTTAGCAACAGTCGATCGAGGAGTACCAACCATGCGATTCGCATCAGCGGCCATTGCCGGTTTCTGCACCCTGCCTCTTTTGACAGGAACAGCACTCGCCCAAAACGAGGAGCGTTATCGCCTGGAGCGCACCGAGAACGGCTATGTGCGGATGGACACCGAAACCGGGACCATGACCTTGTGCCAGGAGCGCGGGGGGGAACTCGTCTGCCGGCCCGCTACGGATGAATCGGCGGCTGCGGTCGAAACCGACGATGCGCAGACGCTGCGGGAGAGGATCGATGCTCTCGAGGCCCGCGTGAAGGCGCTTGAAGGCGAACGGGCAGGGGCCCTTCCCGGCGAACAGGAATTCGAGCAATCGCTCAACATGATGGAACGATTCTTCCGCCGATTCGTGGACATCGTGAGGGGGTTGGAGCAGGAAGAGACACCTGGAGACCAGTCCCCCAACCAGCACACTGCGCCCCCTCAGCGCACCTGATGGGGCGCGAATCGGCCCTACAGCGCCGTGCGTTCACTCGGACTCACAAAGGACGCTGTAAGTAATTGAATCGACGCATCGTGCTTTCCGAAAACCGATTCCGGTATTCGGGCCGATGCGGTAGCCTTGCAAACTGCACCGATCGTCGCATAATCGGCACGGAAGCCGCTCGAAAAAGAAAACAAGCGAGCCGGCTGGTCGGGGAGGATCTTTTGCCGGGCTATCGTTTCGTCGTTGCGGACGACCATCCGCTTTTCCGGGGAGCGTTGCAGCAGGCTCTGAGCGGGTTCGGCTCGGATTGCACGATCCTCGAGGCCGGCGATTTCGATAGCGCCAAGACATTGATTGCCGAGGATCTGGATATCGATCTCGTGCTGCTCGATCTGGCCATGCCGGGCACAAGCGGCCTTTCCGGACTGGTGGCCCTCCGCGGATTGTCTCCGGCTGTTCCGATCATGATCGTCTCGGCACATGATGATCAACAGACGATCAGGCGCGCCTTGGAACTCGGTGCCTCCGGCTTCATTTCCAAATCTGCGCGCATCGACGAGTTGCGGAACGCGGTGCAGACGGTGCTCGATGGTGGGATTTACACTCCAGAGGGCGTCGATCTCGGAGAGGAAGGCGATTCAGAGATCTCCGACCTGATTGCCCGTTTGCGCTCTCTCACACCGCAGCAGACGCGGGTTCTGTCGATGCTGGCAGAGGGCCTCCTGAATAAGCAGATCGCCTATGAGCTCAATGTCTCGGAGGCGACGGTCAAAGCGCATGTCTCGGCCATTTTGCAGAAGCTCGGTGTCGACAGCCGCACGCAGGCGGTCATCTGCCTTTCACGTATAGGCGCGGGTTCCCTATCCGAGAGTATGTAGACGCGTCCGTCATTCCGCCGCGAGCACCTGGCGATAGCGCATGAGGAGCGCGCGGAGCGAAGCCGGCTTGATAGGCTTGTTGAGAACCGGGACTCCCATAGCCTCAGCTGCGGCACGAACCTCATTCGTGCGGTCGGCGGTGATCAGGACACCTGGGATCTCCATGCCCCAGACATGCCGGAGATGGCGTATCGCCGAAAGCCCGTTCTCCTTGTCGAGATGATAATCCGCCAGGATGAGGTCCGGGCGGTTGCCAGGCATGCGCAGCGCGCCAAGGCCGGCTATCCCGGAAGCCGTGTGGACACGGCACCCCCAACCTTCGAGAAGAATGCGCATGCCGTCGAGGATCTGCTGATCATTGTCGATGCAAAGCACATTGAGACCCGAAAGCATGACGTTCGGGTGAACCGCCAGGGGATGCTGATCGGGCAGGGCCTCGGGCTGTGCGGCACTTATCGGCAGGATGACGGAGAAGCGGGTGCCCTTTCCAGGCTCGGACGCCAGTCGGATCTCCAGCCTGAGCACCCGAGCGATCCGATCCACGATGGAAAGCCCGAGGCCAAGCCCCTGTGCCTCCCGCATTCCCTCCTCGAGTCGTGTGAACTCGCGGAACACGGCGTTAAGCTTATCTCCGGCTATTCCAATTCCGGTGTCGATCACCTGCAGCTCAGCCAGGTCGCCGCGTTGGCGCACTCCCACGAGCACCCGGCCTTCCCGGGTATATTTGATGGCGTTCGACACCAGATTCTGAACCAGGCGTCGGAAAAGGTTGCGATCGGTTCGCACGGCGATCGAAGAGGGTACGATCACCAGCTCCAGACCCTTTTCCGCCGCGAGCGGCTGGAAGTCGGTACGGATCTGGTTCAACAACGAATCGAACCGGAACACGCTATCGGTGGGTTTGAGCGCGCCCGTGTCGAGGCGGGAAATGTCGAGCACCGCACCGAGGATCGAATCGACCGAATCGAGCGACGATTCGACATTTTCCACCAGTGCGCGCAGGTCCTGCCGGTCGATCTTTTCCTTGAGTGGGGCGCAATAAAGCCGGGCGGCATTGAGGGGCTGGAGGATGTCATGACCGGCCGCCGCAAGAAATCGCGTTTTCCCGAGATTGGCTTCCTCGGCCAGCATCTGCGCCTGGGCAAGTTCTTCGTTCACCCGCACCAGTTCCGCCGTACGGCTCGCAACGCGTTGTTCAAGCGTCTCATTGGCACGTTTTAACGCCATATCGGCTTCGACCCGGGCTGTAATATCCGTATAGGTCGCCACCATGCCGCCGCCGGGCATCGCATTGGAGCGGATTTCCAGGATCCGCCCGCTTTTCTTCAACTGCAGTTCCCATGGCGTGCCAAAGACCGCCAGCCGCTCAAGCACCGTTTTTTCCGCCTCGCGGGGAAGCTCGCCACGGGCGATCAGATGATTGACGATCTGGCCTAGGGAAACGCCCACCTGACCCATGATGTCAGGCAGCTCAAAGAGGGCGCGGAACTGCCTGTTCCAGCAGGTGAGGCGGAAATCCTCGTCAAAGACGGTGATACCCTCCTCCATCTGGTCGAGCGCGGTCTGCAGCAGATCCCGGTTATGCTGCAGCGCGATAGAGGCGTCGTCGAGCAGCTTGAGGGCGTCCCGTGGAGAGTTCTCGTTGCGTTGGAAGAGGAGTGACAGGATGAGACGTGCGGAGGAGGAGCCCACCGCGCTCGTCAGGAGCTGTTCGGAGAAGCGGATAACAGGCATGCTCGCCTGTTCGTGCCCATTCAGTCTTATGCCTTGCTCGCTTTCGAAAGTGAGAAAGGAACGCTCCGTCCGTTCCACGCCGAGATAGCGGGAGATCGTGTCCTTGAGGTCGTTGACGGTGACGGCTGCCCGCAGCCGGCGAAGGCTGGGCATCGGGGTTGGCTCGCGCGGCACGAATATCGCAGCCTGGATGCGCTCCAGAGGCTTGGCGGCGCGCGAAAGGGAGCCCAGGACGAAGAACAGGGTATTGACCGCAAGGCTCCACAGCACGCCGTGATTGAGCGGCTCGGCCACAGTGCCGAACAAGGCCTGTGGCCGCAAGGCTTCGATGCCGAACGGACCATGCGTGATGATCTCGGTCCCCGCCGGCGCCACCGAGGGGAAGAACAAGGTATAGGCCCAGATGGCAAAGCCTGCGACCATGCCAAGCAGCGCGCCCCGGCTGTTTGCTCCGCGCCAGATGAGACCGCCCAGGAATGCGGGCGCGAATTGCGCGATCGCAGCGAAGGAGATGAGGCCGATCGCTGCGAGACGGGCATTGTTGGTGCTCTCGCGATAATAGAGGAAGGCGGCGAAAAGAATGATGAAGATTGCCGCGCGGCGTGTGTTGAGGATCACCGCAGACCAGTCTTCCTTCTCGCCATTTTCCGGGTGCAACAACCGGCGCACGAAAAGCGGGATGATCAGGTCGTTGGAGATCATGATGGAAAGCGCCACGCTATCCACGATCACCATGGCGGTTGCCGCCGAGAGGCCGCCGATGAACGCGATGAGTGCCAGCGCGTCGTGTCCTGCAAGAAGCGGAACGGCGAGTACGTAGAGGTCCGAGTTCGTGCGGTCGCCAACGGCGTATATTCCCGCGAAGGCGATTGGAATTACGAAGAGGTTGATCAGCACGAGATAGAGCGGGAAGAGCCATGCCGCCCGCTTCAACTCGTCCGGCCCCTTATTTTCGACGATGGTCACATAGAATTGCCGCGGCAGCATGATAATGGCGCAGGCACTGAGCGTCGTCATGACCAACCAGGTGGCAAGCGATGTGGGATGGGTGAACGAATCGATCACCTTGGCTTCGCCGGCCACCTTGTTTGCGAGCTCGTCCACACCTCCAAAAAGAAAAAACGTGACCGCAATGCCTACCGCCAGAAAGGCGGCGAGCTTGATGGTCGATTCTACCGCCACGGCCAGGACGAGGCCGTTCTGATGTTCGGTCGCATCGGCATGGCGCGTGCCGAAGAGCACTGCGAAGAGCGCAAGCAGCATCGCAATCAGGAGGGAAATGTCTCCGATGAAGAAATCGATGGACGGTAGGGCGCCGTCATAATGCTCCATCATGAGGCGCACGGAGGCCGAAATGGCCTTCAGCTGCAGGGCGATATAAGGAATCGTGCCGCAGGTGGCGATGATCGCGGCCACTGACGCGATGGTGAAGCTCTTGCCGTAGCGGGCCGCCAGGAAATCGGCGACGGAGGTTATCTTTTCCCGCTTCGCCAGCCGGATAATGTGCCCGAGCAGCCGGTTCGCGAAGACGAAGACGAGAACAGGCCCGATATAGATCGTGAGGAACTCGAACGCCCGTTCGGTCGCCAACCCTACCGAGCCGAAGAAGGTCCACGACGTGCAGTAGATTGCGAGGCTGAGTGCATAGATGAGCGGGCGCGTACCCGACATCTTGCCGGCGGCAGCACGCCGGTCTCCAAGGCTCGCGATCACGAAAAGAAATGTGACGTAGCCGATGGCGATGATGGCGATGACCCAGCCTTGCACGGCCGCCGACCTCACTCCTCCACTCGGCGGGAGCGAAGCACAGCAGAACGGCGCGCGCAATTCTTCTTTTGTCACCCAGCGAATGGGAAACACATGGGTAATGCCCTGTATGCCCATTTTTGCTATTCTGAGCGGGGCGGGTGTCTGTCACCCGCTTCGTCTTAACCGCACGAGGGGGACTGGAATGGCAAACGGGATGCTGAATGAATTCAAGGAATTCATCGCCCGAGGCAATGTAATGGACCTGGCCGTAGGCGTGATCATCGGGGGCGCTTTTGGCGGCATCGTCTCCTCTTTGACCGACGACATCATCATGCCGATCGTTGGGGCGATCTTTGGCGGCCTCGATTTCTCCAACTATTTTCTGCCACTGGCCTCCGGGGTGACGGCGAACACGCTTGCACAAGCGCGCGAACAGGGAGCCGTACTTGCCTATGGCAACTTCATCACCGTCGTTTTGAACTTTCTCATTCTTGCCTGGATCATTTTCCTGATGGTCAAAGGCGTGAATCGCCTGCGCCGCCAGCAGGCGGAGCAGCCGGCGGAGCCGGAAGCGCCACCGCAGGACGTCCAGCTTCTGACGGAAATCCGGGATCTTCTAGCCAGAAGATAAACGGAACTCCAAGATTGCAGCCATCTGGCAGCCGCTTCGTTCTTCAAACCGAGGCGGTCAGCCGGAGCTGCATACCGAAGGGGATAGCGGCCGAGGGCAGGGCGCGAATCATTCGACCTCTCCTCGCTGGCGGGGATTCACCTGGATCGTGAGACTGCGACCGCTTTGTGGGACTGGCGGGACCTGCCTTTGATCGAGGTCCTCGCCTTGGTCCTATCCTCCGGATTTGGAAACCACCAAGGGAATGATTCGGTCGGTGCGCGCGGCGGCCGGCCGGCCGGCCTCGTTGAAGCTGATGCCCAGCGCTTCCCAGGTTTCCTGCAACGCGTCCTTCAAACCCTCGATCAGCTCATCCGTATGGAACGGCGTGGGGGTGATTCGCAGACGCTCCGTCCCGCGGGGGACAGTCGGATAGTTTATCGGCTGGATATAGATCCCATGCTTTTCCAGAAGACGGTCGCTCGCTTTCTTGCAGAGTTCGGGATCGCCAACCAGCACAGGTACGATATGCGTCTCCGACGGCATCACGGGCAGGCCCGCCGCACGCAACACATCCTTCGTGCGCTGCGCCTGGCGCTGTTGCGCCTCGCGTTCGAGATTGGACGTCTTCAGATGCCTGATGGAGGCCGTCACCGCCGCGGCGATCGCGGGTGGCAGGGCCGTCGTAAAGATGAAGCCCGGTGCATAGGAGCGAACCGCATCGATGATGGCCGCAGAGCCTGTGATATAACCGCCGATGACGCCGAAGGCCTTGGCCAGCGTACCCTCGATCACATCCATGCGATGAGCCAAGCCCTCTCGCTCGGTGATTCCCCCGCCGCGCGCACCATACATGCCAACCGCATGCACCTCGTCGATATAGGTCATCGCATTGTATCGATCGGCCAGGTCGGCGATCGCCGCGATCGGCGCGATGTCTCCATCCATGGAATACACGGATTCGAAGACGATCAGCTTGGCGCGATCGGGATCCGCAGCCTTGAGCAGGCTTTCCAGATGTTCCAGGTCGTTGTGGCGGAATATCTTCTTCTCGGCGCCGGAACGACGCACACCCTCGATCATCGAGGCATGGTTCAGTTCGTCGGAAAGCACCAGGCAGTTGGGGAGAAGACGGGCAATCGTGGAGATCGATGCTTCGTTGGAAACGAAACCGGAGGTGAAGACGAGGGCGGCTTCCTTGCCGTGCAAATCGGCAAGTTCCGCTTCGAGCTCGACAAGCGGGTGATTCGTGCCGGAAATGTTGCGCGTGCCTCCGGCGCCGGAGCCCATCCGCCCCGCCGCTTCCTGCATGGCGGCGATCACATCCGGATGCTGCCCCATGCCAAGATAGTCATTGGAGCACCAAACGGTGATCTCGCGCGCTTTGCCATTGGAGCGCCAGATGGCGCGCGGGAACTCTCCCGCAATCCGTTCCAGATCTGCGAAAACCCGATAGCGCCGCTCCGCGTGGAGCTGATCGATCGCCTCGGAAAAGAACCGCTGATAGTCCATGCCGCCTTCCTGCGTTGCGCGCGGATCATAAACGCCCGCCGCGCGAGCGTCCATCACCGCGTTACGGGCAAAATGCCACGTGCGCAAGCGTACGGGATGTTACCGTTGATATCACTGGCGAACGGGCGGATCGCCCGGGGTTTTCACCGTCGTCAGTCCTGGAACTGCCGGGCCAGGTGGGTCGTGTCGAGCTTTCCGTCCTTCCAGGAAAACCGGCCGAGACACGAGCTTTCCGTCTCGGTTGTTTCGCATTCGCTGTTACTCACCCACACATTAAGCACGGCCTTGCCGTCGCTCTGCGAGAGGAAAGGCGCACCACCCATAATCTCGATGGGCTCTGCGTACTTGTTTCCCGACAGAGCAAGGGAAATCTGGCAACCGCCATTGGAGCAGTAGGTGGTCTGAGCGGCGCTGCACTGCATATTCTCCGGATTGAAAACGAAATCCTGGATGCCGTCACCATCCACGTCGCCGGTCATGATCATGGGCATGTCATACCCTGCCGCCAGCTTACCATCGATGTCGCTGCACATCTGCCGGTAGCCGTTGACGATCGTTTGAACGGGTGCAGGCAAATTCTTGTCCGACCACTGCAGCTCAGCAGAACCAGCTTGCGGCGCGAGGGAGACAGACAAAAGCGAGAGCCCGAGAAGCAGGGAGGATCGTGTCATTTCGTTGCCTTTTCAAAATGCAGCCGGCCCGAAGCCTACAAACATTTGGAAAAGGAGGCGTTACGAAGAAAAGACGAATTGAGGTGACGTGATCTTTTCCTCGGGCTCAATACCATCGGAACCGTCTTCTTCTGCCGGTTTGTTCAGCCATGGCAGCACAAGCGAGATCGACCATGGTGACCGCCAAGATGGAGGCAAAGGACGCGGTCGCCTGCCCGCTGCGCGCGTTGCTGCCGCGGAGACTGGGGGCAAGCGTCAGGAGGTCAAGGACATCACCGGCCACCCGGAGCCAAACCCATCGGGCTGGCCTTGGAGAACTCAGAATCACCACGCCAGAGAGGATCTCCCGCAAACCGTAGATGACCATGACCGATTTCGGGGCGGATACCCCGGAAAGCCGCTTGAGCGGCCCGGGCGCCACAATTTCGGAGACGCCGAGCGCGATCGAGAACCATCCGAGGCCATAGGCAAGCCTGTCGTTTGAAGCTGACTTTCTCATAGTCCTCACCTTTGCAATCACCCTCGAATGGTCAGAACACGCGGTTGTTCCACGGCAATGTTCACCATCGCCGCCGCAGACGCGGCGGGCGGACAGAAGGGACGCGGGTGCGTTTCCGGCGCTCCGTGGGGCGAGACGGGAACCGTCGCTTTGGAACGTTGTGCAAGGAAGGTCCAGGGCCTGCAAAAAACTCTTCATGTGAGGGTCGGATGCGCTGGACAGACCGATTTCTCATGCTATAACCCACGCGCTTTCGGCGGCGCGCCAACCCCGCCTTCGGTCTTGCATATCCGATGCGAGGCACGGAAAGCCCAGGTAGCTCAGTTGGTAGAGCAGCGGACTGAAAATCCGCGTGTCGGTGGTTCGATTCCGCCCCTGGGCACCATCAATTTCAATAAAATCAATGCTTCAGCGGGTAATATACCGGTGTCAGGCCCTCATTTCATGTCGCGCATTGTTGCAAAGCCGGTTCCTTGATTTCCAGGGGCTTTCATCCATAAGGCAGCAATGAGGTTTTCGTAGCTCGCGTTTCAGGTGGTAGCCGGGCCGGTCCTCAAGGTCGGATGAAAGATCTTGTCCGCGTAGACGCAGTTGCTTCGACGGATTGATCAGCGTGGCTGATAGCCGCCGCGGTGGGGCCACGGTTTTCCGACCAAGCTTTCTGCGCGTCCACGATCTCGCCGATCGTGATGTTTGGTGAGCGGCTTCGCAAGCTTGTGCTGCTCAAGGGCATAGATCACGTCATACTCGATCCTTTCGCCCGACCAGTCTTGCGATTGAAATCAAACAGGATCGCCGCTCCGGCGGGGACGGCGCAGGTAAAGAAATTTCCGCTCGTAATGATTTAAGTGTTTCAAATTCATGGGTATCACAGGCTGCAATTGGTGATCGATTCGCTATCAACTCGTTTCTAAACAAGGGGTGGAGGGAATATGACGCCTGAGGAGCTGCAATCCCGCCTGAACGATATAAAGTGCCGGCCTTACGAAATCGATTAGGTCGCGGAGTTAGAGCTCCTGATAGTGCCAGCCTCGAAGTTCTGAAACAACGAGCGTTCATATACTTTGAAATGGGACTGGACGGTCACGGGGTTCTTGATGTGGGCGCTTGGGATGGCTTTTATAGTTTCGAGGCTGAGCGCCGACGCGCATCTCGGGTTATGGCGGTTGATAAGTTCTGCTGGGACGGCGGGGGTGAGGTACAAAAGCTGCCTGTGGCTTAGCAAGGAAGCACTCGATTCGAACGTGGGGGACAGGCGCCTCGACATTGATGAACGAGAACCTAGGTCAGTTCGACATCGCTCTATTCAACAGCATTATATATCATATACTAGACCCCATGCAGGCGGTACTTAATATGGCGAGAATAGCCAAACACGTTCTCACAATTGAGACGCACATGGATTTAGCTGAGCCTTCGAAGCCCGCCATGGTGTTCTACCGTGGCGAAAAGGCCGCACCGGGCTTCCCTCAGAACGGCTGGGGCGTGAATTCCTAATGCATGCCGTTCTAAAAGATCAGGGCTCGAAACGATACTGGAATTGCCTACTCCTGATCTGAATGATCGGCGCAGCATATTCATAGCGTTCAAGCCGGGTCATCCATTTGAAACTTACGTCCAGTAGAAGATTGAATTCTCAAGACCGCGGTCAACCCCGCCTCTGTTTCTAAGACCCAGACGTCGCCCTACAATGAACCGGCGCATTCGGAGCCCCTACTCTGGGTTGGCGAGCCATAGGCAGCGCTATGGTGCGGCGCATCAAAGCATACGCAATAGCCTTTGTCGCGCCCAGATCCTTTGAAACCATTGACGCTTTAGCCCTCAGCTAAGCGTCCTCCCCGTTAACAAATCTCGCCGCGAGGCACTTAATTGGTCACTGGTGGGCCCTTTCAGGTGACCAAGGTGACGGGGCTTGCTCGGATTGTCGGAAGGTATTCGGCTAGAGAAAAAATTGCCTCAGCGTTCCAACGGCCATGCTTTCGACCTGCACCTTTACAATCTGCGCGCGGTACTCGCGCATGACTTGTTCCAAGCTCTTCCTGTCAGCCGCTCGCCACCGCCTTTATCACATCCAGGTATTCAGACGCCACGGTTCCCCAAGACCGCTCAGAAAGCTGCTCATACAATGGGCCCTGCAATCGCAGTAGCTCGTCACGGTTGTCGAGGCCCCAGACGATCTTGCGCAACATGTCCTCCTGATCGTGTGGAAGAAAGGTCATCCGGTCAAGGAGAGCGGGGTCATCAATCATTTCCGTGACGACTGGAATGCGGCTCATGACAGATGGAGTTCCGACCGAATAAGCCTCTGAGAATGTGAAGGGAAATCCGCCCTCGAACTGCGTTGGCGTGACGGAAAGTGCCGCAAGCTTATAAAGCGCTCCGAGAACACTGTTGGGTACCGAATGGAGGCTGAGTATATCGCGTTCAAGACCTTGCGAACGAATGAAGTCCTGGAGCCGCTTATTGCTGTGGATGTTTCCCGTAAGGATAAGCTTAAGCGGTCTGTAACGCTCACGCAGAAGCTTCTCATAGACCCGCGCCAAAGCCTCTACGTTCTTGTAAGGCCGGATCTGCGATGAGTAAAAAAGGAAATCCACGTCGTCAAATCGGAACCTATGAAGGTAATCAGGTAGCTTTCGTCTGCTCTTCTCAATGTACGCGTGGAGAACATCGAGAGCGTCCTGTCGACTGTATTCCTCAGCGGCCTTCATATCCACAATGCCATGCCGGATCACAGAAATGCGCTCTGGCGAAACCCCGTTCATTTGCACGAGATGCTTCTGTTTCACGTGCTCGCTGTAGCAAATAAGATGGTCCGCTGCGGCAAGGCTGCCGGAGATACGCTTAAGCGCACGCCTACCGCTTTCATCTCCGAACTGGACGGGAAACTCATAAAAAACGATGTCCGGAGCACCCATCACGACCTTGCCGCGAAGCTTCGCGACTTCGGGCCAAAACATTGATGGCACATACCAGACATTGATGTCTTTTTGCCGGTTCGCCAGCTTCACCAGGCGATGCAATTCTCTTTCTCGAATGCGTTCTGTAGGTTCAACGGCCATCACCACCTTAAATAAGGCTCTGTATGTCCGATTGATGAGGTGGCCGTAGCGCCGGAAGAAACGACGCCATGCCGCTCTTACCGCATAGAACACGCCCAAAAGCACCAGCAGGATTGCCGCAGGAATCGCTGCGACGATGGCCAGCAACGAAAACGCGGCTAAGCCCGCCACGAACACCACCGGATTTGCTGTCCCAAGCCAGTCTGAAACTACTTCAGTTGCCTTGCTGATAGCTCTCAGAGCAAGCCGTCGGCGTCGACGAGCCGTAGGCGGACGAAGGCGAAGTTTTCGGACTCCTTCATATATTTTCAGCGCTAGAGGTTCTCCTCGTGTAGTGACGATTTCGACGGACGAGCGAGGGATACCGGCGTCGTCCAGAATTTCGTTGATGCCGTCCTTGATCCATCCGGACCCGGCTATCATAATCCTAGTATCAGGTGACTTTAGCGCACCCTTCACAATGAACGTGATAAGCCGTGAGATTCCCTGATGAGGATCGAGCTGACGGGGACCATACCCAAGAAATATCCCCAGCTTCATTGTGCGGCGATCCCCTTGAGTAGGCCCCAGTATTCGAATGCGTGGTGTTCCCAAGAATGCTGGGAAAGAGATTCCCTATCGGGCAGGCCCTTGCGTAGTGCGGGTGTCTTCTCTTCCATGGCTTTTAGTGCACGGGCCATCTCATCAACAGAGCGGGCACTAAAGAACTCCATGGGATGGAGAAGCGTTCCCCAATGTATCGCATCTGCGGATAACCGCTGGAGAGTGAAGGACAACCGTACCATGCAGCTTCTGCGACGGCGAAAGTCCCATTGTCGTATATCGTAGGATGCCAAAGGAACTCGGCGTTGGCTAGCATTTGAGCGTAAAGGTCGTCGCTCAACTCACCCATGAACCTAGCACGATCCTTGAACACCGAGGAACGTGACACGAGCTTCCGCGTTTCCGCAATGTGATCAATTTCTGCAATCCAGCGCTCGATCTTCTGCAACGGATTTAGCCAGTGTGTGTTCGCCCCAGTCACCCGAACGTTTAGTTTCCCGTCAAATTTCCGATAGTAGGCGGCGAGTGCTTCGAAGGCCCGAATGTGATTCTTGTGTTGCGTTGGGTTGGTGGGCCAAACGAAATATGGCTGATCGTCCTCCAAGTCTTCCTTAAGAGCTTCCGGCATCCAGGTCGGATCAAAATCCATCGGCGCGAGATGTACTTTGGATGCAGGAACCCCCGCATAAGAGATTGCATCCATGCGGGTCTGAGGCGTCGTAACAACTACTGCCTTTGCCATGCGAGCCGCTGTTAGAAAGGGCATGTCCAACGGTGCCCCACCCATCACGCGGGAATATCTCGGGAACATAGCGCTGGATATAGTCAGTCGCGAAAACAACAAACGGTTTTACTGGCGCAAGAGGAAGTTCCAGACGGTCATATCCGCCAACTGGGATCTGATACTCTGCTGCGTAAAGGTCCGCGCGTTGACCTTGGATAAAAGCTATGTTCTCTGCTTTCTGTTTCTCAATTCTTTCCCATTCAAATTCACGGACTTCGATCTCGTCTCGTGCAGGTCGCGGAAGTCCGACTGTAAATCATATTTTCCTTGAATTACGGCTAGACGTACGCCGCAGTTATCGTCGGCCTCCGCGCTGCCCTTCTTGATCATTCTCGCAATCGTTTTGGCCACGCGAAGTGAGCCGCCACGATAAGCTATAGGTAGAATGACGGTGATGCGCTTCAGCAAAGACCCTGGTCCCATGTTCTGCCGGTGGCGGGTTATATCCCGCCCAATGCCAAGCCTCAACCATCATGCGATAGTTGCAGCACCGATGGCGCTCGCAGTTCGCGCCGTGCGTTCATTAAAATGGTGAGCCTTGAACTTCCCCGAGCAGCACCTATATCTCCGATATCGATCTTGCTGACCAAGTTTGTTATGGCGCGCCAAACGCGTTCGACGGCTTTCCCTCTCAATTTCGATTTATTGCCGGCCGCATCGTGCGGCGCGGAAACGATTTGAAAGGAAATCGTCATGACTACAGGAACCGTCAAGTGGTTCAACGCCACCAAGGGATTCGGTTTTATTCAACCTGACAGCGGCCAGCCGGATGTGTTCGTGCACATTTCAGCGGTCGAGCGGGCAGGCATGCGCAGCCTCGCTGAAGGCCAGAAGATCAATTTCGAAGTTGTTCGCGACCCGAAATCGGGCAAATCGGCAGCTGAGAATCTGCATGCCGCCTAAGCTTGGTCTCCGGCCTTTGACCACGGATGTACTGGCACTGGCCGTCGAGGCTGAGAAAAGGTCGGGTTCGCCCGGCCTTTTTGTTTTTCAAGTATGGAGCGAGCACTATGGTCACAAAGGACAACCTCTTCCGGAAGAAGGGGACGAGCGCGGAAAATAAAGCCGCCACGACCGACAAGGCCTTCCGTGAGATCATCGAGGCGGAGGCGCGCAGCAGGGAAGCCAAGACTGCGCGACTGCGGAATGCACGGCTTGAGCACGAGGCCCAGCAGGCTTCCATCGCGCCCGCAAATGAAAAGCCGAAACGTTCCAGCAAGGCGCGCGGCAGCTAGTCCAGCGCGTTTCGTACTTGAGTAAGCAACAGGCCGCATTCATGCGCGCGTCAGCTGATCTGTCGCGTAGCGGCGGGCGAGCATTGCGCCGATAATTATCTGGATCTGGTTGTAGAGCATGATCGGCAAAACGATCATGCCGAAGCCTGCCGATCCCGCAAAAAGGACCTGCGCCAGCGGCAGACCAGTTGCAAGGCTCTTCTTGGAACCGCAGAAGACGGCCGCAATCTCATCGCTCCGTGAAAAGCCCAGCTGGCGCGTGCCATAAATCGTAAAGGCGAAAACGGCGAGGAGCAGCGCCGTGCAGAGCGCTGCCGCCACGAGGATGGAGCCGACCGGCAATTCCTCCCACAACCCGGCCGTCACCGAGTGCGAGAACGCAGAATAGATGATGAGCACGATCACCGACTGATCGTACTGCTCCAGCCTTTGTTTGTGTCGCGAAAGCATGCCGCCTGCGTATCGATGAAGGGCCTGGCCGAGCGCGAAGGGCAGGAGAAGCTGGATGACGATATCCTTGAACGCGCTTTCAAGGTCGATGGGGGAGGACGTGCTGAGGAACAATGTCATCAGCAGCGGGGTGATGAGGAGGCCGAACACATTCGATCCGGCCGAATTGCATACGGCTGCAGGCACGTTTCCCTTGGCCATGGCGGTAAAGGCAATCGATGACGAAACAGCCGACGGCAGGACCGCCAGATAGATGAAGCCCAGCCGAAGATTGCCGGGCAGAACGCTTTCCGGCAGGAGGCCCAAGGGCTGGACGGCAAGCGGGAAGAGAATGAAGGTGGTCGCAAAAATAAAAAGATGGAGCTGCCATTGCTTTAGCCCGTCGAGTACCGAACGCGGCGAAAGAGCCGCCCCGTGAAGGAAGAAGAGAAGGCTGACGGCGAAGGTTCCGGCTCCATCGATGATGCCGGCAAACGCGCCTGTCGCAGGAAGAAAAGTGGCCACGACCACTGCCGCCAACATCAGCCCGAGAAACGGATCGAGACGCAATTTCATGGAATGGATAGCCTCCGGCAATGTGGTTGTGGCCAGCGTCATCGCCGACCCGATCAGCAGGCCGTTACAGCCATCTGACAATGGTCTACAAATTGGTCTGGATTTTCGTTTGCGCAGGTAGGAAACGATATGCCGGACAAGAGCCGGATGCGAGTGGATGAGGCCGTTCTGGCACTCAGGCGGTATCTCGATCAAAGCCGATTCGAGGCGCAGCAGCGGATCGATCCCGAGCGCCTTCTCGCCCTGCGGTTGGGCTGCAGCCGTGAGACCTTGCGTCGGGCGCTGGACATCCTGGAGCGAGAGGGCGTCATCTGGCGGCATCAGGGCAGGGGTACCTTTATTGGCCCCCGCCCGAAAGGCGAGGTCATTCCCCCGCTTTTGCTCTATGACATGGCGTCGCCGCTCGATCTCATGGAGGCGCGGCTTGTAATCGAGCCCGCTTTGGCGGCGGCAGCCGCGTTGTCGGCGGGGCCGGCGGATATCAAGCGCCTCGCCGAGCTTGCGAAGGATACTGGCAGGGTTCGCGACTGGCGGGAGTACGAAGCCGCAGACGATGCCTTTCACAGGGAGGTTGCAAATATTACCGGTAATCCGCTGCTTGCCGCAGTCTTTGGGACACTTGCTGCCGTCCGGGGTCGCATGCGCTGGCAGCGCCGCCACGATGCCGTCTTTCGCAGAGCAAAGCGGGAGGAATATGCCTCACAGCAAAGCGCCATGCATATGAGCATTGTGGAGGCGATCGCGGCCGGGGACGCGGAAACCGCGGGTGCGAAGATGGCCGCGCACCTTTCCATCATCAGGCAGTTGGTCCAAAGCGCAGAGCAGCGGGACTGAGGAGCGTTGGCATGCAATCCGCGGCTCGACAAGGAACTTCCCTCTATCGGGCCGTTGGATTCTTTTAGCGGAGCAATCTCGGCTAGCGGTCCTGCAGAGCCAGACGGACACCCAATGCACAGTAGATGCCGCCAACCACCTTGCCTTGCCACTTCAGCACGGCCGGGTTGCGGCGAAGGAAATTGCCGATTATCCCGGCCGAAAGGGCGTATACCACGGTGCTTAGGAAACCCAGCAGGACGAAGAGCAGGCCGAGAATAGTCAATTGGAGGGTGGCCGAACCATTTTCGGGCCGTAGGAATTGCGGCAGAAAAGCTAGGAAAAAGATCGCCGTTTTGGGATTGAGCAACTCGGCCGTGATTGCCTGCCGGAAGGCCTGCCGGGCATTGATGGGGAGTGCGGGGCTGGCGGTGAGACGAGGGGGTGTCTTGGCCAGGAGTGCTTTGAGGCCGAGATAAACCAGATAGGCGGCCCCCATATATTTGATGATGCTGAACAGTATCGCCGATGCAGCTATGATGGCGGAAATGCCCAGGATTGCCATGAGGCTGTGAACAACATCGCCGGCCGCAATCCCGGCCCCGGTCGCGATGCCCGCCCTCGTTCCCGAACTCATCGCCCGCGCGATCGTCAGAAGCGTTGCGGGACCGGGAATGAAAACAAAGCCAAGAACGATCGCGATATATGTCATCGCCGTTGTCGTGTCGATCATCTGCCAACTCCTAAGGCGTGTGAAGAGAAAGCATCTGTGGGACCGAAGCACAATGGTCAGGCGCACGTATTCAGCGTCCTTTCGCTCTCACTGAGGGCGTTGACGCACCTGATCCCTGTCAAGAGTGCCGGAATCAAACGAGTTCGACCGCAATAGCGGTCGCTTCGCCGCCACCAATGCAGAGCGATGCGATACCGCGCTTCAACCCGCGTGCCTTGAGCGCCGCGATCAGTGTGACGACGATGCGGGCCCCCGAGCAGCCGATCGGGTGCCCAAGAGCGCAGGCTCCGCCATTCACATTGACCTTCTCATGCGGCAGGTCGAGATCGCGCATGGCGGCCATGGCCACGACCGCGAAGGCCTCGTTGATCTCAAAAAGATCGACCTCCTGAATGACCCACCCTGTCTTCTCCAAAAGCTTGCGGGTGGCGGGGATTGGCGCGGTGGTGAACCATGCCGGCTCCTGTGCATGGCCCGCATGACCGCGGATGACGGCTTGAGGCGTGAGGCCGCGTTGTTCCGCGATGGACATGCGCGTGACGACGAGGGAGGCCGCTCCGTCCGAAATCGAGGAGGAATTTGCAGCAGTGACGGTGCCATCCCTGCGGAAGGCCGGCTTCAGGTGCGGGATCTTTTCCGGCTTTGCCCTACCGGGCTGCTCGTCCTGTGACATGCCGTCGATGGCGCTGATCTCTTCCGCGAATGCGCCGGTGGCGATAGCGCTGCGGGCACGCCGGAGCGATTCGAGCGCGTAGGCATCCTGCGCGTCGCGCGTGAACTGGTAATGCTCTGCGGTATCCTCTGCGAAAGTGCCCATGGCCCGGCCCCGGTCATACGCGTCCTCCAGGCCGTCCAGGAACATATGGTCGATGAGCTGCCCATGGCCGAGGCGGTAGCCGGCGCGGGCTTTGCCGAGCAGGTAAGGGGCATTCGACATGCTTTCCATACCGCCGGCGACAACGATATCGGCCGAGCCTGCCGAAACCGCATCCGCGGCAAGCATGATCGCCTTCATGCCCGATCCACACACCTTGTTGACAGTCGTGCAGGGGACCGAATCCGGCATCCCAGCGCCCAGGGCCGCCTGTCGGGCGGGTGCCTGGCCAAGGCCCGCCGGCAACACGCAGCCCATGAAGACTTCGTCGACAATGCCCGGCTCCATGCCGGATCGCGCGAGGCTTGCTCGAATGGTCGCCGCGCCGAGATCGGTGGCTGATAAGGACGCCAGATTCCCTTGAAACGCACCCATCGGCGTGCGAACGGCGCCTGCTATGACGATGGGATCGTGAGCCATGGTGATGATCCTGTGGTCGGTCATCATTCGTTACCATGAAGCTGCGCCTTTAGCAGCAGTCACGTCTGGCGGTCTCGGCAGCGCGAGCACATGCCCAACTATGTAAGGCGGCTTAGTATCGCCGTGATCCTGATCTCCGCCTTCTCGGCCGCCGCATGAAGCTCTTCCTCAGTGGATTTCCCGCTGACGCCGAGATGCACCAGGACGGCCTCGATGCCGAACCCGGAGCCACCAGCGACGTCATGCTCGAGGCTGTCGCCGATGGCGACGATCCTCTTCTTCAGCGGGAATCCGCAGAGGCGATGGGCATATTCATACATGGGCAGGTGGGGCTTCCCGACCCAAAGGACGTCGCCACCCAAGGATTCATAGAGCTTTGCGATGCTGCCGGCTGCCGGAGCAAGGCCTGTTGGGGTCAACATCTCGATATCCGGATTGGTGCAGATTGCCTGCACGCCGGCTTTCGCAGCCGGGCGCAGCATCTGCGCGTAACGATCGAGCCCGATCCGATCCGCCTGACTCCCCGAAATCACCACCAGATCGGCCTCGGCGGCTTGATGGACCTTGGTAAGTTCCAGGCGATCTGCGAGGTTGGTATCGTCGCCGCTCGAGATCGTGAAGCACCGGATAGCCGGGGAAACTGACAATTCCAGCGCGCCGGATTTCAGGATATCGACAGCCACGTCGCCCGACGTCACAAAATGGTCGAAGGAATCCGGAGGGAAACCGAGACGGACGAAACGTGCGGCATTATCTGCTCCGGACTTGCCGGAGTTCGACAGGATGATGATGGTCTTGCCGGCCGCTCGGAGCGCATGAAGGGTTTCCACCGCGCCCGGATAGGGTTTTGCGCCGTCATGCAGGGTGCCGAACTGGTCGATGAAAAAGACATCGTAGCGGGCGATGATCTCCTGCAGTTCCTTCGAGACGGTCATTGGGTGAGCGCCCTCAGCGCAAGCCTGGCGGTGCCGGCCGCCGCTTCGACGGAGCAAGCATCGAGGAAGGGGACGTTCAAGAGGCCCCGACGGATGCGGGTCCAAGCCGGGTTGGCGGCGCCCCCACCTACGCTCCTGATCGACTTCAAAGGCGGGGCTCCCAGTTCCGAGAGCCGTGCATATCCCTGTTTCTCGATCGCGGCGATACCCTCCAATATGCCCTGGAAGAAGAACGCATCGTCGGAAGGTCTGGGCTCGAGCCGCGGCGCAAGGTGCGGATCATTGATGGGAAAGCGTTCGCCGGCGCGCAGCAGCGGGTAATAATCCAAGCCCGTCGGGCGGTCAGGCTCGAGCCGCCCCGTGAGATCGGCAAGTTCATCGTCCGGGAAGTGCGCCCGGATGACAGCCCCACCCGTGTTGGACGCGCCGCCGGCTAGCCACATGCCGGCGATACGGTGGCTGTAGATGCCATAGGCCGGCGCATTGATCTCTCGATCGGAGAGCAGCTTGAGCACGAGCGTCGAGCCGAGCGCGGTAACCCCGTCGCCGATCTCGCACGCACCAGTGGCCAGGAAGGAGGCGCAGCCGTCTGTCGTGCCGCTGACGATAACCGTCGATGCAGGCAGGCCGAGAGCGCACGCACGCCCGCCGACCAGCCCGAGGAGGCGGCCGGCTGGCACCACGTCCGGCAAGATTCCGGGATCGAATCCCAATTCCGCGATCCAGTCAGGCCATCGCCCAGCGGAAAGATCGTAGCCGGTTTTCAGAGCATTGTTCTCGTCGCTTACCGCCCCCCCGCCTAGTTGCATGGTGATCCAATCGGCCTGATGCACCACGCGAGCCACTCCGGGCTGCCGCGCCAGGAAGGCTGCACGCGCAAGCGCGGAATGTTCCCCGAGCGCAGGACTGTCCTCGGGTGCGATCACTTCCAGCCGGGCGACAACCTCCCTGTCGGGGCAAACTGCGTTATACATCAGAGCCCGGCCGACCGGCGCATCGTTCTCATCCAGCGCCAACACCGTTCCGGACGTGCCGTCGACCGCGACAGCGGCAATGCCGTTCAGGGAGATTTCTCGCGAGAGATCGGCAAAGCAGGCTTCGACCCCGCGCCACCAGGCGAAGGGATCGTCCCGTCGCTCCGCACCTTCATAGCCGGAAGCGGCGACCGCGCAGGTGTGGCCTTCTGCATCGAGCGCCGCGATGCGAACACCGGACGTGCCGACATCGATTCCCAGAACGCACGGCTGCTTCGATTCGGAAACCATGGTCAGCTTCCCGCCCGGTCGAGCTTCTGCCGGTACTGCTCCGCCTCCCAGTGCGTCAGTTCATATTCCTGTGACGCATCGAGATAGTCGATCCCTGCCCGGGGCTCGATGCGCAGCGCCACCTCGGCCAGACACCGCGCCATGGCAAGTCCGCCAGGCGAGAGTTCCTTTGAGACGACCACGCCGCGGCCGGGAACAAGGATCATTTTGGGGTGCGGCCTACCGGCGCGTTGCGCGGCCTCCAGCAAACCATCCACTGCTTGCCCTTCTTCAAGAAGCCCGAGTTCGGTTCCAAGAAAAATGACGTGATCCGGATAGAGCGAGCCCATCCGTGCGATGCGGTTCGCATCCTTGTCTAGAGCGACTGCGTGGGTGGCTTGGTCTTCCGGCAGGCGATATTCGGAGCCTGCAGCGATACGGGAGAGATGCTCGATATCCGGTGCAGATGTGATTCTAGGCTCGATCGCAAGTGCGCGAGTGACCGTTTCGATCCTTTCGCTAACCTCGTCCACGGTTTTGCCGGCGATGATGATGCCGTGATTGCGCAGGATGAGCACATCTGGCCTCTCCTTCGCCACCGGCGCGATTTCGCGTGCAAGCGGCATCCCGGGTCGCCGATAGGGGATCATACCCCAGCGCAGATGAGGAAGGTGCTTCATCCGCTCCGCAACGACCACATCGGAGTCGGAGCGAACCGCATGGGCGATTGTGTTCACGCAATGAAAATGGGCAACGACGGTCTGCGGCATGACCGCATGAACGCTCGTTTCTATGGAGGGACGCAGCTTGCTTTCGTTCAGTTTTTCCACCACGAAGTAGGTGGCCTTGTCGGCGCGTATGTCATTGGCCTCAAGGGCAGCCAGCAGCGGCTCGACGGCAACCGGAACGAAGATTTCCCGCTCCTCAGCCTGCGCGAGCCAGGTGCCGGAGGCTTTCACCCACATCGTCCCATCGACCTTGATCGAGGTGTTGCCGCCTGCACCCTGCGTACGTGTGATATCCTTTCCCAGCCGCGCCGAAAGCTCCTTGAGCGCAGGCAGCGCCGTAACCTGGGGCACCGCATCCCTCCCGTTTTGACGGCATTGAAGGCGCGCGGCCTGCTTTCGGCCGCGCTGCGCATCAGTCCTACACAGGATGATCCAGCTTCGTCAACTGTGAGCAAAGTCGCTTGCATATATTGCGCAGCTTTGATTATATCCGCTCAAAAGGCATGAAGATGCCGGGGAGGAAGGAGATTGTGAGCGACTTCGATCGTCACAAGATCATCAAGGATCTGCTGAAAGAGCGCCCGTTCGCTTCGGTGCGCGACCTGCAGAAGGTGCTTGGCGTGTCCGCCGCAACCGTGCGGCGCGACATCGATAAGCTTCATGAAACCGGCATCGCTCAGAAGGTTTATGGCGGCGTTTCCGCCAAAGATGGATATGGTGCGGCGCCGCGCGCGTCGGCCCGGCCTTACGACGAGAACCGGGACATCGCGGTGGAAGCCAAGCAAGCCATCGCTCGAGTGGCTGAAGGGCTTGTGCGCGACGGGGATTCCATCATCGTTCATGCCGGCTCGACCTGCTATTATCTTGGCATGCGGCTCGCCCGTCGCAATCTGAAGATCTACACCAATTCCATGCCGCTAGCCGCCTATCTCGGCGAGCATGGCACCTGCCAACTGGTGATCGCGGGCGGCGAACTGCATCGCGAGCCCGGCATTATCCATGCCGTTCAGCCGCAGCAGCCTTCCTTCTTCGCCTCGAAATTTTTCCTGGGTACGCAGGGCATCAGCGAAGAGGGGATGCTGGAGTCGCATCCGCTCCTGGTCCGGGCGATCAGCGCGCTGAGCGAATGCGCCGATGAGATCGTTGTCCTCGCCGACAGCCGCAAGTTCACGCTGCGGCCTCGCAACGCTGTTCTTCCGCTTTCGCGCGTTAGCACGCTGGTGACAGACGAGGGAATCTCCGACAAGAATGCCAAAATGATCGAAGATGCCGGCATCACGCTGATGATCGCTCGGCCCGCGGGGGAGCAGGCATGAGCGCGCCGCTTGCCGTCTTCGATCTCGGCAAGACGAACTCCAAGCTGTTCGTCTTCTCTCCCTCGGGCGAGATCCTCGGGCAGGCAAGGCGCGCGCCGGAATGGCGCGACCATAATGGAATGAGGGTTCTCGACGTCCGGGCGCTGGAAGCCTGGATGCGCGAAGCCCTGGCCTTGGCCGTGGAGAAGCACGGCGTGGATAGCGTCATGTTCTCCTGCCATGGCTGCACCTTCGCGCTAACTGCGGGTGACGCGTTGACCCATCCGATCCTCGATTACGAGCAGGAGCCGCCGGAGAACGTCGCAGACGAGATCGATGGGCTCATCCCGGATTTCTCCGAGACCTATTCGCCGCGGCTGCCGCTCGGCTTAAATTTCGGTCGCCACATTCTATGGCTTGAAAAGGTCGCTCCCGAGGCGGCGGCAGGTGCCCGGCATATTCTAGGCTACCCGCAATTCTGGAGTTGGCGCTTTTCCGGCGTGCCGGTCTCGGAGGTTTCCTATCTCGGCTGCCATTCCCATCTCTGGGCGCCGCTCAAGAAGGATTTCTCCTCGCTTGTCGACAGGCGTGGCTGGCGGGAAAAGATGCCGCCCTTGGCACGGGCGGGAGCGGCGCTCGGCGAGACCGAACTGACGCTTCCCTCGGGAAAACGCTGCGCGATAGTAGTTCACAACGGCGTGCACGATTCGAACGCGGCGCTTCATTGCTACCGGGCGGCGGGCCACAGTTCCTTCACACTCGTTTCCAGCGGCACCTGGGTCATCATCTTCAACACGGATTGCCCGCTCTCCGCCCTTGATGAGCGGCGCGACATGCTCGCCAATGTGAGCGTGGACGGCGCGCCGATGCCGACGATCCGTTTCATGGGCGGGCGCGAGTTCGACGTGATCCGGGATGGCGCTCCTCCCAAAGTAGGGCTGGAGGATCTTCAGGCCGTCATCGATAAAGGAGCCGTCGCGCTGCCGAGTTTCGCCGCCGGCGGCCCGGTGCCCGGTGTTGGAGGCGAGATCGTCGGTCCCGTCGGCTCCGATGCCGAGCGCGCCGCGCTCGCACTGCTCTATGTCGTGTTGATGACGGACTATTCTCTCGACCTCATCGGCTCGCGAAACACGATCATCGTCGATGGAGGGCTGGTGAAGACCGGCATCTATGTCGAAGCGCTCGCGCAGCTTCGCCCGGGGCAAAGCCTGCTTGCAAGCGACAATCCCGAAGGCTCCGCGGTGGGCGCGGCTATCCTCGCCTTCGAAGCCAAAGGAATAAAGCCGAAGGCAGTCGATTGCACCAAGGCAAAGCCGACGAGCCTTCGCGGCCTCGAAGACTACCGCGCCCGCTGGCGCGAGATGGTTGAGAAGAGGCGAAAGGAGCAAAAAGGGCCCGCAAGCCAAACCGCGGGAGCCGTATCATGATGCCCGCGGCAGCCCCCCAAGACGAAAGCGCGCCCATTCTGGAGATGCGCAACATCAGCAAGACCTTCGGGGCCATCTATGCCCTGAAAAACGTCTCTCTGACCGTTTGGCCCGGCGAACTGCATGCGCTGATGGGTGAGAACGGCGCAGGCAAGTCCACGCTGATGAAGGTTCTTTCCGGCGCCTATGTAGCCGATCCCGGCGGCGAAGTTCTCGTCGGCGGCAAGCCGATGGTAACGGGCAATCCCAAGGTCGCTCGCGCGAACGGGATCGCCGTCATCTATCAGGAACTCTCGCTCTCGCCCAATCTGACCGTTGCTCAGAATATCTTTCTCGGCAACGAACCCTCGCGTTTCGGGCTGGTCGATCGCCGTGCGATGGTGAGGGCCGCGCAGCCGATCCTGGAGCGGCTGGGGGTGCACTTCTCCCCGACGACACAGGTGGGCACCCTCTCGCTCGGCGAGCGCCAGCTCGTCGAGATCGCTCGCGCGCTGAGCGCGGATGCGCGCATCATCGTCATGGACGAGCCGACGACATCGCTTACCACGCGCGAGACGGAAAAGCTCTTCGAGGTGATCCGGAACCTCAAGAAGGAGCGGATCGCCATCATCTATATCAGCCACCGGATGGAGGAGATTTACCGGCTCGCCGATCGCTGCAGCGTGCTACGCGACGGTTCCTATGTGGGCACGCTGGAGCGGAAAGAGCTTTCCGCTTCCCGGCTTGTGTCGATGATGGTGGGCCGCGATCTTTCCTCCTTCTACAAGAAGGAACACTACACGCCCAAAAGCGGCGAGGTGATCCTGTCGGTGCGCAATCTGGGCGATGGCGTCCGAGTCCACGACTGCTCTTTTGACGTCTATCGCGGCGAGGTCCTGGGAATCGCTGGATTGGTGGGCTCCGGACGTACGGAGCTTGCGCGGCTCATCTTCGGCGCGGACAAGCGCACCTCCGGCACCGTGATGCTCAACGGAAAAGAGCTCGCGATCGGTTCACCGCGCGAGGCGCTGGACCAGGGCATCGCGTATCTTACAGAAGATCGTAAGGCGCTCGGCCTCTTCCTCGACATGTCCATCACCGAAAACGTCAATATCAGCGTGATCGAGAAAGATGCGCGGCCGGCCGGTCTCATCGATTTCAGGACAGGTGCGCGCCGGGCCGCGAAGGCCGTTGAAGCGCTCTCCATCCGCGCCCAGAGCGTGTCGATCAACACCGGCTCGCTTTCGGGCGGAAACCAGCAGAAGGTGTTGCTCGCCCGCCTTCTCGAAACCGCGCCGAAAGTGATCATCCTGGACGAGCCGACGCGCGGGGTGGATGTCGGCGCGAAATCCGAAATCTACCGCCTGATCGATCAGCTCGCCCGACAGGGCATCGCCATCATCATCATCTCCAGCGAGCTGCCGGAGATCATCGGCGTGGCCGACCGAGCACTCGTCATGCGCGAAGGAAGGATCGCCGGCGAGGTGACCGCCAGCGCGAAGGAGCCGATCGATCAGGAGGCCGTGATGGCCCTGTCGACCGGAGCTGCCAATGCCGAAGCAAACGCCCCGGCGGCATAAGCATCAAGGACCGAGGAAACGCGATGACCGACGCCGTTGCCCAGACAGAGAGAGACCGCCAGATCAAACTCCGCGTCATGATCACGGCGCTCGGCATGTTGCCCGTGCTCGTGCTGCTGGTGATCGGCTTCCAGATGCTGACCGGCAGGTTCCTCACCTTCAACAATCTCTCGATCGTCATGCAGCAGGCGGCGATCAACATCGTGCTTGCCGCCGGCATGACCTTCGTCATCCTGACGGGAGGCATCGATCTTTCCGTTGGCTCGATCCTCGCCGCTTCCGCCATGGTGGCCGTCATCGTCTCCCTGGTGCCGGATTGGGGCATGCTCGGTATTCTGGCCGCCCTGGGCATGGGCCTTGCCTGCGGCCTCGCGAACGGCGTGCTCATTGCCTATCTGAAGCTGCCGCCTTTCATCGTCACATTGGGGTCGCTTACTGCAGTGCGCGGTCTGGCGCGGCTTTTGGGAGGAGACACGACGGTCTTCAATCCGGCACTCCCCTTCGCCTTCATCGGCAACGGCACGGTTTTCGGCGTGCCTTGGCTTGCCATCATCGCCATCGCCGTCGTGCTCATCTCCTGGTTCATCCTGCGGCGCACCGTGCTCGGCACCTGGATCTATGCCGTGGGCGGCAATATGGAGGCGGCAAGGCTGACGGGCATCAAGGTCTCGCTGGTGCTGCTCTTCGTCTATGCCATGTCCGGCCTTCTTTCCGGCTTGGGCGGGGCGATGTCGGCCGCGCGCCTCTTCGCCGCCAACGGCCTCCAGCTCGGCCAGGCTTATGAGCTCGATGCCATTGCTGCCGTGATCCTCGGAGGAACGAGCTTCGTCGGCGGCGTCGGCTCCATCTGGGGCACGCTGATCGGCGCGCTCATCATCGCCGTGCTCTCCAACGGGCTCATCCTCGTCGGGGTCTCGGACATCTGGCAGTACATCATCAAGGGATTGGTCATCATCGCAGCTGTCGCGCTCGACCGCTATCGGCTCCAGGGCGTCAGCAGAACCTGATCGATGATCGAGTCCGGTCTCGCACCGGAACAAGGGGCGCCTCGCGCCGTCATCATGGAGGAGAAAAGGAATGCGTTCCATGCGTATCGTGAGAAACCTGCTTTGCGGTGCGGCACTTGCCGCCGCCATGGCCGGCTCGGCCGCGGCAAAGGATCTGAACAGCATCGGCATCTCCGTCGGTCTGCTCGGCAACCCGTTCTTCGTGGCTACGATCAAGGGCATCGAGGACCGGGCCAAGGAGATCAACCCGAACGTAAAGATCACCTCGGTCTCCGCCGATTACGACCTCAACAAGCAGGTCTCGCAGATCGATAGCTTCATCGCCGCCGGCGTTGACATCATCATGCTGAACGCGGTCGACGTGAATGCCATCGCGCCGGCGGTCCAGAAGGCGAAGGACGCGGGCATCGTGGTCGCCGCCTTCGACGTGTCGGCTCCCGGGGCGGACGTGACGGTGATGACGAACAATGTGAAGGCCGGCGAGATCGCCTGCCAATATATCGTCGACCAGCTCGGCGGAAAGGGCAACGTCATCATCATCAACGGCCCGCAGTCATCCTCGATCGTCGACCGCGTCAAGGGCTGCAAGGCGGTCTTCGAAAAGAACCCGGACATCAATATCCTTTCGGACGACCAGAACGGCCAGGGCTCCCGCGAAGGCGGCCTTGATGTGATGCAGGGGCTGCTTACGCGCTTCGACGATGTCGACGCGGTCTTCGCGATCAACGATCCGACGGGCATCGGCGCGGAGCTTGCCGCCCGCCAACTCAACCGCACGGACTTCATCATCACCGCGGTGGATGGCGCGCCTGATATCGAGCAGGCTCTCAAGACCGGCAATTCCATGATCAAGGCGTCCGCCTCGCAGGATCCCTATGTCATGGCCGGCCAGGCGCTGGAGATGGGCTACAAGGTGCTGCAGGGCGAAAAGCCCGATCCGGATACCGTGCTCCTGGACCCGCAACTGATCACGGCGGACAACGTCAACGAGTACAAGGGCTGGACGGCGCCACGCTGATCAATCCTAAGCCATCGCGCAGCCGGTTCAGCCGGCTGCGCCCGCTCTTTCCGAAAGGTCATATGCGATGTCCAAGCTTGGCATTCACTCCTTCGTCTGGAGCGCCGGTTCCTCCCGGCAGGAGATCGAGACGGCGCTGACGCGCACCAAGGAAGCAGGCTTCGACCTGATCGAGCTTTCCTATCTGGACCCGAAGGTGGTCGATATCCCGTGGCTCGCGCGCCGGCTTGAAGAACTTGGGCTTGGCGTTGCGATCAGCATGGGGCTTCCGGTCGACGGCGATATTTCCAGCGCGGATCAGGACATCGCAGAGAACGGGGTCGCGATCCTCGATCGGGCGGTTGCGCTCACGCGTGATCTCGGTGGCACGAAGCTCGGCGGCATCCTGAGCTCGGCCCATGGTTATTCTCCGCAAGCTCCCACCAGGGCTGCTTGGGATCGCAGCGTCGCCAACCTCGCCAAGGTGGCGGACCGTGCCAAGTCGGCTGGCGTCACGCTCAACCTCGAAATCGTCAACCGCTTCGAGAGCAATCTTCTGAACACCGCAGCTCAGGGGCTGGCCTATATCGAGGACACCGGCGCCACCAATGTCTTCCTGCACCTCGACACGTTCCACATGAACATCGAGGAGGCCGATCCAGGCCTTGCCCTCCGAAATGCTGGCGACAAGGTGGGCTATGTTCACATCGGCGAGAGCCATCGCGGCTATCTCGGCACCGGCGGCATCGATTTTGCCGCCATCTTCGATGCCCTCGTCGCCATCGGCTATGACGACTATGTCACTTTCGAATCCTTCTCGTCGGAAATCGTAGACAAGGACCTGTCGCTGAAGACGGCGATCTGGCGCAATCTGTGGTCCGACAATGTGGATCTTGCCCGCCATGCTCGGACATTCATCTCCCTCGGCCTGGAGACGGCACGCCGCAAGGCAGAACTCGTTGGCAGCGCGCAGAAACCCGATTGAGGGTTCAAGCGTATACATGGTTATTGGCAGGCACCGTCGACTCGGCTAGGAGAGCGGTGCTGGAAAAGATTTCAGCGCAGTTATCGAAAAAACCGATTTTCCCATAACATAAATGCGGGGTGATCTGCCGGTCCGATCAAGGAGTGGCAGATGGTCAACGCGGGTAAGGCTCTTTTTTCCCCCTCGCGGAGCGCGAGCTTCGAGCAGTTTATTCTCGATAGCCGGGGCGATACGGATACGCTTATCCGATATTTGCAACTGCGCCGGCAAATGCTCTTGCGCGACTGTTCGCAAGCTTCCCTGCAACACGAAGATCCGGCGGATTTCCTCCGAGTCGTGGGAGTGATCGATGACGCTCTGCGACTGGTCGAGAGGATCAAGCAGACGGATCTTCATGCGGTGATGGAAGGCCTCCGCCACCAGCGGCAAGTGCGGGATCGCACGAGCGAGGCGCTTCAGAGAGCGCAAGCCTGAATGCGCCTGAAGCATCCAGAGCGGAGTGGTTGAATGATCATCGTGAAGCTATCCAGACCCGGATACGAGGACCAGCTCTGCGAACTGGAGCCGGGCGATCATCGTCTCGGCTCGGATTTCAGTTGTGAAATCGCGTTGATTCATCCGGAGCTCGCCCCGGAGCATCTAACCCTCAGAGTAAGCGAGGGGGCAGCGTGGTTTAGCCCCTATCAAGGGGCACTCGTCACACTCCTCAGGGGCGCCGCCCAAAGGAGCATTCCTGCCGAGCCGCAAGCCTGGACACCTTTATATCCGGGCGACCGGCTCAGGCTCGCGGATATTTTGCTCGAACTCGATGGCGTGAAGCCGGAACGACCGGGGAAAGGCGGAGCTGTCCAAAGGCTGTGGAAGGCCTGGCCTTCCCGCGTCGTTGCTATCGCAACTATCCTTCTCGTCTGCTTTGCGGTTATCGCGAACTTGCTGTTCCTGCGTCACTCCCCGGCAGCCAACGCTTCTCCTCGGGCGCTTCAACCACTTGCCGCGGCTGACCCGATCGCCTCGTCACCATCTCTCGACAAAGCGCTTGTCACGCGTGAACTGCAGGCGCTCGGCGCCAGGATAGAACGCGTAAATTGCCAGGGCGAAAGCTGCCACGCCACGCTCCGTGTGGATGACGTAGCGGATCGCGAGCGGGTCCAGGCAAAGCTGAAGGATATCCGGGTACCCCTGTCCGCAGATGTTTTTGCGGATAAGGAAATTGCCAGTGTCACGGAACTGATCGCGGCGAATCTCGGGATCGAGGCGCGTGTCCTTCGCAACGAGCACGGTATCATTACGCTTTCGGCGATTCCCGACACGAAGCTCCGCGAAAAACTTGCCGGAACCCTGAAAACGGACGTGCCGGGCCTTGTCGCGGTGCGCTTCGAGGTGGCCTCTCCGGTGGATCTGGAATCCATGGCCAAGCGCGTAACGGGCGTCTGGGTGGGTGCTTATCCTTATGTCGTCACGAAAGATGGAGCCATCGTCCGCCCGGGTGACGCTCTCGAGCATGACGTGAAACTGGTCTCCATCACCAGCAAACACCTTCTCGTGGAAGTAGACGGGCGGCAGCAGAAAGTGATCGTGAGATGAACACGCCCCAGGTGGAACTTACCAGCGACGATGTCTTCGTCTTGGGCAATATTGCCTCGCTGGCGACGCTCATAGGGTTGGGTGAGGACGCACGCCCACTGTGGAAGCTTATTCAGGAGTTCCGTCCGGAAAACGCCGGCGGTTTCCTGATCGAGGCCATGTATTTCTTTTCCCTTGGGGACTTTTCCGCCGGCATCGACGTGCTGGAGCAGACGGGTGCTTTCTATGCCTCTGTCAATCGTGACGAGGCGCTCGCGTTCCACCTTTATCTTTTGCAGCAGGATGGCCGGCTCGAGCGCGCCCTCGGATTGGGTGAGGCATATCTGGACGAAGGCCTGCTTCGAGCCGAAGCGGCGTTGCAGACCGTCAGCATCGTCGTCGACGAATGTGCGGCTGCTCTCGGTCGTGGAGACAACCAGTATCAGACCGGAAAGGGAGCCATCCGATGAGCGTGTCCTTCACATTGATGGCGTGAGCAATAACGCTGGAATATACATGATCGGCGTGAAATTGCCCGCGTGAGGCCCGTAGATAGCCCTTATCCTTGTTCCTTTCGCTTTGAACAAAACGGAGGATTTCCCCCACGTTCCGATCGCCACCTGCATATTCAGCCGGGTCAAAACGATCGAACCGATAGATTCTGTCAATCGCGACCCGAACAGCATTCCTCCCCTCTTCGGCAGTATAAAACCGGGCAATCAGACCTTTGAGGAATGTCTTTTCCTCGTGATCGTTCAGCGTATTGCCGCCAAGCTGGCGTGCCATCTGTGTCGTAACCGACCGTTTGGAAATAGGAGCCAGAATCTTTCCGTAATTTGCATCATAGGTTTCCGCTATCTTTTGCTGGAGCAACAATCTGGCGGCCTGTTTGCAGGCATCGCCGTTGTGCTCCCTCGATGCCAGTTCTCCGGCCAACTCCCGCCAATTTACTCCGAAATCAGCGAAGGGTCGGTCGCCCCTGGCGGTATCCAGCACAAAGGAACCCAGAAGCAGCGAGAGCACCGGGAAGACCGCCGGATTGCGCGCCGATTCCGGTGCCTGGACCGCGTTCTTAATGTTCAGTCCGAGAAAGTCTGCCTGTGCGACGATCTCATGCACGAAATCAAGTGCAGTGTGGAGCCCGCCATCGACCAATCCTTCATCCCGCGCAAAGCAGGTAAACGGATGGGTTTCGTGGCTGAAATGCGCCTTCCTGAGCATGCCCCACTCGTAGCTGTGGTGCAGGACCTGCGGCAGGTTAACCATCATCAGGACGTTTCCGGCGGCGCCGGCGATCGCCGAAGCCCGATCAAAACCGAAGGCCGCCATCGTCGGGTTTAGTGTCATGGCTGCCATGGCGCAGATCGTCGCTGCCGGAAGCAGCGCTTCCTGATAGCGGCCCTCGCGAAGAGCCTCTGCTACGATCGGCAGGTTCTTGCCGATCGTCGGCACGAGCATCATTATCGCAGTCAAAGACGCGGCTGCGATGTTGGACGTGTTCAGCGCCTTGTCCGAGCCGATCTTGTCAAAGAAATAAGCGTTGATTGCTGCGATCGTGTCATCGATCGCCAGGTCTCTGCCGCCCAGCACAGAACAATAGCTCTTTGCGGCACCCTTCACCCAATCTTTCAGGTCGCCTTCGGGTTTTCTGGCCTCGGCGTGCTCGATGAGCTGCCTGTTGACCGCTGGCAGAAGCAACTCAGCGATCTCCAGCTTTCCTGGCGTGTCCTCTGCCAGCATCAAGGCATGGCAGACCTCCGTGAGATCCCCCACTGATGGCGGTCGCTGCGCCTCGACCGCCTCGATGTCGTGATGGCGCGTAAGCACGAGACGGTCTTCGCGCATCTCTATGGGAAGCCCGCTCTTGCGAAGAAAGGCATTGACCATCGGCGCGGCCAGCGAGGTCTCGCTGGATTCCGGGAGCGCCCAGCCCAAGCCGCCCACAATCGCCGAAATTGCGGAGCGATCTGCTTCACACTCTCTTTCGGCCGTCTGGGCTGGCAGGCTCTTGGAGCGATGCAGCGCCCCTCGCTGCGAGGTAGCCGGAAGCTCGGGCCCCGGCGGACGGGACAAGATCTGCATGGGAATTGAAGAAGTTGGATTTGGCATGGCTTCACCTGACATTGGTTATGAGCTAGACCAATGAGTGGTATCGTCATGCGCTTGGATAGCGATATGGGAAAATGGAATGCCGCAGCGGGCAGCTAAACATAGCTATCCCTCAGGGCAATGAGTAGAGACGAGTGTGGAAACTACAAGACAGAGAGGAAAGCAGCGCTTGGGCACCGCTTTCCTAAGGCTCTCCAGATGTCGCCGAGAACTATATCGAGACGACGCAAGTGCGCGACACTACCGCGTAGGAGATGACCTCCATCTCTTCGGAAATCAGCTGGGCTAGGCTCTCTTTTTGCTCATCCGGCAGGTCAGAGGCGAGGATGAATTCGAGAAGTGCATTGAATGCCTGGGAAAGATTGGCTTCCGTCCTGAACCGGCTCGCGGCTTTGAGAGCTTCCTCATAAGAAAACGAGAAAACATCCGGTACAAGGCTCATATAACGAGGGAATTTCCCGAATTCATCATCGATAGAGTTGGAGCCTTTATTCGGATTGCTCATACGGCAGCTCTCCTCTGCTCAAACATAAAACCGGTTGTCGAAAACATTCTCGACGTTCCGACCGATGATCTTCCCCCTCATGTGGTTCCCGTGCGAAATGGAAAGCCCAAGCGGGATGAATAGTTTCGAATAGGCAAACGGCCGGCAGCAGAATCTCACTTCATCGTCAAAGATATCGATGAGGCTCTTTGGCACTATGGCTGGAACGCCCGCTTCTTTGCAGACATTCTTCAAGATGGTCGTGCAGCTTACTTCAGTGAATGAGCCTGCAGCGCTTTGGGCAGATCTCAAATTGTCGTATGTGCGCTCGAGCGCTCCCGGAGAAATATCGGAAAAGATCAGCGTGTCGGCCGGCACATCTTCCCACATTATCTCCTTTATGTCCGTTGCGAAGTAAGGATTGGTCTCAGGGACGACAAAGACCATCTCCACATTGCCGATGTTGAAATATTCGCTGTTCTTCGTCCTGATATCGCCGTCGATGAGCGCCATGCAATCTTCGCGGTTTTCGATTGCCGTGATGATCTCCCGCCAAGCCGCACAGCGGATGCAAAGCTGGGTATCGGATTGGTGGGCAGTCAACCTATGCAGCCAAAGCGCCGAGACGGAGCCGACATAGGGACTCTGGATGAGGATTTTCTGCACGCGAGGCTGCCGCTTGCTCGAGCAGATGCTTTCCAAAGCTCGCTCGTATACGGAAAGAGTGCGCACGAAGGTTTCGTAAACCTCCTTGCCGCGGGCAGTCAGCGTCGCGCGGCGTGTCTTGCCGGAGCGCTCGAAAAGCGGCTCACCCACCGTTTCTTCTATTTCATCGATGATATTGACCGCGGCCGGCTGTGAGATATGCGCGCGCCGTGCGCCGTCGGTGAAGCTACCCTCCTCTACGGCGCAGGTGAAAACCCACATCTTCCTGATACTGATATTTCGCATTCAAAAAATCCATTCAAAAACTAAAAAAATAAATAATCAAAAAGCTGCCGAAACGGCATCCCGCTTGGTTGCGTGCGGGCCAAAAAATGCCCGCGACGGTTGCTGGTTATGGTGCTATACAGGTTGTGTTTACCAAGCGCAATGATGCTTTGTTTACTGGGTGAATATGTAGCGGGAGGCGCGAGGGCGGGCAAGTGCTCCGCCCTTTGGCGCGCAAGCTGTCCGGTGGTCGCTATTCTATTTCGAACGAGACGCCCTGCGCGAGGGGCAGGGCCGTAGAATAGTTCACGGTATTGGTTGCCCGCCGCATATAGGCTTTCCACGCGTCCGAGCCGGATTCGCGGCCGCCGCCCGTTTCCTTCTCCCCGCCGAATGCGCCGCCGATCTCCGCGCCCGAGGTCCCGATATTCACATTGGCGATGCCGCAGTCCGAACCTTCGGCCGAGAGGAAGCGTTCGGCTTCACGCATGTCGAGGGTGAAGATCGAGGAGGAGAGGCCGGCGGCCACCGCGTTGTGAAGGGTGATCGCCTCGTCAAGGTCGCTGTATTTCATGACGTATAGAATAGGGGCGAAGGTTTCTTCCAGGACTGGCCCGGCTTGCTTCGGCATCTCCACCAATGCGGGACGTACGTAATAGGCCGTCTCCTTCCCGGCTTGGGGCACACGCCCGCCGCCGGTTATCGAGCCGCCTTCTGCCTTTGCGGCCTCCAGTGCTTTCTGCATATTGTCATAGGCTGCCTTGTCGATCAGCGGGCCGACAAGGGCAGACGTTTCGAGCGGGTTTCCGACGGAAACGCTCTCATAGGCCTTCTTCAGGCGGGGAACGAAAGTGTCGTAGATGCTTTCGTGCACGAAGAGGCGGCGCAGCGTGGTGCAGCGCTGGCCCGCCGTGCCCATCGCACCGAAGGCGATGGCCCGCAGCGCCATATCCAGATCGGCGGAAGGACAGACGATGCCGCCGTTGTTGCCGCCGAGTTCCAGGATCGAGCGGGCGAAGCGCCTGGCAAGCCGCGGGCCGACCTCGCGTCCCATGCGGGTCGAGCCGGTGGCCGAGACGAGCGCCACCTTGGGATGGTCGACAAGCGCCTCGCCAACCGCGCGGTCACCGATCAGCACCTGGGAAAGCCCATCCGGTGCTTCCCCGAAGCGCTCGATGGCGCGCTTCAGAATTGCCTGGGTTGCAAGCGCGGTAAGCGGCGTCTTCTCGGACGGCTTCCACACGATTGCGTTTCCGCACACGAGCGCCAGCGCGGCGTTCCACGACCAGACCGCAACGGGAAAATTGAAGGCGGAGATGATGCCAACCACGCCGAGCGGGTGCCAAGTTTCCATCATGCGGTGGCCCGGGCGCTCGGTCGCTATGGTGAGGCCGTAGAGCTGGCGGGAGAGACCGACCGCGAAATCACAGATATCGATCATCTCCTGCACTTCGCCGAGCCCTTCGGAGGCAATCTTGCCGGCCTCGATCGAGACGAGCCGGCCGAGATCGGCTTTGGCGGTGCGCAGTTCCTCGCCCAAAAGGCGCACCAGCTCGCCGCGTTTCGGAGCCGGCACATTGCGCCACGAGATGAAGGCCTGGTGGGCCGCCTCGATCGCCTTTGCGGCTTCCGCAGCGGAAGTGGATCTCAGCCTCGCGATCTCCTCGCCGCTGATGGGGCTGTTGGACGCCATATCACCGGCAGCCCAGGCTTCGCGGGGCACGCCGAGTTTGTCGAGAAGGCGCTCCGTCTCCCTCTTCACATCGACATTGTTGGTCATCGGTCTGCTCCCTGTTCTTGTTCTTTCAAGTGAATGGTCCTGGTCAACCGCAAGCACTGGCTAGAACCGAGCTCCAACCAGATGGGCAAGCTGGGCGCCGGCTTCATAATAGGCCTCGCGCAAAGGCCGAAAGCTTTGCTCCCTCGGATCGGTCAACGGTAGCGGCAAGTCCTTTTCGCCGATTTCGCCGGTGATCAGGCGGGCAAGGTATCGCCCGAACACCGTTCCCGGCGCAATACCACGTCCGTTATAGCCGCTGAAGCCTATCACATTCCGTTCCAGCCGATGAAAGCGCGGGATCGCGTCGGCGGTCATGCCGATTTTGCCGTACCAGGCGCTTTCAAAGGCAACGTCGCTGAGAAACGGAAAGAGCTTGCGCAGCGATCGTTTCGCCCACGCGCCATGAACAGCGGCGCCTGTTCCACGCAGAGCGCCGACGCTGCCGAAGACGAGCCGGCCTTGCCGGTCGCGGCGAAGCGAACTCAGGATCTCCCTCGTATCCCATACGCCTTCGCGGCCGGGCAGGACGCGCTCCAAGATCTCTTTCGGAAGCGGGGCGGTGGCAAAATTGAAATAGGGCAGGTGAACCAGCTCAGCGCGAACCTGCGGCCATGGAGCGGTTGTATATGCATTCGTGGCAACGACGATCCAATCCGCCTCCACGCTTCCCTGTTTCGTATCTACCCGCCATCCGTTTAGCGAACGTTTCGCCTCTACGACCGGCGAGGCCGTGAAGATCTCAGCGCCTGCCTCGATCGCCGCCCGGGCGAGACCTCGGACATAGGCGAGCGGCTGGATGGTTCCCGCCCGTTCGTCGAGCAATGCGCCGAGATAGGCGGATGTGCCGATGCGGGCTGCAGTCTCCTCTTTATCCAGGAGCCGCACCGGCGCGCCGCGCGCCTGCCACTGGCGTGCTCTTTCTTCGATTTCGCGAAGCCCCTTCGCGTCCGCCGCGCAGTGCAGTGTTCCACGATGCTCGGCTTCGCAGTCGATGCCATGTTCGCGAATGAGGTCGAAGACCACGCGCGGGCCATCGCCGAGCGCCGCAAGCAGCCTCTCGCCATAATCACTGCCAAGGACAGAGGGAACCTCGTCAGGCATGATCCATAGGCCCGCGTTGACGAGTCCCACATTGCGTCCGGAGCCCCCGAACCCGATCTCTGCCGCCTCGACCACAATGACCGAAACCCCGGCTCGGGCGAGATGAAGCGCGGCGGAAAGGCCGGTAAAGCCGGCGCCGACCACGACGACATCGGCTCGCTTCTCACCTCTCAGGGGTCCAGTCGCCGGTGCGGGCGGAGCGGTTCTTTCCCAAAGCCCATGGGAGAAGGGATCGTTCTGCATGATTTGATTTCTCCTGCCCCTCCTGGCCGGGCTAAGCTCAAACCAATCCCTTCTTCTCCATCATCGCGTCAGGGCTCGGCAGACGGCCACGGAAGGCCTTGTAAAGCTCTTCCGGATCAGCCGAGTCGCCGGCGGAATAGATGTAGCGGCGCAGCTTTTCGGCGGTCTCCGGGGCGAAGGGGTCGCCGGCCTCCTCGAAAGCGCGGAAGGCATCCGCGTCCAGCACCTCCGACCAGAGATAGGAATAATAGCCAGCTGAATAGCCTTCTCCGGAAAACACGTGGAGGAAATGAGGGGTGGCGTGGCGCATCGGGATGGCGGCAGGTTTTTGAAGCTTCTCCAGCACTTCTGTCTCAAAGGCGAGCGGGTCTTGAGGAGCCTCCGGGCGCGCGTGATAGGCCATGTCGACCAGCGCCGAAGCGGCGAATTCCACTGTGGCGAAGCCAGCGTTGAAATTGCGCGCAGCGCGCATTTTTTCGAGCAGATCCTCTGGCATCGGTTCGCCTGTTTCGACGTGCCGTGCATGCTTTGAAAGCACCTCTGGCGTGCTGAACCAGTGCTCGTAGAGCTGCGAGGGCAGCTCGACAAAATCCCGCGCGACGGATGTACCGGCAATGGATGGCCAGGTGACGTCGGAGAGGAGGCCATGCAGCGCGTGACCGAACTCGTGGAACAGCGTGCGCGCGTCGTCCACCGAGAGCAGCGCTGGCTTGCCTTTGGGCGGCTTGGCGAAGTTCATGATATTGTAGATGATCGGCTTTTCGCCAAGGCCGAGTTTATGGCCCGATTGCAACGAGCTCATCCATGCGCCGGAGCGTTTTGAGGGCCGGTTGAAGTAATCGGCAAGGAACACGCCGCGCTCGCTGCCATCGGCGTTCTTCACCTTGAAGACTCGCACATCCTCGTGCCAGGCGGCAATACCCCTTTGCTCCTCGAAGGTCAGGCCGAAGAGGCGGTTTGCCACGTCGAAGGCAGCGGTAACGACATTCTCCAGGGCCAGGTACGGCTCCAGCGCGCCCTCGTCGAAGGCGAAGCGCTCCGCTCTCAGCTTCTCGGCGTAATAGCGCCAATCCCATGCGGCGATCGGGTGGTTATGACCCTCGGCGACGGCAAGCCGCTGCAACTCCTTCTCGTCAGCAGCGGCCTTTTCCCGTGCCCTTTCCCAGACGGGTTCGAGCAGCTCCATCACCGCGTCGGGAGTCTTCGCCATGGTGTCGTCGAGCTTATAGGCGGCATAATTCTCGTAGCCGAGGAGACGTGCCTTCTCGGCGCGCAGCTCAAGCGTCTTCCGCACGATTTCGGCGTTGTTCGCCTCGCCGTCATTGGCGCCGCGGCGGGTGAAGGCGTCGAGTACCGTCTCGCGCAGGTCGCGCCGGGTGGAGAAAGACAGGAAAGGCTCGGCAATGGAACGCGACAGCGTGACGGCATAGCGCCCCTTCTGCCCCCGCGATTCCGCTGCCTCTGCCATGGCGCTCCTGAGCGAGGAGGGCAGTCCCGCCAGATCCCCCTCATCCAGGAAGAGCGCCCACTTGCTTTCGTCGGCAAGCACGTTCTGGCCGAAGCGCGCGCCGAGCTCGGCCAGCTTCTCATTGATCTCCGCAAGCCGCGCCTTGCCCTGCGCATCAAGCTTGGCGCCGCCGCGTACGAAGCGTTTCCAGGTCTTTTCCAGAACGCGCGCTGACTCCTTATCGAGGCCAAGGGTGGCCCGCGCCGCATAGAGCGTGTCGATACGCTTGAAGAGCGCCTCGTTCATGAAAAGGCGCGAATAATGCCGCGCCATGCGGGGCGAGATCTCGCGCTCCAGCTTCTGGATCGCTTCGTTCGTATGGGCGCCCGCCCGGCACCAGAATATGGCGGAAACGCGCGACAACGCTTCGCCGGAAAGTTCGAGGGCTACGAGCGTGTTCTCTACGGTCGGCCCTTCGCTGTTTCCGGCAATCGCCGCGATCTCTCCTTCGTGTGCCGCAAGAGCGGCGTCGAACACCGGGGCAAAGGCCGGATCTTCGATGCGATCGAATTCCGGCAGGCCGAGCTGGCCGTTCCAGGCGGTAAGCGGATGCGTCGAAAGATCGATGGAAGCCATGAAAACCTCGCGGGGCGGGAAGGCTGGATTGGGCTGGTCCTTCCCGATGTAAGCTTGGCAGCTTCCTCGTGCAACAGTCTTCCCCTAGCGTGAAGGCGAGGCACCATCACTCCTCTCCCCAACCTTAGGACAGCTAGCGACCGAGCTCGAACTCACTCCATTCTTCGCCGGAACAGCCAGGCCGCCGCAGCAAGCGTAAGGAAGGCGATGAGGGCAAGCGGGAGCGTGTTGTTCACCGCTTCATCCAGAGGCAGATCCTTCAGGAAAACACCGCGAACGATGACGAGGAAGTAGCGCAGCGGGCTCGCATAGGTGATCGGCTGCAGCCAGTCCGGCATGTTCTCGATCGGCGTCGCGAAGCCGGAGAGGAGCATTGCCGGCACCATGAAGAGGAAAGCGCCGAGGATCGCCTGCTGCTGCGTCATCGAAAGGGCCGAGATGAAGAGGCCGACGCCCACGACCGAGAGCAGGTAGAAGATGCTGCTGCCATAGAGCATGAGGAGCGAGCCCCGGAGCGGCACGCCGAAGACGAACACAGCCGCCAGGATGTAGATCGTCATGTGAAAGGTGCCGATGATCATGGGCGGGATCACCTTGCCGATCAGGATCTCGTGCGTCCTGAGCGGCGAGACCATGAGCTGGTCGAAGGTGCCGAGCTCGCGCTCGCGGGCGATGGAGAGCGCGGTCACCACCAGACCGATGAGAAGGGCGATGGCCGCCACCAGATTGGGCACCATGAACCATTGGAAGATGAGATTCGGATTGAACCAGTTGCGCGGGACGACGATGACCGTTTGGCCCGCGCCACGCCGGCCGGCGCTTATGTCGGCGGATAACTGATTGACGATCTGATTGAGATAGCCCGCCACGATCTGCGCTGCGTTGGAGCGCCGCCCGTCGAGGATGATCTGCAGGTCGGCAGCCCGGCCGGCGGCGATGTCGCGCGAGAAGGTCGGGCCGATATGGACGGCGGCGATCGCCTGTTGCGCATCGATGCGCGCGCGTAGCGCCTCGGAGCTTCCAACCCTCTCGATGCTGCGGAAGGTGGGCGCGCCGGCGATGCGGTTGACGAGCTCCTGGCTCCAGGCCCCCGAATCCTGGTTGAGCAGCACGATGTCCACGTTCTTCACCTCCAGCGTCGCCGCGTAGGAGAAGACGAGGAGCTGCAGGATCGGCGGGCCGACCAGGATGAGCCGCCCCCTGGGGTCGCGCAGGATCGCGAGCAGTTCCTTGATGATGAGGGCCTTCAGCCGGATCCACCACATCATCTCATCCGATCCTCTTGCGCGTGCTGCGGGCCGCGAGGATGAAGAGCACCACGCCGATCGTGAGCATGACCGCGATCGAGCGCAGGAACATGGGCCAGATGTCGCCTGCCACGAACACGCTCTGCAGGCTGGGGATCAGGTAGCGCGCGGGCACGATGGTCGTGACGATGCGGATGATCCACGGCATGGAATTGATCTCGAACAGGAAGCCCGAGAGCAGGAAGGCCGGCAGGAAGGCCGAGAGCAGCGCGAGCTGCGAGGCGAGGAACTGGTTCTTGGTGGCGGCCGAGATGAGGAGGCCTTGGCCGAGCGCCGGCATGAGGAAGCTTGCCGAAAGCGCGTAGAGCGCCAGCACCGAACCGCGGAACGGCACGCCGAAAATGAAGACGGCGATCAGCACGCAGAGCGACATGGAGGCAAGGCCGAGGATGAAATAGGGCAGGATCTTGCCCGCCAGCAACTCCGTCGCGGTGACGGGCGTCGCCATCATGGCTTCCATGGTGCCGCGCTCCCACTCCCGCGCCACCACGAGCGAGGTAAGAAGCGTGCCGACGAGCGTCATGACGATGGCTATCGAGCCCGGAACGAGGAAGTTGCGGCTGGCAAGCTCCGGGTTGAACCAGAAGCGCTGCTCGACGGAGATCGGCGGCGGCCGCATGGCGATTTCCGCCGCACGCTGCGCCATCCATGTGCCCACCACGCCCTGCGCATAGTTCTGCACGAAATTGGCCGTGTTCGGGTCAGACCCGTCTACGATCACCTGGATTTGCGGCGAGCTGCCAGCGGCGCCCACATCGGTGAAATTCGTCGGGATGACGACGATGCCGCGCACGCGGCCGAGGATCAGGCCTTCCTCGAATTCCCGCCGGTCGCGGCCGGTGGCCACCTCGAAATAGCGCGAGGCCTGGAAGCTTGCGGCAAGATCCTGGGCAATCGGCGTGGCGTTCTCGATGACGAGGCCGATGCGCGTGCGGGTGGCGTCGAGCGAGACGCCGTAGCCGAAGATGACGAGCAGGATGAGCGGCAGCACGAAGGCGATGAGGATGCTGCTCGGATCGCGGATCACCTGCAGGCTCTCCTTGCGCACGAGGGCGGTAAAGCGGCGCGCCCGACCGGTTGGTGGCGCGGTTTCTTTCGTCCCGACAAGCGCTTCCGTGCTCATGCAGCCTCCGCCAGGTCGGAGTTCCTGACGAGTTCGATGAAGGCGTCCTCCATCGTGGGATCGGGGTTTTCGGGGCTTGCCACACTGGCCTTGAGCTCGTCCGGCGAGCCGAGAGCGATCGAGCGGCCGCGATAGATGAGCGAGATACGGTCGCAATACTCCGCCTCGTCCATGAAATGGGTGGTGACGAGGACGGTGACGCCCTTTTCCACGAGGCCGTTGATATGGGTCCAGAACTCTCGCCGGGTGATGGGATCGACGCCGGAGGTGGGCTCGTCCAGGAAGAGTGCTTCGGGCTCGTGCAGCACGGCGCAGGCAAGCGCCAGCCGTTGCTTCAACCCCAACGGCAGGTCTTTCGCGGACATGCCGAGAATGGATCTGAAATCGAAGATCTCCGTCATGAGCGCGATGCGCTCGCGCTTGCCGGCACCGCTGAGGCCGTAGACGCCGGCGAAGAAGGCGAGATTCTGGGCAACGTTCAAGTCGCCGTAGAGCGAGAATTTCTGCGCCATATAGCCGAGGCGGTTGCGTGCTTCGGCCGTGTCGCGGCGCAGATCGAAACCGGCGACCCGCCCTTCTCCTTCGGTCGGCTTCAAAAGCCCGCAGAGCATCTTGAAAGTGGTCGATTTGCCGGCGCCGTTTGGGCCGAGAAGGCCGAAAATCTGCCCGCGCGGGATGGAAAAGGTGATGTCGCTTGCCGCCGTGAAATCGCCGAAGCGCTTTGTGAGGCCATGCGCCTCGATGACGGCGCCGCCTTCGGTCCGGTCGCGAGGAACGGCGGCGTCCGCGAGCTTCGACTGCCCGCCAGGGCCGCCGCCGAGCATGTCCACAAAGGCATCCTCGAAACGCGGCGCCGTGGGATTTATGACTGCACCTTTCCCGGCGATGTCCTTGGCTTTCCACCCTTGAGGCTCCGGCGCGTCGAGAACGAGGCGGATCGCTTCACCCTGGATGACGCCGTCCACGACGCCGGCCTCGCCCAGCACCTTGGTCAGGATCGGCCGTCGTCGGCCTTCGATGCCGCCAAGCCTGAAGACGCGGCCGTCCACCCGGCTCGTCAGTTCGGAGGGCGTTCCCGTGAAGAGCAGCTTTCCTTCGTTGAGAAGGAGGACACGATGGCAGGCCTCCGCCTCGTCAAGATAGGCGGTGGACCAGAGGACGCCGATGCCTTCCTTCGTCAGGTTCTCGACCATAGCCCAGAGGTCGCGGCGCGAGATCGGGTCGACGCCCACGCCGGGCTCGTCAAGAAGGAGCAGACGCGGCTTTTTCAGGAGTGCGCAGGCGAGGCCGAGTTTCTGCTTCATGCCGCCCGAAAGCTTGCCGGCTAGCCGGCCGGTGAAGCGCTTGAGATCGGTGAAGGTTAGGAGCTCGTCAAAAACCTCCGGGCGTTCCGCAAGAGGCAGGCCGCGCAAATCGGCATAAAGATCGAGGTTTTCCTGGACGGAGAGGTCTTCATAAAGCCCGAAGCGTTGCGGCATGTAGCCGATCGCGGCCTGAATGCTTGCGGCATCCTTACGCGTGTCGAACCCCAGCACCTCGATCCTGCCCGTGTCGGGCAGCATGAGGCCTGTCATCAGTCGGATCAGCGTAGTCTTGCCGGCGCCGTCCGGCCCGACAAGCCCGGTGATCTCTCCGCCCTTAATCGAGCCGGACACTGCGTCGAGAGCGGGAGCCGCGCTGCCGAACCTCTTGGTGACATCGGAAAGGCGGACGAATTCCTCGCCCATAGGTCCATCCTCAATTGGTTGCCGAGGTCTCGACGTCGCCGTTTTCGAGCACGCGAACCGTCACGGGCATGCCTTGGCGCAGGCCGGTGTCCGGCTCCTCCACAACAACGCGCAGGCGGTAGACGAGGTCGGTCCGAAGCTCCGGAGTCTCGACCGATTTCGGCGTGAACTCGGCCACCGGCGAGATGAAACCGACCTGACCGCGATACGGCCTGTCGGGTGCGCTGTCGGTGATGACTTCGACGGCCATGCCCGGATGGATGCGGCCGAGATCAGGCTCCTCGATATAGGTCCGCACCCAAACGGGCCGATCGAGCGAGAGGATATAGGTGGCATCTCCCGGGGAAAGGATCGCGCCGGGCTCGCGAACGCGTGACAGGATCACGCCTTCTGCGGGCGCATGAAGCTCGGTATCGCCCAGCGCGGTCTTGGCCGACGCAAGATTGGCTTCGGCCGCATGCAGGCTCGCCTGAGCAGCCGCGATGTCTTCCTCCCGCGTGCCTTCTTCGAGAAGGCGGAGCGCCTCATTCGCGGCATCCACACGCGCGGCCGCCATATCGCGCGCCGCCTGGGCTTGGTCCAAGGCTGCCTGCGAGATGGCACCCCCGGGCCTGAGTTGACGCGCCCGCTCCAGGGCCTGCTCGGCATTCGCGAGGTTATAGGTCTGCTCGGCAAGGCTCGCCCGCGCCTGGGCGATCTCCGCCTGCCTCGGACCAGCCTTGAGTTTGGCGAGATTCGCCTGCTGGCTCGCGACTTCTGCTTCCGCCGCGCGCAGCGCATCGGCATAGGTTTGATTGTCCAGGCGCGCCAACAATTGGCCGCTCTCCACCCGATCGCCTTCGTCGACGAGCATTTCCGAAACGCGCCCGCTGACACGGAAGCCGAGCTGCACCTGGCGGATATCGACATTGCCATAGAGCGTGAGGTCGGTTTCTTCCGTCTGCGTCCAGCCAAAGCGGGCAGGGAGATCATACCACCAGCCGGCGGCGGCTGCCCCGGCAACGACCAGCAATGCCGCGATGCGAGGGAGCCTATGCTTCATGGCGCTGCTCCAGTTTCAGGGACGCCACCAGCTCCGCGGCAAGTCGGCGAACCTCCTCCGTTTCGGGTTTGCCGAACCCGCTCCATCCGAGCTGGGCGAGGGCGGCGGCGCGGGCGACGCGGAAGACCATCATGCCGCCGAGCAGGGAAAGGGTGCGAAGCTTGACATGGTTCGACTGCGGATCCTCCCCGACGAGGATGCCCACGAGCCTGCCCGATACTTCGAGCATGGGCTTCATGACGCCGCCATAGACACGCTGGAACGCCTCCGTGGGTTCCATCTGCTCGCGGATGAGAAAGCGCGCCCATGGCTCGGATTCATCGCTGATAAAGAGGGCCGCCATGGTCTCCGCGATCCTGGTGAGAAGCATTTGCGCTTCGGCTTGCCCGATCGGCTCGCCGTCCCGGTCGGCGGTTTCGAAACGGCCGCGCACCGTATCGCGAAGCCCGGCCACATGGGCGGAAATGAGGGTGCCGATATAATCCGCAGCGGCGATATAGAGCCCCTCCTTGCCACCGAAATAATAGGGGATCGCTTGCAGGTTTACACCCGCCGCGTCCGCGAGCATTCGCGTCGACGCGCCGTCGAAGCCGTAGCGGCCGAAAATGTCGACCGCGGTTCTAAGGAGCCTTTGGCGTGGATCGGCACGCCGGACAGTACGGTCCTGCAGACGCGTGGGACGCTTTTCATCGGGCATGGATAAAGCCTCTGCGGAAAGTCGCAGAAGATTAGTTTAATCGATGATTAAGTCAATCGAATGAAATGTGAGCTGCCGCAGCACCAGGCTGAAACTTTACGCAGCGATTTCGGGGACCCGAGCGGGGCGGCTTAGTGTGTGTCTATGCAGGGGGGCGGTCGCGAGCCGGAGATCTTGATCGGTTCTGCCTTAGTCGACGCCGGCATCTTCCGGCCGTCGCCCTGGCAAAGTCGGGGCGGTGAGAAGATCAGTGCGTGGCTGCCCTGCTTGTAATAGGGTGTGCGATCGCCTGAACGCCGAACGCCGCAAGCGCTCAATCTGCCGCCGGTCAGATCACTCCGGCAGCGAGATGTCGTAGATCTTTGCGAGCTCCTCAAGCATGAGGTTGGCCGCAATCACGCCGCCGGCGGTGTTCCAGATGGCGTCGTCGACGGCCATGGCCTTGCCGGCCTTCACCACGTTGAGGTTCTGCCAAAGCGGTTCCTTGGTCCACTCCTCGGCAAGCCCCTTGGCGCTGCCGTCCCCGGTCTCGTAAACGAAATAGAAGAGGCGATCGCCGTCCATTTCCGGAATGCGTTCCTTCGTCACCTCGTCGGCGAAGGCGTCCTTATCCTGGCTCGCGGGCCGGGCGAAGCCGATCTCGGAGAGGATCAGCCCAGCGAAGGTGTCCTTGTAATAGATGCGCGTGCGGCCCGGCATGAAGCGGACGAGCGAGATCTTCTCCGCCTTGCGGTCACCGAGCGCCTCGCTGAGAGCGGCCACCCGGGCATTATAGCGGTCGAGGACGGCTTTGCCTTCAGCCTCCTTGCCCGCCGCCTTGGTGTAAAGCGCTAAATTGATCTTCCAGTCGCCGCGAAGCGTCTCAGCGAAGACGGTGGGTGCGATCGCCGAAAGCTGATTGTAGATCTTCTCATGACGCATCTTGTTGCCGAGGATGAGATCCGGCTCCAGAGCGGCAATGAGCTCGAGATTGACAGCCGACTCCTCGCCCACCACTTCGACCCCCTTCATTTGATCCGCGATATGCGCGTACCAAGGATCGCCCAGCCAGGAACGAACTGCGCCGACGGGCTCGATTCCGACCGCCAGCAGCGCCTCGGTGCCTTCATTGGTGAGCACCACGACCCGCTGCGGGTTTTCAGGCACTTCGGTCGTACCCATTGAATGCGTGATCTCCGCGGCCTGAAGCGCGCCGGAAGCGGCAAGAAAAAGCGGCAGGGCCAGGAGAGTGGAGAGCAGCCGGCGGCGGATCATGCGGACACCTAACTTGACAAGGACGGTCGGAATTTGTGAGAGCAAGAGCAGAAGCAAACCTGACTGTCAACATCACCTTTGAACAGCTCCGCGCCCATAGCCTTGACTGCGACCGCGAACCGGTTGCCGCTGATCTATGGGGGCTTGGTACTCCTGCTCGGGGTGGCGGTGCTTGGCAGCCTGATGCTGGGCTACACCATCTACACGCCCGGTGAGCTCTGGGACGCGCTCGCCGGCTCCGGAACGAGCGAAGCCGACACGGTCATCCGCGAATACCGCCTGCCGCGCGCGATCGTGGCGCCTTTGGTAGGGGCTGCGCTCGGCGTGGCGGGGGTGATCGTCCAGACACTTTCGCGCAACCGCATCGCCTCGCCGGATACGCTGGGGCTCAATGCCGGTGCGTCGCTGGCCGTCGTGGCCGTGAGCGCAGCTTTCGGCACCTCGTCCCTTTTTGGGCTTTCGTTCGCGGCGGCGTCGGGCGCATTTCTGACGAGCGTGCTCGTCTTCGCCCTCGCCGCGACGGCAGGCGGGCTTTCGCCGCTGCGCATCGTGCTCGTGGGCGTGACATTCGCCGGGCTGATGAATGCGATGGTCGAGGTGATCCTGACCGTCAACGAGGCCGAATTGCAGCAATTGCTGTTCTGGCTTTCCGGAGCTTTCGTGGACCGGCCGCTGACATTGGTGGCGCGAAACCTGCCGCTTCTGGCGGTGGGAGGTCTGATGGCGGCAATGCTTGCCCGCCCGCTCGACGCGCTGCAGACGGACGACGCCACAGCGCAGAGCCTCGGCGCACCGGTTCGGGTGATCCGCATCGCAAGCTTCGTCGCCGTGGCCCTGCTCACCGGCGCCTCGGTTGCCATGGCGGGGCCCGTGGGCTTCGTCGGGCTCGTGGTGCCGCACGCGGCCCGAGCGCTCGTGGGTTCAAGGCATTCTGAAAAGCTCGGCGCGGCGGCGCTTGTCGGGGCTGTCTATGCGACGGCGGCCGATATCCTCGCCCGCTTCGTCATCTATCCCACAGAGGCGCCGGTGGGCGCGATCACGGCTGTCGTGGGCGCGGCTCTTCTCCTCGTCCTCCTGCGCAGGCGAGCCGCATGACGGGCGGCGCGGCAAAGCTTTCGCGGAGAGCACCGGTTCTCGGTAACCTCGCACGCGACCGCGCAAGGGCGGTGACCATCGTCCTTCTCCTGCTCGTCGTTACAATCCTGATGCTGCTCGGCAGCGCGGCCTTCGGCTCGACCTGGGTGCCGCTGGAGAAGGTCGTCGCTGTGCTCTCCGGTGGCGGCGAACGCATGGAAAGGCTGATCATCCTGCAATTGCGGTTGCCGCGCGTGTTGCTCGCAGTCCTTGCAGGCGCAGCCATCGCCGTGTCGGGCTTTCTTCTCCAGAAGGTCACGCGCAACGAACTTGCCTCGCCGAGCGTGCTGGGGGTCGTGGATGGAGCCGCGCTCGGCGTCGTCATTTTCCTCGCCCTGCTCTCGAACGACAGCAATGCGCTGATCGTCAGCATCGGCTGGCAGCCGCTCGCCGCCGCGCTGGGCGCGTGCGCGGCGGTAGCGCTGGTCTTCGCGTTGAGCGGGCGGCAGGCGTCCTCGGCCGTGCGGCTCCTGCTGTTCGGCATCGCGGTGGCCGCCGCGGCCAAATCCGTGATCATGGTGCTGCTGCTGACCGGTCCGATTTACCGCACCACGCAAGCGGCGCGCTGGATCGCCGGCGCGGTCAACGAGACCAATTGGGGCGAGGTGCAGCTGACGGCGCTGCTTCTCGTGCCGGCGCTGGTTCTGGCGCTGATCGCCGCGACGCGCCTGCCGCCGAGCGATCTGGACGACGTCTCCGCCCGGTCGGTGGGGCTTAATCTTCCTGTCTTTCGCCTCGTAATCTTCGCACTTGCCGCAGCACTCACGGCGATCTCGGTAGCGTTCGCGGGCGGTGTGAGCTTCATCGGTCTGCTTGCACCGCATATGGCGCGGCTTCTGGTTGGCCGTTCCGCCATCGCGGGAATTTTGGCGAGTGCCCTCTGCGGCGCGGTGATACTGATGGGCGCTGATCTGGTCGTGCGGGTGCTCTTCGCGCCGACGGAAGTGCCGGCGGGCACCATCACTGCGGTGATCGGCGCTCCCTATTTCCTCTATCTTCTTTTGCGGAAGGATCGCCTCAATGGATAAGGCGCTCAACGGATTGACGGTCGACACGCTTTCGGTCGCCTATGGCGCGCGCCTCGCTGTCGACGCCATTTCGCTTGCCGTCCCGAAGGGCAAGATCACCGTGCTCGCGGGGCCGAACGGCTGTGGGAAGTCGACCCTGTTGCGTGCCATCCGCAGGCTGCACGTGGCCAAGTCGGGCTGCGTGCTTCTGGGCGACACTGACATCGGCAAGATGCGCGAGAAGGAGATCGCGCGCGAGATCGGGCTTCTGGCGCAATCGCCTTCTGCGCCGGAGGATATGCGGGTCGAGGAGTTGGTGCGGCTTGGCCGTTACCCGCACCAGGCGATGCTGCAGCCCTGGAGCAAGGACGACGCCGCGGCCGTCGAGGATGCCATGTTCGGCACGGGCGTGGGCCATCTGCGGGACCGGCGGATCGGCTCGCTTTCCGGGGGGCAGTTGCAGCGTGTATGGATCGCCATGGTGCTGGCGCAGCAGACCGACATTATCTGCTTGGACGAGCCGGTGAATCACCTGGACATGGCGCATCAGATCGACTGTCTGGATCTCGTCAGCCGCTTGAACCGCGAGCACGGGCGCACGGTCGTGCTGGTGCTGCACGATCTCAACCTGGCTGCCCGTTATGCGGACCTTCTCGTTTTCATGAAGGATGGCGGTATCGTGAGCGCGGGCTCGCCGCGGGAGCTGATGACGGAAGAGCTGATCGCATCCGTCTTCGGGATCCAGTGCCGCGTCATCGAGGACCCTGTGCACGACCGCCCGCTTTGCATCCCCATGCGTAACTCCTCGCCCCGTTTCGAAGTGCAGGGCTGACCGGCAGACCTTCTCAAAGTCTCACATAACATGCTGCACCTGTAGACTTGACGACGGCTGCTAATACGCATTACAAGCTTGCTAATACGCATTATCTGGAGGCCTGAGTGAAGCGGCTGACGCAGCGTGACATCGCGCAACTGGCAGGGGTGAGCCAGGCGACCGTTTCGCTCGTGCTGAATGGCGGGGCCGACGCCGCCGACCGCATCCCGGAGGAGACGCGGCGGCGCGTCCAGAAGATCATCCAGGAAACCGGCTATGTGGCCGATCCCGTCGCCCGTCGCATGGCCAAGGGCCGCAACAACATCCTCGGCGTCTTCACCTATGAGCCCGCATTCCCCAGCGCGCAGGCCGATTTCTTCGCGCCCTTCCTGTTCGGCATCGAGGATGCGGCGCAGGCTCTCGGCTACGATCTTCTGCTGCTCACCGCCGCCGCGCGTGGGGAGGACGGGCGCAAGAGGATCTTCGACGAGAAGAATCGGCTGAGACTTGCCGACGGCTGTGTGGTGCTCGGGCGGGATTTCGACCGCGCCGAGCTGGTTCGCCTCATGGCGGGCGATTTTCCCTTCGTCGCTGTCGGCCGCCGCGATGATGCGGGGGCTCCTGTGCCTTATGTCGGAGCTGACTACGCGGCAGCCACCGCCGGCCTGGTCGAGCGTGCAGCGGGTATGGGACACCGCACGCTTGCCTATGTCGGCCCTTCGGAGGGCCCCGAATCTACCGTCGACCGGTGGCGCGGCTTCGAGAGGGCGCTCGCCGAGCAGGCGGCGGAACTGGTGCTCCATATTCCTTTTGCCGGCGGTCCAGAACGGGAGACGCTGGAAAAAGTGCGCGCGAGCGGGGCTACGGCGGTCTTCTTCACTGAGCTCGCGGACGCCATTCCCTTCAAGCGGGCGGCGGTGGCTGCCGGCCTTTCGGTGCCGGGAGATCTCTCCATCGTCGTGCTGGGCAGCCATATCCGGCCCACCGATACCGGTACGCGCTTCACCACCTATGCCGTGCCGCGCGAGGAGATGGGGCGCCGGGCGACCGAGGTGCTCGTCGCCATGCTCGAAGAAAAGAGCGGCGTCCAGCAGGTACTGCTCAACTGCGAACCGGTCGAGGGCGAGACCCTCGGCCCCATTTCAAAATCCAAGGTGTGAATGTGAAGGAAATCTCGACGGATATTGCGGTCATCGGCGGTGGACTTGGTGGCGTGGCGGCCGCTCTCGGCGCGCTGCGCAGCGGGCGGCGCGTGGTGATGACCGAGGAGTTCGACTGGATCGGCGGCCAGATGACGAGCCAGGCCGTGCCGCCGGACGAGCACTCCTGGGTGGAGCAGTTCGGCGTCACCCGCAGTTATCAGGCATTGCGCCGGGGTATCCGCCAGTACTATCGCGACCATTATCCGCTCACCGAGGCTTCGCGCGCCTGGAGCGATCTCAATCCCGGCGCTGGCTGGGTGAGCCGGCTCTGCCACGAGCCGCGCGTCTCGCTTGCCGTCATGGAAGCCATGCTCGCGCCATATATCGGCGCGGGCCGCCTCACGATCCTGCAGCCTTATCGGCCGGTGGCGGCTGAGGTGGATGGTGACCGGGTGCGCTCCGTCACGCTGAAGCACCGCGACAGCGGCGAGAGGATTATTGTTACCGCGCCTTATTTCATCGACGCGACCGAGCTGGGCGACCTCCTGCCCATCACCGGCACGGATTATGTCACCGGTTTCGAAAGCCAGGCGGAGACGGGCGAGCCGAGCGCGCCCGCCGAGTCGCAGCCGGACAACCAGCAAGCCGTGTCGATCTGCTTTGCCGTCGACCATGTGGACGGCAACCATGTGATCGACAAGCCTGAGAACTACGATCATTGGCGCAGCGTCGAACCGGAGTTCTGGGGCGGGCCGCTGATCGGCTTCAAGGGGCCGCATCCGCGCACGCTGGAGATCGTGGAGCGCAGCTTCACGCCCAATCCGGACGACGATCCGCTTTTGGTAGATGCGGACCAGCGCCGCAACCCGGGCGACGCCAATCTCTGGACCTTCCGCCGCATTGCTGCGCGCCGCAATTTCGTGCCGGGTTTCTACGAATCCGACATCTGTCTCGTGAACTGGCCGATGATCGACTATTTCGAGGCGCCGATCATCGATTGCAGCGAGGAGGAGTACCAGAAGAGGCTGAAGGCGGCCGCCGATCTCTCTTACGCCGTATTCTATTGGCTGCAAACGGAAGCACCGCGCGCCGATGGGGGGCAGGGCTTTCCGGGCCTGCGCCTGCGGGGCGATATCACCGGCACGGACCATGGGTTGGCGATGGCGCCCTATATCCGCGAGAGCCGCCGCATCCGCGCCGTGACCACGATCGTGGAACAGGACCTTTCCTATGCCGTGCGGGGCGAGGCGGGCGCCGTCAATTACCGCGATAGCATCGGCGTCGGCATGTATCGGATCGATCTGCATCCTTCGACGGGCGGCGACAACTATATCGACGTGGCCTCATGCCCATTCGAGATTCCGCTCGGCGCGCTCCTTCCCCGGCGCATGAAGAACCTGCTGCCGGCGAGCAAGAACATAGGCACGACGCATATCACCAATGGCTGCTACCGGCTTCATCCGGTCGAATGGAATATCGGCGAAGTGGCAGGATTGCTCGCCGCCTGGTGCCTGGAAAAAGGCACGACGCCGCACGCCGTGCAGGCAGGTGACGGCAGGCTCGCGGATTTCCAGGCGCTGCTCTATCGCGAGGGCATCGAGATCCGTTGGCCCGAGGTCAAGGGTTACTGAGAACGATCATCATTGTGGAGGAGATCATGAAACGCTTTGCCTACCTGAAATCCGCGACGGCAGCACTGGCAGTGGCCGCGCCGGTGCTCTTCTCGGGCGCAGCACTCGCCCAGGATGCGGTCAACCTGCGCATGACCATCTGGAGCGCGAACGAGGCTCATCTCAACCTGTTCAACGAGATCGCGGCCGACTTCAAGAAAGAGCACCCGAATGTCACCGTCACCTACGACTCGCTGCCGTTCGACACCTATATGACCACGCTCACCACCCAGATCGCCGGTGGCAACGCGCCCGATCTCGCCTGGATCTTCGAAACGGGCGCGGCCGATTTCGTGAGTTCCGGCGCGCTTTATCCGCTGACGGAGACGTTCGAGGCGACCGAGGGCTACAATCTAGGCGAAGTTTCCGAAGGCGCCACGGCAATCTGGCAGCAGGATGGCACGCTTTACGCCTATCCCTTCTCGACATCGCCCTTCGGCATCTTCGTCAACAACGATTTGATTCGTGCGGCAGGGCAAACGACGCCGGCCGAGCTGATCGCCGCCGGCGAATGGACCTGGGACAAGGCGATGGAGGTGGCGGCTGCATCCGCCAAGGACGGAAAAGCGGGCCTCATCGTCCGCGATTTCAATTACCAGATGTGGCAGAATCTTGCCTCGATCTGGCGCGGCTGGGGCGCGGCACCCTGGAGCCAGGATGGCGCGACCTGCACCTTCGCGGAGCAGCCGATGGTCGAGGCGATGACCTTCATCCATGACGCGATCTTCGACAAGCATGCGATGCCCGGACCCGGCGAGGATGTCGATTTCTTCGCCGGCAATGCGGCGATGACGATCACGCAGATCTCCCGCGCTTCGCTGCTGCCCAAGGGCGAGGATGCCTTCGAATGGGATCTGGTGCCATTGCCGCAGGGGCCTGCCGGCGAATATGCGCTGATCGGCCAGGCCGGGATCGGCGTCTTCCAGTCCGGTAAGAACGCGGAGACAGCTGCGCAATTCCTCGCCTTCATGACAAATCCGGCGAATTCCGCGAAGCTGGCGCAGTTCTTCCCCTCCGCGCGGCAGTCGCTCCTCAATGTGGCGGCGCTCAGCAAGACCAACCCACTCCTTTCGCCCGAGCAGCTCGAGACGGTGGTGATCAAAGGCATCGCCACAGGAACGGTGATCCCTGGGCATACGGACTTCGCGCAGATCCAACAGACCGTGCGCGCCGAGCTCGATGCGCTCTGGCGGCCGGATGCCGATGTGAAGGCGGTGCTGGAATCCGTCTGCAGCCGCATCAGCCCGCTGCTTTGAGCGAGTAGGCCAGTATGAGCACCGTCGCGGCGAACGGAACCCCTGCCAAGGAACGGAAGGTGGCGCGCAAGCGCCCCTTCTGGACCATGGAGCGCCGCGACAGCCTGGCCGGCTATCTCTTCATTGCGCCGCAACTCGCCGGGATCATCACTTTTGTGCTGATCCCGCTGGGACTCGTGTTCTGGTATTCCATGCACGAGTGGAACGTGCTTGGTGCGCGGTTCAATTATGTCGGCAGCAGGAACTATGAACAGCTCCTGTCGGACCCGGCTCTCCTAGAAGTCCTTGGCGCAACCGGGATTTTCTCGGCGGGTCTGGTGGTATTCAACCTGAGCCTTGCACTTCTGCTTGCGGTCCTGCTCGACCAGAAGCTCAAGGGCATCACGGTCTACCGCACGCTCTTCTTCTCCCCCGTCGTCGTGTCGCTCGTCGCCTGGACGATTGTCTGGCGCTTCCTGCTGCAGAACAATGGCGGCATCAACTCGATCCTCCTGCTTACGGGCGTCGAGGGGCCCAACTGGCTCAGGAACCCCACAACGGCGATGATTTCGGTGATCGTGGTGCAGGTGTTCAAGAATGTGGGCTTGAACATGGTGCTGTTCCTGGCGGCGCTTCAGGGCGTGCCGAGAGAGCTCTATGAGGCCGCACGGGTGGATGGCGCACCGCGCTTCAAGCAGTTCCGGCGAATCACCCTGCCGATGATCAGCCCGACCATCCTGCTCACCTCCATCATCACCATTGTGGGTTCGCTGCAGGTCTTCGCCCAAATTGCCGTGCTCACGCAGGGCGGGCCGGGAATGTCAACGACGGTGCTGGTCTATTACCTCTACCAGCAGGCCTTTCAGTTCCACCGCTTCGGCTATGGCTCTACGCTGTCGATCCTGCTTTTCGTGATCGTCGCGGTGCTGACTTTCGTACAATGGCAGATGCGCAGGAGGCTCGTTTTCTATGAGAGGTGAGCTTTCTCCCGGCGCCAAGGTCGCGATCTACGGCCTGATGAGCGTGCTCCTCATCCCCTTCGTCTTTCCGACCTGGTGGATGATTACCTCGTCCGTGAAGCCGATCTCCGACATCTTCGCCTTCCCGCCAGATCTGATTCCGCGCCGCGTCGATTTCAGCACCTATGCCAAGGTGTTCGAGCTTCAGCCTTTCGCTCGGCAATACTGGAACTCCGCCTATATCGCGGCAGTGGTGACGGCCGGGACGATGCTGTTTTCATCGATGGCGGGCTACGCCTTCGCCCGCATCCGCTTTCCCTTTGCGAATGCGCTGTTCATGGTCGTGCTGCTGGGGCTTCTCATACCCTCGGAAGTGACGATCGTGCCCTTGTTCCAGATGTTCCTCGCCTGGGACATGATCAACACGCATTGGCCGCTGATTCTGGTGCCTATTTTCGGCGCGCCCTCGGTCTTTGCCACTTTCGTGATGCGCCAGTTCTTCATTGCCCTTCCCGCCGAGTTGGAAGAGGCTGCACGCGTGGACGGGCTGGGGCGCTTCAAGATATTCTGGACCATTGCGCTGCCGCTTGCACGCCCGGCGCTCGCCGCAGTCGGTATCTTCACCTTCCTGCACAGCTGGAACCTTTATCTGGAGCCGATCGTCTTCCTCTCGTCTCCGGAAATGTTTACGCTGCCTCAGGCTCTCACGCAGTACACCGACGCCTATGGCGGCGCGATGTGGAACATTCAGCTTGCCGCCGCGACGCTCACCGCCGTTCCCGTGCTCATCGTCTTTATCATAGCCCAGAAGCAGTTCGTGGAAGGGCTCGCCCACACCGGTCTCAAAGGCTGATCCATGGCTTCAGTCACGCTTTCCAAACTTCGCAAGAGCTACGGCAGGATGGATGTCATCCACGGTGTAGATGTCGAGATTGCAGATGGCGAATTCGTCGTTCTGGTCGGCCCTTCGGGATGCGGAAAGTCCACGCTTCTGCGCATGATCGCCGGGCTTGAGAGTATCACCGGCGGCGAGGTCCTGATAGGCGACCGGGTGGTGAACGATCTTGAGCCCAAGGACCGTGACATCGCCATGGTCTTCCAGAACTATGCGCTTTATCCGCACATGACCGTGGCCGCCAATATGGGCTTCTCGCTGGAGCATCGCGGCACCCCAAAGGCCGAAATCGCAAAGCGCGTGAAATGGGCGGCGGAAATCCTGGGCCTCGACGAAATGCTCGAGCGCTATCCGCGCCAGCTTTCCGGCGGCCAGCGTCAGCGCGTGGCGATGGGGAGGGCGATCGTGCGCGACCCGCAGGTCTTCCTTTTCGACGAGCCGCTTTCCAATCTGGACGCAAAGCTTCGCGTCGTCATGCGGGGCGAGATCAAGAGCCTGCACCAGCGGTTGAAGACCACCACGGTCTACGTCACGCATGACCAGGTCGAAGCCATGACCATGGCGGACAAGATCGTGGTTCTCAATGGTGGCCGGGTCGAACAGATCGGAGCGCCGCTAGAGCTCTATGACCGGCCGGCGAACAAGTTCGTGGCCGGCTTCATCGGTTCGCCTGCCATGAATTTCATCCCCGGCCAAATCACCGCGAGCGGCTTCGCCGCCGATGGCGCACTGCTGCCGCTGCCGGAGGCGGCTCATGATCTTCCCCCGCGCCCCATGCTCTACGGCATTCGCCCGGAACACTTCGCCCTTACGTCTGAGGGCCTCGCCGCCACGGTCGAACTCGTCGAGCCCATGGGATCGGAGACGCAGGTAACCATGCGCCTTGGAGGAACGCCGGTGATCGGGGCCTTCCGCGAGCGTGTACGCGCCGAGCCCGGCGAAACGATCCGCGTCCGGCCGGAGATCGCTTCGGTTCATCTCTTCGATAGCGATTCAGGCAAGCGCGCGAACTAGGTGGTTTTTCGTATAGCCTGATAAGTTAGGCTGCCTTTATTCAGCTGAGCGGGCGTTTTGCTTGCGACGTGAATACTCTGCCGTGCCGGTTGATTTTCCGCCGGTTCTGACAAGATGCTTATTTGTCTATGACCCCTGATGTCAGTGTAGCAATATAATGTCGTCGAGCGGCATATAACGTCCGCGGCGGCTATGCGAAAATTACCGGGGGCGTTCTGCCCTTGGTGCGTCAATCGGTACATCGGCGGTCGCCCCGCTTGAGCATGAAGCTCATCGTCGGATCGTGCCCGCCAACCAATGCTGGTTCTTCAGCAAAGAGATGCGGGAATGCTGCCGTCAAAGCCCTGATTGGTCAAGCGTATGTCCCCGGTTCTGCTTGTAAACGCGTTTCAGCACAGTCGATCGTTGATGGCGCGCGCTGCGTTCAGAGCGCCCAAGCCCATTTTGAGGACGTTATGAAAGCCACTGCATATCTGAAGCTGAGCGGTTCATTGATTGCTCTTACCGCGGCAGCAGTTTCGCAAGCCGATGCTCAAACAACTGCTACGGGTTGGACTGGAGGTAGTTCTTTTCACACGAACGCACCTACCGCCGGCGGCGCCGGTGGGGGCACGCCGATAATCGGCGATAATCTTTGGCATAACCCTCTTAACTGGGGAGGAGGCACGCCGAACGCTGGTGTCGACGTCAGCATTGGGCTCGCAACGCGGGATCAATATTACGTTCGGTACTCCTGTAATGGGCCCGGGCCCGCCCCCGATCTGGATTGGTGCGAAAACATCTACGATTCTCTAAGACCCGGCAGTGGCTGGGATCAGGTCATGCTCACGGGCCAAGCAGGAAATGCCCGAAACCTCTATATAGGCCTCGCTGGGGACCGTGGTCTGAAATACAACTCCGGTGGCCCGGGGCATCTAACCAACGAGAGCAGTCTGACCGTCATCCAGAATATGGTCGTGGGTCAGACCGGTGTCGGCACGTATATCGCGACCGGCACCACGACTGTTGGTGGCAATGTTGTGATTGGAGGGGAGGGGAACGGTACTGTCACGAACACCAATAGGATGGATGTCGGTGGTAACCTTACGGTGGGTGCAAATGCCAAGGGTACTCTCAACAATACCGATATCGTCGAGGTCAAAGGCGACATAACCGTAGGCCAGAGCGCGCAAGGCGTGTTTGCGAATACAGGCGGTACGGTCACGGCGGAAGGGAACTTCATCGTCGGTTTTGAGGCGGAGGGTGAGTTCACTAACAGCGGCACAGTCACGGTGGGTCGGAATTTCACGGTAGGCGAATCTGGCCAGGGAACGGTCAACAACAACGACGCTGGCACGATCGCCGTCACCGGGAACACCGCCATCGGCGAGAATGCGGCGGGCATCGGTGCTATCACGCTGAGAAATACCAGCAGCCTCACCACCGGTGGGACCATGATGGTGGGTGAACATGGAAAGGGCACACTCGTCATCGGAACTGAAGCGAGGGCCGAAACCACCGGCAGGGTAACGCTCGGCACTAGCGTTTCTGGAATAGGCATAGTCAGCAATAGTGGCACGATGATCAATCATGACAAGATGGTGGTGGGCGCGATGGGGCAAGGGCGGCTCCTCACGTCTAGCAATGCTACCACAATCACAACCGGCGATGTCGTAGTTGGCGAAACAGCCACCGGTAAAGGTTTTGTCGCCGTCCGGGGCGGCACGATGGATAATGCCGGGCGCCTCGACATCGGTGACCAGGGCGAGGGTTATATGATCGTCCACGACGGTGCCCGCGTCACCGATAGGGAAAGCGTCGTAGGGCGGCAGCGAGGTGGCAAGGGCTATGTGCTCGTTTCCGACGCGACCAGCATCTGGGACAGTCAATACTCGCTGACCTTGGGTGGCGAAGCCGAGTCTATCGGCATTCTCACCATCAACAATGATGGCGAGGTACAGATCAGGCAGGGCTACGGGACGCTCACCATTGCCGAGAAAGCAGGCTCGACCGGCATATTGAACATTGGCGGAGCCTATCCTCCAACCGGGCTGGGGTTCCCGATTGCTGCCGACGTGGCCGCTTATGTGAGTAGCAATTCACTCAACCAGGATGTCAATAGCCCGGCTCCACTCGCGGCGGGCACACTCGATGCAGCATTCGTGCAATTCGGCGCCGGCACTGGCACGGTCAATTTCAACCACACCGAGACGGAAGCGCAGGATTATCGCTTCAAGGCCGGATTCATCGGCTACGGCCAGATAAATCACTATGGAAATTTCACTGTTCTCGATGGGGACTCCTCCGCCTTCACAGGCAATGCGCATGTCTTGAACGGGACTCTGGTGATCAACAATATATTCGCGGGATCCGCCACGGTGGATCTAAACGGCATCCTGCGTATAGGCGACCGGAATGGGCTGACGGGAGAGGTACGGAACAACATCGTCAACAACGGCATAGTTCAGTTCAACCGCGCCGACACATCGCGCTACGCCGGCGTCATAAGCGGCATTGGCGCGGTCGAGCAGATTGGAACTGGTACAACGGTGCTCACGGGCGAGAACACTTATACCGGCCAGACGCGCATCCAGAACGGAACACTTCAGCTCGGCGACGGCGGCACAACGGGCTCCATCGACCATACCTCCGTCGTCATGATCGACGCCGCTGGCACACTGGCCTTCAACCGGTCGGACATCAAGGTTTTCGACCGCACCATCACAGGAACAGGCCAGATCGCGCAGATCGGCACGGGTCTCACGCGACTGACGGCCGACAATTCGGGATTTACCGGCCGGACCCGTATCGATGCGGGCACTCTTTCCGTAAATGGCAGGCTCGGAGGCACCGTGGACGTGAACGACACCGGCACGCTTGAAGGATTGGGCCAGGTGGGAACGACCACCGTTCGCAAAGGCGGCACCATAGCACCGGGCAACTCCACCGATCCCAACATGCAGAGGATCGGCACCCTCACCATCGCCGGAAACCTCGTTCAGGAAGCAGGTTCCTTCTATAAAACCGATGTGCTTTCGACAGGGCAGTCCGATCTGATACACGTAACAGGCACCGCCGCGATATCGAACGACGCTGTCCTGCACGTTACGAAAGTCGATCCTGCCCGATATGAGCTTGAGCAGCGCTATACCGTGCTTACGGCTGACGGAGGTGTAACCGGCGATTACATATTGGCCGGCGACACCTTCGTTTCGACTTTCTATCGTCTGGAAGACCACTATGACGCAAACAATGTCTATCTCGATGTGGCCCAGTACCGTTTGTTCCCGGAGGCAGGCCGGACACGCAACCAGATCGCCGCGGCAACGGGCGCACAGGAGCTGAAGGCGGCGCGCGATGCCTATGGTCGCCCCACCAATCCCTTGTTCCGCGCGATCGCCTATCTGCCGACGGACGAAGAGGCGCGCTATGCCTTCGATCAGATTTCAGGTGAGATCTACGCTTCCGTGCAGGGTGCGATGCTTGAGGAAAGCCGTATGGTTCGCGATGTGATGGGAGACCGCATTCGCAGGGCTTTTGGCGACAATGAGGAGAAGATCGTCGGCTATATTCCCGGGATCGACATCAAGGATCCCACGCCGCAGCCTGTCTATGGCAATGATCAGGAAGGCCCGGTCATCTGGGCGCGGGGCTTTGGCAATTGGGGCGCGATCGACGGCGACGGCAACGCAGCCCGGCTCGAGCGGGATGGCCGCGGCCTCTTTGTCGGCGCGGATATGCCGTTCCTCGATGTCTTCCGTATCGGTTTGCTGGCAGGCTATGACCGCACCGATTACGATGTCGCGGAGCGAAATTCGAGCGCCGCAAGCAACAACTACCACATCGGGGTATACGGCGGCGCGGAATGGTGGAAGCTCGCACTTCAGCTGGGTGCGGCTTATACTTGGCACAAGGCCGAGGTGTCGCGCCAGATCGTGTTCCCGGGCTTTGCAGAGAGCGCCAGTTCCGAATTTGACGCGGGAACGGCTCAAATCTACGGCGACCTGAATTACACCTTCCATCCGGCTGGCCTGCCGAGCCTGCGTCTCCAGCCATTCCTCGGCCTTGCCTATGTGAACAACAAGCAAGGCAGCTATGACGAGGTCGGCGGATATGCGGCTCTCTACGGTGGGGCCGATCAGTCTCTTGGTTTGGGCTACGGCACTCTCGGTCTGCGGGCGGCGCGGGAATTCGAGATATATGAAATGCAATTGACGCTGCACGGCATGGCGGCTTGGCGTCGTGCGTTCAGCGATGTCGAACCGTCGGCCACGCATCGCTTCGACGGCAGCAGCATGTTTACGGTCTTCGGTACGCCCCAGGCTGTTGATGCCGGTATTCTCGAAATCGGCCTCGATGCCAATCTCAGCGAGCACTGGGGCATAGGTATGTCCTATGCCGGCCAGTACACCAATGATGTCAAGTTTCATAACCTCCGCGGTGACCTGAATTACAGATGGTGAAACGGTGCGGTCATGGATTCCGTCGCAAGAAAATCCCCGGCTCAGGCTGGGGATTTTTCTTCATGGCTCTTTACTGAACTTAACCGTTCCGCCCCTTGGCGGCGGCTTCCAAGCCCGCGATGTCAATCTTGACCATCTTCAGCATGGCCTCCGACACGCGCTTCACCTTGGCAGGGTCTTCATCCTTCATGAGTTCGCCAAGGCGCTTCGGCACGATCTGCCAAGACAACCCCCAGCGGTCCTTTAGCCACCCGCACTGCTCGATCGATCCTCCCTGCCTGAGCGCGTCCCAGAGCCGGTCGACTTCGGCTTGGTGTCGCATTCGACCATGATGGAGAAGCTGTGATTGAATGGATCCAGCGGACCGGCCTCGATCGCCATGTAATTCTGGTCGCCAAGCGTGAATTCCGCAATCTTGACGCTGCCGGGAGGACCGCTGGGCGTCTCAACCGGAAGAGCGGAGATGGAATTTACCGACGAGCCGGTGACAAGTGAGGTATAGAAGCGGATAGCCGCCTCCATGTCCTTCTCGAACCAGAGATGCTGCGTGACTTTCATGGCTTTTCCTTTCATTCCTTCCCAGCCGCTCACCGCATATTCCTAGGACGTGCCGAGGAGGGGCATCCCGACTCCGGGCATCCGGGAGCTTTTTTTTAACGAGCGATGACTATTGTTCGCCGCAACGAAACGGCCGGCGCTTTCGGGTGCGGGACAGGATATCCAACGGGGTGGGATGCAAACCGACGCGCCACAAGAACATTTGGGCTTTGTGGAGCGCCCGGCCGGGGTAGTGATCCTCGGCGGAGCCCATGGCACGCTCGCACTCGCCCGAAATCTAGGCCGAGCCGGGGTGCCCGTCTGGCTGGTAACGAATGACAATCCCTTGCCCAGGTGGTCACGCCACGTGCATCGCTCCCTTTCTTGGCCAGGAGCGGCAGATTCCAGCGCGGCAGCCTTTCTGCTGAAAGCTGCGGAAGAACACCGCCTGAGGGGGTTTCTCCTGATTCCCGCGGCAGATGCGGAGGTGCGCCTCGTTTCTCAGGCACGTGAAGCGCTTTCGGAGGCATATAGAATCATCCTCCCGAATTGGGATCGTCTTAGATGGATGTGCGAAAAGCCGCTCCTCTATCAGCGCGCCGCCGAGATCGGCGTGGATATTCCGCCCACTTACGCGTTCTCTTCGCTCGAGGAAGCGTCGCGAGCCGAAATCCGGTTTCCGGTGATCCTCAAGCCCAATATGGGCGGCGGCCGGGACCAGTTTTCACGCGCCAAGGTCATCCGCGCTGACGATAGGAGTTCGCTACTGGAAGCCTATCGCGCAGCGGCAGATCAGATCGGCTTCCCGAATGTGGTGGTCCAGGAATTGATACCCGGCGGGGGTGAAAGCCAGTTTTCCTATGCTGCCCTTTGGCACGAAGGCAGACCGGTGGCCGAGTTTGCAGCTCGCCGAAGAAGGCAGTTTCCGGTCGATTTCGGGTATACGAGCACTTTTGTGCAGGTGGTGGACGAGCCACGCGTGATCGAGGCCGCGCGCCGCATTCTGGCCTCCATCGATTATTGCGGCCTCGTGGAGGTGGAGTTCAAGCATGATAAGCGCGACGACAGGATGCGCGTGCTCGACGTCAATCCGCGCCCCTGGTCCTGGTTCGGGTTGGCAGCAGCGGCAGGTCTGGATCTGGGTGGCATGCTCTGGACCATTGCCGCGGGAGACAAAACGGGTGCGGACGGCGCGCGGCCGGGCGTATCCTGGATGTATCTGATCCGCGACGTCGCCGCGGGTTTACGGCTGATCTCTACCGGGCGCCTTTCGGTGCGCGAATACCTAGGTTCCTTTGCAGGCGTGCGGGCGTGGGCAACTTTCTCGCTTTCCGATCCGATACCGGCAATGGCCGATATTCCACTGACGGCGTGGCGTGTACTGACCCGGCGTTTCCTGAAGATCCAGTAAGCAGAGCGGAGCGATGCCCGACATTCCGGCAAGGCAGGCGCTGAAATACGCACTCATGCGAGGCGCTCTCGACCTGATCGCCTTTTCCGGCGCTCGCCGGGTCTACCCTTCGGCTGCCGGCCGGGGCGTAATCTTCACCCTGCACCACGTCCGCCCCGCGCGCGGGAGCGCTTACGACCCGAACGCGCTTCTGTCGGTAACGCCGGAATTCCTGGCGGTCGCGATAGAAGCCTCGTTGGAGGCCGGGTACGTTCCCGTTGCCGTCGAGGATCTGCCGAAGCTTCTTGCAGAGCCCTGTGACAAACGGCGGTTCGTCAGCTTCACGCTCGATGACGGCTATCGCAACAATGGGGAATATGCAGCGCCGGTATTCCGCAAATATGGCGTGCCTTACACCATCTTCATCACAGCCGGCTTCGTCGAGCGCACGCGCTCGCTGTGGTGGGAGACGGCGGCGCTCCTGACGGCGAATGAAGACTGTCTTACCTTCGATTTCGGCGCCGGGCCGGAAACGCTGGAGACAAAGACGGTCGCCCAGAAGCGGGCGGTCTTTGACCGCTTTGCCGCTTTTATCCAAACGGCTGACGAAGATATGGCTGTGGCCCGACTCGATGAACTTGCGGAGCGCTCAGGCATCGATCCGCTTGGCATAACTGCCGAACTGACCATGGACGCGCGCGAACTGCGCGAGCTGGCGAAAGATCCGTTGGTCCGTTTCGGCGCGCATACATTGACCCATGTCAATCTGCGCCGGGTCGGCGGACCACGCCTTGAGGAGGAACTGCAACTTTCCGCCGAGGCCGTGGAGGGATATGTAGGAAGATACCCAAGCGCCTTCGCTTATCCTTATGGCTTTGCTGCCGCCGTTGGTGAGCGCGAGATTGAAGCCGCTGCCAGTGCTGGCTTCGCAATCGCCGTAACGACTCAGCCAGGCGTGCTTGGGCCGGACACGCTGAACCGGCCGACCGGCGTCGGCCGCGTCTCGCTCAACGGCCATTTCCAGAAGAAGCGCTATGTGGACTCGCTTCTATCGGGGCTCGCCTTCAAGCTGATCTGAGGCGCGTGTCGCGCAACAGGCCTTCCGCTTCCAGCACCGGATAGGCAATGGCCGCCAGGAGCGCGTTGATCTGCTTCAGGTCACGGATCGTGTCCAGATGGATGGAACTCGTCTCCACGCTCTGTTCCGATCCTTGCCTCAGGCGCTCGAAATGCTGCTGGCTCAGCACCTTCTCGATTTCCCGCATCCGATCCTTCTCGGCGACGAGCCGATGCGCCGTGACGGGATCCTGAGTCACGAGAAGGTTGAAAGCAAGGCGTGCGTTCGAAAGCACAGCGGCATGGAAGCTCGAAAGCTCATGCCAGCCTTCGGGCGTGAAATCCACCTTGCGTTCCATTTTGCTCCGGACATGCGCAAGCAGGTTGCGGACGATGATGTCGCCCACCTGCTCGAGCTTAACGCAGGCGCTGAGCAGGTCTTGGCAGCGCCGTGCCTCTTCCTCGAACATATTCTCGCGGCTGATGCGGGCGAGGTATAGCTTGATTGCCGCATGGCGGCGGTCGAGCGTGTCATCGAGGTCCGCAAGCGCCTGGATCGCGTGCTTATCAGCTTCCCGATAGAGCTCGAGCACGCGCACGAGCATGAAGTCGACCGTGTCGCACATTCGCACGGCCTCGCGCGTGACATTGGCGAGCGCCTGTTGCGGATTGTCCAAGGCGGCCTCATCGAGGGCGCTGACTTCACTCAAAAGCGCGTTCTGCCTTTCCTCGGGCGTGGGCCCGGGGGAGAGAGCCACCAGCGCTTCCGTCGCCTTGAGCACCAGCCGGGAAAGCGGGATTCCGGCGAGCAGGATGAAGAGGTTGAACGCTATATGGGCATTGACCACCTGGTCTGCCGCGTTGCCGCCCAAGAGGCCGATCGGCGGCTTGATGAGGATGAATCCCACGAGCATCACAAGCGATCCGGCGCCGCGCATCAGGAGGTTTCCGAGCGGCACAACGCGGCATTCCGGACTGGAGCGCCGCGTGAGCATGGGGGCGATGAAGGAGCTCCCCAGATTGATGCCGAGCACCATCACGATGCCGAGTTCCGGCGAGACGATTCCACGCTCGGCAAAGGTGGCAAGCAACAGGACGGCCGCAATGCTGGAATGAAAGACATATGTCACCGCCGCAGCGATCAGGAAGGCGGTGATAGGGTCGTCGGAAAGGTAGCCGGCGATCAACGGGACCACCCGGCTCTGGCGAAGCGGCTCCGAGGCCTCGCCCATCATCTCCAGGGACAGGATCAAAAGGCCGACACCTACCAGAATGCGCCCGGACTGCCGCCATGCACGTCTTTCGGTGGTCATGAAGATCGCCGTGCCTGCCACGAGGCAGAGCGGCACGAGCAGCGCGAGATCGAAGCTCAGGATCTTGGTGACAAGCGCCGATCCCACCTCCGCCCCGCGCACTGCAAGGATCCCGGAAAGACCCGTCACGATGCCTGAGCCCGCGAACGATCCCACGAGGAGCGTTACGGCTGTGGAGCTTTGTAAAGCGACAGCGAGTGCGAGCCCGGTCGCCGCCGCAAGCAGCGGATGGCCCAGCGTGCGGCGCAGCCGCTGCTTCAGAAGCTCGCCATAGGCCCGCTCCACCCCAGAGCGGACCATGTGCGTAGCCCAGAGCAGCAGCGCGATCGCGCCTGCCATGTGCAAGAAGAAGACAGACCCGCTCATTCAGTATTTCCCCGTTCGTGCCAGCAAGAAGGCATTGGCAGGAAAGATTTTTCCCGCCTTGAAAACGCAGCTCGGCAAAGAAAGCTGCCGCTTCTTGAAAACATTTGACGACAGCTCCCATGCATGGGAGTGTACACGTGTACAATATAGAGGAAAGCGCCAGAAATAAAAGAATGCACACGTGCACATCTGTCATCTGACTGTCAGAGAAAGGCCCTAGGGAGGAAACTGGTTGGGCGGGTTCGCCACCAGTCCTGGTTGCTGCCTTTCGTCCGACAGGGAACGCAAGGAGGAACGTACGAGATGACGAAGCATCTTTTGAAATCCACTGTCGCGGCGGTCATGCTGGTATCGAGCGCAGGCCTGGCCTCGACGGAAGAGGTTAAGATCAGCGTCTGGTCGGGCGGGACGAGTCCCAACGACATCTACCGTGTCGATGCGATCGATATCGCAGCCGATCTCCTGGAGCGGGAAGCGGCCGTCCGTGGCGAAGACCTGCAGATCACGGTCGAGAAGAAACCCACCAATACTTGGGACGATTTCAAACAGGCGGTTACCCTCGCCGCCGAGGCCGGCAACGCGCCGAACATCCTCGTCACCGGCCACGAAGACATCGCGCCATGGGCGCAGGCCGGCCTCATCGTGCCGATCGAGGATTATGTCAATCTCGACGCCTGGCCGATCAACGACATCTACGAGAACCTTCTGGAAATATCGTCCTATGGCGGGGTGCTCTATGGCCTGCCGCAGGATGCCGAAGCGCGGCCCTTCTTCTTCTGGAAGGACTATATGCGCCAGATCGGCTACTTGGACGCGGACATCGACGCGCTTCCGGACAAGGTCCAGTCTGGAGAATACACCCTCGCCAATGTGCTTGAAGACGCCAAGAAGATGGTGGACCAGGGCCTGGTGCAGCAGGGCTATGGTTTCTACCCGCGCCCCAACAATGGTCCCGACTACTGGCAGTTTTACAAGAGCTTCGGCGGCGTGATGGAGGAGGACGGCAAGCTCGTCCTCGACAAGGCCGCCATGCAGAAATTCTACCAGTTCTTCGTGGATGCGGTGAATGCGGGCGTGACGCGCAAGAACCATATCGGCACGCCCAACGACCAATGGTGGGCCGAGGTGGCGAGCGGCAAGGCCGGCATTTGGCACGGCGGCACCTGGCATTATGCGCGCTATGTGAATCAGGAGGGCCTCAAGGACTTCTTCGGCAGCGTCGCCTTTTCGCTCATTCCTGCCGGCGATGGCGGCGAGCCGAACACCCTGACGCATCCGCTGGTCTATCTGCTCACTTCGGGTCATGACGAACGCGCAACGGCGATTGCCGCCGATCTCGTGAAGATCGCATCCGAGCCGCGCATCAATGCGCTGCATGCAGTGAAGTCCGCCCATCTCGGCATCACGAAGCAGGAGTCGAATATCGACATCTATGCCGACGACCGCTGGACGCGTGAGGCCACCGAGCGGCTGCTCCCGTACGCCAATGCGATGCCCAACAACGCGGATTTCGGCACCTACTGGAACGCGATGTGGAGCGGGCTGGAAGCTTCATGGACAGGGCAGAAAACGCCCGAGCAGGCGGTCAACGACCTGGAGGCCGAACTGAAGAACGGCCTCGGCGAGGCGATCGTCATTCGCTGAGATGAGCGCCTCACGCGATATCGTGGAAAGCGGCCCGGCACGCATCGGCACCCGGGCCGCCCCCGCTCGTCCGCGCTTTGCCTGGTTGAACAGCTCCAAAGGGCTCGGCCTGGTGCTGATCATGCCGGCGCTGTTGCTGGTGATCGCCTTTTTCCTTGCTCCGGTGATTCTGACCGGCGTGTTCGCCTTCACCAATATGAGCACGGCGACGGGGATCACCGGCGGAGCCTATCAGATCTCACCGGGCGCACTGCGCGTGCTCACCGACCGCTACGGCATGGGTGAACTTGCCGAGCGGCTGGGGCAGCCCACCTATGTCGTGGATGAGCAAGGTCTCGCCGCCCTCGCGGAAATGGAGATCGACCAGGACATCATCGACGGGCTGAAGCGCCGTCTAGGCGAGACTTTTTCCTCGCGCCGCGATTTCGAACGCGTCATACGCGACCTGCCGACAAGGCCCAATACCCGCACGGTCAAGCGCATTTCCGATGCTTTCAGCAGGTCGCTGGCCAATGCGCGGTTTGCAAGCGCGGGAGCGCTAATGTCCGCCGCGGAGGCAATCGATCCTGAACTCACGGACGACGAGAAGGCGGCGCTGCGGGAAGCGACCTATACGGGCTGGAGTTGGACCACCGACAATTTCCGTCGGCTTATCACATCCCCGCAGACGATGCGCATCCTCTTCAACACGATCTTCTTCGTGGCGGCGACGCTTTTGATCTTCAACACCGGCTTCGCGATGCTGCTGGCGATCGCCACCCACTACATTCCCGATCGCCCAGCCGGCATTTTCCGCATCATCTGGTTCCTGCCCCGTATCTCGCCGGCCGTGATCTATGTGCTTCTGTGGAAATGGCTGGCCTGGGATACCGGGTTCCTGAGCGCCTTCCTGGACAATTTCGGTATCAGGCCGCGCAACTGGATGCTGGACAGCGCCTTCAACGCCTGGGTGTTCGTCATCCTGATCAACGGCTTCGTCGGTGCGTCGATGGGGATGCTGATCTTTGCGTCGGCGATCAAGGCCATTCCCCAGTCGCTCTTCCATGCGGCAAGCGTCGATGGCGCCTATCGCTGGCAGCAGATCCGCCACATCATCCTGCCGCATCTGAAATGGCCGATCCTGTTCGTGACCTGCTATCAGACGCTTTCGCTCCTCACCTCGATCGAGCAGACGCTGCTTTCGACCGATGGCGGCCCCGGTGGGGCTACCGAGATCTGGTCGCTGGCGATCTATCACACCGCGCTCAACAATTATGCCGGCAACCTTCAATACGGTTACGGCGCGGCAATGGCGCTAGTGCTTGTAGTGATCGGCATCGTGCTGTCGCTTCTTTATCTGCGGCTCTTCAATTACCGCGCGCTGATCATCAAGCCGCGCATCGAGCATTGAGGGGGAGCGATGACCGGACACCTGAAGACCTGGCCAATCATCCTCGCGCTCTCCATCCTGAGCGCACCGCTGGTGCTGATGTATGCCTATCTGTTCATCGACACCGTCACGAATTCACCGCCCGGCTCGTTCATCCCAAACGAGTTCACGCTGGAGCATTGGGCATTCCTATGGCACACGCCGCCCGGACGCCCCAGCATCTGGCGCGTCACGTTCAATTCCCTGCTCTTCGCCGCCTCGACATCGCTGCTCGTGATCGTCGTCTCGTCAATGGCGGGATATGTGCTCTCCAGGCTCAACGTGCCGGCGCGTGGCTTCTTCCTGGCGGGCGTGATGGTGCTGCACGCGTTTCCGGCGATCACCCTTATCGTGGCCATCTTCCTCGTGCTGCAGATGATCGGTCTCTACAACACGCTGATCGGGGTGATCCTCGTGAAGGCGGCGATCGACATGCCCTTGGGCATCTGGCTGATGAAAGGCTTCTACGACACGGTTCCGTGGGAGATCGAGATGGCGGGGATCCAAGACGGTGCCAGCCGCTTCACCGTCTGGCGCAAGCTCGTGCTCCCGCAGGTGAAGCCAGGCATTTTCGCACTCTGGCTCTTCGCATTCCTGCTCGGCTGGAGCGAATTCATCCTGCCGCAGGTTCTGGCGCCGAGCGGAGACGTACAGGTGCTCTCGGTCTATCTCGCCTCCCTGATCGCCGACGACAACAATTTCGACATGGCGCTCTTCAAATCGGTCGGGCTGTTCTACATCGCACCCGTCCTGATCCTCTTCTTTGTTTTCCAGAACTACCTGATGAACATCTACGGCGGAGGGAGCAAGGGCTGATGCGTATCCTGCTCGACAAGTTCTCAAAGTCCTTTGGCGCTGTGAAGGTGATCGAGGATATGACGCTGGAGATCAAGGATGGCGAGATGCTCGCTCTCCTGGGGCCCTCCGGTTGCGGGAAATCAACCACGCTCTTCGCCATCTGCGGCATCCACAAGGTGACGGGCGGGCGCATCTATTTCGGCGACCGGGACATGACCGACCTCCCATCGCAGGAGCGCAATGTCGGCGTCGTCTTCCAGTCCTATGCGCTCTATCCCCACATGAACGTGGCGGAAAACATCGCGTTTCCCTTGCGCATCCGAAACCTGCCGGGGGCTGAGATCAAGCGGCTCGTCGACGAGATGGCGGACTTGGTTCATATCGGGAACCTGCTTGACCGCCGTCCTGCAGAGCTTTCCGGCGGCCAGCAGCAACGCGTGGCGCTCGCCCGCGCTCTGGTGCGCCGGCCCAACGTGCTGCTGCTTGACGAGCCGCTCGCCAATCTCGATGCAAAGTTGCGCCTCGAAATGCGCTCCGAGATCCGCCGCATCCAGCTCGAGACTGGCATCACGGCCATTCTGGTGACCCATGACCAGGTCGAGGCGATGAGCATGTGCGATCGCATCGCCATCATGAATGCGGGCCAAATCATCCAGATCGCCACGCCCAAGGAGATGTACCGCAATCCGCGCACGACCTTTGTCGCCGGATTTCTCGGCAATCCCCCCATCGCTTTTGTCGAGGCCGAGGCGCGGGACGGCATGCTTGCCGTAAAGAACGCAGATATCCGCCTGCCAGTGCCCCCCGATGCCGTCACGCCGCCTGACGGGACGCCCGTTATTATCGGTATCCGGCCGGAAAATCTCGGGCCCGAAGGGGATGCCATCATTCGCGGCCGCGTCAGCTTCATCGAGACGCAAGGACGCGAAAATCTCTACGACATAAAGCTCGAAAACGGCAGCGTCCTGCGCTCCATCCAGCGCGTGCGCGACGATATTTCGCTTGATGACGAGGTGGAATGGCGGGTCCGCAGCGACCGCTTGTTTGTGTTTGCCGAAAACGGGGAGCGGCTTTGAAAGATTGCGGCTTATCGGCCTTTGCGCGGCGTTTTCAATGGCTCGCGAGACTTAGTTATCCGTTGGTGATTGGCCATCGAGGCGCCAGCGGGCATCTGACTGAAAACACGCTCGCGGCCTTCGCGAAAGCCTCCGATCTGGGGGCGCAGATGTGGGAACTCGATGCCCAGGTCACGCGTGACGGCATATGCGTCGTCAGTCATGACGATCATCTGGAGCGGGTGTTCGGCGTGGATGCGCATATCTCGCAGCTTACGGCAGCCGAGCTGAAGGGCCTGCCGGGTGTGGAGGTGCCCACCTTCGCCGAAGTGGCCGCGCTCGCGCGCGAGCGCGGCGCTGGAGTTTATGTGGAGATCAAGGCGCCCGAGGCTGCTCCGCTCGCCTGGCGCCACCTACGTGAGCAGGATCAACGCTTCGCGGCACTCGGTTCCTTCGATCCGGAGCCTGTGCGCGCATTGCGCGAGGAAGGTTGCGATTTTCCGCTGTCGGTGCTCGTGAGGCTGGGGGCCGATGCGATGGACGAAGCCGAGCGCGCCGGCGCCGATATCGTGCATCTGTGCTGGGAGCGCGGAGGCGAGCGCCCGCAGGATCTCGTGACACCGGAACTCACCGGCGCCATTTTGGAGAGCGGTCGGCAGATCGTGCTTTGGCACGAGGAGCGCCCCGCCATCATCGACGACCTCGTCCGACTGCCGGTGCTCGGTATCTGCTCGGACCTTCCGGAGCGGCTGCGCTTTGCCATAGACAGGGTGGCCGCATGAGCGGGCCGGAAAAGCCATCGCGTGGCCGCAAGGTGACGTCTTTTGACGTGGCGCGCCGAGCCGGCGTATCGCGCGCAGCGGTTTCCAGAGCCTTCACTCCGAACGCCAGCGTTTCCCCGGAAACGCGTGAGAAAGTGGTGAAGGCGGCAAAGGAGCTGGGTTACCGGGTCAACTATCTCGCGCGGGGCCTCACCACGCGGCGCTCGGACTTCGTGGGCGTCGTGGCTGCGGGCATGGACAACCCTTTTCGAGCTCTGCAGATCGAGCAGATCACAAAGAGCCTGGTGAGGCGCAACTTCCGACCCATCCTTCTGCCAGCCGACCAGGGCGAGAGTGCCGATCACGTGATGGATCAGCTGCTGCACTACAATGTATCCGGTGTGCTGGTCACCTCCGATGCGCCCCCGACCGCTCTTTGCGCCGAATTCGCGGCTGCCGGCGTCCCGATTGTTCTCATCAACAAGGCCGACACGATCCCATCGGTGGATCGCGTCGTCTCCGATACCAATGCCGCCGGCAAGCTGGCGGCCGCGACACTTGTCGAAGCCGGCGCGAAGCAATTGGCCGTGGTGGCTGCGCCCGGGCCTTCCTACACGGCCCGATGTCGCCTGCAGGCTTTCATGGGCGCCTGCTACGCCCTCGATGTCGAAGCGCGGGTGATCCCGGTGGAGCACAACAGCTACAGGGAGGGCCTTGCTGTTGCCGAGGCGCTGAAGGGTGTGGACGGTGTCTTTTGCATCAACGATTACATGGCCTGCGGACTGATCGACGGTTTGCGTCGGCTCGGCGGGAAAGTGCCGGACGATGTCCGAGTAATCGGCCACGACGATATCCCCCAGGCGTCCTGGGCCGCCTATGAGCTGACGACGTTTCGCCAACCCTGTGACGTGCAGGCGGAGCAGGCGGTGAGCCTCCTCATAAGCCGCATGGATGATCCTACGACCGCCGAACGGTTCGAGGTGACGCCCGTCTCGCTCGTGCGGCGTGCAACGGTATGAGGCTTTGATGAGCGGCACTCGGGACGAGGACGGACTTGCGGAGCGACTGGCGCTGGCGCGCACCCTTGCCGTAGCCGTAGGGCATGAAATCGAGATGTTCCGGGAAGAGGCTCAGGTCGCGTTCCAGCGCAAGGGTCTTCAGGATTTCGTGACTGCCGCCGACCGGAGGGGTGAGGAGACGATCAAGAGTGCGCTCGCCGCGGCCTTCCCGCGAGACGGATTCCTCGGAGAGGAAACGGGTGGCGTGCCTGACATGCATGGTTTCTGGGTCGTCGACCCCATAGACGGCACCACGAACTATATCCGTGGCCTGCGCCATTGGTGCGTTTCCATTGCCTTCGTGCGTGCGGGCGAGATCGAGCTTGGGTGCATCTATGACGCCACGACCGGTTGGGTCTATTCTGCCGTTCGCGGTGGGGGCGCGTTCTGCGAGGACAGGGCCGTCGCGGTTTCCCGGCGTCGAGATCCCGCCGAGGGGCTTGCGATCCTGGGCTGTTCCCGGCGTACCAGCTTTGCGGACTACCAGGCCGTTCAGCGCAGGCTCCATGATCTGGGCATGGACTACCGCCGGTTGGGCTCGGCCGCCCTCGGCCTTGTGCGCGTGGCGAGCGGTGTGGCCGATCTCTATTACGAGGCGCATGTGAATTCCTGGGACATCATGGCCGGCGCGCTGATCGCGCGCGAGGCCGGCGCGGTGGTTGAGATGCCGCTACTTGATGTCATGCTGAAGCAGGGGGGACCCTTGGCTGCTTACGCACCGGGTCTCGGGCCGCATCTCGGATTTCTGCACGAACTGGTGGAGGCAGCCGCCTAGCGCTTCTCGTCGTGCTTGGTCGGCATATGGCAGAAGGGAGGCCTTGCTTGAAAACCGTCTTTGTCCTCTTCGATTCTCTTAATCGCCATATCCTCGGTTGCTATGGCGGCAGGCGTGTGCCGACGCCGAGTTTCGACCGGCTTGCTGCACGAAGCATGGTGCATGATCGGCACTATGTGGGGTCGCTTCCCTGCATGCCAGCCCGGCGCGATCTCCTTACCGGGCGCCTTACCTTTCTGCACCGCAGCTGGGGGCCACTGGAGCCTTTCGACAATGCCTTTCCCGAATTGCTCAAGGACCACGGCATCCACACCCACCTTGTGACGGACCATTATCACTATTGGGAGGATGGCGGCGCCACCTATCACAACCGCTACTCGACCTATGAATTCGTGCGAGGGCAGGAGAGCGACGCCTGGAAAGCCATGGTCCAGCCGCCCTGGGAGCGCTTGCGCGAGAAATATCACGAGCGCCAGGCCGGCGGCGGCGACGCGATCAGCAAATATTCGACCCACATCATCAATCGCGAATTCATTCGCAGGGAAGAGGATTTTCCCTCCGTGCAATGCTTCGCCCACGGGTTCGACTTCCTCCACATGAACCGCAACGCGGACAATTGGCTTCTTCAGATCGAGACTTTCGATCCGCATGAACCCTTCTTCGCGCCGGACCGCTTCAAAGCGCCTTTCAGGACGGCTTGGAACGGGCCGATCCGCGACTGGCCGCGTTATGGTCGCGTCGACGAACTGCCGGAGGAGGCAGAGGAACTGCGCGCGAATTATTATGCGACCGTTGCGCTGTGCGATCACCTGCTCGGCCGGCTGCTCGATTATTTCGACGAGCATGACCTTTGGAAGGACACGGCGCTGATCGTGACGACCGATCATGGCTTCCTGCTGGGCGAACATGATTTCTGGGCCAAGAACCGGATGAACATGTATGAGGAGATCGTCCACATACCGCTTTTCATCTACGACCCGCGCAATCCGCAGGCGGGGCGGATCGACCGGCTGACGCAGTCGATCGACATGGCGCCGACCTTCCTCGATCTTTACGGCGTCGAGCCGCCGCCGGAAACGGAAGGGCTATCGCTGCTGCGTGATGGAAACCGGGAGGCCGTCATTTTCGGCTATTTCGGCGGCGCGGTGAATGTCACGGACGGCCGCTACACCTATCACCGCTTTCCAGAGGATCTCGAGAATCAGGAAATCTATCAATACACCGTGATGCCGACCCATATGGCGCAGCGCTTCACACCAGAAGAGCTTTCGACCGCCACGCTGGCAAAGCCCTTCGGCTGGACGAAGGAGGTGCCGCTCCTGAAGGTCCCCGTCATCAAGCGCTCGCCCATCTACGCGAATTATGGACCGGGTTCGCTGCTCGAGAGCGACACCAGGCTTTATGATCTTCTAAGCGATCCGGGGCAGGAGCGGCCGATCAGGGACGAGGCCGTCGAGGCGGGGATGATCCGGCTGATGCGTGAATTGATGATCCGGAACGAAGCGCCGCCGGAGGCATTCATCCGGCTCGGGCTGGAAACGCTGGAGGAGGTGGGATAACCCATCACCTCCCGCCGCCGTGGCCTACACCGTCTCGGGCGAAGCCGAGACGGTGATGCGCAAGTAGAACACCTATGCGTGGGCTGGCGCCGGCGTGGGCTCGTCCGAGGCCGATGCCATGTCGAGGATCCGTTGCAGGGCGGCGGCATGCCGGAAGGTCGGCTCCGTCGGCATGTTCAGCCGCACGGCGTTGACGAAGCGCTCGTAATTTGTCGCGACCGGCGGAGCCTCCATATCCCGCCAGGTGGCCGTCTCGGCATCCTCGCCGAGGCAGACGCGCAACTGCGAGCTCTTAGGCGTGTGCTGCACTTCGATGCCGCCCTTGTCGCCGTAGATACGCACGCGCAGGTCGTTGATATGGCCGGTGGCCCAGCGCGTGGCGTGAATCGTGCCGAGAGCGCCATTGGCGAAACCGGCCGTCATGACGAAGCTGTCATTGGCATCGAGCACATATTCCCCGATCCGGTCGCCTTCCGCCTTGTGGAAGGTTTTCAGCCGGCTTGTGATCGTCTCGATCTCGGTCGCTGCGCCATAGGAGGCGAAATCGAGAATGTGGATGCCGATATCGCCCAGGGTGCCGTTCGAGCCGTGCCCCTTGGAAAGCCGCCAAAGCCACAACGGGCCCGTCCGCCAATCGCCCCAGGCCTTGGACACGAGCCAGCTCTGCAGATAGGAAGCCTCGATGTGCTTCACCTCGCCGATGCGGCCGGAAAGCACCAGGTCGCGTGCGGCGTGGATCTCCGCTACGTTCCGATAGCTCAGATTGACCATCGCCACTACGCCGGCCTTCTCCGCGGCTTCGGCCATTGCGGAAGCTTCGGCGAAATTGGTCGCAAGCGGCTTCTCACAAAGCACATGCTTGCCGGCGGCTATGCAGGCCATACTGGTCGAATAATGGGCCGCATCGGGCGTGACATTCGTGACCGCATCGAATTCGCCCCAAGCCAGCGCCTCTTCTGTGGTCGCGAATTGGCGCTCGATCTTGTGCGCGTCGCAGAAAGCCTGGAGGCGCTCTGCGTTGGTGTCGACGCCGCCGACGAGGTGGACGCCGGGGATGGCCGCGAAGCGTGTGGCATGCTGGTTGGCCATCTTGCCAGTGCCGAGGATGAGCAAACGCATATGAAATTTCCTATTTGAAACCGGCCTCGCCGGGCTTGTGCAGCTTGGGGCCACGCTCGGTGATCGGCTCGGGCGCCTTGTCGACCGGCACGTTCGGCGCGTCATGGACGGCGGTGTAGGCCGGCATGGGCGAATAGGCCCAGCGCACCGCGTTCCTCAGCACTTTGTGCACCGTTTCATCGTGATAGGTGGGATAGGCCTCGTGGCCCGGCCGGAAATAGAAGATGTTGCCCGCGCCGCGGCGATAGGTGAGGCCGGAGCGGAACACCTCGCCCCCCTGGAACCATGAGATGAACACCGTCTCGAGCGGCTCCGGCACGGAGAAGGGCTCGCCGTACATCTCTTCCTGTTCGAGCTCGAAATATGGCGGAAGGCCTTGGGCGATCGGATGGCCGGGGTTGACGACCCAGATTCGCTCGCGCTCGCCCGCCTCGCGCCATTTCAGCGCGCAGGGCGTGCCCATCAGGCGCTTGAAGATCTTCGAGAAATGGGCGGAGTGAAGCAGGATGAGGCCCATCCCTTCCCACACGCGCTTTGCCACGCGCTCGACGATCTCGTCCTCCACCTGGCGGTGCGCCTTATGGCCCCACCAGACGAGGACGTCGGTTTCGGCCAGAACCTGCTCGGTCAGGCCATGCTCAGGGTCCTGCAGCACCACTGTCCTCGCCTGCAGGTCGCCCTCGGCGGCAATGGCCTTGGCGATGGTGGTATGCATTCCTTCGGGATAGATCGAGCGCACGAGCTCGCTTTGCTGCTCGTGCACATTCTCACCCCACACCGTAACCTTGATGCTCATGAGCATCCTTTTCTTCTTTTCGTTGGATCATGCGCACAGGACACCCCGCATCGGACTCCTGCGCACTTTTCAGACGTGCCACTTGGTGGAACGCGCCTAGCTGTAACCTGATGGAAAGCCGTGGGCCGGATATCTAAACTCGGATATGAACCCGCCCTAGGCACCCAGCGGTGCAGTGGTTCGGTCGGCAATGCCGGGCCTGTCTTCCATTCGGACAGCCCTTTTGCGGCTCTTGGCCGAGGACACGCTGCGCCCCCAGTCTCGTTCTGTTCCCTTTCTGCTCCTCAGTCAAGAACGTTCAAAAGACCGCGGCGAGGATGTCGTAAGGCGTGTGATTCCTGCCACTCTTACGAAGTACTTTGCCGCTAACATAGGCGTCTGTTGTCTCGCGCCCACGGCTGCAAGAACATCGAAATTTGACGATATTTGGGGAAAGACCATGCCGAGCCAAAACATCGCAGCCACGAATACCGCCAATGCCGCAACAGGTGTGGCAATAGATCATGGCGGCAAACGCGTGCTTCTCAAGTGGCACAGGCTTCGGCGCGAGATGAAGGACCCGCTTTTTAGCGGTGAGGTTCTCGCCGCTGGGCTGAAGCTGGGAGCCTCGATGGAAATCGATCTCCGCGCGACGCGTGACGGCAGCTTTGCCGTTCTACACGACCGCACCCTTGACCGCGAGACGAACGGCTCCGGACCTGTCTCTGCCTATACCGGCGACGACATCCGAGGACTGCTCTATACCGAGCCGGCGCGGGACGGCACGGTCCGCCACGTCCTCACGGCCGAAGACCTCGCCGAGCTCTTGGGTCCGGCCCAACAGGACGCATTGCTTCAGTTCGATATGAAGGATGACTTTGCGTCAGTCGGAGAAGGGGCACTCGACCGGCTTGAGGGTCTATTTGCAGACCGTGACAAGCATCTGGTGGTCAGTGGAGATGACACCGAGCTGACATTGGCGATCACCGACAGATTGCCGGCGGCCAAGCGAGGGCTCGAACCCTCCTTTCGCCTGATGGACCTGCACAGGGCGGGGCGGAAGAGCGAAGTTGGCGGTCAGCTCACGCGCGAACTGAGCGGGCCCATTCGGCCCTATATCGTCTATCTCAACTGGAAGCTCCTGCTGGACGCCTATGCGGACGGCATCGATCTCGTCCGCATTTGCCACGATCACGGTGCGCGGGTCGATGCCTGGACGTTCACCCTTGCCGATCCGGATGGCGGGTTCAGCGACGATGAATGGCGGAAGCTGGAGCGGCTCCTCGAGCTCGGCATTGATCAGATCACCACGGACGAAGCCGTGGCCACCGAACGCGCCTACCTGCTGCGGATGGGCGGCTAGGGGGCGGGTCTCTTGCCTGGCCCGGTGTTCCGTGACGGCGTGAACATGCGCATGAGCGTGCCGTCGCGGCGGGCGAACTGGTGATAAAGAGCGGCCCCCGCGTGGGCAGCCGCCAGAATGCCCGAAGCATAGGCCAGAACGGCGTGAATGTTCGACCATAACGCCTCCGCCTCATCGGAGCGGGCAAGCGGCAGGTCGGGCACAAGCACGAGATTGAAGGCGAAGCTCGGGATCATGAGCGGGGAGGTGGATGCGATTGCCCAGCCGGTGAGGGGCACGAGGATCGTCATGGCGAGCAAGGTGGAATGAGCGATGCGGGCAGCCAGAGCTTCGGAGACAGACGTACCCGCGACCGGTTTCGGCTTGGCACCGGAAAGTGCCCAGCCAAGACGGAGGAGGGCAAGCAGGAGGATGAGGAAGCCCACCGATTTGTGCCACTGGTAGAGGTTGAACTGGAGTCGCGGATCATCGGCGGTGGCTTGGGTCAGGTAGCCCAGCCCTATTTGACCGAGGAACAGGATTGCGATCGCCCAGTGGAAGAGAATGGCGACGAGGCCGTAGGAAAGGCGGGAATTCCGCAACATGGCATCGTTCTTCCAGTAGACCGCCCGGTTCCGATTGAGGCTTGCGGCCTTCGGTCGAAGCCTCATACCAGCTGTTCGTAGGCGCGGGCCGTGATCTCCCTCAGTCTGTCGCGCGGGAGATCCCCCACCATCGCGCAGCTTATCCCCTCGTCGCTCCAGAAGAAGGCATCGAGCCTTTCGAGCCTTGCATAGCGGAACGCGGTTTCTCCCTCGCTTCGCGAGGGGGTGATATAAAGCGTCACCCTGCGCCCGGTTTCATCCTCGTACATGAACTGTGCGGCAGGGCCGTTGGAGGCAGGAAGAAGCCGACCGCCGACCAGGGTAAGTCCATAGTCTCGGAGGTCTGGCACAGAGATCGTCCGGTCGAGCCGCTTGGAGAGCCATGTCTGCAGGTGGTCCCTCTCGTCAGCCCACACCTCTACGGGATGGCGGACTTCAACGGCGTAGACACGGTGGGCTTCCACCGCTTCGGCCACGAGTGTCGCTTCCGTCGGTGCGGTGCTGGCGAGATCGCGCCCGAACCAGCCGCCAGCTACACCGAGCGCGAGGAGGATGACGGCTGCCGCCGCCATGCGGCTCCAGTGCCAGGAGCTGGCACGCAACTCCCGATCGGCCCGCTGAACGCTGAGACGTGGCGGCACAGGCTCGTCCGTCACATGACCATAGAGTGCGCGCAGCGCCTCGTTCTGACGGCGCCATATCTCCACCTCGTCCGCTGCGGTGGGATCGATGGCAAGCTCTGCCTCTACAGCTTCGCGAGCCGCGCCTGTGAGCGCACCGTCGGTATAGGCGTGCAGGTCGTGCTCGGTGATCTTGCGTTTCCCGCGGCTCATTTCACGGACCTCAATCTCGGCGCGCCGGTCTCCGTCATGCGTCTCAGCGTGGCGCGCGCCCTTCCCAGGCGCGACATCAACGTGCCAAGCGGGATGGCCAGCACCTCCGCCGCCTCGGCATAGCTCATCTCCTCGACTGCCACGAGAAGAAGCACCTCCCTCTGCTCCACGGGGAGCGCCTGCATGGCCTGCGCCGTCTCGGCAAGCGCCAGCCGGCCCGATTGCGTATCGAGGCTGGGCGGATCGGTTTGGAGCGTGTCGAGCGGCAGGTCGGGCGCCCGGCGGCGCCGCCTCAAATCATTGCGGTAGACATTAAGCAGGATGCGGAACATCCAGGATCGCACGGAACCTGAGGGGCGCCAGAGCGCGCGCTTCCGGATCGCACGTTCCAGACAGTCCTGGACGAGATCGTCCGCGAGGTCGGGATTGTGCGTCAGCGCCCGAGCATAACGTCTGAGCGCCGGCACACATTCCTCGATCTCGTCCAGGATCTGCGGCATGGCCTACCCTTTGGCGATGTGCCAGACCCCGCCCACGCCATCGCCCGTAGTGTCGCCGGGCTTCTTGTCGTTCTGCCAGAGATAGAGCGGCATGCCTTTATAGGCCCACTGCTCGCTTCCGTCCTTACGCTTCACCAGACTGAAGTCTCCCCCAGCCTTGGCGCCGGAGGCAGCGATTAGCGGCGGCCACTTGACCGCGCAGTCGTCATAGCAGTTCGTCACACCCGATGTATCCTTGTCGAAGGTATAGAGTGTCATCCCTTTGGCGTCGGTGAGGACCCGGCCTTTGGACGTCTCGGCAGACTTGATCGCGCCGCCGGCAAAATCGGCGGCGTATGCGACAACGGGTAATGCCACTGCCATAGCGGCGGCGATGACGATTGGAGTACGCATGCTCAAAACCTTTCTTGGTTATGGACGCGGTTTCAATCCGCATGGGAAAAACAGTAGTGTCGGCTGTTTAATCCCGGTTTGCCGATAAAATACGCAATTTACCTACCGCCGCTGCCCGCGAAGCATCATGTCGAAGTGAACGACATTGGAATAAAGCGGGGTTCCCACGTCCATTCCATAAGGCGAGCGGAACACGTCGCCCACCACATGGAATGCAAGAGCGCGGCCATCACGCCCGGCCAAAGTCGCATGGAAAGTCTCCCGGCGCGTGATGCCACGCGCCGTAAGGGTCCCCTCTATTACGGCGCTGTTCGGACCGTCCTGGCGAACCCTGGTGGAGCGGAACGTGATCGTCGGATGCGCAGCGACATCGAAAACCGCATCCGAGCGCAGGAAATTCTCCACGCGCGGTTCTCCGGTTTGAACGCTTGCTGGCTCCAACTCGATGTTGATGTTTGAGCGCGCGACATTGTCCGGGTGAAGCTCGAACGCGCCGGAGAAGCGCGAGAACCGGCCGTTGATCCCTCCGCCGCCCACTTGGCCCACGGAGAAGGCGATTTGCGACGACGGCGCAATCGCATACCGGCCGCGAAGATCGGAGAGGGTTTGAGCATGGGCGGCCGCTGCGCAAATGAGCAACCCTGCCGCAATCAATGATATCTTGAACATGGGTAACGTCCTTCAGGACGGGAATGGCATGGAGCAAAAACACCCGGCTGAAGTGAATAATCCCGGGAGCCAGAGATTTCATTTGGGGATGGCGGGGCGAAGGAGCACGGATTGCGGCCGGTTCTATTGGCCGAGTCTTCTGCTGCCGCTTGTCCGCCATTTTTCGGCATAGACATTCCATTCTTCATCGGCGCGGCTTTGCCGTAAGCCTTCAGACGGGCCTGCAGGCCGAAGCCTCTTCACCAGAAGTGCTGCGCCGACGCTCGTGCCGGTCGCCTGCCCGGTTTGGGCAATAACAGGCCGAGCGGTCGCGGCTTCGAGCATGTCGATGTAAACGCCATTTTCGGCAAAAGGGCCCTCGACGAGGATAGCTCCCGCGGCGCCAATCAGGTCGAGGCAGGTGGCCGTCATCAGCGCCAGATAGAAGGCGGAGGCAACAGTGCGCTCGCCGGGGGAAAGTTCCCTTGGGGCGACCCAGCGCGATGCCGAGTTTGGGAACGGGCCGCAGCCCCTCTGCACCGAGGGCAGGAGCATGATGCCTTCGGCAAGGACCGCTTGGATATCGGCCTCGTTCCAGTCGGTGCTGTGCTCTGCCATCAGGATTTCGTATTCCCGCCCGCCCATGAAGCGGGCCGACGGCACGGGCTCGCCGAGCGCGTCTACGTTGACGAGTGTGTCGCGTGCCGGATCGAGCGCGACCTTCTTCCCGCCCACCGCCATGGAGACGACCCATGTTCCGGTCGAGACTACGGCGAAGGGAGGTTGGCGCCAGAGAAGGTGCGGGAATAGAGAGGCGTTGGAATCGTGGATGCCGCAGAGCACGGGCGTAGCAGGATCGAGGCCGGTCCGATCGGCAATCTCCGACAGGATGGGGCCGAGTACGTCGCCTGCTGCGCGCAAGGGCGGGAAAAGTTGCTGCCAACGCATCCGCTCGACAAGCGAAGAAAAGCCGCCGGCTTCCGGGTTCCACAGGTCGGTGTGGCAGCCAAGCGAGGTCGCCTCGCTTGCCGCAACGCCCGTGAGGCGGAAGGCCCAGTATTGCGGATACATGAGGATTGCGCGGGCAGCGGCGAAATCCTCCGGGAAGGTGCGGCTCTGCCAATAGAGCTGCGCGCCGAGATTGAGCCCAAGCGGTAGGGAAGGCGATCCGGTCTCCGCAAAAGGCGGGCGCACGGCCTCGTAGTCACTGCGCAGCCCGTCCGGCCCGTCATGCTCATAATCGAGCACGGGCAGCGCGAGGCTGCTGCCATTTTCCCCGAGCAGCACGGCCGTAGCGCCATGCGCCGTCACGGAGATCGCATCGATCCCGTGTTGGCGGCTTAGTTCGGCCAGGCTGTCGAGAATGAACGTCCACAATGCCTCCACATCGTGGTGCGGGTAGGGGCCGGTCCTGAGGGGCCTGTTCGGCACCTTCCGCACGGAAAGTTCGGCTAGCTCTTCGATATCGACCAAGGCAAGCTTGGCGTTCGACTTGCCGATATCGATGACGGCGACCCGGCGCATCGTCATTCCATGTGGAAGACGGTTTCAAGCGGAATGCTCACCGGCTCGTTGTCCGGCTTCGTCTCCATGATGTCGGCCATATACGCCCACCACCGCTTCATCACCGGATGATGGGGCAGGTCCGCCATCCTGTGGCCGTCGGTCCGCCAGAGCACGCCGAAGAGCGTGCTCGTCTCAGGATCGAGGTGGATGGAGTAATCCGAAACGCCGGCTTCCTTCAACAGGGTGACCAGTTCCGGCCAGATCTCGTCGTGCCGGCGCTTGTATTCCTCCCGCATGCCCGGATGGAGCTTCATCTTGAATGCGTATTTCTCCGGCATCAGGCACTCCGTTCCCTAAGCCTGTTCCAGATGATCGGCAGCGCGATCACGACGATCAGAAGCAGGCCGATGAAGATCGACATCACGATGCCCGGAACGTTCATCAGGCCGAGGCCGAAGGTGACGAGGCCCATGATCACCGCTGCAAGCACCACGCCCAGGATGGAGCCTGCGCCACCCAGGATGTTCACGCCGCCGAGCACGACCATGGTGATGACTTCGAGTTCATAGCCTTGTGCGATGGAGGGCCGCGTGGAGCCAAGGCGGGAGGTGATGAGCACGGCGGCTATGCCGGACATCAGGCCGGTGAGGCAGAAGAGGATGAATTTAACGCGCTCTACGCGCACGCCGGAAAAGGCCGCTGCAATCGGGTTGTTGCCGATGGCGAAGACGGTGCGGCCGAAGCTTGTCCGGTGCAGGAGGAACCAGAAAACAAGCGCGGCGACGAGGAACAGCACCAGCTCGAAGGAGATCACCCAGCCCACATAGCCCTGCCCGAAGAAGGCAAAGCTTTCCGGATAGCCCTTATAGGCCTGGTCGCCGAGAATGATGTAGGCGACGCCGCGGAAGAGGCTCATCGTGCCGATGGTGACCACGATGGAGGGAAGGCCGAGGCGCGTCACCAGGACGCCGTTGAAGGCGCCGCAGAGAAGACCGACCCCAACGCCGATAAGGACGAGCGTCGGCGTGTCCGCTTCGGCCTGAAGGGCCATGCCCATCAGCGTCGAGGCAAGCGCAATGATCGCCGCCACTGAAAGGTCGATCTCGCCGGCAATGATGAGCATCGCCATGGCAAGTGCGATCAGCCCCTTTTCGGTGAAGTTGAAGGTCAGATCGGAGAGCGACCACGCATTGAGGAAATAAGGCGAGGCGATGCTGTTGATGACGAAGATCGCAATCGCGACCAGCACGAGCAACATTTCCCAGCTGAAGACCGCCGATCTGAACGGACTGTCCAGCCGGTCGGGGATGTGGCGCGCGGTGTCGGTCGTCATGCCTCGGCTCTCCTGAGAATGATACGGCCTTGCCGGCGCTCGCCGCGCGCATTGAGCACGACGGCCAGGATGATGGCGCTGCCGGAGATCGCGAGCTGCCAGAAGGGGGAGATGTTGATGACGGGAAGGCTGCTGCCGATGATGCCGAGGAACAGAGCTCCGAGCGCCGCGCCGGCCACAGTGCCGATGCCGCCGGCAATGGAGACGCCGCCGATCACGCAGGCTGCGATGATGCTGAGTTCGTAACCGTTCGCGACCTCCACTGAGGCGATCACGTAGCGCGAGATCCAGAGATAGCCGCAGAGCCCGGCCACCAGGCCGGAGAGGCAGAAGGCGAGGAACTTCGTTCGGCCCACATCGATGCCGGCATAGACGGAAGCGGTGGGATTGATGCCGACCGCGTAGATGGACCGGCCGAAAGCCGTTCGCGTCATCAAGAGATGGAAGAGCGCGATCGCGGTAATCGCGGACCAGGAGAGCACTGGCAGGCCAAGGAACACGATCCGCGGCAGCGCGATGAAGCCTTGGCTCATCTGGTCGGCGTTCACCCAAGCTCCGCCCGACAGGACGAAGGTCGCCCCGCGGAAGATGGTGAGCGTGCCGAGCGTGACTACGATGGGCGGGATCCCGAGCTTCCACACCAGGACGCCGTTAAACGCACCGAGTGCGGTGCCGATCGCCATGGCCATCAGGATCAGGAATACCACGGGAATTTCGGGGAATGCCGCGTTCGTCATGGCCACGGCCATGCCGGTGAAGGCGAGGTTGGAAGCCATCGAGAGGTCGATGGAGCGCGTGAGGATCACCACCATCTGGCCGAGCGCCAGGATGATCAGGATGGAATAATCATTGAAAACGTTGAGCAGGTTGCCCGGCCGAGCGAAAACGGGAAAGCGCAGAGCGATGATCGCGATCAGGAGCACAATCGCCGCCAGCAGCCAAATCTCCCTGTGTTTGGCAAGCGTCTTCATTGGGCAATCCCCGCGGCGAGCCTCACCAGCATCTCGGCGTCGAGCCCGTCATTCTCGCGGATGGCGGCGATGCGACCCTCACGCATGACGACCACGCGGTCGGACATGCCGAGGATCTCAGGCAGTTCCGAGGAGACCATGATGACGGAAAGGCCTTCGGCCACGAGCTCGGCCATGAAGCCGTGCACGGCAGCTTTCGAGCCGATGTCGATGCCCTTGGTCGGCTCGTCGAGAATGATCACTTTGGGCTTGGTCGCAAGCCATTTGGCGATCACCACCTTCTGCTGGTTGCCGCCGGAGAGCGTGCCCACATCCTGGCTGAGCGAGGAGGCGCGGAGGTCGAGCCGCTCCGTATAGGTGCGTGCGAGGCGGAACTCCTCCGCGAGCCGAAGCACACCGGATTTCGAGGTGCGCTTGAGCGAGGGCAGGGAGACGTTCTGGAAGATGGGCATACCGATGACGACGCCCTGGCGGCCGCGCTCCTCCGGCACGTAGACGATGCCGGCGGAAATGGCGTCGGCGGCGGATCTGGGTGCGATCTCCTGTCCGCGGAGCATGATCGTGCCGCGGCTCGTTCGAGTCATGCCGGCGATCGCCTGCATCACCTCGCTCCGCCCGGCGCCGACGAGGCCATAGAAGCCGAGGATCTCGCCCTGTCTTAGTTCAAAGCTGATGTCGTCGAATTCGGTCGGATGCGAAAGACCGGAGACGGCGAGCAGCGGGCCGCCGATCTTCGGCTGGCGCTCGGGAAAGATGTGGTCGACGGCGCGACCCACCATCATGCGCACCAACGCGTTCTGCGTCGTGCCGGCAAGACGTCCTTCGCCCACCATCTGTCCATCACGGAAGACGGTATAGCGGTCCGCAATGCGGAAGATCTCGTCGAACTTGTGGCTGATGAAGAGGATCGCTTTCTTCTGGCTCTTCAGGAACTCGATGAGCAGGAAAAGCTCCTCGATCTCCTTGGCGGAAAGCGCCGCCGTCGGCTCGTCCATGATGACGATCCGCGCGTCGATCGACATCGCCCGCGCGATCGCCACCAGATGCTTGTTGGCGATGCCGAGATCGGAGAGGGGTGCATCGGCGTCAATATGGCCCGCGCCCAGGGTTTCCAGCACTTCCTTTGCGTTGGCGCGCATGGTGCGCCAGTCGATCATGCCAAAACGCGTGCGCGGTGCGTGTCCGAGAAAGATGTTCTCGGCGACGGTGAGATGATCGAAGAGCACCGTTTCCTGGTGGATGGCTGTTATACCCTGTTCGAAAGCCGCATGCGCGGTCGGCAGCTTCGCCGGTTGCCCGCCGATGCGGATCTCGCCCTCGTCGGGCTGGTAGATGCCGGTGAGGATCTTCACGAGCGTCGACTTGCCGGCGCCGTTCTCACCTATGAGCGCAGTCACCTGGCCCGGATAAAGCGACAGGCTCACGCCTGAAAGCGCGCGAACCCCGGGAAAGTTTTTGCTGATGCCGGAGAGCGTGAGGAGCGGCGTGATTTCACCACCAGCGGGGAGGGGCTTTGGGCTCTCTACGGAGGTATGGATCATATGGCTAGAGCCCGTAGAATCGGCTGCGGGATGCCCGCCTGTCTGAAAGGGGAGTGCCAAGGGCGAAGACATTCCAACGATCCCATCAGGGATACGGGCGCAGTCACCGCCGCGCCCGTACGCTCGAAGATCAGTAAATCTTCGAGAACTCCTCGATGTTCGACTTGTCGAACTGGAAGGGCGCCGCCATGGCCGCCGCATTGGTATCATCCAACGTCACCTCGCCGACGCGGCCGATGGAAAGCTTCGCGCCGGGCTTGGCCTCCGCCTTATCCGTGGCGAGCTGGTGGGCGAGGTAGACGGCCGAATAGCCGAGGTCGATCGGGTTCCAGAGCGCCACGGCCTGGCTTGCGCCATTGTCGATGAACTTCTTGAACTCGGACGGCAGCGCCAGCCCGGTGACGTTGATCTTGCCGATCAGGTTCTGGTCCGTCACCACCTGCGCCGCGGCGACGACGCCTACCGTGGTTGGGGCGATGATGGCCTTGAGGTCGGGATAGGAGGCGATGAGGCCCTTCGCCTCGTTGGTGCTCTTGACCGAGTCGTCATCGCCATAGACGACCGCAACCAGGTTGATGTTCGGGAACTTCTCCGGCAGCACCTTCTTGGCTGCTTCGATCCAGGCGTTCTGGTTCGTCGCCGTGGAAGAGGCGGAGAGAATGGCGACGTCGCCGCCCTCAGGCAGATAGTCGGCCGCAAGCTTGATGATCGTTTCGCCGATCAGGTCCGTGTCGGACGGGTTGAGGTGCATCTCGCGGCCTTCCGGCGCCACGCCCGAGTCCCACGAGATCACGGTGATGCCGCGGTCCATCGCCTTTTTCAGCGCGGGCACAAGAGCATCCGGATCGTTGGCGGAGATCGCGATGGCGTCCACCTGCTGGGCGATCAGCGAATTGATGATTTCGATCTGGCCTTCGGCGGTCGCCGAGGTCGGGCCGGTATAGATCACCTCTACATCGCCGATTTCTTTGGCGGCTTCCTGCGCGCCCTTATTCGCTGCGTCGAAGAAGCCATTGCCGAGCGATTTGACGACAAGCGCGATCTTGACCGGCTCAGCCATGGCCGGCGTCGCCACGAGCGCAGCGGTGACGGCCGCCGCGGCAAGCAATTTCCTGACAATAGACATCTGTTCCTCCCTTTGATTGTCCTTGCCTGAACAGCCGCCCGCCTTCAGGCGGGCAGCGACGTTTCCTCCCGTTTCGGCTGGCCCATTCCGGCGATGATGAGCGAGACGCCGGCCTCCTCCAGCATCTTGGCCTCCCGATCCTCGATACCTTCATCCGTAATGACGGTGGAGATGCGGGACAGGCCGCAGAGAATGAGGCTCGACCGCTGACGGAATTTCGAGGAATCGACGAGCACGACAAGCTCGTCCGCCTGGTCGATCAGCTTCTGCTCTGCCTGGATCAGGAGCGGGTCACCCTCCATCAGGCCGAGCGGCCCGAGCCCCTGCGCCCCCATAAACATCCTCCGCGCGTAGAAATTGCGCGTTACGTCATTGTCGAACGGCGAAAGGATGATGTTCTGCTCGCGATAGATCGTGCCGCCGGACAGCATCACCGTGTTCTTGGAATGCTTGAGCAGGTGCTCTGCGATCGGAAAGGAATTGGTGAAGATCGGCATGCGCCGATTGCTAAGGAAATGCACCATCTGGAAGGTGGTGGTGCCCCCATTGATGATAATCGGCTCGCCGTCCTGGCAAAGCTCCACCGCCGCCCGGGCGATGGCCCGTTTCTCGGCGGAATGCAAGGCCTCGTTCACCCTGAACGGACGGCCGGCAAGCCCTACAATCTGCGGCGGGTTGAGGGCCTCCGCCCCGCCGCGCACGCGCCGAAGCCGCTTCTGCACATGGAGTGCCGCAATGTCACGCCTTATCGTCGCCTCGGACGACGAGGTCATCTCGACCAATTCCTGCACCGTCACAACAGGCTTTTCCTGGACGGCCGACAGGATGATCCGATGGCGTTCCTTTTCGTGCATGCTTCCTCCCACTGCACGTATTAAGGGCGCCCATATCGGCATTGTCAATCAAATTCGATCATATTTATGCTTGATGTGCTACAGTGTGATCATTCTTGATCGTTTATGATTGACAATCGCGACCTCTCGTTGTGATCTAAATCCTGCTGCGCCTCCTTTCGGAGGTCCATGGGAGGATTCCTGATGCTCGACAACACCCGCGCTGCTCGGCTCGACAATCTCTGGGATGAAGCCAAGGCGGCTCCGATGTCTGAGCCGGAACGACTGCTTTATCGTTCCAACCTGCTCGGTTCCGACAAGCGGATCACGAATTTCGGCGGTGGCAACACGTCCGCCAAGGTGATGGCACAGGATCCGCTTACCGGTGAGACCGTCGAGGTGCTGTGGGTCAAGGGCTCCGGCGGCGACGTAGGCACGATCAAGCTCAATGGCTTTGCGACGCTGTATATGGAGAAGCTCGAGAGCCTGAAAAAGCTCTATCGCGGCGTGGAGCATGAGGACGAGATGGTGGGATATCTGCCCCACTGCACCTTCAACCTGAACCCCCGCGCAGCCTCAATCGATACGCCGCTGCATGCGTTCGTGCCGAGAAAGCACGTCGATCATATGCATCCGGATGCGGTGATTGCGATTGCCGCGGCGGAGAACAGTCGGGATCTGACGGCGGAGATCTATGGCGGCGAGATCGGCTGGCTGCCCTGGAAACGGCCGGGCTTCGAGCTCGGGCTGTGGCTCGAAAAATTCTGCCGTGAGAACCCGGACGCCAATGGCGTCGTGCTTGCCGGGCACGGTCTCTTCACCTGGGGCGATACGGCGAAGGAGTGCTACAAAACCACGATTCGCATCATCAACCGGGCCATTGGGTGGTTCGAGGAGAAGACCGCCGGCAAGCAGGCCTTCGGCGGCTCCGTGCGCCCGAGGCTGTCGTCCGCGGAGCGGCTCGCGATCGCCGAGAAGCTGATGCCCGCGATCCGCGGCATGATCTCGGCTTCCGAATGCAAAATCGGCCATTTCGACGATTCCGACGCGGTGCTGGAATTCGTGTCTTCGCAAGAGATGGAACGGCTCGCCGAGCTCGGCACGAGCTGCCCCGACCATTTCCTGCGCACCAAGCGCAACCCGCTGGTGGTGGATTTCGATCCGGCCAATCCGGATATCGAAAAAACGCTGGAGGGCCTGAGTGCGGCGGTGGAGGAATATCGCAAAGGCCACGCCGCTTATTATGACCGCTGCAAGCGGCCCGAGAGCCCGCCCATGCGCGATCCCAACGCGGTCGTCTATCTCGTGCCGGGGGTCGGCATGATCACCTTCGCCAAGGACAAGGCGACCGCCCGCGTTTCGGGGGAGTTCTACGTCAATGCTATCAATGTGATGCGCGGAGCTTCCAGCGTTTCCTCCTATGTGGGCCTCCCCGAGCAGGAGGCGTTCGACATCGAATATTGGGTGCTGGAGGAGGCGAAGCTCCAGCGCCTGCCCAAGCCGAAGCCGCTCGCCGGTAAGGTGGCGCTCGTCACGGGCGGGGCCGGCGGCATCGGCAAGGCGAGCGCCGAGCGGCTCTTGCGCGACGGCGCTTGCGTGGTGCTGGCTGACATTGACGGGAACTCTCTTGAAGAAACCGACGCCGAGCTTGGCCGCCAGTACACGGCGGACGTCGTGCGCAGCGTCCGTCTCGATGTGACCAAGGAGCAGGAGGTGGTCGCCGCCTTCGCCTTCGCCGCACGCGAATATGGCGGGCTCGACATCCTCGTCTCCAATGCCGGCATTTCTTCCGCCGCCCCCGTAGACGAGACGGAGCTATCCATGTGGAACCGCAACATGGATATACTTTCCACCGGTTATTTCCTCGTCTCGCGTGAAGCTTTCCGGTTGATGAAGCGGCAGAAGACGGGCGGGTCGATCGTCTTCATCGCCTCGAAGAACGGGCTGGCAGCATCGCCGAACGCGTCAGCCTACTGCACGGCGAAGGCCGCGGAGATCCATTTGGCGCGCTGTCTGGCTCTCGAAGGGGCGGAGTTCGGCATCCGTGTGAACACGGTGAATCCGGACGCGGTGCTGCGCGGCTCGAAAATCTGGTCGGGAGAGTGGCGCGAGCAGCGCGCTGCCGCCTACAATATGAGCCCGGACGAGTTGGAGGAGCATTACCGCAAGCGCTCGCTTCTGAAGCTCAACGTGTTTCCCGAGGACGTGGCCGAGGCGGTGTCCTTTTTCGCCTCGGATGTGGCGGCGAAGTCGACCGGCAACATTTTGAACGTCGATGCAGGGAATGCGCAGAGCTTTACAAGGTGACTGGGTCCGTGTGGTGACGATTACGTTGCCACCATCCCTTTGCTGCCCGTGATGGAGGGAGCCTTCTCGCTATCAGGAGGCGGGAAGGTGCCGCGCTCGGGGAAAAGGCAAGATGGCGAAGAATGCGGGAGGAAAAATGTCCGAGCATGTGATCGATCCGAGCTTGCTGGAGCGCCACAACAACGCTCGCATGCCCGCGCTAAAGCGCGACTACGAGACCCTCGGCGAGCAACTCGACCGCCGCGGTGTTTCGATCGATGCCATAAGGGAAAAAGTGGCGGGCTTTGGCGTTGCCATCCCGTCCTGGGGCGTGGGCACTGGCGGCACGCGTTTTGCGCGCTTTCCTGGCCCGGGCGAGCCGCGCGACATCTTCGACAAGCTTCAGGACTGCGCGGTGATCCAACAACTCACCCGCGCCACGCCAAGCGTTTCTCTTCATATTCCATGGGATAAGGCCGACCCCGGTCGCTTGAACGAAACAGCGGAGCGTTTCGGCCTGCGCTTCGATGCCATGAACTCCAACACCTTCCAGGATCATCCGGGCGACAGATATTCCTATAAGTTCGGCTCGCTCTCGCACACGGACGCCGCCACGCGTCAGCAGGCGATCGAGCACAATATCGAATGCATCGAGATCGGGAAGACGATCGGGTCTAAGGCACTGACGGTCTGGATCGGCGACGGCTCGAATTTTCCGGGCCAGAGCAGTTTCACGAAAGCTTTCGAGCGCTATCTCGCCTCGATGCACGAGGTCTATGCCGCGCTGCCGGAAGATTGGCGCCTCTTCACCGAGCACAAAATGTACGAGCCTGCCTTCTATTCCACGGTCGTGCAGGATTGGGGAACCAACTACCTCATCGCGCAGGAACTCGGGCCGAAGGCATTCTGTCTCGTCGATCTCGGCCACCATGCGCCGAACGTGAACATTGAGATGATCGTGGCGCGCCTGATCCAGTTCGGCAAGCTCGGCGGCTTCCATTTCAACGATTCGAAATACGGCGACGACGACCTGGATGCTGGTTCGATCGATCCCTACCGGCTGTTCCTCGTTTTCAATGAATTGGTTGATGCGGAGCACCGCAACGAACCGGGCTTCAACCCGGCCCATATGCTCGACCAGAGCCATAACGTCACCGACCCTATCGAAAGCCTCATGGTCTCCGCGACGGAAGTGCAGCGCGCTTATGCGCAGGCCCTTTTGGTCGATCGCACAGCGCTGGAGAGTTTCCAGGAGCAGAATGATGCTCTGATGGCGGCGCAAACGCTAAAGACGGCATTTCGCACGGATGTGGAGCCGATCCTTGCCTTGGCGCGCCTCGAGCGAAACGGCGCCGCTGACCCGGTGTCGGTCTATCGCGAAAGCGGCTACCGTCTGAGGGCCGCCGCGGAACGCCCGCCGGTAACCGGGAGCGGTGGAGGAATTGTTTGAGGCCGTAAGGATGGCGTGCCCAAACGGGCAAATTGCGGGACGCTGGCGCCGATTCATCACAAAGGCGCTCCGTCCTATAAAAACTTCGGAAACGCTCGACCGCAGCTTCGTTTGACAGTGTGATGGCGAAGTGAGAGCCTTTGTCCACGCCGGACTGCGATTGCCCCGCAAGTCGTGGCGGTTTGCTTCGTTTATTGGATAAAGGAGGCTGCAATGGTTGGCATGACGGAATGGGCTCCAGACCGCGGTTCTGAACTGAGAATGCGCTGGGGCTGGGTCGTAGCGCTTGGCGTGATCTTCCTGATCGCCGGCATCATTGCGCTCGGCAGCGTTGTGACGGCGACGGTGGCGAGCGTGTTCGTGGTTGGCGTGATGATGACGCTCTCTGGTATCGCAGAGATTGTACATGGTTTCCAGATGAGAAGCTGGGGCCGTTTCTTCCTGTGGGTCCTGATCGGCGCCCTCTATGTGGTTGCGGGCTTTATCGCTTTCTCCAACCCGCTGCTGGCTTCGCTGGTGTTGACCCTGATGCTGGGTATCGGACTGATCGCCGCCGGGATCGTGCGGGGAGTTCTTGCGGTTCAATTGCGCGGCACGTCTGGATGGGGTTGGATTCTTCTCTCCGCGATCATCACGGTGATCGTCGGTCTCATGATCGTCGGAGGTTGGCCCACAACGAGCCTCTATGTGCTCGGCATCTTCCTCGGAGTGGATCTCGTCTTCGCGGGTGTGGGTTGGATCGCTGCTGGACTGGCGTTGCGCAACGCATAACCGGCGCCGTTCTGCTTCACCGCGACCGGTGGGGCAGGAGCGGTAGCAGCTCCTGCAGAATGGCATCGATTTTCTCAACGCTGAGGGATGCGCTGGAAAGCGCTTCCTCAATCGTATCCGTCCGACGGTCATCGCTCGTGGCAGCATTGGTTATCGCAGAAAGCCCGATGACGCGAAGCCCGGCATGGACAGCCGCGGTTACTTCGGTGACGGTCGACATTCCGAGAGCGTCGCATCCGGTGGCGCGCAGGAAACGGCGTTCCGCCAGCGTCTCCAGCGAAGGACCGAGAATGCCAGCATAGATCCCGCGATGGACCTGCTGCAGGGCGCGCCCCGCCGCCTCGGCGGAAAGTTGCAGAAGATCGGGGTCATAGGCGCGCGACATGTCGGGGAAGCGCAGGCCCATCTCGGCGCTGTTCGGCCCCACTAGCGGGTTCGAGCCCGTGAAGTTGAGATGATCCTCGATCAGCATCACGTCTCCCGGCCGGTATTCCGGGTTGAGGCCGCTCGCCGCGTTCGTCACGATCAGGCTGGTGCAGCCGAGCCGCTTCAGCAGATAAATCCCAAGCGCGATATCCTGTGCCGTCCATCCTTCATAGAGATGCAGCCGGCCCTGCATCATCGCCACCCGCCGTCCGTGAAGAATCCCGGTTACGAGATTTCCTTTGTGGCCAGGGGCGGTCGGAATGGGGAAGCCTTCGATCTCCGCGTAGGGGATCACCACCGCTTCCCGTACCGATTGGACGAGATCGCCGAGGCCGGAGCCGAGAATGATGCCAATCTCGGCCGGGGCGCCGGCACGCGCGGCAATGGAGCCGTCGGCCCGGTTCAGACGCTCCATCAAGGTTTCCGCCATGGTCTCCACCCAAGCCGCCTATTTTCCAAGCTCGATCGAGCGTTGCCGGGCTGCATCCACCGCTTCGGTGACAAGTGTCTGGAGCCGTTCTTCGCCCATCAGGATCGCAAGAGCCGCCGCAGTCGTGCCATTGGGGCTGGTGACCTGTTCCCGGAGCTTGCCCGGCTCTTCGCCGCTTTCCTTGGCGAGGACGGCCGCCCCATACACGGTCTGCATCGCAAGAAGCTTGGCCGTTTCGCCGGGCAGGCCTGCCTTTTCTCCAGCAGCCGTCAGGCATTCGATGAAGTGGAAGACATAGGCAGGGCCCGAACCGGAAACAGCCGTCACCGCGTCCATCAGCCTTTCATCCTCAACCCCCGCAACGGCACCATTGGCAGTAAGGAGATCGTTCACGAACGCCTTGACCTCAGCGCGAACGTTCCGGTTCGAGAAAACCACCAGCATTCCCTTACCGATGGCAGCCGGCGTGTTCGGCATGCAGCGGATCACGGCCGCTTCACTGCCAAGCAACTCCTCGAAGGTTGCCATGGCCGTCCCTGCCGCAACGCTGAGAAAGGTGGCATCCGGTGCGAAGGAGCGGTAATTCGGCACGACATCGCGGATCATCTGCGGCTTCACCGCAAAGATGATCAGATCAGCTTCAGTGAGCCCCAAACTTCCCGGCTCGGCGGCCGCGCTCACCCCATGCCCTTCTGCGCGGGCGCGAAGATCGCTGTTCGGCTCAACCACGCTTATCTCACTCGCTGAGAGCTTTCCGGCGGCGAGCCAGCCTTTCAACATGGCATATCCCATATTGCCGCAACCGACGAGAACCACTCGCTTACTCATCAATCCCTCCTGATGCTGGCCCAAAGGAATGACGCGGCGGCGAGCGGGATGCAACCATTTCGATGGCATTCCTTCGCGCATGCCACTTTTCAACGACAAAACGTGGCTTGAAAAAAATCATGGCAACGAATTGCACTTACGGTCATCGCCGCCTATGCGAATGGGCAGACATCCAAGGGAGCGAGTGTCGATGGCTCAGATTATTGATGGAAAGGCCGCCGCAGCGAAAATCCTGGAGAACGTCACGAAGGGAGCCGAAGAGCTGAAGACGCGCGGCGTCACTCCCGGTCTCGCGGTGGTGATCGTCGGTGAGGACCCGGCAAGCCAGGTCTATGTCGCCTCAAAGTCGAAGAAGGCGACGGAGTGCGGCTTCCATTCGGTACAGCATTCGTTGCCGGAGAACACATCCGAGGACGAACTGGTCTCGTTGGTTGAGGACCTTAACCGCGATCCCGCGATCCACGGCATCCTGGTCCAGCTTCCGCTGCCCAAACATATCAATTCCGACCGTATCATTTACACGATCGCGCCGGAAAAGGACGTCGATGGCTTCCACATCCTGAATGTCGGCATGCTGGGAACAGGAGCGATCGCAAAGGCCCTGGTGCCTTGCACGCCGGCCGGTGCCATGCTTCTGATCGAGGGAGTACGCGGCAAGGATCTTTCGGGCCTGTCGGCCGTCGTCATCGGCCGCTCGAATATCGTCGGCAAGCCCATGGCCAATCTGCTGCTGGCGGCGAATGCGACGGTTACGATCGCCCACAGCCGCACGGCCGACCTGGCCGCCGTCTGCCGAAATGCCGATATCGTGGTAGCCGCGGTGGGGCGGCCTCAGATGGTTAAGGGTGAATGGATCAAACCCGGCGCCACCGTCATCGATGTCGGCATTAACCGAATACCCGCGCCGGAGAAGGGCGAAGGCAAGACGAGGCTCGTCGGCGACGTGGACTATGCGGAAGCGGAGAAGGTCGCCGGTTCCATCACGCCGGTGCCGGGAGGTGTCGGTCCGATGACGATCGCCATGCTGATGGCCAATACATTGGCCGCTGCAAACAGGGCTTCCGGCCGGGACACGCCTGACCTCTGATTCAGAGGGCCAGCATTCGCCAGGCCAGTCCGGCGGCAGCAGCAGAAAGCAGAACGACCGGCAGCGGCATTCCCAGTCGGAAAATCGCCAAAATGGAAAAAGCCGTCAGCACTGCTGCCGGCTCGTTCACGCTCGACCAGACGGGCACCTCGACACTGATGCCATAGCCTTTCCAGAGGACGAGCTCGCCGAAGAGCATGTGCAGCGAGAACCAGATCGCAAGATTGAGGATGACCCCGACGACAGCCGCCGTGATTGCCGACATTGCGCCTGTTATCGCGCGGTTCTCCCGAAGAGTTTCGATGAAGGGCGCGCCGAGGAAGATCCAGAGGAAGCAAGGTACGAAGGTGACCCAGGTGGTCAGCACCGCGCCGAGTGTAGCTGCGACCATCGGGTCGAGCGGACCGGGATCGCGGAAAGCACCCATGAAACCGACGAATTGAAGCACCATGATCAGCGGACCTGGCGTGGTCTCCGCCATTCCGAGACCGTCCAGCATCTCCCCCGGCCGCAGCCAGCCGTAATGTTCGACGGCAAGCTGCGCCACATAGGCCAGCACCGCGTAGGCACCACCGAAGGTAACAACCGCCATCTGGCTGAAGAGAAGGGCTATCTGGCTGAAGACATTGTCCAGCCCCATGGTTGCGATGATCAGCCCGACGGGTACCAGCCAGAGCGTCAGCAGGAACGCCGAAATTTTGATCAACCAGGCGATGTCCGGCCTCGTTTGCGTCGGAACACGTTCTCCCAGGACGGATTCCCGGTCAGCGAGCGCGCCGGCGGCTTTGCCGTGGCTGCCCGTCTGGAAGAGGCGCGAGCCGGCGCGTGTACCGGCATAGCCGATGACGGCCGCTGCAAGGACGATGATTGGGAAGGGTATGTCGAAGAAGAAGATCGCAATGAACGCGGCCGCTGCAAGGGCCAGCATGGCCATGTTCTTCAGTGCACGCTTGCCGATGCGTACCACCGCTTCGAGAACGACGGCGAGCACCGCCGCTTTCAGCCCGAAAAACAGGCCCTCGACGATCCTGACATTGCCGAAAGCTGCATAGACATAGCTGAGCGCCAGGATGGAGAAAAACCCGGGCAGTACAAAGAGCGTGCCTGCGACGACGCCTCCCGCCGTTCGGTGCATGAGCCAGCCGATATAGACTGCGAGTTGCTGCGCCTCCGGTCCGGGAAGCAGCATGCAGTAATTGAGCGCGTGGAGGAAGCGGGTCTCACCGATCCAGCGCTTCTCCTCGACAACGATCCTATGCATGACGGCGATCTGGCCGGCGGGGCCGCCGAAGCTCAGGGCCGCTACCCTGAGCCACACTTTCACGCCCTCCGAGAACGGAATGCCGTGATCCTGGGCAGCCGGCTGCCTTGCCTCTTCGGGTGAGGCCTTGGGCATGGGGGAAGGCGTTTCAGAGCCCATAGGAGCAAGATTCCCAGAACCGCCACTAGGCGTGGCCCAAGTATTGCAAGCGGTCAAGAGAGGTTGGCGATGTCCTTCAGGCTTCAGTTCACCGGCTGCAAGGGTTGGTCGATCGCACGTCCCGCGACATTGGCCGGCCGGCGGATCTTCTCGGTTACATCGTGGAATTCGTAGATATTCGCATCGTTCGGAAAGAAGAAGATGCGGTCCGGGAGAATAGGGAAATTCGCTCCCAGATAGTTGTTGAACACCACGCGATAGCTGTTCACGGGCGTGATGTCGGAACGCAAGGACCCGTAGTCCTTGTTCGGGAAGAAATATGCATTGAGTATTCCGGTCTTGATCCGGAGACCATCGACCGGCGAATCCTGCCAGGGTATGCTCCAGTCCCGCTCCGGAAAGGGACCTTCATCGGCCTGGATGATGATGATTGGCGGTTCCCGGTCAGGGCTTTGAAGCGTGGTGACGATCTCCTCAATGATCTTGTTGGCATATGCGATGCCATCGACATAGCCCTGATCTTCGCCCCGTTTGATCTGTTCTTGCAGAGTGAGGCACCGGCCTTCCGGCGTGAAAACGAAAGGCCCATGCGTGACCAGGAAATGCGCAAAGACATAGACCGGCTTGTCACGCTCGCCGATCGCCTTGATCTCTTCTACCTGCGGGCCGACGCGCTGGCATTGCGCATTGTCCCAATCTAGCCGCATGGTCAGCGGTCTTCGCGGTAGAATGTGCGATACGGGCAGTGCGGCCGTCGTCCGGAGGTAGATCATCTCGAACTCGCTGAACCCGTGCGGATGATTCTCCTTCGCGAGCGGATTGTCGTAAGTGCCGACCCACCACGAGCCGAACTGCAGGAAGTCGTAGCCTTGGGATATCAGGAACTTGCTCGCGCGGGTCTCGTCCAGCATCTCATAGATGGGGCGCCAGTTGCTGCCCTTTGCCCGCGGGTCGTCACCCAGCAGGTTAAGGTAGTCCATATAGAGCGTAGAAGCCAGGGAATGGCCGGTTTTCTGGTAATTGGAGTTGCTGTCGCGAGCGACATAGAAACCACGCTGTTCCAGGAACCGGCCAATCGCGCTGTTGTCGATTCCGAAATGCTGCTGCAGGATCGGCTCAGAAGCATAGCGATCGAAGATGAAGTGGTAGATGTCGGGCGGCCTTTTGCTCGAAATGCGTTCCCCTGCCGGCGCTATGAATGGATCGATTTCCGCCATGGCGCGGTCGAGGTTGTAAATCTCGCGCGCGGCCCCGTTTCGCCATTCGTAGCTGACTGTGTTCCATATGGGCGTTATGAGGAGCACGGCGGCGATGCCGGTCAGGACGCTGTGGACGAGGCCCGAGGCTCTTCGCAGCAAGATGGCAAGCGCCGTGACCGCCACGAGAATTGCGAAGGCGTAGGGGAGTGTCTTCGCCATCGAGAAGCTGCCTTGGACGATGCCGTTCACGTCCTTGAAAAGCTGCCCGTAAAAGAGAAGACCCACCACCCATATACTTGAAATGATCGTGGTCAGCCGGTCCAGGCGCCGGCGCAGGAGCGCCACCAACAGATAAACCGCCAGCGCAAAGAGAAGCACGCCTACCAGGGATGGAAGGACATCCGCGAGACCGGCATGGTCGAGATTGCGGGCCATGACGGCCAGAACGGACGCCGCCGCGAACAGGAATGGGTGGAAGGGATAGCTGCCATCCGTAGGGATGAAACGGTGTCGCTTCTTCTTCGCCGCCGGCGCTGCTTCCCCCATCGGCTGTTCAATATCGGCCATGTCGAAACCTCTGCGGTGGCCGGCGGAGGCCGGCCATGTCCTCTGGAAAACTTATCAGCTTCTCTGGATGCATCTAGCCGGCTCACATTTTATGTGACAATTTCATGACGTTTTTACAAAGCTAGAGGGAACGTCCGAACGCTGATCGCGTTCCAGCACAGTTGGGACGACGTCATCAGAAGAAAGGCAGGGCAGATGCACCTCAAGATTGCATCTCATCTATTTCCGGTCACGCTTTCGCTGCTGTTCGTCGGCATCTCCACTTCCGGTGCGCACGCATATCTGGATGCCGGAACGGGAAGCATGATTCTCCAGGTGCTGCTGGGCGGCCTGGCCGGTCTGGCGATCGCCGGAAAGCTCTATTGGCACAAATTCCTGATCGCCATAGGTGTCCGCCGCGAAGACCCTCAGGCGCTGGAAGCCAAGAAGGACGTCTCCAACGCGCAGGCTGATAGGTGAACGAGTCAAGCCCGCTGAAGAGAGACGCCGCAATCATCGCCGAAAGCATCGCGGCCACGCAGGTTGCGTCAGTAGAGCCTGAGCCAGGTTCGTATCGAGATCGCAACGGCGCGGTGTTCTATCGCGGCGAGCGCGTGTTCAGATATTTGAGCCCGCGAGCGCTCGACAATTGGCGCCGCTTGGAGCAGGCGCCTTTCTTTCAAAAACTCAGCGACGAAGGCCGTGTGGTGGAGACACACACGGTCGATCCATTGGCCGCAGGAGTCGATCTCGGACGATGGGGAGGCATAGTGGAGCATGCGCGGATACCGTTCATCTCCTACCCGTACGAGTGGTCCTTCGGCATGCTGAAAGATGCGGCGCTGCTGCATCTGGAACTGATGCGCCAGGCATTGGCGGCCGATATGATCCTGAAGGATTCTTCGGCCTACAATGTCCAATGGAACGGCGTCCGGCCCGTTTTCATCGACATTCCCTCCTTCGAGCCGCTTCGGCAGGGCGAGCCATGGGTGGGCTACCGCCAGTTCTGCGAACTCTTCCTCTATCCGCTGATGCTGCAGGCGTATAAAGGCGCGGATTTCCGCCCTTGGCTGCGCGGCAGGGTGGACGGGATTCCGGCTGAGGACATGCGGGGGCTGATGTCATCGCGTGATCTGCTGCGGCCGGGTGTTCTTCTGCATGTTGCCGCTCAGGCGGCGCTGCAGAAACGTTATTCGGGGGGAGGGCAGAACGTTCGCGGCGCGCTTGCAGAGGCGGGTTTCGGCAAAGCTTTGATAGAGCGCAATGTCGGAAAGCTTGCCAAGCTCGTCGAAGGGCTCCAACCGGCAAATACCAAAACCACCTGGGCCGATTACGACCGCACGCATTCTTACGACGACGCCGAACTGACCAAGAAGATCGAGTTCGTGCGCAGGTCGGCAGCAACGCGCCATTGGCATCTTGCCTGGGATCTCGGCTGCAACACGGGCACCTTCTCCCGGCTCGTGGCCGAGCATTCCGATTATGTCGTTGCGATGGACGGCGACTGGATGGCCATTGAGCACCTGTATCAGCGCCAGAAAGCCGCGGACGCGTCCGAGAACATTTTGCCGCTGGTGATGAATCTGGCGGACGCATCGCCAAGCCAGGGCTGGCGCAACGCCGAGCGGAAGGCAATCACCGAGAGGGGAAGACCTGAGCTCACCTTGTGTCTGGCGCTTGTCCACCACATCGTCATTTCAGCCAATATTCCGCTTGCCGAGTTCATCAGCTGGCTTGCAGGCTTGGGAACCTCGCTCGTGATCGAGTTCGTCGGCCGGGAGGATGAGATGGTGCAGACACTGCTCGCCAACAAGGACGATCAGTACGACGATTACCATCCGGAGATCTTCCGCGACCTTCTCTCGGCCCGGTTCGATATTCAATCAGAGCAGCCGCTGAAGGGTGGAAAGCGGCACATCTACTTCGCCACAGTGCGATAGAGACGGCGTCATTCGGCGAAGATCGCCGCACCTTGATCAGCCCGTGAAACGATCTGCCGGAAGCTTGCGAAGAGTTCCCGTCCCATGCCGTAATGCTCGTGTGAGAGGTCGGCTGAAGCAGGGGCTCGTGCGGCGAATTCCTCTGCGTCGACCAGGGCTTCCACCGTTCCCGCCTCGGCGTCCAGCCGCACGATGTCGCCATCCTTGATTCGTGCGATGGGCCCTGCGTCCGCCGCCTCGGGGGTGACGTGAATGGCTGCGGGAACCTTGCCGGATGCGCCGGACATCCGGCCATCGGTGAGGAGCGCTACCTTGTGACCCCGGTCTTGCAGCACTCCGAGCACGGGCGTCAGCTTATGCAATTCAGGCATGCCGTTGGCCTTCGGCCCTTGGAAGCGGAGGACGGCGATGAAGTCGCGATCAAGCTCGCCGGCCTTGAAAGCGGCCTGAAGCTCCTCCTGGGCGTGAAAGACGATCGCCGGCGCCTCGATGATCCTGTGCTGCGGCTTGACGGCCGAGGTTTTGATGATGGCCTGACCCAGATTGCCCTTGAGCACGCGGATGCCGCCCGTGGGCTGGAACGCCTTCGTCACCGGTACGAGGACCTTCTCATCACCGCTTTCCTTCGGTGCGGGTTGCCGCACGACCGAGCCATCAGGGCCGAGCCTTGCTTCAATCGCGTATTGCCGCAGGCCCGGGCCCCAGACCGTCAGTACGTCCTCATGCAGGAGCCCGGCGTCGAGAAGCTCGCGGATGAGAAAGCCGATGCCGCCAGCGGCATGAAAATGGTTCACGTCTGCCAGGCCGTTGGGATAGACCCGCGCCAATAGCGGAACGTGCTCGGAAATTTCTGCGATATCGCCCCAGGTGAGCTTGATGCCTGCAGCCGCAGCCATCGCCACCAGATGCATGGTATGATTGGTCGATCCGCCGGTCGCATTGAGCCCGACCACCCCATTGACGACGGAACGCTCGTCGATCATGCGGCCCGCAGGTGTGAATTCATTGCCGAGTGCGGTGATCGCGAGAGCGCGCTTCGCGGCTTCCTTTGTCAACGCATCGCGCAGGGGCGTGTTGGGATTGACGAAGGAAGAGCCCGGTGTGTGCAGCCCCATGATTTCCATCAGCATCTGATTGGAGTTGGCAGTCCCATAGAAGGTGCAGGTGCCGGGTCCGTGGTAGGATTTGGATTCGGCGTCGAGCAGCGCTTCGCGCCCGACCTTGCCCTCCGCATAGAGTTGGCGGATCCTCGCCTTCTCGTCATTTGGAAGACCGGTGGTCATAGGTCCCGCGGGAATAAACACAGCGGGCAAGTGGCCGAAAGTGAGGGCCGCGATGGTGAGCCCCGGCACGATCTTATCGCATATGCCCAGATAAACGGCGGCATCGAACATGTTGTGCGAGAGGCCGACAGCCGTCGACAGCGCGATCACGTCACGCGAGAAGAGGGAGAGTTGCATCCCCGGTTGGCCCTGGGTGACGCCATCGCACATGGCCGGCACGCCGGCGGCGACCTGCGCGACCCCGCCCGCTTCACGTGCGGCCTCCTTGATGAGCTCGGGAAAGGTCTCGTATGGCTGGTGCGCGGAAAGCATATCATTGTAGGCGGTGATGATCCCCAAATTGGGAACTGTGTCGCCGGCAAGCGCCTGCTTATCGTGCGGTGCGCAGGCGGCAAAGCCGTGAGCGAGGTTTCCGCAGGAGAGAGTGGCGCGATGAACCCCCTTCGACGCTGCGTCGTCCACGCGGCTGAGATAGGCTTCGCGGCTTGCACGCGAACGCTCGCGGATACGGGCTGTGATGGCTTCGATTTCTCGCCTTGCTGTCATGGTCCTGTCCTGCACGATCCCGGTTGGCCGAGCCTCTGGGAATATCGAGATGTCAGGGCGTCGTTCGACCGGGCGCCCAGTAGATGGAAACGGGGGCGGCTGCCTGTTCCACCGCAATTCGGATGGGCAGTTTTGCGCCGTCTGCCGAGAGGGTCGTTTCCAGCACCTGACGCTTTTCCTCCCCTTCGATATGAACGGCGATGAAACGCGCTTGGGAGATCAGCGGCATGGAGAGTGTCAGGCGAGGTTCGCCGGCGCTTTTCGCGTAAATCGGCAGCACACGCCGATCTTGCACCTGCATCTTCAGCGCGATGTCCTCCGCGTCCGGAAAAAAGGAAGCGGTGTGTCCATCCGGACCCATGCCGAGCACGACCACATCCAATGGGAGGGGGATCTCCCCGATCTTTTCGTCCGCTCTTTCAGCGGCGTCTTCGACAGTTTCGGTCGGCTGGTAAAGACCGATGAAATTCGCCTTTGCGGCGTTGTTTTGCAGTAAATGCCGGCTGGCAAGAGCGGCATTCGAACGTTCGGAGGAGGGAGGCACGAAACGCTCGTCGACGAGCGTGATGGTTACCCGCGTCCAATCGATCTCCTGACGCGAAAGCGCGCGAAAGAAGGGGGGCGGGGTGCTGCCACCCGATACGGCGATGCTTGCCGCACCGCGTTTCTCGATCGCGTCGGCAAGATGCATCGCCACGGTTTCGGCGAGCGCTTCCGCCAGCACCTCGCTTCCAGTGAAATCATGCCAGAGGACGTCCGCCATCAAAAGCTCTCGTGCCATGTGCGGCCGTCGCGCTCGATGAGGGCGATCGAGGCCGAAGGGCCCCAGGTGCCGGCGGTATAGGCCTGCACCGCCTGCCCACGCTCTTCCCATGCCGCAAGGATCGGATCGATCCAGCGCCATGCGGCCTCCACCTCGTCACGACGCATGAAAAGGGTCTGGTTCCCCCGGATCACGTCCATGATGAGCCGTTCATAGGCATCCGGATTACGTTCATGGAACGATTCCGCGAAGCTCATATCGAGCGGTATTTGACGCAGCCGCATTCCCCCGGGGCCGGGATCCTTGATCATGATCCATTGCTTCACGCCTTCGTCGGGCTGCAGGCGGATGACGAGCTGGTTGGCGAAGATCCGCCCCGCGGCCTCTCCGAAGATTGAATGCGGGATTGGCTTGAACTCGATCACGATTTCAGAAACGCGTGTGGCCATGCGCTTGCCCGTGCGCAGGTAGAATGGCACGCCCGCCCAGCGCCAATTGCCGATCTCTGCCTTCACGGCGACGAATGTCTCCGTACCGCTGACCCCGGCGGAAAGTTCTTCCAGATAGCCTTTAACGGCGCCGCCATTCGAGGCGCCCGCGCGGTATTGTCCGCGTACGGTTACGCGTTCCGCATTGAATGCGTCGATCGGCTTGAGGGCGCGCAGGACCTTGAGCTTCTCGTCGCGGACGGCATCGGCTTCAAGAGAGGCGGGAACCTCCATTGCAACGAGACAAAGAAGCTGCAGGATGTGGTTCTGGACCATGTCGCGAAGCGCGCCTGCCTTGTCGTAATAGTCGGCCCGCCCCTCAAGGCCGACGGATTCGGCGACCGTGATCTGCACGTGGTCGACATGTGCCGAATTCCAGAGCGGTTCGTAGAGCGCGTTGGCAAAGCGCAAGGCCATCAGGTTCTGAACCGTCTCCTTGCCGAGATAATGATCGATGCGGAAGATACGGGCTTCATCGAACACCCGGCCGATCGCGTTATTGACCTCCTTGGCAGTCTCCAAGCTGCGCCCGATGGGCTTCTCCACGATGACCCGGGACGTAGGGGTAGCGATGCCGTGGGCGTCGATCTGGCTGACGATGACGCCGAAAAGGGAAGGCGCGACGGCCAGATAGAAGGCGCGGATATTCGTGCTGTCTCCGACCGCCGCTTTGAGGTCTTCGAAGCCCCGTCCGGTGGTTGCATCCGCCGATACATAAGAGAGACGGGCCAGAAAGCGCTCGAGTTCGCGCTCGTCTATGTCTGCCCTGGAAACGTGGGCGTTGATCGCCTCTTTCGCGAAGGAGCGGTACTGCTCGTCGCTCAGCTCGGAGCGGGAGGAACCGATGATTCGCGTCGGTCCGCTGAACTGGCCAGCCCGCTGGCGCTGGTAAAGCGCCGGCAACAACTTGCGCTCGCAGAGGTCACCAGTTGCCCCGAAGACGATGAGGTCGAAGGGGTCGACCGGTATAGTCTGGCTTGTCATTGGCTTTGCGTCCGTTCTGTCGTGGTCGCTACATAGTCTAATCGATTTAATAAGGCCAGAGCCCTGTGGCCGTCCTTTTGCCGCAGTGCAGCAGGACGGCTCGTCAAGCAGAGGATAGGCGTGAAAACTCGTCTTGCAAGCCGGGCACGTCGCCGGCCTAGATCCTATCACGCAGTGCGTACCAATTGAGAGCGAGGAACAACAGTGCGTGACGGAAGCGTGTTCCGCCCGGAAAAGCCGGTATTCTCAGATCTTCCAACAGCCGCAGGCGTTCCCGGTTTCCTGCAACTGCTTCCGCGTAGAGGCGTCCCATGAAATTTGCCAGCATTACGCCGTGGCCCGAATATCCTCCGGCGGTGATCACATTTGGCATCACTTCGCGAACAAATGGCCGTCGCGGCATGGTGATGCCGACAGAGCCTCCCCAGGCATGGGTGAGTTCGATATCGCGGAGATCCGGGTAGACTTCCGCGATCTGGCGGCGGATTTGGCTTCGGATTTCTCGCGGGCTTGATTTGGAATAGACCTCGCGTCCGCCGAAAAGCAGCCGGTCGTCCTTTGTCTTTCTGAAATAACGGACGACAAAGCGGGAATCGTCCACGCTCTCTCCGCCGGGAAGCACGGGACTGTCCGGTCTGAGCGGCACGGTAGCCCCAATGAAGGAGCCGATGGGCAGGAGATGAGCGGCCGTCGAGGGCTCCAGATTGCCGGTATAGGCATCAGTTGCGATCAGGCACTTGTCGGCGGTGATCGAACCGAAGGGGGTCGTAATCCGCACTTTCCCCGAGAGTGTGTTGATGTGCGTGGCCTTCGTTTCCTCGAACAGATGGGCGCCCGCAGCCGCTGCCACGCGCGCGGTGCCCACCACGAGCTTCAAAGGGTGAATATGCCCCGTCCCGGTGTCGCGAAGGCCGCCGAAATAGCGCGTCGAGCCCAAGCGTTCCGCGGTCTCCCGGCCATCCATGAAGGTAAGATGGGGATAGGAATAGCGCTCGCGCATGATATCGACATGCGTGCGATAGGCCTCCAGATAGCGCCGCTTGTGCGCCACTGAGAGATGCCCGGGCACGTAGTCGATTTCGATCCCGTTTGTCTGCGCGAAGTCGAGGAGATGCGCCTTGGCCTCTTCAGCCAAATCGAAGAGTACCTTCGATCTCGCATAGCCCAGATCGGCCTCGAGTTCTTCCGCCCAGGCGCGTTGGCCTGTGCCCAACTGGCCGCCATTGCGGCCGGAAGCGCCGTCACCTACCCGATGCGCTTCGATCAGAACGACGTCCACACCCAGCTGAGCCAGGTGGGCGGCTGCGGAAAGACCGGTAAAGCCACCGCCGATGATTGCCACGTCCGCCCGCCTGTCACCGTCGAGCCGCGGGTACTGCGGTCTCTCGCCCACAGTCGCTTCGTACCAGGACAGGCCGGGTGAGATCGGGGATTGGTATGGCATGGGATGAGGGAGATAGGGCAGTAGGGTAATGTGCTCAACAGGTTGAGAGCTTGCGGATGAGAAGCCTCAGGAGCTTTCCGACGCTTTCGCTACACGTCATCAACGGTGCGATCGCTCCTCTTGTTGCAAAGCCAATCCGTTCAGCAGGAAGAGAATGCGTTTCTAACTCCTTCAGCGACTCCTGCGCGGTTCTCCAGAACTGCTGATACGAGCCGGAGTTCTCACGCCCGTAACCTTCCGCAATACTGGCAGGCACCGAACTTGCAGCCCTGCTCGCTTGACTGGTAAGGCCATAGATCTCCTCTTTGGGCCAACCCTTCGTCAGGTAAGTTGCCACGGCGAGATCCATAGCTTGCTGCCAGTCGAGGAGGTCCTTGTAGGACTCGATCTTTGCCGACATCTCTACTGCCCTACTGCCCTACTGCCCTACTGCCCTACTGCCCTACACATTCAACAACAGATATTCCCGCTCCCACGGGCTGATGACCTTCATGAAGGTCTCGAATTCTGCCCGCTTGATTGCGGCGTAGGTACTGGCGAAGAGTTCGCCGACCATATCGCAGAGCGCCGCATCGCCCTCGAAAAGGGCGACTGCCTCGAGCAAGCCGCGCGGCAGGTCGATCACGTCGGTATTCACTGCGGTGCCGGCCGGCGCATCCGGCTCGATCTTTTCAAGAATGCCGATAAGGCCGCAGGCAAGCGAGGCGGCAAGCGCGAGGTAGGGATTGGCGTCGGACGAGGGAATGCGGTTCTCCACGCGCCTGGAGCTCGGGTCCGAGCGCGGCACGCGGAACGCGGTGGTGCGGTTGTCGTAACCCCAGTGCGTGTTGACCGGCGCCGAGCCGCCCTGCGTCAGCCGGCGATAGGAATTCACGTAGGGCGCAAGCATGATCAGTGCGTTCGGCACGTGTCGCTGCAGCCCGCCGATGAAATGGCGGAACATCTCCGTCTCTTCCCCGGCTTCGTCGGAAAAAACGTTGCGGCCGCCCTTCAACGTGACGACCGACTGATGGATGTGCATGGCCGAACCCGGCTGGTCCTGTATCGGCTTGGCCATGAAGGTGGCGTACATATCGTGCTTGAGGGCCGCTTCCCTGATCGTTCTCTTGAAGAGGAACACCTGGTCGGCAAGCTCGACCGGATCACCGTGGCGCAGGTTGATTTCGAGTTGCCCCGCACCCTCCTCGTGAATCAGCGTGTCGATCTCCAGCCCCTGGCTTTCGGAGAAATGATAGATGTCGTCAATCAGCTCGTCGAACTCGTTGACGCCCGCGATGGAATATCCCTGTCCGCCTCCGATCGGCCTTCCGGATCGCCCGACGGGTGGCGTGAGCGGATAGTCGGGATCCGGGTTTTTGTGAACGAGATAGAATTCGATCTCAGGCGCGACGATGGGCTTCAGGCCGTATTCGGCATATTTGGCGACCACCCGCCTCAGAACATTGCGCGGGGCGAACTCGACCACACGGCCATCCTGATGGGCAAGATCGCAGATGACCTGGGCAGTCGGGTCGGTTTCCCACGGCACCGCCGAAAGCGTTGAGAGATCGGGCACAAGTTTCAGGTCGCCGTCATCCTCGGGATAGGTGAACCCGTTGCCATCTTCCGGATACTCGCCGGAGATCGTCGCCATGAAGACTGCGGAAGGCAGCGCAAGCGACGTATTGGATATGAACTTCTTGGACGGCATCATCTTGCCGCGTGCGACGCCCGCCTGGTCAGGCGCGATGCATTCGATGTCCTCGATGCCGCGCCATTCGAGCCAGGCCCGTGCTTCCTTCCATCCCTTCACACCGCGCAAATTCTTCAAAAATGCCGGAGTCCGGCGTCCGCCTCTGTTGGTGCGGCTTGCCTTGCTGTCGTCTAACATCAATCACCAGGAATGCTTTAATGGCGGGAGTATAGCCTTGGCGCAAAGCAGAAGGGAAGGGGGACCGATTGCGGAACGTTCGATTGCGAGGCGCTCTCACCCGCAATTGAATGGCTAGATCGCACCATCCTTTGCAAGTCGTTCCACAACCGGCTGCAGTATTTCCGGCGTAATCGGCTTGGCGACGACCGCATCCACGAGCCCCTCATAGCGCACACTGCCTTGCTGGGAAGGCTCGGCGATGAGCACGATGCGCGGGAGATTGCTCATATGCGACTGCCGTCGGCTGGCAAGCTCTTCAATTAGCGCATCCAGGTTAGTTTGCTGCCCTTCGTCAATGATCACCATTGCCGGACATTTCGCGACGAATGCTTCTAGCGCCGCTTCGTGATCCACGGCGGTTGGTTTCAGGTAAATGCGCTCGAGCATGCGGGAGATGACGATGCGATTAACCGGTGAAGCAGCAACGACAAGAATTCGGCTGTGATCCGCGCACCCGACGGAAGGGGTGGCTCGGCCTGAACCTCCAAGGCCGTTTCGTCCCATGTTCTCCTCACCTGGTTTCGGCAGAAACGCCGGGTTCAATGCATGGTTGCGTTTATGCGGCGGCATACTCGCCATAGGAGGGCTCATGTCAACCCGCTTAATCGTACGGGTTGCAAATAATAAAAGTTCGCTCTCCCGCGCTCAATTCCTCCTTAAGAAGGTATTGGCACGTGAGAGGCGCCTCGTGCAGGCCGGCTTCAAATCGGCACGGAACTTAGGTGTTCCTGCGCAGGTTGAAAAAACTGCCGGAAGAATTCCGGCGGGCAGCGGCGATCGAGATCCGCGGAAAACCGACAGTGGAAATGTATGCTTCCACAGCTAATTTCGCCCCTTGTGGCACTTTGCAAACGACAATAGGTTTGCCGCTAATTTCCCCGGATTCCCAAGGGCGGGAGGCGGGCCGAAACTGGTCGACTATGGGAGATAGGTGATGAACCCGAAAGCTGCTCTGCTCTCCGCCGTTTCCGTCGCAGCGGTGTTGTTTGCCGCAGGCGCCGTGGCGCAGGAGCGCACCGTTAATGTCTACAACTGGTCCGATTACATCGACGAGTCGATTCTGCAGGAGTTTACGGCCGAAACCGGAATCAAGGTAGTCTACGATGTGTTCGATTCCAACGAGATCGTCGAGACCAAGCTCCTCGCGGGCGGCACGGGCTATGATGTCGTCGTTCCCTCCGGCGAGTTCCTGGCGCGGCAGATCGAGGCCGGCGTGTTTCAGAAGCTCGACAAGTCGAAGCTGCCCAATCTTGCGAATATGTGGGATTTCGTGTCCGAGCGGACGGCGGTCTACGACCCCGGTAACGAATATTCAGTCAATTACATGTGGGGCACGACAGGCATCGGCTACAACAAGGCTAAGGTGAAAGAGGCGCTCGGTACCGATGTGATCGATTCGTGGGACGCGATCTTCAAGCCCGAAGTTGCCTCCAAGCTCGCCGGTTGCGGCATCCATGTGCTGGACGCCTCGTCCGAGATTGCGCATGCGGCGCTGAATTATCTCGGCCTCGATCCCAACAGCGACAAGCCCGAGGATTTTGAAAAGGTCGAGGCGCTGTTGCTTTCCGTCCGGCCCAATATCCGCAAGTTCCACTCGTCCGAATATATCAATGCACTCGCCAACGGCGACATCTGCGTGGCGGTGGGCTATTCGGGCGACATCTTCCAGGCGCGCGACCGGGCGGCAGAAGCGGATCAGGGCGTGGAGATCGCCTACTCTATTCCGAAGGAAGGGGCGCAGATGTGGTTCGACCAGATGGCCATTCCCGCCGACGCGCCTCATGTGGAAGAAGCCCACGAGTTCATCAATTATATGATGCGCCCGGAAGTGATCGCCAAAGCGTCGAACTACGTCTTCTACGCCAACGGCAACAAGGCCTCGCAGGAACTGCTCGACGCTGAGGTGGTCGATGATCCGGCCGTTTACCCGGACGAGGCTACGCTGCAAAAACTTTTCACGGCGAAGCCATATGATGCGCGCGCGCAGCGCCTGCTCACGCGGATGTGGACCAAGGTGGTCACTGGGCAGTAACGGTAAATCGCAGCCCGGCAACCGCCGGGCTTTCTACCGCCTCGGGGTGGGGCAGGGACGGAGCAGGCCATGGCGTCGCTTGGCAGCATTCGCAGGAGCTTTGCGCCTTGGGCGGACCCCAAGGCGAAGCCCTATATCCGCTTTGAGAACGTAACCAAGCGCTTCAGCGACTTCGTCGCCGTCGATGACCTCTCCCTTTCCATTTACGAGAGGGAGTTCTTCGCTCTTCTAGGCGCCTCGGGTTGTGGCAAGACCACTCTTCTGCGCATGCTGGCTGGCTTCGAACAGCCGACATCTGGCCGCATCCTCCTCGACGGGCAGGATTTGCGCGGCGTGCCGCCCTACCGCCGCCCGGTGAACATGATGTTTCAGTCCTATGCGCTTTTCCCGCATATGACCGTCGAGGCCAATATCGCTTTCGGGTTGAAACAGGATCGTATGCCTAAGGCCGAGATTGCCGAGCGCGTGAGGCAGATGCTCAAGCTCGTGAAGCTCGAGCCGTTTGCAAAACGCAAGCCACACCAGCTTTCCGGCGGTCAGCGGCAGCGGGTGGCGCTCGCCCGCTCGCTTGCCAAGCGGCCGAAGGTGCTGTTGCTCGACGAGCCGCTCGGAGCTCTGGACAAGAAGCTGCGGGAGGAGACCCAGTTCGAACTGATGGATCTTCAGCACGATCTGGGCCTCACCTTCGTCGTGGTGACCCATGACCAGGAAGAAGCCATGACCATGGCGGATCGGATCGCCATTATGGACAAGGGGCGCGTGCTGCAGGTGGCGACGCCAGCCGAAATCTATGAGGCGCCAGCCTCCCGCTTCGTGGCGGATTTCATCGGTTCGATCAATATTTTCGAGGGATCGCTGGTGAAGGAGAGCGCTGGCATGACGGAGATCCGCGACACGAGCGGTGCGGATTTCCGTGTGGCGGCCCCGGCTCGGGCTGCACCGGGAGACCTTGTCTGGCTCGCCATCCGTCCGGAGAAGATGCGCGTTTCCCGAGAGCGCCCGCCGGAGGCGGAAAATGCGCTGAACGGGGAAGTCTGGGACATCGCCTATTTGGGGGATATGACGATCTACAATGTGAAGCTTGATGATGGGCGTATCGTCAAGGCGAGCATGATCAACAGCATGCGCCGGCTGGAGGATGCGCTCACCTGGCACGACCGGGCCTGGATCTCCTTTCCAGCCGATGCCGGTGTGGTTCTGGCGGAATGATCATGCGAAAGCTTGTTTCAGGCCTCGGCGGGCGGGCCGTCATCGCCGTTCCCTATCTTTGGCTCTTCATTTTCTTTCTGGTCCCCTTCTTCATCGTGCTGAAGATATCGCTTTCGCAGGTGACGATCGCGATTCCCCCTTATATTCCCGTCTTCAATTGGCAGGACGGGCTGGCGGGGTTTTTCCAGAAGCTCGGAGCGCTCTCCCTCGACAACTATTTGTGGCTGGCAGACGATCCGCTCTATGTGAACGCCTATCTGTCCAGTCTGCGAATCGCAGCCGTTTCGACGCTTCTCACGCTGCTCGTCGGGTATCCTTTGGCCTATGGAATGGCACGTGCGCCGCTCGCCGTTCGGCCGATCCTGCTGATGATGGTGATCCTGCCATTCTGGACCAGCTTTCTGATCCGCGTCTATGCGTGGATCGGAATCCTGAAACCGGAAGGGCTTCTCAATCAGTTCCTTATGTTCCTCGGCATTATCGATCAGCCGCTTGTCATCGCCAACACGACGACCGCGGTCTATATCGGCATTGTCTACTCTTACCTGCCCTTCATGGTGCTGCCGCTCTATGCGACGCTCGAGAAGATGGATTACTCGCTGATCGAAGCGGCAGAAGATCTCGGCTGCACGCCGCTTGCCGCCTTCTGGAAGATCACCTTCCCGCTTTCGTTGGCCGGCGTGCTGGCCGGATGCATGCTGGTCTTCATCCCGGCAGTGGGCGAGTTCGTCATCCCTGATCTCCTGGGCGGTTCAGGGACGCTTATGATCGGGAAGACGCTTTGGAACGAGTTCTTCGCCAATCGTGACTGGCCGGTTTCCTCGGCGGTGGCGATCGTGCTTCTGCTCATCCTGGTCCTGCCGATCGTTTACTTCCAGCGGGCGCAAGCACGGGCGCAGGAAAGGGCGGGCTAGCCATGGCAGGCACATGGGGGCGGTTCAATATTACGGCGTTGGTGCTGGGCTTCGCTTTCCTGTACCTGCCGATCCTCCTCCTCGTGATCTATTCGTTCAACGAGTCGCGTCTCGTAACGGTGTGGGCCGGGTTCTCGACGAGATGGTACGTGTCGCTCTTCTCCAATCGCGGGCTGATGGATGCCGCCTGGGTCACGGCGCGCGTCGCATTCATCTCTGCCACCGTGGCGACAGTGCTCGGCACCATGGCTGCGGTCGCGCTCACACGCTACACCCGGTTTCGAGGCCGCTTGCTTTTCTCCGGAATGGTCTTCGCTCCGCTCGTGATGCCTGAAGTGATCACCGGCCTGTCCCTCCTGCTCCTCTTCGTGGCTATTGGTTTCGACCGCGGTTTCATGACCGTCACCCTTGCTCACATCACCTTTTCAATGTGTTTTGTGGCGGTGGTGGTGCAGTCGCGGCTCGTTTCCTTCGACCGGTCGCTGGAGGAAGCCGCAATGGATCTCGGCGCAACGCCTCTGCGGGCATTCTTCCAGGTTACGCTGCCGATCATCCTGCCCGCGGTGATTTCGGGATGGATGCTGGCCTTTACCCTCTCACTCGATGATCTGGTCATTGCCAGTTTCACTTCGGGGCCGGGTGCAACCACGCTGCCGATGAAAATCTACAGCCAGGTGCGCCTTGGCGTGACACCGGAAATCAATGCGGTCTGCACGATCCTGATAGGCATCGTGACCCTTGGCGTCATCGCGGCGTCGGTCGTGAACAAGCGGCGCGAGGTGCGGCGGCAGAGGGAAGAAAGGCTGGCCTTCGCTGGATGAGGACGCGCGCCTATTCTTCTGCAGGTTTGGGAAGGAAGGAGGCGATGAATGGAGCGTTCCAGGAGCCGCCGACAAAGAACGGGAGGGGCGACTTGAGCCGTGAATCGGCTCCTTCCGGTGCGGAAAGAGTTCCGTAGAGAGCCAACCCGCGGCCGGCGAGCGGGATGAAGCCATCCATCCCGATCATATAAGGGCCGGACTTGACTTCGGCGCCATCGATCTGCAGCACTCCCTTCTTGACGGTCGCCTTCAGCTGGATGCCGTCTATCGCAAGGCTGCCTTCTTCCAGCGCCGCCATAGGGAAGAAGTCGCCGGCTGCGCTATGTTCCAGAAATGCATCGACGCTCAGCCCCGTGACGCTCCCTTTGCCGAGACTTGCCGAAACGCTGCCCTCTGCCGATTGCAGGACGGTGTCCAGATCCTTGCCGGTCCCCTTCAGCATGACGGAAAAATTCCCGCTCGCCTGCGGCATGGGTTTGGCGTAACCGAATGCGGCGGCCAATTCTCCAACGGCTATTTCTTCGCCGCTACCGCTGATCTCAACGGCATCATTGTTGTTCCTGCGCACGCCGAATTGCAGCGTACCGCCGAATGCCGTCGCATCCGAGACGTCGAATGCCGCAAGGCCTTGGCGCAGCATTGCCGCGGCAGCTACGTCCGTCAGCATCACATTGTCATATTTGGCGGACGCGGCTGAAAAACGTAAATCGAAGTCGAACTGCGTCTGCGCGCCGGAGGTGTTTTGCCCTGCGGCATCGAAGGAGAGCGGATTGAAGCCGTTGAAGAAGGCGCGCAGGTCAAGCGTGTTGAAGGCGAGAGTGCCGGCAATCATCGGCCTGCTCGATTCGAAGCTCACATCAAGAAGGCCTTCGCCGGCGCTTTTATCGAAATTGAGCGACGCTCCCTCGAATTTGAGGCGTTTCATGTCGCCGACCATTCGCGCGGAAATCGAAAAAGGGCCGATCTTGCCGGCCACGGGCGAACGCGAATGGGTCCATTCGATCAGCCGGCTGAGAGAAGGAGCCGATAACTCGAAGTCTCCGCCGAGAAATCCATTGCCCGAGCCATTGGCGATGCCCTCGAAAGAAAACGTAGCAGGCGCGGCTTTCAAGGAAAGGCTCACGGCCGCGTTACCCCCACCGAATAGAAGCAGGGGCTCGGCGATGGAGGCGGTAACCAGCACGCTCTCCCCGTGCCAGATGCCGTTGGCGGAGAGCGAGGCCTGTCGGTTGAGCGCAGGCCAGTCGAGCGTGCCAGAAAAGCTGGTGAGTATGTCGCTTTGGAGTTCGCCATCCTCCGCTATGACCCTGCCTTCGACGAACTCGATTTTCCCGAAGGAATCGTTGGGCAGGAATGCGGTGTCCGGTTCACGCGGCGCGGCAGAGACCGCCTGCTTTGCGGCTTCGACGGACTGTGGGACCTTGCCCCAGCCCTGCGGAGAAATTGGCTGGAGCTCGTCGCCTTCCTGCCTGACGCGCAGCACAGGACGGATCAGCCGCATGCGGGTGAAGACGACGTCGCCCCGAAGGGCTGCCAGCGCCGAAAGATCGATATCGATCCGCTCGGCCTCAAGCACCGTCTGAGCGTTTTCATCGGCCGAATCGAGCAAAGTGACATCGTGGAGCACAGCCTGAAGCGGCCAGACGTGAATCTCCGGCGTGTCGTCCAGCCGCACGTGATAGCCGCTCCACGCGCGCATCTGATAGGCGATGCTGTTCCGCACGATTCGCGTGGAGGCGACCAGGGGAAGCACGGCCACGATGAGAATTACCAGGAGGGCAACGGTGGCGACAGCCCAAATGCCTTTCTTCGCCAGTGATGTCGGCATATCCCCTCGTCGTGGTTCCCTGCTTCGATCCGAACCATTCCCGGCGGGTTTAAACGATGGGCTTCCCATTTCAAACCCTTGTAACACAGTTTGTTAGCAGCTGTTAGAGACCTGCGATCCGTCAGAGTTGGCACGAGGCTGTGCGCTTGCCCGTTTCTCTCAAGCCGTGCATAACCGGCAAGATCGAAGGGGAGACGCAAATGGTTCAGGCTCTGCCGCTTTGGACACCCTCTGCCGATAGGATCGAACATGCGCCGATGAAGGCGTTCCTGGAGCAGGCTTCGGAGCGCAGCGGCCGACCACTACAAGATTATGCGGAACTTCACCGCTGGTCCGTTGAAAGCCGGGAGGATTTCTGGCCCCTCGTTTGGGATTTTTGTGGGCTTGTCGGGGAGCGAGGTGCCCGCACGCTCGTCAATGGCGACAAGATGCCAGGCGCCTCTTTCTTCCCTGATGCAAAGCTCAATTTCGCTGAGAACTTGCTGCAAAAATCAGGCCCGGAGGATGCGATCGTCTTCCGTGGCGAGGATAAGGTGAGGCGGACGCTCTCCTGGGACGGACTGAGGGGACTGGTCTCGCGCCTGCAGCAGCTCTTCAGGGCAGAGGGGGTAAAGCCCGGCGATCGGATCGCCGCTATGATGCCGAACATGCCGGAAGCAGTGGCGGCGATGCTGGCCGCGGCTTCGCTGGGCGCCATCTGGTCCTCTTGTTCACCCGATTTCGGCGTGCGTGGTGTCCTCGACCGCTTCGGCCAGATCGAGCCGGTGCTCTTCATCGCTCCCGACGGCTATTGGTATGGCGGTAAAGCCTTCGAAGTCGGGCAGAAAACAAGCGAGATCCTTTCCGCGCTGCCAAGCGTCAGGAAAGCTTTCATCGTCGACTATCTCGGAAAGGCTCGGGAGGTTGCGTCGGGCAGCGACCGCGCGGTGGCTTTGGACGAAGCGATTGCTCCCCTTTCGCCGGCCCCCCTTTTTTTCGAGCGGCTGCCCTTCGCTCATCCGCTCTATATCCTCTTTTCCTCGGGGACGACGGGAATTCCCAAATGCATCCTCCATTCGGCTGGCGGCACGCTGCTGCAGCATGTGAAGGAACACCGCCTGCATGCCGGCCTTCTGAACGGCGACCGCTTCTTCTATTTCACCACCTGCGGATGGATGATGTGGAACTGGCTCGTCTCCGGCCTCGCTTCGGGCGCGACTCTTTTGCTCTATGACGGCTCGCCCTTCCATCCGGATGGCAACGCGATTTTCGATTTCGCGGCTTCTGAACGGATGACCCATCTTGGAACCTCTGCGAAATTCATCGACGCCGTTCGCAAGGCGGGATTGGAGCCGATCAAGACGCATGACCTCTCCAGCATCCGCGTCATCTCATCGACAGGCTCTCCGCTCTCGCCGGAGTGCTTCTCTTTTGTCTATCGTTCGATCAAGAAGGACGTGCACCTGGCCTCGATCTCGGGCGGAACCGATATCGTGTCCTGTTTCGTGCTCGGTGTTCCCCTTCGGCCTGTCTGGAGTGGTGAGATCCAGGGTCCGGGACTTGGGATGGCCGTCGACGTCTGGGACGAGGCGGGCAGATCCCTTATGACGGGAAAGGGGGAGTTGGTTTGCACCAGAGCCTTTCCTTCCATGCCCGTTGCGTTCTGGAACGATCCGTCCGGCGAGAAATACCGATCCGCCTATTTCGACCGTTTCGACGGTGTGTGGTGCCACGGCGATTTCGCCGAGTGGACGGCGCATGGCGGGATCGTCATTCATGGCCGGTCGGATGCCACGCTCAACCCTGGCGGCGTGCGCATAGGCACAGCGGAGATCTACAACCAGGTAGAGCAGCTTCCGGAGGTGCTTGAGGCGATCTGCGTCGGCCAGGAATGGGACGGCGATGTGCGCGTTGTGCTTTTTGTCCGGCTGGCTGAAGGTGTGGTGCTCGACCAGGCGCTTGAGAAGAATGTTCGCGATTGCATCAGGACAGGGGCAAGTCCGCGGCACGTGCCAGCGAAGATCGTGGCAGTGCGTGACATTCCGCGCACGAAGTCCGGGAAGATCACCGAGCTTGCGGTTCGCGATGTGATCCATGGCCGGGACGTGAAGAACAAAGAGGCGCTTGCCAATCCAGAAGCGCTGGACTGCTTCCGCGACCTGCCAGAACTCAAGGAGTAAGCTCGGCGTCAGCGTATGTGCGCACCATGGTTAATGAAGCGTTCCCCTGGAATTTACCGAGATTTATCGGCGCGGCCCGTAACTCGAATTTTACGGTTCCGGGTAAGCTCCCGTTAACGATTGAGGCCAATAGTCCAGAGCAACTTGACGGATCGACCCGCAGGACGGGAAGAGATTTCGGCAAGCCGTTTTCAGCACTTTTCACTTGGCGCCTTCGGGCGCCTTCTTCTTATGCTTCGCGGTCCCGCATAAGAGCCCCCGAGAGCAGGATAACCGGCGCGATCGAGGTCGCTATGATCACGAGAGCGGCCATAGCGCCATCTTCAACCACGCCACGGGAGGCGTTCTCGTAAACGAAGGTGGCGAGGGTGTTGAAGCCGAAGGGGCGCAACAGGATCGTTGCTGAAAGCTCCTTCACCGTATCGACAAAGACAAGAATGCAGGCGGTCAGGATTGCTGGCTTCAGAAGCGGCAGAAGCACGGTCAATGTGCTGGAGGCGGCGGAGCGTCCGAGGCTTCGCGCCGCTTCGTCGAGATGAGGCGGAAGCTTTTCCAGGCCTGAATGAACTGCGCCTTCTGCAAGCGCGAGGAAGCGTATGGAGCAGGCGAGCACGACGGCAACTGCCGATCCGGTAAAGATGAGACCGGTCGAGAAGCCGGCATATTCGCGTGCCAGGGCATCGACGAAATTGTCAAAGCGGGCGAGAGAAATCAGAAGGCCGAGCGCCAAGATCGTTCCGGGCAGACCATAGCCGATGCTGGCTATGCGGACGAGAACGGCCATCTTTCGCGAGCGGGAGAGCCTTACCGCGTAGAGCAATACCAGCGCCATGCCAACCGTGAGCGCTGCCGTTGCGAGCGCGACGGAAAGGCTGGTGAAGAAGGCCTGCGCGAGCTTGGGATCCATGATCTGCTCGAGCCTGTTCAGGGCGTAACGGCCGAAGATGAGGAGCGGAATACCGAAGCCGAAAAGGATCGGGATGACACCCAAGAATGCCGCCGCCGCCGCACGCCATCCCGAAAGGCGGATACGGGGGGGCCGGGATTTCATTTGCGTGGCACGCGGTGCATGGAAGCGCTGCCTGCTGCGGGCCGCCCGCTCAGCGGCAAGCAAGGCGATGACCAGAAGCAGCATCACGAGCGCTATTTGCGCTGCCCCTTCGAGGCTGCCGCGGTTGAGCCATGTGGAATAGACCGAAAGCGTCAGTGTACGCACCCCGAGATGCTCGACAGCGCCGATATCGTTGATCGTCTCCATAAGCACAAGCGCGATGCCGGCGGCGATGGCCGGGCGCGCTACGGGCAAGAGCACGCGCCAGAAGACGCGGGCTGGCGCTGCTCCAAGTGTGCGTGCCACGTCGGCAATGTTCCTCCCCTGCATGAGGAAGACCACGCGCGTGGTGAGATAGACATAAGGGAATGTCACCGACACCATCACCAGGGCTGCGCCGCCGGTGGAGCGGATTTCAGGAAACCAGTATTGGTTGCGGCTTTGAAATCCGAAAATCCCCCGGATCATGCTCTGCAGCGGACCGACATAGTCGAAAAACTCGGCAAAGGCATAGGCCGCTAGATATGGGGGCACGGCGAGCGGCAGCACGAGTGCCCAGGCAAGCAGGCGGCGCGTGGGGAAGTCGTAGGCCACCACCAGCCATGCGCAGCCGATACCGATAAAGGCCGTCCCGAACGCGACCAGAGCAAGCAAGACCGCAGTGGTGCGAGATGCTTGCGGTAGGACGTACCGGACCAGATGCGGCCAATCCGCTCCCCCGCTGGAGAGTGCCACTGCGATGATCGTTGCGATCGGCAGGAGCACGATCGCCGCCGTGATGAGCGCAATGATGAGAGCAACCGGATGGCTTGGCCTGCGTGCCTCGCGCGCAGAGCCTTCAGGATTTGGAAGCGAGTCCCCGAGGGTGAGGCTGGTCATGGCCTGAGAGAGAACCGGGCCGGTGCGTCACCGGCCCGGTTCTCAAGCTGCGTCTCTGGAAGGATCAGCTCGACGGACCATCGTCGAGGCCGACGCGGTCGACCATCTCGGAAGCCGCCTTGCGGTATTTTGCGATCTCCGCCAGCGAAAGCGTGTCGGGCTTGATCTTACCGAAGGAGGCCACGACCTCGGATACCGGAACACCGGGCATCACCGGGTATTCGTTGTTCTTCTCGGCATAAAGCTGCTGGGCTTCGTGGCCGGAGAGGAATTCCATCAGCTTCAGCGCGTTTTCCTTGTTGGGCGAATATTTGGCAAGCGCCATGCCGGAAATGTTCACATGCGTGCCGCGGTCGTTCGCGTTGGGGAAGAGCACCTTGATGGCGTTGGCCCACTCCTTCTGCTCCGGCTCCTTTTCGTTGGTCATCATGAGACCGACATAATAGGTGTTGCCAAGGCCGATGTCGCACTCGCCGGCGTAAATGGCCTGAGCCTGATCGCGGTCACCGCCGTCGGGCTTGCGTGCCAGATTGGCCTTTACGCCCTTCAGCCACTCCTCGGCCTTTTCCTCACCATGATGGGCGATCATCGAAGCGATCAGCGCGATGTTGTACATGTGCTGCCCGCTGCGCATGCAGATCTTGCCCTTCCACTTCGGATCGGCAAGCTCCTCATAGGTGATCTCGTCCTGCTGGACACGTTCCTTCGACGCGTAGACCACACGTCCGCGCGTGGTCAGTCCGAACCAGTGACCTTCGGGATCGCGGAATTCCTGAGGGATATTGGCGTTGATAACCTCGTCATCGACCGGCTGTGTGACGCCCTTTTCCTTCACATTGACGAGCCTGCCGATATCGACGGTCAACACCACATCCGCAGGAGAATTCTGGCCTTCTGCCGCAATACGGTCCTCAAGCCCCTGGTTGAGGAACAGAACCTCGGTCTTGATCCCGGTCTTCTTGGTGAACGCATCGAGCAGCGGCTGGATCAGTCCCGGCTCCCGATAGGTGTAGACATTCACCACACCATCCGCCTGCGCGGCGGAAGCAAGGAAGGATGTGCCGGCCATGAGGGCCAAGGCAGCCAAGCCGGTCTTCAATTTGAAGGCAGTATCGAACATCGTCTCTCTCCACTTCGCTGGGATGCAAGGTCCCAGGAGTCCATCCAGCCGTCATGCGGCGCATGGAACTAATGTGGAAAACCACCGGGTGCGTCAAGGAAAATGTTAGCAAAAACAGCAGTTTAGAATAATTCTAAACTGCTGTTGTCAAGTTTTCCTACTCCGCCAGGACGCGAGTGGGTGGAAACGTGATTTCCACCAGCGTGCCTTCTCCCGGCGTCGAGGCGATGGAGAACTGGGCGCGGTTTGCCTCGACCATGGCGCGCGTTAGGGGGAGGCCGAGGCCTGTTCCATCGCCGCGCTTGCGCCGCAACGCATTGATCTGCCTGAACGGCTTCAGCGCTTCGTCCAGTTCCGCAGAGCTCATGCCGACGCCGGTGTCACGTACCCTCAAAACGACCGAGCCATCCCGTTCATAGACGGTAGAAACGACCACCTGTCCGCCAGCAGGGGTGTAGCGCACCGCATTGGAAAGAAGGTTGATGGCGATCTGGCGCACGCTTCGCAAATCGGCCACCACATCCGGCAGGCGCGAAGCAAGCGAGGAGCGGATGATCACACGCTCGCGATTGGCTTGCGGCTGCATCATCGCGATTACCTGCGCAAGCGTATCGTTCAGCGGCACAGCTTCGTGTGCCATCTCCTGCTGACCGGCCTCGATCTTGGAAATGTCGAGAAGATCATTGACGAGATCGAGCACATGATTTCCGGAACGGTTGATGTCCCGCAGATAGTCGCGATACCGGTCATTGCCGATCGGACCGAACTTCTCGTCTATCATCAACTCGGAGAAGCCGATGATTGCGTTGAGGGGCGTACGGATTTCATGGCTGACGCGCGCGAGGAACTCGCTCTTCTGCGAGGAAGCGCGTTCGGCCTGTGCCCGCGCTTGCGTGAGCTCTTCCTCGGCTCGCTTCCAGTGAGTGATATCGCGCAGCACCGCGCAATAGCCGCTGCCATTCGGCAACCGCCCGATGGTGATGAAGAGGGGGATGAAGCGACCCTGCGCCTCGCGCCCGATCACCTGGCGGCCATCATTGAGCACGCTCGCCACGCCATTGTCCGATAGCCCGGCAAGATAATCCTGAACGGTGCGCTGGCTCTCGATCGCGAACAACGAGGTAAATGGCTTGCCGGTGACGTTCTCCGCATCAAAGCCGAAAAGAGCTTCTGCCGGGCGGTTGATCGAGCGGATCGTACCGTCATTGCCGATCACCGCAACGCCATCGGTCGCGGTATCGACGATGGCGCGCATTTCCGAAAGGCTGGACTCCAGTTCCGCAGCCTTGACAGCTTCCTCAGGCGTCCGTTCGCTCAATCCGGCCGGGTTCAAGGCCAGCATGAGCGCCTTCTTGCCGGCCCAGGCAACGGATTGGAGATGCGCTTCCACCGGGCCGTCCGTGCCGTCAGCCCTGCGCAGCAGAAGCCTCTCTCTTTCCGGCGCACCGGCGGCAGGCTCATCGAACAACGCGCCGATACCCCCTGCCGCTTCCAGTTCGTCGAGATCGGAATAGCCGGTAAGCTTGAAAAACTCGCAGTTCGCATAATGGAGCCGATCACCGGAATGAATAAGCACGGGGAGAGGCAAGTGGGCCAGGATCGTTTCAGCCTCCGCCTGCCTCCGCTCCGCATCAGGGCGATGGAAGGCAGAGGGTAGATAGGCGATCTGGGAGCTTCGCTCCGGAACTCTCTCACCATCGGGTGAGGGCACACTCGGTTTCGCTTCCTCGGTTGCCTCGGGCTCGATCTGTCCTTCGTCACCCGTTGCAGTGACCTCCTCCGATAGCTCCGCTCCGGAACCCGCTTGCGGCTCGTGGCCGTCAGCATCGGTGTGTGATTCCACCGGCGGCGCTGCCGTCGCCTCCTGTTGCGTGTCCGTTTCGGTGGACAAAACAGGCTCGGCCGAGACCTCTTCGGCTGGAGCCGGCTCGGTCTCCCGCTCTGCTTGCTCGGGCTCCGAGTCTATATGGGTGATATCCTTCTGGCTCGTCGCATCGACGGAGCCAGCCGGCTCTAAGGGAACGATCTGCTCCGTTTCGCCGGCCCCTTCCATGTCTTCGGCAAGGGAAACCGGCGCTTCCGGCGCCTCAGTGGATTGCGGCTGCGAGGGCAGATCGCCGCGCTTATCGGCTGAATCTTCGCCCCGATCTCCCTTCTGCGTTTCCCGCTCTGTTTGGCCCAGCGCGTCTCCCGAAAGGGAGGCCGCAGCCGGCAGATCGTCATTTGGCAGACTCTCTTCCAGCCGGCCGTGTGGGGAAAGCTCGCCGATCTTTCCTTCCTCGACACCAGCGGCCGTTGCCCGGCTCTCGCTGGCGCGGCGCAATCGCTCGCCGATCTCACGGAAGGCCGTCCGCTCACTTGCAGACAAACTTCCATTCCATCCGCTCTCACGATGCTCCGCCAGCTGGACGACATTTTCGTTCGAGCGAGTTTGCGTGGCTGTGGTGGTCAGCGCTTCGGCCGGGACGGGATCTGGTTCCCCCGATAGGCTGGAAGGAACCGCCTTTTCTCCAGCTTGGGGATCGATTGACCCAACCGGCTCCTGCGCGTCCTCTTTCCCCGCGAGGGTCTCGGCGCCGGAAGGTTCGGAAAGGGGTGGAGCGAGCACCTCGCCGATTGCTTCCGGATCCACCTCCGCGTCGCTCAGGCGAGCGATGCCGAAGCCGCGGAAGCCTTCGAAAACGCGCCCGCGCCCGTAAATCGGTAGTGCTGCGAGGTCCACGGGCACTTTGAGATTTGTGCCCTGAAGCGGCCACATCACCGTTCGCCCGGACCAGGTATCCCGCCGTTCCAGCAACCGGCAAATCGAACCATCGGCATCAAGTCCGAAAGCGTTCGAAACTTCGCGGAAGGTGCGGCCGATCACGTCCGTCGCGTTCCTGCCCATCGACTCGGTGAATTCCTCCGAAATCGAGGTGAAACGACCATGCGCGTCCGTGCGCCAGGAAAAACGGACTGTCCGCGGTGCGGGAGGGGCTTCCGATCCCTGGGGCTCCGGTGTCGGGCCGAGCGGCTGAGGCGACTGCAACCTGCTTGTATCCGAGGGAGAAGCTTCGCGTGCCGTGGTCTCGGAAGAAGCGGGCAGGTGATCGGAAGCGGAGGGTCCCGCGGTTCCGTCCTCAACGACGACGAGAAGATGGCGCGCAGGATCGTCTGTGAGGCGGGCGAGCCCAGCGGCGACTTGGGTTCGGGCAGGGATGCGCTTCTTCACAAGGCGCGCCGCTTCACGGCTCACGTCCTGGATCAGGCCGAGAAGGGTTTCGCGTTCGATGCCAAGGAGCTCAAAGCCAGCGGAGGCTGCAGAGATGGAGCCGTCCGCCTCCAGCAGTGCTGCAAAATGACCGGGCTCGCTGAGTCCTGATATCGTCCGTTCCGCGGGTTCTGCGGCCTCAGTGGTGGAGGGAACGGCGAGCAGGAGCGCTTCCTCGCCATGCGGAAGCGTTATCGCGCTTGCCTGCACCGCGACGATCTTGCTCGTGAGCCCACTCGTAACCCTGAGCGCAATCGTACGATCGCGTCCGACATGCGGGAACCCAGGGGTAGCCGCAATCTGCCGCAAAGCGATTGCCGACAGCCGGGGGCGCTCCCCTATAGCTGCCTCGATATTGGGAAAGCCGAGCCAGGCGGCACCTGGGCCATTGGCCCACAGGATCTCCTCGAGGCTCGTGGACAGAACCGCCAGCGCGTCGCCGGCCGCGAACCGCTCACGCACTCCATCAAGAACAACTATGTCGAGAAATGAATAGGATGAGGACGCCATTCAGCCCGACCATCAACACAACGAGGAGCCCAAGTTAACCTCTCGTTAATAAGAGCACGATCCGACGTCGTCCACAAACCTTCTCTGGGCGTTCACCGGGAAATCGCGGCTTGGTTAATCAAAAGCGCCCTCTGATGTGGTTTTGCTGCATCGCCACAAAAATGTTGCAGCGCACAATAAAAGTCACTATATTGATCTGAGTGAGAATACCGGCAATCAGCCCCGGGTAAAGGACAACCAGATGACGAAGACCAGCAACAAAGCGGCCGAAGAGTTTCCGACCTTCGACCCGTCGGCGGCCACAGAGCAGCTTCGCAACTTCACCGAAAAGACCGCGGAGCAGGCCAAAGAAACCTATCAGCGTTTGAAAACGAGCGCCGACGACGCCCGCAAAGCATTTGAAGCCTCAATGGAATCGGTAAAGACGGTGGGTGACGAGATTGTGCTCAAATCTGTCGCCGCAGTACGCGCCGGCACAGAGGCCAATCTCGCGCAGGTGGAAGCGCTCGTTACCGCCAAGAGCTTTTCCGACGTGGTGGAGCTGCAGAGCTCGTTCCTGCGCAAGCAGATGGAATTTGCGCTCGATCAAGCCCGCGAATTTCAGGCGCTTACTCAGAAAGCGACCATCGAGCTGACCAAGCCGGTGAAGGACGCGTTCGAGAAGGCGATCAAGCAACCTGCCTGAGGCGATGCGTCGCGCTGCAATTTGAATGGGCAGGATTTATATGCCAGCCGTTCGCTAGAACATTGGGACCGGTACTCCTCCTCCTCCCATCGGTCCCTTTTTAAAGACCGGGGTTCCTCCCCCCGGTCTTTTTCTTTGCGCGGTGTGCCGCTTTGGCAGTATCGCTCTTGAAAATGAATGGATTTGCCCGTAAGGGACGCGGGCAAGACGTTGACGTCGGGCGGTTGTAGCTCAGTTGGTTAGAGCGCAGGATTGTGGCTCCTGAGGTCGGTGGTTCGAATCCACCCAACCGTACCACCCCTCCACTTCGTTCCGGACCAATCGAGCTCTACTTTTTCGGATGCCCTGCTGTGACAGGCGGCCCTGAAGGGCGAGCGCGAACTGGAGAAGGCAGCGCTTTAAGCAGGCGGTCCAGCGTTGGCGTCGTGGAGCGATAACCCGACCGTAAAAGGCTTATTGGTCCGCCAGCCGCACGTTTTGAATCATTTTGTGAACGCACGGCGCAAATATTCCATCGAAATATGCATAAACGCGGGTTATTGCGGACGCCCTCCTGCCTTCCGTGTAAGTGCGCGGGCAGACGGAGCAGAGTATCGATCGGCGAGTAGAGCTGTTTATGCCCCATCTCCAAGAGATCTTACCAAAACTCGTATCATCCCTGGCAGCACGATCGGATCGCGGCAGCGTTGCCACCTATATCCCGGAACTCGCAAAGGTCGACCCCACCAAGTTTGGGATTGCTGTCGCCACGCTCGCCGGTTCCGTGGTCGCTGCGGGTAACGCCGATGAACTGTTTTCGATCCAGAGCATCTCGAAGGTGTTCACGCTTGCGCTGGCGCTTGGAAAATGCGGAGACATGCTCTGGACCCGTGTAGGGCGCGAGCCTTCAGGCAATCGCTTCAACTCGATCGTACAGTTGGAGTATGAGAAGGGGGTTCCCCGCAATCCCTTCGTGAATGCCGGCGCTCTGGTGGTGACGGACAGCCTGCTTGCGGGACACGAGCCTCGGGAAGTCATCGGCGAAATTCTCCGGTTCGTTCGCTTCCTTGCGGATGACGATACGATCTCCGTAAACCGGGCCGTAGCTGCCTCGGAGCAGTCCACCGCAAGCCGCAATATGGCTCTGGCCCACTACATGCATTCGTTCGGCAACCTGCAGCACGCACCGCAACGGGTGCTGGGGACATATGTCCACCACTGCGCGATCGACATGAATTGCCGCCAACTGGCCGCTGCAGGCCTGTTTCTTGCAGCGGGCGGCCGCAATCCTTTGACGGGGCATTCGGTCATCTCCCCTTTGCGCGCCCGACGCATAAATGCACTTATGCTGACATGCGGCCATTACGACGCATCTGGAGATTTCGCCTTCCGCGTCGGGATCCCGAGCAAGAGCGGTGTCGGTGGCGGTATTCTGGGCATTGTTCCCGGCGTGGCTTCTGTTGCGGTCTGGTCGCCCGGTCTGGATTCCAGCGGCAATTCGCATCTTGGCACGATCGCCTTGGAAGAACTCGTCCAGGCAATGGACTGGTCCGTATTCGCGCCGAGAGCGCATGCATGACAGGTGGCGGCACCACGCGGACCCGGCACCATCGCGGGGAGAGTTCAGCCATGTGAACCCAGGCTGAACTCTCATCCGTTTCCGTTCTTCAGTTCCTAGAAGTAGCGCCCAGCCTGGTGCTGTCGGTTATCCTCATGTCGAACACCAGAACGCCGGAATCGGCGAGGTAGGGACCGACAAACTCTTTGAATTTTTGATGCTGGGGGTCGAAGAATTTGGGTTCCGTGACGACGGGCGTGCCTACGTAATAATTCCTGTCACCTTCGGAGCTGAAAGTGACGATGAAGCCTTCTTCAAACCCGCCGCTGACGCCCTCGCCGCTGTTCTGGGCGCCGGACTCGATCGAAACGATATAGGGTTTGCCGTTACGGGTGGCCTTCTTGGCCAAAGCCATGAACTGATCCCGGATCTCTTGGCGCTGCTCAGCCGTCGTTCCGTCCTTATAGCGGAACAGGACGATGTGGCGGATAAGCCCCGGCTTGTAGTCCGCGCCGGTAAAGGTGGATACGCCGACTTCGCTGATCTCCTTGTCTAGGATTTGACGCGCGGACATGTTCTCGGCGGCGTAAGTCATGTTCGTCGCCCAAAACGAAAGAATGGCGGCTGCGGCAATATATTTTTTCATGAAGTGCTCCAGTTAAAAAGAGACTAAATATGCGCACAATAGAGCCCGATCTTCTGGCTATACTCGGGCGGGATTAATTCTTGCTCAAGGGCATATGTCGCATTCTACAGCATCGGCCCGAAAACCGGAATCGGTTTTCGGAAAGCACGATGCGTCAATCCAATAAATTACAGCGTCCTTTGTGCGTCCGAGTGGACGCATGGCGCTGTAGAAATGACTACAGTAACGTGCGTGCAGCAAACGCGCGGTAAGCACAGGTTTACGCATCGTGTTTCCGATGCGCTAGAACAGCGTTCCCTGTTTTCCAGGCTCGCGGGTGGGGGCGCTCTTGCGACTCCCGCCGGAGGACTTTCCGGTAGCGATTGCCCCAACACTGTCGTCAGCAAACTGCAGGCGCAATGCCTCGCCTGCTTTTACGTCGCTCGCGCGCTTGAGCGGCCTATCGTCAGCATCCCGCACCAGTGCGAAGCCGCGTTCAAGGATGCTCTTATAGGAAAGCGTTTCGGCTAACCTGGCAGACTGCTCATAGGCGATCCGGCTCCGCTCCAGCCTGAGCAAGACGGCTCGGTCCTTCCGTCCCACGGCGGCTTTCAGCCGTTCGCTGAGCACAGTGATGCGCTGCAGCGCAACGCGCGGATTTACCCGCGCGGCGTCGCGATCTAGCCGGGTGCGGCGATGGCGCACCAGGCTCTGATAGAGGGCCGGGAGCCGTTCGCCGCACTGCGTTGCGTCGCGGCTCGCCTGCGCGATACGTCGATCGAGCGTGGCGATGGATAGTCGGATCCCGCTGAAATGAAGGCGTTTGCGCTGCGTTGAGGTCTCGAGCGCACGGCCCAGCCTGCCTGCCGCTTCATCGAAGCGCCGTCGCGGCATTGCGAAGAGCTGATCGGGCGAGGGAAGCGCGCGGGACAGGCTGCGCATTTCCTGGCGGCGGCGCTCTAGGCACCGGGAAACCGCGCCTTTTAGCCTTGCGGAGAGCCGGGCGAGATTTGCTTCCAGGTCCGCCTTCACGGGCACGGCCATTTCGGCGGCCCCTGTTGGCGTCGGAGCCCGCCGGTCCGCGGCGAAATCGATAAGCGTCCAGTCCGTTTCGTGGCCGACGGCCGAGATGAGAGGAACCGCCGAAGCGGCAGCTGCGCGAACGACCACCTCGTCATTGAAGCCCCAAAGGTCTTCGAGGCTGCCACCCCCGCGTGCCACGATGATCAGATCGGGGCGAGGGATGGTTCCACCGCGCTGAAGCGCGTTAAAACCTGTAATCGCTGCGGCGACCTCGGCCCCGGTCGTTTCCCCCTGCACACGCACGGGCCAGACGATGACATGTACCGGAAACCGATCGGTGATGCGGTGGATGATATCGCGTATTACCGCACCGGTAGGCGATGTGATGACGCCGATCACATGCGGCATGAAGGGGAGGGGTTTCTTCCTGTTCTCCGCAAACAGGCCCTCAGCCGCCAGCCGGCGTTTGCGCTCTTCCACGAGCGCCATGAGCGCGCCCGCTCCGGCAGGCTCCAGGCTTTCGATGACGATCTGGTATTTCGACGAGCCGGGAAAGGTCGTGAGCCGGCCGGTAGCCACGACTTCCAACCCCTCCTGGGGCGGAACACGCAGCCTGGCGAAGGTTCCTTTCCAGATGACCGCCTCTATGCGCGAACGATCGTCCTTGAGCGAGAAATAACAGTGACCGGACGAATGGGCGCCGCGAAAACCGGAAATCTCGCCGCGCACGCGAACATGCCCGAAGGCGTCCTCGACGGTCCGCTTCAGGGCAAGCGAGATTTCGCTTACCGAATATTCGGCGACATTGCTCAGCGAATCGTCTTTCCGTATTTCTACCATGGTCCGATTGAGCAGCTTGCAGGCGGTGGGGTCAACCCGCGCCAGACTGCAGGTTTGGCATCTGTTCCCGCCGGGCCGAGAAGGGCGGGGAAATCGCGTCTATCGCAGCCTCACCATCCCGGCAGAACGTGGTTCGGCCGCAGGCGCTTCCCGCGTTTCATCCGGTGCGTGAAGCCGGCGAAATCCAGTCCTTCCGTCTCATCCACAACGGGGATCGGCATCGAGATGTTGTCCAAGCTCTCCGAGATGTGGCGGGCCAGCGCATCTACAAGCTCCGTCTGGTTGGTGCGCCCACGCATGATGCCGATGTGGCAATCCGGCAGCTTTGGAAATCCGTCCTTTTCGGTAAGAACGCGCATCCCGGGACGCAGAGCGCATTCGGGCAATACGGAAATTGCGGCGCCGGAGAGGACGGCAGCCGTGATGACCGTCGCCGAGAAGCTCGTGAAGAGGATCCGATAGTCGCGGTCGATTTCGCGCAGCGTATCGCAGGCAATCCGCCGCCAGTTGCAGGTCGGCCGCCCGAATGCCATCGGCAGCACTTCGCGTTCATGGGTGGAATGATTGGCCGAGCCGACCCACAGCAGCGGCTCGTGACGCACCGTTTCTGCCATTTCCTGGTCCGTCACCAGGGCAAGATCCACATTGCCCTGCCGCACATGGTGCACGAGATTGGCCGTAGGCTCGCAGAGAACGGACATTTCTACCCGCGGATTCGAATGCGAGAAGCGAGCCATGATCTCGGGCAGGAAGCGCTCGGCGTAATCGTCCGGCATGCCGATGCGCACATGTCCTTCAAGGCTCTCATCGTCGAAAGCGGCCAGCGTTTCGCGATTGAGACGCAGGAGCCGGCGCGCATAAAGAAGCAGCCTCTCCCCGTCATCGGTAAGACGGTTGGAGCGGCCGTCCTTTTCGAACAGCGGTTTTCCAATCCGCTCCTCTAGGCGCCGCATCTGCATGGAGACGGCCGACTGCGTGCGATGCACCTCCTCGGCAGCACGCGTGAAGCTTCCCGTATCGGCGATAGCGATGAAGGTAACGAGCTGGTCGAGATCGAGCGGTGCCGACATGGCGGGCTCCTATAAGCGATGTTGATGCAAAAGATTAAAAACATTCGTTCGACTAATCAATGCCTGTGTGAGACAAGGGCGCCGTTCCTGAAAGGACGGCAGGTTTGGTCGCGGCGGATACGTCGGCGGCTGTGCTGTCGCCTCGGAATAGCTATCAGCGAATGGCTCGAAGGAGATTTGCCATGCGTGCAGAACAGACAGTCTTGCCAAGTGCCGCCGCAACGCAGGGATTCGCGATGCGCCTCGTCCGCACGGCGTCCCACATTCTGCGCTCCTGGTCGAACCGCCGCGCAATGCGCCAGCTGAATGAGCTTACGGAATGGGAACTCGTCGATATTGGCCTGACCCGCGAGGATATCGCGCTCGCCTATGACGGGCCTATTTTGGACGATCCTACACGGCGCCTTGCACAGATTGCGCGCGAACGGGCGAAGGAAGACAACGCCACACGTCGCCACCCCTGATTATCGCTTCTCCCATGCAGGCATTTTACTCCCATCACGCCGGCTCCCCCCGGCTGCCTGCAAACCTGGCCCGGCTCTCCTGAGCCGGGCTTTTTTCGTCCGTCTCGAAAATGCGGTTTGGTCCGGATGAGCGCGCCCACACCGATAGCAGAGGGCTTTCATTCTGACCGAACGCCCGGCTCTATTGAGAGGAGCCCGGCTCCTCTTCCTCGTCCTCGACCGGACGACCTGGAATGACATAGGCACCCGAAAGCCATCTGTTGAGGTCGATGTCCTTGCAGCGCTTGGAGCAGAATGGGTAAAACTCGCGCGCCGACGGCTTGCCGCATTCAGGGCAGGGCCGTTTGGGCCTTAGCGGCGTAATCTTCTCGCCGTTTCCTGTACCACCAGCCATTGCTCAGACGTCTGTTCCTGCTGACCAGTTGAGGTAGGCCTTCACGCCATCTGCTGCAAGCAGGTTCACGGTCTCGTAAAGCGGCAGTCCCACCACATTGGTGTAGGATCCCACGAGCTTGACGACGAAGGTTCCGGCGAGCCCCTGGATGGCGTATCCGCCGGCCTTTCCGCGCCACTCGCCCGACATGATATAGGCATCGAGTTCTTCACGCGAAATACGCTTGAAGCGCACGCGGGTTTCCACCAGCTTGTGACGCAGCTTGCCGGCCGGCGTGAACAGGCACACGCCCGTATAGACTCGATGTGAGCGGCCCGATAGGAGGCGAAGACAATTCGAAGCTTCCTCCGCCAGTTCCGTCTTGGGGAGGATGCGACGGCCCACGGCAACTACCGTATCAGCTGCGAGCACGAAGGCCTCGCGCTCTGCACCTTCCTTCTTCAGCCGCTCCAGCGCCTTTTCGGCCTTGCTGCGCGCGAGCCGCTTGGCAAGCGAGCGCGGATGCTCCGCCTTGAGGGGCGTTTCATCGATTTCAGCAGGAATGAGCCGGTGCGGTTCGAGACCCGCCTGCTGCAGGAGCTGCACCCGTCGGGGCGAAGCCGACGCCAGAATAAGTTTTGCGGGTGCGCTCATTGCCCTGCCAGGATGCGCGGCTATTTGAAACGATAGGTGATCCGGCCCTTGGTCAGGTCGTAGGGCGTCATCTCCACAAGAACCTTATCCCCGGTCAGGACGCGAATGCGGTTCTTGCGCATGCGACCCGCGGTGTGGGCAATGATCTCATGGTCGTTCTCAAGCTTCACGCGAAACATCGCGTTGGGCAGAAGCTCGGTGACAACACCGGGAAATTCCAGGACTTCTTCCTTCGGCATCCGATACCTTCAATTTGGCGATCCAGTCGGCCCCGGCCGGTTCCTTACAGTTGCATCTGTGGAAATGTAAATGGCCGGGCCGAAATCGCGCGGAACCTAGCCCATCCTCCATCATTTGTGAACAAGCAACTGTCACGTTTCGTCAGCAAATGCTCCCGCGCCAAAACGCTCCGCTATCTGCTCGGCTAAACGGTCGCGCACATCTCGATACGAGGCCATGATCTGCTCGCGCGTTCCTTCCACGACGGAAGGATCGAGCGTCGGCCAGTACTCCACTTGGACAGGCATGGTGCGTGTCAACTCGAGCGCGGCATGGTGCGCTTCGGGCGCAAGCGTGACGATGAGGTCGAAAAAACTGTCCTCAAGCTCTTCGAGCGTTCGCGGCAACCAGTTCTCCAAGGCAAGATTCTCTTCGGCCAGGACCGCATCGACAAACGGGTCACGCGGTCCCTTGCGCACTCCCGCGGAGGCGATGAAGATCGATTTCGGCAGCATGCGCTTGGCGAGCGCCTCAGCTATGGGCGAGCGGATCGAGTTCTGCCCGCAAAGGAAGAGCACGGCGCGCAGCCTTGCGCCGGCTGCTTCGCCCGGCAGTGCGCCCGGATCACCTTCGGCCGGCTGCGGTGTCATGATCACCTTCGCCAATGCAGGACACAGATCAGTGTAAAGAGCCGCCGCGCAGTATCGAAATCCACCTCGATCTTACCGCGGAGGCGGTCCATCAAAGTTTGTGATCCTTCATTGTGAAGCCCGCGCCGCCCCATGTCTATCGCCTCGATCTGGCTGGGCGTGGCCGAGCGGATCGCCTGGTAGTAGCTTTCGCAGACGAGGAAATAGTCCTTCACAATGCGTCGGAACGGCGTGAGCGACAGCATATGGGTGACGACGGGATCACCTCCCTCCCGCGTCACGTTGAGCACGAGGCGCTTGTCGACCAGCGAAATCTTCAACCTGTACGGACCGCCCGTTGCATCTCCCACGGGCTGGAAACTGTTTTCCTCGACAAGGTCGAAGATGGCGACGGCCCGCTCGTGCTCGACGTCCGGCGTCGCCCGTCCGACGGTATCGTCCAGCTCGACATCGATAAGGCGTGCCTTGCCGGAACTCCGCTCACCCATCGGTGGTCCTTAGATGTTCAGCCGTATCGAGACGGAGCGGCCATGCGCCTCCAGCCCTTCCGCCTTTGCGAGGGCGACTGCCGCTGGACCGAGTTCTCGCAGCTGCTCGGCATCGAGCCGTAGGATGGACATGCGCTTCATGAAATCCAGGACGGAAAGTCCGGAGGAAAACCGTGCCGAACGGGCGGTCGGCAACACATGGTTCGATCCGCCGACATAGTCCCCTATGACTTCGGGCGTATGCCGGCCCAGGAAGACCGCGCCTGCATGACGAATGCGCGAAAGCAGCACTTCAGCTTCTTCGGTGGCGAGCTCCAGATGCTCCGGGGCGATCCGGTCGACGAGCGCCGGCACCTCGTCAAAACTGCGCACCAGAACGATCGCGCCGAAATCCCGCCAGCTCGCACCCGCGATTTCCGATCTCGAGAGCCGCCTCAGCTGCCGCTCGACCGCTTCGCAGACCGCATCGGCGAATTGCGGGTCGTCCGTCATGAGAATTGATTGCGCAGCCGCATCGTGCTCCGCTTGCGCGAGAAGGTCGGCGGCGATCCAATCGGGATCGTTGTCGCGGTCGGCAACCACGAGCACCTCGGAGGGACCTGCGATCATGTCGATCCCGACTTGTCCAAAGACTTGGCGTTTCGCGGCGGCGACATAGGCGTTGCCCGGGCCCACGATCTTGTCGACGGGCGATATGGTCTCCGTACCGTACGCAAGCGCGGCCACTGCCTGCGCGCCGCCGATCCGGTAGACCTCGCTTACCCCCGCAAGATCAGCCGCAACCAGCACCAGAGGGTTGATGGCACCATCAGGCGACGGGACGGTGATCACCAGACGCTCAACGCCCGCAACGCGCGCAGGCACGGCATTCATGAGCACTGAACTTGGATAGCTCGCAAGCCCGCCGGGCACGTAGAGACCGACGGCGCTGACCGGGGTCCAGCGCCAGCCGAGTTCAACCCCGAGCGGATCCGTGTAGCGCATATCGGAGGGGAGCTGCCGGCGGTGATGCGCCTCGATGCGGCCTTGCGCAACCTTGAGGGCTTCAAGCGTTGCGGCGTCCGTCTTCCCATATCCAGCCTCGATCTCCTCGCGCGAGATACGCACGCCGGTTTCGGCGAGATCGAAACGATCGAAACGCTTGGTATAATCGGCGACTGCGGCATCCCCTTCGGCGCGCACACGCGCGATGATCTCGCGCACGGCGGCATCCACCTCCTCGGAGGTCTCGCGCTTGGTCGAGAGGAACGCAGTAAACCGCGTTTCGAAATCCGCGTCGGCGGTGGAAAGCCTTATCGGCATGCGTGAAAGCCTCTCAATTGCTGTGCCGGGGGCGCACCGGCGTTTCCCAGGCCGCACCCAGATCGCTCAGCCGGACCTCGATGCACTCGACATCGAGCTGGATGGTGGCATTCCCGGAAAAATCAAGCTCGATCGTGCCCGACGGCCGCTCACCCGGCAGGAACCGGATTGCCAGTAACGAAAGAACCTCGTCGGGCTTCTTTATGTCGATACCAGAAGAGCGGACGGTGAAGACCCGGTTGAATGTGAGCGCCGAAAGCCGCCGCTCATGTGGTCGCCGGCTGAAGAAGAAGCTCTTCTCCGCCTTTTCCCAGGCGAACCGGCGCATGGCCAGTGTGAACTGCTTTTCACGCTTCAGATAGGTGAGCTCGCCTGTTTTCATCACCGCGTCCTGGACATGCGCAGAGATGATCTTCAGGTCCTCCTCATCGAGTGCAGCGAGCTTCAACATCTACATTCCTCAAGGATGGCCGGAAACGAATGACTGCTCCTGCTATCCCGAAATTCGGTTAGCCGGAGATGCGCTCGATTTCGGCGCCGCAATTCGAAAGCTTCTCCTCCAGCCGCTCGAACCCACGGTCGAGGTGATACACGCGATTGACCATGGTTTCGCCTTCGGCGGCCAGACCGGCGATTACAAGCGATACGGATGCCCTGAGATCCGTCGCCATCACGGGAGCACCCTTTAGGCGCGCAACACCTTCCACCATCGCTTCCTGACCCGAAAGGGAAATGCGTGCGCCAAGCCGGGCGAGCTCCTGCACGTGCATGAAGCGGTTTTCGAAAATGGTTTCGGTGATTCGGGACTTGCCCTTGGCCTTGGTCATCAGGGCCATGAACTGGGCCTGGAGATCGGTGGGGAAACCCGGAAAGGGTTCCGTGGTGATGTCGACCGGGCTAATCCCCGCACCATTCCGCTTCACGCGGATGCCGATATTGGCGCGGGTGATTTCCGCGCCGGTCTGCTCGATAACGTCGAGCGCCGAATCTAGAAGATCTGCGCGCGCACCCTCCAGCATGACATCTCCGCCTGCCATAGCGACGGCCAAAGCGTAGGTGCCGGTCTCAATGCGATCCGGAATGATCCGATGACGCGCGCCGGAAAGGCTGGTCACACCCTCAATCGTGATGGTGGAGCTTCCAGCACCCGTGATCTTCGCCCCCATTGCATTGAGGCAATCGGCAAGGTTGACGATCTCCGGCTCGCGGGCGGCGTTCTCCAGGATCGTATCGCCCTTGGCGAGCGAGGCTGCCATCATCAGGACATGGGTAGCTCCCACGGAAACCTTTGGAAACCGGTAGCGGGTCCCCACAAGACCATTCTTTGTCCTGGCGACCACATAGCCGCTTTCGATCTCTATTTCGGCACCCAGCGCACGCAGGCCATCGATGAAGAGGTCGACCGGGCGTGTGCCGATCGCGCAGCCGCCCGGCAGCGATACTTTGGCTTCGCCCATGCGGGCCAGAAGAGGGCCGATGACCCAGAAGCTCGCGCGCATCTTGGAGACGAGATCGTAGGGGGCGGTCGTGTCGACAATGCTGCGCGCCGTGAAATGAATGGTGCGCGAATACCCTTTGTCCTGGTTCTCCCGCCGACCGTTCACCGAATAATCGACGCCGTGGTTCCCAAGAATGCGGATGAGCTGCTCGACATCCGCCAGATGCGGGACATTCTCCAGGGTCAGCGTATCGTCGGTAAGCAGCGAGGCGATCATCAGCGGCAGCGCAGCATTTTTCGCCCCGGAGATCGGGATCGTTCCGTTGAGCTCGCTGCCTCCGCGGATGCGTATGCGGTCCATGAATATCTCTTTCCCGGGAGAGACGAATCCCGGCGTTGACGTCGCAAGTCCTGCCTGTCCTAGAGCAAGCCCGCGCCCGGTTCAAGAAATTGCGTCGGCTCCCGACGAGCCGCGGTGTTCACTTGCGCTCGGGTTCCTTTGCGGATGGAAGCCCTTCCGCGCGTTCATCGGCACTGCCGCCTCGGCGGGAACGAGCCTGTGCCTTTCTTCTCGCGAGATTGGCACGAAGCTCCGCCGCAAGCCGCTTCTGCCGTTGATCCTTGGTTTCTGTCCTTTCCTTCGAGGTCACTCGCCCACTCCTTCAGTCCGCATCCGCCAACCTTCTGCACATCTTCCATATATAATGGAGCTAGTGCTTGCGCTGGGGCAACCGATATGGCAGAAGGCCGCCCGAACGCGACGCTGCCGTAGCTCAGTGGTAGAGCACTCCCTTGGTAAGGGAGAGGTCGTGAGTTCAATCCTCACCGGCAGCACCATCATCGTCTAAAATTGTTCAAAATCGGTATCATTCCCAGGTTCTGCAGCCTTGGAATCCAAACCGCGTTGACTCATTGCATTTTGAATGCCCTACTTTGGCGAGCAGGCGCCCCGCTTCAATTGCCGTGGGAGCAGGGCGCGGAGGGACGTTCCATGCGGGGAGGATAACCGCTCTACAACTCTGGGACGCGTTTGACGGTCGTGGGAGGAGACTTCCGGAATGCATGTTCTGGTGATCGGTGCGGCCGGCATGATCGGCCGCAAGCTGGTCGAGCGATTCGCTGCCGGCAAAGAAATTCTGGGTGGTGAGATCCGCCGCCTCTCGCTCGTTGACGTGGTGGAAACGCCCATGCCGCCGGCCCTCTCCGATATAACGCGGGCGTTCGCCATCGATATTTCCGAAACGGGCAATGCGGCCAAGCTCGCGGGCCTGCGCCCCGACATCATCTTCCATCTCGCCGCGATCGTCTCGGGCGAAGCAGAAGCGGATTTCGACAAAGGCTATCGAATCAATCTCGATGGAACCCGTGCGCTCTTCGATGCGATCAGGCTCGAGGGGCTAAAGGAGCCTTACCGCCCCCGTCTCGTCTTTGCCTCCTCCATCGCCGTGTTCGGCGCGCCCTTTCCGGAAAAGATCGGCGACGAGTTCTTCACCACGCCGCTCACGAGCTATGGGACGCAAAAGGCGATCTCGGAGCTTCTGCTCTCCGATTATTCGCGGCGGGGCTTCTTCGACGGGATAGGCATAAGACTTCCCACGATCTGCGTTCGGCCGGGACGGCCGAACAAGGCAGCTTCAGGGTTCTTCTCCAACATCCTTCGTGAGCCGCTCGTGGGGGAAGAAGCCGTGCTGCCGGTCGACGAGGACGTACGTCATTGGTTTGCAAGCCCACGTGCGGCGGTCGATTTCTTCATTCACGCAGCCACGCTTGATCTCGATCGGGTGGGCGCGAGACGAAACCTGACAATGCCCGGCCTTTCGGCCCTGGTGGGTGAAGAAATCGAGGCGCTTAGGCGGGTTGCCGGAGAAAGGGCCGTGCGTCTCATTCGCCGCGAACCCGACCCGCTCATCCGGCAGATCGTGGCGGGTTGGCCGACGGACTTCGATGCCCGGCGTGCCGAGGGTCTTGGTTTCCGGGCCGAGAAGAGCTTTGATGAAATCATCAGAATCCACATAGACGATGAACTAGGCGGGACAATCACGCATGGCGGTTGAAGGAAGATCGGGCGAAGGGAAGATTGCACTGGTAACGGGTGGGGGCACCGGGATAGGTCGCGCCATAGCGCGGGCCTTGAGTAGAGAGGGCTACACCGTCGCCATCACTGGCAGGCGCGCTGAAATACTTGAGAGAGCCGCCGGCGAAATCGCGGCGGAAACGGGAGGTGCCCTCAAGGCTATGCGCGCCGACATCGGCGATCCTGTTTCGGTTCAAGCTCTTTTCCGCGAGATCGAAAATGCGTTCGGCCGGCTCGATCTTCTGGTCAACAATGCCGGAATGAGCCTGCCGTCAGTTCCAATGGAAGAAATCACCTTCGAGCAGTGGAGCACGATTGTCGCAGCCAATCTCACAGGCGCATTCCTCTGCACCCAGCAGGCAATGCGTCTCATGAAGGCGCAGACGCCGCGCGGCGGACGCATCATCAACAACGGATCGATCTCCGCCCAGACGCCGCGCCCCCACTCAGCGCCCTATACGGCGACCAAGCACGCCATCGCCGGCCTCACGAAAGCCACCGCGCTGGACGGCCGGCCCTTCGACATAGCTTGCGGGCAGATCGACATCGGCAATGCCGCCACGGACATGACCGCGCGAATGAGCGTGGGCGTGCTGCAGGCGAACGGCGAGATCGCGGCGGAGCCGACGATGTCGGTCGAGCATGTGGGGCGGGCAGTGGTTTACATGGCGAGCCTCCCGCTCGAGGCCAATGTGCTGACAATGACCGTGATGGCTACCGGAATGCCGCTGGTTGGGCGAGGTTAGCAGTTCGGGAGGGAGCAGATGGCAGGAGTTCAGTTCCTCGATGTGAAGAAGTCCTTCGGGACCGTCCCTGTCATCAAGGGCGTGAATATCGGGATTGACGACGGCGAATTCGTCATCCTCGTGGGGCCGTCTGGCTGCGGCAAGTCGACATTGCTGCGCATGCTTGCGGGGCTGGAGAACATCAGTGCCGGGTCCATCCGCATCGGTGATCGGGTGGTGAATGCGGTCCCGCCCAAGGATCGCGACATCGCGATGGTGTTCCAGAACTATGCGCTTTATCCGCATATGACCGTCTCCGACAATATGGGCTTTTCTCTTAAGCTCAAGGGCACGCCCAAGGAGGAAAAGGACCGGAGGGTCAAAGCGGCGGCCGAAATTCTCGGCCTCTCGCATCTGCTCGACCGGTATCCGCGACAGCTTTCCGGCGGGCAGCGCCAGCGTGTTGCCATGGGGCGAGCGATCGTGCGCGATCCGCAGGTCTTCCTGTTCGACGAGCCGCTGTCCAATCTGGATGCCAAGCTGCGTGTTGCGATGCGGGCGGAGATCAAGGAGCTCCATCAGCGCCTGCAGACGACCACCGTCTATGTGACGCACGACCAGATAGAAGCCATGACCATGGCCGACAAAATCGTCGTCATGCATGACGGGATCGTCGAACAGATCGGCGCACCGCTCGATCTCTATGACCGACCGGCCAATCTGTTCGTTGCCGGCTTCATCGGCTCTCCTGCCATGAACATGCTGCCTGGCCGTCTTGACCCCGGGGACAGAACCGTTTTCGTGTCCGAGGACGGAACGAAATTGCCGGTCGCAGACCATGGCCCTGCGGCAGCCGGCCGCGATCTTGTCTACGGCTTGCGACCCGAATTCATCAGGCTCGACCCGGCGGGTCTTCCGGTCGAGGTGATCGTAACCGAGCCGACCGGCTACGAGACACACATGATGGTCAAGCTTGGCGGCGTGGAGGCGAACTGCGTGTTCCGCGAGCGCGTGCAGGCACGACCGGGAGAGAAGATCACGGTCGGCATCGATGCCGACCGGGTTCACCTTTTCGACAAGGAGACGGGAAAGAGGCTTTCAGCTTAGCAGACAGCAGGCATTCGGGATGGGGGAGGACCACCCCGAGCCGTGTTCGGCATCCCTTTGCGGGGAGGGTGCCGGTGTGGGAACCCCGCAATGAAGTGGAGGAGACAATGACGATCAGGAGACGTGACTTTCTGGCTGGCTCCGCGGGGCTGGCGGGCATGGCCGGCCTCAATGCGTTTGGGCTTCGCCCGGCATTCGCGCAGTCCGAGCCGAGCTACACGCCAGAGGAGGGGGCAAGCCTCCGGCTGTTGCGCTGGGTGCCCTTCGTGAAGGGCGACGAGGACGCCTGGAACGCCAATACGAAAAAATTCACCGAGCAAACGGGTGTCGAGGTCCGTATCGATCAGGAGAGCTGGGAGGATATCCGCCCCAAGGCAGCCGTTGCCGCGAATGTGGGCAGCGGCCCGGACATGGTGATGTGCTGGTTCGACGATGCGCATCAATATCCCGACAAGCTGGTCGACCTCACGGAACTCGCCAACTATCTCGGCGAAAAATACGGCGGCTGGTATGACGGCCTGCGCGGCTATGCCTCGCGAGGCGACAAGTTCATCGCGATGCCGCTGACGGCGATCGGAAACGCCATCTGCTACCGCGACAGCCAAGTGAAGGCTGCGGGCTTCAGCGAATTCCCGAAGGACACAGACGGGTTTCTGGAGCTCTGCAAAGCCTTGAAGGCCAACGGAACGCCGGCCGGCTTTCCGCACGGCAAAGCAGTCGGCGATGGAAACAACTATGCCCACTGGCTGCTCTGGAGCCATGGCGGCAAGATGGTCGACGAACAAGGAAAGGTCACCATCAACAGCCCTGAGACGATCGCCGCGATCAATTATGCAAAGGCGCTTTACGAGACTTTCATTCCCGGCACGGAAAGCTGGCTGGACATCAACAACAACCGCGCTTTCCTCGCAGGGCAGGTATCGCTGACGGCGAATGGCGTTTCCCTCTACTACGCGGCCAAGAACGACCCGGCGCTGAAGGAAATGGCCGCGGATATCCGCACCACCAACTTCCCGATCGGGCCGGTCGGCGAAAGCGTGGAGTTGCACCAAACGAGCTCGCTGCTCGTCTTCAATCATTGCCAATATCCGGAAGCCGCAAAGGCCTACATCAAGTTCATGATGGAGGCGGACCAGATGAATGCCTGGATCGAGGGCTCCAGCGCCTATTGCTGCCAGCCTCTCAAGGCCTTTGCCGACAATCCGGTATGGACGTCGGATCCGATCCACGCGCCCTATGCCCGCGCCTCCGAGACGCTGAGGCCGAACGGCTATGCGGGACCGCTCGGCTATGCTTCGGCCGGGGTGATGGCGGATTATGTCCTTGTGGACATGTTCGCTTCAGCGGTGACGGGACAGGCGACGCCGGAAGACGCCGCAGCCGAAGCCGAGAGACGGGCGAACCGATACTATCGGATATAGTGCCAGCCTTCGGCGCGCTGCCATGACGCACCGGTATCGCTGATGCCGGTGCGCGATCCCATCCCGGCCGGAGATGTGCGATGTCCACTTTGACGACCGAAACGACGCCCCGCTTCAGCTTTCCCGCTTTGATGCAAAGCGGCGGTGTGCTTGCCGTCCTGTTCATGCTGCCGGCGGCTGCATTCCTGCTCTGCTTCCTGACCTATCCGCTGGGCCTCGGGGTGTGGCTCGGTTTCACCGATACAAGGATCGGACGGGAGGGGATCTTCATCGGGCTGGAGAACTACGAATTCCTGGCGCGAGATGGAGTTTTTTGGCTCTCGGTCTTCAATACGCTTCTCTACACGATCGTCGCTTCGATCCTAAAATTCGCGCTCGGCCTCTGGCTGGCGCTGCTCCTGAACGAAAAACTTCCCTTCAAATCCTTCTTCCGCGCGATCGTGCTTTTGCCGTGGGTCGTGCCGACAGTCCTTTCGGCACTGGCCTTCTGGTGGATCTACGATTCCCAGTTTTCGATCATTTCCTGGTCGCTGATGCAACTAGGCCTCATCGACAGCCCGATCAATTTCCTTGGCAATCCCAACAATGCGCGCGCATCGGTGATCGCCGCGAATGTCTGGCGTGGCATTCCTTTTGTGGCGATCTGCTTGCTTGCCGGTTTGCAGACCATTCCCCAATCGCTCCAGGAAGCCGCGGCACTCGATGGAGCGACCGGCTGGCAGCGCTTTCGATATGTAACGCTTCCCATGCTGACGCCGATCATCGCCGTCGTCATGACGTTCTCGGTTCTTTTCACCTTTACCGATTTCCAACTGATCTATGTGCTCACCAAGGGCGGGCCGGTGAATGCCACGCATCTGATGGCGACGCTCTCATTCCAGCGGGCTATTCCGGGCGGGCAGCTCGGGGAGGGCGCGGCGATCGCCGTGGCCATGATCCCCTTCCTGCTAGCAGCCATCATGTTCAGCTTCTTTGGCTTGCAACGCCGTAAGTGGCAGCAGGGCGGGCGGGATTGAGGAGGCGCATGATGAGCCAGGCGCAAACAGATATCCTGACGGACACCAACGAGGGGATGAGCTACCTCAACCGGCTGCCGCGGCAGGTGGTGGTTCTTTATCTGCCGCTTGCGGTGTTCGTTTTCGTGCTGCTTTTCCCGTTTTATTGGATGGCGATCACGGCGATCAAACCCAACGCGCAGCTGACCGACTACAACAATCACAGCCCCTTCTGGGTGGTCCAGCCGACCCTGGATCACATCCGGTTTCTCTTTTTTGAAACCTCCTATCCAGGTTGGCTGCTGAACACCATGTATGTCGCCGTTGCTTCGACATTCCTCTCGATCGCGGCTTCCGTCTTTGCCGCCTATGCCATCGAGCGCATCCGCTTCACGGGCGCGAGGCCTGTCGGGTTGCTGATTTTCCTTGCTTATCTCGTACCGCCGTCGATCCTTTTCATTCCGCTCGCTTATATCGTCTTCAAGCTCGGCATCTACGATACCAGGCTGGCGCTTATCCTCACCTACCCCACCTTCCTCATTCCCTTCTGTACCTGGCTCCTGATGGGTTACTTCCGCTCGATACCCTTCGAGCTGGAGGAAAGCGCGTTGGTGGACGGCGCCTCGCGTTGGCAAATCCTGACCAAGATCATCCTGCCGCTTGCGGTCCCCGGCTTGATTTCGGCCGGCATCTTCGCCTTCACCCTTTCGTGGAACGAGTTCATTTACGCTCTCACCTTCATCCAGTCTTCCGAGAACAAGACCATCCCGGTTGGTGTGCTGACCGAATTGGTGCGGGGCGACATCTTCGAGTGGGGCGCACTGATGGCGGGCGCTCTGTTTGGCTCCTTGCCCGTTGTGATCCTCTACTCGTTCTTTGTGGATTATTACGTCTCGTCCATGACGGGGGCCGTTAAGGAATAAAGTGGGTTCATTCTCCCAGCGGCAGACTGATCAGTGCGACGGCGAGCACTGCAAGCACGAGGCCTGCGCCCTGCATCGCCGTCACCTTCTCCCCGAAAAAGAACAGGGCCACCGCGTTCACCGCCACCAGTTGGACGACAGCGGAAAGGCTGAGTGCTGACGCCATGCCCACGTCCCGGATGAGCCTCAGCATGATCAGGTTGCCGATCGTGTAGAGCACGAGCGTGAGCGCAAGCCAGACGAGGCTGTTGCTCGAAAGAGCCCAGGTCTTGGCCGAGCTGGCGGCAGCGATGAAAATCGTCGTGGAGAGGATCAGAAGTGCGAAGCTCGTCGGCGTCATGGGCCATCCGTTTGATGCGGGCTGGCCGAAGATAACCGGGCATCCTTTCGGCGGGTAGGTCGCGCCGCGTTTTTCCAGTCCAAGACCCTGCTCCAGCAATTGCTTGCCGAAACAGGGCCCTGGGGAAGCCGGTCCGGGGGGCGGGAGGACCGACATGGGTGGCCGCATGAGGTGCGGCGCTATTCGGAGTTCCAAGACCCCGCTCGAACAAATTGCTTGCCGAGCAGGGCCTTGGGAACAGTCGGTCCGGGGGGCGGGAGGACCGACATGGGTTGGCCGCATGAGGTGCGGCATTGTTCGGGGTTCCAAGACCCTGCTCGAACAATTGCTTGCCGAGCAGGGCCTTGGGAACAGTCGGTCCGGGGGGCGGGAGGACCGACATGGGTTGGCCGCATGAGGTGCGGCATTGTTCGGGGTTCCAAGACCCTGCTCGAACAATTGCTTGCCGAGCAGGGCCTTGGGAACAGTCGGTCCGGGGGGCGGGAGGACAGACATGGGTTGGCCGCATGCATGCGGCATTGTTCGGGGTTCCAAGGCCCCGCTCGAACAATCTCTTGCCGAGCAGGGCCTTGGACCAAGCCGGTCCGGGGGGCGGGAGGACCGGCTATTGCTCATGCGCAGTTTATGGGCTCTCAAGCCTCCGTTTTTCGGTACCGAAGATACCGAAGCTGGGGCTGGGGCTAAGCCGATCCGGTGCGCGGTGGGATCGGTTTTCATTGCGCCGCATTAGATGGCGCCGTTTGCACTCCGCCAGGTGCCAGCGCCCGCGCAGCGTTATCTCCACGCATCGGGCACCGCTTTCTGCCCGGCTGAAGTTAGACCACCAGCGAGACAGTCTCTTCCGTTGCTCTGGCGTGTAGTTGTCTACCTGGTGCATCGTGCTCGCCCTTGGTTGCGGCTTTTGATCTGACGCACCCCTTATCTCCCGATTCAGCACTTATATTTAAATAGCCCACAACTATAACTTGAGAAAAATATCGTATGGAAATTGCAGATACCCGCCTGCCGGTTTCGAGCGGGTCGCCAAGCGCGCTTCCAGTTACAAAGATTTAATATGCTGGATTGGCTGCATTGCTGTCGAAATCCGGAACTTACGATCCTATCTCCGCGGGGTGGAAATCGCGGGTCGGATATGAGTGAAGGTCAGCAAAGGCGTGCCTTGTTGCTCGTCAACAACAAGGCGCGCCGTGGTCAGGAAGCGATTGAGCCGGTCATGCAGCGCCTGGAGGAAGGAGGGCTGTCGGTCACGTTCGAGCCGTTTTCGGCTCTTCCAGAGATTGCGCGAGACATCATGCGTCTTCGCGATCGTGCGGATCTGGTTGTCGTGGGGGGGCGGAGACGGCTCCGTCTCGTCCGCCGCCCTCGCAGTGATGGAAAGCGGCCTGCCAATGGGAATTATCCCGCTTGGCACGGCGAACGACCTTGCCCGTACGCTCGATATCCCAATGGATTTGCTCGAAGCCGCGGATGTGATTGTCGGAGGATCGACCCGTCCGGTTGATGTTGGCACGGTCAACGGGCACGCCTTCTTCAACGTGGCGAGCATCGGCCTCAGCAGTGATCTGGCACAAGGACTGGATCCGGTGCTGAAAAAGCGATTCGGGCGCCTGGGCTATGCGCTTGCGGCCATCAAGGTGCTTGCAAAGGCCGGGCACTTCAAGGCGCGTATCCTGGAAAAGGGAACGGCAATTACGGTCGACACCTATCAGATCGCCGTCGGCAACGGGGTGCATTATGGTGGCGGCAATGTCGTCCAGGAGCATGCGGAGATCGATGACGGTCATCTCGATTTATACAGTCTCGAGATGAAAAATCTTTGGAAGCTGGCGCTGATGCTTCGGTCCTTCCGGGCGGGCACGCATGGTGCGTGGAAGGAAGTCCGCACGGCCAAATGCGTGGAGTTCGATATCGAGACCGAGGTCCCCATGCCGGTCAACGCCGATGGCGAAATCGTCACTTCCACGCCGGCCCACTTCAAGGTCCACCCGAGCGCGATCTCAGTATTCGCGCCGGCACGCTGACATTCAGGCCTGCATGGCTTTTTCAAGAACCCGGAAGATTCGCTCCTCTTCAGATTGAGCGGCATTGAAGCGCAGAAACCCGTTGGCCGATTGCGACAGGCTGAAGGCGTTCCCCGGCGCAAGCACCACATTTTCAGCAAGCGCACGCCGCGCAACCGAAGCCGCATCGATGCCTTCGGGGAGCTTGCACCAGAGGAAAAGTCCCGCCTTCGGTGTCAGCCATGGCTCGATCCCGAGAGGCTTCAGCTTAGCTATCGTATTTTCCATGGCTTGGGAGAGCCTGCCGCGCAACCTGTCGAGATGTCTGCGATAACTGCCGTCCTTAAGCAGCGCCAGGACGAGTTCGGCAGCTATGCGCCCGCTGCCGAAGCTCGTCGCCAATTTGAGGTCGGCGAGGTCTTCGATCCAGGGGCGAGGGGCCGCGATGAAGCCGCAGCGCACGGATGCTGAAAGTGTTTTCGAGAAGCTGCCGATATGCACCACCCGCTGCAGCCCATCGAATGCGGCAAGCCGCGGCGCGGGCGTCCATTCGAAATCAGCGAAGATATCATCCTCGACGATCGTGAGGTCCGCCTCTTCCGCCAGTTTCAGGATCCTGTGGGCGATTACCGGGGAAAGCGTCGCCCCGGTCGGGTTCTGCAGCGCAGAATTGGTGATGTAGAGTCTCGGCCGATGCTTCTCTAGAACTTCCTTGAAACGAGCGATGTCGGGGCCGTTCGGCGTGTAGGGAACGCCGATCGCTTTCGCCCGGTGCGCGCGAAGCAGGGCATGGAAGTTGAAATAGCAGGGATCGTCGACGATTACCGCGTCGCCGGGTTCGATCAGGTAGCGGCAGAGGAGATCGATGGCCTGCGTTCCCGATTCGGTGAGCATGACCTGGTCCGGGGACGCCTCGATACCGTGATCCGACATCCGACGGGCAAGGAGCACGCGCAGTGCAGAAAGTCCGAGCGGCGTTCCGTAGTCCGTGAGAGCGGACGCTTCGGCGCGGGACAGCGCGCGCAAGGCCCGCCGCAATTCTTCGCCTGGCATCCAGCTTGCCGGAAGCCACCCGCAGCCCGGTTTCAGCACAAGCTCGTCTGCCTCCAGCGACTGGCGTGAAATCCAGAGCGGGTCGACCTCCCGGTCCAGCTTGGGGCCGATCCCAGCCAGCGATAAGGGCGCAAGCGGCGCGGTGACATAAAAGCCGGATCCGGCCCGCGAGCGAATCAGGCCTTCGGCGACGAGCCGCTCATAGGCTTCCACCACGGTCGACTTCGAGACCTGCATAGATTTCGCAAAGGCGCGGATGGAAGGCAGACGTGAACCCGGCAATAGGCTGCGTGAGGCGATGCGATTGCGGATGCTCTCCACGACGTCACCCGTTCGCGTGCCGCGGCTCGTCTTTGAGACAACCTGATCCAACTGTACTGCTCCAGCATCTGGACAGTTTTCTTCAATTGTACTGCTCTGTCTCTGGTATTGCTACCCCCGGGGCCGCATGAGGAGAGAAATCATGCGGAGCATTCAATGGAACGGGCGAGCGGCTGGGCGAATGGATTTGTTGGCGTCCTTATTTTCAGCGGCTCCCTGCCAGCAACTCGCGCCGCGGTCTTGGATTTCGACCCCCTGTTCCTGACTGTGGCGCGCGCCGCTATCGCGGGCATGCTTGCGCTGGGATTGCTGTTCATCTTCCGCGTAAAGCGGCCGGCTCGCGGCGATTTCGGATCGCTCTTGATTGTGGCGTTCGGCGTGGTCCTTGGCTTTCCGTTGCTCACCGCTCTGGCATTGCAGTACATGACGTCTGCTCATTCCATTGTCTTCATCGGTCTCCTGCCATTGGCGACTGCGGCCTTCGGTGTGCTGCGGGCAGGCGAACGGCCGCGTGCCGCTTTCTGGCTCTTCTCTGCTTTGGGAGCTCTTCTGGTCTCCGGCTTTGCGCTTACGCAGGATTTCTCCGCGTCGGCGAAGGGTGACCTGTTGATGCTGGTGGCCATTATCGTCTGCGGTCTTGGCTATGCCGAAGGAGCCAAGCTCTCCCGCCGGCTCGGCGGCTGGCAGGTGATCTCCTGGGCCCTGGTTCTGGCGCTGCCGGCCATGCTCGCGCTGACGGTGTTGGTCTTTCCGCCTTCGTTGCAGGCGATTGGCGAGCAGGCCTGGATCGGCCTCGTCTATGTTTCGATCTTCAGCATGCTCGTCGGCTTTATCTTCTGGTATCGCGGGCTCGCGCAGGGCGGCATCGCCGCCGTTGGCCAGCTTCAACTGCTGCAACCGTTCTTTGGGCTTTGCATGGCCGGTCTGTTCCTGGGGGAAGCGGTAAGCCCAATGATGGTCGCCGTCGCCTCCGGCGTCATTTTGTGCGTGATCGCCGCGAAGAGGGCGGCGCGATAATCCGCGTGCCTGTCGACTGATTCGTAGAGACTGAGATCTGCCTACAATCTCCCGGTTTTTTCTCCATAGCCCCATTCATGTCATAGAGCTGCGCATAATAGCGGGGGACAACCAAGCCGTGCATGTATGGAAGTGCCTTAATAGCACAGCTTGAAACGTTCGATCATGTTATCGTCTGGTTTCGAACGATGATCGCGCACGGCAATGCACGGGTAGCTGGCTTCGGGAGTTCCGGAAGGAACTTTGGGTGGGGGAAACCGTTCACTCCAAGCAGGAGCCGACAGGCAGCGATCTCCGTTGCAACCAACCGGCCTGTCGGGAGAAGGTGCGATGCACAGGAGCGAATCTGACGTCTTTAATCTCTTTTCGGAGATTTACAGCAGCGCGGCGCGGGAAGAGATGAGCCTTCAGGAATATCTCCTCGCGTGCCGGGACGATAAATCCATGTATGCCACCGCCGCCGAGCGGATGGTTGAGGCGATTGGCGAGCCTACCCTGATCGATACCAGCATGGACGAAAGGCTGGGCCGGATCTTCGCCAACAGGACGATAAAGATCTACCCGGCATTCTCGGACTTCTACGGCATGGAGGACACGATCGAAAGGATCGTGGGCTACTTCCGCTATGCCGCACAGGGGCTCGAGGAGCGCAAGCAGATCCTCTATCTCCTTGGGCCTGTAGGCGGCGGCAAGTCCTCGCTCGCCGAGCGGCTCAAGAAGCTGATGGAACAGCGGCCGATCTACACGCTTTCCGTCAACGGCAAGGTGAGTCCGATCTTCGAGTCTCCGCTGGGGCTCTTCCACCCCGACCGGATGGCTGACCTGCTCGAAGACAAATATGGGATCGCCCGGCGCCGGCTTACGGGATTGATTTCCCCGTGGGCGGCCAAACGCCTTGAAGAAGTGGGCGGGGACATCTCCAAGTTCAGTGTCGTCAAGCTCACGCCGTCCCGGCTGCGGCAGATCGGCATCGCCAAGACGGAGCCCGGGGACGAGAACAATCAGGACGTCTCCTCGCTGGTTGGCAAGGTCGATATCCGCCAGCTCGAGAATTTCAGCCAGCACGATCCCGACGCTTACTCCTATAGCGGCGGCCTGAACCGCACCACCCAGGGCCTGCTCGAATTCGTCGAGATGTTCAAGGCACCGATCAAGGTGCTCCATCCGCTGCTGACTGCTACCCAGGAAGGCAATTACAACGGAACGGAAAATTTCGGCGCCTTCCCCTATCAAGGCATTGTCGTTGCCCACTCCAACGAGTCGGAATGGCTGCAATTCAAGAACAACAAGAACAACGAAGCTTTCCTCGACCGCATCCTGGTCGTGAAGGTGCCCTATTGCCTGCGGGTCACCGAGGAGAAGATGATCTACGACAAACTTCTCCGTGAAAGCGAGCTGAAGAATGCACCCTGCGCTCCCGAGGTCTTGGAGATCCTGAGCCGCTTCACCGTAGCGACGAGGCTTACGGAGCATGAGAACTCGTCGCTCTACACCAAAATGCGGGTCTATGATGGTGAGAACCTCAAGGACGTAGATCCCAAGGCGAAGTCGGTGCAGGAATACCGTGACGCCGCGGGCGTGGACGAAGGCATGACCGGGGTGAGCACGCGATTTGCCTTCAAGGTGCTTTCGGAGACCTTCAATTACGATACCAAAGAGGTGGCCGCCGATCCGGTCCATCTCATGTATATCCTGGAACAGGCCATCCGGCGCGAGCAGTTCGCGAAGGAGAAGGAGACGTCTTTCCTCGATTTCATCAAATCGGAGCTTGCGACCCGCTACGCCGAATTCATCGGTCATGAAATACAGAAGGCGTATCTGGAGTCCTACAGCGAATATGGCCAGAACCTGTTCGACCGCTACATCGCCTACGCCGATGCGTGGTTGGAAGACCAGGACTTCAAGGATCCCGATACCGGCCAGATCCTGAATCGGCAGGTGCTGGACAGCGAGCTGTCGCAGATAGAGAAGCCGGCCGGCATCGCCAATCCGAAAGACTTCCGCAACGAAGTGGTGAAGTTCACGCTTAGGGCACGCGCCAAGAACAATGGCCGCAATCCATCCTGGACGAGCTACGAGAAGTTGCGTGAAGTGATCGAGAAGCGCATGTTCGGTCAGGTGGAGGATCTGCTGCCGGTGATCAGCTTCGGTTCGAAGAAGGATTCACAGACCGAAAAGCAGCATGCGGAATTCGTTCAGCGCATGGTCGAGCGCGGCTATACCGAGCGTCAGGTCCGGCGCCTCGTCGACTGGTATATGCGGGTCAATAAGGCAGGCTGACGATGCGCGGGTTTCCTCATGCCGATTTATATCGATCGCCGGCTTAATCCCAAGGACAAGAGCCTGGGAAACAGGCAGCGCTTCCTCAAAAGGGCCAGGGAAGAGCTGAAGCGGACGATCAAGGAGCAGGTCAAGGCCGGCAAGATAACGGACGTGGACGCCGAGCATCGCGTGCCGATGCCGGCCCGCGGGACGAGCGAGCCTACTTTTCGTCCTGATCGCTCCAGCGGAGAGAGAGCCTATATCCTCCCGGGAAACAAGGAGTTTTCCCAGGGGGACCGCCTTCCCAAGCCTGGTGGTTCCGGGGGCGCCGGCGGCACCGGGGCCGGCCGCGGAGGCGCGGACGACGATTTCCAGTTCGTGCTTTCACGCGAGGAGGTGCTCGATCTCTTCTTCGAGGATCTCGAACTTCCCGACATGGTGAAGATGAACCTCAAGGAGGCGGTGGCCTACAAGCCGCGCCGCGCGGGTTTTGCAACGAGTGGTTCCCCCACCAACATCAATGTCGGCCGGACCATGCGCAACAGCTACGGCCGGCGCATCGCGCTCCACCGGCCGAGCAGGCAAGAGGTGGAGAGGCTTGCCACAGAGATTGCAATACTGGAGGCCGATCCGAACAAATGGGCAAAACGTCAGCAGCTTGAAGCACTATGGGCGGAACTGGAGGCGCTGGAGCGCAAGCGCCGGCGCATCCCTTATGTCGATCCGGTCGATGTCCGCTTCAATCGCTTCGAGCCGCAGCCTCTTCCCAACGCGAGCGCTGTCATGTTCTGCCTCATGGATGTGTCGAGCTCCATGGGCGAGCGCGAGAAGGACCTGGCAAAGCGCTTCTTCGTGCTTCTGCATCTTTTCCTGAAGCGGCGCTATGACCGCATCGACATCGTCTTCATCCGGCACACCCATGAAGCGCGGGAGGTAGACGAGGAGACGTTCTTCTATTCCACCCAGAGTGGCGGCACGGTCGTTTCCACGGCGCTTGAGGAAATGCAGCGCATTATCGGCGAGCGCTATCCCTCGCGCGAATGGAACATCTATGCCGCGCAAGCTTCCGATGGCGACAATATCGCTGGCGATTCGGAACGGTGCGCCTCCATGCTGCGCGACGAGCTGATGGAGCTCTGCCAGTATTATGCCTATGTCGAAATCATCGACGAACGGGAAACCGAGATCTTCGGGGCCACCGATAATGGCACCTCCCTTTGGAGAGCCTACCGCACCGTCGGTGAGAAATGGCCGAACTTCCAGATGACGCGCATAGCCCGTCCGGCGGACATATATCCCGTGTTCCGCAAGCTCTTCGCTCGGCAAAACGCCGCCCAGACGCGCAGGTGATTGGAACGATGTCCGCTACGAAAGCAGCCCCGGGCTCGACGCTTCTCTTCGACGGCTCCGACTGGAATTTTTCAACCCTGTCTCGCACCTACGACGCCATTGAGAAGATTGCGCTGGAGGAATTGCACCTCGACGTCTATCCCAACCAGCTGGAGATAATCTCCTCGGAGCAGATGCTCGACGCCTATTCGTCGGTCGGCATGCCCTTGATGTACCAGCACTGGTCCTTCGGCAAGCGCTTCGTCTTCGAGGACCATCTTTATCGCTCCGGGCGGCGCGGTTTGGCGTATGAGCTGGTGATCAATTCGAACCCGTGCATTGCCTATCTCATGGAAGAGAACACCATGGCCATGCAGGCCCTGGTGACGGCGCATGCCTCCTTCGGCCACAACCATTTCTTCAAGAACAATTACCTCTTCCAGCAATGGACGGATGCGAGCGCCATTCTGAGCTATATGGAGTTTGCCAAGAAATACATTGCCAAATGCGAGGAGCGATACGGCACGGCGGCGATTGAAGCCATCCTCGATTCCGCACACGCTCTCATGGATCAGGGCGTGTTCCGCTACCGCAGGCCGCCGCGCCTATCCTCCGAAAAGGAGCGCGAACGCGCCCGCGAGAGGCTGGAATATGAAGAGCAGACCTTCAACGATCTCTGGAGAACCTTGCCGCCGCGCACGTCGGAAGAAGACGACGACGAGGTGGAAGCGGAGGTTGCCGAGCGCAAGAAGAGGCTGAATCTGCCGGAGGAAAACCTTCTTTATTTCCTGGAAAAGAACAGCCTGATCCTCCAACCCTGGCAGCGGGAACTCCTGCGCATCGTCCGCGTCATCGCCCAGTACTTCTATCCGCAGCGGCAGACGAAGGTGATGAACGAAGGCTGCGCCACCTTCGTCCATTATTACATCATGAACCGGCTCTACGATCAGGGGAAGATCAGCGAAGGAGCCATGTTGGAGGTTCTCCAGAGCCACACGAATGTGGTTTTCCAGCCCGACTTCGACGATCCGCGCTTTCCAGGGATCAACCCCTATGCGCTGGGATTTGCGCTCATGCAGGACATCCAGCGCATCTGCGGCAAGCCCACGCCGGAAGACCGCGAGTGGTTTCCCGAGATTGCCGGCAGCGGCAATTGGCGTGACACGCTACTGGATGCCTGGGCAAACCACCGCGACGAATCCTTCATCCTGCAGTATCTGAGCCCTGCGCTCATCAGGAATTTCCGGCTCTTCCTGCTGAAGGACAAGTCGAGCGACCCCTATTGCGAAGTGGCGTCGATCCATAATGAGCGCGGCTATGAAGCGATCCGCACATCGCTCGCCCGCAGCTATGACATCGGCGTGAGTCAGCCAGATATCCAAGTGGTGGATGTGGATCTGTTGGGTGACCGGCATCTGCGCCTGCAGCACAATGTGAAGAGCGGCGTCCTCCTGGACGAGGAGAATCGCGACGCGACGCTGCGTCACGTCTGCCGTCTTTGGGGCTATGACGTGAGCCTTGCGGGCGTCGATGCCGAGACTGGTTCCAGGCTCTACGAAACATCGGCCAAGGCTGGATAGCCCGACCAGCCTTGGCGGCCAGGGTTTCGGAAGACCCTAAGCGCCCAGTTCCTGTGCGCGCTTGTTCAGGTCGACGAGCAGCGACGACGTGACTTCCAGGCTTCGATCCTCGCGGGCTTGGACGCCGTCAGGAGCAGCATGCGCCGAGAGAACACGGTCCCGCTCCCGGATGAGCTCGGCAATCTCCGCTTGATAGAGCCGCACGATGGCGGTGAGCCACCGATTGACGAGGTAGGAGGGCTTCGCAAGGTCCATGTCGAAGCGCGGCAACAGAGCGATGCTCTGCTCGGCATCCAGCCAGATATCACCGACCACCCATTGGTTGACCGTGAAAAGACGGTGCAGCTTTCCATAAGGGTTCACCCCCACGGCGATCAGGTGATGCACGGGACCACCGGCACCTTGAGGCCGCACGAAGCAATGGAAATGCCCGTGCTCCACTTCGTCTGCCGGAGGGATATGGCAGTGATAGTACCACTGCCCGCCGCTCGTCGGGTCGAACACATCGCCCGGCGGATAATGCGACCAGGCCTCCACCGAGTTGGCGTCGGTCAGCGTCTCGCGCAGGATATTCTCGCCCGATTTGGCGAGAATACGCTCGCAGTAGAGCGCCTCCTGCACAGCCCTGCGAAGATCTTCCTCGGCCATCGGAACGCCTCACTGCGCCCCGGCGGCGTAGGGATTGAACGGCGCGCAGGGAGCACTCGCGGCACAGGGATTCGCTGCCGGTGCTGCCGCCGCGCAAGGGTTTGCGGCCGGCGCCGCCGCTGCGCATGGATTTGCCGCTGCACAAGGTGCTGAAGCTGCGCAGGGATTGGAGGCCGGAGAAGCAGCGCAGGGGCTCGCCGCCGCGCACGGATTTCCTGCCGCGCAGGGGTTTGCAACAGGAGCAGCCGCGCATGGATTTCCAGCCCCGCAAGGAGCAGCTGCGGCACACGGGTTCGCCGCGCAGGGATTGGCGACCGGTGCAGCAGCACAGGGATTTGCTGGCGTGGCGACGGCTGCAGGCGCGGCGGCGCGGCCCGCCGCCGCGATATGATCCGCAGCTATGCCCGCCGTGGCGACGAGAAGGCCCGTACCGAACAGGAGGGTGTTTCTGGCGCTCATTTTGACTTGAACCCGTCGAGACCGAAGAAGGGACGCAGATAGATGCCGACGAGGCTACCGGCAAATGCAGCCACGAACCAGAGCCAGCCATGCAGGCTGCCCGAAGCAATGCCGCTGAAGAGCGCGCCGATATTGCAGCCGAATGAAAGCCGCGCGCCATAGCCCATCAAGATGCCGCCGATCGCTGCAGCGAGGAAGGAAGCGAAGGGCACATGCACCTTCGGCGCGAACTTGCCTGCAAGACCGGCGGCGAGCGCCGCGCCCAGGATGATACCGAAATTCATCACCGACGTGACGTCCTGCAGCACGCTCGATTGCAGCGCTTTGGCCTGAGCCGGCCAGGTCCAGAAGGTCCATTCGGCGACCGGAATGCCGACAGCCGCCGCGACCTTCGCGCCCCACAGGCCGAAGCCGTAGGTTACCGACCAGGGGTGCCCAGCGATGAGCAGGGTGGCGATGTTCAGCAGTGCGAGAAGAAGACCAGCACCGATCAATGGCCATGGCCCGTGGAGAAGGCGCGTGATGCCGGCGGTCGGGGCCGGCTTTGGCGTTTCCAGCGAGCCATGCGCGCCGCGTTCTATTGTTGCGCTGATCCAGGCCACTGCGCCAAGTCCCATCAGCGTCACCGCGATTGCAAGCGGCACGCCCAGGCTCGTCCCCAGGCTAATGGCCGGCAGCGATGGCAGCTCCAGCCACCAGGGCAGGTGAGCCGTGCCGAGCACCGCTCCGACGATAAAGAACAGAAGCGTGACCAGCATGCGTGAGCTACCGCCACCCACGGTGAACAGGGTGCCGGAGCCGCAGCCGCCGCCCAATTGCATACCCAAGCCGAAAATGGCCGCGCCGAAGAGCACGGACATGCCGACCGGTGCCACCGCGCCCACGAGCGCCTGCCCGAAGACGTTCCCCGTCGAAAGGAGGGGGATGAAGACGATCGCTGCAGCACCGATCATCAGCATCTGCGCGCGAAGCGCCGAACCGCGCTTCTCCACGACGAAACGGCGCCACCCACCGGTGAAGCCGAACGAGGCGTGATAGAGGGTCAGCCCGAGGAGGCCGCCGATCAGGAAAAGGACGGCCTGGCGGAGATCCACAAGGGTGCCGATAGCGGCCGTGCCTATGGCAAGCACCGCGAGGACGGTTGCAACAGGCCCGCGGTCGATTGGGATGGTGCGGGCAAGTTTCCCGCCGGCGGTAATATCAGTCATGAAGCATACCCGAAAATGCGATCTGCCCGGATGCCGTCCGGGCAGATCGGCAGAATGGAAGGAAAGCTACTGCGCGACCACCGGCCGCGAAGCGTCGGCAGTCCACTGCGACATCGAGCCGTCATAAAGCCGCACATTCTGCAGGCCCTCGACCTCCGACAGGCCGAACCAGGCGATGGAGGCCAGGTGACCGGTGTTGCAGAAGGTGATCAGGCCCTTGTCATCAGGCACGCTAGCGGTCTTGACGAGCCGTGCGATCTCCTCCGCGCTCGCGAAACCCGGCTTCTCCGGATGGTAGAACTTGTCGAAGTTGATATTGACCGAAGTTGGCACAGTGCCGAGCGCCTTGACGGTGTTCGTCTTCTCCTGACCGATGAACTGGGCGACTGAGCGCGCATCGATCAGATTGGTGTCTCCCGCGATCGCCTCCTGAACCTCCTTCACATCGGCCAGGAGTTCGGGCCGGAAATTCGCGGTGAAATTTCCCGGCTCTGGCGTGGTGACCTCTTTCGAGACCTCGCCGCCGGCCTTGGCCCACGCGGCATACCCGCCGTCCAGGATCGAAACGGCATCATGGCCGAGAACCTTGAATGTCCAGTAGACGCGGGTAGCGCCGCCGAATTCCGACGCATTGGTGCCGGCGGGAACGATCACCACATGGCTGTCGTCGTTGACCCCGAGGTTTTGGATCACCTTTTCAATCTGCTCGGTCGGAGGCAACATGCCTGGGATGCCGTTCACCGTCGTACGCCAGCCGGCTTCCGAGTAGCGCGCGCTGATGGCGCCCGGCACATGGCCTTCGGCATAAGGATCGACATTGTTGGCCGCATCGCGGATGTCGAGGACCACCAAATCCTCCTGGCCCAGATTTTCGGTGAGCCATGCGGCATCGACCAAGGGCTTGTCGGTTAGGCGCTCGGCATTTGCGGCGCCGGTCAGCAATAGCCCGAGCGCGAGGACGGAACCGATTATCGCGGATCGCATGAGATTTCCATTCAGTTGGTGAGGAAGAAGCTGACCCATATTTGCACCGCCGCTCGCTACGTAAAACGCAAGAGCCTCTAAATCTGGCGGTCGCTTGGAATTTTCATCCGCATTTACTGCCTTACGACAAAAAATTCTCCCTTCCATCAAATCCCTCGCCGCTTTTTACTGCACCGCATAAAGGAACCCTCACCATGCCAAATTGGGCCCATCTAGCTGTCATAATCGGATTTCTTTCCTTCGCTGCGCTTCCGGCGGTCGCGGAAAACACTGCGCAAACCACAGACAGCCCGGCCGAGGCTTCTGCCCCGCGAGCCACGGTCCTGGACTTCCAGGGCGAGGAGCAGCTCAGGACGCTTGCCGAAAAAGGCAAGACGGTCGTCTTCTTCTTCGCCAGCTGGTGCCCGAATTGCCGGGCCACGGTGACGGAGCTCAACGCCCGCTGGGCGGAGGTAAACCCCGAGCTTACGCTGGTTATCGCCGATTACGACAAGGAGACCGAGCTCAAGAGCAAATACGGCGTCACCTATCAGGACACCTTCGTCCTTCTCGATTCCAATGCACAGGCCGTGAAATCCTGGAATGGCGGGGGCGTGGACGGTCTCAACGCCAACTCGAAGCTCTAGCGCCTGAACGGCGCGTATCGGCCATGCTGGTCACCCTCGGCTTCGCTTTCCTCGCGGGCATCATAACGGTGCTGTCGCCCTGCGTGCTGCCCCTGTTGCCGGTGATCTTGGCCACTGCTGCTCAGGAGGGGAAGGGCCGGCCAGCCGGTGTCGTGATCGGTTTCGTGGGAAGTTTCAGCCTGGCGACCCTGGCCTTGAGCTTCCTCGTCCGCTCTCTTGGCGTACCGCCCGATCTGAACCGCACGCTCGCGGCAACCATCCTGATCCTGCTCGGCTTGATCCTGGCCGTACCGCCGCTCCACAGCGCCTTCGAACGCTGGACAAGCGGGATGGCGGGCAAAGTGCCGGCCGGTAATGGCGATCCCGGTTTCATCGGGGGGTTGGCTGTCGGCGCCGGCCTTGGCCTTGCCTGGAGTCCCTGTGTCGGGCCGATCATGGCATCCGTCATCACGCTTGCCCTCAACCAGACTGTGACACTCGGGGCGGTGGCGGTCACGCTCGCCTTCTCCCTTGGGACAGCGATACCGATGGCCGCAGTCATGGCCGGAGGCAGGCGGATCGTTAAGCGGCTTTACTGGTTCCAGGCGAATGCCTCGACCATTCAGCGCGTGTTGGGGATCCTCCTGATCCTGACGGGCCTTTCCATCTTTGCCGGTTGGGATCGTGCGATCCAGGTCCAGCTTTTGACCTGGTTTCCCAATTGGGAGCAGGCGCTGACCGGCTGGGAGCCTCGGCCGGGTGGACTTTGAGCACGTGCGCGAAGCAGGCGCGTCGAAGAAAAACGTACTCTCCGCAGCAGTAAATTTGAAATAGCGCCGCTTTGAAATCTCTACTGCGCCGGTAGTCTATTCATGCTTCCACTCCTGCTGAGGTCAGATCATGTCCAAATCCGCTATCGCCACTCTTTTCGTGACCAGTTTTCTGGTGCTCCCGGGCGCTATAATACCGGGCTCCGACGCATTTCTGGCCGCCCCCGCGGCCCATGCCGAGACGCAACGCTTCCCGATCATCGTATCCGCAGAGCAGGCGAAAAAGCTGATAGCGGGTGGCGCCAAGGTAATCGACGTCCGCTCGCCGGAAGCCTACGCCAAGGGCCACATCCCCGGAGCAATCAATCTGCCCTGGCAGCGCCTCAATGTCTCGGAAAGCGACGGCATCCGCAACGAGTTTGCAGGTGATGACGTCTTCGAGAAGGAACTCAGCGCTGCCGGCATCAGCTACGGCGACACGATCCTCATCTACGACACCACAGCGCTTCCGGGCCGCGCCTACGTCGCCTTCGAATATGCCGGCTTGGGCGATAAGACGCACGTGCTCGATGGTGGCGCCGCTGCTTGGACCGACGGATTTTCGACGGAGCCGGTTGAGGTTGCCGCCACCTCCTTCAAGCTTGAACGGAAGAACGATATCCGCGTCGACAAGAACTATGTCGCAAGCAAGGTGGGGGCGGACGGTTCCATCATCATCGACGGCCGTAACGAAGATGCTTACGCCGACGGCCACATACCCGGCGCGCAGGCCGTCCCTGCCTCAAGCCTGCTGACGAAGGAAGCGACGCTCCAGTCTGAGCCTGTGTTGACGGCGCTGCTGCAATCCAAAGGCGTCACCCCCGATCGGGAAGTCGTGTCCTATTGCGGCAGCGGCGTGGCGGCTGCGAACAATTACCTGGCGCTGAAGAATCTCGGCTACACCAATGTCGTGCTCTACGATGCGAGCTGGGACGAATGGAGCCGTGATCCCCGCGCCGGTCAGCAGGTCTCGCTCGCCAATTACACCTTCGAGGATGGAGCAACGGCGGCGACGGCCGACGGCGCGCCGCAGTTCTTAAACGAGGCCGAGATCAAGGCGCTTGCGGACAATCCGGATGTGGTCATCGTGGATGTGCGCTCACCCTCGGATTATGCGGCTGGGCACATCCCCGGGGCCGTCAATGTGTTCTGGGATGCCACTTTCGATGAGGACCGCGTGCTGCTCCCGGCGGAAAAGCTGAAGGCGCTTTACGAACAGGCGGGCGTCTCTCCGGACAAGCGGGTCATTCTTTTCACCCGTGGCGGCCTGCAGCTTTCACACACCTACACCGTGCTGAACCTGCTTGGTTATCGCGACGTAGACTTCTTTACGGGCAAGTTCCAAGGCTGGGAAAACGGCGCTTTCAAACGCAGTTGACCCGAGGATGGGCCCGCATGCGCGGAGCATGCGGGCTCGTCATGTGAAAAGGACTTTCCATTCGGCATTACAGGAAATCCCTGCGCTTCGGCGTGAAGCTGTCCACCAGTCGGCCTGCCTCGACAGCCTTGACGCCATGGACCGTGTTTGACGGGACAATGAAGGAATCGCCCGCGGAGAGGATTGTCGTCCTATCCCCGATCGTTACCTCGAAGCGGCCTTCCGCCACGTAGCATGCCTGTACATGCGGATGGGAGTGAAGCGCGCCCACGCTGCCTTCCTCGAACGTGAATTCCACCAGCATCAGCTCATCTGTGTGGACGAGCACCCGGCGGCGGCTGCCGCCTCCGAGGTCAGTCCATTCGCCTTCGGCCCGCCTGGCAACGTGTTGCGTCATGAAAGTCTCCCAACTAGCTTCGACCCGCTGCGGTTTGGTCCTTCAGGCGTGTATTCCCGAGGATCCATGCCGGAACGTCAAGCGCCACCGGCGCTCCAAGGCCCTCCTATCTTGCGAGCCAACCGCCATCGACGGGGATCGTCGCGCCATGCATGTAGTCCGAGGCCGGCGCAAGCAGAAAGACAGCCGCATCGCCTATATCCTCCGGACGTCCCCAGCACCCGGCCGGAATGCGGGCCAGGATCGCGGCGCTGCGATCCGCGTCGGCGCGCAGGGCCTCGGTATTGTTGGTCTCGATATATCCCGGCGCCACCGCATTCACATTGATGCCCTTGGCCGCCCACTCGCAGGCAAGCAGCCGCGTGATGCCGAGCACGCCGTGCTTGGAGGCCGTGTAGGAGGCGACGCGGATTCCGCCCTGGAATGAAAGCATCGACGCGATGTTGACGATCTTGCCCCGCCGGCCGCCGCCGATCAGTTTCTTGCCGAAGGCCTGGCTGAGCAGGAAGAGCGTCTTGAGGTTGATATCCATGACCTCGTCCCAATCGGCTTCGGTGAAGTCGATCGCGTCTGCGCGGCGGATGATGCCCGCATTGTTGACGAGGCCGTTGATCGGCCCGTGCTCTTCCCATGCCCGGGCGAACATGGCCCGCGTCGCAGAAGCGTCGGAAAGATCGCAGGAGATCGTCGTGAACCGTACCCCCTCGGCTACGACACGTTTCGCCGTCTCCTCCATCGACGAACGGCCGACGCCGAGCACCGACCCTCCTGCGCGCGCCACCGCTACTGCAATTCCCTGGCCGATGCCGGTGTTCGCGCCAGTGATCATGATCCTCTGCCCCTCGAGACTGAAGGAGGACGTCATCGCATGGTCTCCAGCGGCACCGGATCTACATCCGTGTAGTCGACATTGTCGCCGGCCATGGCCCAGATAAAACTGTAATTCGCTGTCCCGCAGCCGGAATGGATGGACCATGGCGGCGAGATCACCGCTTCTTCATTGGCCATGATGATATGTCGCGTCTCGCTGGGCTCACCCATGAAGTGGAAGACGCGCGCGTTTTCCGGAAGGTCGAAATAAAGATAGGCTTCCATCCGCCGGTCGTGCACATGGGCTGGCATGGTGTTCCAGACCGAGCCGGTCGCAAGCGTCGTCATCCCCACGACCAACTGGCATGTCCGAGCGCCGTCGGGATGGATGAATTGGAATATGGAGCGCTCGTTCGACGTCCCCTGGCTACCCAGATCGAGGCGCTTGGCATCCCCTATGCGGATCAGTTTTGTAGGATGTTTCATATGCGCCGGGGCGCTGAGCAGATAAAATTTCGCCGGGTTGTTGCTGTTGTCCGAAGCGAATGTCACGTCGCTCCCCATCCCCACATAAAGCATATCCCGGGAGGAGAGGTGATGGCTCTCACTATCCGCCGCGATCTTGCCGGAACCTCCGATATTGACGGCGATGAGCTCGCGCCGATCCAGGAAGCCTTTCGTCCCGGCGGGCTTGATCGCCTCGAGCGTCAACGCCTCGCCGGCCGGCATGGCACCACCGACGATCATGCGGTCATAGAGCGTGTAGGTAAGGCTGATCCTGCCAGGTTGGAAAAGCCCGGAGACATGAAAATTGGCGCGCAGTTCCTCCGTCCCCATGCGTGCCGCCGCGAGCGGATCGATTGCGTGGCGGATTGAGTATTCCAGATGGGTGTCGCTCATCGCGATCTCCGCTTTTGATCTTGCTTCTGGTCATACTGCCGTGGGGTGATGCCACGGCCCGGGCGGTAGTCTGCCTGTTGACCGTTCAGGCGAGCGCGGTAGCGCTCTTGGCTGGCCGAAAGATGTTGGCGCATCGCCTGGCGGGCGGCGTCCGCATCGCCGGCGGAGATGGCCCTGAGGATGGCCAGATGCTCCACCTGAAGCTCTTCCTGATATTCGCGCGTCAGGAAGCTGTCGGCACCCCAAGGAGAGGTGACGTCGCAGGGTATGGCGCGCATGCCCAAGGCGTCCAGCACCTCGACATAAAAGGGATTATTGGTGGCCAAGGCGATGGCCCGGTGGAACTCGAAATCAGTCTTTCCCGTCGCTTCCCCCAGTTCCAGGAGGCGGTCGAACTCGAAAAAAGCCTCCTGGATGGCCGCTTCCTGAGCCCCGTTGCGACGCAGCGCGGCGAGGCCCGCACTTTCGATCTCCAATCCCATGCGCACCTCTATGACGTTCAGCGCATGCGAGATCTTGTGGTTGATTTCTGCGGTGATCAGGCTGAAGGCCAGGGCGGATCGTTCGCGTACGAACACACCTGCTCCCTGGCGCGACTCCACCAGCCCGTCGGCCGCCAGCGTCGCGATCGCCTCGCGCACGACGGTCCGGCTTACGCCGAACAGATCGGTCAGCCGGTTCTCCGTCGGAAGCTTTTCTCCCGGACGGTAGGTGCCCGAGAGGATCTGCTCCTTCACCGCAGCAACGACACGTTCGGAAAGCTTGGGCTTCCGCTGCAACCGGATATCGGCGGACGGTTGGGTGGCCATTCCTTCTCCTATTTGAACACGCTCGGCAGCCAGAGCGAAATGGCCGGCACATAAGTCACGAGCCCGAGCACCACAATCCCTGCCAGATAGAAGGGCCAGATCGAGCGCATGGCCTGCCAGACGGTGATCTTGCCTACGGCGCAGGCCACGAACTGCACGGCTCCCACCGGCGGCGTATTGAGGCCGATCCCGTAATTGAGGATCATGACCACGCCGAAATGGACCGGATCGATGCCATAGGCCTGGACCACCGGCAGGAAGATGGGCGTGGTGATGATGATGGTCGGCCCCATATCCATGAAGGTGCCGAGAAAGAGCATGAGGACGTTGAGCAGGAGCAGGATCACGAACGGGTCCTGAGAAATGCCCGTCAGGAAGTCCGTGAGCTGTGCCGGTACCCGCAAGAATGCCATCAGCCAGGAGAAGGAGGCCGCTGTGCCGATGATGAGCAGCACCATGGCCGTGGTCCGCACCGCGCCGAGTGTCGCGTGGAGGAAATTGTGCCAGCTCATCGAGCGATAGATAAGAAGCGTCACCAGAAGCGCGTAGAAGACCGCGATGCAGGAACTTTCCGTCGCGGTGAAGACGCCGGACCGCACACCGCCAAAGATGATGGCGATGAGGAGCAGTCCCGGCAGCGAGTTGATCAGCAACCAGAGGACGCGTGAAAAGCCGGGAAAAGGTTCTACGGGATACCCTCGCCGGCGGGCGACGAAATAGGCGGTCACCATGAGGACCGCGGCGAACAGCAGGCCCGGAATGATCCCGGCAGTAAACAGGTCCGCGATGGAGATCTTTCCGCCCGCCGAGATCGAATAGATGATCATGTTGTGGGATGGCGGCAGGAGAAGCGCGATAAGCGCGGCCATCGATGTGACATTGACCGCATAGTCGACACCGTACCCGCGCTGCTTCATCTGCGGAATCATCAGGCCGCCGACGGCAGCCGCTTCGGCGACTGCCGAGCCCGAGATGCCGCCGAAGAGCGTGGAGGCGGCGATGTTAACCTGGCCGAGACCTCCGCGCATGTGCCCGACAAGCGATCCCGCGAAGGCGACGATCCGTTGCGCGATAGCGCCGCGCACCATCAGGTCGCCCGCATAGATGAAGAAGGGGATGGCGAGCAGCGTGAAGACATTCATGCCTGAATTCATCTGCTGAAACACCACCAGCGGCGGCAGGCCGAGATAGAGAACGCAGGCGAAGCTCGCGATGCCCAGGCAGAACGCGATCGGCGTTCCGATCAGCATCAGGAGCGTAAAGGTGCCAAAAAGAATCCAGCTTGCCATCAGACTTCCTTCACGTCAGCGACGGACGGAACTTCGTCCTGGTCATGGACATCCTGGTCGACATCCACGCCGGACCAGCGCAGAGCGATGCGTTCGGCCGAAAACAAGAGGATGAGCACTCCGCCGACGGCCAGGGGCAGATAGCGATAAGCGCCGGAGATGCCGAGGGCCGGCATCCGTTCATCCCACTGCAACACCATGAGTTGCCAGCCGTAATAGATCATGCCGATCGCAAAGCAGATCACCATCACGTCCGAGATGGTGCGCAGGATCTTCTTGCTCCCTTTCGGCAAGACATAGAGGAGAACGTCGAAGCCGAGATGGTAATTCTCTCGCACCCCTACCGCAGCGCCAAGAAAGATGAACCAGCTCATGATCAAGATGGCCGTGAGCTCGGTCCAGCTGTTGTTCCAGTTCAGGAAGAAACGGAGGATGACCTGCCAGAGGACAATCACCGACATGATCACCAGGCCTGCGCCTGCGATATAGAGCGCGGCATTCGAAACTGCGGAAAAGACCTTGGCTGCCTTTGGAAGCTCACGGCTTTCGCCGGCCGTGGGAGCTTCGCCGATGCTGAGCGGTTCAGACATTTCGCGTCTCCTGGTTCCGGGAAGATTGGGCCGGACCTAGTCCGGCCCGCCAGACCAGGCCTTAACCTTCCGTTTCCTGGATGCGCTTGACCAGGTCCTGAAGCTCCGGCGTGTTCACATACTTCTCGTAAACCGGCTTCATGGCGTCGATGAAAGGCTGTTTTTCGGGCGTCGTGATCTGCGATCCGGCTGCTTCGACTATCTTGCGCGATTCGGCTACGCGCGCGTCCCAGAGCTCCCATTGCCGCTCCATGGACTCGCGGGCCGCCTGCTTGAAGATCTCCTGGTCTTCCGGCGTGAGCTTGTCCCAGGAGACTTTGGACATGACGAAGACTTCCGGCACGATCGTATGTTCATCGAGAGAGAAATTCTTTGCCACTTCGAAGTGCTTGGCTGATTCATAGCTCGGGAAATTGTTCTCGGCGCCGTCGATGACGCCCGTCTCGATCGCCGAATAGACCTCGCCATAGGGCATCGGGGTCGCCGAGGCGCCAAGCGCGGCCACCATGTCGACGAACACGTCCGACTGGATGACGCGGAACTTCATGCCCTTCAGGTCTTCCAGCGAGTTGACCGGTTTCGTGGAATTGTAGAAGGAGCGCGCGCCGCCGTCGTAATAGGTGAGCAGCACAACTCCATGCTGCTCGAAGCCCTTCGCGATCTCATCGCCGATCGGCCCGCTCATCACATTGCGGGCGTGCTCGGGCGAGCGAAACAGGTAGGGCAGGGAAGGGATGAGCGTCGCTGGAACGAGACTGTTCCATGGTGCCATGGAAACGCGGTTGAGATCGATCACGCCCGAGCGGACCTGCTCTATGGTGTCCGCCTCCTGGCCGAGCTGGGCGGAATGGTAGACCTCCACCTCATAGCGGCCGTCGGTGCGCTCCTTGATGAGCTCGCCGAAATATTTCACCGCCTCGACGGTTGGATAGCCGTCGGGGTGGGTGTCGGATGAGCGCAGCACCGTCTGGGCGCTCGCCATTCCCGTGAGTATGAATGCCGCGACAGTCGCGGCGGAACCAAGTTTGGCAAAACGCAACATGATCTCCTCCCGTTTGCGTTAGGCGTTATTGCTCCTCAAAGCCGATACGCCTTCTTGGCGAGCGTATAGGCAAGCTCCCCGGCCAGCTCGAAGGCTTCCTCCTCCCTCAAGCGGTGTTCCGACACGAGCCGCGCCAGGAACGCGCAGTCCACGCGCCGTGCGATGTCGTGCCGTGCTGGAATGGACGGAAAGGCGCGGGTATCGTCGTTGAAGCCGACCGTGTTGTAGAAACCCGCCGTCTCTGTCGTGAGCTCGCGGAAACGGCGCATGCCCTCCGGGCTGTCATGGAACCACCAGGCCGGTCCCAGCTTCAGTGCGGGATAGACCCCGGCCAGAGGGGCCAGCTCCCGCGAATAGGTGCTCTCGTCGAGCGTGAAGAGGATGACGGTCAGCCCCGGCTCAAGCCCAATCGCGTCGAGCATCGGTTTGAGCGCTGTCACATAGTCGGTACGGGTTGGGACGTCGAAGCCCTTGTCGCGGCCGAAACGTGCCATCATAGCCGGTGAATGATTGCGCCGGGAGCCGGGATGGATCTGCAGGACAAGCCCGTCCTCCAGGCTCATCTTCGCCATCTCCGTCAGCATTTGCGCGCGGAAGCGTCCGCGCTCGGCGGGATCGGCCTTGCCCGTGCGTACGCGGTCGAAGAGGGCCGCCGCCTCCGACGTGCTGAGATTCTCCGTCGCCGCGTCGGGATGGCCATGATCGGACGATGTGGCCCCGAACGTCTTGAAGAAGGCGCGGCGCTTGCGATGCGCGTCCAGATAGCCCTGCCAGCTGCCGGTATCCTCACCGGTGATCTCGCCCATTCGGTCGAGGTTCTTTGAAAATCCCTCGAAATCTGGATCGACCACGGCGTCCGGACGATAGGCGGTGACGACCCGGCCCCTCCAGCCGCTCTCCCTGATCCTTTTGTGCCAGGAGAGATCGTCCAGCGCGCCCTCGGTAGTGGCGATCACCTCGATGTTGAAGCGCTCGAAGAGAGCCCGCGGCCGGTAGGCCGGCTCGGCAAGCCGCTCTGATATTCTGTCGTAACTGGCGTCGGCAGTCGCGCCCGAAAGCGGCTCCTCGATCCCGAACAGTTCCGACAGCACGTAATCCATCCAGAGCCGCGTCGGCGTTCCGCGGAAGAGGTGAAAATTTTCCGCGAAGAGCCGCCAGATCCGCCGCCCGTCGGTTTCCACGGGCGTTCCGTCCAGCCTGGGAATGCCAAGCTGCTCAAGCCCGAACCCCTGGCTGAAGAGCATGCGGAAGATATAGTGATCAGGAACAATCAGGAGTTGCGCGGGATCGGGAAACGGCTCATCGAGTGCGTACCAGCGTGGGTCGGTATGCCCATGCGGGCTGATGATCGGCAGGCCCGCTACGGTTTCGTAGAGAGCGCGCGCCAACGACCGCACCGTAGGCTCGGCCGGAAAGAGCACATCACGATGGATGAGTGACATCATACCCGCCGCTCCTCCCTTCGGCCGGTTTCTTTCTTATCGCTAAGCGCGGTAAAGTTTCATGTCAACATACAAAATTCGCCAAAGTTGTATGATGAATTTGGATTGCGCGCCGTGGGCAGCCGTTGTACTTGGCGCAATGCCTGGGTTCGTAGGGAGGAGGCTTTCATGGGCCGAGAGCGGCTTTCGGAGACAACTCTTCGTCGGGCGGCAGGCTACGAATTGCCGGGTTACGACCTTTCCGAGGTGGAGCCGGGTATCGTCCATCTCGGCGTCGGCGCGTTCCACCGCGCGCATCAGGCGGCCTATATCGATAGTTGCCTGGCTGCCGGCGAACGGGGTTGGGGTATCGTAGGCGCTTCTCTCCGCAGCGCCGATACGAGGGATGCTCTCTCTCCCCAGAACGGGCTCTATACCCTTTCCATCCAGAATGCGGCGGGAGAAAATCTGCGGGTCATCGGCTCGCTGCGGCAGCTCCTTGTAGCGCCGGAGAATCCGGCGGCTCTCGTTTCGCGCATGTCCCATTCTTCGACGCGGATCGTCACTCTCACCGTCACCGAGAAAGCCTATATGCGTAACGCTGCGGGCGCTCTCGACCTCTCCCACCCGGATGTGGCATCCGATATTGCCGATCTCGCCAATCCGCGCACCGTGCACGGCTTCTTGCTGGCGGCTCTGAAGGAGCGTAGGCAGTCGGGCATTCCTCCATTCACGGTGCTCTGCTGCGACAATCTTCCTTCGAACGGGGAGACGCTGCGGGAGCTTGTGTTGCAGTTCGCGGGCGCCGCAGATGGCGAACTCGCGCGCTTCATCGAGGAGGAGGTGGCTTTTCCCTCCACAATGGTCGACCGCATCGTGCCCGCCACGACGGACGAGGACCGCCGGCGGATTTCAGCCGCTATCGGCCTCGATGACGCCTGGCCGGTGAAGACCGAGCCATTCATGCAATGGGTTGTGGAAGATCGTTTCACCCTTGGCCGGCCCGAATGGGAGCGGGCGGGCGTCACCATGGTCTCAGACGTGCGGCCTTTCGAGGAGATGAAGCTGAGACTGCTCAACGGCGCGCATTCGGGCCTGTCTTATCTCGGCCTTCTCTGCGGCCGCGAAAGCGTGTCAGAAGCGTTTACCGATCCGGCGATCCGCGGTTTCGTCGACAGGCTCTGGGCCGAGGCCATTCCCAGCCTTCCAAAGGGCGCAGGGCTCGAGCCGCAGGCTTATATCGCTGCGCTTTCGGAGCGCTTCTCCAACCCCGCGCTCGTTCACCGGACGGCACAGATCGCCAATGACGGTAGTCAGAAACTGCCTCAGCGTATCCTGGCTACTGCCCGAGCACGCCTTGCAGGGGGAGGCCAGGTCGGCCACCTCATGCTGGTCGTTGCCGCCTGGATCGCCTGCTGCCAAGCGCGCGGAAAGTCGCTTCCGGCGGGCCAGTTTACCGATCCGATGGACAGGAATCTGGAAGAAGTCCTCGCCGGCAGCCCTTCTGCCGTGGAAGCCGTCCGCCAGGTCTTCTCGATCGCCGGTTTCGATGCGGTAACGGGAGAAGCGTCAACGCAACTGGCGCAGATCGCGGGCCGCCATCTACAAAACATTCATGAAAAAGGTGCCCGGGCCGCGATCGACATGGCTTTGGAACAGGGAGCAAGTCGATGAAACAGACATGGCGCTGGTTCGGGCCGGACGATCCGGTGACACTGGCGCATGTCCGCCAGGCAGGTGCGGTGGGTGTCGTAACGGCCCTGCACCACCTGAATGACGGGAGGCCCTGGCCCGCGGAGGAGATTGCCAGGCGCAAGGCCGTGATCGAAGCCGCAGGCCTTGAATGGAGCGTGGTGGAAAGCATCGTTCTGCACGAAGCCATCAAGACGCGCACCGGTGATTATCGAGCATATATCGAGAACTATAAGAGCTCCATCCGTGCCGTGGCGGCGGCCGGTATCCCGACCGTCTGCTACAATTTCATGGCGATCACGGATTGGACGCGCACCGATCTCGATTACCCGATGCCGCATGGCGGAACTGCGCTGCGGTTCGATGCTGTGGAATTTTGCGCCTATGACGTGCTGGTTTTGAAGCGTTCCGGAGCGGAGGCCGACTATCCGGGCGAGCGCATCGATGCTGCCCGCAGGCGTCTCGCCACGATGAGCGAGAGCGATATTGCTCGTGTGGAGCGCAACCTCATCGAATGGGTGCCGGCGCGTGAATTCGTCTATGACCGCGAAAGCTTTCGCCGCATGCTGGACGTCTACCGAGATCTGACCGAGGAAGGTTTTCGCGAAAACCTCTTCGCGTTCCTGCGTGAGATCGTCCCGGTGGCAGAGGAGGCAGGTATCAAGCTCGCCATCCACCCGGACGATCCTCCTTTCCCCCTTTTCGGACTTCCGCGCGTCGTGTGCAGGGCATCCGACGCTCGCGCGCTTATCGGGGCGGTCAAGTCGCCATCCAACGGCATCACGCTGTGCACCGGTTCATACGGGGCTAACCGCGAGAACGATCTTGTCGCGATGGCGAGGGAGTTTGCGCCCGACATCCATTTTGCGCATCTGCGAAATGTGCGCCATGAGCCCGACGGCTCCTTTCATGAATCGGAGCATCTCGACGGCGATATCGATATGGTGGGAGTCGTGTACGAGCTTCTGAAGGAAGAGCGCCGCCGTGCTGAGGAGGGCCGGGCCGATGCGGTGATCCCGATGCGGCCGGATCACGGCCACGTCATCGTCGACGACATCGGCAAGAAGGTGAACCCGGGTTATTCCTGTATCGGAAGGCTGAAGGGTCTCGCCGAATTGCGCGGCGTGATGCGTGCGGTGGAGCGGTTTGCTTTTTAGGGGGCGATGAAACGAAGGGGAGGAACATGGCAACAAGGCGTATCGCAGTCGTCGGCCTGGGGATGGCGTCGACGCCACATGCCAAAAGCCTGCTCGATCTTCAGGACCGCGTGGAGGTGGTGGCTGCCTATAGCCCCACGGAAACGCGCCGAAAGGCTTTTTCGGAGCTTTGGGGCCTCCCGGTCGTTTCGGATCTGGAACCCATCTTCACCGACGAAACCATCGACGCCTTGATGGTGCTGACGCCGCCTAACAGCCATGGTGAACTTGTGCAACGTGCGGCGGAAACCGGAAAGCACGTGCTCCTCGAAAAGCCGCTGGAGATTTCGACGGAGCGCGCGCTGCACATGGTCGAGGCGGCCGAAAGGGCCGGCGTGAAGCTCGGCGTCGTTCTGCAGCATCGCTTTCGGCCGGTAAGCGTCGCTCTTGCCCGCCTCATCGAAGAAGGCAGGTTGGGCGAACTGGTCGGCGTCTCGGCCAAGCTCGCGAACTGGCGGCCCCAGAGCTATTACGACCAGCCGGGCCGAGGCACCAAGGCGCGTGATGGCGGCGGAGTCCTGCTCACGCAGGGTATCCACACGCTCGACCTCCTGATCTCGCTTGCAGGGCTTCCCGAGGAAGTGGCCGCCTATGCGGTGACCACGAAAGTCCATCGCATGGAGACCGAAGATCTTGTCGCCGGGGCGATCCGCTTCCCGAATGGTGCGATTGGCACCGTGAGCGCCACGACCTGCGCGTATCCGGGTTCCCCCGACTCGATAGAGTTCATCGGAACCAGAGGCACTGCACGCATCGAAGGTGCGTCGATGGTCGCGCAATTCCACGACGGAACGGAGATCCGGCAGGACGACGGAGTGCTTGGCGGTGGCGCCGGCGCTGACCCCATGGCTTTTCCGCACGATCATCATCGAGCGGTGCTCTCGGATTTCCTCGACGCCATCGAAGCGGGCACGCAGCCCAAAGTGAGTGGCCGCGAAGCGCTCAAGGTTCACCGCGTGATCGACGCCCTGCTGCGATCCGCTGAAACGGGCAGGCGCGAGAAGGTCGTGTAGAAGCTCCAACTTGAGGCCTTCGCAGCCAGCGGATGGCTGATAATCCTTTTGGGCTCCATCCGAAATCCATCCCCGAACATGACCGAGACACCGGTGTGGTCGGGTTCGTGGACCAGCCCGCCGGCCCCCATCTTTGCAACGAGATCAAGAATCCCGCACCCATCCTCTGGATCAGAGCGCTGACATCTGCTACACGATGGGACTGAAATCGATTTCATCGGGTTCAGTGGAGGAGAATATGATCAGAAAAACCGGAATTCTCGCCGCCGCTGCAGCGGCTTTGATGCTCTCCGCGCTTGGCGCGAAGGCGCAGGACTTCACGATCGGCCTGTCAAACGGCTGGGTGGGAAGCGAGTGGCGCACACAGATGATCGAGGAGGCCGAGGAGGCCGCCAAGAAGTGGGCCGACAAGGGCGTAAACGTCGAGGTGGTGGTTCAAAGCGCCAATGTCGACGTGCCCGGCCAGATCGCCCATGTGCGCAACTTCATCAATCAGGGCGTCGACGCCATCATCATCAACCCGAACAGCCCGACCGCCTTCGATCCGGTCTTCGCGCAGGCCAAGGAAGCCGGAATCCTGGTGATTTCGACGGATGCGGAAGTCTCTTCCCCCGATGCGATCTATGTGGGCATCGACCAGACCGCCTGGGGCGCTGCCGGCGCCAAGTGGCTCGCTGAAGCGCTCGGCGGCAAGGGCGAGGTGGTCGCCATCAACGGCGTCGCCGGCCATCCGGCCAACGAGATGCGCGTGGCGGGCTACCGCAGCGTGTTCAAGGACTATCCCGACATCAAGGTGGTGAACGAAGTCAACGCCGATTGGGACCAGGCAAAGGGCCAGCAGGCCATGCAGAACATCCTTGCCACCTATCCCAACATCAACGGCGTCTGGGTACAGGACGGCATGGCTGCGGGCGCTTGGCGCTCGATCATGGATGCCGGCAAGACAGACCAGATCGCCGCAACCGGCGAGATCCGCAAGGATTTCATCGACCTCTGGGTGGAGAACAACCTTAACTCCGGTGCTTCCGTGAACCCTCCGGGCGTAATGGCAAGCGCGCTCAACGTGGCCGTGCTCATGCTGCAGGGCAAGGAACTCAAGGAGCCGGCGACCGCGGGGCAGTATGGCAACGCCATGTATCTGCCGATCCCGTTCATCGACAGCGAGAATGTGAAGCAGGTCCATGCCGAGCTTGAAGGCAAGCCGGGCTACTACTCCTACACGAGCTCGCTTTCGATCGAAGAAGCCGAAGCGCTGTTCAAGTAAGCGATCCGAAGCGGGAGCGCGCCGACAGGTCCGCTCCCGCGTTTGATCCCAGGTACCAGCTCATGGCCAATCTCACGATCCGAGGCGCGCGGAAGGCCTATGGGGCGACGGTCGCGCTCAGCCGGGGAGACTTCGACCTGAAGGAGGGCGAAGTCCACGTTCTCATTGGCTCGAACGGCTCGGGAAAAAGCACGCTCTGCAAGATCGTCTCCGGAAGCGTGCGGCCCGATGCTGGCGAGGTGCTGATTGACGGCAAGCCGGTTTCCATCGACGGCCCGCGCGCAGCGCGCGCGCTGGGCATTGCGACCTTCTACCAGGAGCTGAGCCTCGCCGCCCACCGCACCGTGGCGGAAAATATCGGCCTACCCGAACTGCCGGGCAAGGGCGGCATCTTTGTCGATCGCGCAAGGCTGAACGCGATTGCCGAGCGTCATATCTCCCGTTTTGCGGATGTGGCCGGAGAGGGCTTCTCGGCGGATACGCGGGTTGAGCACCTGCGCGAAGACCAGCGCCAGCTGGTCGAGATCATGAAGGCGCTTGCGACCGAGGCCCCCATCCTCATCTTCGACGAACCGACCTCCTCTCTCGACCGGGCTCAGGTGGAGCGCTTCTTCGAGATCCTGCGTGAACTGAAGGCGGAGGGAAGGGCGATCGTGTTCATCTCCCACCGCATGGACGAGATTTTCTCTGTCGGCGACCGCGTAACGGTCATCCGTGACGGCGAGACGGTGGGCACGTCACAGATTTCGGAGACGAATCCCGCAAACATCATCCGTCAAATGGTCGGAGAAACCGAGCTGGCCGTGACGGAGGGCGCACCGCCCGCCACAGTGGAGGCAAAGGCCGAAGCCGTTCTGTCCGTGGCCGGTTTGAGCGGCAAGGGCTTTGCCGGTGTGAGCTTCGAGGTGCGACGGGGCGAAATCCTCGGTTTCGGCGGCCTGCACGGGCAAGGACAGTCCGCTGTGCTGCGCTCGATCTTCGGTGTCAGTCCCGCCGCTGCAGGTTCGATCCGGATCAACCGCGAAGAGCGGGCAATCCGCTCACCCCGCGAGGCGATCCGTTGCGGGCTTGCCTATGTTTCCGGCGACCGCGGGCGGGACGGAGTGGTGCACGGCCGTCCAATTCTGGAAAACGTGACGCCCATCCACTTCCTTCGCAACAGGCTTTCGCTGGTGCGTCCGGGAAGCTTGCGGGAGCGGGCGGCTAAGCCGCTCTCTGCGCTGAAGACGCGCTTTGCCGGCTACGAACAGCCGGTCAATGCGCTTTCCGGCGGCAACCAGCAGAAGATCGTCATCGCGCGCTGGCTGATCGACCGGCCGGACGTGCTGCTGCTCGACGATCCGACCAAGGGCATCGACCTTCAGGCGAAGGCGGATCTCTTTGCGCTGATCCGTTCGCTTGCGGCAGAGGGGATGGGCATCGTGCTCTACTCGTCGGAGGATGCGGAGCTGCTCGCAAATGCGGACCGTATTCTGGTCTTCAACAGCGGGTCGGTAAGCCGCGAGCTCACGGGCGCCGACCGCACCCGCTACAATCTCTATCACGCCGCATATGAGGCCGCATGATGAGCGCGGTTGAGACAAGATCTTCGTCGCGCTCTGGCCTTGGTGCACTGGTGGAGCGATTCCCATTCCTGCCGGCGCTCGTCATCCTTGTAGCGCTCCTGGCGCTCAATGGCTGGTTTCAGCCGAACAGCCTGGGCTTTCGGGCGATCACGGGGCTGATCAGCACCTATCTCGCCCTGATGATGCTCGCCGTCGCCCAGACCTATGTGGTTTATGCGGGCGATGTTGACCTCTCGGTGGGGGCGATCCTCTCGCTGGTCAATTGCGTGATCATCGTTCTCATGGAGCGCTGGGGCGGTGGCGGAGTGGCGGTGCTTGGCGCCATCGCCATCGGCATCCTGACGGGGCTCGCCTGCGGACTCCTGAACGGGATCGTTGTGGCGGTGCTCCGCCTGCAGGCGATCGTCGCCACCTTCGCCACCAGCATCTTCTTCACCGGGCTTGCGCTCTATGTGCTGCCTGTGGCAGGCACGCCGGCGCCGACGGTCTACTGGCGCACCTATGGCGGCCGGTTCTTCGAGATCCCCTTCGTCTTCTATGTGGTGGTGGCGCTTGCCATCATTCTTGCCATCGCAGTCCGCGCGCGACTGACGACACAGATGCTCGCGGTGGGCGACGATCCCTTCAAGGCCTTCCAGAGCGGCCTGCCGGTGACCGCGATCCGGCTCAAGGGCTATGTGCTCTGTGGTGTTTTCTCGGCCTTAGCGGCGCTCTGCATCACCGGTGACACGGCGAGCGGCGACCCGCTCGTGGGCGGGGCCATGACGCTCTATTCGGTAGCGGCCGTGGTTCTCGGCGGCACCGCGCTTTCCGGCGGGCGCGGCTCGGTCGTGGGATCGGTGCTCGGCGCGCTCATCATCGGCCTGATCAACTCGCTCGTATTCTATGTCGGCACGCCTTCCCAGTGGCAGAACCTCGTGCAGGGGCTGGCGATCCTCCTGGCGCTGATGCTGGGCGTGCTGGTGACGCGGAGAGTTCGGCCATGAGCGTGGAAACCGCAGGAAGGGCGGAGGCTTCGCGCTTAGCCGCGGCAAGTCTGATCCGCCAGCCGCTTCTGGTGGCGCTGATCCTGATCGTGCTCCTGCTCGCTCTGGGGGAGATGCTGTCGCCCGGCTTCGCCTCGCCGCAGCAGATCTTGCGGCTGCTCATCGTGGCCGCGCTTCTCGGCATCGTCGCCGCTGGCCAGAACCTCGTCATTCTCGGCGGCCGTGAGGGCATCGACCTTTCGGTAGGCGGCATCGTCTCGCTCAGCGCAATCATCGCGGGCAATGTGATGAACGGCTCGGATGGGGGCATCCTGCCCGCTATCCTCGCTTGTGTCGCTGCGGGGGCGCTGTTCGGCACGTTCAACGGCGTCGGCGTCACTCTGCTGCGCATCCCGCCGCTGGTGATGACGCTGGGCATGCTCGGCGTGCTGCAAGGGTTGCTCGTGGTCATCCGCCAGGGCGTCCCTTCCGGACGGGCGGCGCCGGCGCTGTCGGAATTCGTCACGCGGCCGTTCCTCCTCGGCCTCCCCGGCATCATCTGGCTCTGGGTGCTGATCGGGCTGCTCATGGCCTTTCTCTTGAGGCGTACCGTCTTCGGCTACCGCGTCTACGCCATCGGATCCAACGAACAGGCGGCGCTCCTTGCGGGCGTGCCGGTGCGGCTGATCCGCGTCTCGCTCTTCACGCTTTCCGGCGCCTTCGCAGGCCTCGCCGGGCTTTGCCTCATCGGCTATGCGGGCACGTCCTTCGCGAATGTGGGAGAGCTTTACATGCTGCCTTCCATCATCGCTGTGGTTCTCGGCGGCACTCCGCTTTCGGGGGGAAAGGGAGGCTATACCGGTACGATGGCGGGCGCCGTTCTGCTTGTGATCCTGCAAAGCATCCTCACCACCATCAATATCGAGGAGTCCGGCAGGCAGGTGATTTTCGGCCTGACGCTGCTGGTGCTGATGCTTTTCTATGGCCGTGGGCGGGCGATGCGCGCATGAGCCGAGCCCGCATCAAGGATATCGCGGCGGAGCTCGGCCTCTCGCCGGCGACGGTGTCCCGCGCGCTGAGCGACTCCGGCCTGGTGGCGGAGCCGACACGCAGCCGCGTCCGGGAGGCGGCGCAGCGCCTCAATTACCGGCCCAATGTGAGCGCGAGAAACCTGCGTACCCAGCGCTCCATGGCCGTGCTGATGGTGGTGCGCGACATCGGTAACCCCTTCTATCTCGACATCGTGAAGGGCGTGGAGGCGGCAGCCCGTGAGGCGGGCTATTCCGTCCTGATGGGCAACACGGAAAACAATGCCGAGCGTGAGGTCGAGTATTTCGACATGCTGCGCGACGGCCATGCCGATGGCATGATCCTGATCACGGGCAAGCTGCCGGATGCGGAGAGCCTGCCGGAGGCCCTGCATGATCTGCCCGTTGTGGTCGCGCTCGAACCGATCGAGGAGAGTGGCCTTCCCCATGTCATGATCGACAATATCGGGGCAGCGCGGGAGGCCGTGGAACACCTCATCAAGCTTGGCCACAAGCGCATTGCGCACATAGCGGGACCCATTCCGGAGGCCATGGCGACCTTGCGCCGGGAAGGCTATCGCAGGGCGATGCAGGGGGCGGGACTGGAGCTGCGGGCGGATTACGAGGTGATCGGCGACTATCAGCTTCCCTCAGGGGAGCGGCACTGCCGGCAGCTCTTTTCGCTCTCCGAGCCGCCCACGGCGATCTTCGTCGCGAATGATGAGATGGCTTTCGGTGCCATCAATGAGTTGAGACGTATGAGCGTCTCCGTACCGGAGGAAGTTTCGATCGTGGGCTTCGACGACATTTTTCTCAGCCAAGCCTTTTATCCGCCGCTCACCACCGTCAGCCAGCCGCGCACCGCGATCGGCCGCGAGGCCATGCGCCTGTTGCTCGAAGTGATGCATGGCGAGAGCCACACCGGCGAGATCATCATGATGCCGACGACCTTCCAGACGCGCGCCTCGACGGCGCCGCTGCGCGGCGCAAGCGCTTCGGCCCGAACGGGCGAAACCGTTTTCGGAAAGCGCCATGCATAAGTTCACTAACTTACAGCGCCGGGTGTGGTCCCCAAAGGACGCGCGGTGCTGCAACCACGGCTTGAAAACAGAGTAGAGGAGACGAACAATGACCGATCTGCCGAAGGAAAAACTCAGGATTGGATTTGTCGGCTCCGGTTTTATCGCGCAGTTCCACCTTCGCTCCATGATCGGCGTGCGGAATGTGGAGGTGACCGGCGTTTTTAGCCGCAGCGCGGAAAAGCGCAACAAGATCGTCTCCTTGGTGGACGAGCTCGGCCTAGGCACATGCAGGGCGCATGAAAGCCTGGAAAGCCTTTTTCAGGCTGATGACGTGGACGCGATATGGATTCTTTCGCCAAACCATACCCGCTTGGATGTCATGCGCCGGCTGCACGGCGAAGTGAAGGGCGGCCGCAGCCGGGTTTTCGCCGTCGCCTGTGAGAAGCCGCTTGCCCGCACGATCGCGGAGGCACGCGAGATGCTTCGGCTGGCCGAAGATGCCGGCCTCAACCATGGCTATCTGGAAAACCAGGTCTTCTGTACGCCCGTGCTGCGCGGGAAGGAAATCGTCTGGCGCCGCGCCGCTTCTACGACCGGCCGTCCGTATCTCGCGCGTGCGGCGGAAGAGCATTCCGGGCCGCACGAAGCATGGTTCTGGCAGGGCGAGCAGCAAGGCGGCGGCGTCCTCTCCGATATGATGTGCCACAGCGTGGAGGTGGCGCGCCATCTGCTCACAGCGCCCGGTGCACCGCGCAATTCGCTCAAGGTGAAGGCGGTGAACGGCACGGTCGCCACGCTCAAGTGGAGCAGGCCGCATTATGCAGACGTTCTGCGCCAGCGTTATGGGGCCGAGGTCGACTACCGCAACCGCCCCTCGGAGGATTTCGCTCGCGGCGTCGTCGAGCTGGAGGACGAGGAAGGCAACGAGCTTATGATCGAAGCCACGACCTCCTGGGCCTATGTGGGCGCGGGCTTGCGCATCCAGCTCGAATTGCTCGGTCCTGAATACGCGATGGAGTTCAATTCGCTCGGCACGGGGCTCAAGGTCTTTATGTCACGCGCCGTCACCGGTTCGGAGGGCGAGGATCTGGTCGAGAAGCAGAACGCCGAGCAGGGGCTGATGCCGGTGTTGGAGGATGAGGCGGGCGTCTACGGCTACACGGACGAGAACCGTCACATGGTCGAATGCTTCCGCAAGGGCGAGACACCGCTCGAGACCTTCCATGACGGCGTCGCCGTGGTCGAGATCCTGATGGGCCTCTACCGCTCCGCCGAGCTTGGTGAGACGGTACGCTTCCCCGCGCCGGAACTGGAGGACTACGTTCCGCCGGTGGCTCGCCCTCGAGGCTGAAACCGGCGAGACGCGCTCTCCATGCTCACTCCTCCGGGCCGAGCCTGCGGCGGATGGCGTTGTCGCGTATGTCGGCCTTGGAAAGATAATCGACCTGCTCGACCAGCACCTCGTGGACGAGCGTCTCGCCCAGGCGCGTGTTGATACTGTCACGTATCCCGTTACGCAGTGCGTCGAGATCCACGCTTTGCCGGTTCGAGAAATCGATCTGCGGATTGCCGTAGAGATAGGAATGCAACTGGTCCAGAAGCAGGATGTCGGCAGGCACCGAAAGCGCTTTCAACCGCTCCGGCTCGGCCGTGTAAACGAGGCGGATTAGAAAGTAGCCATCCACCCGGCCTTGTTTCACCACCGGTACGGACATCACCTTGGTCCGCACATAATCGAGCCCGCCGAAAAATGGCGGTGGCGGTTCAGCGCTGTTCCGCGCCTGCGACGCCTGGAACGAGTAAAACACGGCCGCCAGTGTGGCGGCGCTGATCCAGACGGCGGCGAGGACGAATTTGAACATGGCGGAGCCTATTTCGCGCCGAATTCCCGCACCGAATAGGTGCCGTCTGCTTGCGAGCGCTGGATCGCATCCTGCAGCATTGCAGCCACTTCTCCCACCGCACTGAGATGGGCGCGGATCGCCGCTTCGTTCGCGGCCAGCTTGGTCCGCAAACGCAGCATCGCAGCGCGATGATCGGCGCCCAGATCGGCTTCGCCGATGTTCTTGAATGCCTTGGTAAGCTCGTGGAGGTGCCGGCTCTTGCGGGCGTTGGACGCCTTTATGTCGAAGCGGGGATCGGCGCGTAGCGCCACGGTTTCCGCTTCGATGCTTCTTTCGATCCGCTGGAGAAGGTTGAGAAGGCCCGCGCTGCCCGCATTGGCTGAAGCGAGATCCGGCGCCTGAGTGTTTTGGATCAGATTATGCATGAACATTCCGCATAGGTTTAGACTACTTCTTTCTCTCGGCGGGTGGCACATCACCCGCCAGGGTCTTGGCGGCCTGGCGCTCGATTTCCTCCACGAGGGCCGTCGAAAGCGCAGCCTGGGTGGCTGACTCCTGCGCCTCAGGCCCCGATGAAACGCCTGCGACAGGAATTTTTCTGCCATCGACGATATAATGGTCGCCGAGGATCCGCTCGGCGATGCCGACGCCTCCGCGCCGCGCAAGCGAAGTGCCCAATTCCTGGGCAAGCAGGCTGCGCCACATCTCACCGGATAGTCCTTCCCCGAAAACGGCATCTCCCTCTTCCGGCAGCATGGAGTGCAGGAAATTCTGCAGCACCATGGCTTCGAATTGCACGAAGGGTTCAGGTCTTCCTGCACGGACGGGGCTGGCCTTACGCAGGTCGGTATGCCCGATGACCGAAGGATCTTCGAAGGGCGTTGTGCTGGCCAGCGATTGCAGGCGCGCACGCGCGGCCGCGGCCCTGTCCGGGTCTGCGGCTTTCGCCACATCAAGGAGGATATCGCCGGGAAGTGATATTGCCACGAGTTGGTCCGATCCTTTCAACATCGAATATGACAGGGGAAGCTTGCGGCAGACTTGCCCTTGGTTGGATTGCGAAGACGGCTAATCCGAAGCTCCGGGCTTCAGCCGCTGTTCGATGAACTCAAGGATTGCTTTCTCTTCGACGTTACGCTCGTGCTTTTTCAGCACCTCCCGATGAGCACGTTCCACTATGTTCGCTCGGGCATCTGCCGCCGCGATCTTCCTTGCTTCCTGGGCAGCCTTGTCTTCGTTCGCCTCTCGCCGGGCGAGCGCCTGCGCGATCCTCCGGTGGTAAAGGTCGGGGAAGAGGGCCGCCAGGCTTTCCGACGCTTCAAGGCGCCTCGCAATCTCTGTTGCTTCGCGTTCGGCAGCCGCTGCCTCCTTCAGGAAGGCCGCATGCCGGGCCTCATGCAGTTCCTTCACCCGCTTCTGCAGGGTGAGGAGCTTTGCCAATCTGCGTCGCCTGTCCATTCTTCACCGACCGATGGTTGTGGGGAAGAAGCCGTCCGCGAAGAGGGCGAGGAAGGTGCCTATGCCGAAATAAAGGAGCAGGAGTCCGCCTGCGATGACGAAGGGCAGCGAGATAAAATAGATCGGGATCTGGGGCGTGAGCTTGTTGATGAAACCGAAGGCTAGATTGATCAGGATCGCATAGGCCACGAAGGGGCTGCCGAGCCGGATCATCACGAAGAAAGCCTGGGAGAGCGTATCGGCAAGATCGGTGAGGGCCGATTGCGGGTTGAACAGCGCTTCGATGGGCGCAAGGCGATAGGAGGTCACCAGCGCCTCGATGATCGCATGGTGGAAGTCGAGGACGAAAAGCAGCATCAGCGCCGAGAAGGAGATGATCGCCGCCACGGCAGGCTGCAGTTCGTTTTCCTCGATCGCTATCCCACCCCCAGCCATCCCGAATCCGATCATGGTTGCAACAGCGGTACCGATGAATTGCACGGCAAGCACATAGAGGCGCGCCACGAGACCGATGAGCGAGCCGATCAGAATCTCCGACCCGATCAGAAGTAAGAGCGTGCCAGGCCGGTCGGAGGCGTGAGGCGCAATCACGTCCCACAAATGGGCGAGCAGTGCGAGGGACGCACCCACCGCCACGAAAAGCCTCACCTGCATAGGGACCCGCGCACTGCCGAATCCGGGCATCAGCATGAAGCAGGCCCCGACGCGGCAGAATGCGAGGAAAGCGGCGAGGACGACGGTCTCCGGCATCTGTCTTACGATATCGAGCCGAGCACCCGGATCTCCACGCCCTTGGCGATCTCCACATGGCTGAGGACGGGCAGCGTCGGGAACAGCCTTTCTATGATCATGCGCACATAGGGCCGGGCCTCGGGCGCAGTCACCAGAACGAAGCGCTCGCCGGCATCCAAATGGCTGCGAATGACCTTGGCCGCTTCCTGGCCAAACTCCTCGAGCTGGCGCGGATCGATGTCGAATTCGCGAACCTCCCCCTTCGGATCACGCTTCAGCGCTTGATGGAAGGCGAGATCCCAACGATTTCCGAGCCTGAGCACCTTGAGCACGCCTGCATCGCTCAAGTCGCCGCAAATCTGCTGCGCCATGCGGATGCGAACATGTTCGACGATTTGCTCGGTGCGGCGGATATGCGGAGCGATCTCGGCAATGGCCTCGATGATCAGATGCAGGTTGCGGATCGACACGCGTTCAGCAAGCAACAGCTTCAAGACGGCCTGCAGGCCCGGATAGGTGATGTGAGACGAGCAGATCTCGTCGGAAAGCTTGCGGTATTCCGGGTCGAGCCGTTCGATCAGCGCCTTCATGTCCTTGTAGGAGAGGAGCTGCGGCAGGTTGTTGCGGATGACCTCGGAGAGATGCGTGAGCAGCACCGACATATTGTCGGCATAGGGAAGGTGCTCGTTCTTGAGATCCTCGGCGAACATTTCCGGCACGGAATAGGCGCGCATGCCGAAAGCGGGCTCCTTTACCTCCTCGCCGGGAAGATCGGGCGCGGGCTTACCGCCAAGCAGCACCATCAATTCTCCGACGCGCAGCTGGTATTCGGCGATCACGGTGCCGTGAATCTTAATCTGGTAGCTCTTTGGCGAAATGGAATAATCGTCCGAAAGGCGCACCTCGGGCACGACGAAACCATATTGGGTGGCGAACTTCTTCCGCATCTTGTTCATGCGGAAGGCGAGTTCCTGATGCGAGGCTATGAGACGCGAGGAAAGCTGCTTGCCGATGAGAAGCTCGATCTCAGCCGTCTTCAAGGAGGACTTGACCGAGTTCTGCTCTTCCTCGGTGGCGGCCAGCTGCTGCTGTCGCTTTGCTTCCTCCGCCTCGGCGGCACGCTGTTTCTCGCGCCGGGGCAGTACATAGGCAAGGCCCGCCATCGAACCGCCTAAAACGAGGAAGGGAAGGGCAGGCAGGCCCGGCATGATGGCGAGCAGGCCGAGCAGCATCGCCGCTACGGAAAGGGCGCGTGGATATGCACTCAGCTGCCCGAACACGGCCTGGTCCGCCGAGCCGCGCGTGCCTCCCTTGGAGACGAGGAGAGCCGCGGCGAGAGAGACGATCAGGGCGGGGATTTGCGAAACGAGGCCGTCGCCCACCGACAATTTCGTAAAGACGTCGGCGGCATCGCCCAGGTTCATGCCGTGACGCGCATAGCCGATGGCGATGCCACCCACGATGTTGATGGCAGTGATGATGAGGCCGGCGATCGCATCGCCGCGCACGAATTTCGAGGCACCGTCCATGGCGCCAAAAAACGCGCTTTCCTCCTCCAGCTCACGGCGGCGGCGCTGCGCCTCCTTCTCGTCGATGATGCCCGCCGAAAGATCGGCATCGATCGACATCTGCTTGCCTGGAATGGCATCGAGCGTGAAGCGGGCGCCCACCTCCGCGATGCGGGTGGAGCCCTTGGTGATGACGACGAAATTCACCACGATCAGGATGAGGAAGACGATGAGGCCGATGACGAAATCTCCGCTCATCACGAGCTTGGAGAAACCGCCGATCACATAGCCCGCAGCATTGGTCCCCTCATGTCCCTCCGACAGGATCATGCGTGTCGTCGCGATGTTGAGCGACAAGCGCAACATGGTGGAGATGATCAGGATCGTGGGGAAGGACGAGAAGTCGAGCGGCCGCTGGATCCAGAGGGCCACCATCAGGATGAGAACGGAGAAAGCGATCGAGAAGGCAAGACCGATATCGATCAGGAATGCCGGGACGGGCAGGAAGAGCACGGAAAGGATGATGACGACGCCGATGGCGAAGCCGATATCCCGCCCGTGCCTTGCTGTCTGCTGCCCCGTGATGCCTTCGCTGATTGCCATTCGAGCCTCCATTGAAAGCGGAGACTAGCCGGTGAAGCTTGTGCGAAGGCGGACAGGGCCGGATTAGAACCCGTTCTCGATGCGCTGGAAGATTACAGTCGTGAAGGAGGAGATCTGCGCTCCGACAAAGGGACCGGAAAGCGCGACGATGAGCAGGATCGCGACGATCTTCGGCACGAAGGTGAGCGTGATTTCCTGCACCTGGGTGAGTGCCTGGACAAGCGCGATGCCGACGCCGACGACCATGGCCACGATCACTGCAGGACCGGAGGCCACAAGCACCGTCCAGATCGCATACTGGACGATGTCGAGTGCGTCGGCCTCGTTCATTTCAGCGGATCGTCACGCCAGGACCGACAATCACTTCCTGCCCATTCTCCAGCTTCGCGACCACGCCGTCGCTATAAAGCTTCACTTCCTTGACGATGCCCGTCACCGTGCCATCGGCGGAGGTGATCTCCCGGCCCACGACGCCGCTCGCCTGGGAAAGCGAGGAAGCGGCAAGGATTTGCTCCAGTTTGGAATTCATCTGCACCGATTGCTCCACCTGCGAGAAGGTGGCGAGCTGGGCCACATAGTCGGTGGAATCCATGGGGCTCGTCGGGTCCTGGTTCTTCATCTGGGCGACTAGCAGCCGAAGGAAGGACTGGTAATCCACCGTCTGCGGCGCGGCGGCCGTCTGCTGGTTCTGCGGAGCAGACGTTACGGTTGAAACATTCATCCCTATTCTCCCACCGCCTTGGCGAATACCGGTTCGTCCTGCCGGCGCGGCCCATCGAGAATTTCCTCCTCGAATGGATAGAGCGCACGGATGGCTTTCAACGCCTCATAGACCTCGCCTCCGCCGACCAGCGAGTCGATATGCTTCAGTCCCGCCAGGATTCGATCGTCACGAAAGGTGGAGAGAAGGTTGGCAAGCGTGTCGCGGAAGAGCCGGCGCGTCTTTTCCGTCCCTTCCGGCCCCATCAGCATCACCTGGACGATGAAATAGAGCTGCCGCAGCGGCGTGCGTGCGTCCTCAGGCTGGAGCACATGTTGCTGCAGAAGAAACTGCACGTCGTTCAGGAACTCAAGCGAGACCTTGCGGTCCACCTTGATGACCGCGCCGTTGACGTAGATCTTTTCACCGGCTTTGAGCGAGATCTTCAGCGTGTTTTTCATCGCAGGCCATCGCGTATGATCTGCGAGATTTCGATCAGCCCATCGAAATTCTCGGACCGCCCCTGACGAACCTCCTCGCCTTCGCGCAGGAGCCACAGCCCGATCGAGATGAGGTTGGCACGCAGCTCCTTTGGCAGCGCGTTGTCGGCATGGCCGAGATCCTCAATCAAGGACGTCCAGACGCGGTTCATGAACAGGATCGCTTCGATCGCCTCGCGCGACTGCGGTCCGGCGTCCCGCGCAGCCATCAGGAGGTCTATCGATCGCGTCAGCAACTGGCGTTCGCGATCCTTCGCATCAGCCACCGAGTCGGTCTGAACCTCGCTGTAGGAAAATTGGTACATGAAGCGTTCGTCTCGCTGTGGTCAGGGCAGATAGCGCAGAAGGCTGAGCTGCTGGATGCGTGCGGTAAGGGCGTATGAGGTCTCGATCTGCGTCAGGAGCTCGTTCACACGCGTCGAAGCCTCGTAGGGATCGACCCCTTCGAGATCGTAGATGAAGGTTTTGAACAGATCGATCTGCGAGGAGATGCGCTCGCTCGCATCCTGAACGCGCGTCTCGGCCAGGCCGATTTCCGCCTGTGTGGAGGCGATGTCGGAAACCGCTTCGCCCGCAAGGCCTGTCGTGCGTTGATAGAGCGCCTGGCGCGCTTCGTCGCCGAGTGGAATGTCGAGAAATTCCGTCAGCACGGCAGCCGCCATGGCGAGCTTGCGCATGCCGGCGCCGTTCGCCGTCGTGGATGTCTCCGCCGTTTCATTGGCCGCGATGCGGCTGCTGATCTTCTGGTCCGAGGCATTGGACCAAGTGCCCTGCCAGCCTGCGCCCATAAAGCTCGGCTGGATTACCGTGTCGAGGAAATCTTCGATCTGCGCGGCCGTAATCCCGTTTGCGGCAGGGTCATTCTGGCTGAAGCCGAAATAGGCGAGGAACTGGGCGTCGAACTGCGCCTTGCTGGCGGAGGAAGGATCAGTGAAGTCGTTGAGCGGCTTCACATCCGTGTTGATGCCGGCGAACAGGTATTCGCCGTTGAGATTGCTGTTGAGCACGCTGGTCATGGATTCCAGCGTGCGTTTGGCACCGCTCCGCACGATCGAGGTGTCGTTCACCCCGGACATGGCGGCTGTCAGCGTGGAAAGCAGTTCCTGGCTGATATTGCTGAGCTGGATGAGGCTGTCCTGGGTGGACGAGAGCCGGTTTTTAGCGATGCTGTTGGCATCGATCTGCCCCTTCAGCCGGTCGATCTCCCGGCTCATGGAGAAGCTGAAGCCGGCCCGTGCGCCCAGCGTGGCGCCCGGATCGGCCAGTCTCCCGCTCGTCATCTCTTCCTGGTTTTTCAGAAGGTCCGACTGCATCCGCATCATCTGATAGCGGAGCGTTTGAGAGATGGCGCTGGTGGATACGAAGGAAACCTTCATGGCTAGCGCGTTGCCTCCAGCAGCGTTCCGATCATTTCGTCGATGACTGAAAGGAGTCGGGCGGAGGCTTCGTAGGAATGCTCAAGCTCAAGGAGCAGCGCCATTTCCTCGTCCATGTTCACGCCCGTTTCGTTGGAAAGCGCAGTAGCTAAATGGTTCGCCAGCGCCTCCTTTGCCTCGGTGCCGCTCGCGGCATCTTTGCGCAGGCTTTCCAGCCAGCCGATGGTTTCGCTGGAGTATGAAAGGAGGGTACCTGAATCGCCAAGCGACGCGGCCGGGTCGAAAGCTTGCGGCTCGTCGAACCTTCCGAGCAGGGAGTTGAGCAGATCGGCATAGGAAGCTGCGCCGGTGGCGTTGCGGATATAAGCTGCACCATTCGCCCCGCCGTCGCGCAGAAGCTCCGGATTGCCGCCGGTGCTGGAATCCATGGCCGCGTTGATGCGGATGGAGCCAGCGAGACCGTCCACCAGCGTACCGGCTGCTGGGACGCCTGGGCCGCCGGCCCAGGTGAATAGGCCTGCGGCATCTGCCAGCACGCCGTTCGGATCCGTCTCCCTGAATGCCGTGATCAGACCACGGGCGATCTCGTCGAGCTGCCGCTGCATCTGCACGGCGGCCTGATCTCGAACCTGAAGATTGGCGGCCAGGCTACCCAAGGCCGTGGTGTTGCCGCCGCTGCCCGGCGAGAGAGGTACGCCATCGATATAGATCGCGTTTCCGGCCATCCCGGCGGTGTAGGTATGATTTGCATTGAACGTGACCGGCCGCGCGACCGTTTCGAACAGCGTCACGCCCCCGGTCGTCGTGAGAACCATATCGTTGTTTGCACGGGTGATCGTGGAGACCGGAACATAGGAGGAGATCTGCTTGAGCAGCGCGTCGCGGCGGTCCAGCGCGTCGGAAACATCACGGCCCGTACGCGTTCCCGCCACGACTTCCGCATTGACGCTCTCGAATTCGCCGAGCAGGCGGTTCAACTCGCTGACCGACTGGGCGATGTCGCGGTCGGTATCGGCCCGGAGGGCTTGGATGGCGGCTGTGCCGTTGTTGAGGGAGCGCACGACCTGCCGCGCCGCTTCGACAGCGTTTTCCGCCAATGTCCTGTTGGAAGGCGTAGAGGCATAGGTCTGCAAAGCGGTCTGCAGCTTGCCAAGTGCTGAGGCGGGCGAAGACGTGTTGTCCGCTCCGTTCACCCTGATCTGCAGCGTATTCAATCCTTGCGAAAGGACGGATTGTCCCTGCCAACCGGACAAGGCGGAGAGATTCTGCCGGAACAGGACATCATTTGTTGCGCGGCGGATACCCGTGACACGTGCGCCCGGCGCGGTGCTGGAGATGATGGCGGCGCGGCGGGCGTAGTCCGGGTTGGAAGCTTCGGAGATGTTGCGTGACACAATGCTGGTCTGGCGCGAACTATTGAACAGCGCTGACTGGGCGATACTTAGGGCATTCGTAAGCGACATCTCATCTCTTTCTGACGCCTCTTGCGTCAGTTTCCTCGTTGGCCTCGGTTATCTCTTAAGGTTGACCAGGAGCTCCATCAGGTCCGAACCCGTCTGGAACACCTTGGAGTTGGCGGTGTAGCTGCGCTGGGATTCAATCATGCTCGTGAGCTCCTCCGCGATGTCGACATTGGAGTTCTCGAGCGCGCCGGATGTGATCTCCCCCAGACCCTTGGACCCGGCGAAGCCGACACTTACCCCGCCGGAATCCGCGCTTTCGGCGAAAATGTTGCCCGAAAGGACCTTCAACTGGTCCGGACTTTGCACATTTGCGAGCGGAATGCGGTAGAGCGGCTCGAGCGAGCCGTCTTCATACCGCGCGTAGATGATGCCGTCTGAACTGATCTCAATGCCTTCGATCGAATTCGGCGGTGTTCCGTCCACCTTGGCATTGTCCACCTGGAATCCGGCATCGAGTTGAGTCAGTTTGGAAAGGTCGAGCGCGAGGCTGTCACCGCCGGGCACTGGAATGGCGATCCCTGTTGGGCTGGTTCCTTCGAGTTTCCCGGTTGTGGGGTTGAAGGTCAGCATTTCGGTGGCGAGAGGTCCGGATGTGTAGGGGAAGGACGTATCGGGCGCTGCATCGGCCCGGTTAAACACCGCCACTTCCCAGGTGTCGTCCGCCGTCTTGGTGAAATAAACGTCGAGAAGAACCTGCTCGCCCCGGTTGCCGTAGGCGACAAGCGAGGTCTTTGCCGAATATTGCGAGCCGCTGGTGTTGTCGCCCGCCGTGGCCTCTCCGGCGCCTGCAGGAGGCGGCGTATTGTCGACGATGGATGCGCCGAGCGGGAGGTTTCCCGAGAAAATGCCGTTCCGCGACGGCGTGGCCACCAGTTCAGGCTGGGTGATGGCGATCGGCTCAAGCCCCGCATAGCCGTTTGCCGCCGGCGTAGGCACGCCATTGGCGTAGCTGTAGCCCATGAGCTGGAACCCGGCGGCGTTGATCAGTCGCCCGTCGCCATCCAGCACGAAGGAGCCGGCCCGCGTCAGATAGGGCTGGCCACCGGAATTTTGCACCACGAAGAAGCCGTTGCCGTTGACCGCCAGATCGGTGACCGAGGTCGTGTATTGCAGCACACCTTGAGTCGAGATGGCGTTGCGTACCGTAGTGGTCACGCCGCCCGAATTGTAGGAGCCCTGCGTGCTCGGCACCAGCAGTGTCGAGAATTCGGTATTTGCCCGCTTGTAGCCATTGGTGCTGGAATTGGCGATGTTATCGGCAACCGTCGACAGGCGGTTGGCCTGGGCGTTCATTCCGGATACGCCGGTTCTCATCATCCCGTACAGGCTCATCGGGTTCTCCTATTGCTCGCCTGTCGGCAGGCTAACCGCCGGGACTTGCGCGAAGCTGGCCCCTCCGCACACGCTCATGTGATGAGCCGGTAGCCCAGGTACCGCTTGGAATCGATCGGATCGAAACCCAGCTTGTGCCGCAGCTTCTTGCGCAATTTGCTGATGTGGCTTTCGACCACGTTCTCTTCGACCTCTTCATCGAAGATCCCGTAGATGGCGTTGAAAATCTGGGTCTTGGTCACCCGCCGTGAAGCGTTGCTTGCAAGATATTCCAGGATGCGGCGCTCGCGTCGCGGCAGCGGCAGGGGTTCGCCGTCTATCTCGGGATCGCGACCATCGCTGAAGATGCGCATCCGTCCCACCTGCGTGAAACGTTCCTCCTGCTGCTGTGCGCGCCGGCTGATGGCGCTGATGCGAGCAAGGATCTCCAGCACATGAACCGGCTTTCTCACCACGTCGTCGACGCCGCACTCGAAGAGCCGCAGCGTGTCCTCGAGCGAATGCTGCTCGGCCAGCGCAATCACGGGCGCTCGCGTACGGTCCCGGATCGTTCTGGCCGGCGCTTCCGGTGTCCTGCACTGGCCGAGAAGAAACGCTCTCACCGAACTCAGATCTTCGTCGGCTACGGATTTGACCCATTCGTCAAATTCGCCGGGCCTGAAGCCCGCCGTCGCGACACCTTCTCGATTGAAAAGCGAAGTATAACCTTCAGTGACGAGCTCTCGCTCGTCTACCACCACTATCATCGGCCCGCCCCCGAATCAGTTGTCTACCCAAGTGGTACATGGTGGACGGAATCACGCACAACTACCTTTTTTAATAAAATTTTAAGAAAGTTTGGGGCGTTGCAGAGAAGACTCACTTTCTTTCTCGAAAACTACTCTTGATTGCAGAATTTGTCCGCCGCAGGCGTCCACGAACCAAAGCCGGTGGCAACCATGTTCGCGATGACGCGACAGAGATAGCGCTTCTGCGCCGGGTCGTTGTTCGGCCCTGCGTGATACCGTGCGACGGCCATCGACCATGTCTCATGCTGCTGCTTGAGTTCCGAGAGGAAGCGTGCCGCGTAGTCGACGTTCTGCCGAGGGTCGAGCATGTCGGCTAGGCTGCGGAAGTGGTTCGAGTGGTAATGGTGGTTTATCTGCATGCAGCCAAGGTCGATCAGCTTCGCTCCGTGCTCTCGCGCCTTCGCGAACTCGTGTGCCGCTTCCCTCTTGCTCCGTGCAAAGACAGCCTTGCCTTCAATATTCAGCGCGTAGGGTTGCAGACTGCCTTTCACCCCAGTCTCGGTGAGGCCTACAGCATAAAGGATGCCGGCTGGCACGCCGTATTTCTGCGATGCGCGCAGGATTTCTCCCTCGCAAGGATTTGCTGCGGCAACAAGGGTGGAGGCGAGGAGGCTAGATATAAAGACCGTTGCCAGCCGCAGCATCCTGCCGCCTCTCGATCGCTTCGCCGCTCCCGGCAAACGGATTCCCGCCAGCATCGCCGCGCGGATGGTTGGGGCTGCGCTCTTGTCCTTGACCGGAACCCGCCTGGAAAGACGGATCCCGTCCGGCCCCGCCGCTACCCGCATGGGCGGAGGTATTGTTCGGCGCCTGCTGGATGGTAATGCGGTCCACGTCATAGCCAAGAGAACGCAGCGTTTGAACCATGCCGTCACGGTCCGATTGCAGCTTGTGCCTGGCTTCGGCACTCTCGACATGAATTTCTACCGTGAGTTGCTCTCCGGAAATGCTCAGTCTTGCCGTTACCGTGCCGAGCTCGGCCGGATGGAGCTGGATGTTTAAGGTGTGTAGCGGCTGGTTGGTCCTGGCGCTCCCCTGAGCAATGGCGACGGCTGCTTCCGCGGCTGCAGTCCGGAAGCCTGAATCCGCCTTCAAGGAAGCAAGTACAGTCGCCGTGATGGAGTCTCCTGCGGCTGGAGGAGGTGTCGGCGCAGGAATGTTTTGTGTGCTGACGACCCGCATCGCCAGCGAGGAAGCTATGGAATCCTTCGACGACGGCTGTGCATGCTGGCCGTCATCTCCGGGTGACAAGCCTGCCTGGACCGCGCCTCCGCGTGAGGAAATGATGCTTTCCCGGACGCTGGACAGATGGCTTCGCTCCGATGGCGCGGGTTCTGTGCGGATTTCCAGCCTTTCAATGGCGGGCTGTTCATTCCGCTGCATTCCGTCAGGGGAGGCACCGCCCACTACAAAATGTCGGTTTGGCTGTCGGATGTGCGTCGTATCGGCCGGCAAGGAAGGCGGAGCCAGAAGGTCGTCCTTGGGCCCAGGTGCGGCCTCCGAAGCGCTCTCCGCGCGCTGAATCAGGACCTGCTCCGGAACATTGGCCGGCTGGATTGGGATCGCCGCGAGAGGGTCGGTCTCCTCATTCTTGCCGGCTGCGCCGTCACTTTCCTTCGCTACCGTTCGATTCCAGGGGAGGGAAATCTCCAGGACCCGATCGGCAAGATGCCACCCATGCCGTGACTGCGGCAGCACGGTGCGTTTCCCATTTTCCGGCGCATCCTGTGGGGCCTTATCCCGGAGGGCGTCCGCAAAGGCGTCTGTCTTTCGGAACGCCTTGCGTTCGTGCCCGATCTCCGGCCGTGTGGAAGATGCGGCCATTCCTGGCTTGATGGCATCCGTCACGGGCGCTTCCTCTCTAACAGCGCGTCTATGATCTCGAGCTTCCGGCGCGTTTCCGCGACGAAGCCCTCGCCGGCCATGCTATCATCCGTCGGCTCCGCATTGGGCGCTCTGCCATTGGAAAACGAGGCCTGATGCAGGGGCGCTGCGTCCTTCGGAGACGCATCGAGCGGAGGAGCCAGAATGCTCCTCGCGACCTTCTTCGCCGCCTCCAGAAGCTTGCGATCATTAGCTGAGAGGCGCCGTTCATCTATCCCGTCGAGCGTCTTCAGGACCCCGTCTACATTCCCGGAGGCGACCGAGGCGATGTTCGCATAGAGCAGCGCTCGCGGGTCCTCCTCATCGCTTGCCGCGGCATATCGCTCCGCATTCTCCGACGCGAAAGCGAGTAGCCGATCATAACCCTCGATGGCGCTCTGGCGCGCGATCCGCAGATAGATGACATGCGCCTGGTCCGGCTTCATACCTGCGGCAACTTCCTCCACCACGCCGAGCTCGATACGGCCATTGAGGGCGATAACGCCGGATACGAAGGCTTCTGCAAATTGGCTTGCATAGGGCGATCGCAGAAAGCGGTTTACGTATTGGATCGATGCACGGGAGAAGCGCTCCTTGTCCTGCAGCTCCGCACTCACGGCTACCGAGCGCCGCAGCGCCGCTTCCTCGATCAGGGTCCCGGGGCTGAAGAGCCTGGCCTGATCGAAAAGCTTCAGCGCCTGCGTAGGATTTTGCTGCACGAGCAGCGAGCCGATCACAAGCGCGAGGGGAGCCGCGACCTTGGGATCGACGGCGCTGGGCTCCACACCCGCAAGCAATTCGCGCGCAGCGGCAAGATCGCCGCGGGCATAGCGGATCAGCCCCTCACTTAGCCTACGGTCGTCCTCGTCGAGCTCCAGCCGGGAGAAGACCAGATCCAACGTCTCCGGATTGCCACCGCTGGCACCGTAGACGAAGAGGGCATCGAGATTGCGTCGGTCCTGGAAGCCTTCCGCCGGCATGTTGCGCAGCCGCTGATCGACGATGGCGAGCAGCTTGCTTTGAATCGGAAGCGCCGCGTGGTCGCCGTCTGCGATCCGATCCTGAACCAGCTGCAGCGAGCGCAGCATCTGGTAGGGCTCAAGTCCCTCGGCCGCGGCGGCGGGGGAGAGTAGGGTGGAGATGGCCGACACAACGAAAGCCATCGCGGGAAGGCGCCTCATTGGGGCACCTCGAGCAGGATATCGATGCGGCGATTGGCGTCGGCCAGCGGATTGTCGGGCATTTTCAGGCGGCGATCGGCAAAGCCCGCCACCTCCTCGATCCGGGTCTCATCCAGGCCGCCACGTATGAGCATGTACTGTGCCGCATGAGCCCGCGCGGTTGAGAGGCGCCAATTGTCATAGGTTTCGTTACGAAAGGGTCGCGCGTCGGTATGGCCGTGGATGCGGATTGCACCCGGCTGCCCGGCGAGCGTTTTTCCGATCTTCTCCATCGCCAGCACCAGCGAGCGCGCAGGCACCGCCGAGCCGACCGGGAACATCCCGTTGCGGACATCATCCGTCACGGAAATCAGCACGCCGTCCTCACCCGCCGAGACTGTGACGGAACCGGCCAGGCCCTCTCCCTTCAGAGCTTCGGTCAGGGCTTTACGCAGGTTGTCAGCTGCATTCTCCCGCGCTGCGGACGCTTTTTCGCGCACCGTGGCGTCCCCGCCGGCAGCCGGTGCCACCGCCTCCTTCTCTTGCGCGATGGCTTCCCCTTCAGCTTCGGCGGAAGTTTCTTTAGCCGGCTCTTTGTTGCCGGGCGCCAGTGGCTCCACCTGCGGAACGGGCTTCAGGTTGATCGCGTCTGCGGGTCCCTGCGGCTCGAAACCCGACCTCGGTTCCGGTGCGAGCTCCTTCGGCTCGATTCCCGCGAGTTCGTAGAGGCCGCTTTCCGCCGCCTTGGCGTCTGCGCCAGCGGGCTGCTCACGGACTTCGTCAGGATCTCCCTTTACGCCGATGCGAGGCGTCGCGACCTGCTGCGTCCAAAAATCGGGCGCAAAGGGATCACGATAGGCCTCGCCACCCGAAGCCCCGGAAGAAGGACCGGCGATCTGAACGCCGCCTTCTCCTTTTTGAGACACGTTCTGGTCCCTGCCGACATCGGCTGCAATCTCTGCCAACACAGCATAGGGATTGGAGAAGAAATTCTGGTCGGAATATTTGCGCGTATCGGCAAGGTCGGCCGCGTTCTGGAAGTCGGCGGGGCCTGAGGTCTTGTCGTTCTCGCCTGATGGCTGGTCCGTCGATTTCTCGCTGTCGTCGGGTTGCGTGGAAACCTGTGGGCCCTGGCCGAGTTCCTCGAGCCCCTTGCGGTTCGTGTTGCGGTCGATGAGCTTGACGGGATTGAAATAACTGGCAAGTGCCGCCCGCGTCTGCTCGTTGGCGGCATTGATGAGCCACATCACGAGAAAGAAGCACATCATGGCCGTCATGAAGTCGGCGAAGGCGATCTTCCAGACGCCGCCGTGATGGCCCTCGTCCTCGTCGTCGCCTCCCCGGCGCACGATGATGATTTCGGGCTGGCGCTCGTCCGTATTGCCGGTAGTCACGACAACACCTCGGCTAGAGCCTCGGACCACTCGGCGATGCGGGTTTCAAACAGGCTCTCCTCGATTTCGGCGGAAAGGTCGAAATCGGGGCCCTCGCTGAAATCCACCTGCCGCGAGCGCTCGCCGAGCTTTTCCTTGAGCGCCTCGCGGAGCAATTCGGGGCCGCGCACACGGATGCGCACCGCCTCACGGTCGCTCAAGGCCTCGCTGATAACGCGGGCAAGGTCTTCGACCGCGCGTTTGCGTATGTCTTCCGTCAGTGTCAGGCCGAGAACGCGCGCGGCAAGCGCGCTGGTAAGGGACACGATCTCTTGTTCCGCTTCATGGAAGCGTGTCGCGATGGTCGCGGCGGCCTGATCGGCGAGGCGCGCGATGGTTTCCTGCATCTCCGCCGCATGCCGTTCGCGCTCGGCAGCCAGCGCCTGTTCACGCTCGCGGGCAAGTTTTTCAGAGAGAACGACCTGTGCCTGTGCCACCTCGCGTGCGACGCGTTCTTCGATGGTCTCGGCAGGGGTGTGTTCCGGCTCATTCCGGGTAGACCCGTTGATTGAATGCCCTTGCGGGGCATTCCCCGCACCGAAGTCCGGCAATAGGTCGGCAAGCGCGATCGCCCGCATCAGGCCGCTGCCTCCACTTCGGCCCGCGCCCACTTGCGCAGGATATCGGCGGTGCGCTCCTCATTGAGGTCGACCATGCGCTCAAGACGCGCCTGCGGTGCCGGCCGGATCTTCAGTTGCGGTGCGCTCTCCGTATCCTCGGCCAATGTGCTGGCGCTCTCGACGCCGGGAAGCGACAGGTTTGGCTCGCCGGCTGCGCCTTGAGGCAGGGCGCGGACGGTCTCCTCGGTTCCCGTCTCCTCCGCGGCGGAGCCGCGCATGACGGCCGCGGTGAGCGGTCTGAGCCCGAACCAGGTGACGAGAAAGGCCACGAGCACGAAAGCAAGCGCGTTGATCATCGTGCCCAGATGCTGGCCCAGTGTGTCGAGCAAGCCGGGTTCGGGCGTCTCCACGCCGTCCAGCCCGTCGATGAATTCGACGGCTGCGACATTGAGCATGTCTCCGCGAGCTTCGTTGAAGCCGGTTGCCGACGCGACGACGGTCTGGATTTCGGCAATGCGGGCCTGAAGGGCATCTGGCGCTGCGTTCTCTCCAAGGATAGCGGCAAGCCGCGCCTCGTTCACCACCACGGCGATCGAGAGCCGCGTCACCTGATAGCCATTGCTGGCAGTGGCGATGCGCTTTGTGCTGAGCTCGTAATTAGTCGTTTCCTCGCGCCGCTCGCTCTCTTCCGAAGAACGCGGCGTTTCGGGAGAAGGCGATTCCTCCTGCGGGATATTCTGCAGGACGGTGGTCGGCGTGGCCGCAGTCTCCCGCGTCGCGCTGTCGGCCGTTCGCACGATCTGCACCGAGCGCTCCACACGCGAATCGGGATCGTAGATGACCTCTTCCACCTGACGCGTATCGGTGTTGACCTCCGCCTTCACGCTTGCGCGGAAATTGTCGGGACCGAGATAGGGAGCGAGCGCCCGGCGAATATTCTCTTCCACCTGCGATTCGACCGTGCGCTCGATTCCGATGGAACGCTGCGCGGTGCTGTTGGCCGGGTCGTCGCCCGCTGCGAGCAACGTACCGGAGGAATCGAGAACGGTAACCTTCTCCGCGTTGAGGCCGGGTACTGCGGCGGAGACCAGATAGCGGAGGCTTGAGGCCTTCGCGGCAGCATCGATGCCGGAAGTGCGGATGACCACGGAGGCGGAGGGTTCCTGTTGCTCGCGGCGGAAGTTGCCCCGCTCCGGCATGACGATATGTACCCGCGCAGCCTTGATGCCGGCGATGGAACGAATGGTTCGGGCGATCTCGCCTTCGAGCGCCCTGACGCGGGTCACTTCCTGCATGAAGGTGGTGAGCCCGAGCGAGCCCACATTGTCGAACAGCTCGTAGCCGGCATTGGCGCTCGAAGGGAGCCCCTTCTCGGCAAGCAGCATACGAGCCTCGGCGGTCTTGCCCGCAGGCACAAGCACGGCCGTGCCATCGGAGACGACGTCGAAGCCGATACCCGCTTCGCCCAGAACGAGGCCGATCTGATTCACGTCGGAGCGTTCGAGCCCAACGTAAAGGGTCTCATAGGCGGGACGATTGAGATAGATCGCGCCGCCCGTGACCAGGGCCAGCGTGAGCGCAAGGACGCCGCCCATCATGGCGAGCCGGCGCGCTCCCAGGCTTTTTAGGTTTTCGACAATGGTCCGAAGCTGCTCAGGCAAAGCGTTCGCTCCCAGGCGGAATTCTCCAATCAGCCTAGGCGGTGAAGCTTGTGCGAACCCTTCGACGGGTTGAGGACCGTCGTGATCAGGGGCGGAGGGAGACCCTCCAACCGCTACTTGAACAGCGCCAGGATGTTCTGAGCGTTCTGGTTGGCGATGGAAAGCGCCTGAATGCCAAGCTGCTGCTGAACTTGCAGAGCCTGGAGACGCGTGGACTCCTCGTTCATATCGGCGTCCACGAGCTGGCCAACGCCGCGTTCGATCGAATCCATGAGGTTGGAGACGAAGTCCTTCTGAAGGTCGAGGCGGTTTTTGGCGGAGCCCAGATTTGCCGCGGCGGTGGACATTGCGGCAAGCGCTGTCTCGATGTCTTTGAGATAAGCATCGATATTGGCATCATCCCCGTTGGCAACGATGTCGATCTGCATGACGTCGTGCGCCAGATGCTGCGTGGCGTCTGTCGTGGTGCCATCGGCGGCAAAGAGCCGAATCCCCGCGAGCTCCACCGAGATGGTGCCGATGCTGACGGTGCCGTCGGAGGCCCGGTTATAGGATGCGGCGATTTCCAGCGGCCCTGCATTGTCTGTTGCCAGTATGTTGGTGCCGGCATAATTGGCCCCGACCGCTGCCGCCTTGATCTGATCCTGCAGGATATCGATTTCGGCCTGGATCTTTTCCTGGTTTTCCGCGCTTGCGCCGCGTGCGTTGATCAGTTTGGTTTTGATCGCATCGACTGCCTCGATGACATTGTTCATCGCAGTGTAGGCGGTATCGATCCTTCCGGCGCCGAGACCAAGCGAATCCTGGATGGCAGAAAGAGCCTTGTTGTCCGACCGCATCGTGGTGGCAATCGACCAATACGCGGCATTGTCGCTGGCCTGCGCCACGCGAAAACCGGTGGAGATGCGGCCCTGGACCACATCCAGCGCCTTATTGGTTGCCTTCAAGCTCTGCAACGCCACCATCGCAGAGGTGTTCGTCATGATGCTTGCCACGTGCTTGCCCCTTGTCTCAGCCCCATGCCCGGCGGGCAGGATTGGTTAACAATGGGTACAGGCCTATGGTTAACGGCATCTTAACTGGAAAATCCGGCAACAAAAAAAGGCCGCCCGGAAGGCGGCCTCTTTCGTTGCTGCGGAACGTCTCGTGCCGCGATTAACGGAACAGCGAGAGGATGTTCTGCGTGTTCTGGTTGGCGATCGAAAGCGCCTGCACGCCAAGCTGCTGCTGAACCTGGAGAGCCGAAAGACGAGCCGATTCCTCGTTCATGTCTGCATCCACCAGCTGGCCGACGCCGCGGTCGATCGCGTCCGAAAGCTTCGACACGAAGTCCTTCTGAAGATCGACGCGGGACTTGGCCGCACCCAGGACGGAGGCCTGTTCGGCAAGTGAGGCAAGCGCTGTCTCGACGGTACCGAGAGCGGTGTCGATCGTCGCGTCATCCACCACCGCAGTGCCTGCGTCGAAGAACGTGCTGGCAACGATGCCCGAAACGATACCGGCGGAACCATCCTCACTCAGCACCTGCACATCGGTGCCGGTGATCGTGATCTGGTCGATGGAGACGGTCGTTCCGTTGCGGTTGTAGGACGATACGATGTTTACGTCCGTTCCATCCTGGAGGATGTTCGAGCCGGCATAGTTCGAATTGCCGACCACCGAGGTGATGTGCTCCTGGAGCGCTTCGATCTCGGTCTGGATCTTCTGCTGGTCTTCCTGGCTGGCGCCGCGGGCGCTCACCAGCTTCTGCTTGATCTTGTCGACCGTCTCGATCACCTCGTTGATGCCGGTATAGGCCGTGTCGAGCTTGCCGGCGCCCAGGCCAAGCGCGTCCTGCACGCTGGAGAGGGCCTTGTTGTCCGACTTCATGGAGGTCGCGATGGACCAGTAAGCGGCGTTGTCGGACGCTTCTGCCACGCGCAGGCCGGTCGAAATGCGCGACTGCGTGGTGGCCATGTTCTTGGAGATGGTGTTGAGGGTCTGCAGCGCCGTCATCGCCGACGCGTTGGTATTGATGCTAGCCATGGGAATAACGCCCCTGAAACAGAACTGACGAGGGACATACCGGGCTCAACCGGTGATGACGGAGAGGCATCATGCCGTGGGTTGGTCCCAACCCACTCCGTCATGCATCGGCAGTGTTTATGCAGCCCATTTGCTACCAAAAGGATAATCGCGGCAGGACCGGCAGAATTTTTTTGAATCAGGAGAAGGAGCGAACGAGGCTTCCCACGAGCAGGTTCCAGCCGTCGATGAGCACGAAGAACAGGATCTTGAAGGGAAGCGAGACGACCGTCGGCGGCAGCATCATCATGCCCATGGCCATGGTGATCGTGGCGACGATAAGATCGATCACCAGGAAAGGCAGCACGATGAGGAAGCCGATCTCGAAACCTCGCCGAATTTCGGAGATCATGAAGGCGGGGATGAGCACGCGCATGTCCGCCTGCCCGGCTTCGGCTTGGATCCCGCCGCGTTCGGCTGCCAGATCGGCAAAGAGGCTGTAATCTTCCTCCCGCACATTGGCGCTCATGAAGGCACGGAACGGCTCCGCGATCCGCTCCACGGCCACGGCTTCGGTGATCTCGTTGTTCATGAGCGGCTGGACGCCGTTGTTCCAGGCCTGATCGAATGTCGGCGCCATCACATAGAAAGTCATGAAGAGCGCGAGGCTGACCAGGATGAGGTTTGCAGGCGTGGACGGCAGGCCAATGCCGGTGCGCAATATGGAGAAGACGATGACGAAGCGGGTGAAGCTCGTCACCATGATCAGAATTCCCGGCGCGATGGAAAGCACCGTCAGCAGGCCGAAGAGCTGGATGATATAGCCGACGCTCGTGCCGTTCGCCTGGCCGGCTAGCGCGCCGAGGTCGAGCGTCTGAGCCGCGGCCGGGGGAGCGCCGGCAAGGATCGCCAGGAGAAGAAGGCCCGCGCGCATCATTCGTAGAGGAAGGCCATTATAAGGACCTCCTTCACGCGGCCGTCGCTGCGGATGCGGGCACGCTCCAGAAGGTCCGATTTGAGATGCTGGAAGCCGCTTCCGCTCTCGATCTGCTTGAGCTTCACGGTACGCATATAGGCGAGGAGGTCCTGGTGGATGGCACGCGCAAGGGCCGGATCCGCTGGTCCCTCGAACACGATCGCCAACTCCATGCGGAGCCAGACATTCGTCGGCTCAGCCAGGTTGGTTGTGATCGGGTCGAGCTGGATGATCGTTGAAGGCGTCGCCGAACCAGCCGCCTCCTCCTGCTCCCCCTGGGATGTCTCGGGTGCGATCCCCTCGGGCTCGGCCTCGGAGACAGGGTCCCGGCGCTCTTCCAGATAGCTGCCCGTGAGCCAGCCCATTCCCGCTGCAAGCACGGTGACGACGAGGAGAGCCGCCGCCTGCATAACCAGCGGAGGCCCCTTCTTTTTCTCTTCCTCTTGGGCGACGATGGCCATGGCTATGGTTCCGATCAGAACGGCAGCACGTTATCGAGCACCTGCTGGCCCCATGGCGGCTGCTGCACCTCCGTCAGCCTGCCGCGCCCGCCATAGGAGATGCGCGCTTCCGCGATGCGCTCATAGGAGATCGTGTTGTTCGGGCCAATATCGCTCGGCCGCACGAGCCCGGCAATTGTGAGCACCCTGAGCTCGGCATTGACGCGTACTTCCTGCGTGCCGGAGATCCTCAGGTTTCCGTTGGGCAGCTTCTCGGTAACGATGGCTGCAACCACCAGCCGCATGTCCTCGGAACGCTTCGTTGCACCGGAGCCGACCGTTGAGGTGCCGGAACCTATATCGGCATCCGCTTCTGCCGAGCCCGTGGCTCTGCCGATGGCAAAAGAGCCGGCAATGCCGAGATTGCGTGTTGCCCGCCGGGATCGTTCCGACTCGTTTTCGAACTCGGCCTTGTCGTTGATCGAGATGATGACGGTCAGGATGTCTCCCACCTCCAACGCCCGCGGGTCCGTGAAGAAGCGGCTCTGCCGGTCGCTCCAGAGCGAGTATCGGCTGACATGTTCCGGCTGTCGTTGCGGATAGTGGTAGGCCTGCAAGACGGTCGGCTCCGCTCCGGAACCGACCGGAGAAAGCGCGGGAGGTTTGCCGATCTCTTCGTTCGTGGCGCAGCCCGCCAGCGTCAGGACGGCGAGGAGGAACGAAGTTCCCGTTTTCTTCTTCATGAGGGGTCCTCGGGGCGCGCCGCGCTCGCCATGATGCCTGTAAGTGCGGCTGCGGCCTTGCTGTTCATCTCGTTGAGGATGATGCCCGCCGTGCGCGGTTCGAGCTTCATCAGGATGGCTGCGGCAAGCTCGATCCTGACCTCCGCAAGGCGTTCGGCCGCTGCATCCGGCCGCATGCTGGAATAAATCTGCACGAGGTTGCCCTCGGCTTCGGCGAGGAAGGCCTCGCGCCGGGCAAGCCAGCTTTCATATTCTGCACGTTTTTCCTCCAGGGCCGCGATGCGCGCATCGACCTCGCCCTTGAGCTCTTCCAGCTGTCGCGCCTGGATGGCGTAGCGGCGGTCGCGCGCTTCGTCCGCGATGTTCGTACAGAAGCGCTGCACCTCGTCCTGGGGCGCTGCGTCTGTCTCGGCGGCTCCGCTCCTGACGGATGGCGCGAGCAAGGCCGCCGCCAGGATGATCACGCGCAGGCTTCCAGAACGGCCGCGATGTGAGGTGAGGAGGCCCATATCTTCTGTTCCCCCGCTATTGCAGAACGAGTTCGCCCTGCAGGGCGCCGGCCGACTTGATCCCCTGCAGGATGGCGATGATACCGTCAGGCTTGACCCCGAGCCTGTTCAGGCCGGAGACGAGCGTCTGGAGATCCGGCCCGTCGAGCACTGCGACCGTCGCGTCGGGACGTACGGCGTCGATCACCGTGTAGGGCTCGACTTCCGTTTCGCCGCGCGAAAAGGGCTCCGGCTGGATGACCCGCGGCATTTCGGTGACGCGCACCGTCAGCGCGCCGTGGCTGATGGCCACGCGTGAAATGCGCACGTCGTTGCCGATGACGACCGTTCCGGTGCGCTCATCGACGACGACGCGAGCCGGCGCATCGACCTCGACCGGCAGATTCTCGAGCTCGGCATAAAAACGGGCCGCGGAAATCCCTTTCGGCTTCTGGATGATGACGGTCCGGGAGTCCCGCTCGCTGGCGAGCCGCGCGCCAAAGCGCCTGCTGGTATAGGCGTTGATGGCATCGGTGATGCGCACGGCCGTCGAGAAATCCGGGTTCCTGAGCTGCAGCGTCAGCGCCAGGAGGTCGTCGAAAGAGGCTGCCACGCCGCGCTCGATAATGGCGCCGTTGGGCACGCGTCCGGAGGTGGGCACGCCCTGCGTCAGTGTTTCCGCCTGGCCCTGAGCATTGAACCCTGAGACGATGACCGCGCCTTGCGCCACGGCATAGATTTCGCCGTCGGCTGCGCGCAAAGGCGTCATCACCAGCGTGCCGCCGGCAAGCGATGTCGCATCGCCTAGGGAAGACACCGACACATCGATACGCGCCCCCGATTGCACGAAAGGCGGCAGGTTGGCGGTCACGATCACCGCCGCGACATTCTCCGCGCGCGCACGGCCGCCTTCCGAGGCAATGCCGAGGTTCTCCAGCATCGCGCGGATCGACTGTTCGGTGAAAGGGGCGTTGCGGAGACTGTCGCCGGTGCCGTTGAGGCCGATCACCAGCCCATAGCCGACGAGCTGATTGTCGCGCGCAGCCTGAAGCTGGGCGACATGCTTGATCTGCGTTTTGTTCGCTGCCGATGGAACAACGGCAGCGAGCAGCATCAGCGCCGAAAGGAAGGCCTTGAAGATCATGATGCGCCGACCCTTACGGTTCCGTCCTGCATGACGATGCCGGTAAAAATCGCGCCGCTGTCGATGTTGCGCATCTTGATCAGGTCGCCGGCAGCGCCTGGCTGCAGCGGCACGGCGAGAACGGAGATGGTCAGCGCGCCTGACGTGAGGACCGCCGTTACCGTCGAACCCTGCTCGACAAGATAGGGCGGGCGCACATAGGAGAGGGGGATCAATCGGCCAGGCAGGAGGGTGCGTCGCGCCACCTTGCCTTCCAAATCGGCAGCGGCGCGGGCGATCGAGGCGGCCCCGCGTGGGGGCTGGCGCAGCATCATCTCCTGCAGCGCGTTTGCCGAGATCGCCTCGCCCGGATAGATGACGCGCGCCGGCACCACGACAATCTCCTGGGCACCGGCGGGCACTCCAAGAAAGGCGAGAGCAAGCAGCCCGCCAAGAAAAGTCCGCTTCGTGCGCCGCCGACTACGCATTGCTACCGCATCGACTGTGTCACCGTCGCGGCCATTTCATCGGCCGCCTTGATGACCTTGGAATTCATTTCGTAGGCTCGCTGAGCCGAGATCAGCTCCGTGATCTCTTTCACCGGATCCACGTTGGAAGCCTCGAGATATCCTTGTTCGACCGTTGCAAAGCCCGGATCTCCGGGGACGCCGATCGTGGCCGGGCCGGATGCAGGTGTCTCGCGGAAGAGATTGTTTCCGATCGGCGCAAGCCCCGCTTCGTTCGAGAAATTGGCGAGCGTCAGCTGGCCAAGGTCCTGTAAGTTTGCCTGGCCGTCGACACGGGCGAAGACCTGGCCAGACTTGTTGATGATCACTTCCACCGCATTGGCGGGAACGACGATGGCCGGCATCACGGCAAACCCGTCAACGGTGACGAGTTCGCCGTTCGCATTGGTGTTGAAGGCTCCGGCTCGGCTATAGAGCGGCTCGCCGTCGGCGCCTTCGATCTGGAACCAGCCCTTGCCAACCAACGCGACGTCAAGCTTGTTGCCCGTATTGGTTAGCGAGCCTTGGACGTGCACATTGCGCACGGCGGCGGTTTTGACGCCGAGCCCGATATTCGCGCCTTCCGGCACGATGTTCTGGTTCGCGCGTTCCGGCACACCCTGTAGCCGCTCCACCTGGTAGAGCAGATCGGAGAATTCTGCCCGCGCCCGCTTGAAGCCCGTGGTGTTGATATTGGCGATATTGTTGGCGATGACCTCCAGATTGGTCTGCTGGGCGGACATGCCGGTCGCGGCGATGGAAAGGGCTTTCAACAGGCTACTCCTCAGATCGCCATACGGCTGATTTCCAGATAGGCGGAGACGATCTTGTCGCGGATGGCGATTGCCGCCTGCAGCGACTGCTCGGCATCCATCACCGCGTCGACCACTGCACGGGTGTCAGCGTCGCCCTGCAGCGCCTCAAGCGAAAGATTCTCCGCCTTCGTGAGCCGTGAAACGGTATTGGTGGCAAGTTCGCTTACCATAGCCGAAAAGGCGTCTCCGTCTGCCGGCGCGGTTGTGACCGCGGGCAGAAGCGGTTCCGTGCCGGTCGAGGAAAGACGGGGAATGTTTCCGATACCGGAGATCATCCGTTACTCCGCAGAAGATCGATCGTCATGGAGATGAGTTCGCGCGCCTGCTTGATCGTCTGGAGGTTCGCTTCGTATCCGCGATTGGCCTCGCGCATATCGGCCATCTCAACCAGCATGTTCACATTCGGCATCTTCACGTAGCCAAACTCGTCGGCAGCCTCGTGGCCAGGCATGTATTCGACGGGAAACTCGGTTGGATCGCGCGCGATGGCCGAGACCTCCACCATCGACCCGCCGCTCGCCCGGTCGAGCTCGGCGGCGAAGCTGATCGTCTTGCGGCGGTAGGGGTCTCCGCCCGGCACGTCGCTCGTCGACTGTGCGTTGGCCAGATTTTCCGAGACCACGCGCAGGCGCTCCGATTGGGCGGTGAGGCCGGAACCTGCGATCTTTACCGCGGTGGAAAGCGGATCCATGTTCAACCCTTCGCCGTCATCAGGATCATGCGGTGAAAGGCCTTCACAATGGCCGTGTTGAGCTCGAAGGCGCGGCGAACCTCGCCTGCTTTAACCAACTCGTCTTCGAGCACCACGCTGTTCTCCGACGGCAGCATCTTCGGGTCCTCGCTCTTGTCGAGCGAGAAGGAAGCGGGTGTGGCGCCGGTGTGCTGGTGCTGGCCATGGGTCGCCTGCATGGCGACGCGGGTGCCGTCGAGCACCTTCTCGAAGGGCTCCACGTCCAATGCCTTGTAGCCCGGCGTGTTGATGTTGGCGATGTTGCCAGCCACGGCCGCCTGGCGGACCGAAAGCCACCGCGCCTGCTGCGTGGCCAGATCGAACAGGTTGACGGGTTCCATCAGCTCTCATCCAAGATTCGACTGCCGGCAGGGTAGGGCGTCAGTCTTGCGCGGGCCTTGCGCCTCGATCCGTTCAGCGCTCCAGCGAGAAGTCCAAGATGGTAGAAGCTGTTGGATCTATGGGTTTCGCGCGTGATAACGGTTCCCACTTTTCCCGGATTGCTCCTGGTCAGCGCGCGAGCGGGATCTCCGTCTCGGCGCTCGTGACGAGAACCCAGGTCCTAGGGCGTTGTTCGATGCGCACCACGCGGCTGCCGTCGGGCAGAAGCGAGCCCGGCTGCACCATCCAGAAGCCGTCATCATCCTCGATGATTCCTCGGCCATTCTCTGCTGCGATGAAATGGAAATTGCGCCGGTCGCCCGGAAACGGTTGTTCGCGCAGGCTGGCAGACATCTGCATCGGCCTGTCCGGCACGGTTCCGGTTGGCGCGAAGTCGAGCTGCGGCATGCCTTCCAGACCGAGCTCGGCCTGGTCGTCCAGATACTCCTGCCGAAGATCGGTACCTGGCGTACCGCGGCCACCCCGCTGCTCGGAAAAGGTGAGGGGACGGATGCCGAAATGTTCCTGGTGGAAGAAAATGTACCACGGGAAAACCGCGCAGATACCCGCCAGCGCTATGCCGCCGGCAGCCAGCAGCCAATCGCCGATGCGAAGTCCGGCAATGCGTTTGGCCAGCCCGGCAGATGGGATCGGGGTGGGATTGCGCCGCGGTTTCCGTTCGGACCTTTCCGGCAGAACGTTATCGTCTACTGCTTCCACCGGAGTCGTATCGGGCAGCACGAGGCCTGCGAGCCTATCCGCCATGGGCGCCCTCCTTAGCCTTGAGATAGGCCGCAAGGTCTCCGAACGGGTCCATCGCAGCTGGATCCTTCGGCGATTGCCGCAAAACCTCATAGATGACGGGCACCTGGCGCACGGCGAGATCGAGTTCCGGATCGATCCCGCCCTGGAACCCCCCGAGCAACCGGATGTCCCGCGTCTCCTCGAACCGGGCAATCATCGCCTTGAGACGCTGGACCACGCGTTTCCGGTCCTCCGTCCACGCCCGCTCGGCGAGGCGCGAGATGGAGGCGAGCGGGTTGACGGCAGGAAAACGCCCCTGTTCCGCGATCGCCCGATCGAGCACCAGATGGCCGTCGAGGATGCCGCGTACGCAGTCGGCGACTGGATCATTGTGGTCGTCCCCGTCTATCAGGACGGAGATAATGGCGGTGATCGAGCCATGTCCCACCTCGCCCGGTCCGGCCCGCTCGAGCAGGCGCGGCAGGTCGGTGAAAACGGAGGCGGGATAGCCGCGCGCGACAGGTGGCTCGCCCGCGCTTGCCGCCACTTCCCGCGTTGCATGGGCATAGCGCGTGATCGAATCGAGCAGGAACAGCACCTTTTCGCCGCGGTCGCGGAAATGCTCGGCCACGCGCATGGCCGTATCGGCAGCCCGGCGGCGCATCATCGCGCTCTCGTCACTGGTGGCGACCACCGCGATGGTCTTCTTCATCCCGGCTTCGCCGAGCGTGTCTTCCAGGAACTCGCGCACCTCGCGCCCGCGCTCGCCGACCATGGCAATCACGACCGTGTCGAAGGCTTCGGCTCGGGCGAGCATGGCCAGCAGCGTCGATTTCCCGACGCCGGAGCCAGCGAAGATGCCGATGCGCTGTCCGAGGCAAAGCGGCGCGAACAGATCCACCACTCGCACGCCCGTGAGAAACGGCTCGGCCACGCGTTGCCTGCGCAGCGCGGGCGGTGTTCCTCGCGGTTGGACCTCGCTTCTGGAAGGGCGCAGCAGTGCCGGGCCGTCATCGAGCGCGCGCGCCAGCGCATCGATCACGCGGCCGCGCCAGCGCGCATGGGGCGTGATATCCAGCGCTCCCGTCGCAAAAACCGCCTGGCCCAGGCTTGCTTCGGCCGTGTGTTCGAACGGGGCGACGACCACATCGTCCGCGGAAATTCGCACGACCTCGCCCCGGTATTCGGCGCCGTGGTGGCGGTAGGCAACGATCTCGCCGAGCCGCGCCGTCTTCGAAAGACCCCGCACACGATAATGCATGGGCGTGACCTCGCAGATCCGGCCGCCCTGCCTAACCAGTCGTTCGGGCTCACTGAAGCGTCGATAAAGGGATTCCAGTGCAGCGAGAGGGTTGGAATGCTCTGCTACCCTTTGCTCGAGGGCTTCAGTCCTGCTCTCATTCATCAGGAGCCCATGGCCTTGATCGCATCCTCCATAGAGGTGTCGCTATCGCGCATGAGCGCCGTCACCTGCTCGAAGGTGCGTTGGACCTGAATGAGCCGCATCATCTCGTTCACGGGATTGACGTTCGAATCTTCCAGGAAACCCTGGGCGACGCCGACATCCGGCTGGTCGACCACCGGCTGGGGCTGAGTACCCGGCAGGAAGCCGGAATTGCCGTAGCGGGTGGCATTCGGACCGGGGGTGAAGGAGAAGAGGCCGATCGCACCCACGGGCTGTCCGTTCTGGAGCAGCATTCCATCCGCGCCGGCCTCTGGTGGGCCGGCCAGCGGGTCGAGCACCAATGGTGCCCCGCCAGCGTCCAGGACGGCGTGTCCCTCGAGCGTCACCAATTCGCCGGTCTCGCGCATGGTGAAGCGGCCGTCCCGCGTCATCATCGGGCCGGCCGGGGTCTCCACCGCGAACCATGCGTCACCCTGCACGGCGAAATCGAAGGGATTGCCGGTCTCCTGCAGTCCGCCGGCCCGGGTATCGTAGAAGTTGTTGCCGGCGGAAACAAAGCTCACCGACTCCTCCGAAAGGCCAGTCATCACATCGCTGAAGGTGACGCCGCCCGCCCGGAAGCCGACTGTACCGGCATTTGCGACATTGTCGGCGAGAGTCGCGAGCCGCCGCTCCAGCGCCATCTGGGAAGACAGCGCCACATAAAGTCCTGTTTGCATGGCTATTTTCTCATCTGCGCGATGGTGAGCAGGATGTCGGTGGAAATGCCGAATTCGGCAGGCTGGCTGAACAGCGCAGCGATCGAGCTCTGCGGGCTGTAGGAGGGGTTATCGATTTCCCACAGGGTCGTGAAACGCTTCAGGAACTCTTCCAGCTTCTGCGGATCTTTCAGATCCTCAAGATCCAGCCGCTCCTTGATCATCTCGACCTGTTTGTCGATATCGGCTTGGGCCAGCGCTTCCGGGAAGCCAAGTGCAGTGCGAACGACCTGTGCAAGCGCGGGATCGGCCAGGATCTCGTAATAGGATTTCAGGCCGCCGGCCTTTCGCTGGAAATAGAGCGCAAGGCGCACGCCTTCGTTCTGCTTGCCAGCATCTTCCTCCAGAGTCTGCCGCAGATACTTCTCCACCGTCCCGGTGGTGGAGCTATGGAAAGTCGTCGTCTTGTCGCCGTAGCGGGCGAAATTGAAGGTGTCGACGAAGTCCTTATACCGCTTGTCGGTGAGCTTGTTTACGAAACTTTCCTCATCGTCGAGGCCGCCTTCGAGCGCCTTCACCATGAACGCCTTCGCATAGGCCATGTCTTCCAGCCCATGGGCCTTCATCGCGTAGCGGAACAGCCGTTCGTCCGCGACGAATTCCTCGATGCTTTTCACCTTGCCGATGTTTTCGAGATAATAGGCCGTCTCGCGGCTCACCATCGGCTGTTGTTCAACACGGTCGATGGAGCGCCCGATATCGCGCACGATAAGCTGATAGCTCGTATAGGTGTTGATCACGCGGAGCCTCCGGCCAGTCTGACGCGAAGGCTAGCGCGCTTGCCTTGCGCGAGGCTGTTCGCATCGCTTCAGCCCATTCAAGCCTCACGCAAGCCACGACAGGTATTGCGGGAAGGGATGTTGGTTGATGAAGGTGTGAAGTGGGCATTCTGCTGGGACTTGTCGTCACCCTGGGCTGCGTGATCGGCGGCTTCATGGCCATGGGCGGCCACATCGATGTGCTCATGCAGCCATGGGAGCTTGTCATCATCGGCGGCGCCGCGCTGGGCACTTTCCTTGTCGCCAACCCAATGGCGATTGTGAAGGATGCGGGCAAGGCGTGCCTGGAAGCGTTCAAGAATCAGGTTCCGAAGGAGACCGAGTATCTTGAGACGCTGGGCGTGCTGCACAGTCTGATGCGCGAGTTGCGCTCCAAGTCGCGCAGCGAGGTGGAGGCGCATATCGACAATCCGGACGAATCGACGATCTTCCAGGCCTTTCCGACGGTCCTCAAGAACCGCGATCTCACGAATTTCATCTGCGACTACTGCCGCATCATCATCATCGGCAATGCGCGGCCCTTCGAAATCGAAGCGCTGATGGACGAGGAAATCCAGACGATCCGTCGCGACAAGCTGAAGCCCTACCACGCGCTTCAGGCCGTGGCGGACGGCTTGCCGGCGCTCGGCATCGTGGCTGCCGTGCTAGGCGTCATCAAGGCCATGGGTGCGCTCGACCAGTCGCCGGAAATACTTGGGGCCCTGGTCGGTGCCGCGCTGGTCGGCACGTTCCTCGGCATTTTTCTGTCCTATGCGGTGGTCGGCCCGATCGCGACCAAGATCAAGATCGTGCGCGAGAAGAAGAACAGGCTCTACGTGATCGTGAAGCAGACATTGCTTGCCTATATGAACGGCTCGCTGCCGCAGGTGGCGCTGGAGTTCGGCCGCAAGACGATCTCGGCCTATGACCGCCCATCCATCGATGCTGTCGAGCAGAAGACGATGGGACAGATACCCGGCGGCGCGGCGACAGAGAAGAAGGCGGCTTGAGCGGCGGATGACGGCACTCTCAAGCGATCCGGCACTGATGCAGGACCTCGTGGTCGAGCGCCTCGTGGGCGCCACTGGAGACCCGCGTCTCGTCGTCGAGGCTGCACGAAACACGGCCATTCGCGCCCTCTCGGTGGTGCAGGAGACATTCCAGGAGAAGTTTTCCGCCCCGCTTTCCCTTGATGTGGCAGGGATCGACATCGTGAGGCTGGCGGAGCTAAAGCCCGAGCCCGATTCGTTCGATGCACTGGTGGTGGTCCCCTCGGCCGCTTCGCGGGACGCGCTCACAATGCGCCTCGACGCGCGAGCACTGTCGTTTCTCGTGAGCGTCGTCCTCGGCGGCGATCCGGACATCCCGCCGCCGCCTCTCAACCGGCCGCCTTCCAGGGTCGAGCTCGATGTGGCCGCTCTCGTCTTCGACGTCTTCGCAAGCGCTCTCAACGGCACGGGCACGCGCTCCCTGGGCTTGCGCTTGCCCGCTCCCCAGCCTGTGGCCGGGCCTGGTGAATTAAAGCGGCTGGTTGTCCGGGACGGGCCGGGCATACGCATCAGCTTTTCGCTCGGAACGGGGCCGGAGGCGGGCTCACTCACGGCCTGGATTCCTCACCGGGTCATTCTCCAGACCCGGGCTGCGGTTGGCGGCGGTGCGGGCGATCCGCCCGCGCCCGTGCAATGGCGGCAACGCTTCAGCGACGAGGTGCGCCGCTCGAAGGTGCAGGTGACAGCGACGATCCCGTTGATGAAGCTGCCGCTTGCAGCGCTTGCCGATCTCAAGCCCGGCCAGGTGCTCGAACTGCAGGAGAATGCGCCGAAGGAAACGCATCTTTCGGTGCGCAACCGTCCGGTTTTCGTATGCGAGTTTGGCCGCCTCGGCCAGAATTACACCGTCCGCATCAGGCAGCCTTTTGATGACCGGCAGGCCGTCCTCGATGGTCTGCTGGCCGGCTGAAGGAGAATCCTTATGAGCAAGACCCGAACCGCCCCCAGTGAGAGCGCAGGCGAGACATTGGACAAGGCGATCGAGGAGATGCGCAGCGCCCTTCATGAAGAGGAGTCGCGGACGAACGCGGCCGGCGGCGCGGGCTTTGTCATGGACATTCCAGTCGAGGTGCAGATCGTTCTGGGCAGCGCGGAAATGACCGTCTCCGAGCTGATGGCGCTGCAGCGTGGCTCCACCGTGTCGCTCGACCGGCGCATTGGCGAACCGGTCGATATCGTGGTCAATGGCCGGCGGATCGCCCGCGGTGAGATTACGATCCTTGAGGATGACCCGAGCCGCTTCGGAGTGCGCCTGACCGAGATCGGCGGCTCCACGCGAGCCGAATGAGCAGCGGTTTGGGAGAGGGATGGTGAACACACCCGTCAGGTTGACCCAGGCAGAAAAGGCGGCCGCCATTCTCGTGGCGATGGGCAAGCCTGCCGCGGGCAGGCTGCTTAAGTTTTTCAAGCAGGAGGAATTGAAGGCACTCATAGAGGCGGCGCGGCGTTTGCGCACCATTCCGCAGGCCGAGCTTGAAAAGGTTGTCCAGGAATTCGAGCGGGAGTTCGCCGAAGGCGCCGGCCTCCTCGACTCGGCGGATAGCATGAGCAACATCCTGAGCGAGACATTGCCGCCCGAGGAAGTAAGCTTCCTCATGGGCGGCGGTGCCGCCGAGAGCGCCGTAGCCGAGGACGTCTGGGCAAAACTGGAAAAGCTCCAGCCGGAGCGGCTGGCGCAGGTTCTCACGCTCGAACACCCGCAGACCATCGCCGTTATCCTCGCCAGTCTCTCGCCCCAGGTCGCGTCAAGGGTGACAGTGGCGCTCGATCGCCAGCAGCGGGGGGACGTGCTGCGGCGGATGGCGTCGATGGGGCAGGTGGGTGCTGAGGCACGGGCGATCATCGAGCGGCGCATTGCCGAGATCCTGCGCGCCGAAGCGAGCGGAAAGGATGCCTCCGCTGGCCAGGCGCGTGTTGCGCGTCTGCTCAACGAGCTTGAGAAGGCTGAAGCCGACGAGGTGATCCGCGATCTGGAGGCGGTGGGCACGCCGGATGTGGATGCGATCAGGGCACGGCTCTTCGCCTTCGAGGAAATCGTTCACCTGTCCCAGAAAGGACGCGTCGCGCTTCTGGACGGCCTGCCGACGGATCTCGTCACGCTTGCCCTGCGGGAGGCGCCTTCCGAGGTTGTGGAAGCGGTTCTATCAGCTCTTGGTGCCCGCTCACGGCGCATGATCGAGGCAGAACTTGCAGCACCCATGGATGGCGTATCGTCAGAAGCTGTCGCCGGCGCGCGCAAGCGCATCGCAGCCACCGCTATACAGCTCGCACAGCAAGGGGCGATCGAGCTCCCTTCCACCTCGAAGATAGCCGCATAAGGCGATGGCCGAGGGAGGAGCCGACAAGGAAAGCAAGACCGAAGAGGCCACGGAGAAGAAGGTCCGGGACACGGTCGAGAAGGGGCAACTGCCGTTCTCCCGCGAAGCGCCGGTGCTTGCGTCCTTTCTCGCGATCCTCGTCTTCATAATCTTTTTCGCGGAGGAACGGGCGGCTGAGCTTGCCGGCTTCCTCGCCGTCTTCATCGAAAGAGCCGATGGCTGGTCGCTGGAGACCCAGACAGATGCGATCGCGATCTATCGGATCGTCTTCCTGGAGGTCGGCAAGGTCGCGGGCGTCGTGATGGTGCTGCTGGTCGCCGCCGGCATTTCGGCTTCGATCCTGCAGAACACACCCCGTTTCGTGCTTGACCGCATCCAGCCCAAACTCTCGCGCATTTCGCTTGCCAAGGGCTGGTCGCGACTTTTCGGCGGGCGCGGGCTGGTCGAGTTCGCCAAATCCATCGGCAAGATGCTTGTGGTCGGCGGCCTCGTCGCCTTCACGCTGCGGCATGCAGACACGCGCCTGCTTTCCGGCATGATGACGCACCCGGTCGTCTTCACCGTCACGATCCGCGATCTGGCCGTCAACATCCTCATCGCCATCGCGCTCTTCATGACCCTGGTGGCCGTCGCGGACCTGGTGTGGTCACGCTTCAGCTGGCGGCAGGACTTGCGCATGACGCGCCAGGAGGTGAAGGACGAGCAAAAGCAGACGGATGGCGACCCGCTCGTAAGGGCGCGCCTGCGTTCCGTGGCGCGGGATCGCGCGAGGCAGCGCATGATGTCTGCGGTACCTCAGGCAACGCTGGTCATCGCCAACCCTACCCACTACGCCATCGCTTTGCGCTACCAGCGTGATAAGGACGCCGCACCCGTCGTCGTTGCCAAGGGGCAGGACCTGATAGCATTGCGCATCCGGGAGATCGCGCAAGAACACGACATCCCCGTTTTCGAGGAGCCGGCGCTCGCCCGTTCCATGTACAAACAAGTTTCAGTGGATAGTCTTATCCCGCCTCAGTTCTACAAGGCGGTCGCCGAGCTTGTCCGGCGCGTCTACATGGCGGGAGGCGGCGGGAGGACAATGATGAAGGCGACAGCATGAACCGGCAGCCCCATTCATATGAGCGGGAGATCATCGTGGCGAAGGCTATCGAAGGGGTGGCAAGCGAGCTCCGGCTGATCGACCTTGCCGATTACGTGGCCTTCATTCGGCTGGAGAGCATGGCGAGCATAGCCGACATCGTCGAATCGGCCGCCGAGCTTTACTTCGTGCCCGGCACATTGCGGCTGGGGCACGGCTGTGAAGCCCATGTCGGCTGGACGGAAGCGCCGCGCATCGTGCTCGATCTGGAACTTCGCCCGACAGGGGTAACCGTGTATTTCACGCTGACCCTGAGCGCTTCCGACGCTTCGGTCGACGTCAAATACGTCGCTTTCGATGAACCTTCCGAAGATCCGGAGGCCAATTCAGCGTTTCTGGCCAGGGCCCTTGAGGCCTCCCGGATTCGCAGGGCGGCAAGCATGAGAGCCTGAGCCTGTTTCGCGCCCCGGGGAGAATGGATCGCGCCAGGTTCTGCCTGGGCGGGACATGACATTGGCGCCCGTTCGCGATAGGCATATCGGCATCTAAACCCCTTGCCATTGCCGAACTCCAGGACAGCCGACATGACAGACATCGCGATGATCCAAGCCGCCCGCGATCGCATCTCCGGGCATGCTCGATACACGCCCTTTCTTGATTCGCCCTTTCTGGACGAAATCGCAGGGCGTCGTGTGCTCGTCAAAGCCGAGTGCCTGCAGCTTACCGGCTCCTTCAAGTTCCGTGGAGCATGGTCGGCTATTTCCGCCCTTGATCAGGAGGTGCGAAAGAACGGCGTGATTGCCTTCTCCTCGGGAAATCACGCGCAGGGTGTGGCCCTTGCCGCGCGTATGCACGGCGTGCCCTGTGTCATCGTCATGCCCTCCGATGCGCCCAGACTGAAAGTGGAGAACACCCGCGCCTATGGCGCCGAGGTGGTGCTCTATGACCGCGCGAATGAGAGCCGGGAAGCAATCGGCGCCCACCTTGCTCAGGAAAGGGGGCTCACGCTGATCAAGCCTTTCGATGAACCTTTGGTCATCGCCGGGCAGGGCACGATCGGCCTCGAAATCGCGGATCAAGCGAGGGAGGCGGGCATAGAGCGCGCCGAGGTACTTGTCCCCTGCGGTGGCGGTGGGCTTACTTCGGGCATATCGCTCGCGCTTGAGGCCTGCGCGCCGGGCTTCAAGGTGCATCCCTGCGAACCTGCAGGTTTTGACGACACCACACGCTCCCTCGCCTCGGGAAAATTTGAACGCAATGAAAAGATGGCCGGTTCGATCTGCGACGCTATCGTGACGCCGTCGCCGGGTGAAATCACCTTTCCGATCATGCGGCGGATATGCGGTGCAGGGATCGTGGTGACAGATGACGAGGCGTTGCACGCAATGGCAATTGCCTTTAGCCGGTTAAAAATCGTCATAGAGCCGGGCGGTGCGGTGGCTCTCGCGGCAGCTCTCTTCCATGGCAGCGAGATCGACGGGGACACCGCAATTGTGGTCGCCTCAGGCGGCAATGTGGATGCCGCACTGTTTCGGCAGGCGCTGGAGCGGTTCGGCGGCTAGCGCGGCCTGAGGATCCGGCGCGGGCTTCGGAGCGCACCCTAAAAGGTTACTGGAAATCGTAGACGCTGAATCCGGTCACCATTTCGTCCAGCCCAAGAGGGCGGGTGAGGGGCGGTTCTGCCCTTGCAAGGCATCCCTGCCGCTCACAGAGCCGACAGGCAGGACCAATGGGTGTGACGAGATTAGCTGGCAGGGCATCGCCGTAGATGACCCGGTCCTTGTACGTTATTTCGCAACCGAGCAGCAGCGCCGTGCGACGCGGCCGCTCGCTGAATGCAGCCTGAGGGCCGTCCACCGTGCGGGCGATCGTGAGGTAGGCTTCCCCATTAGGCATCGCCACTGCGTCGGCGAGGATCTGTCCCGGCTGGGCGAAGGCGGCATGGATGGTAAGCTTGGGACAACCGCCGCCGAAACGATTGGCTGGAAAGCCCTGCGCGCCGGCACGCCTCAGCCGGTTGCCTGCAGCATCCACCTCGAGCAGAAAAAACGGGATGCCTGCCGTGCCTTCCCGCCCGAGCGTCGTCAGACGGTTTGCCGCCTGCTCGAACGAGACCTGGAACCTCGCGGAAAGGACTGAAATATCGTATCGCGACCGCTCGGCTGCCGCGAGGAACGGCTCGTAAGGCATCATGAGCGCATGGGCGGCGTAGCGTCCGAGCTCAAAGCGGGCGAGCCGCTTCGCCTCGTCCGAATGCAGTCTGAGCGCCTCGATCTCAATGGCAATGGCAGCCCGCATGCGGATGAGCGCGGCCTCGATCGCGATCTCGCGCAGCTGGTCGGCCGGTGAAAGCCGTTCGGAGATGAAGAGCCGCTGCGAATGGCGGTCGTAACGCCGCCGCCAGTTCGGCATGGTTGCGGCGGGGAGCACGCGCACGCTAATGCCATGCTCCCGCGCGAACCATGCCTTGAGCGCGCCGGGCAAATCGCCCCCGGAATCCAATACGCGGTGAAAAGCCTCAGCCTCCTCCTCCAGTGCAGGGAAGTGGTTGGGGCGTCGCTCGAGAACATCGCGGACTTCGTCCACCGGCAGCCTTGTGGCGGAAACGGCAGCTGTGTGGCCTTCCTCCGAGAGCATTCCGGAGAGGTCGGACAGGCGCGTCGCCTGCTCGCGATAGGCGCGATAAAGCTTGATCAGGGCCGCAGCGGCATTGGGCGCGGCGTCGGCAAGGTCGAGCAACTCGCTCTCGCCGGGAAGCTCGCCCACAAGCAGCGGATCGGAAAAGACTTCCCTGAGAGCGCCAAGCGAGGCGCCGGACTCCGCCTGCAATTCCTCAGGCTCCACCCTGTAGACCGAGACCAGCTTGAGGATCAACTGCGCGGTCAAGGGCCTCTGATTCCGCTCGATGAGGTTGAGATAGGAGGGCGAAATGCCCAACCCCTCGGCCATTGCAGTCTGCGTCAGGCCCTTGGCGTGACGGATACGCCTGACGCGGGCGCCCGCGAAAATCTTCTGCGCATTCAGCAATCGGTGTTCCTTTACATCCCTTTACAAGCGCTGTTGAGCTTTCGGCGCCTTTACAGGATTTACAAATTTACGGCCTCGGGTGTGACAAGATCAGACATCATCACCCGAAATGCCTTCTTTTATCCCGCCATCTGCGTGCCTTTTCAAGGTGCCCGTCGTAAATCCTGTCACAACGATCAGGGCAGAACTGCCTGGGTCCATCCTTAACGCGAACCCACGATTTGGCGGAGACACTATGACAGACTTTTACAGCCTTGTCCCATCAGCTCCCAAGGGCCGCTTCGACGGCATTGAGCGGACCTATTCGGCAGAAGATGTGCGCCGGCTGCGTGGCTCGGTGGCCATCCGCCATACTCTTGCGGAGGAGGGCGCCAACCGGCTCTGGCAGCTCCTGCATCAAGACGATTTCGTGAATGCACTGGGTGCGCTTTCGGGCAACCAGGCGATGCAGATGGTGCGGGCCGGCTTGAAGGCAATCTATCTCTCGGGCTGGCAGGTGGCCGCCGACGCCAATACTGCCTCGGCCATGTATCCCGACCAGTCCCTTTATCCGGCCAATGCCGGGCCGGAGCTGGCACGGCGGATCAACCGCACCCTGCAGCGCGCCGACCAGATCGAGGTCTCGGAGGGGAAGGGGCTTTCGGTCGAAACCTGGTTTGCGCCCATCGTGGCCGATGCCGAAGCGGGGTTCGGTGGCCCGCTCAACGCTTTCGAGATCATGAAGGCCTATATCGAGGCGGGTGCTGCCGGCGTCCATTTCGAGGACCAGCTCGCTTCGGAGAAGAAGTGTGGCCATCTCGGCGGCAAGGTGCTGATCCCCACGGCGGCCCATATCCGCAACCTCACCGCCGCGCGTCTTGCCGCAGATGTGATAGGTGTGCCCTCGCTCGTCATCTGCCGCACGGATGCGGAGGCGGCGAAGCTGCTTACCTCAGATATCGATGAGCGCGATCAGCCTTTCGTCGATTACGAGGCTGGCCGCACGGTGGAGGGCTTCTACCGGGTAAAGAACGGGCTGGAGCCCTGCATCGCCCGTGCCATTGCTTACGCGCCCTACAGCGACCTCATCTGGTGCGAGACTTCGAAACCCGATCTGGAGCAGGCGCGGAAATTCGCCGAAGGCGTACACAAGCATCATCCGGGCAAGATGCTGGCCTACAACTGCTCGCCCTCCTTCAATTGGAAGAAGAACCTGGACGACGGCACCATCGCCAAGTTCCAGCGTGAACTGGGTGCCATGGGTTACAAGTTCCAGTTCATCACGCTCGCGGGCTTCCATCAGCTCAACTACGGCATGTTCGAGCTGGCGAGCGGGTATCGGGAGCGTCAGATGGCAGCTTATGCGGAGCTGCAGGAGGCGGAATTCGCCGCGGAATCGCGCGGCTACACGGCCACCAAGCACCAGCGCGAGGTAGGCACGGGATATTTCGATGCCGTTTCCCTGGCGATCACTGGAGGTCAGTCCTCCACCACCGCCATGGGTGAATCGACCGAACATGACCAATTCGTTCAGGCGGCCGAGTGAAGGCTGCCGGGAAGGAGCAAAGCATGAAGATCTCAGTCAAAGAACGTATCGAGGCGCAGACGACCGAGATGGGCGATATGCAACAGGTGGCTATGCGCCGGGTCGCAAATGATCTGCACCGGCTCAATCAGGCCGTCGTCGAGGCGGTCCAGGCCGGCCTGTCGGTGGAGCTGATCCGCACGGCTCGCCACCATGGCGGTGACGGCAATTGGGGCGATCTCCTGATGCCCATCATCGTGAGGAATGCGGGATCGAGCGAATAACCCCAGCCAGTCCACGAACCTGGCGCTTTCCGACCTCGTTCACTTGCGCGGGGTCGGAAAGCTTCATTCGCCGTAGGGCACCCAGATGTTTTTCACCTGGGTTGCCCGACGGAGGAACTCTCGGCCCTTGGCCTGCCTGTCATCCAGCCAGTCACGCCCCTTGCCGCCGCTGACCCAGGTGGCCTTGAGATTGCCGCAGGAGGCGCGCTCCACCATAGCGCTGCCATCCTTGCCGCCGAAATACCACATGGCCGCCACCTCGTCGTGTTCCGCAAGCGTTTTGGCGAGCACATCCTTCTCCCCGGTGACGATGTTCACCACGCCACCCGGAACGTCTGAGGTGTCGAAAACCTGGTAGAGATTGGTGGCGATCAGCGGATGCCGCGTCGACGGCACCGCAATCACGCGGTTGCCCATGGCGATCGCCGGCAGCACCAGGGAAATGAAGGCGGCGAGCGGCGCTTCTTCCGGCGCAACCACGCCCACCACGCCCCAGGGTTCGTTCATTGCGAGCGTGACGTGGCGCGATTTCGTGGCATGTACCGCGCCGTCATATTTGTCCGCCTGGGCGGCGTAATAGAAGATGCGGCGCAGAGCGATGTCGAACTCGGCAGCTGAAGCTTTGGCGTTCTGGCCTGTGCTTTCGGAGAGGAGTTCGATGAATTCTTCGCGCCGCGCATCGAGGTTCTCGCCCACATAATAGAGCACCTGCGCACGGTTGTGTGCGGTTACCACGCCCCAGCTTCCAGCCTTCGCTGCTGCCTCGACCGCGTTGCGGATGTCCTTGCGGTTGCCCAGCGGTGCCTGGCCGATGACGGCGCCGCCTTTGCCCAGCACGTCATAAGAATAGCCGCCGTCCGGCCGCGCCTGCTTGCCGCCGATATACATTTTCGCCGTGCGGTCGATGCGGCTGAGACCCGCGAAGCGGCGTTCTTCCTCCGCCGCGCCGCCCGGTTTGAAGGGAGCCAATTCCTCGGCCGGCTTCAGCGCCTTCTCGACATCGCTGACGAGGTATTCGTAAAGGCCTTCGCGCGCGCCTTCGCGACCGAAACCGCTTTCGCGATAGCCGCCAAAGCCAGCGCCCGCGTCGAGCATGTTGGTGCAGTTCACCCACACCACGCCGGCCTTCACCTTGGCGGCCGTGTCCAGCGCGAGATTGATGTTTTCCGACCAGATGGAGGCTGCGAGCCCGTACCGCGTGTTGTTCGCGAGCGCTACCGCCTCGGCCGGCGTGCGGAAGGTCATGGCGATGGCCACCGGCCCGAAAATCTCAACATTGCAGACGGTTGCTGCCGGGTCCACATCGGTGAAGAAGGTCGGGGGAAAGTAGAAGCCTTTTTCCGGAAGATCTCCCGAAGCGCGCCACAGCGTGCCGCCTTCCTCCTCACCTTTTCTCACGAGTGAAATGATGCGCTTCAACTGCTCCGCCGAGACGATCGCACCCACGTCGATGCCCTTATCGAGCGGGCAGCCCACGCGCAGCGTCTCCATGCGCCGACGCAGCTTACCGTAGAAGCGCTCCGCAACGCCCTCCTGCACGATGATGCGCGAGCCGGCACAGCAGACCTGGCCCTGGTTGAACCAGATGGCGTCGACCACGCCTTCCACCGCGCCGTCCAAGTCCGCATCCTCGAAGACGATGAAGGGCGACTTGCCGCCGAGTTCGAGCGAAAGCCTCTTGCCCGAGCCTGCAAGCTGCTTGCGGATGATGCGGCCCACTTCCGTCGAGCCGGTGAAGGCGACCTTGTCGATGTCTTCGTGTTCGCAGATCGCGGCACCCGTGCGCCCATCGCCATGGACGATGTTGACCACCCCCGCGGGAAGGCCGACCTCCAGGCAGACTTCGGCAAAGGCCGCGGCGGTGAGGGGCGTCAGCTCGGCCGGCTTCAGCACCACGGTGTTGCCAGCGGCGAGCGCCGGGGCGATCTTCCAGGCGAGCATCAGCAGCGGGAAATTCCATGGGATGATCTGTCCGCACACGCCTACGGGTGAAAAGCCTTCGAACTCGCTCTCCACCATCTCCGCCCAGCCGGCATGGTGATAGAAATGGCGGGCCACAAGCGGGATGTCGATGTCGCGCGTCTCGCGGATCGGCTTGCCGTTGTCCATGCTCTCGAGCACCGAGAAGAAGCGCTCCCGCTTCTGGATATGCCGTGCAATCGCGTAAAGGTAGCGCGCCCGCTCATGCCCGGAGAGAGCTGCCCATTTGGGATAAGCCTCGCGCGCGGCCTTCACCGCAGCATCTACATCCGCGGCGGTCCCCTGAGCCACGCGCGCAAGCTCCGCCTCGGTTGCCGGGTTGATGGTGGCGAAGCTTTCCTCACTCCTGGGGGAAGTGAATTTTCCGCCGATGAAATGGCCGATCCCGCCCGCGCGTGCCTTCAGCCAGGCGACCACGTCCTCGTTGGCCTCTGGCGCGGCCCCGTATTTCATGCTGCGCATGATATCCCTGATCTGTTCCATGGATTTCTTCCTCAGGCGAGGGGATGCCGGTAGGACGCGGAGTAGCGCCCGGTGGCGAAATGTTCGAGCTGTCTTTCGATATCGCCGAGCATGGAGCTCGCGCCCAGCCGAAAACGGTCCGGCATGGTCCAGGCAGTGCCCAACTCCTCCTTCATGAGGATAAGCCAGGCTAGCGCATCCTTGGCGGTACGCATGCCGCCGGCGGGTTTGAAGCCTACGCTCTCACCGGAGAATTCCTGATAGTCGCGGATGGCGCGCACCATGGTGAGGCCCACCGGCAGGATGGCGTTCACCTCCTCCTTGCCGGTGGAAGTCTTGATGAAATCGGCGCCCGCCTGCATGGCCACCATCGAGGCGCGGTAGACGTTTCTGAGCGTGGCGAGGTCGCCCGTGGCGAGAATAGCCTTCAAATGCGCGTGCCCGCAGGCCTCGCGCATAGCGCGCACCTCGTCATAGAGCGCCTGCCAGTTCTGCGTCAGGACATGCTCGCGGGTGATCACGATGTCGATTTCGCCCGCACCTTCCTCCACCGCATAACGGATCTCGGCGAGCCGCTGCGGGAGGGGCGTGAGACCCGCCGGGAAGCCGGTGGCGACGGAGGCCACCGGGATGCCTGAACCTTGCAGCGCCTTCACCGCATGGGGCACCATGGTGGGGTAGACGCAGACAGCACCCACTGTGATCCGCTCCTCAGCGAGGCCGAGGGCCGTCTGCAATTCGTCAGAAAGCGGCTTCTTCGCCTTGGCGCAGAGCCGGCGCACACGGCCTGCAGTATCGTCGCCTGAAAGCGTTGTGAGGTCCATGCAGGTGATGGCCCGCACCAGCCAGGCCGCCTGCCACTCCTTTTTCACCGTGCGGCGCGTGGTCAGCGTCGCCGCACGCCTCTCTGCAGCGGAAAGGTTTACTGCCACATCCTCGAACCACTCGGGGGTGAGCGCAGTGCCTTTGTTCCGGGCTTCATGCTCCTCGGGCGCGGGCACGGCTTTGATGGTCGGGTGCTTTTCCGGCAGGATCATGCTCGATCCCTCCAATGTCATGCGTTGAGCGGACGGTCGACGCGATGATAAGGCCGGCCATCCCCTTTGGATAGACAATCTGAGCAAGGTGGAGAGGCATTGAACTGGAGCTTAGTGCTCGGCCACGACCGGAGTTTTGATATTGCGCTCGCGGAAGAAAATGAACAGACCTGCGGCTATAATGACCGCTCCGCCAATGAGAACCGACGGACGCGGCACATCGCCGAAAAAGGCCCACCCAAAGATCACCGCCCACGGCAGCAATGTATATTCGAAGGGTACGACCGTCGCGGCATCGGCCAGCTTCATGGCGCGGTTGACGCCCATATGTCCGAGCATCGACACGACCCCAACGAGACCCAGCAGGACGAGATCGCCCGCGCTCGGTGTCACCCACTCGAAGGGGGCGGTGAAAAGCCCGAGGGCTCCGGCGCCGAGAATCTGCCAGAAGACCAGCGTCGTATCGGGAGTCCCGCGTAGCGTGCGTGACAAAAGCATTATGAATGCGAAGGCGAGGCTTCCGAGGATGGAGATGATGGCGGGCGGGCTGAGAGCTGCCGCCGATGGCTCGAGCGCGATCATCACCCCGATAAAGCCGATGAAGATTGCGGTCCATCTTCGCCAGCCCACCTTTTCACCGAGAAGCAGGGGGGAAAGAGCCGCCACGTAAATGGGTGCGGCAAGCCAGTAGGTCATCACATCTGCCAGCGGAAGATAGGCAACCGCGAAATAGAATCCGAAGCTTTCACCGGCAGAAATCACAACGCGCAGGGCCTGGAGGCCGGGCCGCTCCACCTGAAGCAGGGGCTTCAGCCCGACCTTCCAGAGAAAGGGGGAAAGCACGATTAGGGCGGCGATGCTCCGCAGCAACAGAACCTGTCCCACCGTGTAAGTGGCAACCAGCCATTTCCCCAGCGCGTCGTTAAGCGAGAAGAGAAGCATCGCCGCGAGCATGACGAGGATGCCGAGCCGCGTCGTGTCGTGAGTTTCAGCTAATGGCGCGGCCGGTTGGGTAGTCATGCTGCCTTTCGATGCGGATGGACCCTGTGAGAGCCTGTCCATGACGACTTATACGCCGGCAGTGCTGCTGGGAAGGGCGCTGCCGGAAGGATTGCTTGGGCCAGTATCGGCCATGCGGAACAGAAGTCCGACGGTCGCTGGATCCTCTTCATCCGATTTGGAAAAACGAGGCTGCTGGTCTAGAGTCGATGCACTTGTCAGCGGCCTGCGTGCATGCGCGGGAGAAGGGAGAGCCTTGGAAAATCCGACGCCGCCGGTGGTGGTCATGGGAGTGGCGGGCAGCGGGAAGACGGTCGTCGGTTCCGCGCTTGCCAAGGCGCTCGGCGTTGCCTTCGTTGAGGGGGATGATCTGCATCCGCCGGAAAATGTCGCGAAAATGGCAAGGGGAGAGCCTCTGACCGACGAGGATCGGGCAGGCTGGCTCGACTCGGTCGGTCGGGCGATCGCCGGAAACATGCGCCGGAACGGTGGTGCTGTGGCCGCCTGCTCTGCTCTGAAACGCCGTTATCGCGATCAGTTGAGAAGCCTCAATCCCGGACTCGTTTTCATTCATTTGGAAATCAGTCCGGACACGGCACGCCAGCGCGTCGCAAGCCGCGAAGGGCATTTCATGCCGCAAAGCCTCGTCGCGAGCCAGTTTGCCACGTTGGAGCCGGCGAGGGCGGAAGAGCTGGTCCTGTCGGTGGACGGCCTTCTGCCGGTAGAAGAGCAGGTCTCCGTCGCGGTCGATTTTCTGCGGAAAAAGGCAGCAGAGCACGTGCCCTGACGCTCCGGGGGAGGAGGAAATTATGCCTGACAGCATTTACGAGATTCTCGATCCGCGATTTCGCCGTCTCTTCAGCGCAAACGCCAGGCTGGAATGCCTTTACAGCGGCTGCGCCTGGTCGGAAGGGCCGGCCTGGTTCGCCGCGGGCCGATATCTCGTCTGGTCTGACATTCCGAACGACCGGATGATGCGCTTCGATGAGACCGACGGAACTGTCAGCGTGTTCCGCCAGCCGGCGGGTTATTCGAACGGCAACACCGTCGACCGGCAGGGCCGCCTGATCACCTGCGAGCACGGCAATCGCAGAATCACCCGGACCGAACATGACGGCACGATCACCGTCATAGCCGATGCCTGGCAAGGCAAGCGGCTCAACTCGCCGAACGATATTGTGGTGAGGTCTGACGGTTCCATCTGGTTCACCGATCCGACTTACGGCATCGATAGCGATTACGAAGGCCATAGGGCCGAAAGCGAGATGGGCGCCTCCTATGTCTATCGCGTAGATCCCCTGAACGGCTCTGTCGAGGCGGTTGTAACCGATATGGTGAAACCGAACGGGATTGCCTTCTCACCCGACGAAACGAAGCTTTATATCGGCGATACGGGCCGCACGCACGGAGCGGAGAACCCCGCTCATATTCGCGTGTTCAAGGTGGACGAGACGGGTGGCGTGTCCGGGGGCGACGTTTTCGCGGAATGCACGGCAGGCCTGTTCGACGGCTTTCGACTGGATGAAGACGGCCGTATCTGGACCAGCGCAGGGGACGGGATCCATTGCTACCATCCGGACGGCACCCTGATCGGGAAGATCAGAGTGCCGGAGGTGGTGGCCAACTGCGTCTTCGGCGGGGCCAAGCGCAATCGCCTCTATATTGCCGCCACCAACTCGCTTTACCGTGTGGCCCTGATGGTGAACGGTCTTAAGACCTACTGACCTTATCTGCGCTTCAGTGCTTCCATGAGCGCTGCACCCAAGGCGCCCTGCGCCGCGGCACCCTGGCCGCCTGAACCAGCCCGGTTCTCGCGCGGTGCGGATCTTTGGGCGGGCTTCCCGCTGCGCGGCTGTTGCGGCCGGGCACCGGTATCGCCATCCTTCCGCATGGTAAGGCTGATGCGATTGCGCTTTATGTCGACTTCGAGAACGCGCACTTTCACCACGTCGCCGGCCTTCACCACCTCGTGTGCGTCCTTCACGAACCGGTCGGCGAGCTGGGACACGTGCACCAGCCCGTCCTGATGCACACCGATATCGACGAAGGCGCCGAAGGCCGCGACGTTTGTGACGGTTCCCTCCAGCATCATGCCGGGTTTCAGGTCCTTGATGTCGTCAACCCCGTCGGCAAAGGTCGCGGTGCGGAAGGCCGGGCGCGGGTCGCGGCCGGGCTTCTCCAATTCCGCGATGATGTCGCGCACGGTAGGAAGGCCGAAGCGGTCGTCCACGAATACGCGCGGATCGAGCGCCTTGAGGGCTGCGCTGTCGCCCATCAGCGAACGCACGTCGCGGCCGCAGGCCGACACAATCTTACGCGCCACATGATAGGCTTCCGGGTGCACGGAGGAGGCATCAAGCGGCTCGGTTCCATCCGCGATGCGGAGGAAACCCGCGCATTGCTCGAAGGTGCGCTGGCCCAGCCTTGCCACCTTGAGCAGTTCCTGGCGGCTGGCGAAGGGGCCGTTTGCGTTGCGGTGCGCAACAATGGCTTCCGCAAGCGAGGCACCAAGACCGGAGACGCGGGCGAGTAATGAGGCAGAGGCGGTGTTGAGGTCGACGCCGACGGCATTCACCGCATCTTCCACCACCGCGTCCAGCGACCGTGCCAGCTTGTATTGATCGACATCGTGCTGATACTGCCCGACCCCGATGGATTTGGGCTCGATCTTGACGAGCTCGGCAAGCGGGTCCTGCAGCCGGCGCGCAATCGATACCGCTCCGCGCAAGGATACGTCGAGGTCCGGGAATTCGGCCGCCGCGGTCTCGGAGGCAGAGTAGACCGAGGCTCCCGCCTCGGAGACCACTACCTTTAAAGGCTTGGGCGCAGGCATGTCGGAGAGCATGTCGGCAACGAGCTTGTCCGTCTCGCGGCTTGCGGTGCCGTTGCCGATGGCGATCAGTTCCACGCCATGCTTGCGGATAAGGGAGGCAAGCTCGGCCTGTGCGCCCCGAATGTCGTTGCGCGGCGGGAAGGGATAGACGGTGGTTGTGGCGACCAGTTTGCCGGTGCCATCCACGACCGCCACCTTGACGCCCGTGCGAATGCCGGGATCCAGACCCATGGTCGGGCGGGAACCGGCGGGCGCTGCCAGGAGCAGATCCTTCAGGTTGCGCGCAAAGACATTGATGGCCTCCTCTTCTGCCCGCTCGCGCAGGTCCCGCATCAAGTCGAGCGACAGATGCAGGGAGAGCTTCACGCGCCAGGTCCATCCCGCGACTTCCATGAGCCACTGGTCGCCCGGAAGAGCGCTGCCGATCTGATAGGCTTCGGCGATCATGCGCACCACGGGCTTCACGGGCGAGGCATCGTCCGCATCCACCTCGATGTCCAATGTGAGCACGTCTTCGTTACGGCCGCGCAGCATGGCAAGCGCCCGGTGGCTCGGCACGCCCGACCAACGCTCCACATGGTCGAAATAGTCCGAGAATTTCGCGCCGGCCTCTTCCTTGCCTTCGACCACGCGTGAGCGCAGGAAGGCCTTCTCCTTCATATAGGTCCTGAGGCGGCCGACGAGGTCGGCGTTTTCCGAGAACTGCTCCGCCAGGATGTCGCGAGCGCCTTCCAGCGCGGCTTTCACATCTGCCACATCTTCAGTGATATAGGCTTGCGCCAACTCCGTGGGCACGGCGGCGCGATCTGCAAGGATAGCTTCGGCGAGCGGGCCTAGTCCGCGTTCGCGCGCGATCTCGGCCTTGGTGCGCCGCTTGGGTTTATAGGGCAGATAGATGTCCTCAAGTTCCGCTTTGGTGGCGGCGGCCGCAATTTTGGTTTCGAGTTCTGGAGTAAGCTTGCCCTGTTCACGGATCGAGGAAAGGATCGCTTCGCGCCGCTGATCCAGCTCGCGCAGATAAACCAGGCGTTCGGAAAGAAGCCGAAGCTGGGTGTCATCCAGTCCGCCGGTCACTTCCTTGCGGTAGCGCGCGATAAAGGGGACGGTTGCTCCCTCGTCCAACAATGCTATGGCTGCCTGGGTCTGCTCCGGCCGGGCGCCAATCTCGGCTGCAATGAGTGCGGCGATATGGTTTTTATCTGTAGCCATGCCAGTCCCTGAATCTGTTTTTGGGCGGCGAACATAGTGGCATTCGGCTGCCCGGGCCAGCAGTGCTTATCCACAATTGGCAAGCCGGTGATTGTAACAGCGGAGCTAGGCAGCCGGCCAATCGAAGAGCCGGCGTGGTCGCTGATCGTCCAGTCTAGTCGGTGGGGTCGCCGAGGGTGTCCGCGACCACTGCGCCCCGCCGTCCCATGGGTTCCGGTGATCCGGTGGTCGAATCGTGGGAGGTCTGGTGTTCGATTTCGGCATCGATCTCAGCACCCACGATGAGAACGATGACGGAAATCCAGGTCCACATCATCAGGCCGATGACAGCTCCCAAGGATCCATAGGTGGCGTCGTAGTCGGCGAAATTTTGAAGATAGTAAGAAAAGGCAATGGAAGCAGCGAGCCACACCACCGCGGCGAATACCGCACCCCAGGTGAGCCAGCGCCATTTCGGCCTCTCGCGGCTTGGCCCGAAGCGATAAAGCAGCAGGATGGCAAAAATGCTTACGATGATGAGTGCCGGCCAGCGTGCGAGGCTGATCAGCAATTCCGCCCATGGCGCCAGTCCGAGGACGGCCAGAATCGCAGGAACAATCCCGACGGCCAGGATGAGCACGATTCCCAGGACAAGTGCGCCAAGCGTCAGAGAAAGCGAGAGCAGATTGAGGTGGATAAAGCCTCGTTTCTCCGTCTCATCATAGGCGATGTTCATGGCTTCGAAGAGTGCCTTGATGCCATTGTTCGCGCTCCAAAGGGCGACGGCCAATCCTATCAGGAAGCCTATTCCAAGAGACCGGTCCTGTTCGGTGACGAGCGACTGCAGCTGCTGCCGCACAACGTCAATCACGGTGGGTGGCAGGAGGCCACCGAGAAAGGCGATGTGATCGGCCACGGTCACCGGGTCGGAGACAAGCCCGTAGAGGGAGACGAACGCGGCCAGCGCGGGGAAGAGCGCCAGCAAAAGATAAAACGTCACACCTGCTGCAATCAGCAGAATGCGATCTTCTCCGATTTCTCTGAAGACGCGCCAGCCGATGTCCTTCCACCCGGAAACGGGTATGTCGGACGGCCAACGCGCGTTCCGCCCTCGTTCGTTCTGGTGATCCGCTGCGCCTGCCATGCCTCGCCTCGATGATGCGTTCCAAATCGAACCGAGGCAGAAACGTTCCGACTGTCATCCGGGGCCAAGCATGCGGGGCGCGGCATTCTTCCGGACTTCGTGGAACAGTCCGGGAAGGCAGGAGCCTGCCCTTCTCAGGATTTCCCGGAAGCACTATTAGGTCGCATGTGTCGCCGCGAGCGCACGCGCCGCAGTGTCCTGGACGACTTGATACCGAGGTGAAATGACATTCCTCTACGACTTGACCATGCCGGAGATCCTGCGCCGGATCTTGGCTGCGCTCATCCATGCCGGATTGCAGGGCGGGCTGCTGGCACTCCTCCTGCGGATCGCCGGGGATCGTCGCGCAGCGGAAAACGGGCGGATGACCTTCAACCCGTTCAATCACGTGCTCTTGTCGGGTATTTTCCTCACGGTCGCGTTCAGGATGAACTGGCTCGAGCCACTGCCGTTTGCGCCGGGGCGGCGGTGGGCAGAGCGTTTGCGGCCGCTGGCGGCTCTGCTCGTCAGTTTCGCAGTTCTGTTGGCCTTGGTGCCCTTGCTTGATCTGGCGCGCGCGCCCCTTCACGAAATCCTGCCGCGAACGGCAGGATATGCGGTGCTTTCCACGATCGATACGCTGCAGATCGTTCTGGTCGGGTCGGTTTGCCTGGGCCTGTTGCCGTTGCCGGGGATGTTGCTCGGCTCGGCCCTCCCGCCGATGTTCCCGGTGATCGAGAAACGTTACCGCAAGGCGGCTGGGATCGGCCGCGCGCTCGTCGCGATGCTTCTCATTATCGGCTGGTTCCCGAATGTCGCGCCGCTGGTGGCGCTGTTGCGGGTGGTTTAGCCTCTACTGCACACCGCGGGCATCGCCTGGCACGCCCTCATAGCCGAATTCGTCCATGATCTCGGCGATGCTGCCGTCCGCGACCAGTGCGTCAATGGCCTCGTCGATCTGGCTGCGCAGGAATGTATCGCGCGCCTTCATCAACACGCCCACCCGAGTCACCGTTTCCGGCACGGGGTCCATCGGGATTGTCCGCAGCTGCGCCGCCTCGGGATTGTTCTTGCGCAGCGCCGCAAGAACCGGCTGCCAAACGATCATGCCGCCAATTGAACCATCGGCGACGCGCTTCGTCATCAGGTCCATGTCGGCGTAAGGCAGGCGCGTGTAGCGCCGCTCCTTGGGCTGCTGCTGATTCCACGTGATGAAGACCCGCTCGCCCATGGAAGAGAGGGCGGTGCCGAGCTTCCGGCTTACAGGAATGTCTCTGAGCCGGGTGTATTCCTCGTCCTTCACCGCCAGCACATAGGGCAGGCTGACATAGGGGCGGCTCAGCACGGCCCATTCCGGGAATGGCGAGTTCTCCTGCACCGTCATGCCCATCATGATGTCGCATGTATTCGTCATGGCGATCTGGAGCTCGTCCAGGAAGCCGTCGCCGCTGGTGGGATAGCCGCCGAACCCCTCATGGAATTCGGCCTTGAGAAAGAGCATCTCCGCAATGGCACTGGCCACCCTGTGGTCGAAGTCGCGGATCTTGCCGGACGCATCGGAGCAGACATGCAACGTGTCGCCCTCGAGGCGGCGGGTGTTCTTCAGCAACTCGGAAGGTACACCGTAGCTTTGCGCGAGCGCGCTGGTGCCGACCGCCAGGCTCAGCATTGCTGCAATCAGCCACTTGATCATGACATGCATCTCCTTTTCAGCCTGCGGGCATACAAAGAGAAAAGGGGCCGAGCGGCCCCTTTTCGATTCCAGAGGTTCTTCGTCTTACTGCGCGTTCTGCTTCAGCTTGAACACGAAGATGGAGTTGCCGTTGCCGTTGGGAAGCGGCACCTCGGGGAAGGCCGAGGAGATCGACGAAGCCGAGTTCGAATAGCCGGTGGGGACCACCAGATACTGCTCGCCATCAACCTCATAGGAAACAGGCGAGCCGCCGATCGGCGCGTTCAGCCTTTGCTGCCAAAGGACTTCACCGGTCTCCTGATCGAAGGCCTTGATGTAACGGCCGGCATCGCCGCCGAAAACCAGGCCGCCGGCCGTCGCCAGGACCGAAGAGGTCGGCGTGGGCCGCTGACGGTGCTGCCACTTGTGATCGCCCGCCGTCGGGGTGATCGACAGGGCTTCGAACAGGCCGGCCTGGTCGATGCCTTCCGGCAGGACGCGCGGACCGAACTTGACGGAGCCCACGGCATTGCCCGCGGTGAACTCGGACTGCGTGGGGGTCACCTCGTTACAGGCTTCGGTCAGCGGCACGTAGAAAGTCTGCGTCAGCGGGCTATATGCGCCAGCCTGCCAGAGCTTGCCGCCGGAAACCGAGGTACAGGCGAGGACCGGCTGCCCGACCGCGGTCGGAACCAGCTCCTCATTGATGTGAACCGTACCGTCCTCATCGATCTTGCTGACCACGTTCTGTTTGACCGTCTCCTTCGACCAGAGATACTTGCCGGTCTCCCGGTCAAGCGCGAAGGCGATACCGTTCTTGCCCGGCACCGAGATCAGAAGCTTGTGGACCTTCCCGTCGATCTCCTGGTCGACCAGCACGCGCTCGAACGGGCTGTCGAGGTCCCAGTTGTCGCGCGGCAGGTGCTGGTAATACCACTTCAGCTCGCCGGTCTTTACGTCGAGCGCGATGGTGGCATTGGTGTAAAGCACCTCGCCTTCGCCGGAGCCGCGGATCAGCTCGGCATAAGGACCGGGCATGCCAACGCCCCAGAAGGTGAGGCCGAGTTCCGGATCATAAGCGCCGGTCGCCCAGGGCGTGCCGCCCCAGCGGTTTTCCGGCGGCACTTCGCCCCAGGACTCGCCCTGCTTGGGGTTCTTTGGGTCATCGAGCGTGTTGAAGCGCCAGATCTCTTCGCCGGTCTCCAGGTCGTGCGCCATGATATAGCAGCCGCCCGCGGTGCCCGCGATGGAGCAGCCGGAGATCGCCGAAATGATCTTGTTGTCGGCGATGAGCGCGCCGATTGTGTAGGAATAGCCCTTCTGCCAGTCGAGCACCTGCTTTTCCCACGCCACTTTGCCGGTTTTGGCCTCGAGAGCCACCAGCTTGGCGTCCGGCGTGGTCAGGATCACCTTGTCGCCGGCAAGGGCGATCGAGTTCTTCTGACGGCGCGCCTGGTTGGCCTGGTACGACCAGGAGGCCGGCAGCTCCGGCAGGACATGGCGGTAGGTCCACAGGAGGTCGCCCGTCTTGGCATCCAGCGCCTCGACGATACCGTTCGAGGTCTGCAGGAACATCACGCCATCATGGATGAGCGGCACCGTTTCCTGAATGCCCACGTCGGCCATCGGCCATGCCCAGGCAAGCTCGAGATCCTTCACGGTGTCCTTGTTGATCTGATCAAGCTGGGAGAAGCCGTGATTGGCGTAGTTGCCGCGCCAAAACAGCCAATCGGACTTGGGCGGATTGGCCAGAAGGTCAGCGGTGACCGGCGAATAGTTGTCAAGCACGCTCTGGGCCGACGCCAGGGGCGCGAACGAAACCAGCGCAATGGATGCGGCCAAAATCGTCTTGCGAATGTTCAATGTCATATCGTCTCTCCAATAGGCAGGCGCCGAATGGGTTCTTCCTGCAACAAACGGATCACGGCTTGTATTGGGGGAGTTCCTTGCCCCAGGTATAGGCTTGGGGAACGTTCGTGTCGCCGGCCTCGATGGTCGTCTCCTGATTGGCGGCGGCGCTCTGCGCTGCGCCTTCCTTGGTCTCTTCCACCAGGTTGACGGCGGCAAGCTTGTCCGGATCGGCCACCAGCGGCTCGTCGCCCGGCTGCGCGCCGTTCATTTCCATGATGTAGGCCACGATGTTCAGATAGGTTTCCTCACCGAGCTTCCCGGGGGCTGCAGGGGGCATGGCAACCGAGATGAAATCGTACAGGCCACCGGCGGTCGACCAGTTGCCCATGACGTCCTGGCCGATGAGGCCGGGCGCCTCGGGACCTTCAAGGCGTGCGCCGTGGCACTGAGCGCATTCCGCCTGATAGGCGGTGCGTCCCGCCTCGGCCTGCTCCGCCGTGAAGCCGCCTGCGAATGCAGACCCGATCGAGAAGCCCAGCACAAGGGCTGAAGCGCTGGCCAGGACGTAAGGTCGTCCCAAGTGAATAGCTCGCATCAAAAATCTCCCTCTAAAAGACCCGGAACACCCGTACACCCGAGTCTGGGCCCACAGGACGTCCATAGCTGGTCGTCTTGATTCGTGCATGGGCCAAGTAACAGAAACGGGTTGCCGCAGCCAGACCGAGTTGAGCAATCTGTATACAAAGCTGAGGACGGGGAGGAAAGAGCGAGATGCTCACTCCGGAGGAATATGATCGAGCTCCCGTTCCAGCGCATTCCTTATGGCGCGGGTGAGCGTCACGTCTCCCCGCCATAGCCCGAAGGCAAGGTCGGTGCTTTCTCCGGCCTCCGGGGGCAGGGGATTTGTCCCTGTGTCCGGCGGCAGTTGTGTGAGCGTGGAGACGATGGCCTGTCCGCCACCGGCGAGCCAGCCGGAAAGCGCCTCCGGTGTGCGCAAAGGTTGCGCGCGCCAGCCCTGTGCGCGCAGATAGGAGGCGAGCCTGACCCGGTCGAGCCCTGGAGCCCTTAGATAGACCCCCATTTCCGCGCCGCGCGGAGGAGCTTCGGCAGGGCCGGCGCGCACAAGGGCTATTCGGCTGCCGTTCGGCAGGAGCGTCAGGAAATTGCGGTTCGTTTCGGTATTGGCGAGGCCGCCGATCATGTCGCATTGGCCGCGGCTGAGGTTCCAGTCGCGCGGGTTGAACGAGCGGCCGATATTGGCCACCGTCTGAACCTCGAGCCTGAGATCAAGTTGCCGGGCGATTCCTTCGGCAAGCCGCAGCTCACGCGGTTCGGCGAGGGCGTTCGCGCTCTCTGACACGCAATAGCGTAGGACGCCTTGCTTTCTCCGGTCGGCAAGAGAGTTGTCGGAGGGCAGGAAGTTCAACGCCGCCAACAACGCCGCGATCAGGCCAATATCAAGAACGGGGCGGCGCCAGCGTTTCCAGCCACCGGTCACTTGCCGAAACCTCTAAGCGCCATGAAGAAAAAGACGACCATTCCCGCAGCCACCAGACCCAGGCCGATATAAGGCGGGAACTGATTGAAGCCGATCAGGATCCCGCGCAGCACGTCGACGGCGTAGGTAATCGGATTGACCCGGATCAGCGCGACCAGCCATTCCGGATAGGTCACCACGAGTTGTGTGCGCGTGAGCGATGGATCGAGCGGAAATACGGACGACGAAGCGAAATAGAGCGGCAAGATCACCGTATTGGAGAATACGCCGAAGCCCTCGAAGCTGCGCACTTTGCCCGCCAGAACGACCCCGAAACAGGTCAGGGCAAAGGAGAGCATGAACATATAGATGATGGCCTCGACGACCTCCAACGGCGTGAGGGTCACGTCGGCAAAGCGCGCCAGGATGAGCACGAGGATGCCATGGCCGGTTGCCGCCGTCGCCCCGCCCAGAACCTTTCCCAGCAGCACAGCCCATCGCGGCATGGGGGAAACGAGGACTTCCCGCAGGAAGCCGAACTCTCGGTCCCATATCACCGACACCGCGAACTGGATCGAGGTATACATGATGTTGAGCACGATCACGGCGGGGAAGAGGAACTGGAGGTAGTTGTAGGGCAACACCAGCCGCACTTCGCCGAAGACTTCGCCGCGGAAATAGGGATTGAGCCCGACACCCAGGATCAGGAGCCATATAAGCGGCCGGCTCACGCCGCCCAGAAGCTGGCCCCTGTCGCGCGTCGCACGCATGATTTCGCGCAGCCAGACGCCATGGATGCCGCGGAGAATGGGGAGGAAATCGGTCATTGCCGTCCTGCCCTCCGGCCCGCGGCTCGCTGTGCTTCGCGCTCTCCGTCAGCCCGGTCCCGGAGCGTTCGGCCCGTCAGGTTGAGGAATGCGGCTTCGAGCGTCGGCGCCTCGAAACGTATTTCATGCAAGCGGCTGCCGAAGCGGGACAGGAATTCCGGCACGAACTCCTCGCCGTCAGCTGGTATGGAAATCTGCTCGGGGCCGGTCGTGCGAGCGTCCGGATAGGTGTCGAGCAGTGCGGAGCGGATTTCGGGCAGCGCGGCGACCACATGCAGGTAAGGCTTGCCGTGCTTCTGTTTCAAGTCAGATGGCGAGCCTTGGGCGATCACCCGACCCTTGTCGATGATGCAAATCCAGTCAGCCCGGTCGACCTCCTCGATATAGTGTGTCGTGGTCAGCAGCGTCAGGCCGCGCGTGTGGCGCTCATTGTCGAGATAGGTCCAGATCCGCTCGCGCGTCTGGGCATCGAGCCCGACGGTCGGCTCATCCAGGAAAAGGATCTCGGGATCGTGCATCAGCGCCCGCGCGATCTCGAGCCGCCGCTTCATGCCACCGGAGAATGTACGCACCGGCGCCTCGCGCCATTCGGAAAGCTCGACAAGTTCAAGCACCCTGTCGGTGGCCGAGCGTCGCGCGTTCCCGGGCATGCCATAGACGCGGCCGTGAAAATCCAGGTTTTCCTCTGCGGTAAGCCGATCGTCCAGGCTGGCATCTTGAAAGACCATCCCAATCGATTCCCTGACCTTGCGCGGCGCTCGGTTCACATCATGACCCGCGACGACGACCCTGCCGGCGTCGGCAGTGCGCAGAGTGGCCAAGACCGACATCAAAGAGGTCTTGCCCGCACCGTTGGGGCCAAGAAGCGCAAAGGAGCTTCCGCGGGAAATCTCCAGCGAAACGTCTTCGAGCGCGATCTGGCTCCCATAGCGCAGCGATACTCCTTGCACGAGCACGGCGGGCTCTGCGGGTGTGTCTTGTGTCGTCATTTCGGCTTTGGAAAGTGGGTTTTTTGGCGCGACTTTGCGAGGCTCATGCCCCGGCATAGTCTAATGAGAAGGGCGGCTCAATATCCATGCGGCCTCTTCCTTGAAAGAAGACATGTCCTGGCTAACGATCGTGCAGTTTAATGTGCTCGCCGGACTGCTCTTCGCGGGCCAGATAGCGGGGGTGTTACTCGATGTATTCGGGATAGTTCTCGGCCACCCAATCGAGCATGGCCAATGTCTTTGAAAGATGCTCCCGCAACGCTCGGCCTGCCTCGTCCGGGCTGCCGGCGGCGATTCCGTCGATGATTTCCCCATGCAGGCGAACGACGCGATCCATGCCGATATTGGGCAGGTTCAGCCGGCGCAGGCGGTCCAGGTGACCGCTGTGACGACGGAGAATGGGCCAGAGCTCCAGAAGCTTGGCATGATAAAAGATCGTATAATGAAATTGCCGGTCCGCAATCAGGAATTGGGAATAATCCTTCCTGTCGGCATGCAGGGCGACCTCGTCATTGGCCTTTCGAAGATCGTGGACGATCTCAGGCGTCGAGTGCTCCGCCAGGTGCCGCACCGCATCGGTCTCGATGGCACGGCGCATGAAATGAGTCTGCCGCGCCAGATCGAGATTGATCCGGGAGACCAGCGTCGCATATTGCGGATAGACCGTGATCAGGCCTTCCTCTTCCAGCTTTATAAGCGCATCGCGCACCGGCGTTTGGCTCAACCCGAACTGCTGCTGCAGCGTTGTGCGGGAAAGTGTGGTGCCGGGGGCCAATTCAAGCGCAAGAATGCGCTCGCGCAGATACTCCACAATCTGCGGCGCGATCTGCCGGGTACGGTCGAGCTGGACGCGGTTCTTGGAGGCCAAGGAGGTCATTCGGTCGGTACGCAATTGCGTTGAGGTCGACTGATGCATTACTACTTAAGCGCGGCGAATGCCAGCCACCATGGAGCCTTGGAGTAAACTTGCTGAAGCCCGACGACCATATGAGCGGTAAGGACAATTTCGAGGGAAGGCCATCAACCTTTCCCGATCAAGTCTATGGCCGCATCCTTTCGGCCATCATGACAGGGGTCTATCCGAAGGGCGCGCGCTTGCCGTCGGAAAAGCAGCTCGGCGAAACATTCGGTGTCTCCCGCCCGGTCGTGCGGGTTGCATTGAGCCGCCTGCAGCGGGATGGCCTGATCGAATCCCGGAAGGGCAGCGGCAGCTTCGTGCTTGCCACGCCCCCCGAGGATCTTTCCTCGGTGGCAGACCTGGCGCAGGTGGCACGTTATCAGCGCTACCAGGAATTTCGTCTGGTGGTGGAGGGCGCTGCTGCCGCACTTGCTGCCGAGCGGAGATCGGAGGCCGCCATGCAGAGCATCCAGGCGGCCCATGATCGGTTCGTGCGGGAAGTCGCTGAAGGCAAGTTTCTTTGGCAATCCGACCGAGCGGTGCATCTCGCTATCGCTGAAGCATCGGGCAACGAGTTCTTCCCCCGCAGTCTGGAGGGGCCGGAGGTCTCGCTCGAAGACTTCATGACCGTTTCGCTCTCCCTCACCAGCTCTCGTTCGGCCGAACGCGGGCAGCTGGTCGTTCGCGAACATACCAACATCGTTGACGCCATCCGGGCGCGTGACAGCGTAGGCGCTCGGGTCGCGATGGAGTTCCACATCGTCCAAGCCCGCCGGCGCATGCTGGATAGGTCGCTCGCACCTTAGATGCGCAAATAGTTGACAAGTTGTCAGCGCAACATGTAAACATTCCCTACAACATTGGGGAGTGCTCGACGTGCCATCAAATCTGTTGACCGCGGCTGATTATCGGCGATCAGTCGTCGCGGTCCCGCCCATCGCCTTCGAGGCATCCGAAGCCGTGTCCGTTGAGGAGAACAGGCGGATCGTCGCCCATATTGCGGCTGGTGGCATCGCCACGCTACTCTATGGCGGGAACGCGAACCTTTATCACTTCGGTGATCGCGCCTTCCGCCAAGCGCTCTCCGTCCTCGCAGAAGCCTGTGCCGGGCGCGTGCAACTCCTGTTCTCCATCGGGCCGGATTTCGGCAAGGCGATGGATCAGGTCCCGGCGGTGCGGCAAGCCGGCGTGCACAATGTCATGCTGCTGCCCACCGCCTTTCCGTCTGACGCAAAGGGCGTGGCGGAAGGCGTGCGCAGGATCGCGGAAAAGCTGGGCACAGGGATCGTTCTTTACGTGAAGCGCGATGGCTATGTCGCGCCGGACGATCTTGCCCGTCTCACGGAGGAAGGCGCCGTCACTTTCGTCAAATATGCCGTCGAGAGGGAGAGGCCGGAGGCGGATTCCTACCTGGACGCTCTTATCGCTGCGCTCGGAAAGGAGATGATCGCCAGCGGCATGGGCGAAACCCCGATCCATGACCATATCGGCAGGCGGGGACTCGCCACCTTTACCTCGGGTGCGGTCTGCATCGCCCCGGCGGCTGCCAATGCGCTGCTTGCAAGCTATCGCGCAGGAGAGACCGAAAAGGCCGACCGCCTCGCCAAGCCCTTCCTCGATTTCGAGCGCGAGCGCGCCAGGCTCGGGGGCATTGCCGTACTCCACGACGCGGTGACCGTTTCCGGCATCGCAGACTGCGGATGCCTTTCACCCATGGTTTCCAACTTGGACGAGGCGGGGAAGGCTGCCATCGCGCCGCTGGTCGAGGCGCTCCAGCAGGTGGAGCGGGAAGCTCGCACGGCCCGGCCACAGGCGGCGCCCGGGGTCGAGCCGACGAGTTGACTCGCTAATGCATTAGTGCTCTAGTGTGGACTGCAGCGGGCAAACGCGCAACGGAAACGTCACACATAAGGACGTGGAGCTCCGCATCAGCGGAGTTGATCGGGAGGAAAGAATGAGGATCAAGCCAGTCTGTTTGGCAGGGGGAATGGTGTTAGCCCTGGCCGCATCACTGTCGGCCGCCGGTGCCGAGGAAATCACGATCGTCTTGCCGGAACAGCCGGCCAATCTGGAGCCTTGCCGCTCCATCCGCGCCGATATCGGCCGGGTGATCAACATGAACATCACCGAGACCCTCACGATCATCGAGCCGGAGACCGCGCAGGTCACGCCGCATCTGGCCGAGAGCTGGGAGCAGGTGGATGACAAGACCTGGCGCTTCAAGCTGCGTGAGGGCGTTTCCTTTCAGGATGGCGCACCCTTCAACGCCGAGGCGGTAGTGAAATCCATCAATCGCCTGATGAATCCGAAGCTCACTTGCGATAGCCGTTCCAAGTTCGGTGATGTTACGCTCACGCCCAAAGCGGTGGACGAGGGCACCGTTGAGATCGTCTCGGACATTCCCATTCCGATCATGCCGACGCTCATGGGAACGGTGCAAATCGTTTCACCCAACATGCCCTTCGACCAGGAAGTGAACAAACCGGTCGGAACGGGGCCATACGAACTCGAGGCGGCGGATAACGAGCACATCGTGCTTGTGCGCCGTGACGACTATTGGGGTGAGGCTCCGGAAGTCACGAAAGCGACCTATCGCTGGCGCAGCGAGTCGGCCATTCGTGCCGCTATGGTGGAGTCGGGCGAGACCGACCTCACGCCGGCGATCGCCGTTCAGGATGCCACCAATCCAGAGACCGATTTCGCCTATCTGAATTCCGAGACGACACGCATGCGCATCGATGCGCAGATCGCGCCTCTCGACGATATTCGCGTCCGCGAGGCGCTCAATCTCGCCATCGATTGGGACGGCATGGGCGAGGCGCTGTTCGGCACGGACGTGCTTCGCGCGTCCCAAATGGTGGTTCCCGGCGTGCTGGGCCACAATCCAGATATAAAGCCCTGGCCCTATGATCCGGAACGAGCCAAGGCGCTGATCGAGGAGGCGCGAGCGGATGGAGTGCCCGTCGATACCGAGATCACGATCATCGGCCGCAACGGCTTTTTCCCAAATGCGTCGGAATCGTTGGAGGCGATGCAGGCGCTTTGGCAGGAGATCGGCCTCAACGTGACCATCCGCGAAATGGAAGCTGCGGACTGGGTCCGCTATCTCGACAAGCCCTTCCCGGAAGGGCGCGGGCCGACCCTGTTCCAGCAGCAGCATGACAACAATACCGGAGACGCTGGCTTCACGGTGCCGGTGATGTATACGAGCGAAGGTCAGTACTCGACCATTGCCGACAAGGACCTCGACCAGGTCATCACGAAAGCCATGTCGTCCACGGGCGAGGAGCGTGAAAAGCTCTTCCAGGAGGCGTTCCGGGTGGTTCACGACGAGATCATCGCCGACGTGCCTATGTACCACATGATTGGCTATGTCCGTGTCGGCCCTCGGCTGGACTGGACTCCGGACTTGAAGACCAACAGCGAAATCCGCTTGGCGGAAATCAAGTTCAAACAGTGAACCTTGAGGCGGCCGCTCCACCGGGGGTGGCCGCCCATGGTGCCCGGTCTGCAAAGCAGTCCGTTCTAGCGGGGAGGGGAGTGCACAATGTTCGGCTATGTGTTCAAACGTTCCCTGCAAAGCCTCGTTGCCGTTGCCGGCTTGCTGGTGCTCGTCTTCTTCCTTTCCAGGCTGACCGGCGACCCGGCCTATCTCTATCTGCCGCTCGATTCGACGGAGGCACAGCGCCAGGCTTTCAACGAACTGCACGGGTTCGACGACCCGCTCTACATACAGTTCGGCCGCTATCTTGCTGATCTTCTGCATTTTGATTTCGGTACCGCGCTCAGCCGCAACCGGCCGGCCATGGAGGTGGCGCTCGAAGCCTTTCCGGAAACCCTGAAGCTTGCCGCGATCGCCATGACGCTTTCGTTGGTCCTGGCGATTGTCGTGGGCGCGCTTGCCGCCACCAAGCCCGGTGGCATCTTTGACCGGCTGGCCACCACCATCTCTCTTGCGGGCGCCAGCGCGCCGGATTTCTGGGTGGCGATCGTGGCCATCCTCTTCTTCTCTGTTTCGCTCGGCCTCCTGCCCACATCAGGCACGGGAACACCCTTGCACTGGATCATGCCAATCGGGGTGCTGATGCTGCGGCCCTTCGGCCTTCTCACGCAGGTGGTGCGCGGCTCGATGATGGGCGTGCTGACCTCGCCTTATATAAAGACCGCCCAGGCGAAGGGCGTGCGTCGCACGAAGATCGTTTTCGTGCACGCGTTGCGCAACGCGCTTCTCCCCGTCATCACCGTAGCCGGCGATCTGGCGGCCAGCCTCATCAATGGCGCCGTGGTCGTGGAAACGATTTTCGGCTGGCCGGGAATCGGCAAACTGATGATCGATGCCATCGTGCGGCGCGACTTCGCGCTGGTCCAGGCCACGGTGCTGATCACGGCAATCGCCATCTTCTTCCTCAACATCGTGATCGACCTCGTCTACGCCGCGCTCGATCCGCGTATCCGGCATCAGACCGCATGAGCACGCTCTCCCTGCAAACTCCCGACGCTGAGAAACGCACCGCCTCCGGCCCTGCTCGGATTTTCCGGCTTCTGCTGCGCGATCCACTCGCCACGCTCGCCTTCGCCTTTCTGGTCGTCGTGGTGGTCTGCGCGGTGGCCGGACCATTTCTCATAGGCGATCTGATCGAGAAGCCCAATTTCCGCGCGCGCAACATGCCGCCCTTCAGCCTGGAGCAGGGTTTCGCCTACATTCTGGGCGCAGACACTTTGGGCCGCAGCCTTCTTGCGCGCCTGGTCGTCGGCGCGCGCAATACGCTCGGCATCGCCACCGCGGCGGTGCTCTGTTCGCTCGTTATCGGCGGGACTTTGGGCCTGATTGCCGGCTATTCGCGTGGCGCCTTGGGCAATCTCATCATGCGGGCGACCGATATCGTGATGAGCTTCCCCTCGCTGCTTCTGGCCCTGGTGGTCTTGTTCAGCCTAGGCCCATCCGTTCCCAACCTGGTTCTCGTGCTCGCGATCACCCGCATACCCATCTATTTGCGCACCACGCGGGCAGAGGTTCTGGAAGTGCGCGAGCGTATGTTCGTCAATGCCGCCGTCGCGCTTGGCGCGAGCCATTCGCGCCTCATCTTCCGCCATATCGCGCCAATGGTGATCCCCACGCTGCTGACAATCGGGGCGATCGACTTCGCCACGGTTGTGCTGGCCGAATCCTCGCTAAGCTTCCTGGGGCTTGGAATCCAGTCGCCGCAATTCACGTGGGGCTCGATGGTGGCGACCGGGCGAGGCTATCTCGCCAATGCCTGGTGGGTTGCCTTCTGGCCGGGGCTGATGATCCTCCTGACCACCCTTTCACTCAACATACTGTCGAACTGGTGGCGTACCTATTCCGACCCGCAACAACGCTGGCGATTGGAGCTTGCGCGGAGGCATAGGAAATGAGCACGGCTCCTATCCTCGCCGTCGAGAATCTGACAGTCGACTTCCTCTCCGGAGACGGGCGCTTCAGGGCGACGGACGGCGTAAGCTTCCATGTCCACGAAGGCGAAACGCTCGTTATTCTCGGCGAAAGCGGCTCGGGCAAATCGGTCAGCGCCAGCGCCATCATGGGGCTGATCGACACGCCGCCGGGCGAAATCGTCTCTGGACGCATCCGCTATCGCGGCGAGGACATCGTGGACATGCCGGCCGAACGCCGGCGCGACCTCAACGGCCGGCGGATAGCCATCATCTTCCAGGACCCGCTCGCCCATCTGAACCCGGTCTATACGGTGGGTTGGCAGTTGGCCGAGGTCTTTTCAGTCCATGGAATCGCCGGCGGCGAGGAAGCGCGCCGACGCTCCATAGATATCCTGCGCCGGGTGGGCATTCCCGATCCTGAAACGCGGATGGACTGGTACCCTCATCAATTCTCCGGCGGCCAGCGCCAGCGCATCATGATCGGCATGGCCATTGCGCTTGGGCCGGAGATCCTGATCGCCGATGAGCCCACGACCGCGCTCGACGTCAGCGTCCAGGCGCAGATCCTCGAGCTTCTTAAGAAGCTGCAGAGGGAGGAGGGGCTTGCGATCGTCATGATCACGCATGATCTGGAGGTGGCGGCGAACATGGCCGACCGCATCGTGGTCATGAACAGCGGGAAAATCGTGGAGGAGGGGCCGGCGCGGGAGGTCTTCACGGCACCGAAGCACGCCTACACGCAAAGACTGATGAGCGCGCTTCCCGATCACGACGAGCATAAGGAACGCGCTGACGAGGCGGAGGGTGCCCCGGTTCTGGAAGTTCGCAACCTCACCAAAATATATCAGCTCTCCCCTGGGATGTTCGGCAAGAAGAAGGCGCTTCAGGCCCTCGACAACGTTTCCTTTGTGCTTCGTCCGGGCGAGACGCTGGGCATTGTCGGCGAATCAGGCTCGGGCAAGTCGACGGTGGCGCGTCTGCTCCTGCGGCTTGCGGAGGCGACCGCTGGCACCGCTCTTTACCGCGGCCGCAACATTTTCGAGATGGATCGCCGAGAACTCCTGGCCTTTCGTCGGCGGGTTCAAATGGTCTTCCAGGATCCGTACAGCTCGATGAACCCGCGGATGAACGTCTTTTCCATCATCTCGGAACCGTGGTGCATCCACGGCGACATCTTGGAAAAGCCGCGGTGGGAGGAGCGGGTCGCAGAGCTTCTGGAACTGGTGGGTCTTCGGCCGGAACACGCGCGCCGCTTCCCACACCAGTTTTCCGGTGGACAGAGGCAGCGTATCGCCATTGCCCGGGCACTCGCCTGCGATCCGGAAGTGCTGGTATGCGACGAGGCGGTGTCGGCGCTCGACGTCTCCATCCAGATGCAGATCATCTCGCTCCTGGCGGATCTGCGCGACCGCCTGGGCCTCGCCTATATCTTCATCACCCATGATCTGCCGATCGTGCGCAATTTTGCGGATCGTATCCTCGTGATGAAATCGGGGCGTGTGGTAGAGGAGGGTATGACAGAAGCTCTCTTCCGGAACCCGCGCGAGGATTACACGCGCATGCTTATCCAGGCCGCTCCCAAACCCAAATGGGACCAAGCGCAAGCCATGGCCTCATGATGTCTCCGGCGACGGCGGCCTTTGCCCTTATGGCCTTCAACGCGTCCATGGCAGCGCTCGACACGGTTTTCGTGCGGCTGGTGGCCGGTGAGGTTCATGCGCTGGAAATCGCGTTCTTTCGCAATCTCTTCAGCCTTGTGGCGCTCCTATTCATGCTCAAGCCGGCGGAGCGCAACCTCGACGCCAACGGGTTGTGGCCGATCCATGGGGCGCGTGCCGTGCTCAAGCTTGCGGGCCTCATCTTCTATTTCATGGCCATAACGATGCTGCCGATCGCACTGGTGACGGCCGTGGCCTTCACCATGCCGCTCTTCGTCACGCTCGGCTCATGGCTCATTCTCGGTGAGCGGCTGAGCGCGCATAAGGCGGCGGCATTGCTTGCCGGACTGCTCGGCATGCTCATCATCCTGCAGCCGCCCGGTGTTGAGTTCGGCATGGGGCTGGTGTTCGCATTGTCCTCGGCCATGGCACTCGCCGCGGTGGCACTCCTCATGAAAGTGACCTCCGGCCAGGAAGATCCGATGCGGATTGTCTGGTACAACCTGTTGCTGACTGTCCCGCTCGCGCTTGTTCTGGCGCTGCCTGTCTGGACCTGGCCCTCCCCCATGGCCTTGGGCCTGATGGCGTTGCAGGGTGTGGGCGGGCTCTTTGCACAGATTTCCTTCGCGCGGGCGATGAAGCTGGCCGATGCTTCCCTCATCATCTCCGTCGACTTCATTCGGCTGCCGATCGCTGCAATCCTGGGGCTTGCCCTGTTCCATGAGCCCGTCCAGATCTGGGTCCTCCTGGGCGGCACCGTGATCTTCTCCGGCGTGCTCTTCAGCGCCTATCGCGAGAGACACAGAAGCAGACAGGCTTGAAAGCGCTTATCGCTCGACCGGCGGCAGGCCGAAATGGGCGGACAGCGCATCCACCACGGCGTCGCCCATGCGCAGGCGGGTCTCCACCGTGCCGCTGCCGATATGCGGCGTCAGCACAACACGGGGATCGGCCCGCAATGCCTCGGGCACATGCGGCTCCCCCTGGAAGACGTCGAGGGCGAGGCCTGCGATGCTGTTGCTGGCCAGCGCTTCGATCAGTACGCGCTCATCAGCCACGCCGCCTCGAGCGATATTGACCAGATAGCCTTGAGGGCCGAGACACTCGATGACCTCGCGTCCGATGAGCCCGCGCGTCTCCGGCGTGAGCGGGCAGGTCAACACGAGCACTTCGCTCCAGCGGGCAAGCGAAAGGATGTCGGCGTGGAAAGTGTAGTCCACGTCCTTGGGGCGCGGTCCTGTATAGGCAATCCGTGCGCCGAGCATCTCAAGCCGCAGCGCGAGCGCGGCGCCGATATGGCCGAGGCCGACAATGCCGACGCGCATCCCCCGCACCGACCGGCCCAGGGGAAAGCTACCTCTCTCCCAGCGTCCGGTCTGCACGAAGGCGTGGCCTGCCACGATCCCCCGGGTAAGCGACAGCACCAGCCCGAGCCCGAGATTGGCGACTTCCTCGGCAAGGATATGCGAGGTGTTGGTGATGCGGATGCCGCGGCTTTGCGCATAAGCCACATCGACGTTCTCAAGGCCCGCGCTGTAGCTGGCGATTATCTCGAGCCGTGGAAGACCGTCGATGAAGGCGCGGTCGATATAGGTCTTGCGCACGGCGATCCCACGGATCTCGGGGCCGAACGCGTGAAAGAACTCGTCTCGTGATGACGCGTCCTGGGGCAACTCATGCACGTGGAAACGGGCGGTGAGCTCTGCCGTCGTCTTTTCCGGCAGGATCGCGGCTTTCAGGATCGAAACCCGGTTGGACATGCCCACCCTCCTATCGGCCGTTCCTGCTGCGCCATTCGCGGAATGCCACGACGCTTTCTTCCCTGGTCGGCGGATAGAGCCCGATGACGCTGGCACCGTTGCCGACCTGCTCGATCACGAAATCCTCGAAAGCCGTCATCTCGACTGCTTCGTCCGCGATCTCGCCGGCGATCTCGTGCGGGATGACGATCACCCCCTCCTGATCGCCCACGATCACATCGCCGGGCCATACCGCCACATCGCCACAGCCGATCGGCACATTGATATCCAGCGCCTGGTGCAGGGTGAGGTTGGTGGGCGCGGACGGGCGGTTATGATAGGCATGGATCGCCAGCTGCGCGATCTCGGGACTGTCGCGGAATCCCCCATCGGTTACAACACCCTCCACGCCGCGCGCCATGAGGCGCGTGACCAGGATGGCGCCTGCCGAGGCGGCACGGGGATCCTTGCGGCTGTCGAACACCATGACGCTGCCGGCCGGTGCCTGCTCGACGGCAAGACGCTGGGGATGTTGCGGGTTCTGAAACACGCTGAGCGGGTTCAGGTCCTCGCGGGCGGGGATGTAGCGGAGCGTGAAGGCCTCGCCCACCATGTTCTCCGGCTTTGGGCTGAGCGGCCGCACATCCTGGATGAACTGGTTCCTCAAGCCGCGCTTGAAAAGCAGCGTCGAGAGTGTGGCGGTGCTGACATATCTAAGCTTCTCACGCGTCTCCGCGCTCAACGGCGTATGCGTCATGGTTTCTCCGGGGTCAGTAGATGTCCGGCTCGCCGGCGGCGGTGCCGAAGCGGGTTTCCAGGAAGTCGAAGTCACAGCCTTCATTGGCCTGGGTAACATGGCGGACATACATCCAGCCAAAGCCGCGCTCGAAGCGGGGCTTCGGTTGGATCCATGCGGATCTGCGCTCCGCGAGCGTCGCGTCGTCCACCATCATGTCGATGCGTCGTGCCGGCACGTCGACCCGGATGCGATCGCCCGTCCTGAGAAGGGCAAGCGGACCGCCGATATGGGCTTCCGGTGCGACATGGAGAATGCAGGCACCGTAACTCGTGCCGCTCATGCGCGCGTCGGAAATGCGCAGCATGTCGCGAACGCCCTGTTTGAGCAGCTTAACCGGTATCGGCAGCATCCCCCATTCCGGCATGCCGGGGCCGCCCTGCGGACCGGCATTGCGCAGCACCATGATATGGTCGGGCGTGACGTCGAGATTTTCGTCGTCGGCTGCCGCCTTCATTTCGGGATAGCTGTCGAAGACAAGAGCAGTGCCTTCGTGGACGAGCAGGCGCGGCTCGCAAGCAGAAGGCTTGATGACACAGCCGTCAGGCGCCAGGTTTCCCCTGAGCACCGCCAGGGAGCCCTCATGATAGACCGGGTTATCGATGGGGCGGATGACGTCGGTGTTGTAGATTTCCGCACCCTCCAGCGTTTCGCCGAGCGTCTTGCCGGACACGGTGAGCGCATCAAGGTGGAGCCGGTCCACCAACTGGCTCATCAGAGCGCGCAGGCCGCCGGCATAGTAGAAGTCCTCCATCAGATAGTGCTTGCCCGAAGGGCGGATATTAGCCAGCACCGGCGTGGTACGGCTCGCCGTGTCAAAATCCTCGAGAGCGAGATCGACGCCGGCGCGCCTGGCCATGGCGAGCAGATGAATGACCGCATTGGTCGAGCATCCGGTGGCCATGGCTACCGTGACGGCGTTCTCCACTGCCGCGCGCGTCAATATCTTCTGCGGGCGCAGGTCCTCCGCCACCATCTCGACGATCCGCCGGCCCGTCTGGGTGGACATCCTTATGTGATTGGCATCCGCGGCCGGAATCGAGCTCGCCCCCGGCAATGTTAGGCCCAACGCCTCGGCAATGGCCGTCATGGTGCTTGCTGTGCCGAAGGTCATGCAGTGGCCATAGGAACGGGCAATGCCTTGTTCCACCTCTCGCCATTCCCGGGCCCCGATCACGCCTGCCCGGCGCTCGTCCCAATACTTCCAGGCATCCGAGCCGGAACCCAGCGGTTGACCACGATAGTTCCCTCTCAGCATCGGCCCGGCTGGCAGGAAGATAAAGGGCAACCCCGCGCTGACGGCGCCCAGCACAAGGCCGGGCGTGGTCTTGTCGCAGCCGCCCATCAAGACTGCGCCGTCCACTGGATGGGCGCGCAGCATCTCTTCCGTCTCCATCGCCAGCATGTTGCGATAAAGCATGGAGGTAGGCTTGAGCTGGCTCTCCGAAAGCGAAAGGCCGGGAAGCTCTACCGGGAAGCCGCCGGCCTGCAGTATCCCTCGCTTCACGTCCTCTGCGCGATGCTTGAAATGGGCATGGCAGGGATTCGTGTCCGACCAGGTGTTGATGATCGCAATGACCGGTTTTCCGGTGAAATCCGCCTCGTCATAGCCCATCTGGAGCATACGTGAGCGGTGCCCCATGGAACGCAGATCGTCCTGGGCGAACCAGCGGGCGCTTCTCAGCTGCGCATTCCGTCGCATCGGTTTCTCAGCCATTCTCCCCCTCCTTCAACTCTGCAACACTAATGTATTAGTGTTGCAGAGTAAAGCATATCTGGCGGGTTGGGAGGCGCTCTCGGCGGAGAACGCACGGAAAACGCGTGGGCATCCTCAAGCTGTTAGGTATAACTCCTAGGCCACGACGTGATTTGCCGGAGTAGCATTTGCACGACATTACGCTTGCCACACTGCTGACGCGAATAGTCGCCCTGTTCGTCATTCTCGCCGTATATGGCCTTGTGCTCTCCTGGGCTGCAGCCAGAATGGGCGATCCCGGCCCGGCGGAAGATGGGAGGATGACGTTCAATCCCTTCGCCCATCTCGATATTCTCGGCGCGATCGCGTTCCTGATCTTCGGTATGGGTTGGATGCGCCCGTTTTCCGTCGATCCCGGCACATTGCGATGGAATGCGGCAGGACTCCTCCTTGTGCTTCTTTGTGGTTTCCTTTCACTGCTCCTGCTTGCGTCGATAGCCATACTGCTCCTGCCATGGGCCGCGACGACGTTCTCCTATTCGGGTGCGCCGGTGGTCGGCGGCTTCCTGGTGGTTTTGGCGCGCCTTGCGGTGGGCTTTGCGCTTTTCAACCTTGTGCCACTGCCGCCAACCACGGCGGGGCAGTTCCTGTTTTCCGTGTATCCGCGGCTTTGTGCAGCGCTTGATTCTCGCCGGACGATTGTCGGGCTGGTGATGCTCGCCTTGCTTGCCACGTCGTTTCCGGGTCGTGCGCTTGCGCCCGTCAACCAAGACTTGCTGCGCTTCCTCTCGCGCGGCGCCCCCATGGTTTCGACGCTGCGCTGAAGGTCAGGCGTCCGAATATTTCTGGATGAGCTTCTCCACGTCGCCGCTTTCCGATAGGTGGCGCAGAGCGGAAGTGATGGCGCGCTTGAGGGTGAGGTCTCCCTTCCACAGCCCGAATACGAGTGGCTGGGAGGCAAAACGCGGCGGCAGTTCGACTGTCTCCAGCGCATGTTCCATCACCGCTGTCCTACCCTCGGCCGCCTCTACAATGGCGAAATCGGCGGTACCGTCGAGAACGGCTGTCACCGCCTGGTCGTCCCCACGGACCAGATGCGTGACAACATTTTCACTTCGAAGGAAGCCGGAAAGGGCGAGCCTGTCCACGCCCTGCAGGGTGACGGGAATCGCGGCCCGCAAGCCGGAGATCGTCTCGATCGGAGCGCGGGAAAGAGCGATAAGCCCCGTTTCCGCAAAGGGCGGGGTGACGTCGAGGAAAGAGCGGGTGAGTGTTGAATCGACCACGCCACCGGCGATAATCGAGCATTGTGCTCGCGTGATCCCCCAGCTGCGCGGGTCGAAACCCCGATCCATGCCGGTAACCCGGTACAGATTGAGTTCCACACCGATTTCCCGCGCTATTGCCTGCAACAATTCCACTTCCATGCCGGGCCGTTCGGCCTCGTTGATGACGAGCGGTGGCCGCGATGGGGGAATGCAGGCGGTCAGCAGCCCGTTTTTCTGCACCTGCTTCAGCGATGTATCCGGCGGCAGAAGATAGACCGAGCCCAGGAGCGCTATTCCGGCCAGAAGCCATAAATAGCGCTTGGCAACGTCGGCCAGCCCAACTCGCATCGCTAACCTCTACGGAAATCCAGATAAGCGAGGGCGAAGAAGACGATACACATGCCCACCAGCACCATCGGGCCGAGATCCGGGGCGAACTGGTTGAAACCGATGAAGTTGCCGCGCAGAGCATCCACCGCATAGGTGATCGGGTTGATTTCGATCAGGAACACAAGCCACTCGGGATAGATGATGGCCGCCTGAGCGCGCGAGAGCGCCGGGTCCAGCGGGAAGATCGAGCTCGAAAGGAAATAAAGGGGGAGGATGACCGCGTTCGAGAAGACGCCAAAGCCCTCGAAACTGCGTACCCTGCTGGCAATGAGCACGCCGAGCGAGGTAAGCCCGAAGGAAAGCAGGAACATCAAAAGCAATCCATACGCGATGCTCGATGGATAGATCGGCACGTCGGCGAAACGGGCCAGGATGAGCACGAGGCAGCCATGCAGCATCGCGACGGTCGCTCCGCCGAGCACTTTGCCAAGCATCACGAGGACGCGCGGCATGGGCGAGACCAAGACTTCCCGCAGGAAGCCGAATTCCCTGTCCCATATCAGCGACACGGCAGACTGAACCGACGTGTACATGATGTTAAGGGCGATGACGGCCGGAAAGATGAACTGCAAATAGGTGAAGGGGATGACAAACCGGACCTGTCCATAGACCTCGCCTCTGAAATAGGGATTGAGGCCTATTCCCAAGATGAGGACCCACAGCAAGGGACGGCTTACACCGCCGATCAGCTGGCCGCGATCGCGTATGGCCCGCTTCAATTCACGGAGCCAGATGGCGTAGACCCCAAGAGCAAGGGCGATGATGCCCGGGCCGGCTTGTTCTTCCGTGGAAGCGGGGGCGCTCATTTGCCCGTTCCTCCCGTGGTCGCCGTGGGAGCGAGTTGCCGCCCCGTTATGGCGAGGAAAACGCTTTCTAGGCTTTGCCGGTCGAAGGAAAGCTGGCTGATGGAATCGCCAAATTCCAGCAGGAAGCTCCGCCGAAACCCTTCATCGGGAATGCGAACCAGGAGGCCGTCCGGGGCGGGCGTCACCAGATCCGGAAAACGGCTGGTTATGGCTTCTCCTGCCTCGGCATCAACGGGCACAAGCCTGATATATTCTTGCCCATGCATTGCCTTGAGCCGCTCGGGCGTATCAAGCGCGAGGATTTTTCCGTGGTCGATGATGCAGACTTTGTCGCTGCCTTCGACCTCTTCAACATAGTGTGTGGTCACGATGACGGTGAGGCCGCGCTCGGCGCGAAGCTTGTCAACGTAGCGCCACATATTCTCGCGTGATCGGGCGTCCAATCCGACTGTCGGCTCGTCCATGATCAGAATGCGGGCGTCATGAATCAGGGCCCGGGCGATCTCGAGCCGCCTGCGCAGTCCGGCCGAAAGCGTCTGCACAAGGGCGGCGCGGCGATCCGAAAGCTCCACCGCATCCAGCATTTCCGCAATGCGCCTGCGGCGGAGCGCGCGCGGCACGCCATAGACGATGCCGTGGAATTCCAGGTTTTCTTCGACAGTAAGCCGGCCGTCGAGGCTCGATTGCTGAAAGACCACCCCCAGCCTGCGGCGAGCCTGGGTGGGCTGGCGCACGACATCGGCGCCCATGATCTTCGCCGTCCCGCTATCCGGCGGCAGGATCGTGCAAAGTATATGGAGAAGCGTGGTTTTCCCCGCGCCATTCGGCCCGAGAAGCGCAAAGACTGTGCCAGGCTCTACCGTGAAGGTGATCCCTTCGAGCGCGACTTTGCGGCCATATCGCTTGCCGATATCCTGGAATTCGACAGCAGGAATGTCCATCATTGCGAGCGCGGCGGGGTACCAGGCATGCCCTGGTCCTTCAGGATCTTCTCCACCGTTCCATCGGCTACGATGGCCTCTATGGCCTTATCCACATTCGACCTCAAAAACGTGTCTTCGCTCAGGAGCACCGCGCCCACCTGCATTGCGGGGATATTGAGCGGCTCCGACGCGATCACCTTCAAGGCCCCTATGGCGGAATCGGACTTGCGAGATTGGGCGAAGGCCGGCGCCCAAACGAGAGCGGCCGTCACCGTGCCGTCCACCACCGCTTCCATCGCCGATGCGTCGCTCCCAAAGGGGAAACGCTTCCAGCGGCGGTCGGCGGGCAGGCTGTTGTTGTATTGGACCAGCCGGAAATCACCGCTGGACCCGAGAGTCGAGCCAATCGGCTCGTGCGCCGGAATATCGGCAAGTCGGGACGGTGCCGAGGCCGGTCCGACAAAGACATAGCCCGTCTCGTAATAGGGACGCGTCACCGTCAGCCAGTCCGGATAGGCGCCGGGGATCAACTTGAATCCGAAATAGATGCGGCAGTCCGCCAGAAGATGCCGGTAGAGGTCGTCGATCTCTGCCCTTTGGCTCGTATCCGCAACGATATGAGGGCGCGCTTCCAGGAGAAGCCTATCTGCGATGGCCTGGCCGATCGCATTGTCCATCTCCCAGCCGGGATCGCGCGGATCGACGCAATAGCTCAAGGCGAATTCATCTGCGGGGCGGCCGAATTTCTCCTCGTCGGGCAGTTCCGGCCTGAGACCGCTCTGGCTTAGCGCCAGCCTGTTTCCAACAAGGATCGCAAGAACACAGAGGATCAGCCGTCGGCCGGCGGCACGCGGTACTGCCATAAGCACGATCCTTTGCGGGATGGACGGGCGCAGGCGCACGGGGCGCCTGCGCCGCGATCATTAGTTCTCAGGGAGCGCGAAGACCCACAGGGCAGAACCGGCGGCAGGATTGCGCAGTTCCGGCGTGAGCGTCGCGAGCGAGCGGGCCTGGCTCGATCCGTTTCCAACGGCTACGGCCACATATTGCTTCCCGTCGGCTTCGTAGCTGACCGGGAACGAGTTGATGGCGTTATTGGTGCGGATCTTCCACAGCACTTCCCCGGTCTCGTCGTCGAACGCGTAGAAGTAGCGGTTCCAATCGCCACCGAACACGACGCCGCCTGCCGTCGGCAGGAGTGCGCTTGTCATCGGCGCACGCTGGCGATGGCTCCACAGCGTCGACTGATCGGTCAGCTTGATGGCGTCGACACGACCGATATTGCCGTCGCTTCCTTCCACCGGAATGCGGGCGAAGGTGGCGCGACCGCCGCCGGTGTAGACCTGCCCGGGGTCGAGCGGCTGCGGTGTGGTGTTGGAGCAGTACTCCGCCAGCGGCAGGTAGAGCGTCTGAGTGCGCGGGCTATAAGCCGTCGCCGGCCAGCCGCGGCCACCGGGGTCGGCCGGACAGTTCAGCGTGGTCTGGCCGATATGCGGGATGGCTTCCTCATTGATGGTCTTCTCGCCCGTTTCGGGATCGATGGAGGCCACCACATTCTGCGGCACGGTTTCTTTTGCCCACAGCCAGTCGCCATTCTCGCGATCGATCGATTCGATGATGCCGAGCTTGCCGGTGGTGATCAGCTGCTTCCTGTCGGATCCGCGGAACGGCAGGTCGACGAGGATGCGCTCATAGACGTAGTCGAGGTCCCAAGTGTCGTTCTTCAGATACTGGTGATACCACTTGAGGTCGCCGGTCTTCGGGTCGAGCGCTAGGGTGGAGTCCGAATAGAGGGCTTCGTTCGTGACGCCCGGTTCGCTGCTCGCCGGCAGAAGACCGCTCATTTCGGCGATCCAGGGATAAGGCTGGCCGACCCCCGTGAACACGGTCTTGGTTTCCGGATCATAGGTGCCTGCAATCCAGACCGATGCGCCAAAGCGGCTCTCGAGCGGCAGCCCGTTCCAGCTGTTGCCCTCCTCGCCGTCACGGGCGATCGAGTGGAAGCGCCACAGTTCCTTGCCCGTCTCCGGATCGTGACCCGTGACGAAGCAGCCGCCGGGCTGTGCGTTGCCGCAGCCCGTCATGCCCTGGATGATCACGCCATCGGCCACGACCGGGCCGGAGGAATAGCGCCAGCCCTTGTTCCAGTCGGCCGGCTGGACGTCCCAGACGAGCTGTCCGGTCTTCGCATCAAGCGCGATGATGTGGGTGTCCGACGTGGCGACGATAAGCTTGTCCTGGTAAATCGCCATATTGCGCTTGGTGGCAGTGTTGCCGCCAGCCTCGACCACGGCTTCCGGCAGGTCGCGCGTGTATTCCCAGAGAAGATCGCCCGTGGCCCCGTCCAGGGCCTGGATCTTGTCGAGATTGTTGTGGATGTAGAGCACGCCGTCACGGACGATCGGCGTCGTCTCGGTCGCGCCCGGCGTGAGCGACCAGGTCCACGCGACGGAAAGATCCTTTACGTTTTGCTTGTTGATCTGGTCGAGAGGGCTGTAGCCCCAGCCGTCGTAAGTGCGGCGCCAGTGCAGCCAATCGCCATCAGGCGGATTGAGAAGAACATCGTCCGTCACCGGAGTGAACGAATCAAGCCGATTCTTCTCCTGCGAATCCTGTGAGAACACATGACTGCTTGTGGATAAAAGCAGCGATACCGCAGCCGAGGCCGCAAGTAGATACCGTCTTTGCATTGGAACCTCCTCCTCCGAGGTTTATGGAGCGAGCATTGATGGCATCGATGGGAACCCCGCCCGTCGACCGCATGATCATGCATCTCGTTACCTGCTGCGTCAATAAGTCTCCCTTAGCTCCTTTCCTTCTTTGATAACGCGACTTTCCGTCGCATCGGGAAAGGCGGTCGGCGCCGGCCTCGATAATGATGCGATTGCCGGCCCGTTTCTGGTGAGATACTTAGATCTTATTGCATTTCGAAGTTCAGAAACTGCGAGGAGGAGTGAAGTTGAAGCTTGTAGATTCGTTTCGTGCGCTGGTCGGTGGAGGCGCTTTGCTCGTGGCTACGGGAGCGACGACCGTTCTTTCAGGTATGCCTGCCATTGGACAGGAAGCTGAGCTTCCGGTTGTAAGCTTTACGACTGCACAGGCAGATCGTGGGCGGTCCGCATACCAGACCAATTGCGTCGACTGCCATGGAGCGAATCTGGACGATGGCGAATTTGGTGGGCCGCCTCTCAAGGGCATGAGCTTCAAGGAAAAGTGGTTCAACAACACCGCGGACGGCCTGTTCGATTTCGTGAAGGCCACCATGCCTCCGGATCGCCCCGGCGCTCTCAACGACCAGACCTATGCAGATCTCGTGGCCTATATCCTCAGCCGGAACGGCCTGCAGGCAGGTGCGGCCGAGCTTCCCGCCGACAGCGAAGCCTTGAGTAAGGTGGAAATCCGCTGAGGTTTATCCTCGGCGCCAGTCCCAAAGCCTCGGCCAACGGCCTCCCGGCAGTTCGCCGGCAGCGCATCCGAGCGCGCTTCTCGGTTTCCGAGAGGCGCTCGGATGCGACTTGTCGTGGCTCTGTTCAAAACGATATCGCCGTTTCCAAGCTTCTGCTGCCGAATCTTTCGTGGGAGTCCGCGGCGGCCTGTCTGCCTGGGCCTAGGAAGTAGATGTAGTGGAAGGCGTCCGCTCTGCCTCCGGCAAGGAGGACGTCGTCGCGCCTCCAGGCCCGGCTGCGCGCATTCAGATTCGTTTCGAATTTTGGAGAAATTGTCGCCGACCAGAAGCTTGCGATCCCATCGGGCTTCAATGATCGTTCGACCGCGCCCAGCCCATCATGGCCGTAGATTTGGTTGTTCGCGTCGCGAACCGTACTGTCCGGCCCGTTGTCCGTGTCCATGAGGATGAGATCGTAGGTCGCGTGGCGATCCCTGAGGACGTCCATTACATCGCCTAGATAGATTTCCACCCGCCGGTCGCGGAGGGGATGCCCGGCCAGTTGGCCTAAATGTTCATCGTGCCATCCGACGATTTCGGGGATGAGTTCGCAGACGGTTACCTTGGCGTCAGGTCCGAGATACTCCAGCGCGGCTCCGAGGGTGAACCCCATCCCCAATCCGCCAATCAGCACCCTTTTTGCAGGACGGCCGAGAAGTCTCAGGGACCGCTCCGCCAGAAGCACCTCGGACCGGTGATTGAAGTTCGACATCAACTCCCATCCATTGTAGCGGATTTCGTAAATGTCGCCTCTCCTGCGTAAAATGATTTCGTCGCCGGCCTGATTGCCGGCCCTTGCCAGTTCGGCCCACATTTCCATGCTCATCCCCAGCGATTTATTCGGGTCGCCGACTGCTTGGCTGCCCGTCAGATATGCTTCGTTTGGGAGGTCTCTGGGTTGCTGCGCCTCTTCGCGGGACGCAGCAACCCAAACCCATTGTTTGCCCTGGTTCCGGCGAGCAATGGAAAGATCGCGCAGATATTCGGAATCACAAACGCGCGGATCTGCTTCAAAATCGGCAGCTTTTGCTTGTCGGACCATCCGTTTCTACGTGGCTGATGCTGCATCTGTTTCCCGGAAAACCGATGACCCTTCACCTTGTTACGCGTGCGGCTAGATGACGCGCGACGCGCAAGAAAATAAAAGAACAGATAGGAACTGATAGAAAATATGCAAATCCCGTTGCGAAACACTGGAAAAATAAGGAAGTTTGAATCGCGCATAAATAGGAAAAGATCAAGGTTTTTTTGGCTGCGTATCTGAAGGTGCTTTTTAATGTTTGGAAAGGGTCGGGCAGGAGATTTGCTTTTTACCTTTCTTCATGGGAAGGGGGTAAAGGGGTGGCAAATAAAAACCCCGCCGTTGAAATGAAAGAGAAACGGCAAATCAGGAACAGTCCGCGTTCGCCGGAGGAATACGGCGGGCGGCCATCAAGGGAATTTGGAGCGTAGGATATGGCAGGCGCTGCAGTGCATATGGATGACCACAAGCCAAAGGGCTGGGTGCGCTGGGTCTACTCCACCAATCACAAAGATATCGGTACTCTTTACCTGATCTTTTCGATCATCGCAGGCGTCATCGGCGGCTTCCTGTCGGTGATGATGCGCTGGGAACTTGCAGAGCCCGGGATCCAGATCTTCCACGGTCTCGCCTCCATGGTCTATGGCTATGAGGGTGCCGCGGCCATCGATGCCGGCAAGGAACTCTACAACGTGTTCACCACGGCCCACGGGCTGATCATGATCTTCTTCATGGTCATGCCGGGCCTGATCGGCGGGTTTGCCAACTGGATGTTGCCGATCATGATCGGCGCGCCGGACATGGCCTTCCCGCGCATGAACAACATTTCGTTCTGGCTGCTGCCGCCGGCCTTCATCCT
>NZ_JAEQ01000002.1 GCF_000518985.1 Chelativorans sp. J32
CGGAGCGACGGTGATGTCAGCCGCGTTGCCCGCGGTCAGGGTCAGCGCGAAGGGGCGGCCCACCACGTCGGTCAGCGCGTGCAGCTTGGTGGTCTGGCCGCCGCGCGACGGGCCGATGGCCTGATTTTTCGCCCCCCTTTTCCGCCATGGGCGGCGCGCTGAGCCTTGACGTAGGTGGAGTCGATCGCGGTGCTTTTCGTCACCGCCGCGCGAGCGGCCAGCGCCTCCAGAAGCCTGATCCAGAACCGGCGGCGGGACCAGCGGTTGAAACGATTGTAAATGGTGGTCGAAGGCCCGTATTCGGGCGGACAGTCACACCACCGGCAGCCGGTCTTGAGCACGTGGATGATGCCTGAAATCACCCGGCGGTCGTCCACCCGGCGCGCGCCGGGCTGGTTGGTGGGCAGATGCGGCGCGATCGCCGCCCATTGCATGTCGCTCAGCCAGAACAGGCGGGCCATGATGTCCTCCGATCACCCCAGCAAAGCCATCGGAATCACGATTTGCCGTGCTCACGCAACACGCTGATTGGGTTCAGACCCTAGAAGTGGACGCTTTATGCGGGACCTCAGACCGCCGCTTTGCGCCCCCACATCGGACGTTCCAGGGTCTGGACTATTTTCCCGGAAGCTGCCCTTTGTTTAACGACCGGCAGCGGTCGGGAAGGCTCTTTGGATTGGTAAGCAGCCAATAGGCATGCGTTACGTTAAGTAATCATCCGGCAGCTTGGTCTCTGGCCCGAGCTGCACGGTCCTGATAAGGAAGAAGATGCAACTCATCCTCGCCTGCAGGGCCGAGCATGGGGACTTCGACGCCTGCCGACGAGGCTGAAGACCCAGGGAGGATGATATGAAGAGGTTGCTGGCATCTTTTGCCGCGCTGCCGCTGATCCTCGGCGGCGTGCAGGCATTTTCGCAGGAATCGGACGCTGATCTGCGGGCTCGGGAAACCGAGCAGCAGATGACTGATGACGAGCGGTTCTCGCTCCTCATCAGCGTTCTCGGAAACGTGCCGGGCGCCTCCGTGCCCGCGGACCCGCGAGTCGCAGATCTCGAAAACGCCAGCGCGGGCTGGACGCCCGGAGTCCCGCGGCTCGGCATCCCGGATCTGCAGTCCAGCGATGCCAGCATGGGCGTTACGAACCCAGGCTATCGGCCCAATGACCCAGGGGCGACGGCATTCCCGGCATCCATTGTCGTCGGCTCCAGTTTCAACCCCGAACTCGCTCGCGAAGGTGGCATCGCAATCGCGCGCGAGGCGCGCAGCCGCGGCTTCAACATCATGCTCGCCGGCGGGATGAACCTGACCCGGGAGGTCCGCAATGGCAGGAACTTCGAATATTACGGCGAAGATCCCCTGCTGAGCGCGATCCTCGCTTCCGAGCAGGTGAACGGCATCCAGAGCCAGCAGGTCATCTCGACCCTCAAGCACTATACGCTCAACGCCAACGAGACGAACCGTCACTGGCTCGATGCGATCATCGACCCGGTGGGACATCGCGAGTCGGACCTTCTCGCGTTCCAGATTGCGATCGAGCGATCGCAACCGGGCGCGATCATGAGCGGCTACAACAAGATCAACGGCGAGTATGCCGGCGGCAGCCATCACCTGCTCAACGAAGTGCTCAAGGGCACCTGGGGCTACAAAGGCTATGTGATGTCAGACTGGGGTGCGACGCCGGAATGGCAATACGCACTCCACGGTCTCGACCAAGAGTCCGGCGCCCAGGCCGATCGGTTCATGTGGAGCCTGGATGCCGAGCCGTTCGCGGCACCGCTGCGGCAAGCCTATGCTGAGGGCAAGCTCCCCAAGGAGCGTCTGTCGGACATGGTGCGCCGCATCCTTCGCTCGGCCTATGCGGTGGGTATCGACAAGTGGGAAGCGGCCCCGGCGGTCGACATGGCGAGGCACAACGAGATCGCGCTTGAAATTGCTCGTCAGGGCATCGTCCTTCTGAAGAACGAAAACGTGCTGCCGCTTCCGGCCGACAAGCCGCTGAAGATCGCCGTCATTGGAGGCTACGCTCAGCAGGGAGTGATCAGCGGGACAGGCTCCGGCGCGGTCGCGCCGGTCGGCGGCTTTGCCAGCACGACCAAGATCGGCGGCGCCGGCGTCATGGGCAAACACCGCAACCTCTACCTGTTCCAACCATCCCCGGTGGAGGCATTGCAGAAGGCGTTCCCGAACGCTCAGGTCGAATTCGACCCCGGCTACACGCCGGCAGAAGCTGCGCTCACGGCGCGGCGAGCCGACGTCGTCATCGCCTTCGGCATCCGCGTCGAGGGCGAGGGTTTCGACCTCCCCGACCTGTCGCTGCCCTGGGGCCAGGATGCGGTGATCGATGCGGTTGCCACGGCGAACCCGAACACCATCGTCGTGCTCGAAACAGGCAATCCGGTATCCATGCCCTGGCGGGACAAGGTGAAGGCAATCGTGCAGGCGTGGTATCCGGGCCAGGCAGGTGCTCAGGCGATCGCCGAGGTGCTTGCGGGCAAGGTCAACCCGTCAGGCCGCACGCCGATTACCTGGCCTGCGAGCTTGGCCGATACGCCGCGGCCGACGCTGTCGGGGCTCGGCACCCCATGGGGCACGCCCGTCACAATCCGATACGACGAGGGCGCGGAGGTGGGTTATCGCTGGTATGCGAAGAAGGACATCAAACCGCTCTACGCATTCGGGCACGGCCTTAGCTACACGAACTTCGCCTATAGCGACCTCAGCCTGTCCGTCGGCGCACCGGACATGACAGCGGTCGAAAGCCACCCGGCGACGGTGGTCAATGCGAGCACCCCGCCCGCCGGCGACGTCAAGGCGGACCTGCTGTCCGGCGGCGATGCCGTCACCGCGACCTTCACTGTGACCAACACGGGCGACCGGGAAGGTGCGGACGTGCCGCAACTCTACCTCACCGCCGCACCGAGCGAGAAGCGCATGCGGCTGCTCGGCTTCGAGCGTGTCGTGCTGCAACCCGGCGAGTCGAAGCAGGTGACGCTCACGGTGGACCCGCGCCTGCTCGCGCGCTTCGACGGCAAGGCGAACCAGTGGCGCATCACTGATGGCGCCTACCAGATCGCGCTCGGCAAGTCGGCCGGTGACCTGGTGCTGACGGCAGCAACGGAACTCGACGGGCGCATGTTGCGGAAGGAATGAGCCAACATTGATCAATGCCCCGGAGCTGCATCGGAATGGGAGAGTAGACATGGCTTCCTGTCGGTCGGGAGGAATGTGTGCAAGTGCTTGTCCTCCTCATCGCCCGTATCGCGCCAGTCTCATACTCGGCTGCCTTCTGTCGGCTGCACTGCTGGTGCCAGGCACTGAAGAGGCATGCGCGGGCGATGCCGTGTCGGCTCTCACGCAGGAAGGTCCGCAAACATTGACCGGTGACTGGTTCGGCCAAGGGCCGGAACTTCGTGACGCGGGCTTCGACTTCCGCCTGGAGTGGAGCCAGTTTTACCAGGGAATGGTTAGCGGAGAAGGCGACAGATCTTGGCAATACGGCGGCAAGATGGATGCGCTGGCGCGGATTGATCTTTCGAAGCTCGGCTTCTGGGATGGGCTGAGCGTCACCGCGCAGGGCTACTTCAATCATGGGGACAGCATCAACGGGATGGGTGGCGGCTTGCTCCCGGTCAACGTCGCTCTTTTGTTTCCCGGCACGGAGGGGGACGAGCGATTGGATCTGATGGCGCTGTTCGTCACCCAACGGCTGGGTGACAAGGTCAGCGTAAGCGTCGGCAAGTTCAACGGCCTCTCGAACTGGCGCGTGCGACGCCACTCAGGGGCGGCGGTGGCATCGATACGTTCTGGGGGAATCTGGCCGCCCCGATCTCCGGCATAACCCCGGCTACATTCAACGGGGCACTGATCAGCGTACCCACCAAGCCGGTTAGCTACTCCCTGATGATCTACGATCCGACTGACGCAACCAACCAACCTCTCTTCTCGGACCTGTTCGAGAACGGCGTCACGATCAACGGTGGAGCCACACTGGCCACTTCCATTGGCGGGCTCCCAGGATACTACTCGATAAAGGGCGTCTACAGTACGAGGACCGGCACAGATTTCAGCGAGATCATTCAGCCGCCGGGAGCAGTCCCCGGCAGCAAGCAGGGCTCCTGGCTCGTCGGTTTCTCCTTCCAGCAGTACCTGGTGCAGGATCCGAGCAACCCGGCACGCGGCTGGGGCATCTTCGGTGACATCGCAAAGAGTGACGGCAACCCGAACCTCGTGGATTGGGCGGGCTATATCGGCGTTGGCGGCAGTAGTCTCATTCCAGGCCGACCGGACGATCGCTTTGGCATCGGCTACTACCGTCTGGGTCTGAGTAATGCGCTGCAGGATGAACTCGCACCATTCATCGACCTTCGCGACGAGTGGGGGGTGGAGGCCTTCTACAATGTCGCGATTACGCCCTGGTTTCGGGTGACAGCCGACCTGCAATACATCCGACCGTCGTCAGCAGCGTCTCCCGATGCGTTCTCTGCCGGCATCTCATCCTACATTCGGTTCTAGGAGAGCGGATCAGCCGAGACGAGATTGAAAATCATCCGTTTCGGAGGTGAGCAGTTGGACGTCAACCGCCGCCAACCCTCCCATCGAGCCACACACGCGTATGGAGGAACTAATGTCACACAACGTCAACCGGCGCCAATTCTCGACGCTCACCGGGGGCGCTGCATTGCTGGCAGCGAGCGGGCTGCCGGCAGTCGCACAAACACCTCCGGTGCAATCCGGAACGACGGGCGAGACGCCGGGTGCGCGCGGCTTCCCGGAAGGTTTCTTATGGGGTGTCGCTACGGCGGCTTACCAGATCGAGGGGGCGTGGAACGAGGACGGCAAGGGCGAGTCCATCTGGGATCGGTACGCCCACACGCCCGGCAAGATCAAGAACGGGGATACTGGCGATGTCGCGATCGACCACTATCACCGCTACAAGGAAGACGTTGCGCTGATGAAGGACATCGGGGCGAAGGCCTATCGCTTCTCGATTTCCTGGCCGCGCATTTTTCCGGACGGCACCGGGCAGCTCAACCAGAAGGGGCTCGACTTCTACGATCGGCTGGTGGACGAGCTGAAGGCCGCCGACATCGAGCCGTTCGCAACGCTCTACCACTGGGACCTGCCGCAGGTCCTGCAAGACAGATACGGAGGCTGGCAGTCCGCCGAGACAGCGAAAGCGTTCGGCGAGTACGCCGGCGTGGTCGCGAAGGCCCTCAGCGATCGGGTCGGCCACTTCTTCACCATCAACGAGTTCAAGCAGGTGACGGAAACGGCGTACCGGGGAGTCGAACTGCATGTGCAGGGGGAGACGGTTCGGCTGATGAGCGCTCCTGGTATCCTGCTTGAAGACGGGCCGCTCAATCAGGTACGACACCACGCGGTGCTGGGCCACGGCCTTGCCGTGCAGGCCATCCGCGCAATGGGCCGCGCCGGCACGAAAGTCGGGCCTGCCGAGAACATGGGCCACGCTCTCCCGGTCATCGACTCGCCCGAACACGTAAAAGCCGCCGAGGCGGCCACCAAGGCTCTGAACATCTACTTCCTCGGACCAATGCTCGAGGGCCGGTATGACGAGGCCTATCTGACGGCGGCCGGAAAGGACGCGCCGAAATTTACTGACGAGGAGATGAAGATCATCGGAGCGCCCGTGGATTTTGTCGGCATCAATGTTTACATCCCGCTGCTCCTCGTTATGGCGTCGGATGAGCCGCAGGGATACCGGGAGGTGCCGTTCAGCCTCTCGCACCCGAAGATGTTCTCGGATTGGCACCGGCTTTCGCCAGAGTCACAATATTGGGCACCCAGGCTCCTGCATTCGATCTGGAAGCCGAAGGAGATCTATATCACCGAGAACGGGTGCGCGGCGAGCGACGAGGTGGCGGCCGATGGCAACATCTACGACTCGGACCGCCTGACGTACTTGAGAAATGGCATGATGTGGCAGCAGCGTGCCACCGCCGAAGGAATTCCGTTGAAAGGGAGTTTCGTGTGGAGCGCGATGGATAATTTCGAATGGATCAACGGCTATGGCGACCGGTTCGGGATCGTGCACGTGGACTTCAAGACACAAAAGCGCACACCAAAGCTCAGTGCGCAGTGGTTCAAGGAGGCGGCGTGGCGCAATGCCGTGGTGTGAGTGCCGGTCCGAATAGGGTCAACGTGACGCTGATGCGCCGCGCGACGCATCTCGGCGGCTTGTCAAATAGTCATCGCCAACGATCTTCACGCCGGCCTCAAGGTCGGAGAGCGGTGTCGTACTCATCGCATCCATGACCGCGCTGCTTCGCCGCACTGAGCCAATACGCAGCGCTAATGCAGCGTTCGGCCATGAACGGCCGCTTTCTCGGATTTCCGCCCAAGAGCGGTCAGACAGGAATCCACCCCACCTTAGACTCTACGGTATAGTATTTCCGCAAATACGGGGCCGCTTCCAGACGGTCCGGTCTCGGATGTCTAGGGTCAAATAGCTGCCACCCGGTGCGATCTGATTTCAACGGCCGCTAAGGCGCGACGCCCGTCAGGTGGATCGCGGCTGGCGCTGACCACTCAGCAGCGATGGGGTGCGGTCCGAAAGCCGTTCGGGCCAGAACATCATCGCTGCGCCGGGGCGCCGCACGAAAGTCGCCGCCGTACCCGACGAAGATGAGAAGGAAGATGATGACGTCGATATCGACTCGTGCTCCTCATACCGGGAAAAGGTCGGTAACTTTGGCGAACGGTTGACGGCGTTCCGCATGGTGGCGCGCCTTTTTCCTGATCACGTCCGCGAGATGCAACTGCCTATTCAGCGCAAAGTAGATGTCGGCTCCGTCCATCATGATCAGCCGCCGCGCGGTAAAGGCGTCGAAGCTATCGCCGGTGAAGCCGCCGTAACTGACGTACAGCCCACGCGTCCAATCGGGACGCTCCAGCAGCTTGCCTTGAAAGCTGTGTAGCATCGCGGCATCAATCTGCCGATTGTGCCATTTCGCCTCCACCAGATAGGTGGCCCCGTCATGTTGGAAGGAGCCATCGATCTGCTCGCCCGTCGTTCGGAAGGAGGCGTGTGCGTCGAGCCCCCACGTATCAAACCAGCGCTTCAGGAACCGTTCGAAAGCGTAGCCTCGCCGCTGCGGTGTCTCGTCCATTCTCGTCAGGGCCAAAAACTCGACCTCGAGCGCGGCTAGCACGCCTTCGCTCGGTCCGGATGAGCCGGTAGGTGCGGCAGCCTGTGTAGCTTCCGCCGGATTGCCGGGTAAAGGCTTCCCGCCGAGCTTGACAATCAGCTCGGACAGCCGGGCTCGGGCGTTTGGAATGGTTTCCATCTCACCCCTGTCTAGGCGATCGGCTTCGCGATATGTCCAAAGTTCTGTAAGTGCTTTCACGACTGCGGCGGCGCGAGCGTTCTCAAGAAATGCACGGAACCGCTTGCCCTTTGACTCGCCGTAGGTAGCGTAGGCAGCGTCATAGATGTCAACTCCAACGTCGCGGCGGAAAAACGCGTCGAAGGTGCTGTTGCTGAAGTCCAGCACATAGCCGCTATATATGCCGAAGATGCTGTCGATCAGCTTCATATCTGTCGTCGAAAGTGCCGCCATCGCGACCTCCGAGATTCGCGCACCTCGAATCTTATCCTTGCGGATGGTTGTAGGGAAGAAGGGTTCGATCCACGATCAGGCAACTATCTCGATAATATATTGATCTGGATGAGATGCTTTGGATAACCTTCCAGCCTAGGCTAACGGTCTGGGCGTTGAGGAGCACGAACGATGAGCGGGGGCAAAGATGAACACGGCCGATATCAGTGTCAGCGCACAGCAGCCCCTCCTGACACAGCCTGTGCCCATAGACGAGAATTGTAGCGGTCATCGCTGGTCTGCACAGGATGAAGCCCAACTCGCAAAGCTGATTGCCGTCATCGCGATGGGTCAGGCTTCGTATGCGGCCTATATTCTGAAAGAGCTGCTGCCAGCCGCTCCCGCTTTCACCGACGAAAACCTACGGGCGGAAGCGAAGCGTCATCTGACAGTCCAGGAGGACGGAAAGCAGCCACGGACAGGCTATCCGCGTTGGCAACGGGACGGATTTATTTTCGAGGCCATTTCATGGATCGCCGCTCGCCAGACGCACGGTGCGCGCGCACTGCTCAAAGACCCCCATGTCAGCGCGACCTCGCAGGGGCTCGACGGCCTCATGATCGAGCTAGCGGATGACAAGTCCGAAGTCACCTCGACAACCATCTTTGAGGACAAATGCACCGACAATCCCCGCAAGACCTTTCTTGAGAAGGTCATACCGGCGCTGCTCGAACGGCATCTGAACAGGCGGAGCGCCGAGCTTGTTGCGACCGCGTCCGTGCTTCTCAGGATGGCGGGAGTAGATGACGCAGCCGCCGCGCGGCTTTCGGCCGCTGTCATGAACCGTACTCAGCGGCGCTACCGAGCAGCCTTTGCAGTGCCTGCGGAACTGGACAGTCAGGAGGAGCGGCGTAAGCTGTTCAAGGGTTACGAAGCCCTTGAGGGAATCTCCTCAGATCGGCGCATAGGGGCCAGCCTCATTGTAACCGGGAAGCTGCGTGACTGGTTCGATGAATTGGCTTTGCGGGCTATTGCCTACCTGGATGAACTCGACGCGGGCGAAGCCTAAATATGTTCGATGCGGCGACAGCAGAGCTATTGCGTTCGGCTCCTCAGGTGCCAGGCCTCAATCCTCAGGACATTCCCGCCCTCCTTACAAGGCACTATGCGAACCTCGTGTCCGCCCGCCTCAGAGGCACCAGCGTGGACGAAGAAGGAGCGTCGCCAGAGGACTGGACGCTTGAGCGTATAGCGGACACCTACGAACTGGTTACCTCAATCATGGACGCGGAGCATCGCCGGGCTTCGGCGTTTGTCGCCGGCACCGCCCAGCAAATCCTGGCACGACGGCAGGGTGCCGCTGGTGTCGCAGACGCCCTGCCCGCCAACATCGACAGGGATCGCGTTGATCCCACCATTGCGGCGGCGCTCCTCTTTCTTGCAGCAGAGCAATACGCTGATGCCAATGAGGCTGCGTCTGTCATCCGTCCGCGAAGGGACGGCCAGCTCTATGAGGCCACGATCCTTTCGGAGGACATCGTCGATTTGGCCCGCGGTCAACTCGGCAGCATCCTGGAACGCGCGGGACGGTGGCGTAGACCTCGCGCCGGGCTCGATCTCGAGGGGGAGGCTCTCGCCACCCTGCTTGAGACTCTCATCACCGGCCTGGAAATTCTGGCAGCGCGCTTCCTTGGCGTGCCTGTACCGGAGATGAGCGCAGGTCGGTTTGACGATTCTCGCCAGGCTTTCATGCGTGTACTGGAGCTTTCGGCATCGAACGACGACACCCGCAGCGATGAGCTTGGTGGGAACATCCTGAATGCGTATGCCGGCCCGCATCACCTCGCATCCTTGTTGATTGGGTCCCATGATGGAGTACGAAACGCGGCATTGAGCGTCTTGCCGCCACCGAAAGGAGCCGATCCCGAGTTCTGGCAGCAATGGCTGAGGAGTCGTGCCAACGCGTTTCCCTTTGTGTGGCCGAACCACCGCGCCGCTATCGCGAAAGGTTTTTATCAGACTGGACAGTCTGCGGTGGTTGTCTTGCCCACAGGTGCCGGTAAGACCACCGTTTCATCGCTTAAGATTGCAGGGACCCTTGCTCGCGGAAAGAAAGTCGTTTTCCTCGCGCCCACGCACGCGCTCGTCGAGCAACTGACAGACGACCTTCAGGAAATGTTCCCCAAGGACATTCTCGGCTCGGTGGTTTCTAGCGATTTCGATTTATTGTTTCAAAGCGAGGCGCAGCTTCAGGAAATCGAGGTGATGACCCCTGAACGCTGCCTCGCCATGCTCTCATTCGCTCCGGAATCGTTTTCGGATGTGGGTTTGCTGGTGTTTGACGAATGCCATCTTCTCAGTCCGCAGTCGGGGAAAATTCGGCGTGCGCTGGATGGAATGCTGTGCGTCTTGGGCTTCAATCATATCGCGCCGGAGGCCGACCTGCTGTTCCTCTCCGCCATGCTTAAGAACGCCGATGAATTTTCAGAGTGGATCGGCAAGCTTGTGGGCAGACCGTGTGTCTGCGTTGATCTGTTATGGAAGCCGAGCCGGCAGGCGCGCGGCGTCCTGATCTATCAAGATAACGAATTGGAAAAGGCCAAGAAAGCGGCCGCTGTCGTTCAAGCTGCCGAGGACAAGAGTAAGGGCAAGAAGGCGAAAGACCTTCGCGCGCCCGCGAGCCGCCAGCTTGTAGCGCGGCCTTGGGCGATCTGGGGATTGCAGCACAATTGGCTCAATGAGAACACCGCCCATTGCATCCAGAGCGAAGTCCTGGATGACACAGTTTTGCTGGCTGGCGACAACAAGTACGGCCGAATCAATCTGAAACCCAACGCCAATCAGGTTGCAGTGCGACTGGCCGTGGCGGCAGCAACGAACGGCCTCAAATCGATTGTGTTCGTCAATACGAAGAACGATGCCGTTTCGGTTGCGGGTGACATATCCGATCTGATGGGTGGCGATGTCCTACCAACCGAAGCCGAGCAGGAACGGTGGGACGCGCTAAAAGCGGAGCTAGGCGATCTCAAGCACTCTCTGCTGACGGGGCCGGCGATTGCAGTGCCGCACAACTCACTGATGCTGCGCCTTGAGCGCGATCTTGCCGAGCGTATGTTCAGACGAGCAGACGGCGCTAAGGTGATCGTCGCGACGCCCACCCTGGCGCAGGGCTTAAATCTGCCTGCCCATCTTGCCGTACTTGCCGGCGACAAGCGGGCCGATGCGGACAAGAAGGGCCGCGCAGACCTTGAGGCGCACGAAATTCTCAACGCCGCTGCCCGGGCAGGCCGAGCGGGCCACCTCGCAAACGGCGTCGTACTGTTGATTCCGGAGCCGATCATCAGCTTCAAGGACGGGAAGCCGCTGGAATACAAGGTCATCCAGAAGCTGAAGTCCGTTCTGCCGGAAGATGATCGATGCGTTGTAATCACCGACCCGCTTGAGATCGTCCTGGATCGGCTGATGATGGGGCAGTCTCTTGATGCGGATGTGCGCTACACCGTCAATCGCATGGCTGCTCTTCGAGAGGCGGAAGGAGGGGAAGAGCCGACTTCGCTCTTCGACCTTAAGAAATCCCTTGGAGCTTTCGCCGCACACAAGCGGCTGGCCGAAGCTGAGTTCGACGCGAAAATAGCCCGCCTGAAAGAGGCCATCGCGCAGGTGACTCCGGAAGGAGTTGACAACACGATCGCTACACTAGCCTCGCAAAGCGGGCTGTCGATGGATCTTCTCCTGCGTCTTAGAAAGCGAATTTCCGATGGCGCCGGCTCCCTGCCGGTAACGGTGGAGGACTGGCTGGTCTGGACGGTCACTTGGCTGGTTGAGGATCACGACGCACGCGCATCACTGCTCTATGATGTGAAGAGGCCAATTCTCGGCGCTTGCGGCAAGAAAAAGGACGGCGAACTGACTCCCGACGCGCTCACCCTCATACTTCCCGGGTTGCTCGCGTGGATCAGCGGGGCACCCCTTGCCGAGATTGAGAAGGAGCTCGGCGGTGATCCGGATTCATCCTCACCTACCAAGAGAATGTGTCCCCGAGCCCGGGAGCTTGTGGGCAGTGTCATACCGCGGGGGTTCTCGTTTGTTGTTGGGTTGGTTTCACATGTCATCGAGGAGGTCGATCCCTTCGATGCGCAGGAAGCCTTGAGCCGGCAACTCGTTGAGAGCCTTAGTCCTGCGGTCAGGAAGGGGTTCGATACACCTGAGAAGGTCACATTCGCGGGTCAAAATCCGACGATTTTGAGCCGGGTGCAGTTGCACTCGCTTTGGAACGCGGAATGGGCAACTAGCTAAGGGTCGTCTTGGTCGAATTGTCGTATCCAAGAGGTTGTTCAGTGCTCGTTGGCGCTGATGCCTCCGAGGGCGAGTTGGACCTGCGAACGTTTAGGTTCTAGCGCCCGTATCGGGCTCAAGCCGCTGCTAAGCACCAGCTTCCCCGATTGCTCGTAGATGAGAGTGCGGTTTGCCTGAACACCCCAAACCAGGTCGCTAACCCACCACCATCTTTCCCAAGTCGAACTGTCCGCTTCCGAGTGTAGGCAATGTTGGTCCGTACGTCCGAAATGGGGGCGCAAAGCAGTCATTTGCGACCACGTTCCGATGCTCGCTTCGGGTTCAGGCAAAGTTTGCCCAGCGAGAATTAATCCCAGGCCCTGGTGACGCACACAGGCAGGTAGGCCACGCCAACAGGAGGCTCGATCTAGTTCTCGGGACTTGGGCACGCCTCCTGATGCCGTCTTCCGCGCAGCAAGCAGAGCTTATTGCCTACTGATGTGCGCCGACGACACGGCACATCGCCTCAAGTCGCCCGCACGTTCAGATGCATTGCCGGCAACCTGAAACAATTTGCGCTATTTCGATTCCGAACTCTGGATAAGCGTTACATCGCAAACGGCGTTTGCCGAGGCGTCGTCCGCTGGGCTTAATTTCGTTGAGATGAAGTGAATGAAGTGCCTGCACGTTATCTCAATGCGAAAAAATTTGCGGTAATCCGATTCAAGGATCGAGAACGCGGATTCAGAATTGCTGAGACCTGATTCCAAACTCGAAATTTGCGATTCAAGGCTGGAGGAGCGCGTTACGAAACGAACGGTGTTTGTCGCTTGCAAGGCCGGAGTTGATCCTGATCACGTGACCAACGACGGAGGGTACCATGGCACGAGATCAGGCAAAGCGATTGGAGACGCAACGTGTGCGGCAGCGGGAATATCGGGCGCGGCTCAAGGCAGAAGGCCGTCCGAGCAACGAAGATCTGGCGCGGGCGCTTCTTGACGTCACGCTGACCCAGCACCTTAAGCTGGGACGTTATGAAGACCTGTTCCGCATCATGGATCTCGTTGCAAAGCGGCTGCAGGACGTCGGCTTCTCCAGGAAGGCAACACGGGCTGTCTGGTTCGACCTTCAGGATCGCTATGACAGGGGCTGGTCGCTTCTGCGTCAGCGGATCTCGCTTGCCGAGTTGAACACGCTGCGATGCGAGGATGGGGACGACTGATCAGCTGCTCTGGCTCGGGTTGTCGGCGGTCAAGCGGATTGTTTGACGTCAGGCATAACGGCGTTTTCGTTTTTTTGGGCCTGTTCTCCCCATTACTCCAGAAAACGCCGTTTGCCCCGGAAAGCGATTCAGAGCCGATGGAGATGACGCATGATGTTGTTGATATTGGACGCGTCTAACTCTCAGCACCAAAGGGCCTGGAACATGACGGAGAGGGGCGGGTTGCTAGTGGGGATCGAGGCTGCGCCACTGCAGCCCACGCTTTGCGCCACTAGGCACGCCGTCAGGTGTCCGCTGTTTTGTGGCGCCTGTCCCACCTCCTCCTGCGTGGCTTAGGTGCGGGCAGCCTCAAGTACCCCGTACGGATCAGCCAATCGCAAAGAGCGATCCGGACAGCGAAACTTGTATTCACGATCTGCGCATGGTCCATAAAGCCGCGCAGTGCCCGATGCTCCATGTGAGTTAGCTCAAACTGCACTTGCATCCTCAGCCCCCCAGAGCCCACGCACCACAACTGTGGCGGCGTCACCACAGGCTGTGAGAGGCAGTCTGAAGTCCGGCGTCAGTGGAACCCAATGAGGGACCAAACGATCGCACAGAGAGCTCTGACTGCACGTCCTCCTGCCTGCAGGGGGATATTCTAGCATACGCTTGGCGTCTTAGGTAACGCGCGTGGATTGGTGGGACAAAGCCACGCCTGACCTTACCGATTATTCGATAGGCTAGACGGACGCTCGGTCTGGGCCGCGTCCTTCAAGTTCAGTCTTGGCGCACTTCAGCATGGATGCGTCCATACTCCGCGCAGGTTGGACACGACCTCCTGCCGGGCTAAGAGCGAGAAGCTCCTTTCGATCGTCCATCTTTCCTCACATCAAGCTGGGTTGGTCCTGTTCGACCGGAAGAAGAATGAGGCCGTCGTTTGGCAGTGGGCGCTGGAGGTGTTTAGCCTCCTCCCACGGGGCTCGAAGCCAGACGTCCATCTCTTCGGTCGTCGTCAGAACCACGGGCATTGCCTTGGGATGGATTGGTCCGACGACGTCGTTCGGCTCCGACGTGAGGAAGCCAAACAGCTGATGCGTGCCCGATCGAGGGTTACTTACCGAGCCGCGTTCGCCACTCCATTCGGTCCAAATCCCGGCGAACACAGAGAGCGGCCGATCGTCGTTAATCGCGAACCACCGCTTTCTCTTCTTCGGCTTCGTGTTTTCCCATTCGCAAAACGTGGTCCAAGGAACGAGGCAGCGGTTCGTCGGCCCCAGCCATCGCCGCCAGTGCGGCGAGGCAGTGTTGCGGATATTGGTGACGCCTGTGTCCGGCCTTCCATTGGTGACAAACGGTGGCGAAGGCATCCCCCAAGTCAGCGCAACGAGCTCGCGTTCACCATCCGCTCCCGTTCGAATGACGGGTGCGGGACGATCGGGATAAACGTCGAGGCCCGGTTCCAAATTACCAAACAGGTCTCGGCCGATGTGAAACAGCCGCCGCATCGCTTCTTGGGTCGTCGTCAGATTGTACAAGTTGCACATATGATGATCGTGCCATCGGTAGGAAGACAGTGCAATGCGCGGCGGAAGACCACATCCCGATTGACGAGATACGAAGTTTGTTCCTATTTCGTTCTCATGCCTGAACCATACCGTTATTAAGGGCTGCCGCCACTCATGCTCTCGGATGCGGTCCGCAACGGCTCGCTTCTCAAGCTTCGTTGCGTAGGCTGTTCACCTGCCCGGTGGTACCACCCGGGAGACTTGATGCAGCTCTTCGGAGATATCCCAGCCCTCAATATCGAGCGGAAGATGAAGTGCCCGGCGTGTGGCGGTCACCCATTCGTTGAGGTGAAGTCACTGTCCGCGGAGGAGCGCCTGCAGATTAAGGTGAGAAGGCTTCATCGCACCTGGTGGGTGCGACGTGTGGTTTGGCGTGAAGAATAATGCGGAGATTGATCGAAGCAGTTCTGCTCTGGGGAAGAGATGGATGTGATGAGACCTGCTTTAGCGATCTACACCCACTGGGAGGATGGCCGAACGGTTCTATTGTTCGTCGTGTGATTCAGCGTTTAGCTGGCTGGGGAGAGCCGCGACGATACCAGTGTGAAAGGGGTCCGAGCGTACGCTTTGTCATTGGTCATCAGCCAATGGCAGGACGTCTTCACTATCCTTCGCGTGCCGGCAGTTTGGGTCGGCTCTCTACGCACCCAAAAATCCGGCGTCAAGTCTGGCAGACGTCTGCGCCTTGTGCTCACAGCGAACGCTCGCCTTTGCGCCTTCAAGTCTACTTTCGGCCCAACTTTTCTCTGTAATAGACGGACCAGTTCGCCGAGTTCAACCACGGTTTCAGCACCCTCAGCTCTCCCCTATCTGCCCGCTCCTTAGAGGGCATAAGAAGCTCCGCGATCAGGTTGATTTCTGGGGACAGGATTTTGGCGAACTCCGTCAGATCATGATTGGTCAACCGCTGCTTTCGCCCGTATCGGGACGGTATCTCGTTGTTTCCTGTGTGCCCCATCAGCTTTCGGCGTGCGGCGTCCTTGATCTTGGAGTTGTCGATCAGCTCGGCAAACCAGTGGCGGGACGAATAGAGTGTGACGTCAAATCGTTCGAAGCCGATTTTGCCTCTCAGATATTGGAAGCTCTTTGTCAGGGGTTGGCCCCATCTCATCTCCCCGCCAGGCTTTGGATAGGGCTCCCACTCGGGAAACAGGACCGGACAGCCAATCGATCGCAGATCATCGATCCGATCAAGCAGGCCCAAGTCGAGAAGGAGGGGGTGGAGAGGGATCGTCCGGTGCGACGACTGGGTCTTAAAGCGCTTCACATCTTTACGAGCGACGCGGCCCTTCTTCGGGTCAAAACCGCGCAGCTGTAGGTAATAGATGCCGCCTTCTGCTTCGATATCGTCGAGTTCAATCTGCCCAAGCTCTCCTGCCCGCACGCCAGTAAGGAACGAGATCACGTAGGCCCAATAGAGGTGGTTCTGAACCAGACAGTCGCCCTTGACCCAGATCCGCTCTGGACTCATGCAGCCAGTGAAGAGGGGTAGCGAGAAGATCTTGGTAACTTCCTCAGTCGAGAAGGCGTCCCGCTCGATCGAAACCAGATTTTCGTCGCTCGTCGCAGAAAACTTTGGAAGAGGCAGTCGGTAGAGTTCCTGCTCGATCAGCCAGCCGAAGAAGCGGGACAGAGCATTGTGGTAGCCGTTCTTCAACCGGGCTTCTGTGAGGCGCTTCAGGTTGTCCCACCCATGCTTCTGCGCATAGTCGTAGCGTGCCGCAAGGCTCCCGGTATGTTCGCGCGGAATGTTCCTGCGATCAGGGATATGGGGCAGCATTTCATCGAGGGTTTTAGTGGCCTCCTCATCGAACTCAGCGAGAAGAGGATCCCCCATCTTGTCGATGATGAACTGGACGATCAGCTTCACGATCGATCGCCCATCAGCGTTTCCCCCCTTCCTGATGTCTGCCTCTTCGTAGGCTGCCAGTGCCTCGGAGAAGCGGAGGGAAGCTTTAAGTGGCGCGGATTCATCCTCCACGCCTACTCTGTGATCTTCCAGCTGTTCGTCGTCGTTCGCTTGGAAGGAGGGCGATCGTCGTGTGTCCGCCATCACGTCGGAAAGCGAGGTTCGTGAGGGGGCAACGACGATGTTCGGACCGTCTGCCCGCTTTGATAGATGCCTGTCACCCGCGTCAAAATCATGCGGTTTCGGCTTAAGGGCCTCGTTATGCGAAATTGTGAGCGGGTCGGCAGCGTGCGCCGGGAAAACTGGCGTCTCAGGAGAAAGCGGCACAACGGGGATGTGGCTTGCTTGGACTGCTCCCAACGAGATTGCCATCTGCATGTCCGCCCGTCCGCGTTCGTACTGTAGAATTCCCTCGACTCGTCTGCTCAGCGCTTCGGCTTTGACGTTCTGACGCACGAAGAGCTCAAACAATGGTCGGAACTCTGGTTCGATCATGTCCGGATCGCACCCTTGCGCTTTCGCGCGTCGAGTGAGGTTCTTGAGAAGTTCCTCGAAGTTGCGGCGAGCGACCAGGCGGTCCTCCGATATCCGGATTGGGTCTGCTAAATATAGACGCAGCTGACGGACGTTTTTTTGGAACAAGTCCACGTAGTCGACGCTATCGTTCATCCGGTGCAACCATCCCAGGCACTCTGCAAGTCGTATTCGTGCCTGAAGATAGTCGCTGGTTCTTAACGACGCCCTGTAGAGGCGAAGCCCGCTAAGCGAGACCATGGGCTGGGGGAGTCGAACCTGCATGTAATAACGCCCGTCGCGTCGGGACATATAAGAAGGCAACGCCATTGCATCTCCCACGTACATCTGCGTGAGATGACTCACAGTCGCTCGAACCTCCGTTCGATGCTAACTGACTGATCTTTCTGGCTGGCCAACTAGTGGTAGCGGAGGAGGGACTCGAACCCCCGACACAAGGATTATGATTCCTCTGCTCTAACCGACTGAGCTACTCCGCCCTTCAAGTGGTGCCGACCCGACCTGACGACGCGCGGATATAAGGTCCCATGCCGAACGGTGTCAAGCGCCCGTATTGTCTGTTTCCTCATTTCCTCACGTGAGAATTGCTGCCGGTCGACGAAGCGGGTCGTGATGTCGTGGCTCAGCAGATGAAGAACGCACCAGGAAGTCGCATTCCTAAACGGAGGTTGGAAGGAGGAAACGTCTGCCGGAACGTCTGTAGGAAATGGCTCTGAGGCAGGACGCCCTCCGTCCCTTGTCGTGAGCAGAGGCCCTTTTCAATGACGGCAAAACAGCATCGGGCTTGAGTTGCGGCCTCTGCATCGATATGTGTCCGGGCAAGCAAATCGTGTGAAGATTGTATGAAGCCGCGTATCGCCGTTCTCGGGTGTGGATATTGGGGGGCGAACCACATCCGCACTTTAAAGTCGTTGGGTGTTCTTTATGCCGTTTCCGACGCCAATCGGGCGAGGGCGGAAGGTTTTGCCAGCGAGCAGGAATGCCGAGCCATAGATCCTGACGATCTGTTCCGGGCTTCGGAAGTGGATGCGGTGGTGATGGCGCTGCCGCCGCAATTCCATGCCCAGAACGCGATCAAGGCGGTGGAAGCCGGTAAGCATGTGCTCGTGGAGAAGCCCATAGCGCTCACTGTGGCCGATGCGGAGCGCGCGGTGCGCGCGGCGCATGCCGCGAAGCGGATCTATATGGTGGGCCATGTTCTGCGCTTCCATCCGGCTTTCGAGAAGCTGAAGGCCCTCATCGATGCGGGGGAGCTGGGCGAGGTCCGCTATATCCATTCGCACCGGCTCGGGCTCGGCAAGTTTCACACGGAAAACGATGCGCTTTGGGATCTTGCCCCGCACGATCTTTCCATGATCCTTGCCATCACCGGCGCGCCGCCGGTCGAAGTGCGCGGCGAGGGGGCGGCTCTGCTTGACCACCTCAGCGATTTTGCGCATTTGCATATGCGCTTTGCGAACGGATTGAGAAGCCACCTCTTCGCTTCCCGCCTCAATCCCTATCGCGAGCGGCGGCTCACCGTCGTCGGCAGCAAGGCAATGGCCGTCTTCGACGATGTCGAGCCCTGGGATCGCAAACTCGCGATCTACCGCCATGCCATCTGGCAGGACAGCGGCCAATGGGCCTTTACCACCAATGAGCCCACTTACGTGCCCGTTGAAGAAGGCATGCCACTCACCCGGGAGCTCCAGCATTTCATGGATTGCATCGAGAACAAGCAGGAGCCGCGGACCACAGGTGAGGAGGCAATCGAGGTTCTGCGCATCCTCACCGCCGGCACGATCATCCACAGCCGCCACAAGGCTGATTTTCTGGCCCAGCAGGCTGGGCAGTAGTCGACGGTGGGTGCCCCCACTGTCTCAGGCTGAAAGCCTCTCCAGCCGGGAAAGCATCTCTTCCGCATCGGCGCGTCGTTCGGAGCGCTCGATGAAGCCGCCGCCGAAAACGCGCGCGTCGTTGCTGTCGTCCGAGTAGAGCACACAGGCCTGCCCGGGAGCGACGCCGGCTTCACCCTCGTGCAACTCCACCCAGGTCGCCCCGTTGCGATGGTGGATGGTCGCTGGCGCCGGCGGCCGCGTTGAACGTACCTTGGCGAAAATGTCCATTCCGCTGGTCGGCAGGTCTTGCAGCGGTGTATCGCCGAGCCAGTTCACCTGACGAAGGAACAGCCGGCGCGTTTCCAGCGCCTCGCGCGGGCCCACGACCACACGGGAATGCTCCGCATCGAGATGAACCACATAGAGCGGTTCGCCAGTGGCAATGCCGATGCCGCGACGCTGGCCGATGGTGTAATGCAGTATGCCGTCGTGACGACCGAGCACGCGGCCATCGATATGGACGATCTCACCGGGGTTGGCAGCACCCGGCTTGAGCTTTGCGATCACGTCGGAGTATTTGCCGCGGGGCACGAAGCAGATGTCCTGACTGTCGTGCTTGGTGGCAACGGAAAGCCCCATTTCCTCCGCAATGGCCCTGACCTGGGGCTTTGACATTCCGCCCAGGGGGAAACGAAGATAATCGATCTGTTCTTGTGTGGTGGCGAACAGGAAATAGCTTTGGTCGCGATCGGCATCCACGGGGCGATAGAGCGCCCGGTGCGACCCGTTGGGGCGCGAGCGAATGTAGTGGCCGGTCGCCAGTGCGTCGGCACCGAGCTCGCGCGCCGTCTCAAGAAGGTCCGAGAACTTGACCGTCTGGTTGCAGGAAACGCAGGGAATGGGGGTCTCGCCGGTAACGTAGCTTTCGGCGAAGGGGTCGATCACAGCCTTGCGGAAGCGCTCCTCATAATCGAGCACGTAGTGGGCGATGCCCAGCGTTTCGGCAACGCGGCGCGCATCGTCGATGTCCTGGCCCGCGCAGCAGGACCCCGCACGATGGACGGCGGCGCCATGATCGTAAAGTTGCAACGTGACGCCCACGACCTCGTAGCCTTCCTTGGCCAACAGGCCTGCAACGACGGAGGAATCGACGCCGCCAGACATGGCGACGACAACGCGCGTCGCTTCAGGGCGTCCCGGAAGGTCAAGGCTGTTCATGGTCAAAAATTCCAATCTGCTCGCGGGCTAAATGGCAATGGGGCGAGCCAAGGTCAAGATGGGCAATGAAGCACCGGCCGGCGACGTGGCGGAAGTGCTTCGCATTTGATTCAAGATGCCCTGCAATTCCTAACGCAGGATTCACTTCCGTTACGTTAGCATTACCAGGCGTTTAGGCAAATCTTAAAAGCTGTCGCCTTATTGTCGCGATGAGGTCTTGGTTAGTGTAGAGAGTACGATGACCGATCTGGTTCGACCGCGCGTGAAATATGTCATCGGTCCTGATGGCAGTCCGTTGACGATTGCTGATCTGCCGCCCACCAACACGCGCCGTTGGGTCATTCGTCGCAAGGCGGAGGTGGTGGCTGCCGTGCGTGGCGGTTTGCTGAGCCTGGAAGAGGCTTGCCAGCGCTATCGCCTCACCGTGGAGGAGTTCCTCTCCTGGCAAGCTTCCATTGACGAGTATGGGCTGCAGGGGCTGAGGACCACGCGTATCCAGCAGTACCGGCATTAGGTGGGGGCAGGGGAAATCACGCTCGCTCGCCCCATTGGCACACAGTCCGATCTCGCGTGGGCACTGATGCGCCCGCGCAGCCAATGAGGTAAATTCCTGAGCCGGGGCCAACATGCTTGCTGAAGCGATTATGCTTCGGCCATTTCCGCTGCGATCTCCCCGATCTCCTTGAAGATCTTGTCGCGATCCGACGCCGACAGTTCAGGCGCTTCGAGATAGGCAGAGATCAGAAGGGTGGCGCCTTCCGGTGTCCAGGCAACCGCGATATCACTTGCCACGGTGGTTCCCGTGCCGGTCTTATCGCCGATGCGCCAGCCATCGGGGAAGCCGGCACGCAACCGCGCGTCGCCGGTCTGGTTGGCGATCAGCCAGTCCGCAAGGCGTTGCCGGGAGGTTTGCGAGAGAGCGTCGCCAAGAACGACTTTTTGCAGGCTCCGCAGCATAGCCGCCGGAGTCGTCGTATCGCGAGGGTCGCCGGGCGGCACATTGTTGAGGTCCGGTTCCCAACGGTCGAGACGGCTGACATCGTCTCCAAGGGAGCGGAAAAACGCCGTCAGTCCCTCAGGGCCGCCCAGACTTTCCAACAGGAGATTTCCTGCCGTGTTATCGCTCATGGTGACGGCCGCATCGCAGAGCGCGCCGAGTGTCATTCCGCGACCGCCCGCGTGCTTTTCCGTTACCGGGGACCAGACAATGAGCTTGTCCTTACCGTAGGTAATTCGGCGTTCGAGATCATCCCTTCCGGCGTCCACCCGGGCCAGGACGGCCGCCGCTGCGATCGCCTTGAAGGTGCTGCACATGGCAAAGCGCTCGTCTGCGCGATGCGTCGCCATCAGCCCGGTCCTGACGTCGAGAATGGCAACACCCAAACGACCGCCCGACCTCTTCTCCAGCAAGGCGAGACGATCGCTTACCGCCTGCGAGACCGAGGCGTGACCCGCCGCCAGGGGAAATGCGAGAAGCGCGGAGGCGGCGAGTAGGGCCCGTCGAGAAATCATCAAAAACATCCTTGTCCTGCAATCGACGAAAATCGACGGGAGAAAGGATGGAGTTCAGGGCAAATTTGCGGCGGTTGCACACCGCATGCAATCCCGGTGACCGGGGCTGCTCGAACGAGATCGGGTGCCGATCGGCCAAAGATGGTCGGCGTGATGGTATTTCGTAAGGAGCCAAGGGCCTCTGCTCGAAGCAGATGGACCGGTCAGCCGGCGGCCGCACGTGGCGCACCGTCGCTGCGCCTGCCATCCCGCGTTTCCAGCGCCTCGGCCTTGCGAAGTTCAGCTTCGGCCTCGGCGAGATCATGCTCTGCCTGCTCTTTCTGCTGTACCAATTCAGCCTGCGAAATCCGCAGGTTATCCCGGCGCAGCCGGGCAGCCTTGGCGAAGGTGGGATAGGCAAAGTGGTTCTGGTCGGTAATGCCAGCCTTTGTCTCCTCGGCCGCAACTTGTGCGTCCAGTTCGATGGCCATGCGCTCGAATTCGGAAATCATCGCATCGAGCTGGGCGAGGCGCCGGCGTTTCTCGTTCACCTGAAATTGTTTCAGCCGTACCAGGTTCTCACGTGACTTCATCAGAAACTCCCACAAAACGCGTACGCACGCCCCCGCCCGCATTAACCGTTTCCAGGCACGGCACCCTGTGGAGCGCCTTTGGCAAACAAAATCCTAAAATTTGCCGCCCACGGTAACCATTCGTTTACGGGCATTGTTAATCATAAGGCTGATGGCTTAAGGCACGGTAAAAATTCCGGGGCGGAAATCTGCGGCCGAAGCCTGAACGAGATGTCGATGTGCGATGACGCCCCGCCGGGCTGGAGCTAAAGAGAGTATAACCGTGATTCAGCGTTTCGATTCAAGCATGTGTCAGCGAAAGCTGAAAAAAGCGCTTAGCGTTTTGAGGGGCGAATCAGATATTGTTAACCATTAACTGGCAGCTTTCGATCCGGGTGCTGAATGCTCCGTGCCGGATGCCCGCCAGTCCCGGTCGGCGGCGGAAAGGGGAATAAGATGCGCGTTTTGTTGATAGAAGACGACAGTGCGACCGCACAAAGCATCGAATTGATGCTGAAGTCCGAGAGTTTCAATGTTTATACGACCGATCTCGGCGAGGAGGGCGTCGATCTCGGCAAACTTTATGATTACGACATCATCCTCCTCGACCTGAACCTGCCGGATATGTCCGGCTACGAGGTTTTGAGAACGCTTCGCCTTTCGAAGGTGAAGACGCCGATCCTCATCCTTTCCGGCATGGCCGGCATTGAGGACAAGGTGAGGGGCCTTGGCTTCGGTGCCGACGATTACATGACCAAGCCTTTCCACAAGGACGAGTTGATCGCCCGCATCCACGCGATTGTCCGCCGCTCGAAGGGGCACGCGCAGTCGGTTATCACGACGGGTGACCTGATCGTGAACCTCGATGCCAAGACGGTCGAGGTAGCGGGGCAGCGCGTGCATCTTACGGGCAAGGAATACCAGATGCTGGAGCTTCTCTCGCTCCGCAAGGGTACGACGCTCACCAAGGAAATGTTCCTCAACCACCTCTATGGCGGTATGGACGAGCCGGAGCTGAAGATCATCGACGTCTTCATCTGCAAGCTCCGCAAGAAGCTCGATATGGCCTCCGGCGGCCAGAACTATATCGAGACCGTATGGGGTCGCGGCTATGTGCTGCGCGAACCGGAGGAAATGCGCGAAAGCGCCTGAGTGCTCATCTACAGCGCCGCGCGTCCATTCGGACGCACAAAGGACGCTGTAAGTGATTGGATCGGCGCATCGGGCTGTCCTAAAAACCGATTCCGGTTTTCGGGCCGAGGCTGTAGCGAAGAAACCCGGCTAAATTGCCGGGTTTTTGTTTTAAGCGTCCGTCAGAAACTCCCGTAAGCTCTCCAGCAGAATCTGACGCGTAAAGGGCTTTTGAATATAGCCGCGTGCGCCCGCGCGCTTGGCCCGCATAAGAAGGCCAATGTCAAGCTCGCACATGCAGAGCAGGATGGCGGGTTTATCCTCTTCATAGAGTCCCATGATCCGGGCGATCAATTCGCAGGAATTCATGTCCTGCAGCAGATGGTCGACGACAATGATGTCCGGCTTTCCATGGGAGCAGATATCAAGTGCGTCAGCGCCGCTCGCCGCCTCTACAACCAGCATCTCGGGGCTGGACAGTATGTGCTTCGCCACCTGGCGGATAACGCTGGAATCGTCCACTATCAGGCAGCGCTTCATCATCTGATCAGCTCGGCGAATGCTCCCTGGTGAAACCTCCGACACGAGGTTTCCAACCATATCAAGCCACGCGGTAAGATTTTCCTAAGCGGCCTTGAGGACGATCTCCTCCGGCGAGGCATGAATGGAGACCGCCATGCCCGTCTCGCGGGCGAGGAGAAGGGTGTAATAGAACTGGACGCTATGAGCGTCGATCGGCTCTTCGAGCTGACGCCCAGCGTGGAGTTCCAGGAATTTGGGAGGCACGCGAACCATCGGGCCGTTCGCATTGATGGTGAAAACAGGCGCGGTGTCCAGGTTCTCGAGGCGCACGGTGAGCTTGCCTCCGCGCGGTATAGTGGCATTTGCGATCAGCACGAGATTCAGGAGAAGCTTGACCTTGTTCTTTGGCAGGAGCGCTCGTCCGCCGATCCATTCCAGGTCCGGCTTCTCGTTACGGATGAAGGCCGTCGCTACAGCTTCCGCATCGCCCGTGTCGATTTGCATGCCCGCGGAGCCGGCCGCTCCAAAGGCGATGCGGGCGAACTGGAGCCGCGCCGACGCATTGATCGCGCTTGCCCGGATGAGCTGCATGGCGTCTTCGTCGGTGCCGCCTTCGTCCAGGAGCTCCAACCCGTTGTTGATCGCTCCCACCGGAGAGATGATGTCATGGCACACGCGGCTGCACAGAAGGGCGGCAAGATCCGGCGCGCTGAGCGTGAAAATATCCGTCATGTTTCAACATCCCCTATGGCAAATCGCAAACGACAGGGCGGGCTAGGCCCTGGGCGCGAATCATAGTCCCCAGAATGACACCCTTGGTTACACATGAGCCGTTTCGGGGCAACAAACCGCGCGCCAGCACACGTTCATATGCAGGAAAATCGCTTCTTACCGCCGAGTGCGATGCGCGCTTAATGGTTGAAAAAGAATTACGACTTACTCTCCCATTGTCTGGAATCGGGGGGCGGTGTCAGCGAAACGCGCAGGTCCTGACGTGCAGTCGCGTACAAGGAGATGAAATCGATGCTATCCAGCTTCTTCAATCGCGCAAAGTCGCGCTTTGCCATCCTGGTCATGGTGGCGTTGGCGGCGGTGATTGTGCTCCCGCAGCCATCGGCCCGCGCCCAGGAGAATGGGTATACGATGGAGGAGATCGTCGAGGCCGGAAGCAATTTCTTCGGCGCGACGACGGGTGGCCTCGCAACGCTGGTCGAGAAGGTCTTCTCCACCTATGGCCTGCCCAACGGCTATGTCCTCGGCCAGGAAGGCTCGGGGGCGCTTGTTGGCGGGCTGACTTATGGCGAGGGGACGCTCTACACGAAAAACGCCGGAGATCACGCCACATACTGGCAGGGACCATCGATCGGTTGGGACTTCGGTGGGCAAGGCTCGCAGGTGATGATCCTCGTTTACAATCTCGATCAGGTGAACAGTCTCTACCGGAGATATGCCGGGGTTGCCGGGTCGGCCTATATTGTCGCGGGCCTCGGTTTCAACGTGCTCAAGAATGGTCCCGTGCTGATCGTGCCTATTCGCACTGGCGTCGGCGCCCGGCTGGGTGTCAATATCGGTTACTTGAAAGTAACCGCGCGACCGACATGGAATCCTTTCTGATGATGCAGGCGCGCCACTGGAATTCCTGCTCGGTCGTGGCACACTGAGAGCATCAACGCATCAGGACCCATTGCTCGTGATCGAAATCGCTCTGTCCTTCATTCTCGGCTTCCTGATCGCGGCGGCTCTTGCGCTCTTCCTTGTGCCGGCCCTGTGGCGTCGCGCGGGCGAGCTTGCGCGTCGTCGCATCGAGGCGACCCTTCCGATGACGCGGGAGGAGTTGGAGGCTGAGATTGATGCCGTAAAGGCCGAGCACGTGATGGCCTTGCGTCTCATCGAGATGAAAAACGAGTCGCTGAAGAGAAAGGCGGCAGACGATCTCGTTGAAATCAACGTCCTGCGTGAGAAGGTGGAACGGTTCAAGGAGGGCGAGGCGGTAATTGCGGAGCTTGAAGCCGAGCGGGACCGTCTTGCTGCAAGCCTAGGGGAACGCGAAGCAGAACTGGAGAAGAGAACCAGGAAGGTTGCGCAGCTCGAACGGCAGCTTCAAAAACGCGTCAAGGAAGTCGAAGAGCTTTCCCACTTGTATGAGGAGGCAAGTCTCACGGCCAGCAGCCGGCAGGTCGATCTCGTCGCCAGGGACGCCAGCATCGAGCAGCTCAATGACTCAATCAATCTCCTGCGCAACCAGCGGAAGGAGGCTGACCGGGTTATCCGTGATGCCATGGCCGATAAGGCTGCGGCGGAGGAGGCGCTTCTCATCGAACGCGCGCGTGCCGATGAGCTCGAACGCAAGCTGGATGGGATGATTGCCGCCATTTCCAATCGTGAGGAAAAGCTCGAACGCCGCGAAAAGGAAGTTGTGCGCTTGAAGCGGAAGCTTGAGATGACGGGGGAGAAACCTGGCCGCCTGGAAGAGGTCGAGGGAGAAAAAGCCCAGCTTGAAGCGCAGGTTGCTGAACTCTCGCAAAAACTTTCTTCCCTTCTCGCCCCGAAGGGCAAAGGTGGAAAAGCGGTTACCCCCCGCAAGTCGGAGATGGAAAGGCTTCAGTCGCGGCTGACCACTCTGATACGTGAAAACAAGAGGTTGCGCGCCGAGCTCGCAGGGGCCGGCCACGTCGGCGAGGCAGACGACGAGGTCCTGCGCGAGCGCATTGCTGATTTTGCGGCAAACATGGTGGATGTTGCCGCTACGCTTGAAGGGCCAGATTCACCCATCGAGCAATCCCTGGCAGCGCAGGACGTGGACGAGGGCGGTGACCGGCCAGTGAGCCTTGCCGAACGTGTAAGGGTATTGCGCGGCAATTCCGCCGCGGAATGATTATCGCCAGAGGCGGTGAAGGGCGATCGCGGTCGCCGCGGCGACATTGAGGCTATCGAAATCCTTCCTCATTGGAATTCGCACCGAAGGAAGACGGGCAAGCAGCGCGGCGGGTAATCCAGGGCCCTCCGCGCCAAGAAGGAGTGCGGTGCGCGGCGCCCGCTCGATCCTGTCGATCTCTTGCTCGCCGCTTGGGCTGAGGGCGAGTATGTCGAAGCCTTGCTCGGTCAGCGCGTCTATCAGCGTGGACGCGCTTCCACTCCTGATGAAGGGCACCTTCAGCGCAGCTCCGACGGAGACGCGGATCGCCTTGCGGTAAAGCGGGTCGCAACATTCGGCATCGAGGAGCACGGCATCCGCACCGAAGGCGGCAGCGTTGCGGAAGATCGCGCCCATGTTGTCATGGTTGGCAATCCCGGAGAGAACGACCACCAGCGCGTGCTCGGGCAGACCCGCGATCAGCGCTTCCGCACTTTCATCCCGGCCGCGCATGCCGATGGCGAGCACGCCGCGATGCATGTGGAAGCCCGCGACAGCGTCCATAACCGCGCTGCTTGCCACGTAGACCGGGACATCCGCCGGCACGCGTTCCAGCACGTCCTCCATGCCCGACACGCGATTTTCGAGCAGAAGCACGGATTCGGCGGCAAAGCGCGACGTGGAGAAGAGCACGTTCAGCACCACCTTGCCCTCAGCCACGAAGCGCCCCTGGCGTCCGACGAGATCGCGTTCGCGAATGTTCCTATAGGCGGAAATTTGCGGATCATCGGGGGTTTCTATGCGGATGAGTTCCTGCGGCATATCAGGCGCTACGCGCTTTCCTGGCCATGTCCACCAAAGCGGGCCTCACCTGCGATGCATCGCTCAGCCGCTCCTGGAAGAGGACGCGCCTGATCTCATCTCCCTTCGCAAGGTCTATGCCTTCAGGGTCGATGCCGGTCAGCGCCCACTTGCCGCGCTCAGCCTTGGCGAAGTGGACGGCATAGTTCTCCACCGCATCTGCATGATCTTCGTTCATGTGATCGACAGCGCGCTGCTCCATGTCGAGAAAGGCTTGCAGCGGCCCGTCCGTCAGGATCTCCTCGCGGTTCAGCCGATAGGCACGGGCGAAACCGCCGTTGAGCAGGGCGCTTTCCGGCGAGAGCCTGAAGAAGGCGAAATCGGGAAAATCCGCGTATAGCCTAGCCTTGGGGTGGCGATTCAAATATCGCCGCGCGGCATGGTCATGCGCCGGCATTCCCCGCTCGAGCTTCTCCGCACGCGCCTTGATCGTCAGCCGCGCATGGGCGAGGGGATCGCCCTTGCCAGGCTCGCCCACAAGAAGCGAGCAGCGCGGGTCGGCTGCCAGCGCCTTCGTATGTGCGGAAAGCGCCGAGACGAGGATCAGCGGCGTGCCGTCCATGTCGGTCGCTACCGCCACGCGCGTGGCGAGCGGCGCGCCATCCGCCGGATCAAGGGTAGCCAGCGCGCCGAAACGTGCGGTGCGCAAGAGAGTCTTTGCAAGGCGGATCGCCTCGGCATCCGTCTCAAGGATCGGGTCCTTCTTTCCGTCTTCCATCGCCTTGTCCTTTCCGGCCCTCGATTGCGCACCGCGCAGGCGTTCGCAAGCTTTTTCCTCGATCAGCGGTAGGGGCTTGACCTCACAGCTATCATGTATCATAAAAAGTTACATGAGAAGAGACAGCAGACTTTCCGCAACACTCCATGCCCTGCTTCATCTGGCGGAGCAGGGAAGGCCGATGACATCCGCGGAGCTTGCCATCTGCATGGACACCAACGCCGTCGTCGTCCGGCGTACGATGGCGGGCCTTCGTGAAGCGGGAATTGTACGTTCGGCCAAGGGCCATGGCGGCGGTTGGGAGATTGCCCGTGATCTTTCCAAAGTGACGCTGAAGGACATCTATGATGCCTTAGGTTCGCCGGTGGTGCTGGCCATGGGATTTCATCTGGACAATCCGTCCTGCCTGATCGAGCGCGCGGTCAACCGTGAGCTTGCCGGGGCATTTCGGGAGGCGGAAACGTTTCTCATTGGCCGGCTGGGGGACATCACCCTAGCTAAGCTGGCCGAGGACTATCGGCTGGGCATTGCTCATCACTACAGCCACAAGCAGAGGCATTCGGAATGACATTTGACGTGATCGTCGTTGGCGGCAGCTATGCCGGCCTGGCCGCAACCATGCAACTGGCCCGCGCGCGCCGTCGTGTTCTTGTGATCGACGAGGGGCAGCGCCGGAACCGTTTTGCCCAGAGCTCCCACGGCTTCCTCACGCAGGATGGCGCCGCGCCCAACGAGATTGCCTCCCGCGCCCGCGCGGAAGTGATGGCCTATCCCACGGTCGAGTGGAAACAGGGCCGGGTGGAGAAGGCAGCCGGGACGGAAACGGGGTTCATCGTGGAGACCGCAGGAGGCGAGGCCTATGAGGCGAGCCGCCTGATCCTTGCAATGGGCGTGGTCGATGATCTGCCCGACATTCCCGGGCTCAAGGAGCGTTGGGGCAAAGGCGTGTTTCATTGCCCCTATTGCCATGGTTACGAACTCGGCGGCGGCAGCATCGGCGTGCTCGCCTCTTCGCCAGCTTCCATGCACCACGCGCTGCTCTTGCCCGAATGGGGCAAGATCACCTTCTTTCTCAATGGCATTTTCGCGCCAAGCGAGGAGGAACTGGCCCAGTTGAAACGGCGCGATGTGGCCATCGAGACCGGATTGATCGAGAAGATCGAGGGCGATGCCGACGTAAGGCTGCGTGATGGGCGCCTTTTCTCGTTTGCAGGTCTGTTCACTGCGACGATCACCCGTCTTTCGAGCACGCTTGCCGAACAACTCGGATGTGAGCTCGACCAAGGAGCCGTCGGTACCTTCATCAAGACCAATTCCATCAAGGAGACTTCCGTCCCCGGTGTCTTCGCCTGCGGCGATGCAGGCAGGCCGGCGGGGAGCCTCGCACTTGCCGTTGGCGATGGAACGATGGCGGGCCTCGGGGTCCACCGATCGCTGGTTTTCAACGAAGGCTAAGCTACCGGCGTAAGACCGCTCGCAACACGTCACGCACTCCAATGGCGCCGACGAACCGGGACGATTCGTCGAAAAGCGCTACGGGAGCGGTGTGGGACTGGTGCATGGCCTGCATCACGGTCTTGAGCGGAGTGCCGGCGCGCGCCCAGTAAACCTTGGGCTGGTCTTCGGGAAGAACCTCGGTGGAATCACACGAAAGCCAGATCGCCGGCTTCCCGTTTCGCTCGGCATCCACCACGAGCATGTTCTCATCCAGCTTGAAGCGGGTGGTGCGGCGCAGATCGAGCCACAGCCAGCCTTCCCCCGCGCTTTCGAGGTCGCGCGCGTCGCGCATCACATTCCAGGCGGTGAGCACCGATAGCGGATTCACATTGGCGATGAAGTCGCGCACATAGTCGTTTTCAGGCCTGAGCACGATCTCCTCAGGCGTGCCCGTCTGCACGATGTGACCGCCCTCCATGATGGAGATGCGGTTGCCGATCTTCAGCGCCTCCTCCAGATCATGGCTGACGAACAGGATCGTCTTCTTGAGCCGCGCTTGAAGCTCAAGAAGCTCGTCCTGCAACTTGGTGCGGATCAGTGGATCGAGCGAGGAAAAGGGTTCGTCCATGAGCAGGATCGGCGCCTCGGTTGCGAAGGCGCGGGCAAGCCCCACGCGCTGTTGCATGCCGCCGGAAAGCTCGTGCGCGTATTTACCGGCCCAGTCGTCGAGGTGGACGAGCTGGAGCTGTTTCATGACCCGCTGCCGTCGCTCCTTCGCGGGCACGCCGGCAAGCTCCAGGCCGAATCCTACATTTTCGGCAACCGTGCGCCAGGGAAGCAGGGCGAACTGCTGAAAAACCATGGCCACGCATTCGCGGCGAATCTTCAGGAGCTCGGCGTCCGAGCAGGTGACCACGTCGGCCGACCAGTCTCCATCATGGACGATCACCTCGCCACGGGCTACGCGGTTCAGCCGGTTTACGGATCGCAACAGCGTGGATTTCCCCGAACCTGAAAGACCCATAAGAACCGATATCTCACCCTTGTTAACGGTGAGATTTGCTCCGGCGCAGCCCACCACCGCGCCGGTGCGCTCCAGAATCTCGGCGCGGCTTTTCTCCTCGTCCACCAGCTTCAGGGCCTCGGCGGTCTCCTTCTCGCCGCCGAATATGATGTCGACGCCGCGAAACTCTACCGCTGGCGTCATCGGTCTTGCTCCCTGCTGAGCCGCGCCATCCGGTCAAGGATGATCGCAAGCACGACGATGGCGAGGCCCGCTTCCACGCCAAGCGGGATATTCACGGAATTGAGCGCCCGCACCACCGGTTTGCCGAGTCCGTCGGCGCCGATGAGCGCCGCGATCACCACCATCGACAACGAGAGCATGATGCACTGGGTGAGGCCGACCATGATGGAGGGCAGGGCGGCGGGCAATTCCACCTTCCAAAGAAGCTGTCGCTTGGTCGCGCCGAAAGCCTGGCCCGCCTCCAGCATCGGGGTCGGCACGGAGGTGATGCCAAGATAGGTGAGACGGATCGGTGCAGGCGCGGCGAAGATGACCGTGACGATGAGGCCGGGCGCTGCGCCCAGCCCAAAAAGGATAAGAACGGGAATCAGATAGACGAAAGTCGGCAAGGTCTGCATGAGGTCGAGAATGGGCCGCAACACCTGGTACACCCGCTCATTGTGCGCCGCCCAGATGCCGATCGGCACCCCGATGACCATGGAAGCGGCAGTAGCCGCCACGACCAGCACGAGCGTCTGGATGGTCTCGGTCCAGAGCCCCTGATTGATGATGAACAGGAAGCCGATCACCACCACCAGCGCCAATTTCCATGATCGCTGTAGTGCATAGGCGAGGGCGGCAAGCAACAGGACGACGAGGATCGGCGGCGCCCAGAGAAGAAGGGCCACCAGCCCATCAAGCGCCGCCGCCACTCCGTCGGCGAGCGTATCGAAAAGCCAGGCGAAGTTTGTCGTGAGAAAATCGAAGAACGAGCGGCCCCATCTGCCGATGGGGATTTTCCACGCCTCAATCCACTCCGTTACGGGGTCCATAGCGCCGGTGATACCCTCAAGTCGGCGCTAGGAAAAGGGCGGCCGGCCTACAATTGAGACGGCCGGACTTCCGTTTCTCGAGTGTTGGCGTAAGCCCCGCGGTCGAAGCAGCTGCCCTAGTGCTTGGATATCACAGGCCCAGATGCGACTTTACAGCCGCAAGGCCGTCCTCACCTTCAAAAGTGGTGACCCCCTTCAGCCAGGGTTCGAGCGTTTCCGGATGCTCCTTGAGCCAGGCGGTAGCGGCTGCCTGGGGATCCTCGCCATCATTGAGGATCGCTCCCATGATCTCGTTCTCCATCTCCAGCGAGAAAACGAGGTTCTTGAGCAGCTGGCCCATATTGGGGCACTCCTGCGTGTAGCCCGACCACACATTGGTGTGCACGGTGGCGCCGCCGTAATTGGGGCCGAACACCTCGTCACCACCATCGAGATAGGCCATTTCGATATCGGCGTTCATCGGGTGAGGTTCCCAGCCGAGAAAAACGATGGGCTGCTCGGCCTGCACCGCACGGCGCACCTGCGAGAGCATGCCTGCCTCGGAGCTTTCCACCAACTCGAAATCCCCCAGACTGAACGTGTCGTTGTCGATCATGTCGAGGATCAACCGGTTGCCATCATTGCCAGGCTCGATGCCGTAGATCTTGCCGTCGAGTTCCTCGCGAAACTTGTCGATGTCCGCAAAGGTCTTGAGGCCTGCATCGAAAGTGTATTGCGGTACGGCCAGCGTGTATTTCGCTCCTTCCAGATTGGTGACCACGGTCTCCACCGTGCCCTCTTCACGATAGGGCTTGATGTCGGCTTCCATGGTCGGCATCCAATTGCCGAGGAAGACGTCTATGTCCTTGTTCTTGAGCGAGGCATAGGTGACCGGCACCGAAAGCACCTCCACCTCAGGCTCATAGCCAAGCCCTTCGAGCAGCACCGAGGCGGTGGCCGTCGTCGCGGTAATGTCCGTCCAGCCGACATCGGAAAAGGTGACCGCGCGGCAGGAATCAGGCTCCGCAGCAAGAGCCGATCCCACCGTGAGCCCGAGTATCAGACCAAGCCCGGTACCCAATTGTTTTTTGCAGGTCATGATGTTTTCCCCTCGACTGCTTCCGGCATTCCAAAGCCCCATGGAAGGACTTCATCGTCCTCAAGGCAAGCATCAATTCCGGGCCGGTTCAAGGGCAAAGCGGTCGGGCAACGGGCGCCGGTTCATGGCCGCAAGCATTGGCCCGCGGCCGCAAAGCGCCTATTCGCTTGGTTCAAGCGCTCAGCTTTCCTCCACAAACACCTCGTCGCGTTTCCTGCGAACGCTGGGTAGGAGAACGACCACCAGCACTGCAAGCGCGATGAGCAAGAGGGTTGCGCTGATGGGGCGGGTGAAGAAAGTGGAGGGATCGCCTCGGGACAGAATCATGGCCCGGCGCAGATTCTCCTCCAGCAGCGGGCCGAGGACGAAGCCGAGAAGAAGCGGCGCCGGCTCGCATCGCAACTTGACGAGGACATAGCCGGCCAACCCGGCGAAGGCGACGAAGAAAAGGTCGTAAGCGTTTGCGTTGACGCTGTAGACGCCTATGGAGCTGAAGGCCATGATGATCGGGAAGAGGATGTAATAGGGAACTTTAAGCAGCCTCACCCACAGGCCGATCAGGGGCAAATTCAAGATCACCAACATCAGGTTGCCGATCCACATGGAGGCGATCACACCCCAGAAAAGTGCCGGCTGTTCCGTCGCGACATTCGGTCCGGGCACGATGCCCTGGATAATCATCGCGCCGATCATCAGGGCCATCACCGGGTTGGCCGGAATGCCCAAGGTGAGCATCGGGATGAAGGAGGTCTGTGCGCCGGCATTGTTGGCCGACTCCGGCCCTGCAACACCTTCGATCGCACCCTTGCCGAAATCGGAAGGATGATCCGACACGCGCTTCTCAAGGGTATAAGAAGCGAATGAGGCGAGGATCGCCCCGCCGCCGGGCAATACGCCCAACGCCGACCCAAGCGCGGTGCCGCGCAGGATCGGAGCCGCCATCCGCTTCAACTCTTCGCGCGTGGGCAAAAGGCTGGAGATTTTCGCTATCAAGACTTCGCGCGTGCGCTCGCTCTCCAGGTTCCGCAGGATTTCGGCGATACCGAAGAGGCCGACCGCCAGTGCGACGAAGTTGAGACCGTCGGCATATTCACGGATGCCCAGGGTGAAGCGAGGCGTGCCGGTATATATGTCGGTGCCGACAAGCCCGAGCAGCAGGCCGACAATGACCATGCCCAGCGCTTTGATCACCGATCCGTGCGCCAGGGCGACGGAGGAAACCAGGCCTACGATCATCAGCGAGAAATATTCGGCTGCGCCGAATTTGAGCGCGATCGCGGTGAGCGGGGGGGCGAACACCGCCACCAGCGCCGTTGCCACCGTGCCTGCCACGAAGGATCCGATGGCTGCTGTCGCCAATGCTGCACCGGCGCGACCCTTGCGCGCCATCTGATAGCCGTCGATTGCCGTGACTGCAGAGGACGATTCGCCCGGCATGTTGATCAGGATGGCTGTTGTCGAGCCGCCATACTGCGCGCCGTAATAAATACCCGCCAGCATAATGAGCGCAGACACTGGATCGCCGATCTGGAAGGTCACAGGAAGGAGCATGGCGATCGTCGCCGTCGATCCGATGCCGGGCAATACGCCGATCAACGTGCCGAGCATCACCCCGACGAGGCAGAAAAGCAGGTTCCAGAGCGTCGAAGCAGTCTGGAAGCCAAGCAGGAGATTCTGAAGAAGATCCAAAGCGCTGGCCTCAGAAGTTCAGCCATGGGCCGACCAGCTTGAAAGGCAGGCCGAGGGCGTACACAAAGGCAAAGTAAGTGAATGCTGTGACACCGGCCGCCACCGCGGCGGCTGTCAGGACGGTCATCCGCGTGCTGGCGAAGGAAGCGATGAAGCCGGTGCAGAGAATGGCGGGCAGGAAACCCAGTCCGCGGACGGTGAGTCCGAAAAAGATCGGCGCGGGCAAAATGAGCAGAATCCCCCGCCAGGCGATCGGTCCGAGCGGCTCGCCGTCTGATCGGATCGATTGGATCAGGATGATCACGCCGAGCAGGGCGAGCACGCCTGAAAGCAACAGGGGAAAATAGCCCGGTCCCATGCGGAAGGCTGTTCCGAGCTCCATCCCGAGAGATTGAAAGGCGAAGACCGCCGCAATCGCTATGAAGAGAAGCCCACAGGCGAAATTCACCTTGTCGACGGTGTAACCATTCACGTCTGCTTATCCGCGCTCATTGAAGAAGATCGGGGCGCATGAAGCGCCCCGCAGTCTCAGTCTGCGTAGACGCCGGCTGCCTCGATGATGGGCTGCCACCGCTGGATCTCGCCCTCAAGTTTCGCCTTCAGCGCTGCCGGAGTGGCGTCCGCCTCGGGAGAGGGTGTCGTGCCGAGTTCCGCAAAACGGGCGACGACATTTTCGTCCTTCAGCGCCACCTGGAGGGATTTGGAGAGGCGGTCGACGACCTCCGCAGGCGTGCCCTTGGGTGCATAGAGCCCGTGCCAGATTCCCACCTGCATGTTCGGCAGACCGGCTTCCGCAACCGTTGGGAGGTCAGGCAAAACGTCGAGACGCTCGGGCGTGGTTACCGCGTAAGCCTTGATCGTGCCTGCCTGGATCTGCTTTGTGGTGTTCGTCGTCTGGTCGCACATGATGTCGACCTGTCCGCCCAGCAGATCGGTCATTGCGGGGCCGGTTCCCTGATAGGGCACCGTAACGAGCGGGGTTTCCACCGCGCTCATGAACAGCATGCCGCAAAGATGCGAGGCGGCTCCGATGCCAGCATTCGCCACCGTCACCTCGTCCTTGTGCGCCTTCACGTAATCGATCAGCCCCTTGAAGTCCTGCGGCTCGAAATCCTTGCGGGCGACGATGGTCATCGGCACTTCCGTCACCAGACCGACATATTCGAACGCATTCAGCGTGTCATAGGGTAGTTTGCGGTAGAGCGTGGCGCTCGTCGCCATGCCGATGTGATGCAGGAGCAGAGTGTAGCCGTCCGGTTCCGCCTCGGCCACGCGCGCCGCTCCGAGCGTGCCGCCTGCGCCTCCCACGTTTTCCACCAACACCTGCTGCCCGAGATCCTTTGACATCGCTTCGGCCACCAGACGTGTCACGGTGTCGGTCGGGCCGCCGGCCGAGAACGGCACCACGATGGTTATCGCCCGGTCCGGATAGGTCTGGGCGGAGGCCCCGAGTGGCATTGCGAAGGCGGCAGCGACGCTGACCATCGCAAACAGTGATTTGCGCATGAATTTCCTCCCATCGAAGCTGTCAGACAGCAATCTAGATGATGATACCCATCCGTCTCGGCCGCACAACTTATACTTATCTACGAGAATGCCTATTAGGCCGCTGCTCCACAGGTGCCCGCCCGGTGCGAAATGAAGACAGCTGTCGACTCGCTGCATTGTGATGGAGGCCAAAACCGCCTATCTGAGGAGGGACTTCGCCAGGAGGCGCTGTGGTCAGGGGGTGCCGGTGCACGATTCGATCCTTGGGTTCTTCACGCGGATCTTTGCCGCCATCGGCAAGGGAATCGGCTGGCTGATCTACTGGCTGGCCTGGCCCTTCATGGCGCTCGGGCGCTGGTTCGTGCGGCGCGGCTGGATTGCACGCGGCATCGTTGGCGGCCTTCTGGTCCTTTTTGTCGGCCTGTACATCTACTTCTTATGGCAGACGCAGGTGTGGACGGGCTTCAATCCCGATTACGTGCAGGCCTATGACATAGAAAGGCAGGGCGCCGCCCCCGGCGAACAGATGCCGGCGGCCGCAGGCCAGCAGGCGCAGAGCTGTGCGCCTTCGGCTATCGCGGAAGTGGCAGCCGATTTGACGGATTTCAACGTCAACCAGAACGCCTGGATCACCTCGATGATCTTCTACAAGCTGGGCTTTTTCGGCCTCGATTGGGACGACACGCCCTTCTTCGACAACAAGGCCTCTTTCCAGCGGGGTGTGAACCAGGCTGTGCGGCGCACCACGGTCGAGCTTGTGGATACGCTGGGACGGGTCCGCGGCACATCGCAGATCGACAACGACCTGCAAAAGGCGCGCGAGAACATGCAGTTCAGCGAGGACGCATGGTATTTCGGCCTCAATCCTTTCGGCCCGAAGACGCCGACCCCGAGTTTTTACCGAAGTGCCATCTCATCGCTGCGCAGCTTCAACACGCGGCTTGAAAGTTGTCAGGCAACTTTCGATGCACGGGCTGACAATCTGATCCAGTATCTAGATCGCATCGCCGGCGACCTCGGCTCGACATCGGCGATTCTGCGCGAGCGCTCGGAAAACCATAATGGCGGCTGGCTGGACACGCGGGCGGACGATCGGTTCTGGTTCGCCTATGGCCAGCTCTATGGATATTACGGGCTGTTGCATGCCGCGCGCATCGACTTCAACGGCGTCATTGCGCAACGCTCATTGGGTCCGCTCTGGGATCAGACCGAAAGCCAGTTCCGAGCAGCGCTCAACATCACTCCCTTCATCATCTCCAATGGCCGGGAGGCTGGCTGGATCATGCCCACCCATCTGGCGACCATGGGTTTCTATATCCTGCGGGCCCGCTCGAATCTCGTTGAATTGAGAGAAGTCCTGGACCGGTGATGCCGGCTCCCGAGGCGCCACGGCCTTTCGGATAGCGAATGCCTGAAGCGCTCCTTTATGCTATTTGAGGCTGGAGCGGCCGGGAGGAGATTGATGGCGGAAGTCAAGTCGGACATCGAGATCGCGCGCGCAGCGAGAAAAAAGCCGATCCAGGAAATAGGGGCAAAGCTCGGCATCCCCTCTGAACACCTCCTTCCCTACGGCCACGACAAGGCCAAGGTCTCGGCCGATTTCATCGCCGAGATGCGAAAAAGACCTGATGGAAAATTGATCCTGGTGACAGCGATCAATCCGACACCGGCAGGGGAGGGCAAGACCACGACCACCGTCGGCCTTGGCGATGGGCTTAACCGCATCGGGAAAAGGGCGATCGTCTGCATCCGGGAAGCGTCCCTCGGTCCCTGCTTCGGCATGAAGGGCGGGGCGGCGGGCGGCGGTTACGCGCAGGTAATCCCGATGGAGGACATAAATCTCCATTTCACCGGCGATTTTCATGCGATCACCTCGGCCCATAACCTGCTCGCCGCGCTGATCGACAATCACATCTATTGGGGAAACGAGCTCGGCATTGACACGCGCCGGGTTACCTGGCGGCGTGTGATGGACATGAACGACCGCGCGCTTCGTGACATTGTTTGCTCGCTGGGTGGTGTTGCGAACGGCTATCCGCGCGAGGCAGGCTTTGACATCACAGTCGCCTCGGAAGTGATGGCGATCCTATGCCTCGCCAAGGACCTGCGCGATCTGGAAGAGCGTCTCGGTAACATCATCGTCGCCTATCGGCGCGATAAAAGCCCGGTCTTTGCGCGCGACCTCAAGGCAGACGGCGCCATGGCCGTCCTCCTCAAGGAGGCGCTTCAGCCCAATCTGGTGCAGACGCTCGAGAACAACCCCGCCTTCGTCCATGGCGGCCCGTTCGCCAACATCGCCCATGGCTGCAATTCCGTAATGGCCACCACCACGGCATTGAAACTCGCCGACTATGTGGTGACGGAGGCAGGCTTCGGGGCAGATCTGGGCGCGGAGAAATTCTTCGACATCAAATGCAGGAAGACGGGGCTGAAGCCTGCGGCCGCTGTTATCGTTGCAACGGTGCGCGCGCTCAAGATGAACGGCGGCGTGAAGAAGGAGGATCTCGGCACGGAGGATGTGAAGGCGGTTACCAAAGGTTGCGCCAATCTCGGGCGCCACATCGAGAACGTGAAGCAGTTCGGCGTTCCCGCCGTTGTCGCCATCAATCACTTCCACACAGATACTGCTGCCGAAATAGAGGCGGTGAAGGCGTATGTTGCAGCACAAGGCGAGGAGGCGGTGCTCTGCCGGCACTGGGCCGAAGGCTCGGCGGGTATCGAGGAACTGGCAAAGAGGGTTGTGGATCTGGCCGAAAAGGGTGCGTCGCAATTTGCCCCGCTCTATCCGGACGACATGCCGCTCTTTGAAAAGATCAACACCATCGTCCGCCGCATCTATCGGGGCTCCCGCGCGGTGGCCGAGCACAGCGTGCTTTCCCAGCTCGAAAAATGGGAGGAGCAGGGCTACGGCCGTCTGCCGGTCTGCATGGCCAAAACCCAGTATTCCTTCTCGACGGATCCCAATCTGCGCGGTGCCCCGGTGGACCACGTGGTTCCGGTACGAGAAGTCCGGTTATCCGCCGGCGCCGGATTCGTGGTCGCGATCTGCGGTGAGATCATGACCATGCCCGGCCTGCCCAGCGTGCCCTCGGCCGAGCGGATATTTCTCAATGAAAGAGGCTATATAGAGGGGCTTTCCTGACCAAGGGAATCAAGCCGCGCTCGGACCCGGATCATCGCCTTCCGGGAAGCTGACGCGACCTCTGCCGACCACATGGTCCGCCTCCCGACTGGTCTCGGCATGGCGCAGGCCCGGATGGATCGCCTCCTCTGCTTCGCGCAGCCTTTCGGTGCGCTCAGGCTGATAGTGGATTGCAGTCACCTGAAGGATTTCGACCAGGGAAGAGTTGCGCGATATGGCTGCCGTCTGCCCCTCCGCCAAACCCAGCAACGCCAGCCCGCGCATGGTCGTGATCGGCAGAAAATAGCTCACCGGGCCACCTGAGCGATCCCGGCTGATGATGCGCGTTTCCGGCATGCCATTGCCGAGTCGAAAGCTGATGCGGCTATCGATCGTCACGACATTGTCCGGCATGTCCGCCTTGCAAACGACTTGAGCCGTGTCGAGCTTCTGCCGCAGCAGTGAGGTCATCGCCTCGTCGTGGTCCTGGTGCTCTTCCAGCATGCGCCGGAGAATATCAAAATCTTCTTTGGTGAGCGTGCAGCCCGGTCTCTTCCACACGGCAGTCTCCAAACCCCTTGGGGCGGCAGCGCAGAAGCGCTGCCCCTCGGCTGACGAAGTTGGTGAGGCCACCCCTGCGCCAATATTTCCGTGGCGCAGGGGCTAGCTGCCGTTTTGAAGTGAACCCGCGAAGAAGAGCAGTCTCAGGCTCATGGCCTGTTGTCGCCTTCAGGCTCGCCGATATGCGTGATGCTAAGCCGGTGAACGCGGCCGTCGCGCGCCGTCCAATCGATCGTCTGGCCCACGGAAAGGCCGATAAGCGCCGTACCCACAGGTGTCGTCACCGAAATCTTGCCTTGGGCGATATCGGCCTCTCCCGGATAGACGAGAGTGACGGTCTGCGGCTCGCCGTCATCGGCGGTATAAGTCAGGGTAGAACCCATCCGCACAACCGAGTCAGGCAAGGCTGCATCCTCCACGATTCGTGCGCGCTCCAGCTCGCCGATCATGTTTTCGGCGAGAACGGGGTCTCGGTTCTCGATCGCCGTCGCGAGGCCCAGAAGCCTGTCGTGGTCAGTTCTCGAAATGGTGATGCGTGGCTTGCGCTTATTCTGCATAGGGTCATCCGTAACTCCGGGCTTGCCCGGATTTGTTCTTGTTTTGCTGGATGCGCCTGCTGCGAATTTGCCGATCAGAACCGGCCATCGCGCCCCCGTGGTCCGGGGGCGCACAGCCCGAACCCGGGGTTAGTGTCCAGCGATGGGACACACCCGAAAGAGGAAGGACTGGCGAAGTTCGATCATGCTCATAAGGTTAAGTTGGGCTAGCGGTGCGCCAATGTCAAGGACGGTGGGCAAAGGGAGTATGCCGTGGCCTCCCGAAGCGGAAACCCTCCGGCATGGCTGCTCGAACCATCATCATTTCGCCGATCGTCTCATGGGTGAGAAGACCTACCAGGCGCCCGCTGCTGTCGATGACTGCTACCGCGGGGGCGTTCTTCTCCTGCATGAGCCTGAAGCCCTCAGTCAGGTTCTGACGTCGATGGACCTTTGGCACATCGGTGCGCATCACGCTCACCACCGGAGCGTCCGGCCCGGTTTCCTTCAGCGCCAGGATCATGTCGTTACGGGTAAGCAGGCCGGATAGGTGACCATCGGCATCAAGCACCGGAAACTCGGTCTGCGTGGTCGCGAGCAAGCGGTCGATCGCCTCGGCGATGGTTGCCGATCGTTCCAGTGCGGCGAATTCCGTCACCATCACGTCGCTGGTCAGAACGCTGTTGGCGATATCACGTATCTGCGCGTTCTGAGCTTCGGCAGCTGCTGCCAGATAGACGAAGATTCCGATGAAGATCAGAAGCGGGTTGTAGAAGAGGCCGAGAAAGCCGAACAGGAATGCCAGTCCCTGGCCGATATTGGCCGCGATCTGCGTCGCCCGCGCCCATGTCATCCGCGTCGCCAGGATGGCGCGCAGCACCCGTCCCCCGTCCATCGGAAAGGCAGGGATCATGTTGAAGAGCACGAGGAAAATATTCACGCCGGCAAGCCGGACGAGGAAATTCACCCTCGGATCCTCGACCTGCATCATCTGTTCTGCGCCGACCGTTCCGCCGAGTGCGATGAGAATGACGCCGGCGATTACGACATTGACCAGCGGGCCGGCCACAGCGATCACGAATTCCTGGCCAGGCTCCTCCGGCATGCGCTCGAGCCGCGCCAGGCCGCCTATGGGAAGGAGCGTTATATCGGGCGTCTTTATGCCGTAGCGCCGGGCCGCCAGCGCGTGACCGAACTCATGCAGCACTACACACGCAAAGACCGCTATGATGAAGGCCACGCCTTCCCAAGCTGCGGATGACCCTCCGATCCGGTAATGCATGAACCAGATCCAGACGAGAAGCAGGAGGAAGGTGATATGCACGCGAACAACGGTGCCGCCGAACTTACCGATGCTGAACGACCAGGTCATGATGCCGCGCCCCTGCCGTAATGGACGTGAATACATATCAGAAGACATTTGGAACCACGTTATTATTTTCAAGCCATTGACGCGATGGAGGGGTAATGCAGTTTGATTCCGCCACGTTGATCGAACGGGCGACGCGCATCGTTCGGGGCATGCAATGGCGGCCGCAGGCGGTCGTTCCCGTGGCCGTGACCGGCATCATGGGGCTGGGGCTCTACATTTTCCTCGCAATGGCCAGTGAGATGGCTGAAGGTGAATTGCGGGAATGGGATGAGCACTTCTTTCTCGCCTTCCGCAACCCGGCAAATACGGCCGATCCGCTCGGTCCACCATGGCTGGAGGAGGCGGCTCTGGAGATAACGGCGCTCGGCGGCTATACGCTCATCGTTCTCGCCCTCGCCATCGTCGTTGGGCTCCTGATCGTCACGAATCGCTACGGTCCGGCACTTTACGCAATCCTGTCCGTCGGCACGGGGTCGCTTGCATCCTTCCTCTTCAAACAATTCTATGATCGGCCGAGGCCCGATCTCGTGCCCCAACTTGATATCGTGCACACCGCAAGCTTCCCGAGCGGACATGCGATGGTGACGACCGTCGCCTATCTGACGCTCGCAGCACTCGTCATCCGCTTCTTCGAGGATCTGCGCGTGCGCATCTATGTGGTGAGCGTTGCGATCTTCATCTCCGTCGTGGTCGGGATCAGCCGCATCTATCTGGGCGTTCACTGGCCAAGCGACGTTGTCGCCGGCTGGGCTCTTGGCGTCGCCTGGGCAAGCCTCGCCTGGCTCGTGGTGGCGGGGCTGCAATTCGCAAGGCGGCGGAAAACGCGCGGATAACTCCCGCTGCCCGGCCCCTCAGGCGGAGAAGGCCGCTGTAAAGCGGCCTCTCCTTCTCCTCTACTTTGTTTGCTTGAGCCGTTCTTTCGCAGGCACGCGATCGTTGACGTATCGCGTTTCTTCCCAGGAATTCGGCTTCAGGGGAAAGCCTACGGACTTGATCTTGAAGCCGATCGGGCGTCCCTCCACGCAACTGGCGACGAGACGGTGCTGGCCGTCCTGCAGAAACAATCGGCCGTCCCGGTGCCTGTATACCGTCGCGACGAATTTGAGCTTTGGATCGGCCTGCAGAGCTTCCCGTTTTTCCGCGAGGACGCTTTCGATGACTTCCTCTTGCGCCGGCGAAGGAAATTCGGATCGGTCGGGCAGGCTATTTGAAGCCGGCTTTTTCTGATCCCTGAACGGGCGCCCCACCGGGGAGCCGCCGATTTGAGAACAATCGAAGTAGACGATCCCCGCGGACGGCCCGGGGGCTATGCTAGTGGGTACCATTTTTGGGCCTCTTTAGAATTTCTGTTTCGCACCCGGACGGTTTAGCAGGGTGCGTGACGGAAGAAGAATTCGGTTCTGGTTATGCTCTTCATGTACGATTGCCGCCGTCCTCCTAAAGCCCGCCTCGCATGGCAGGGATGACGAAAGCGGTTGCGCAGGACCCCGTTCGCGGCTATGGAGATCGCCATGATTACGGTTCTGAACGCAAAGCTTTGGTGGTGGGCCCGCTAGACAGCGGCCGGCTTGCTTTGTGACTAAAGTGGATGGTGGCCGCAGGTGAAAGCCGGGCGGCCATTTTTAGTTTGGACTTCCCGGCCCACCTCGAAACGGGAGCAGAACATGAGCTTGGAAGTCTTGGAAGACGGCAGGGAGCGCCTTGAGACGGCTGGTGGGATCACCATCACGCGCTCGCGCACGGAAGTGATCTATAGCGGCGCGATCGACGCATATGTCGATGCGCTCGACAGCCGCCGAGGGGCGGTGTTCTCCTCCAATTACGAGTATCCGGGCCGCTACACCCGCTGGGATACGGCGATTATAGATCCGCCGCTCGCAATTTCGGCTCGGGGCCGCGCGATGAAGATCGAAGCCCTGAACACGCGCGGCGAGGTGATGCTGCCGGCCATCAGCCGTGCGGTCGAGACGTTGCCCGACGTGACCGTCTCGGAACAACGTCCGCAATTGGTCAGGATCAGCGTAGCCGAGCCGGCGGATGTTTTTGCCGAGGAGGAGCGCTCCCGCGTTCCCTCTGTTTTCACCGTGCTTCGGGCCATCACGAACCTGTTCCATACCGAAGATGACAGCAATCTCGGTCTTTATGGGGCTTTCGGCTATGATCTCGCCTTCCAGTTCGATCCGGTAAAGCTCAGCCTGGATCGGCCTGAAGGCCAGCGCGATCTCGTCCTGTACCTGCCGGATGAAATCCTCGTCGTCGACCATTATGCGGCCAAGGCTTGGCGCGACCGTTATGACTATGCCGGCGACGGTTTCTCCACTGAGGATCTAGCGCGCGAAGCCAGATCGGAGCCCTTCACGCAGAGCGCCCGCGTGCCGCCGCGCGGGGATCATCAACCCGGCGAATATGCGCGACTTGTGGAACGGGCGAAGGAGAGCTTCAGGCGCGGCGACCTCTTCGAGGTCGTGCCGGGACAGATGTTCTTCGAGCGCTGTCAGAGCCTGCCTTCGGCGATCTGCCGCAGACTTAAGCAGATCAATCCTTCTCCCTATTCCTTCTTCATCAATCTCGGCGAGCAGGAATATCTGATCGGCGCTTCCCCCGAAATGTTCGTGCGCGTTTCGGGCCGTCGGGTGGAAACCTGCCCGATCTCAGGCACCATCAAGCGCGGCGAGGATGCGATTTCGGACTCCGAGCAGATCCTGAAGCTGCTCAACTCGAAAAAGGACGAGTCAGAGCTTACCATGTGTTCCGATGTCGACCGCAACGACAAGAGCCGCGTGTGCGAGCCGGGATCGGTGCGTGTGATCGGTCGTCGGCAGATCGAGATGTATTCTCGCCTGATCCACACGGTGGACCATATCGAAGGACGGCTGCGCGAAGGTATGGACGCCTATGATGCCTTCCTGAGCCATGCCTGGGCCGTGACGGTCACAGGCGCGCCAAAACTCTGGGCCATGCGCTTCATCGAGCAAAACGAGAAGAGCCCGCGCGCATGGTATGGTGGTGCGGTCGGCATGATGCATTTCAACGGCGATATGAACACCGGCTTGACGTTGCGTACGATCCGCATCAAGGACGGCATTGCCGAGGTGCGCGCCGGTGCCACGCTTCTCTACGATTCCGACGGAGAGGAAGAGGAAGCCGAGACGGAGCTGAAGGCTTCCGCGATGCTTTCAGCGATCCGCGAGGCGGGAAGGACGAATATGTCGAGCGAAGCCAAGGAAACCGCGCGCGTGGGGGAGGGCGTGAAGATCCTCCTCGTCGACCACGAGGATTCGTTTGTTCACACGCTTGCCAACTATTTCCGGCAGACGGGTGCCGAAGTGACCACCGTGCGCACGCCTGTAGCCGACAGCGTTTTCGACCGGGTGGATCCCGACCTGGTCGTCCTGTCTCCTGGACCTGGCACGCCGGATGATTTCGATTGCACCGCTACCATCAAGAAGGCACGCAGCCGCGACCTGCCGATCTTCGGCGTCTGCCTCGGCCTGCAAGCGCTTGTCGTTGCCTATGGCGGCGAACTGCGCCATTTGCACGAGCCGATGCACGGCAAGCCATCCCGCATACGCACGGGCCACAACAGCCTCATCTTTTCCGGCCTGCCGCAGGAGGTGACCGTTGGGCGATACCACTCTATCTTCGCTGATCCGGTGAGGTTGCCGAAGTCATTCGTGGTGACGGCGGAAACCGACGACGGCGTTGTGATGGCGATCGAACACGAGAGCGAGCCAGTAGCCGCGGTTCAGTTCCATCCCGAATCCATCATGACGCTCGGGCATAATGCCGGTATGAGGATGATCGAGAACGTCGTGGCGCATATGCCGCGAAAGATGAAGGTGAAGGCGGCCTGAGTGCCGCCTTCAATTACGCCCAGTACAAAGACCCAGCCCGAATTCATGCCGCAAGCGTCACACCTCCAAAGGCTTTCCTATTGGACGATCATTGTCGGGGTTGTCATTCTCGGGTTGAAGTTCCTGGCCTGGTGGATGACGGGGTCCGTGGCCCTGCTCTCGGACGCGATGGAGTCCATCGTCAATGTGGTCGCATCAGTGGTGACGTGGTACGCGATCCGCGTTTCACACATGCCTGCGGACGAGAACCATCCTTTCGGCCATCACAAGGCCGAATATTTTTCGGCGGTGCTCGAGGGGGTGCTGATCGTTCTCGCGGCACTCCTTATCATCCGCGAAGCAGTTCTGGCATTCCTCAGTCTTCACGCGATCGAAGCGCCGGTTGCGGGATTGGCGATCAACGCCCTGGCGGCAATCGGGAACGGACTCTGGGCAGCCATCCTCATGCGCGAAGGGCGCAAGGCGCGTTCCCCGGCCCTTGTCGCCGACGGCCGCCATCTGTGGACCGACGTCGTCACCTCGATTGGCGTCATTGCCGGGTTGGTGCTGGCCCTATCGACGGGCTGGCTCTGGCTCGACCCGCTGATCGCGATCATTGTAGCCGTCAACATCATCTGGCACGGTTGGCAGATGCTGAGCTCTTCGGTGCAGGGTCTTATGGATGTGGCCGTCGACCCCGCAGGGATAGCAGAGATCGAGCGTATCATTTCGGCGAACAGCGAAGGCGCCCTGGAATTCCACGATCTGAAGACAAGAGAAGCGGGTAGGGCCCGCTTCATCGAGTTTCATCTCGTCGTGCCTTCGGAAATGACGGTCGAACGCTCGCACAATATCTGCGACCGGATCGAGCATGCGCTGGCGAAGACGATCCCGGGATCACGCGTGGTCATCCATGTGGAGCCCGCGCATAAGGCCAAGCACGCCTAGCGTATTACTCGGCTCTCTTGGACTGCATCGTCTCGAAGCCTTCAGCCGCCTTGCGCAGATCCTCAGGAAAGTCGTCCATCTCCATGATCTTGCGGATTTCGATCGTCTCGTTAGGGCTCCCGGGGCAGCGCTTTGCCCATTCGATCGCTTCTTCAAGCGAGTTTACGTCGATGATCCAGTAGCCGCCGAGCACCTCCTTCACCTCGGCAAAGGGGCCGTCGGTCACCTCGGGAAAGCCTTGGGCAAAGGAAACGCGCGCGCCCATCGACGGCGGGTGCAGGCCTTCGGCGGCGACGAGGATGCCAGCCTTCTGTAGTTCCTCATTGTAGCGCATCATGGGGCCGACGGCGTCGGCTTCCGGCAATGTGCCGGGTTCGGCCATTTCATACCCCTTGGGGATCATCAGCATCATGTACCGCATCGTTCGCTCCTAGCGTGTTTGCCTTGCATAAAGCGCGCCGCCCGCCCAAGCACAGGGAAGTGCTGTGAGGACGAGCGAAATCGGATACCACTGCGAGCCCATACGCCACATGACGGCTGCGCCCAGGATGCTGAGCACAAGGCCGATGACGCCCAGGATCATGGCGTGCAGCATCGGCCGGGCAGGCGCCAGCCGCGCGGCGATGTAGCAGCCGAGAATGGCGAAGATCAGCCGGTAACACAGAGCCAACGCGTAAAGGCGGTCGCCCATTGGCTCGCCCCACGGAGGGTAGACCCCGGTCGCATGGAGGATCTGGTCCGCCCCGGCGGAAAGAACCACCGTTGTGACAAAGCCCAGTAGAATAGCTCCCGTGCTACGCAGGACCTGTGGTTCTTTCCGCTCCAGGCTATCGATTTCGATCATGGCCAATCCCTCTCATGCCACCTATGCAATTGTTGCAAGGACGGTGATGCGGAGCGCTTCCCGACATTTACACGAGAAAAACTTGCCGGGAGGGATTGAGCATGGTCCGTCCTGCAGCATTGAATCCTGAAAACGCCGCAAGACATTGAATTGCCGGGCAGGACGCCGATCGGAGAACGAAGGACTCTCCTGATCCGCACGAACAAGCGCGCTCGCGTCGATTAGCCAGGCGGTAGGTTCGGCTGCTGCTTGTCTCCAAAAATGGGATGCGAAAACGCGAGTCTTTGTCGGGGGTTGCCGGCCGCGGCTCGCGTTTCGATTCAGCTTGGCGCGCCGCACTGAACGGGACCGCCTATCCCGCCATACTCGGCAAATAGGCGGCCAGATTGTCGAGTGTCGCGTTCCACCCGGCCTCATGCCCGTCACGGGCCGCTTTCGAGCTGAAGAAGGCCTGGTGCAACGTCAGCCGCGTCTTGGCGCCTTCTTCCTTGAGGGTGATGTTCACCATCGTTTCCGGGGCCGGCGTGCCGTTCTCGTCGTGCCAGGCATGACTGAAGACGATACGTTCGTGGGGTGCGACTTCGTGATAGCTGCCGCTCAACCAATGGTCTTGACCTTCAGGCGAGCGCATGCAGGTCTTGAACCAGCCGCCCGTACGGATTTCGCCTTCTGAGAAGGGTATCGTGAACCCGGTGGGGCAGCACCAGCGGTTCAGATGCTCCGGCCTGGTCCAGGCTTCGAAAACCAGCGCTCGCGGAGCGTCAAAGAGGCGGGAAATGTAAAGCTCGGCGTCGGACTGCTGTGCTGTGTCAGGCATCATCGGATCTCTCCTTGCTTTGGATTTCCTTGAGGTAGCTGTCGAGCCGGTCGAAGCTTTGCTCCCAGAACCGGCGATAGTGCTCTACCCAGTCGGCAACGTCCCTGAGCGGGCCTGCCTCCAGGCGGCATGGGCGCCATTGGGCATTTCGGCCGCGCGAGATGAGGCCGGCGCGCTCGAGGACCTTCAGGTGCTTTGAAACCGCCGGAAGGCTCATCTCGAAAGGTGCGGCAAGCTCGTTCACCGTCGCTTCACCGGCTGCGAGCCGTGCGATGATTGCGCGGCGGGTGGGATCGGCAAGTGCGGCGAAAACGGGGCTTAAGGCGTCCATCTGCTTCATTTTACTTTTCAGTTAATTAACCTGATGGTTTATTGCAGGAGGCGCCTCATCTGTCAAGCTGCAAGAAGGGGCATCTTGCATTGGCAGGTTTGGTCAGCTATCAGGTGAAGCATGTCAGACGTCGTGTACGCAGAGCCTTTCAATCCCGCCGCTGTTTGCGGTGCGATGGCGCGTGCACTTTTCGGCCTCCTTCTTCTCGGCCTTATCGGCGATCGCCGGGTCCGTTGAAGGAGCGCCCGGCGGTCGTTGCCGGTGACGCTGGTTCGCTCCTTCCCGTCAGAATTGATTTGAAGCCTTGACAGGTGAGCCGTTGCAGGAGACGCAACCGGCGCCGACTGGAGTGACGAATGGACGCCAAGAACGAGATTTTTCAACGTAACGCCCGCAAGGGCATGCCCGACGCCGCACGGAAGTATCAGCCCTATCCGCAGATTGACCTTGCCGATCGCACTTGGCCAGCAAAGCGTATCGAGAAGGCGCCGGTCTGGTGCTCGGTGGACCTGCGGGACGGCAATCAGGCCCTCATCGACCCCATGGGCCATGATCGCAAGGCGCGTATGTTCGCTCTCCTCCTCGAAATGGGTTTCAAAGAGATCGAGATCGGCTTTCCCTCCGCCTCCCAGACCGACTTCGATTTCACGCGCTGGGTGATCGAGCAGGGCAATGTGCCCCACGATGTTTCTCTTCAAGTGCTCGTTCAGTGCCGGCCGGAGCTGATCTCGCGCACCTTCGAATCGCTCGAAGGCGCTCATCGCCCGATCGTCCATTTCTACAATTCCACGAGCGAGCTGCAGCGCCGCGTCGTTTTCGAGAAGGATGTGGCGGGGATCAAGGCGATTGCCACTGATGCTACCAAGATGATCACCGACATGGCGGCCAGTGCGGGTGGTGGCTATCGCTTCCAGTATTCGCCTGAAAGCTTTACAGGCACCGAGCTCGACGTGGCGCTGGAGATCTGCAACGCGGTGATCGAAATCGTCGCGCCCACCCCGGACGAGAAGCTCATTATCAATCTGCCGTCCACGGTGGAGATGGCTACGCCCAATATCTATGCCGACCAGATCGAGTGGATGTGCCGCCAGCTCGACCGGCGCGACAGCCTGATCGTGTCGCTCCATCCTCACAACGATCGCGGCACCGCGATCGCGGCCACCGAGCTCGGCCTCATGGCCGGCGCGGATCGCGTCGAGGGCACTCTGTTCGGCAATGGCGAGCGCACGGGCAATGTCGACATCGTGACGCTGGCGCTCAACATGTACACGCAGGGAGTCGATCCGGAGCTCGACTGCTCGGATATCATCCGCATGAAGGATGTCTACGAGTATTCCAACCAGCTCCGCATTCCCGAGCGGCACCCCTATGTGGGCGAATTGGTCTATACGGCTTTCTCCGGCTCGCACCAGGATGCCATCAACAAGGGAATGAAGGCCTACCGCAAGGCAAATAAGGAACTGTGGGAGGTGCCGTATCTGCCGATCGATCCGGCCGATGTAGGCCGCACCTACGAGGCGATCATCCGCATCAATTCCCAATCCGGCAAGGGCGGCATTGCCTATATTCTCCAGGCCGACTACGGGCTCAACCTGCCGCGCAACCTGCAGATCGAATTTCGCGAGGACATCCAGGCCATCACCGACGCGGAAGGGAAGGAACTGCCCTCCAAGCGCATCTATGACCGCTTCCTCGAACTCTATGTCGAGCAGCCTGGCGCCCGGCTCAAATTCCTCGATCACCAGACCTTCCCGGACACGGAATCGAAGGGGCGCCGCGTGCTCGAGGCTACTATTCTCGACAATGGCAAGGAGATGGTCATCAAGGGCACGGGCACGGGGCCGATCGACGGTTTTGTCAACGCGCTTTCGCGTCATATCGGGATCGACATGACAGTGCTCGATTACTCCGAGCATTCGCTGCAGCGGGGAACGGATGCGGCCGCCGTGTCCTATGTCGAGATGGAGCATTCCAGCGGAAAGCTCTTCGGCGTCGGCATCAACCAGAACATCACAACCGCCTCGCTAGAGGCCGTCGTCTCCGCCGCCAACCGCATTATCGGCTAGAGGAAACTACCACAAAGGGCGAACGCAGGGGGATGGACTAGTCAATTGCGAAAGGGGACGGAAGGCCGTTGGGTGTACCGTTCCCATTCTCCCATCCCCCTTGTTTTCCCTGCCACGCTATCACCCTAATCATTGTGATGATTTTCCTATTGGGCCATGCTAACGGTATGTTAAGCATCAAAGGCTCGGGAGAACCACGATGAGCGAGGCTGGCCAGAACGCAGCGCCCAAAATTCGCCGTCTTGCCGAAGCCGTCCGCGAGGTGAAAGCGGCTGCTGCCGATCGCGAGGATGTTGTGGTCGACATGCGCGAGACGACGCGGGCGCGGCTTGAGCTTCTCGCGCAGGAACTCGCGCCTGTCTTTGCCGAGGTACCCGAGGACGATCCGGCCTTTGACCTCGCCATTTCCTCCGGCCAGCAGCCGCGACTATGGATCGATACCGTCGCCCATGTGGTCATGGGGCCTGATCGGCGCACATACCGCTTTTTGCGCGACACGCGACTTGGGCGTGTCGTCCTTGGTGAATCGACCGAGATTGCGCCCATCGCTAATCTCGTCACCCGCTACATCGCCGAGCGAATGGTGGAGCGGCAACGCTACCTGGAAGGGGAAATCTTTGTGCTTCCCCGGGGGGGAGAAGGGACGGCAGGGGCGGAACCGCCGTCGCCGCGGAAGAAGGGAGCATGGGACGGTTTTCTCGGCGGATTCGTGCTGATGCTGCTTGGAAGCATCGTGGGTGCGGTTGCCCTCATCCTCCTTCTCTGGGAGCGTTTCCCGGAATTACACCAATATTTTCAATAGTTCTGCACAGTGAGGCGAAGGCAGCGGCATAATTTGGCCGCTCTCCTCCGCAAGGCTCCGTCCATTTAAGACACCCATTTTTCGGAGCCATTTTTATGAACAAGTTTTTTCTGGCCTCGGCCATCTTTGCCCTGGTGGCGCTCGTCTGTCTGCTCGCATTCATGTTTGTCGGCTCCTATGTCGACGATCAGGGACAGATGCGCGAGCCGCTTTTCCTTGCGCCAATAGGCATGGTGTCTCTCGCCGCCAGTGGCTTCTGCCTGCTTGTCGGCTTTGCATCCAAAGGGTGAGAAGAGCAGTCGACCGGCTTCGTCTAAGCGGGCGCGCGGTCCGTCGATATGAGCCATTGGCTCGAAAGCTGCACGACCTTCCCGCCGGGCTCGGCCACACCGCGCCTGATCAGCTGCACCTGCCACGTACCCGGCGCACCCATGATTTCGAACAGGTTGTAATGCGCGGCCGGCAATGCCGCGCCATAAGCCTGTCCCGCCGCTGCCACGCCCACCACCGGTACGCTAATGCCATTCTTGCCATCGATCCGGTGCACCGTCGGCAGATGTGTGTGGCCATGCAGCACCAGCTCGGCTCCGTGCTTGCGCACCATGTTTTGAAAGCGGGAGATGCCGAACAATCTCTTATGCTGCCCGGTGGCGCCGCGGATAGGGGGGTGATGGATCAGGATGACGCGGAAGAGGCTGCGGCGTCCGGCCTCCTCGAGCAATTCGCAGACGCGGCGCTCCTGCTTCTCCGTGAAATAGCCGCTGGCGAGGAAGGGCGCCGTCGCACGTGCGGAGGAAATGCCAATAATCGCCAATGGGCCACGCACGCGCAGGAAGGGGAATTGATGACGATTGGTGATCGGTTCCGCCCCGTCGCTGGCCATATAGGCGCCCCAGGCGCAGCACGCCTTATTCAGCGCATGGGGCACATAGGCATCATGGTTGCCTGGAACGACGGAGATATTCTGAGGCGTGCCGAGGCCTTCGAGCCACAGCCGCGCCATCTCGATCTCGCGATCGAGGGCAAGATTCACCAGATCCCCCGTAAGCGCTATATGGTCGGGGGCCGACGCCACGATGTCGTCGCTGATCTGGTCGATGATACCGTTATCGAGGTTGACCCGCCGCCGCCGTTGCCAATTGATGTAGCCGGTGATGCGCTTGGAAACCAGCTCGCGATAGGTAAGCTCGGGAAGGGGGCCCAGATGGATATCGGAAAAATGCGCCAACCGAAACATGATGCGTCTCTAAAACACCCCGCCGCGGCTTACCAGCCCTAAGAGCGCTCGATGCCATCAGCCAATTCTACCGAAACGCGCAGCGCCGAGCAGATACGCCTTCGGGTTAAACTCTTCCACCTCTGGCATTTGTTCCGGCGGCCGCTGACGCTCGGTGTGCGTGGCGTGGTTTTCGATGGGGAACAGCGTGCGGTCTTCCTTGTGAGACACACCTATGTAAATGGCTGGCACCTTCCTGGCGGCGGGGTCGAGCCAGGCGAGACCATGTTTTCCGCGCTTGCCCGCGAGCTGAGCGAGGAAGGCAATATCCGGCTTACCGCTGCGCCCGAGCTGAAATCCGTTCACTTCAATCGCCGGGCAAGCCGGCGCGACCACGTTGCGATCTACCTGATCACCCGGTTCGAACAGACGGAGCCCCGCAAGTCTGACCTTGAAATCGCAGAAGCGCGTTTTTTCCCTCTTGATGCACTCCCGTCAGGCACGACGGAGGGTACGCGCCGCCGCCTTGCCGAGATTTTCGAGGGGGTAGCCCCGTCCGAGGACTGGTAACTCACGTCTCACAGCCGAGCGCGCGAGCCTCAGGCCGCCTTCCTGAAACGATCCCTATCATGCGGCGCCGAATAGTCGAGTTCGGGGCCGAGAGGGACGATCCCTGTCGGATTGATGGTCCGGTGGCTCCCGTAATAATGGGCTTTGATATGCTGCATGTTCACCGTCTCGGCTACGCCCGGCCACTGGTAAAGTTCGCGCAGGTAGTTCGAGAGGTTAGGATAATCGGCAATGCGGCGCAGATTGCATTTGAAGTGTCCGACATAGACGGGGTCGAACCGCACAAGCGTCGTGAACAGCCGCCAATCGGCTTCTGTCAGGCGCTCGCCGACGAGATAGCGATGCCTTGAGAGCCGCCCTTCCATTTCATCGAGGGTCTCGAAGAGCTGCTTAAAAGCCTCCTCATAAGCTTCTTGCGTGGTGGCGAAGCCCGCCCGGTAGACACCGTTGTTGATATTTGCGTAGACGAGCTCGTTCACCGCATCGATTTCGCCGCGCAACGCCTTGGGATAGAAGTCGAGCGACGGGTCGCCCCAGTCGTCGAACGCGTTATTCAGCATGCGTATGATTTCGGCGGACTCATTGCTGACGATCGTCTCCGTCTTCCGGTCCCACAGCACCGGGACGGTGACCCGGCCGGAATAGTGCGGGTCGGCTTTGGTATAGATCTGATGGAGGTAGTCCAATCCGTAGAGGTCGTCGCCCGTGGCGCCGTCCTCCTTCCTGAACGTCCAGCCATTTTCTCCCATGAAGTGGTGCACGACAGAGAAGGAGATCACGTCTTCCAGCTTCTTCAGCTTGCGGAAGATCAATGTCCGGTGCGCCCAGGGACAAGCATACGAAACATAAAGGTGGTAACGTCCCGGTTCGGCTTTGAAGGCCCGCTCACGCCCTTCCGCAGGCTTTCCGTCCCTGGTTACCCAGTCCCGAAACTGCGACTTCGACCGTTCGAACCGGCCTCCGGTCTTGGAGGTGTCGTACCATTGATCATGCCATACGCCGTCGACAAGAAGTCCCATTGGCTTTCTCCTTACACTCACCGCATTTAGGAAGCAGGTTCGATCTTCCCAACCCTTTCGGAGTAGACGCATCGTCAATAAAACCGGTTCCTGCACGAGGAAGGCCATCAATCCTGTGGACGGCACCCTGATTTGATGCTAGCGGAACGACGCTTTGGGAGAAGAAGTATGATCCGGTTCCAGGTGGAGCGACGACGAAAGGACTGAGCGCCTCGATGGGGCGCGGTAACCGTGGCGCGTGCCGCCGCACGTCTCCTTCAAGCCTACTGGAACTTTGCAATGTCCCTTGCCGACATCGTTTTCCTGCCGGAGGACCCGGCGCATGACCACGAGATAGAAGACATCAACGCCGAGGCTTTCGGGCCCGGTCGGTTCGCCAAGGCAGCCTACAAGATTCGTGAGGGAGGGCCGCACGAGCGCAGCCTTTCCTTTGTCGCCCTCGATCAGGACAAGGTGGTCGCCTCGGTGAGGCTTTCGCGCATCGTGGCAGGTGAGGGCAGGGGCCTCCTGCTTGGCCCGCTCGCCGTTCGCCCGGCCTACAAGAACCAGGGCATCGGCAAGAAACTCGTGCACATTGCCCTGGAGGCCGCCCGCGATATTGGGGCAGGCGTTGTGGTTTTGGTGGGCGATGAGCCCTATTACGGAGCGCTCGGTTTCAAGCGCGTTCCCAATGGGCAACTTGCGATGCCCCGTCCGGTCGATCCCAACCGCCTGCTTGCAGCAGAGCTCAAAGAAGGGGCGCTTGCCGAACTTCAGGGGATGGTGATGCACGAAGCGCTGGCGGGACAGAGGGCCAAGCCGCCGCTGGCGGGGGCTGCCTAACGCATCTTCCGAAAACCGGAGCCGGTTTTCGGAAAACTTGATGCGTGGATGTACGCGTCCGTTATCGCGCTTGGCGCGTGCAATGCCAGGAAAGCCGCTAATGCGCCTCGAAGAGCAGGAGGCGAATATCTTCTTCCGGCTTGAACTTTGCGCGCTTGAGCCCGAGCGTTGTGGGCCCGGTCTCGCTGAGGCCGGCCATGCATGAGGATAGCACCGCGTTGGCGTCTTCCTTGTTCACCGTCAAGCGGAACTCGCCAATCGGTCCTTTCCAATTGGCGCCGGTTGTCAGGATGTAGCTCATTTCCAGCGCGGTTATCCCGTCGGAACCAGCCTGTTCCAGCAGTTTGCTGACGCCTTTCAGGGTATTGTCGTTAAAGCAATACCCTTTCATGGAGTTCAGGTCGTCCACGTTCATAACGACCGACTTGCCAATGATTGGTTTGTACCGATGCTCCACCATGATGGTCTTGCCGGCGGGAAAGGTTTGCTCCCAATAGAAACTCGTCTTGAGCTTCCAGGTCGGGCCATATTGGACGGGCTGATCGCCGGCGTCTTCCGCCACGACATAAAGAAGACCATTGTCGACCAACTGTTTCCGAATCTGCTCCGGCAATGAACGCACTTGCTCGTCCCAACGATCGAGCTTCGCGTTGACCGGCACGCCGGCCTCCTTCAATGCCTCCGTCACATTCTTTCCGTCATCCTGCACCGCCTGCTGCTCCATGCGGGGCACGATCTGCTCGCCATCCACAATCACCTGAAAGCCAACGAAATTCTCTTGATCGGGCTCGGGAAGCTCCACGAGAAAATATTCGGCCTGGTCGATTTCCGGTAACGGGAAGGCCACGGTGGTCGTGATGTCATTTTGGCTTTCATTGCGGAAAGCATATCGCACTCGGACCTCGCTCGGCGAAAGGTAGAGGTCTTCACTCTCCATGGCGATATCGTGGGAAGTGGTAAGCTCTAATCCGCCTGCGCCCAAAACAGCGCTGGAATCATTTGCATAGGTGATGTTTTGTGTTGCGGTTAGAAAGAAAATAGACGGTAAAAGTGTAATCGTTAAATTGCGAATAATGGTCATTGCTCAATACCACATAGAATATCCTCATCGAAGATGACATGGGTATTCGCCAAAATCATGGCAAGACAACCGGTGCACCATGAAGTGATGCGCGCTGGCGTCGGGTAGCAGCGGAGAGCTTTAGCCGGGTAACTTGAGTGCGTGGATCAGGGCGATGAGCCTCACCGCCCTTCGCGGTACCACATGGAGCCGAGCGCCAGCAGCAGGAGCGCCAGACCGAGGAATCCGGCAAAGAGAGGTACGCGCCTTACGGATTTCAGTACACTATCATTGGTGGTTCTCAAGCCGACCCAATCTCGGCCCGATGCTACGCTGGCATTGGCGCGCACCGGCACGATGTTCGGCAGGTTCGCCCCAGTCACGCCTGCGGTGACCCGGCGTACGCTGCCGCCGCTTTCTTCCGCCACGGAGCGCAGCACCTCCTCGGTGGAAACGGTGTCCGCGAATTCTGGTGCGTTGATCGGCCCCACATGCGCAAGCGCGGTGAGATCCCCGTTTCGCACCTGATAAAGGCCTATTTCGTTTGTTTCCAAGGTGGCGCGGAAAAGTCCCGGTTCAGAAGCCACCAGGGGCAGTTCGCGGGTTGCTCCTGAGGGGGTGGTCACGACCGCTGTGCCCGCTTCGTCTGCCATGGTCTGACGGGTTATGTCCAAGATCATACCCTGGCCATCTGCGGTTAGCCGCTCCTCCTCCAGTTCCGGCTCCTTCATCAGCCAGTGGGCGATGCGCCGATAAAGCGAAACATAGGGTCCGCCCCCCTGATAGCCGCGTGCCCACAACCAGCCCTGGTCGGAAAGGAACATGCCGACCCGTCCTTCGCCCTGGCGGGCAAGAAGCAGCAGAGGACGTCCGTCCGGGCCCTGCATGACCGCCTCGCCATCCGGGCGATCGACGCCGATGATGCGGAACCAGCGGCTCCAATGGGGCGGCTCCGTATTCGAGCCGTCCAGCGCCCTTGTTACGGGGTGGCGCTTTCCAAGATCGCTCACGCGCGGATAGAAACCCTGCTCCAGCACCTGGCCATTGGGCAGCGCGGGAAGCGCCGAGATCAGCGGCGTGCGCGCGATCGACTGCTCGCCGGCGAATTCGGGGCCGGCCGCGATCAGCAGGGCTCCGCCGTTCTGCACATATTCTGCGATGTAATCGTAGTAGAGGATCGGCAGAACATCGCGATGCTGATAGCGGTCGAAGATGATCAGGTCGAAATCGTTGATCTTCTCGACGAACAGCTCGCGCGTCGGAAAGGCAATGAGCGAGAGTTCGTTGATCGGTGTTCCGTCCTGCTTTTCCGGCGGGCGCAAAATGGTGAAATGCACGAGGTCGACGGAAGCATCCGACTTCAGGAGGTTGCGCCACGTGCGCTCGCCCGAATGCGGCTCGCCCGAAACGAGCAGAACACGCAGGTTCTCACGGATCCCGTCCACCTGAGCGACCGCGCGGTTGTTGCTGTCGGTGATCTCGCCTTCCTCGACCGGGGTCCGGAGCTCAACGATGTTTCGCCCTCCGGTGGGCAAAGTGATCTCGAACGGCATTTCCTGTCCGATGACGGCCTGATCGACTGAGACAAGCTCGCCGTTCACATAGATTTCTACCTCCGCGGAGCCTGTCTCGCCTGCCCTGTCGAGCACGCGATAGGTCATCTCCATCGGCTGGCCAACGATGCCGAAGCGCGGTGCGCGCTCGAAGCGGATACGCCGGTCACGCTCCCCTTCCTCGCCTGTAATAAGCGCATGCAGCGGCCCGGAAATGCCGGATGCATTGCTCGGCACGTCATGCACCTGACCGTCGGTGATCATGATCGAGCCCGCAACGCGCGAGGGCGGCACGTCGCGCAAAGCATTCGACAGCGCGTCGAAGAGGCGGGTCTGGGTGCGTTCGTCGGCGGCATCTCCCCGGCCTGCTTCCACCATTCGCACCTCGAACTGGTTGAAGGCCTGGAGGCGCTGCTGCAGTGCCTCTGCCGCTTCGCGTGTGGTATCGGCGCGGTTGCCTATGTCCTGGCTTTGGCTTTCGTCCACGACAACGGCGACCACGCTCTTGAGCGGATCCCGTTCCTCGTCAAGAAGCACTGGATTGGCTAGCGCCAGGGCCAGCGCCGCAAGCGCCGCAAGTCGCAGCAGCGCGCCCCGTCGCCCCAGCACCAGGCTGAGCACGATCAAAAGGGCCAAGGGTAGAAGCCCCGCCGCTAGCAAGGTCCAGGAGAAAAGGGGCTCGAAACTCACCGACCAGTTCACGCCGCACCCCTATCGGCTAGGCCGGACTGCCGGTGGCAGGCGCTGCGGCGGCTGGCTATCTCCGTAAGCATGGCCATCACTGCCCCAGCCGCTCGAGCAGAACAGGGACATGCACCTGGTCGGATTTGTAGTTGCCCGTCAGCATATACATCATGATGTTGACGCCGGCCCTCAATGCCAGCATGCGCTGCATGGGATCGGCGGGTACGGTCGGCAGCAGCGGCTCGCCGTTCTCATCCACCGCCCAGGCTCCGGCAAGGTCGTTTCCGGTGATCATGATGGGCGTCACGCCGTCGCCCGTCCTTACCGGCCTGTCGGCACGGCTTTCGGCATTGGTCGATGCTTCGACCCAGAGCGCGCTACCGCGGTAACGGCCGGGGAAGTCCGGCAGGATGTAGAATGCCTTCGTCAACACATGGTCATCCGGAACGGGCTCGAGCGGCGGCACGTTCAAGCCGGAGAGGATATCACGCAGCCTCTGCGTCTCCGGCGTCACTGTGCCCGACGCACCGAACCCTCCCGCATACTGATCCCTCGTGTCGAAGAGCACGGTGCCGCCCTGCTGCATATAAGCGTCGATGCGGGCAATCGCCTCCTCGGAGGGCATGGGGGCACCGGCATCCATTGGCCAGTAGATCAGGGGGTAGAAGGAAAGTTCGTCTTTCGAGATGTCGACCGGGGCCGGTTCTCCGGGCTCGAGGGCCGTTTTCTCCGCGAGGAATCGAGAGAGGCCAACGACGCCAGCGCGGGTTACCGCATCTATGGAGGAAACGCCGGTCACCACATAGGCGATCCGCGTCGCCGAAATCGCCTCGATCGCCTGCTGGTCCGTCGGTTGCGGCTCATCCGTTTGCGCCACGGCCCGATCAGGCGCCATAAGCCCGACCAGGACGGCCGCAGCGAGGATCGTGGCCGCCTTCTCTGGCGTCCGTCTCTGACCGGGGCGCCGCTGCAGGAGTCCGCCCAGCCAAAGGACCGCGAGCGTATCGAGCGCAAGCAGAGCCAGGGCGGCTGCCATGAGCGGCCCCTTCAAGGGCCGCGAACTGTCGAATGCGTAGCTCGTCTCCGTCATCGCCACGGGGGCGGCTGGCCGTGCAAGTGCGGCGAGTGACGTTCCGGGCTTCAGAAGATTGTGTGCCACCACGCCCTCCTCGGACCCGTAGAAACCGGGGGGATGGGAGAGGGTGACGGGAGTCTCCTGGCCCGGATTGATCGGCTCGGCCTCGGGGCTTGGCGGGACCAACGTGCCGCTGGCGGAAATCATGCGATAGGGAGCCAACTGCCCGCCCGGCCCATCCGCATTGGCGGTAATGGTGCCCTGATTGCGCGAAAGCTGCACGATCCGCCGCAGCATTTCGACGAAGGTGCCGGAGATGGGCAGGTTCGACCAGGTCGCCTCGGGCGTCACATGGAAAAGGATCACCCGGCCATCGCCTCGCGGCGCGCTGGTAACGAGCGGAGTGCCGTCTGCGAGATTGGCCCAGGTTCGCTCCACGATGTCGGCGGATGGCTCGGCGAGCACCTGCCGGCTAACGGTCACATCCTGTGGCGGGGCAAGATCGGCGAAGGGACCGCCCGCCGGGAACTCGGTAACCGGCTGCGGTTCGGACCACGAAAGCGTTCCGCCCAATGAGCGCTCGCCGGTACGCAGTCTCACCGGCAGAAGTTCCTCGTCATATTCGGCCGCGGCAAGCCGTGGGCCGGCGAAGCGGATCAGCGTGCCGCCCCCGTTCATCCATTCGATGAGACGTTCGTGCACGGATTCAGGCAGCGTACCGACATCGGCCATGATGATCGCGGCCGGATGCTGCTCGAGGAGTTGGGGTATGGCCTCAATCAGATCTGGGCTGGATGGCTCGATCAAGTCCGCATAGGGCGAAAGCGCGCGCCGGATATAGTAGAGCGGCGAGAGCAACGGTTGAGCTTGATCCGCCTCGTTCTGCGACAGCAGCCCAACGCGACGGCGGCGCGAATTCTCGTCAAGAAGCCTGAGCGCGCCCGCATGATTTTCGCCATCGATCGCGATGCTAGCGAAATCGTTGCGCAATTCGAAGGGCACGCGAATCTCACCGGTGGCCAGCGTCTCTCCCGGCCCAAAGCCTATGGTCGTCTCTGCGATCCGGCGCCCCTGTTCGTCCGAAGCGTAAGCCGTCACTTGCCGCGGCCCCGCATCTTCCTCCGGGCGCACTGCCGTCACGGTGAAACGCTCCGGCTCGTTGGCGCTGTCGGTGAGGGCAACGGTGGAAAGTGCGCCCGGGCTGATCCAGAGCACATCCGAAAGTTCTGCGTTGAAGAGATTTTGAAACGCGGTCTCGTCGCCCTCGGCCGCAAGGCCGTCGGTGAGGAGCGCGAGCGTTGCGCCGGGCATTTCCTGAAGCGCCTGGGCCACGCGGTTGTAGACCGCTGGTCGATCCGTCGGAACCGGGCGGGGAACGGCCGCATTCAGCCGGTCCAGCGCGGCTTCGGCATCGAACGGTCCGATGTCCTGTGCGGGGCTCTCGGCCGTCAGCGCCAGGACAACGGGTGTGCCATCCGCTCGTGCGTCAGTGATCAAACGGCTAGCCGTCGCAACGCGCCGGTCCCAATCGGGCGCGGCGGCCCAGCTGTTGTCTAGCACGACGGCCAGACCGCGTCCGCCGACGGCGATGCGTTCGCGCGGATTGAAGACAGGATCGGCCAGCGCCAGAATGACGAGGGCTGCAAGCAGCAGCCGCAGGAGCGTCAGCCACCATGGGCTTTTATGCGGGGTTTCCTCGCGTCGCGCGATGCGGGCCAGGATGCGTAACGGCGGAAACGTCTCCTGCTGCGGCCGGGGTGGTGTCAAGCGCAGCAGCCACCAGATCACCGGAAGGGCGACCAGACCCCAAAGAACCATTGGTGCGCCGAAGGAGAGCGGCAGAAAATTCATCGGCCGCCATCCATCTCTACTGTCATGGCCGTGTGAACGCGGATCAGTGCTTCGGAGGCGAGCCGGTCGGTATGGTTGACCGTGTAGCTCCAGCCAAGCTTCTTGCACCAGCTCATCAGGGCGTCGCGCCGGGCAAGATAGAGCCGGCGATAGTCCTCTCCAAGCGTCTCTGCACGGCCGAAGGTGAGCTTCTCACCGGTCTCCGGATCGCGAAATTCCGTGCGCCCGGCATAGGGGAAGCTCTCTTCCGCGGGATCCGCCACCTCGATCAGATGCGCCCGCGCCCCCACCCGTGCCAGGGGATCAAGCCAGCGCATCGTCTCTTCCGGCGGATCGAGAAAGTCGCTGGCGATGACAACGTCCGAGAAGCGGCGAACCTGCGTCAGGTTCGGCCGTGCCGAAGCCGGCTCCGCGTGCATGACATATTGAGCCAGACGCTCAGCCCCGTTGCGCGCGGCGAAGGGGTCGGTCAGTCCCGGCCATGCGATGCGTTCGCCGCTGCGCGACAAAAGTTCTGCAAGAGCCAGGATGAGGACGAGCGCGCGGGATTCCTTCGAAACCTCCGCGAGGGTCGAGCGGTAAAGCATGGATGGCGATCGGTCGGCCCAGAGCCATACGGTATGCGCCGCTTCCCATTCCCGATCCCGGATATAAATATGCTCGTCGCGGGCAGAGCGACGCCAGTCGATCCGGGCCACCGCCTCTCCGTCGACATAGGGACGGAACTGCCAGAAATTTTCGCCGATGCCGCGCCGGCGCCGACCATGCCAGCCCGCTATCACATTACCGACGATACGGCGCGCCTGGACGAGAAGGTCGGGCACGAGTGAAGCCCGCGTCCGCGCGCGCACGAGCGCATCTCGCGTCGTGACGGGGGCGGTGACTTCGCCAATTCGCGCCATTCAACTTCTCATTCTCGTCAATCGAGCACCTTCAACAGCCGGCCGATGACATCGCGCACGCTCGTCCCCTCGGCGCGTGCGGCGAAAGTAAGCGCCATCCTATGTTGCAGCACCGGCTCGGCCAGGGCACGCACATCATCGATCGAAGGGGCCAGCCGGCCTTCGTAGAGGGCACGGGCGCGGGCGCAGAGCGTAAGCGCCTGACTGGCGCGCGGGCCAGGGCCCCAGCTCACATGCCGGTCTGTTTCGGGATGGCCCATACCGGGCCGGGCCGAACGCACCAGAGCCAGGATGGCTTCCACCACGCTCTCCGGCACGGGCATCCGGCGGATCAGCATCTGGATTTCCTTGAGCCGTTCCGGCGTCAATACGTTCGAGGGCCGCGCCTCGCCCACGCCGGTCGTCTCAAGCAGAATGCGCCTTTCAGCGTCGAGTTCCGGGTAGAGGATGTCGATCTGCATCAGGAAACGGTCGAGCTGGGCTTCAGGAAGCGGATAAGTGCCTTCCTGCTCCAGCGGGTTCTGGGTCGCGAGCACATGGAAAGGCGAGGGGAGGTCGTAGCGCTGGCCGGCCACCGTGACATGGTATTCCTGCATCGACTGGAGGAGCGCCGACTGCGTACGCGGACTGGCGCGGTTGATCTCGTCGGCCATCAGGAGCTGCGCGAAAATGGGGCCGGGGAGGAAGCGGAAGGAGCGACGGCCCTTGTCGTCCTGCTCCATGACTTCCGAGCCGAGGATGTCGGATGGCATAAGGTCGGGCGTGAACTGGATGCGCCGGGCATCGAGCCCGAGCACCACGCCCAGCGTCTCCACCAGCTTCGTCTTCGCAAGCCCCGGGACACCGACCAGAAGCGCATGGCCGCCCGCCAGGAGCGCCACGAGCACCCGCTCCACGACGGCTTCCTGTCCGAAGATCACCTTGCCGACCCCCTCGCGCACGCGAGCGATATCCGTCAGCGCGGCTTCCGCCTGGGCCACCATCTGCTCGTCGCTCGTCGTCTTGGGGCCGGTCGCATGGTCTCTGGCGATGATGCTCATTCGGCTTTGTCCTCGCGCTTTGCCGGCAATCGCTGCAATTATAGGGCAAATGGAATCGCAGCACGCCACCTCGGAACGAACTTAGATAAGTTCCTATGGCTGACAAGCCGGATAACAGTGACTATTTCGTGACGAAGGCTGGAGAGCATGGTGAAGGATATGGCCAAGGGTAGGTTGGCAGAGCCCGCTGATGCGGCGGCACTCTCGGCCCTGATTTCCAGGGCGGCGCGGGCCGGGAAGGGGGCTCCCCCGGTCGAGCGCTGGAACCCACCCTTCTGCGGAGATCTCGATATGGAGATCAAGGCGGACGGCAGCTGGTACTATCTCGGCACACCGATCGGCCGCATGCCGCTCGTTCAGCTCTTCTCCTCCGTGCTGCGCAAGGACGAGGATGGCAAGACCTATCTCGTCACCCCATTGGAGAAAGTGGGCATTCGTGTAGAGGATGCGCCCTTCATCGCGGTCGAACTCGCCGTAACGGGGCAGGGCGCGTCCCAGGCGCTCGCTTTCCGCACGAATGTCGGCGATGTCGTCGAAGCCGGACCGGAGCATCCTATTCGCTTTGTCGAGGAGGTGGGGACCGGCGGCGTCAAACCCTATGTGCACGTACGCGGACGGCTGGAAGCTCTCGCCTCTCGGCCGGTGATGTATGAACTCGTGGCGCTGGGGGAAGAGCTGGAGATCGAAGGCGGGCGAATGTTTGCGGTCCGATCGAAGGGAGCAATCTTCCCCATCATGCCTATGGAAAAACTGGAGGCCTCGAGCGCATGAGCACGCAGGATATCACGCGGTTGTCGGCGCAGGACTTCCGAAGGCGTGCCATGGCCCAGGATCCCGTAATGGCCAGGGATTCCTATGGCGATCACCGGCTCAACCCCGACCTGAAGCGGCTTTTCCTGCGGGATGGATTGCATGACGCAGCTGTTCTTGTCCCGGTGGTGGATCGGGCGGAAGGCGCCACGGTCATCCTGACGGAACGCTCCAGCGGGCTTCGCCAGCATTCCGGCCAGATCGCCTTTCCGGGTGGCCGGATCGACCCGACCGACAACTCGCCGGAGGATGCAGCGCTCCGCGAAACGGAGGAGGAGATCGGGCTCGACCGCTCATTTGTGGAGGTGGTCGGCCGCATGCCGGATTACGTGACGGGCAGCGGCTATCGGATACAGCCGATCCTCTCCGTCGTGCGGCCGGGTTTCTCGCTGATCCTGAACCCCCACGAAGTGGAAGCCGCTTTCGAGGTGCCCCTTTCCTTTCTTATGGATCCTGCCAATCATCGGCGGGAGAGCCGTATATGGAACGAGAAGGAACGCTTCTATTATACAATGCCTTACGAGGAGCGGTTCATATGGGGAATCACCGCCGGCATTCTCCGCATGCTTTATGAAAGGCTCTATGCCCGATGACCACGATCGCCGGCGCGCCCTGGCTTGAAAAGCAAGGCCTCCAATCCCTGCTCGAAGTCCTGAACGAGGGTGGGGAGGAAGCCCGGATTGCGGGCGGCGCCGTACGCAACACCCTTCTGGGCGAGGCGGTTACGGATGTCGATATCGCCACCACCACCGTTCCTGAAGAGACCATTCGCCGGGCAAAGCGGGCTGGCTTCAAGGTCGTACCCACGGGTTATGAGCATGGCACCGTTACCGTCATCGCCAACGGGAAACCCTATGAGGTTACCACCCTGCGTGCCGATGTCGAAACCTTCGGCAGGCGCGCGCGCGTCGTCTTCGGACGTGATTGGAAGGCGGATGCCGAACGTCGCGATTTCACGATCAATGCGCTCTATGCCGAGGCTGACGGCGGCGTGGTGGATTTCGTGAACGGCTTGGCTGACCTTGAAACGCGTCGGCTCCGCTTCATCGGCGAGCCGGAGCAGCGTATCCGGGAGGATTATCTTCGGATCCTCCGCTTTTTCCGCTTCTTCGCCTGGTACGGCTCGGGGCGGCCGGATGCGGAAGGATTGAAGGCATGCGCGCGACTGAAGGATCAGCTCTCCAGCCTTTCTGCCGAGCGGATCTGGATGGAGCTGAAAAAGCTGTTGAGCGCTCCTGACCCTTCTCGGGCGCTCCTCTGGATGCGGCAGACGGGCGTGCTTACTCAAGTGCTCCCGGAAACGGAGAAATGGGGTATCGATGCGATCCACTCCCTTGTTGAGACGGAACGCGCATTCAGCTGGCCGGTAGAGCCTATCCTGCGGCTGGCTTCCATTGTGCCGCCGGATCCGCAGCGGATGGAGAAACTCGCAACACGGCTGCGCTTTTCCAAGGCTGAATCAGCCGCGCTGATTTCCTGGGCGGAGTCGCCACAGCCCGACCCGTCGCTTAGCGAGGGGGAGTTCCGGAAACTGCTTTATGGGAGCGAGCCGAGGGCGATCGACTGGCGTTTGCGGCTGGGGCTCGCTTCCGCTCGTGCCCGTGCAAGGGAGAGCGACAAAGCCCTTGTCGAGGCTGCTGGCTATCAGCGTTTGCTCGATATCACGGCGCGTTGGGAAAGGCCGGTGTTTCCCGTCCGGGGAAAAGATCTGCTCGATCGCGGCTACAAGCCCGGCGAGGAGGTCGGCGCGAAGCTTTCCAAGCTTGAAAGGAACTGGGTCGACTCAGGGTTTTCGCTCTCGCGCGAAGACTTGCTCGACAATGCATAAGGGCGCCCTCGGGCGCCCTTCTTTCTGCGACCGGCCAGCTAGGCCGCGTCCTGTTGCTGGACAATCCGCGATCGGATGGCTTCGATCATGCTTTCGCGGATGATCGTCTCTCCGTGGACCTCACGCATGTGTTCAACGGCCCGGCGCATCACTTCCGCCTCCTCTTCGTGACGCGTATGCCATTCGCAACCGGGTACCAGCGATCCGCAATGAAACTCCTTCATCATTCAATTCCTCCGTCTATCGGATGCCCGAATCATACACGATATCTGGGTGGAGGTCGGCCCGAGACAAGGTCACGATTTGTAATTTCCCGCTGTCTCGGCGATCTCTTTCCGGAGCCAAGCCTTGATCTTCACCTTTTTGGCTTCCGGCCGGTTCTTCGAAGTGACCAGGAAATAGCCGAACCTTGTTCTGGCAAGTTCCTTGAATGGCCGTACCAAGAGTCCGGCCGCGAGAGCATCATGGGCAAGCGTTTGCCAGGCGAGCATCACTCCCTGACCCGCGATCGCTGCGTCGAGCGCCAGCGAAGCGTCGGTGAAGCTGTTTCCTTCCCACATGTCTTGCTCAGTCAGGCCGAAGGGATCCAGCCATATGTCCCAGCTGATCGTTGAATTCGCGTCACGCACCACCGGGACATCAAGAATGTCCCGCGGTTCGCGAAGCCGTTCCAAAAGGGCCGGTGCGCAGACGGGAAAGACCTCCTGAGCCAGGACGAATTCTGCATTGACGCCAGGCCATCCGCCTTCGCCGACACGGATTGCAAGGTCGACATCGGACGCGTCGAGATTGACGAGTGAAACAGACGCATCGAGCCGCAACCGCAGCTCTGGGTGGAGGGCCGAAAAGCGAGAAAGTCTCGGCACCAGCCATTTCGAAGCAAAAACAGGCGCCACCGAGATGGTGAGAACGGTATCGGCCCCGCCGCGTGATAGCGCCACCGCCTCGTCCAGCTTTCCGAAGCCCTCGTTGAGAAGGCCCGCCATCCGCATTCCGAATGGCGTGGGCCGCAACCCTCGTCCAGTGCGCTCAAACAGCAATCTTCCAAGCTGTTCTTCGCAGCGGATGAGGTGCTGGCTGACCGCTCCAACGGTCACGCCGAGCTCGGCAGCTGCGGCCGAGAGCGAGCCGAGCCGCAGCACCGCTTCTACAGCGCGCAGGGCATTGAGATGAACCTGGTTCAAATTTCTCATGCAGTTTTTCTATAGCATGGCTCACGCAATCTGCATTGCGATCGGGCCGTTTAGGCGAGATTATAAGGATAAGGAACTTGGAGGACCAGGAGATGATGAAGCTTTTCTTGAGCGCTGCCGCATATCTCCCCCGGTCCCGGAGGGAATTCCTCGCCGCTTCGGCTCATCTCGACGAGCAGGAACATTGGCGACGTGATCCGCTCTCCCATCCCGCGATAGCGGCAATGAGCCAGCGGGACTTGGCGGACTTACCGCTCCGGCCAACCAATCTCGGCAGTTGCTGAGGAGGCCGGAGCTATAGGTCCGCGATGGACGGGGCTTCGCCTAGATCGAGATATCATCATAGGGAAAATCGACCTATTCCGCAGCGAGACGGCCATCCAGGAACCCGCCGGACTGGCGCTTCCACAGTTGGGCATAGAGTCCGTTGCGGCGAATGAGGTCTTCGTGCGTGCCTTCCTCGACGATACGCCCGCGATCCAGCACGATCACGCGGTCGAGTGCGGCGACGGTCGAAAGGCGGTGCGCGATCGCGATCACCGTCTTTCCCTCCATCAGGCCCTCAAGATTTTCTTGGATTGCCGCTTCGATTTCCGAATCCAGCGAGGACGTCGCTTCGTCCAGGATGAGGATCGGCGCATTCTTCAGCATCATGCGTGCGATCGCCACGCGCTGGCGTTGGCCGCCCGAGAGCTTGACGCCCCGCTCGCCTACATGGGCATCATAACCGGTGCGTCCGGCAGGATCGCGGACGCCGAGGATGAAATCATGCGCGCGGGCGCGCTTCGCCGCCGCTATGATTTCCGCGTCGCTTGCTCCGGGCCGGCCATATGCGATGTTGTCGCGGATGGAGCGATGCATCAGGATGGGTTCCTGGCTCACAACACCGAACTGGCCGCGCAGCGAGGCTTGCGTCACATCCCTGATGTCCTGGCCGTCGAGAAGGATACGGCCGCTCTCCACGTCGAAGAGACGCAGCATCAGATTGATGATGGTCGTCTTGCCGGCCCCCGAAGGCCCGACCAGCGCAACGCGTTCGCCCGGCCGGATATGAAGGTTCAATCCTTCAATGATCCCGCCTTCGCGGCCATAATGGAAAGAGACATTCTCGGAGCGGAGATCGCCTTTGGCAGGCGGTATAACGCGCGCATCGGGCGCGTCTCGAATTGCAGGTGGACGGGAGATCGTACCGGTCGCATCCTGCACGGTGGCGTAGGACCGAATGAGCCCGTTGATGTTGAACATAACATAGCCGGACATCTGGTTCAGCCTGAACATGAGGCCCATTACGGTGGCAATCTCGCCGGTGCTGGCGCTCCCGTTCATCCAGCTTGCGACGGAGAGTGCGCCGACTGCCGTGATCATGATGCCGTTGATGATGGTTATTGCCGCACGCACCCGCGTGATCGCACGGCCGAGCGCCCAAATGGCGTTGAGCAGGTTCGCCATGCTCTCGCGAACATAGCCGTGTTCACGCCGGCCGCTGTCGAACAGCTTGACAGCCATGATGTTTGTGAAAGCGTCGACCATACGGCCGTTCATCGCCGAGCGCTCGTCGGCCGTGCGCCGCCCCGCCCGCCGCAATGGCGGCAGGAGCAGGCGAGCGAGCGTGAGATAGGAGGCGAACCAGACCAGGAGCACCACGCCCATCAAGGGATCGAGGGTGGCCAGGATGGTGCCGGCCAGCACGAAGAATGTGAGGAAGCTCCACATGGTCTGGAGCGAGGAGGTTATGAAATCGCCGGTGGCTTCCGCGCCCTGGAGGATCTTCGTCGCGATCCGGCCCGCGAAGTCGTTCTGGTAGAATTCGTAGGGCTGCTCCATAACCCGCCGGAAGGCCTGCCAGCGTACACGCTGATAGAAGGCTGGCGAGATCACCTGCTGTTCCATCACGGTATTTGCGATCATTACCAGCGAGCGCACGACGAGCACAAAGAAGGCAAGCGCTGCCAATTGTACCCAGTGCTCCGAAAGCAAATCTGCCGGCGAGGTGCGGTCGAGCAGATCCACCAGCCACCCGAGCGCCCAGTAAAGTCCGGCGTCGACCGTGGCCGACAGTGCTCCCGCGATCAGGAGCAGAATGAAAGGCAGTTTGGCCTGTTTCGCGAAGAATAGGATGAAATCCCGGGCGTTTTCCGGCAGCACCTCCCGGTCGGTATCGCCGAAGGGGTCTATCGCCCCTTCGGCATGTCGCCAGAGCCGGTCTCCGAGATCCTTCCTGAGGTCTTCTTCTGCGCTCACTCGGCTGCCTCCGCGGGATCCAGCTCGAGAAAGCCGCCGGATTGCCGATGCCAAAGCTGTGCATAGAGCCCGCCTCTGGCTATCAGATCGTCATGCGTGCCCTGTTCGATGATGCGGCCGGCGTCCATCACCACCAGCCGATCCATGGCGGCGATTGTGGAAAGTCTGTGAGCGATGGCAATCACGGTTTTCCCTTCCATCAGGCGGTACAGGTTTTCCTGGATCGCTGCCTCCACCTCGGAATCGAGCGCCGAGGTCGCTTCGTCCAGGATCAGGATGGGCGCATCTTTCAGCATAACGCGGGCGATCGCGATGCGCTGCCTCTGGCCCCCGGAAAGCTTGACGCCGCGCTCGCCCACATGGGCGTCGAAGCCTGTACGCCCCTTGATATCGCGCAGGCTGGGGATGAAATCCAGTGCGGCAGCGTTTTCCGCGGCCGCCCTCACCATTTCGTCATCGGCGTCCGGCCGGCCATAGAGGATGTTGTCGCGCACCGAGCGATGCAGCAGAGAGGTGTCCTGCGTCACCATCCCGATCTGCGCGCGAAGCGAATCCTGGGTGACCCGCGAGATGTCCGCCCCGTCGATCAGTATGCGACCTCCTTCGAGATCATAGAAGCGGAGCAGCAGGTTGACGAGCGTGGATTTGCCCGCTCCCGAACGGCCGACGAGACCCACTTTCTCCCCTGGCCGGATCGTCAACGAGAGGTCCTCGATCACGCCGCCTTTCTTGCCATAGTGGAAGCGGATGTTTTCGAAGGCGATCTCGCCCCTGGTGACCTTCAACTCCGTTGCATCGGGCCGATCTTCCACGACGCGCGGTTTCGATATGGAGCCGATGCCGTCCTGCACGGTGCCGATATTCTCGAAGAGCATCGTCATCTCCCACATGATCCACTGGGACATGCCCCAGAGCCGCATCACCAGCGCAATCACCACGGCCACCGCGCCGACGCTGACGATCTCGTTCAGCCACAGCCAAAGCGACAATGCCCCAACGACGAACAGGCAGAGCGAGTTCAGCATATAGAGCAGGCCGTAAAGGCTCGTGATCAGGCGCATCTGCCGGAAGACCGTATCCAGGAAGCCGGTCATCGCCGACCGCGCAAAGCTCGCCTCCCGGCGCGCATGGGAAAAGAGCTTCACCGTCTGGATGTTCGTGTAGCTGTCGACAATGCGCCCCGTCATGAGCGAGCGTGCGTCGGCCTGCTCCTGGGCCACGCTTCCCAAACGCGGGATGAAGTAGCGCAGAAGCAGGATATAGCAGACGATCCAGGCGAGGAGCGGCGCGGCAAGGCGAATATCCGCCGAAGCCGCTATTACCAGCATACCGGTGAAATAGACCGCGACATAGTTGAACACGTCGATCAGCTTGATCACGCATTCGCGCACGGCGAGTGCCGTCTGCATCATCTTGGTAGCGATGCGGCCCGCAAACTCATCCTGATAAAAGGTCATCGACTGGTTCAGGAGATAGCGATGCACCTGCCAGCGGATGCGCATGGGGTAATTGCCCATCAGCGTCTGGTGCAGCATCAGAGAGTGCAGCCAGACGACGACGGGCAGGAAGACGAGCACGATGGCGGCCATGCCGGCCAGTTTCCAGCCCTCGGTCTGAAGGAAGGTTTCCCGATCGTGCTGCGACAGCCAATCGACGATATTGCCTAGGAAGGAGAACATCCCGACTTCGACGATCGCGATCGTTGCTGAAAGCACTGCCGAAATCGCGATAAACGGCCACAGCCCTCGCGTATAATGAAGGCAGAAGCCGACAAGGGTCCTCGGCGGCTCCTGCGGTTCTTCGGCGGGAAAGGGCTCTAGCCTTTTTTCAAACCAATGGAACATTGCTTATCCTCGAAAATTAACGGTGCCCTTTGCGCGGCGTGGTCGTGGCGCTGGGCTTGTTGATCTTCATCCGCGCGGAGGCGGCCTCTTCGACAACTGTCTTCCCGCGTTCTTTGCCAAGTAGGGCCTTCGCACCGGCATGGCCCACCTGCGGCTTTCCGCCAAGCGCTGCGGCAAAAGCTCCTGACAACGCCTTGGCGGGAACGTTGCCTGTCGCGAAGGGCGGGAGCGCGGTATCGACCGGAGCGGTAAGTTTTTCGAGCGCCTTGCGCTCTTTGGGCGAATTGCTGGACATGAACGAATCCTTGAAAGCTTCCGGAAGGGGTTCCGGCGGATCCGCTCGTGCGTCTAGAAAACTGGAAGAAGCTTCGGAACGAAAACCGCCGTCAGGCCGCGCGCCCGATCCAGGGCCGCGGGCAGAGAAGGGAGACCACAATCCGGATTTCCATGTCTGCCTCTGACGGTTTACGTTAAGCTGGCCGGCCTTATATCCATTAATGCCGCGTCTGGCCAGAGACTTTGCGAAGACGATCCTGTATCTGTCTTCTCCTGTGTCTTCAGCGCGACAGCAAGGGACGATATGGCGCAGCAGGGCTTTCGTATAGCACTCTTTCAGCCGGACATTCCCGGCAACACAGGCGCAATCCTGCGCCTTTCCGCCTGCCTTGGCGTGGCCGTCGATCTCATAGAGCCTGCGGGCTTTGATCTGTCCAACCGGGCGCTGAAGCGGGCCGGCATGGACTATCTCGAGCTTGCCGCTCTCGAGCGTCATTCCTCCTGGGAGGAGTTCGATGCGTGGCGGCGTCAGAATGGGCGCCGGCTGATCCTGTTTACGACGGCCGGCACAGTGCCCTATCACGCGTTTTCGTTCCGCGACGGAGACATTCTCATGTTCGGCAGGGAATCGGCAGGCGTTCCTGAAAACGTGCATAATGCCGCCGATTACCGTTTGCTCATTCCCATGAAAGAGGGCGCGCGGAGCCTGAACGTCGCGATGGCGGCGGCGATGGCATGCGGCGAGGCCGTACGGCAGGTGCGGTAAGGCGGCGTTATGCCCGAGGGAAGATGCGGCTCTTTTCATAGCAGAGCCGCTAGTCCCTCAAGTTAAGTTGAGGTCAAGATGCGATGACGCTAATCCGCACTTGGCAGGCGGCGCATGGTGAACTCGATCATGTCGCCCGGCCGCTCGGCCCAGCTTTCGATCTCGGTCCAGTAGGCTTGCTTGGGCCAGCGCTCCAGCCATTCGCGTGCTTTTGCGCGGGCCTCCTGGCGCGGAAGCGAGAAGGTTTCACGGACGAAGCCGTCCCGAGGAAGGCGCTTGCCCTGACGCTCGGCGCGCTTCTTGTCGAGACTTCTCTTTATGCCCTCGAGGGGCGGCTTGGCGGGCACTCGCACGAAAGAACTCCTTGACCCGGCACATAAGGAGATTAGGGATCGCTGCGGGAAATTGCGAGTCATTTGTAGCCGCCGGGGCGACCCGGGCAGGGGCGGCGCGTAAGAGGATGCCATGGATAGACCCGATATTCCGGCAGGACTGCCCGAAAACATCGAGGAAAAGAAGCAGACGGCGAGGGACTGGTTCGAAGCGCTTCGCGACCGGATCTGCGCCGCCTTCGAGGAATTGGAGGACGAGCTTTCCGGTCCTCGCTCCACTTATGCTTCCGGCAGGTTCGAGCGCACCCCGTGGGAGCGCGATGGCGGTGCAGGCGGCGGGGGCGTCATGTCCATCATGCATGGACGCGTCTTCGAGAAGGTCGGTGTGCACACCTCCACCGTTCATGGCGAGTTTTCACCGGAATTCCGCAAGCAGATCCCCGGAGCGGAGGAGGATCCGCGCTTTTGGGCTTCAGGCATTTCCTTGATTGCCCACCCTCACAATCCAAACGTGCCTACCGTGCACATGAACACGCGCATGGTGGTGACCACGCGGCAATGGTTCGGCGGAGGCGCGGATCTCACGCCCATGCTCGACCGTCGGCGCAGTCAGGAGGACCCGGACGCGATCGCCTTTCATAAGTCGATGCGTTTCGTCTGCGAACGCCATGCCGGGGTGACCGACTACGATAAGTTCAAGCGCTGGTGCGACGAGTATTTCTTCCTGCCGCACAGGAACGAACCGAGGGGCATCGGTGGAATTTTCTATGACTGGCTGAAGAGTCCCGAGGATAAAGGCGGGTGGGATGCGGACTTCGCCTTCACCCAGGATGTCGGTCGCGCGTTCCTCGTTGCTTACCAACATATCGTGCGGAGGAACTTCAACACCAATTGGACCGAGGCCGACCGCGAGGAGCAACTCATCCGCCGTGGACGTTATGTCGAGTTCAATCTGCTGTATGACCGCGGCACGATTTTCGGCCTCAAGACCGGCGGCAACGTCAATTCAATTCTCTCAAGCCTGCCGCCCGTGGTGAAATGGCCATAGTGGCCTGCACAGGCTACGGAAACTGAGCCGTTCCTCGGCCGGGCCACTGCGGCGATTCGCTGAAATGCTCCGTTGGCTTTTAGGTGCTCCTCGTCCGCTTTGTCGGCACGTGGCAGGTGACATGCGTGAAGACGAGCACCATATTTGCGGGCTTGAACCTTCCGTCGGAAGGTGCGCCTAGGGAAGAAACCATGCTTCGTCCTCCAGGAACCGGCAATGCGCGTCTGCAGCAAACCGGGATCGGGGTGCTCGACTACGAGCTTGCCGGCGAGATGGCGGCATCGCTTGGAAATGCAGGAAAGCGCGCCGAGGAAAGCCTTGCGAAGCTTGCCGCTCATGGGGGCGGGGAGGCCGAACGCAATGACCTCGTGCGCGAGGCCGCGGATGCGGTCTACGCGTATTTCATCCAGCGTGAACTCTGTGGCCTGAAGCGTCACGACGATATCGTGCGTCAGATGGCCATTCCGCGTGCCGTCCTGGCACGGCTCGGCGCCCGCTAGCGGCGCTGCCAGGGCTTTTCCGCTCGGCATCCGGCGCAGCCCGGCATTTTCCCCGCGACAATCTGCCCTCTCATCCAAGGGGCGTCTGGACAAGTCCAGGCGTCGGGCATAGAAACCATCGCCAATTGCCGGGGGAAGGCGCCGCTCGTCGCAGCAACTATTAACGAGTGCGCGATTTTCCACGATTCTTCGGCAGGTATGAGGTGAAAGGACCACTGTCCGTGAGCGATATCGATTCGACCCACATCCCGGAACACAGCCGTCGCGATTTTCTTTACGTGGCCACTGGTATGGCCGGGGCCTTCGGCGCGGCCGCAGTCGCCTGGCCGTTCATTGACCAGATGCGTCCGGACGCCTCCACGCGCGCCCTCGCGTCTATTCAGGTGGACGTGTCGGCCGTGGAACCCGGCATGTCGCTGACGGTCAAGTGGCGGGGACACCCCGTTTTTGTCCGCAATCGCACCGAGCAGGAGATGCAGGCGGCTCAAGAGACGCCGCTGGATCAGCTCAAGGATCCGGTTGCGCGCAACGAGAACCTGCCCGCCGACACGCCGGCCACGGATTTGGCGCGTTCGGCAGGCGAGGGGAAGGAGAACTGGCTGGTCATGATCGGCGTCTGCACCCATCTGGGCTGCGTGCCGCTCGGCCAGCAGGGCGACTTCGGCGGCTGGTTCTGCCCCTGCCACGGCTCCCATTACGACACGGCAGGGCGCATCCGCAAAGGTCCGGCGCCGGAGAACATGGCCATTCCGACCTTCGAATTCGTTTCCGACACCGTCATCCAGATCGGCTAGGCGCAGGGGAGCATATTTTTCATGAGCGGTGGACACTCTACCTATACACCCAAGACCGGCTTCGGCCGCTGGATGGACGCCCGCCTTCCGCTGCCGCGTCTTATCTATGATTCCTTCGTGGCCTATCCGGTGCCGCGCAACCTGAACTACGCCTATACTTTCGGCGGCATCCTCACGCTGATGCTCGTGGCGCAGATCCTCACGGGCGTCGTGCTCGCCATGCACTATGCGGCGAACACCGAGCTTGCCTTCGGGTCGGTCGAGAAGATCATGCGCGATGTCAATTCCGGTTGGCTGCTGCGCTACCTTCACGCCAATGGCGCCTCCTTCTTCTTCGTGGCCGTCTATGTGCACATGTTCCGTGGTCTCTACTATGGGTCCTATAAGGCTCCGCGCGAACTGCTCTGGATCCTCGGCTGCATCATCTATCTCCTCATGATGGCGACCGCCTTCATGGGTTATGTGCTTCCCTGGGGTCAGATGAGCTTCTGGGGCGCAACCGTGATCACCGGGTTCTTCTCGGCCATCCCGCTTGTGGGCGACTGGATCCAGCAGCTGCTCCTCGGCGGCTTCGCGGTGGACAATCCGACGCTCAACCGCTTCTTCTCCCTGCATTACCTGCTGCCCTTCATGATCGCAGGCGTCGTCGTCCTGCACGTCTGGGCGCTGCATGTGACAGGTCAGACGAACCCCACCGGCATCGAGGTGAAGCAGAAGACCGACACGGTAGCCTTCACGCCGTACGCGACCGTCAAGGACGGCTTTGCGATGGTCGTGTTCCTCTTCGTGTTCGCCTATTTCGTCTTCTACATGCCGAACTATCTCGGACACCCCGATAACTATATCGAGGCGGATCCGCTGAAGACGCCGGCGCATATCGTGCCCGAATGGTACTTCCTGCCTTTCTATGCCATGCTGCGCGCCATCACCTTCAATGTCGGCCCGATCGACTCCAAGCTCGGCGGCGTGCTGGTGATGTTCGGCTCGATCATTCTGCTGTTCCTCACGCCTTGGCTCGATACCTCGAAGGTCCGCTCCGCGGTCTACCGGCCCTGGTACCGGCTCTTCTTCTGGCTCTTCGTCGCGGATGCCATCCTGCTCGGCTGGCTTGGCTCGCGCCCGGCAGAAGGGGTCTATGTGGCCTTGGCTCAGCTCGGAACGCTTTATTACTACGCCTTCTTCCTGGTCATCATGCCGGTTCTGGGGCTGATCGAAACGCCGCGCAGGCTGCCGAACTCGATCACGGAGGCCGTGCTCGAGAAGAACAAGGCGGGTTCCTTGGAAACCCAGCCGGCCAGCCAACGCTAAGCGATGCGCAAGGGGATTTTGGAAATGAGAATGTTTCTCCACGCTCTGGGGGCTGTCGGGCTTGGTCTTGCGCTCGCCACTTCCGTTGCGGTCGCCCAGGAAGAAGGAGCGACTCCGCATTATCCGCTCAAGAAACCGGAACCGCAGGAGTGGTCCTTCGCCGGCCCCTTCGGGACCTATGACAAGGGCCAGCTGCAGCGCGGCTTCAAGATCTACCGCGAGGTCTGCGCCGCCTGTCACTCCCTCGACATGGTCGCATTCCGCAATCTAGAGGACCTCGGCTATTCTGAAGAGCAGGTGCGTGCGATCGCGGCCGAATATGAGGTGCAGGACGGCCCGAACGAAGCGGGCGACATGTTCACGCGTCCGGGCACGCCCTCCGACTACTTCCCGTCGCCTTTCGCCAATGTCGAGCAGGCCGCTGCTTCCAACAACGGTGCCGCTCCTCCTGATCTTTCGCTGATCGCCAAGGCACGCGGGGTCGAGCGCGGGTTCCCGACCTTCCTCTTCGACATCTTCACGCAATATGCCGAAGGTGGGCCGGACTACCTCCATGCGCTTTTGACCGGGTATGACGAGACCCCTCCTGAAGGTCTCGAGATCCCCGATGGCACCTATTACAATCCTTACTTCATCAGTGGCCCGGCGCTCGCTATGCCTCCTCCGATCTCGGATGGCCAGGTGACATATGAGGACGGCGCGCCGGAGACTGTCGAGCAGTATTCGCGAGACATATCCGCATTCCTGATGTGGGCGGCGGAGCCTCATCTCGAGGCACGCAAGCAGACCGGCTTCACGGTACTGATCTTCCTCGTGCTGTTCGGCGGGCTGGTCTATCTGACCAAGCGCAAGATCTGGGCCGAGCTGCACTGACGGCCTTTTGACCGAATTCTGAAGGGCGCCCCAGGGGCGCCCTTTTCATTGCCGCCGGGAAGGGGCAAAAAAGGGCGAACCAGGAACCGGCCCATGAAACAACCGCTAGAAGAGACCCTTCTTTCCGCGATCCGCACCATTCCCGATTATCCACGACCGGGAGTTCTCTTTCGCGACATCACCACGCTGCTCGGCGACGCACGTGCCTTTCGCCGCGCCGTCGATGAGCTTGTCCACCCCTATGCGGGTTCCAAGATCGACAAGATCGCAGGGATAGAGGCGCGCGGGTTCATCCTGGGCGGCGCGATCGCGCACCAGCTTTCTTCGGGCTTCATTCCCATCCGCAAGAAGGGGAAGCTCCCGCATGAGACCGTGCGCGTTGCCTACAGCCTGGAATACGGGCTCGATGAGATGGAGATGCATATCGATGCCGTCTCGCCTGGTGAAAAGGTAATCCTCGTGGACGATCTGATTGCGACTGGCGGCACGGCCGAAGCGGCGGTGCGTCTGTTGCGGCAGATGGGGGCAGACATTGTCGCCGCATGCTTCGTGATCGATCTGCCGGATCTGGGCGGCCGAGCAAAGCTTGAGGCCCAAGGGGTCGATGTGCGCACGCTCATCGCCTTTGAAGGCCACTGAGGACCGGGGCCTTACGCTAAGGCTCCGGCATTGGTGTGAACCGATGCGCGGGTCCGCCCTCATGCAGCCTTCATTTGTGCGTGGTGACGGCGGTAGGGGGCGAAAAATCTTCAGGCAGGTTGCTGGCCCGTATGCAGGAGCACGGTGTTTTCAAACTCAAACACTGTTTCGCCCGCGTCATTGAAAGCTCCGCCTTTCAGCGACACGAGAGTCCATCCCGGCTTCGAGGCCAGGGGCCTGTAGCCCACCGCCGCTCGCGTGAAGGTGATCGTGTCTCCGGCATAGACTGGCTTGAGCCATTTGACGTTCGAGAAACCGGGCGAGGGGCCGAATGTAGGCCGCGGGCCGGGTCCGTCCCATTCCGCTGCCGTGGTCCGCTCACGCGCTTGGAGATTATATCGCATCCACATGGAGCAGGTGTGCCAGCCGGAAGCGCAGAGCCTGCCGAAGATGCTCCGTTCCGCCTCCTCCTCATTCAGATGAAAGGGCTGTGGATCATATTTTTCCGCGAAACGCTTGATCTCGTCCGCCGTAAAGGTGTGGCTGCCAAGTTCGATGGTCTCGCCGATCTTGAGGAAGGCGTCGAGATTCATGCGGCTGCTCCGGGATCGCGCAATCTGAACAGGATCGGGTTCTCGCATTCCATCACTGCCTCACCCCGCTGGTTTCTTACGACGTGACGCAATGTGACAACCCCCACCTCGGGGCGAGACTTGAGCCGGCGCCTTGCGAGCACGGTGGTGGTTCCGCTCAAGACGTCTCCTGCCAGTACAGGTTTTCTCCAGCGCAGTTCCGTAACTCCGGGCGATCCTTGAGAAGTCGAGTCGAGAAGAAAGGCGTCACACAACATGCGCATGAACACGGAGCATGTGTGCCAGCCCGATGCCGCCAGTCCGCCCAAGATGCTTCGGCGCCCCGCTTCCTCGTCAAGATGCATGGGCTGTGCGTCGAACTCGCTTGCGAATTCGATGATTTCCTCTCGTGTGACGGTTCGTGAGCCGAGATCAAACACCCGGCCTTCCGTCATATCCTCATAGGCCCATTGCTTGCTCATTCCGAATCCTCAAGTCCACCGATCTCTGGTCGCACAGATCGGGGCAATAAAAAACCCCGGATGCCGGGCATCCGGGGCTTCGGAAGCAATAGCGCTTATCAAGCTGCTGCAGCTTGCGGCGCGCGCAGAGCCTGCAGGATGTTCTGCGGCGAGGACACGCCGTAGGGGTCCGTATCGCAGTTGTCGGAATAGCCTTCTTCCTCAAACCACATCTCGACGACGCCGTCGTTGATCACCGCGCCATAGCGCCAGGAGCGCATGCCGAAGCCGAGATTATCCTTGGCGACCAGCATGCCCATCTTGCGCGTGAATTCGCCGGAGCCGTCCGGAATAAGCTTGATATTGGTGATGTTCTGTGCGCGGCCCCAGGCGTTCATCACAAAGGCATCGTTGACGGAGATGCAGTAAATCTCATCGATGCCCTCGGCTTTGAACTCCTCATAGAGCTTCTCGAAATCCGGAAGCTGATAGGTCGAGCAAGTGGGCGTGAAGGCGCCCGGCAAAGAGAAGAGCACCACGCGCTTGCCGGCGAAAAAATCGGCGCTGGTCTTGTCTTCCCAGCGGTAGGGGTTTGGTCCCTCGATGGATTCGTCGCGAACGCGGGTGCGGAACGTAACCTGCGGAACCTTTCTTCCGAGCATATCTGAGCTCCTCAAAGCGCAAATGACCGCTGCCCCCACAAGGGAGGCGAGCAATCCGTAAAACATTGATGATTGGCGCTCTGGGGAGCGCCGTTGCGGGCCGAAATAACCACTCGTCCGTGACCGTGCCAAGACAGGGTCCCGGAAAAAGTGCCGGATGCGTGAAAAGGTCACAAGTTTTGCTTCAACCGTTAAGTTAAAGCGCTTCGGCCTACACGTTGAACTTGAAAAGCATCACATCGCCGTCCTGAACGACATAATCCTTGCCTTCGTCGCGCGCTTTCCCCGCTTCGCGCGCACCTGTTTCGCCCCCCAACCTCACGAAGTCTTCGTAGGCTATGGTTTGCGCGCGAATGAAGCCGCGTTCAAAGTCCGTATGGATAACGCCGGCCGCCTGAGGCGCCTTGGCGCCCTTCTGTACGGTCCAGGCGCGCGCTTCCTTGGGGCCCGCGGTGAAGAAGGTGATGAGGTCCAGAAGCTCGTAGCCGGCCCGTATGAGCCGATCCAGCCCGGGCTCGTGCAAACCCATGGCCTCTAGATATTCGGCCGCTTCTTCATCCGGGAGCTGCGAGACTTCGGCTTCGATCGCCGCCGAAATGATCACTGTTTTGGCGCCCTGCGCCTCGGCCATTTTCGCGACCGCAGCCGTATGAGCATTGCCGCTCGCCGCTTCGCCTTCGGCGACGTTGCAGACATAAAGCACCGGCTTGGAGGTGAGCAGGTTGAGGGAGCGCAGCACGCGCATTCCCTCGGCATCGAGCTCTGACGTGATGAGACGCACGGGCTTGCCGTCCTGCAGAAGCGCGAGCGCTCGCTCCATGATGGGGAGGGTGGCCGTGGCTTCCTTGTCCTTGCCCGTAGCACGCTTCCTTATCTGGACGACCCGCCGCTCCAGGCTTTCCAGATCCGCAAGCATCAGCTCGGTCTCGACCGTATCGGCATCCGCTACCGGATCGATCCGCCCTTCCACGTGGGTGATGTCGTCATCCTCGAAGCAACGCAGGACGTGGACGACCGCATCGACCTCGCGGATATTGGCCAGGAACTGGTTGCCCAGGCCTTCGCCCTTGGAGGCGCCCCGCACGAGACCGGCAATATCGACGAATGAAATGCGCGTCGGCACGATCTCCTTGGAACCTGCGATCTCGGCGATCTTCTTCAGCCGTGGGTCGGGCACCGCCACCTCGCCCGTATTGGGCTCAATGGTGCAAAACGGATAGTTGGCGGCCTGGGCGGCCGCTGTCCTGGTCAGCGCGTTGAAGAGCGTCGATTTGCCGACATTGGGCAAGCCGACGATGCCGCATTTGAAACCCATGAATAATCTGTCCTGTCGCTTTCGAAGCCGATCAAAGAAGTGTTGGCAGGGCTATGAGCGATGGGGCCGAGGATCGTCAAGCCCGGAAGCTTACTCTTTGCTGCCGAAGAGTTTCTTCAACATTGCGGCCATCGGGCCGCCCTCCGGCAGCTTTGCCGTCGCCTTGGGCCGTGCCTGGCGGATGTGGCTTTGGCCCTTCGATGCGGAGCCTCCGCCCGTCATTTCCGCAGCCCCAGCCTTGCCTTGGACCACAAGGCTGACCTTGTTCATGAAACCGGACTCGTCGCCTTGAGCGAGCAACGCAACGTTGTCGGCCACTGCATCAAGCAGCGGATCGAGCCACTCATGGTCAGCCTTGGCGAAATCGCCGAGCACATGAGGGGACACGCGCGCCTTGTCGCCCGGATGTCCGATGCCGATCCGCACGCGGCGATAATCCTGGCCGCAATGGGCGTCGATGGATTTGATGCCGTTGTGGCCACCGGAGCCGCCGCCGCGCTTCACCCGCACCTTTCCGGGGGGGAGGTCGAGCTCATCGTAGAGGACGATGAGGTCGGAGGTCGGAAGTTTGTAGAAACGCATGGCTTCGCCGACCGCTTGCCCCGACAGGTTCATGAAGGTTTGGGGCTTCATAAGCAGCACCTTTTCGGTGCCGATTCGGCCTTCAGCCACGAGCGCGTTGAATTTCTTCGACCAAGGCGAAAAGGAATGGCGGCGGTGAATGGCATCCGCCGCCATGAAACCGACATTGTGCCGGTGCTTTTGATATTGCGGGCCGGGATTGCCTAGCCCCGCGATGAGAAGCATGAAGCGCCTCCCGGAAGCTGCGAAGAATTACTCTCCGCTTCCTTCCGTCTGCTCTGCAGCCGCTTCGCCGGCTTCCGCCTCTTCCGAACGCAGGCCGGCCGGTGCGGCGATCGTCGCGATCGTGAAGTCGCGGTCGGTGATCGTGGGCGTCACGCCCTGCGGCAGCTTCACGGCCGAAATATGCACCGAGTCGCCGATATCGAGCCCTTCAAGATCCACTGTGATGTTGTCCGGGATGGCATTGGCGGGGCACACGAACTCAACCTCGTGGCGCACGACGTTCAGCACGCCGCCGCGCTTGATGCCGGGCGCCTTCTCGTCGTTGATGAAGTGCACGGGCACGTTCACCGTCACGACCGTGTTCTGGCTCACGCGCAGGAAATCCACGTGCATGGCGAAGCCGCGCACCGGATCGAGCTGGTAATCCTTGGGCAGGACCTGGATCTTCTCGCCATTCACATTGATGGTGGCGATGGTGGTCCGGAAACCGCCGGCATGGATGCGCAGGAACACTTCCTTGTAGGGAAGGGTGATCGAGAGGGGGGGCTGCTTGTCGCCGTAGATCACGGCGGGAATCTTTCCGCTGCGCCGAATTGCCCGGGCGGACCCCTTACCGACCCGTTCGCGCGCCTCGGCCGTCAGTTCGTATGACTGGCTCATGGCTTTACCTTTCGTTTGTCGGAGCGCCTCCGGGCCGGCGGAAGCCAGGTCCCGAAAACGAGAAAGCCGCCTGCAGCGCCTTGGCGCCGGGTCGGCCTCCATCCGCGCTGCCTCCAAGGGTGTCTGCGCGGACTGCGGGTCTATAGCGCAAGGCGCCTAGGCGCGCAAGCCTAGTTGAAAAGGCTGGAAACCGACTGTTCCGACGCGGTCCGCGAAATTGCTTCCCCGATGAGATCGGCGATCGATATGGTGCGGATGTTGTGGGCGGCCTCGACTGATGAAGTCGGCTGGATGGAGTCGGTGATCACAAGCTCCTTGAGCTTTGAGCCCGTGATCCTTGCCACTGCGCCGCCCGATAGCACACCGTGCGTGATATAGGCGGTGACGCTCGTCGCTCCATTTGCAAGCAGGGCTTCTGCAGCGTTGCAGAGGGTCCCGCCTGAATCGACGATATCGTCGATCAGCAGGCAATCCCGGCCGTGCACCTCGCCGATGACATTCATCACCTCCGACTCGCCGGGGCGGTCGCGGCGCTTGTCGACAATGGCGAGCGGGGCATCGATGCGCTTGGCAAGCGCACGCGCGCGGACGACGCCGCCCACATCCGGCGAGACCACCATCACGTTCTCCAGCTTGTAACGTGCCTTCACGTCGCGCGCCATCACGGGAACGGCATAGAGGTTGTCGGTCGGTATATCGAAGAAGCCCTGGATCTGGCCGGCATGGAGATCAAGGGTCAGAACCCGGTCAGCACCTGCCTGGGTAATCAGATTGGCAACGAGCTTGGCGGAAATCGGCGTGCGCCCCGAGGTGCGGCGGTCTTGCCGAGCATAGCCGAAATAGGGAAGCACCGCCGTGATGCGACGCGCCGAGGAGCGGCGAAAGGCGTCGATCATGATGAGCAGTTCCATCAGGTGATCATTCGCCGGATAGGAGGTGGACTGCAGGACGAAGACGTCCTCGCCGCGTACATTCTCCTGTATCTCGACGAAGATTTCCTGATCTGCGAAACGTCGCACCAACGCTTTGCCAAGTGAAATGTTGAGGTAGCGGGCGATGGCTTCAGCCAGCACCCGGTTGGAATTGCCCGCGAAAAGCTTCATGGAGTGATCCCGGCCGACGCCACGTTTCAATTCGGGGCTTTTAGCGGCGTTGCCGATGATTGCAAGGGTGAATAGCCCATAACCGCCTGCAATTCGCCCTTGACGAGGTAATCTTCAGAGGGAAGACTAACCGCAGGTTGTATGGATGCAGTCAATTGAGACGCTTAAATTAACGGGGATCGGCCCGTTTCGGTCAAATCGTCGCAATTTCCTCGATACACGATGTCAGACGGCAGCGATGAGCCATCACGCGAGATGAACGCGCAGGCTTCGACGCTACTCAGGTCCGGGCGTGGCCGGCTTGAAGCCAGGTTGCGAGTTCCTCTATCGTGCGATCGGCCACGGCATCCATATTGGCGCTGGTGACGGCGCCCCAACCTTCGCCGGATCCCGTAGCCTTTTCCTGCCCCTGAATCCGATGCAGGCGGTTCCCTGCGGGATCAAGTACATCCCACACGAAGATGATTGTGGTTCCCTTTTCATCGCTGACGGTGGAGAAGTACCCCTTCACGATAAAGGGGGCGCTCTGGCCGGTGGGCGAAATGGCAAGCCCCCGTTGCCCTGCGCGCAGGGCTAGGCGGTTTGATAGCGGCTGCACGGTTTCAGCCGCTGCGCCGATCACGGGCGCGAATTGGATGCGGGAAGCCGGGGAGATCGCGGCCATAGACTGACCAGGCAGTGCTCCGACGCTGCTCTGGTCGGTAAGCGTCGTGCTGATGATATCGCCGGCGGCGGGCGACGCGGTTGTCTCCGGGGAACGCGTGGGCGTGGTGGAGGACGCAATCCGAGCGGCGCCGGATGTGGAGAGGTCGAGCGCCTCGGTCCCGCTGCAGCCGGCAGTGGCCGCCGCGAGCACCAGAAACCAAGTACTTGTCTTCAAACGCGTCATCGTTCTCTCCGCGATGAAAACACCCCCCAGAGTACTCCGCTCCCTGATTCTACCTTATGATCAAATCAAGGCCATGGCGAGAAAGCATCAGCGGCGCGGACTCGGTCGTGAGATACGTCCGGCCCAGGCACATCGCCGTGCCGGAATCGGAGTCCATGATGATCATATGGGCAAAGAGCGTCATGTCCGGCGCGATGGGCTCCGGATTGCCCGCGTAGAACATTTGCGGCTCCATCCAAGAAGGCGAAAAGCGCGCACCCAGCGAATAGCCGCAGGCGTTGAGTCGGTGACGCGTCAATTCATGCGCCTCCATTACCTTGGCGTGCGCGTCGAAGACATCACCGAACGTATTTCCGGGCACCATAGCCTTCTCGCAGGCAAGAAGCGCCGCCTTTGCCGCCTCGAAAAGCTCCTGGTGGCGCCGGGAAGCCTTGCCGGTCAGCACCGTCTGCATCATGGCCACATGATAGTGATGATAGACACCCGCCCATTCCAATGTGAGCTGGTCGTTTTTGCCAAGCTTGCGCCGCCCTGCCTTATATCGGCAAAGCAGGGCGTCCGTGCCTGAGCCGATGATGAACTCGTTTGCGGGATAATCACCGCCACCCAGGAAAATCGCGCCCTGCATCGCCGCGAGGATCGCAGCTTCGTCCCCGCCCTGCTTGATCAGGGGGAGTGCGGCGTCCAGGGCATCGTCTGCCAGTTCCGCCGCCCGTTTTGCCTTTTCTATTTCCGCTGGGCTTTTCAATAGCCGCAGGCGCGGCACGAGGTCGGACGCATCCTCGATTTTGGCGAAGGTCTGGAGCTGTTCGTCAAGAAGCTTGCCGTTCCTGGCCGTCAGCCCGTGGGTGTCATATTCCACGCCGATCCGCATGCCGAGCAGGTCGAGATCATTCAGGAGATTGCGGAGGTCAAGGGCGGGGTTGGCGCCGTAGCGGTCGTTCCAGACAACGATGTTGTCGATGATGGAGGTGTGTCGCGCCTGGCGCAGATCTGCCGAGCGCGTGAGCAGAACGATAGAGCCATCGGCCTTTACGACGAGGCACTGGAAGAAGCAGAAGCCGAAGCTGTCATAGCCCGTCAGCCAATACATGCTCTCCTGCGCGAAGAGCAGCAATGCGTCGAGCTTGCGCTCCGACATCTCTATCAGCAGACGGTCGCGGCGTGCATCGAATTCGGCACGTTCGAAGTGTAAGGCCATCAGGATACCTCCAGGCAGATCGCCGAGATCTGGCGCCCATAGTCCGGCTCGCCGCGATGGGTGGCTCGGCGGTAGGAGAAGAAGCAATCCCCGTCCGCATAGGTACAGCGTCCGAGGGCTTCGGCCTTTACCCCAGCCCGGGTAAGCCGGTCTATGGTGTAGAGGTTGAGATCGAAGAGGGCATGGCCGGCTCTCCCGGAGTCGCGGAAATAGCGGGCATTGCCCCCGTCGGCCTGCACGAAGCGCTCGATGAATTCCGGTCCGACTTCATAATTCTCCTGGCTGATCGAGGGGCCGAGCACGGCCGCCACACGCTCGCGCCGGGCGCCGAGCCGCTCCATGGCGGCGATGGTGTTTTCGAGCACGCCGGTTAAGGCGCCTTTCCATCCTGCATGGGCGGCTCCGATCACCTGCGCTTCGGCATCCGCGAAGAGGACTGGCCCGCAATCGGCGGCAAGGACCCCCAAGGCGAGCCCCGGGCGACTGGTCACCAGAGCGTCGGCTTTGGGCCGGGAGTCAGCCGGAAATGGTTCCTCGACCGTTACGACTTCCGCGGAGTGGCACTGATGAAGGGTGACGAGATCTTCCGCAGTCACGCCCATGGCGACGGAGACGCGGCGCCTGTTTTCACGGACGGATTCCGAGGAATCCGTGGAGCCGAGTCCAACATTGAGGCTCTCGAAGATTCCTGTGGATACGCCGCCGCGGCGGGTGAAGAAGCCGTGTCTCACACCGTTGTCACGGGCCCTATCGAGCAGGGGGGAGCGGAGAGGCTCCGGCCTTGTCGTGTCCAGCATGCGCGCCTTCCGGTCAATTTTGGAGCGCGGATCGTGGGGCAGGGAACGGTGGAATGTCAATCCGGACCGGCGCTGCCTTCTAGCCGCCGGTGCCAAATGGCGGCACTTCCACACCCGCCGGCAGGATTGCCATCGCCTTGAACAGGGTTCCCATTTCCTGCGGGCCGGCAAGCCGTTCCACATCCATCTGAATCCGCTGTTGTTCCTCTGCGCTTCTGCCGGCCCCGAGCCGGCCCGCGCGCTCCAACAGCCCCAGACCCAATAGAAAATCGCCCTGGTGCATGAGGCGTGTTGTTAGCCCATGCCCCTGCGCCACCTTCCGCAACGCGGAGAAATCCACATGCGCGGTCAGATCCGCTTCGCCGGGACTTTCCAGAACGTCTTCATAGCGGTGTCGGCGTACGGCCTGGAGCGTTTCCCCCAATGCCGGTCCCTCGTATCCGTAATCGATGAAGAGCCCTGCGCCGCTCCGCCGCGCCAGGCGTTCCGAGATAACGTCCATTAGCCCCTCACGGGCGGGAGCGATCTCGAAAATCGAGCCCTCTGGCGCTCGGTCCGCGTCCGGCGGTAGGAAAAGGGAATCAAGGGCACCGGGACTTGCCCTGAAAGCGAGCGCGCCGTCTTTGGTCTGCCCCACCACGCGCTCGCGCCAACCGGCAGGCACTCTTACATACTGCTTTATGGGTACGGCGTCAAAAAGCTCGTTGCCGACAATGAACAGCGGTCCGTCGGGGAGCTCTTCTACATTCAGGAACCAGTCCGGGCTTGCCTCGGCTCCTTCCAGCGTCTTCCTCTGGACGGCGGCCAGCCGTGGACTCGTCTCGACCATGGCAAAGCGGTGGGCTTCCACGAGGCTCGGAGCAAGTCTCGCAAAGGTGCGCAGCATATCCTTCATCAAGGTGCCGCGCCCGGGCCCGATCTCGGCGAAGAGCGCATCGGCGGGAGCTCCAGCTGCTTTCCAGGCCGCATAGAGCCAGATGGCGACGAGTTCGCCGAACATCTGGCTCACCTCCGGGGCGGTGGTGAAGTCACCTTCTGCCCCGAAGGGCTCGCGGGTGGTGTAGTAGCCGTCCTCCGGATCGAAGAGGCAAAGCGCCATATAAGCATCCACGCCCAAGGGACCGGTGGTCTCAATGAGCCGCAGGATGCGATCGCGCAGCCTCGTCATGTCTCCGGCCGAGTCTGAGGCTCAGGCGTGCGGGCGGTCAGCATGGCCCATATGCCAGCGGCGACCATCGGCGTGGAAAGGATCATGCCCATTGTGAGCCAGCCGCCGAAGACGTAGCCGATATGGGCATCCGGCTCGCGGAAGAATTCGACAAAAATGCGTGCCAGCCCATAGCCGCAGATGAACGCCCCGCCGACAAAGCCCGGTGTCTTCAATTTGAGAAAACGGTGGGTAAGGAGCCTGAGGACGAGGAAAAGCACAAGGCCTTCAAGCGCGGCCTCGTAAAGCTGACTGGGATGCCGAGGCAGCGGGCCGCCATCAGGGAATACGAATCCCCATGGCATATCTGTCGGCCGGCCCCAAAGTTCGGAATTGATGAAGTTCGCAAGGCGTACGAGGCCCAATCCCACGGGCGTGGCCGCCGCGACCGTATCGAGCATGCTCCAAGGATTGATGCCGCGCGACAATGAAAACAAGACCATCGCGGCGATCGTGCCGAGCATACCGCCGTGGAAGGACATGCCTCCTTGCCAGATCGCCACGATGTCCAACGGATTATCGATATAACGCGGCAGATCGTAAAAGAGCACATAGCCCAGCCTGCCGCCGAGAACGACGCCGACTGCAGCCCAGATGACGAAATCGTCGAGATCCTCGGGCTTCATTGGGGGAACATTGTTCGCCCACAGCCCCGGCGTGCTCACGAGTCGTTTGGTGTACCACCAGGCAAAGAGGATTCCCGCCACATAGCCCAGTCCGTACCAGTGCACTGCAAGCGGCCCAATCTGGAAAATCACCGGATCGATATTCGGAAAGGGGAGGGCGGTCAGAGGCAGGAGAAGATAGTCGATCAAGCATGCCTCCTGTCTTGGTCTTGGCGCCGCGCGAAGCTATGGGCAAGCATTGCGGCGTGGTCAAGTCCGGCGCATGATGCTTGCATTCGCGGTCGGCCCGCCTTACCTCAATTATTAAACAGGAGCACCGACATGACAAACGGCCCCAACCGGATCCTCGATGAGTTCGCGAAGGTGGTGACCGATGCCGCCGGTGCTGCCCAAGGCGTGCGCCGCGAATTCGAAAATCTTTTCCGCGCTCAGACCGAGCGACTCCTGAACTCGATGGATCTCGTCCAGCGCGAGGATTTCGAGGCGGTACGCGAAATGGCCATCAAGGCCAGGGAGGAAAATGCGGCTCTTCTGGCCCGCATCGAGCTTCTCGAAACGAAGCTCGCCGCCGCCCAGGCCACGGATACGGTCACCGACAGCCCTGCCGGCCCGGCCCGTTCAAAAAAATAGTTATCCTCATCCAGCCTGTGAGCAACGCCAAAAAGTGCTGGCGCGAGAGTCGGTTACGCGGCACTTTGAATCATCCGTGGAACCGCGGCTATCCACACCGGCGGGCCGGTTGGAGAAAAAAAGCTGGTCAGGCGTCCTACGATCAATAGACTGAATTTACTTGATGATTCGGAATAGATCATCGGTCGGGCTGGGGCGGGCCTGTCTTGTGTCCTTGCGTGTTCACGCTCCGCTCAGTGTCGTACTCGGTCGCGTGCCTTGAACCGCATGTGTCACATGGCGGGCGTCTGACGACGCTCCCAAAGAATGGGAAAGCAGATTAATGAGCCTTCTTGAACTCGACATGACGCGTGGCGCTCACCCCGTGGACGTTATCGAGCATGTCGCCCACTCGAATGACTGGAGCTTCGAGCGCAATGGCGATGACGAGATCGCCATTTCCGTAGCCGGCACTTGGACAGACTACCACGTTTCGTTCTCCTGGATGGAGGAATTCGAGGCGCTGCATGTTGCCTGCGCATTCGATCTGAAGGTGCCCGAACAGCGGACGCTGGAAGTGATGCGCCTGATCGCGTTGATCAATGAGCAGATGCTGTTCGGCCATTTCGATTTGTGGGAGCGGGAGGGCGTCGTCATGTTCCGCCAGTCGCTCGTGCTTGCGGGCGGCCTCGAGCCGACCGGGCAGCAGGTGGAAGTGATGCTCAACAGCGCGCTTGAAGCCTGCGAATGCTACTATCAGGCTTTCCAATATGTCATCTGGTCGGGCACGAGCGCGCAGGACGCGCTGAACAGCGTTCTTTTCGAGACCTCCGGTACTGCGTGAGAGGTGTCATGGGTAGGGCGGAGGAGATCGTCTACGCGGATTTCGAGAAGGTCGATATACGGGTGGGGACGGTGATCGAGGCCGAGCCTTTCCCGGAGGCGCGCAAGCCTGCCATCAAGATGAAGATCGATTTCGGCCCGGAAATCGGCGTGAAGAAGTCTTCCGCCCAGATCACCGTCCACTACAACCCTGAGGACCTTGTCGGCCGGCAGGTGATGGCGGTGGTCAATTTTCCTCCGCGCCAAATCGGGAAATTTTTGTCTGAGGTGCTTACCCTCGGATTCTCCGACGAGCAGGGGGCTGTGGTTTTGGCGGCGGTCGAAAGACCCGTTCCCAATGGCAGCCGGCTGCATTGAGCCGGCAGATCGAGCATCTGAAACCCGGATGCTTTCAAGGCAGGGAACGATTTACCTGCGATAGCGGTTCGTCACTCGCATTTTAGGAGTGCGGAGTGGAAACGACTATCGAGTTAACGGCGAGCGCTCGCCTTTTTGCCGAGCGTGCCCAGCTTCTTCCCTGGCTGGAGCGGCTTCGGTTGGACGAGTGGGTCTCCAAAGGCGACCTCATAGAAATCCCCGCAGGCAATCAAGCCGAGACTTTCGTGGTGCTTGCCCGTCGCATCCGTATGGAAAAAGACGGCGCATGTACCCTTACCCTTCTGCTGGATCATCCCATGCGATCTGCGCAAGCCTAAATTCCCCGGACAAATCGGCCAAGCAGTCACCTTGAGGTGACTAGGTATGGAATTCGTGCCTTCTTGTGCGAATCGATCAAGTTACTATTTCTCCCCAGGTCACTAATTTATACCACTCGAGGTCGAACCTCCCATCGACCTCGAGCGGCACGGTTTTGAGGAAGCTTATGTCGCTTAAACTGAACATCATTATCGGTAGCACTCGCCCGGGCCGCGTCGGGCCCGTCATTGGAGACTGGCTCAAGGAATTCGCCAAATCCCACGGCAAGTTTGACGTTGAACTCGTTGATCTTGCGGATTTCAACCTGCCGCTCCTGGATGAGGCATCGCATCCGCGCCTGCAGCAATATGAGCACGAGCACACCCGCCGCTGGAGCAAAAGCGTTGGGAAAGCGGATGCCTACGTCTTCATTACACCGGAATATGATTACTTTCCCCCGGCAAGTCTCGTGAACGCGGTTCAGGCGCTGGCGCTCGAATGGCATTACAAGGCGGCGGGCGTGGTCAGCTATGGTGGCATTTCCGGCGGCCTGCGATCGGCGCAAAGTTTGCGGCAACTGCTCAGCAATGTGAATGTTCACGCGCTTCCGCAGACGGTGCCCGTGCCCTTCTTCCCGCAGTTCATCAGTGAGGAAGGGGAGTTTCGCGCCAACGAGCAGATGAATGAGGGCGCCAAAGCAATGCTCGACGAGCTCCATAAATGGGCAACGGCGCTGAAAACGATCCGGTCGGCACAGGAAAACCGGCAGGACAAAGCCGCCTGATTCGCCGAACCACCATTAGAAGGGCCGAAGCGAAAGTTTCGGCCCTTCCCGTTGTTAGGCAGGTACGCGGACGATTACCCGCAGACCGCCCAAAGGGCTGTCTTCGAGCGTGATGTCGCCCCCGTGGCTGCGGGCGATATCGCGGGCGATGGAAAGACCCAAGCCTGTGCCGGTCTCGTCCAGGTTGCGTGCTTCGTCCAGCCGGACGAAAGGTTTGAAGACCTCCTCGCGCTTGTCTTCCGGAATGCCGGGACCGTTATCGTCGATTGCAACGAGCAGTGTCCCATCAAGATGCCGGGCGCTGACCTTGACCTCCGAGGCATAGCGGAACGCGTTGCCGACCACGTTTGACAGCAGGCGGGAAAACGCGTTCGGACGCACGTGCACCTCCGGCTTGCCGGTGAGGGAGGCGTCGAAGTTGCAGCCGCGCATCCTTGCCTCCTCCTCCATCTTCGTGAGGAACGCGGCAAGATCGAACCGGCCTGCTTCTTCCTGCGCTTCGCCACGGGCGAAGGCGAGATAGCCCTCCAGCATGAGGCGCATTTCCTCGACGTCCTGGTCGAGCGCCTTGATGTCGGCTCTGTTGCGCGCCAGTGCGAGCTGCAGCTTGAAGCGGGTCAGGATGGTTCTGAGATCGTGGCTGACGCCGGTCAGCATGGCCGTTCGCTGCTCGATCTGCCGTTCGATGCGCTCCCTCATTTGCAGGAATGCACTGCCTGCGCGACGGACTTCTTCAGCACCGCGCGGATGGAAATCACTGGTGGGACGTCCCTTGCCGAAGCTCTCGGCCGCCTCCGCAAGCTGCAGGATGGGACGGATCTGATTGCGCAGGAAAGCTACGGCAATCGCGATGAGAACCAGGGAGGTCCCTACCATCCAGAGCAGGAATATATGCGTGTTGGACGCGTAGGCTTGGCTGCGCCGCGCAAAGACGCGCAACACCTTGTCATTCAGCTGGATGCGGATTTCGATGATGTTCGAATTGCCCACGGTGTCGAGCCAGAAGGGCCGGTTGATCTGGCGTGTGATTTCCTCGCTCAGCGTCTGGTCGAGAATGGAAAAGAATGGCTTGGGGCCGGGCGCGGGGAGGGGCCCGGGCGGTTCGACGCTGATCCTTAGAGCAAGCCTCTCTTGGGCGATGCGGATGATGTTCTCGTAATTGTCGCTCTGCGGATAGGTCTCGATAATGTCGATAATGGCAGCGATGTCGCGCGTCACCGCTTGCGAGAGGCGCTGAGTTACCGTCTGCCAATGACGCTCCATGAACGAATAGGCGATGACGGCCTGCAGCAGGATCATCGGCGCGATCATGATGATGAGCGAGCGGGCATAAAGCCGTTTGGGCATATATTGGGAAACGGTGCGCCAGAAGCGCCGCCAGAGGCGACGTGTCGTTATCGCGACATTTCGAAGGCGCGCGGCTAAGCTGTCGCTCTCGGTCGAGGATAGATCGAACTTCGCCATTTGCACCTTTCGCACCCGCCCGGCCTACACGCTCGGTAGTCTAGCCGCCTTTGCGGATAGCGTCACGGCGGCGGGAGTTTCGACAGACGCGATGCTGGTATTCTCTGCGCGCCCGTTTTGGAAGCCCTGAAGGCCGAAGGCGACACCAACATGGCGTTTGTGCATCGGTGGTAAGCACCGTGTGTTGGCTGAGGAAGTTTAACGACAGAAAAGGGGCCGTTGGGCCCCCCCGTAGAACACGCAGCCGGATGGATTGCGCCGGCCTCAGATCGCAACCCGGCTGCTGAACGTCCCGGTTTGGCTCGCCGCAATAACCGGCCGAGCCTCAGGCACCAGAATTCCCGACTTCGTCGCGAAGACGAGGAAAGCGCTCCGTGCCGTCTCCGCATCCACCATCCTGTCGAGCGCGGCCTTGCATGTCTTCAGCGCAACCCGATGAACCTTGTCACGGCGGCTATGGGGCCATTCGGAAAGCACGGCATAGGCCTCCGCAGCCGAGGTCACCTCAGCCGGAAATCCCAACCCGACAACGATTGTCACGGGTTCTTCAAAGGCATTGATCTCCATTCGCAGCTCCTTTGGATCGGATCGCCGCCCGGTCGCGCACGCGGCCGGGCTCGGCGTCTGAAGATGCTCACGCAGTCGACGGCCGTTTGCTTGCGAACCAGAGTTCGAGCCCTGCCAACACCGCGACGATCAGCCCTGCCACGACATGCGCATAGAGAGCTGTGGAGACGGCGGTGAAACCGAGGGCCCATGGGGATGCGATTGCCCAAATCCCGAGGATAAGATTTATCCACTCCTCCCACTCGGCGAAAGCTACAAGCGCGCCTATGGCGACCAGCGCGATGGCAGCGCCGACCACCCATGCATTCCAGGCCGCCGCCGTTTCAGTTGCAAAGCCGAATATCCAGGGCGTTAGAGCCAGCGCGACACCGACAACGAGGCTGGCGACGTCAAGGACAGTCTCCTCTGTCCTGCGATTCATGGTGTTCATGGTCACTCTCCCTTCCATCAAGCATGCAGGAAGCATTCCGCTTGCTTTCAACCGGCCGCAGCGTGAGCTCCGGCGGCGGAAGCTGCTCAAGCCACCGCGAAGGGACCCTGGTGCTCGTGCCATGCATCACTGAGGGGCCTGCCGATAAGCGGCCGACGGAACTTCGAGACCAGAGGAGGGCGCATGCGGGTTGAAGCCGGGGCCAACCGAACAGGAGGGGAGACAATCGTCCTCATAACCACATCCTCCGCGAGCAACATGGATACGAGCAAATGCCAAGGAGCCGATCCGCGGACGGCCCGCCGGCCCCGATTCCGGCGGCCGGCTAAAAAGATCTGGGTAGACCTTCTTCGGGTTTCAAGGCCGAGCGGCCAAGGAGGGCTCGCCTCTATTCGACACTCAGGCGGTACCCGATGCCGCGCACCGTCTGCAGCCAGATAGGATTGGCCGGATCGCGCTCGATCTTCCGGCGCAGCCTGTTGATTTGCACGTCAATCGTGCGTTCACCCACTTCTGACTCCTCGCCCACGAGTTCATGGCGCGGGATGGTCTCGCCGGCGCGCTGGGCGAAAATCGCCATGATCTCGCGCTCCCGTTCGGTAAGCTTCAGCAGCTCTCCCGAGCGCTTCAACTCTCGCCTCGTGATCTGGAACGTATACGGGCCGAAAACGATCTGCTCCAACTTTGGCGTGGTGGGCTGCCCGCCGCGTCGCAGAATGTTGTTGACCCGCAGCACAAGCTCGCGCGGGTCGAAGGGCTTGGCAAGATAATCGTCGGCACCCGCTTCAAGGCCGGTCACGCGACTCTCGGTTTCCGAAAGGGCGGTCAGCATCAGGATCGGCACGTCGCGTTCGTTTCTCAGGCTGCGCGTCAGCCCCACCCCGTCCTCGCCCGGCATCATCACATCGAGAATGATCAGGTCGAAGTCGAGCCCTGCGAGCTTTCGGCGGGCTTCCGCGGCATTGGCCGCCACCGTTATGCGGAAGCCTTCCTCGCTCAGAAAGCGCTTAAGCAGTGTTCGGATGCGTGTGTCGTCATCGACGACGAGCAGATGCGGCGCATCGTCCGCCGGCGCGGGGTTCATCTCCGCTAGCATGTCCTCACGGCTTATCATGATTGGCTCTCTCCCTCGCTCGTGCGGCCCGTTGGCTCGGGCCGGTCGAGCTGCGCCCGGAGTTCCGAATTCACCATTGCCCTAAGAAAGCGCTCCAACGCCGCCCTGTCCGTAATCCCGGCTTCCTCCAGTGCCGAATGGATGCGGCGGGACTGTGGCAAGGCAAGTTCCACGGCCAGGGCATGGCCCTTCTTGGTAACGTAAAGCTCGCGCTGGCGGCGGTCGCGCGGCCCCTGCACCTGCACGATATAACCCGTGTCGATCAACTGCTTCAGCACGCGGGCGAGGCTCTGTTTCGTGATCCTAAGGACGTCGAGCAACTCCGCGACAGTCAATCCAGGCCGCCGATTGACGAAATGGAGCACCCGGTGATGTGCCCGCCCGAAACCATAGCTGGAAAGGATCGCATCCGGATCCGACGTAAAATCCCGATAGGCGAAGAAGAGCAGCTCAATCAAAGCGAAATCGAGTTCCTCGATCGCCGGTCCTGGCTCGCGCTTCTCGGTCGGCTTCATGGGGCTCTTCATCATATGCCTTCACGTTCGCCAAATTACGTCAGCTATATTGACATATTTTTGGCGCCTTTGTAATTTCTGCCAAGCTTTTCGCCTTATAGCGAACAAAATGAGCGTGTTGAGGTTGTTTTTCCGGAACTTTCCCTAAACAGTTTGCCTCAGGACGCAGTGTTCCGGCATAATCCGGTTTCGCCTGTTTGAAACGGGCATTTTTCAGGGCTTGGGCCCGAGGAGAGATTAGGATGGCATCTGTTCCCTTTGACCAGCTTGATGGCTTCATCTGGATGAATGGCGAATTCGTAAAGTGGGCCGATGCCAAGATTCACGTACTCACCCACGGGCTGCATTATGCAAGCGCGGTGTTCGAAGGTGAACGTGCCTATGGCGGAGAGATCTTCAAGCTCACGGAGCATTCGGAGCGCCTCCATGAATCCGCACGCGTCATGGGCTTCCGCATTCCTTATTCGGTGGCTGAGATCGACGAGGCCTGCAAGCAACTCCTCGTGAAGCAGGGCCTGCAGGACGCCTATGTGCGCCCGATCGCCTGGCGCGGCAGCGAGATGATGGGCGTTTCCGCCCAGAACAACCGCATCAATCTTGCCATCGCGATCTGGGAATGGCCGAGTTATTTCAATCCCGAGCAGCGGATGAAGGGCATCCGCCTCGACATGGCCGAATACCGCCGGCCGGATCCGCGCACGGCGCCGTCGAAGGCCAAGGCTTCCGGTCTCTACATGATCTGCACGCTTTCCAAGCACGCGGCCGAGGCCAAGGGCTATAGCGATGCGATGATGCTGGATTGGCGCGGCCAGGTGGCCGAAGCCACCGGCGCCAACATCTTCTTCGTCAAGGACGGCAAGCTGCACACGCCCGTTCCGGACTGCTTCCTGGATGGAATCACTCGGCGTACGGTGATCGAGCTGGCACGCCGCCGCGGCATCGAGGTGATCGAAAGAGCGATCATGCCGGAAGAGCTGACGGGCTTCGAGCAGTGCTTCCTGACCGGAAGCGCCGCGGAAGTGACGCCGGTTTCGGAAATCGGGCCATATACGTTCCAAGTGGGTGAAATCACTCGCGTTTTGATGGACGATTATTCTCAGGAAGTGCGTCCTCGGCAGCGTCTCGCCGCCGAATAAGCAAGCTGGATCCAGCACCGCCCGCGCCAGCTCGTGCGGGCGGCTCCTCTCCCAAATTTGACTTTGGCCAAATTCGGCGTTTCATGATGAGCGCCGGCGCGAGGCCGGCTCTTTGAGGAGAGGGGTAAGATGGAAGCTTTTGTTCCCATCCTTGTTCAGGCCATATCCGGTATCGTTGCCGGGGAGGCGGTTGGCGCGGCCTTCAAAAAGGCGGCAATGAGCCAGTTGCCGATCATCATCAGCGGCATCGTCGGCGGCGTCGGCGGTGGCGCGTTGCTGTCTGGAATGGGTGGCGATGCCGGCGCACTGAGCGGCGTGCTCGGCAATGTGGTCGGCGGCGGCGCAGGCGGTGCCATTCTCACCGCCATAGTCGGCGCAATCATGAACTCCATGAAGAAGGCCTGACGCGGCAACCATCCATTCGCGGGCGGCGCTGCCGCCCGCTTTTCCGTTTTGCTATTGCCTTGTTTTCATAATCGCCTATTCCCTATTCCATGAGCACTCTCCAAGCCGGCATCATCCCCGTCACCCCGTTCCAGCAGAATTGCACGATCCTCTTCGATGGGGAGGAGAAGCGCGGGGTTGTCGTTGATCCTGGCGGGGAGGTGGATCATATCCGCGCCTCCATCGAGCAAAACGGCCTGACGATCGAGGCGATCTGGCTCACCCATGGTCACATCGACCATGCCGGCGGTGCGATGGAGCTGAAGGAAGCCTTGGGGGTAGATCTACTCGGGCCTCAGGAAGCCGACCGGGAGCTTCTCCTAAATCTGGAGAATCAGGCCCGTATGTTCGGGCTGTCCGATCCCGTCCGCAACGTCACCCCCGACCGATTTCTAAACGAGGGTGATGTGGTCTCGTTCGCTGGTCATGATTTCAAGGTTCTGCACTGCCCCGGGCATTCGCCGGGCCACGTCGTTTTCTACAACGAGGCGGCGAAATTCGCGCATGTGGGCGACGTGCTGTTCAATGGCTCGATCGGGCGCACCGATCTGCCGGGCGGCGACCATGCTGCCCTGATCCACTCGATCAAGACCAAGCTCCTGCCGCTCGGAGACGACATAGGCTTTATCTGCGGGCATGGGCCCGGGGGCCGGTTCGGCGACGAGCGGCGGACCAACCCGTTTCTGGCAGGTCAGTAGGAATTAGGGAGGGCAATAAGGAAGATCCCTTATTGCCCTTTTGATTCACTGCCCCGTCGCCTTACCCGACATTGCAGAAGTGGCGCCGCCCGTCATAGCCCATATAGGTACCGGAGCTCGGGTCGAAGCTGCGATAGCGCATGCTGCAGGCCCGGTACCACTCAGGTGTCCAGGGCTCCGCACCGTAATAGACCGGGGCAGGGCGATAATACTCGCGATACACGGGTGCTGGCCGGTAATAACGGGGTGCCGGCGGGTCGATATAGACCCGATCCGAATAGTAGCGTGGCTGCGAGAGCGCCCCGCCTACGATTGCACCGACGGCAAGCCCTGCCAGACCCGCGGCCAGTTCGTCCCCGTGGTCGCGGTGGCGCCGCCAATGATCTGCATAGGCCGGAATGGTCACAAGGGTGGTCGCCGCCACGGCGGCGCCGAGGATGGTGCTCTTGAGGATCCGGTTCATCTTCGTCTCTCCTGTCCTGCGCGATCCCTTGGATCGAGCGCTTAAGCCGGATGCTATGATCCCGTAGCTGAACGGCATCTGAACGATAAACGCGGCAGGATATGGGCCAGGTTCCCTTCCGCTGTCGTCTTTCCGAGCGGACGCATCGGAAAGGGAAGGCGGAGGCACCCGAGGTGGCCGGCGGACGTGCGCCGGCAAGGGACGTGATAGCTATGCGGCCGTTCTGTTATGGAGGTAGGTTTGACGCGGCTCGCCAGTCGCAGCGCGCGCTTTCTGCGGCAATGAACGCTGCGCTGATATCGCCAGCGTCTGTGCCGGCAACGCCGTGACCGGTACGGGAAAGCCGGGGTGGCTCCTAGAAGAGCCACCCCTTGAGGGCTGATCAGCCAAACTGGCAGAAATGCCGACGGCCGTCATAGCCAAGGAACGTGCCCGACCGCGGATCGAAGCTGCGGTAACGGGCGGTGCATGCATTGTACCAGTCCCGCGTCCAGGGCGCCGGTGCACGATAGGAGCGAGAGGGCTGGCCGTAATAGGTCGTCCTTCGCTGGGGATACGCCACCGGACGGTAGCTTGGCGCCTGCCGATAAAATGGCTGCTGATAGAATGGCTGGCGCTGTGCGTACTCCACGACCTGATAGCCTGGTGCCCGGCGATAGATCTGAACCGGCTGCTGGTAGACAGGTGCACTCTGATAGATGTCGACCACTTCATAGCTCGGTGCCGGGCGGTAGATCGGTGCGCGCTGATAAATGTCGATCACTTCGTAGCTCGGTGCCGACCGATAGACCGGCATCGGCCGCTGGTAGACAGGCGCTTGCTGATAGACGTCCACCACCTGATAGGCTGGTGCGGGATCATAGCCCAGAGCCGGCCGAGGGTAGGATGGCGACGGCTGATAATAAACGACGGGCGAGCCGAAGCCCGGCCGGCCATAGACCGGGGCGGGTTGATTGTAATAGGCACCCTGCGAGCGCGGCTGGCTAAGTACGCCGCCGATGATGGTGCCGAGAGCGACGCCGGCGAGGCCGGCTGCAAGAGCATCCCCACGGTTCCGCCTTCCTGCCTCGGCGGGAATGGCTGCAAAAGCCGTTGCAGCAACGGCAATGCCAAATATAGCGTTCTTCATCAAATAGTTCATATCTAACTCCTTTCTCGCACGACCCTGCAGGGCGTGCGTCAACGCAAGCTGGATATGAGGTGTGAAACAGGGCTGGAATGGGAGCGGCCGAGCGCACTTTCATTCACATCGCAGTGCCTGAGCCGTGAACAAAAACGCCGGCTCGAAAGCCGGCGTGAACTTCTCAATGCCGCCCGCGGCGGCATGTACGCTGATCAGCCAAGAGAGAGATTGACCGCCTTCGGCCCTTTGCCGCGCTTGTCTGGCTCGGTATCGAAGGTCACTTTCTGGCCGTCCTCCAGACCAGGCAGACCCGAGGCCTGCACAGCGGAAATGTGGACGAACACGTCCTTCTGGCCATCATCCGGCGTGATGAAGCCGAAACCTTTCGCGTGATTGAAGAACTTTACGGTACCACTCTGGGGCATGGGAAGGGATCCTTTTCTCCCGGTCATCAAAGTCTGCGGGCCATTACCAATGGCCCAGTTGTCCTCGGTCGTTTACTGGGGGAGAAGAAACAGTCAGCTCGCGCGCGATCCCTGCCGGATTTCTTGTGACACGCGACTTCCCGGAAGCCTTGTGCCGGGGCATGCTATTCCAGTCTCCGGGCCGGCAAATGCCCGAACACCGAAAAGTTTCCCTCATTTTCTCATTTCCAGCAAGCGAAAGTTTTGTGTCCTGTGTCGGGACCGAGGGGAGCAGATGTCCTAGCTGGTGTCAAAAGGCGCTCGTTACACCGGGCGAAACAAAAATAAGACGAAAAAGAATAGACGAAAAAGGCGCGGGAGTGTGTCTCCCGCGCCTGTATGATAGCCGCTTAGCGGCAAGTGCTTTACGCAGCCGAAAGATTAACCGCCTTCGGGCCTTTGCCCATGCGGTCCGGCTCTACGTCGAAAGATACCTTCTGGCCGTCAACGAGCGAACGCATACCGGAGGCCTCAACTGCAGAGATGTGGACGAAGACGTCCTTCTGCCCGCTGTCCGGGGTGATGAACCCGAAGCCTTTGGTGGCGTTGAAAAACTTGACGGTGCCGGTCTGAGACATGGGGAAACTCCTTTTCCCGTTCAAAAAAGGCGTCTGTGCGACTTGCACAGGTTCGCCGTCGCCGCGAGTTCTGATGTCGGGAAAAGGTCGTCCAAAAAAGCGTCCAGTTCTCCGGGTCTGCAATCCCCGGGCGTCATGCCTTATGGCATAGAACGGTGTTTGAAGCAAGGTGGCAGTTCTGGCTCAAAGGCTGCGCTTGTACCAAAACGCGTCGGCAATTCGCTCCATGCCGATCCGCTCATAGAAACCGACGGCATCAGGCACCGAGACGAGAAACAGAGCCACTTGGGGTCCGATCTGTCGCCGTGCCTCCTCCAAAAGGCCTTTCCCGATCCCGAACCCTTGAGCGGATGACGAGACCGCAAGTTCGGAAACATAGCAGCACCAGGAAGAATCAGTCACGCCTCTCGCGACACCCACCAATGGTTTGCCGGGTTGATCGAGCCGCGCCGTCACGATCAGGCCGGCTTGCGCCAGCATGGTCTTCAGCCGCTCCGGATCATCGACCGGGCGTAAAGCACCCAAGCCGGATTCGATCAGGACGCGGCGGAATTCCTCCGCGCTTAGACTTTCTTCCCGTGCATAGATCACGCCAGCCTTTGTCATTGGTATAAAGTGCATGAAAAAGGGCGTGGAGCGAAGCTGCTTTTTGCTGTCAGTGCAACAGGGAGCGCGCCGTGGGAGCCAGACGGCATAACGAAACCGGTGCGTTGGTGAAGCTTTCGAAAGCATTCGCCATGGCGTCCTGCCAGCCGGGGGCCGAGTGGAGGCGCCGGGCGAAACGATGATGTTCAGCACGACTATCGAAGCGGCCGATCCAGACGAACACCCGCTCCTTGTCCCGCACCGGCAGGCGAGGGAACGTGTTCTTGCTTTGCTCGGTTTCCAAGCGCGCACCGGCCGGTGCTCCCGCCTCCACGAGAACCGGCAGGATGACATGTGAGAAATAGGCAGGGAAGTCGTCTGCTCGCTCCGGTACAAGCGGGAATGTATAAAGAGCAAACACGGTGCCGATCTCGGCCTGCCCGCTCGCAAACGGCCGTTTGACCCCGGCGAGAGCAAAACCCGTGTCCTCTCCAACCGGGTGCAAGAGCAGTACGTCGTCAAAGCGCTCCATCGTGGCATTCGCCTCGTCGCGATGTGCAGCCCATAGCGGCCCATCATAGAATGAAGCGAGGCTATGCCGGCGGCTGTCCATATCGGAGAAGCCGCGCAGCCATACGAAATCGTCCGGGCGATCGAGATCGCGGAACTGCCCGAGAACGGACATGCCGCATTCCTCCTGGCTTTCCACCAGATGCCGATCGAAAAGAGTGATCAGATCTTCCCGCCGTCGCGGGTGAAGCAGGTATCGCCGCAACTCTATGACGTTCTGTTGGACGGATAGGGACATTGATCTCGTTTGCCCTGCCATGGGAGGGATTCCGTAACGAGGCAACGATATCAGGCCCCTCCTGTCAGCATATCGTCAGGAGGAAATGGCCGAAACGATGGGCCACTGTTAGGTGAATGCCGGGCCGGCGAGCCGCTCCACATGATCCTTCAGGTCGGCAGGCCAGCCGGAGATAAGCTCGCGGAAGCGTTTGCCATCGCCGGCATAAAGGGCGCGTGAAGCCTCTTCATAACCGGCCTGATCGCCAAGCATCGCCATCATGAAGCGGTCTGCCGCCTCCTGGGCTTGACGGGCGTGCTCCCGTCCGCCGGCGTCATTTCGCGCGGCATCCACCAGTCTGCGCAGCGCTGCCGACGCGCCTCCCGGCTGCCGGTTCAGCCACTCCCAATGACGCGGCAGAAGCGTTACCTCGCGGGCAACCACGCCCAGCTTGGGGCGGCCGGGCGCGCGGGGTGCTGCAGCAAGGACGCGCGCAGCGACCTGTTCGGCCGTTCCCGAAAGGTCGAAATCGATCTGCCGGCCCGTAGCGTCATCGAAAATCAATATGTTCTCGTCCCGTCCCTGCTGCTTCAGGGCAAGAGCGACTTCCAACCTCGAACCGCTGGCAACTTTTCTGCCGCCGTCGAATGCGGTGCATGTCTCGCGTTCTTCCATCGCATTCCTCCTATCGAAACCAAATTATACCCGGGTTATCATATGGTCAATATACCCGGATTAAAATGCGGCTTACGTGCTAGTCGGCTTCATGATAGCAGTGCCTGTGGAGCCGGATGGGGAGCGTGGTGAAAGAGCTTCTTCTGCTGCGTCATGCGAAATCGAGTTGGGATGATCTCGCCATCGAGGATTTCGGCCGGCCGTTGGCGCTGCGTGGACGCAAGGCTGCACCCCTGGTCGGTCGCGAACTTGCTGCCAGGGGTTGGGTTCCCGAGAAGGTGCTCGTCTCTTCTGCCTTACGCACGCGGCAAACCTGGGATTTGGTGCGTATGGAACTCGGCAATTCGGCTCTGCCGGTAGAAGACAGTAGGATCCTCTACATGACGCCCGCCGCGCAGATCCTTGCCGTTCTTCGCGTCGTGCCTTCGGAGATCAGCAGTGTTCTGCTGATAGGCCACAACCCCGGCCTGGAGGATCTTGCCCGGAGGCTTGCCGGACCTGGCTCGGACGAGGCGGCTCTCGCACGGCTTGCGCGGAAGTATCCGACCGCAGCACTCACCCGCTTCGTGCATGAGGGCTCCTGGTCGACACTGGACTTCGCCGGGCCGCGCCTTACACATTTCCTCAGGCCAAAGGATATTGGAGCATAAGCGACCGCATGGGGAACTTGCGGATCCTGGCTTACACGATGGTGATCCTGATGCTTTTGCCTCTCGCCTTCCTGTTCCTCCTCCCCGATGCTGCGCTTGCCGAGGAAAATACCTGGAAAGTCGAGGATGGCGCGGCCCTGGCTCAGCCGTCCGAAAGCAACAGCAACATCTATCGCCTGGAGGTCAGCTGCGGCGAGCCTTACCGCCTCGCAGTCTATACCGAGCAGGGTCCTGTGCTTGCCGCAGGCGGGCGGGGTGAGGCTGATTACTTCTATAAGCCTGGCCGTATCGAGGCGGAGGTGGCTGGCGGCTCCTTTCCGCTGGTTGCGGCCGGGTCTGACGATGCAGTGGTTCTGTTCCGGGAGGGGACGGCCGAGCAGGGCTATATGGCGGACCTCGATCCGGATCTCCTGGCGGCCATCACTCGGGGTATCGAGCTCACGCTCTCCTTCGATATCACGCCGGGAGCGAATGCGAAGACCGACTCGCCCTTCGAAACCTTTGCCCGTTTTTCTTTGAAGGGTGCAGGCGAGGCGATTGCAGAGGCGCTTGCCGGCTGCGAGCCATCCTGACAGCCTCCTGTCAGCAGAGCAGAATGCACACCGGCATTCGCTTCTCCGCCCCTTCCCATTTGCGTCGCAAGCCTCCATATTTGGCCACATGGCCAATTCATCCAGAAAAAAAGCCGGCGGCTTCGCGGAGTCGCCCCAGCCCCCGCTGTCGGGTACGCCGCTTTCGGGCTCGATCTCCGATTGGGCCGCGGATATCTCGCGCGAGGCCGAAAAGCCGGTGAAGCCCAAGAAGAAGATTCCCGAGCGTTCCGCCGCTCCGGGAAGGACAGGGCGCGGCACCTCCATGGGCGGCGCCGCTTCGGCGCGTGAGCGCGCCGCTGCCGGCCTGATGCCCGTGGCGGGCCTGGACATCACGCTGGAGGAAGCCGAAGGACTGGCTCCCGGCGGTGTCACCGCAACGGTCGCGGCGCTTTCGAGACTCATCGAGGGCGGCGACCCGAATTTGACGTCCACCTGGGTACCGCATCGTCCCCCGCGGCCGGAGAAATCCGAGGGTGGTATTCCCTTCAAGATGGTCACCGAGTTTAAGCCCTCGGGCGACCAGCCGACTGCCATCCGCGACCTCGTCGAGGGCGTCAACAATGGCGACCGCACGCAGGTCCTTCTCGGCGTCACGGGTTCGGGCAAGACCTTCACCATGGCCAAGGTGATCGAGGAGACGCAGCGCCCCGCGCTCATCCTCGCGCCCAACAAGACGCTCGCGGCCCAGCTCTACGGTGAGTTCAAGTCCTTCTTCCCGGACAACGCGGTCGAGTATTTCGTCTCCTACTACGATTACTACCAGCCGGAGGCCTACGTCCCGCGCTCGGACACCTATATCGAGAAGGAATCCTCGATCAACGAGCAGATCGACCGGATGCGCCACTCCGCCACCCGCGCCTTGCTCGAACGCGACGACGTGATCATCGTCGCCTCCGTCTCCTGCATCTACGGTATCGGCTCGGTCGAGACGTACACGGCCATGACCTTCCAGATGGCCGTGGGCGACCGGCTCGATCAGCGCCAATTGCTCGCCGACCTTGTGGAGCAGCAATACAAACGGCGCGAGGCGGATTTTACACGTGGCTCTTTCCGCGTGCGCGGCGACACGATCGAAATCTTCCCGGCCCACCTGGAGGATCGAGCATGGCGCATCTCGCTCTTCGGGGACGAGATCGAGTCCATCACCGAGTTCGACCCGTTGACGGGGAAGAAGACCGACGACCTCAAATCGGTCAAGATCTACGCCAACTCGCACTACGTCACTCCACGCCCGACGCTCAACCAGGCGATCAAGGGCATCAAGGAAGAGCTGAAGCTGCGCCTCGCTGAGCTCGAGCGCGCCGGCCGCCTGCTCGAAGCGCAGCGCCTCGAGCAGCGCACCCGATTCGATCTGGAGATGCTGGAGGCTACCGGCTCCTGTGCCGGCATCGAGAATTATTCGCGCTACTTGACCGGTCGCGCCCCCGGCGAGCCGCCGCCGACGCTGTTCGAATATGTGCCGGACAACGCGCTGATCTTCGTGGACGAGAGCCACGTCACCATCCCGCAGATCGGCGGCATGTATCGGGGCGACTTCCGCCGCAAGGCGACGCTTGCCGAATACGGCTTCCGCCTGCCAAGCTGCATGGACAACCGGCCGCTGCGCTTCGAGGAGTGGGACGCCATGCGCCCGCCTACCGTAGCAGTATCGGCCACGCCCGGCGGCTGGGAGATGGAAGAGGCGGGCGGCGTCTTCGCCGAGCAGGTCATCCGGCCGACCGGCCTCATCGACCCGCCGGTGGAAGTCCGTCCGGCGAAAACCCAGGTGGACGACGTTCTGGGCGAGATCCGCGAGACCACCAAGGCCGGCTACCGCACGCTCGTCACCGTGCTCACCAAGCGCATGGCGGAAGACCTGACCGAATACCTGCACGAGCAGGGCGTGCGCGTGCGCTACATGCACTCCGACATCGACACGCTGGAGCGCATCGAGATCATCCGTGATCTCCGCCTCGGCGCCTTCGACGTGCTGATCGGCATCAACCTCCTGCGCGAGGGCCTCGACATTCCCGAATGCGGCCTCGTCGCCATCCTCGACGCCGACAAGGAAGGGTTCCTGCGCTCCGAAACCTCGCTCATCCAGACCATCGGCCGCGCCGCGCGCAACGTCGACGGCCGCGTCATCCTCTATGCGGACCACATCACCGGCTCCATGGAGCGCGCGATCGCCGAGACGAACCGCCGCCGCGAGAAGCAGGAGGCGTGGAACGAGGCCAACGGCATCACGCCAGAGAGCGTCAAGAAAAACATCGGCGACATCCTCGATTCCGTCTATGAGCGCGACCACGTGCGCGCCGAGATCGGCGGCGCCAAGGGCGACGACCTCAACAACCTCGTGGGCAACAATCTCCAGGCGCACCTCGAATATCTGGAGAAGGCCATGCGGGATGCCGCAGCCGACCTCGACTTCGAGGAAGCCGCACGGCTCCGCGACGAGATCAAGCGCCTGCGCGAGACCGAGCTCGCCCTTCTAGACGACCCCATGTCGCGCGACGCGGGTGTGGAGAACACGCAGGACAGGCGCCGTCAGGCTGCCAAGGGCAGGGGATCCTCCACGTCATCGTCGGCCGGTCAGGTGGAAAAATCCCTCTTCCGTAAGCCGGATCTCGACGAGATGGGTACTTCCGGCGCCCATGCGGTCCCCTCCGGCAAGAGCCTCTTTCGCAAGAACTCACTGGACGAGATGACGGTTCGCCGTACCGAAAAGCCGGTCGGCAAGACACCGCCGGCGGCGCCTGACGAAGAGCTGATCGCACCCCGCCGGGGTAAGATCGGCGCCGGTTCCTATGAAGACCCGGCAGACGAGCGTCAGCGGTCGCGCCGGCCGAAAAAGACGGGAAGGCCGGGACGCTGAGACTGCACTTCTATGGCACCGGAAAGCTCGAGGTGCAGTTCAGTTCTTAGTCCGTCCTTATGGGTCTTAGACGACCCAAATCCGGGAGGGCGAGCGCGACGATAAACACTCGGCTGGTGGCGTCATTCGATTTTCCGGCTGGTTTTGACACGAAGCGTCATACTTCACCGTCTTGGCCGACGTTATGCTGGACGGGCCGGCGAAAGTCACAGATCCTTTCTCTATGGCTCCAGGGGCCAGGGTCCGCGGCAAAGTCGATGTATATGCGACAATCTTGTATTTGTCTGGTCCTTCCAGGATGAAACAGCCTTTGGCCAGATCGATCGGTTCTTTGCCGACGTTCTCCACAGTCAAATCGAACGATTTTTGCTTGCCGGATTCTTCCGTTTCGACTTCCAGCGCGTCGCGTGACGTGGTCACCTTTACTCCGTCATTGACGGTTTCAGTCGTCCCCGCGCATGCATACAAGGCGCAGGCCGCAAGCAGCAAAGATGGTATAAAAACTATCGTCTTCTTGTTCATCATCTGACCTATACATTTAAATATCGGTGCGGCTGGAAATGTGCGGGCCGGAAGGGACTCCGATCGGCAATGGGACCGCCCAACTGGCATAATGGTTACGGCTCCACTGCTACCCAGCCCATCAGAGATTTCAACTTTTGGTTGCTGTATTGGTTTATGTATCTTTGGGATGTTCTTGAAGCTTGACGTGGAAGTCCGGGAGCGCGCCGCCCATGGCGGGGGAACGCACGATGGGTTCTGACGGATCTGCTATGAGTGGGGATTCTGCTGCGTCTACCCATCAAGGGCTCGGGAAGAGGAACAACGGCAGGCTTTGATAGGCGGCTACGAAGTGGGCGTAGGGTGCTGCTGTTCGTCCGCTACTCCTCGGGCTCGGTGGTGAACAGCAGCGGATATCCCGCTTTCCGTCCGGCATCCGTGGCCCGCGTTGCCTTCGTCTCCGCCACATCCTTCGGAAAGACGGCCACGACGCAGGTTCCACGCCGGTGTGCCGTGATCATAACGCGATAGGCTTGATCCTGATTCAGCCGGAATTCGGCCTTCAGCACCCGCACCACGAATTCTCGCGGGGTGAAATCGTCATTGACGAGGATCACCTTGTGCAGCTTCGGCCTGTCGACCTTCGGTTTTGTCCTGGTGCTTGGCTTGAGGACGACGTCACTCATGATGAGACACTCCATCCGGAGTGGTTCGCATTGTGAGCAGGGAGTTACCACCTGCGGCCCACGTGTTCAACGTTGCTCGTACAGCCGCCGGGCCGAGTGAATTGCTGAGGCGCTTTAGGATATTTTGACCCCGCTCCGAGCGACTTTTGAGCGCTTGCAAATTGCCGAGGGCACGTCCTGCTATGGTTCAGGACCCATTCGCATCGGATCGGGGGGTCGCGTCCTGGAGCCTTTGGCCGACACCTGTGGGCTTCCCTCATGCAGCTCCGTCGAGCCCGGCATGCACGAGGCCGAGGGGGGTGCGGCGACCCATTGCCCAGGAACGTATCACGTGGCTTGCCACGCGCTCCCTGCTAACCACATCCGCTCGTTCGATGCCGAGCTCATCGCATACAGCTTCCACCGCACTGGAAATCTCAGCGATATCGCCGGCGTCGTAGACGCCGTATTCGGCAACCTTCGACGGGAGCATGTTCATGTCCTTCCCTGTCTGGCGCACTCCGGCCTCCACGGTTTGTGCGGCCGCCTTCCCTCTCCGGGTTTAGCATCTCGAGCATGATGCACGATTGCGGCAGCTCAATGAAGTTTGATTCGCCCTGGATACCCGTCAAGTGGAAAAACGGGCGCGGTGTTGCGGGCATGCATCAAAACTTTTGTCGGCTATTCGCAATCCGTGCGCGTAGTGGCTCCGCCCACGCCTTTTCAACCAGCGTGCGGAGGGGCATAGAATTCCTGTCATGAATGGCGGATAAGCCGCTTGCAAGATTGGCGACAGAGGTTCGATTCGATGAAGATTGCTGTTCTGGGCGGCGACGGGTTTGTCGGCTGGCCGACCTCCCTCCATCTTTCTGCACGGGGACATGAGGTTCATATCCTCGACAATCTTTCCCGTCGCTGGATCGATACGGAGCTCGGAGTCCAGTCCCTCACGCCGATGGATTCCATCCAGGAGCGGACGCGAATCTGGCATCAGGAAACCGGCCGGCGCATTCGTTTCCACCTGATCGACCTCGCCCAGGATTACGAAATCCTCAAACGATGGCTGGCTGAACATCGGCCTGATGCCATTATTCACTTCGCCGAGCAGCGCGCAGCGCCCTATTCGATGAAGAGCGACCGGCACAAGAACTATACGGTCAACAACAATGTCAATGCCACGCACAACCTTCTGAACGCGCTGGTAGAGATCGATCTGGATGCGCATCTCGTTCATCTCGGCACGATGGGCGTATACGGGTATTCCAGTGTGGGCGCCGCCATACCCGAGGGATATCTGCCGGTGGGTATCGAGACCCTGTCCGGCGAAACGGTCCAGCAGGAGATTCTCTATCCTTCCAATCCGGGCTCGATCTATCACATGACGAAGTGCCTGGATCAGCTCCTGTTTCAATTCTACGCCAAGAATGACGGCCTCAGGATCACTGACCTGCATCAGGGGATCGTGTGGGGCACGCACACGCCTGAAACCAAGCTTCATCCGCAACTGATCAATCGGTTCGATTACGATGGCGATTACGGCACCGTGCTCAACCGCTTCCTTATCCAAGCGGCGATCGGCTACCCGATCACCGTTCACGGCACAGGTGGGCAGACGCGGGCATTCATCCATATTCAGGATTCGGTGCGATGCATCGAACTGGCGCTGAAGAATCCGCCGAAACGCGGGGATCGGGTGAAGATCTTCAACCAGATGACCGAAACGCATCGCGTGCGTGATCTCGCGGGGCTGGTCGCTCGCATGACGGGGGCCAATGTCGCCTACCTGCCCAATCCGCGCAAGGAGGCACCCGAAAACGATCTTGTGGTCAATAACGAACAGTTCCTGAAGCTCGGTCTCAACCCTACCACCCTTGCAGAGGGGCTTTTGGCCGAAGTCGTCGATGTGGCGAAGAAATTCGCCTATCGGGTGGATCGCACCCGCATCCCCTGCGTCTCCGCCTGGACCAAGGACCTCGCACCAACAATCGAGCGCGACCCGGAAGGCAAGCGGCTGAAGAGCGTGGGGTAGGGCAGGCACCCTCAGGGTCTCGGCCATGTCTCGAAACGCATATGTGACCCTCGTCACCAATGCGGATTACGCGATGGGCGCGACAGCGCTCATCCGTTCGCTTGCGCGCACCGAGACGCAGGCCGACATTGTCGTGATGCATACCGGTGGCGTAGAAGCCGGCGCGCTGGCGCCGCTTCGCGATCTCGGCGCACAGCTGATCGAGGCAGAGCTTCTGCCGACATCTGATGACTTCAACGAGCGGCATCAGCGTGCGCGGCTCCATTCGGACGCACCCTTCACGAAGGGCAACAAGCCTGCCTTCCACACGCCCCTCGACAATTTCGTGAAATTGCGCCTCTGGCAGCTCACCCACTATGAGCGCGTGGTCTTTATCGACGCCGATGCGATTGTCATCCGCAACATCGACCGCCTGTTTTCCTATCCGGAATTTTCCGCAGCCCCGAATGTCTATGAAAGTCTGGCCGACTTTCATCGGCTCAACTCCGGCGTTTTCGTAGCCCGTCCTCGTGAGGAAACCTTTCGGGCCATGCTGGCTGCCCTAGATCAGCCAGGCGCCTTCTGGCGCCGCACGGACCAGACATTTCTGCAGACCTTCTTTCCGGACTGGCATGGCCTGCCTGTCTTCTTCAATATGCTGCAATATGTCTGGTTCAACATGCCGGAGCTCTGGGACTGGAATTCCGTGTCGGTGGTGCATTACCAGTACGAGAAGCCCTGGGAGGGGGATCACTCGAAAGCGGAGAAACTGAAGCCGCTGATTGACCTCTGGCACGCCTACTATTCCGGCGAAGCCATTCCTGTTCCGGCGGACCTAAGCAATCCCGTGAGGCCATGAGCGCGCCGCGCACCATCGTCTCCGGTGGAACGGGCTATGTCGGGCGCTTCATCGTCGAGGAGCTTCTGTCGGCGGGCCATGAGGTAACCGTGTTGGGTCGCAGGCCGCCGGCGCGGGACTATTTTTCCACGCCTGTCGGTTTCCTACCGCTGTCGCTGGAGCCGGAACAGGCCTCGCCATCGACCTTCGAAGGAGCGGATTTTTTTGTTCACGCTGCCTTCGACCACATACCGGGAAAATATCGGGGGGGCGAAGGAGACGATCCGCAGGCCTTCCGTCGGCGTAATCTCGATGGCAGCATCGCCCTTTTCGAGGGGGCCAGAAGCGCTGGGATAAGCCGCCTCGTGTTCTTGTCGAGCCGTGCAGTCTATGGCCCGCGGCCTCCTGGAACGCTATTGGCGGAGGAACACGAGCCTTGTCCGGATACGCTCTACGGCCAAGTGAAGCTTGAGGCTGAGCGCGCTCTCGCCAGTCTCGGCGGGCCTTTCCATGGCGTCAGCCTGCGTGTCACCGGCGTTTATGGACCGGCCGGGAAAGGGCAGCGGCACAAATGGGCGGATCTGTTCGAGGATTACCTGGCCGGAAAAGTGATCGAGCCGCGGGTGGCGACCGAAGTCCATGGGCAGGATGTCGGCCAAGCGGTGCGCGTGGTTTTGGAAGCGCCTGAAGCCCCGTCGCCCCTGCTTAATGTCTCGGATCTCCTCCTGGATCGGCAGGATCTTTTGGCCATTGTGAAAGACAAGAAGGGTTGTCGGCATCCGCTTCCCCCTCGAGCCGATGGCCGGGCAGTGAATGCCATGCGTACGAACCGGCTGCGATCTCTTGGATGGAGGCCTGGCGGGGAGGCTCTGTTAACGGAAACCGTTATTCGTCTCCTGGAACAATCCTAGAGCTGGCGGAGCCGGCGCCGTAAGGTGCTCGCTCCACCTTCAGAGACTGAATCAAATTCCTGACGATCCGATTCCGATAAACCGTTCAAATCCTCGAAACGAAAGGGCAATTCATGACCGAGGCTTCCGCCGATCCGCAAGGGGAGTTGACGCTGCGCACTCAGGCCATGCCGGGAGATGCCAATGCCGCGGGGGATATCTTCGGCGGTTGGGTCATGTCGCAGATGGATCTGGCTTCCGGTATCCGGGCGGCGGAACGGGCACGCGGACGCGTCGTGACGGCCGCAGTGAAGGAAATGGCTTTCCGGAAGCCTGTTCAGATCGGTGATACGCTGTGCGTCTACACGCACATCACTGCCGTTGGCCGCTCATCAATCACATTGAAGGTGCAAGCCTGGGCGCAGCGTTACTTGTCCCATACGATGGAACTGGTGACCAAGGCGGAGTTCGTCATGGTCGCGCTCGATGGCACGGGGCGCCCGACACCCGTCCCGCCAGAGGTCTGATGCGGTATCAACCGTGCTTGTGATCGAAGCGGGCGCGGGCCTCCTCGATACGATAGCGGTTTTCGCTCACCCATTCCGAAAGGGCCCGGATCGGGATCAGAAGTTCGCAGCCGAGGTCGGTGAGTTGGTACTCCACCCTGGGCGGGATGGTCGGATACACCGTCCGCGTGACGAAACCGTCGCGCTCGAGGTTGCGCAGCGTCGTCGTCAGCATCTTTTGAGAGATGCCTTCGATGGTGCGGCGCAGCTCGTTGAAACGCATCGTGCCGTTACCGAGATGCTTCACCACCTGCATGGTCCATTTGTCGCCGACCATACTCAGCAGTTCGCTGATAGGCCGGCAAGCATCGGTGTTGTGAGCCTCGATATAAGGCGCGGTGCTTTCCGCGCGGGCGGTTGACTCCAGGTAACCAGGTTTCAAAAAAGTGCCTCCTTGTGCGATGGCTCTGGTTTCCAATATAGCGTCGGTATCCTCCAGATACCATCTTCATCTTAAAAGGACGGACGGAATGTCAAAGCTCAAGACGGGAATCATCATTGGTTCCACGCGTCAAGGCCGTTTCGCGGACCAGCCGGCGCGCTGGATCTTCGATCTGGCGAAGGAAAGAAGCGAGCTCGATGTCGAGCTGATCGATCTGCGCGATTATCCGCTGCCCTTCTTCGAGGACGCGACCTCTCCCGCCTACGGGCCTTCGCCCAACGAGATCGCGCAGAAATGGCAGAAGAAGATCGCCTCGCTCGACGGCTACATCTTCACTGCCGCCGAATATAATCGCGGACCGACGGCCGTTTTGAAGAATGCTCTCGATTACGCCTACAAGGAGTGGAACAACAAGCCCGCAGCATTTGTGGGCTATGGCGGAACGGGCGGAACCCGCGCCGTAGAGCAGCTGCGGCTTCACGCGGTTGAGTTGCAGATGGCGCCAATCAGGACCGGCGTCCACATTCTGCTTCCGGATTTCGTGGCCGTGCGCAGTGGCCAGAAGACGCTCGCGGAAATCGAGCATCTGAACGATGGTGCCCGCGGCATGCTCGACCAGTTCATATGGTGGGCGAGTGCCCTGAAGGCCGCTCGCCAAGCCACGGCCGCCGGCGAAGCGAAGGCGGCCTGAGACAGGCTTTTCTACTGCACCCCTCTGGTCGATGCGCCAGAGGGGTGATTGTTCGGTTCAGTCCCACCCGACGTTTTCGATTCCTACCGAGCGGTCGGTCTTCGTCGCGAGCACGCGATCGATCCGGCGACCATCCATGTCGACGATCTCGAAGCGCCATCCCAGCGCATCCACCACGGTCCCGGTTGTCGGCAGTTCCTGGGTATAGGAGAGAAGGAACCCTCCTAACGTGCTATAGCCGCGCTCCTCGGGAAGCTTGAGGCCGAGTTTGTCGGCCATCTCGTCGGCAGGCATCAGGCCCGGAAGCAACCATGAGCCGTCCTCGCGTCGCACCACATCGACATCGCCTTCCTCCACATCGGCGCGGAAAACACCCGCGATCGCGCCGAGGATATCGGCGGGGGTGATGATACCTTCGAAAGTGCCATACTCGTCGTGGACCAGCGCCATCGGCACTTCCGCCTGACGCAACGTCGACAGCACGTCGAGAGCGTCAGCGAAATCATGGACGATGGGTGCGGGCTGGACGAAAGCCCGCGGATCGACCTTTTCCTCCGTCAGATATGCCGCCAGCAGGTCGCGGGTCTTCACGACGCCGACCAGTTTATCCACTGAACCTTCTGCGGCGGGCAGGCGCGTATGTGGTGTCTCGCGCAGCATCTTTTCGAGGACTGCGTCGGGAGCGGTGAGATTGAGCCAGTCCACGTCGCCTCTTGGCGTCATGATCGCGCGAGCATTGCGGTCGGCAAGCCGCATGACGCCCGCGATCATGTCCCGTTCCTCGGTCTCGATCGTCCCGCTATGCTCCGCTTCTGCAATCAGGGTGCGGATTTCTTCATCCGTTACGCGATTCGCCTCCTCGGAGCCTTGGCCGAGGAGTGCGAGAACGCCCCGTCCTGAAACATCCAACAACCAGACGAGAGGGAGGGCGACCTTGGCGAGCATTGCCATGAATGGCGCGACCCTGGCCGCTATACTCTCCGCGTGCCGGAGCGCCATCTGCTTGGGTACCAGTTCGCCCACGACGAGAGAGACATAGGTGATCAGTGCGACGACGATGCCCACGCCCAGCGGATTGGCAATGCTGGCAGAAAGCCCCAGCCCTTCGAGCCAGGCCGACAGGCGCACGCCCAGCGTCGCACCGGAAAAGGCGCCTGACAGCACGCCGACAAGGGTGATGCCGATCTGGACGGTGGACAGAAAACGGCCCGGGTCGGCCGAGAGCTCCAGGGCGCGAGCGGCTCCCTTGTCGCCGTCTTCGCTGCGTGCTTTGAGGCGCGCGGGGCGAGCGGACACGACGGCGAGTTCCGACATGGCCATGAAGCCGTTGAAGATGATCAGGAGAAGAAGAATGGCAATTTCGATAAAGAGCATGATGGGCTCTGGTTGGAGCGTTGTGACGGAGCAGAACCTGCCCCGCGCCAAGATAGGGTATTGTAAGCGGTCACGCTACCTGCAGGCGCGATAGCCGTTCCGCCTCGCTTTGATGTCGAAATGGAAGTGATCGCGGTGGTCGGCGTCGTAGCCGGGGCCAAGCACAGTGGTGAAATACTGGCAACCGTCGGCGCGGACGGTATTGAGAAGCCCCCGCTGACGGAACGCAAACAAACCGGGGCGCCGAACGTCGATTTCACGGCCGTTCTTAAGCGTGATGCTCATGATGTCCAACGCATTGCCCTTGGAATGTTCCGAGGCGACTGCGGTGCCGCGAATACGCCGACAGGAATAGCTGGAGCCTTGGCGTATGGTGCCGATACCCGAGAAGTAGCGCTTGCGGGCCGCAGGCGCGAGTTCATTCTTGGTCCAGTAGGCAACCGTCAGCGCCATCTGGCAGGTCAGCCTTGCTGAAGGCTGCAGCGCGATATTGCCGGAAAAGCCACTCACCTCAACCGGGTGCTCGATCCCGCATCCCCCGCCGTCATTGATCGGCGGAAGATCGCGATAGACGACTCCAAGCTTCTGAAGTTCTTGTCGGCATGCCACTTCCTGGGCGGGCATAGCCATCATCGGCTGATCGGGCGGGGTTTCCCCGGCAGGCGCCTCGGGGAGCCTTGGCGCAGGATAGCTCATCATCATCGGATTGGATGGTACGAGGTTCTGCAGGCCGCCGCCGGTCACAGCGCCCGTGCTGACACCGATGTCCACTTCCGGCCTGAGAACGCTGTCAACCGAACAAGCCGAAGCGGCTGCAAGAGCAAAGAGTATGAGGGCGTTTCTTGCAACCTGGGGCAGGCGGAAAAGTCGCGGACGCGACTCATACTCCAACACGCTACGCATCTCCGCTTCGGCTCGTCGGTCAAAGGGAGGCTAACGGCGAATGGTAAATGAAACCTCAGCGCCGGCGCGAATCTTGTGTCAAAAATGGGGCGCTCAGCGGCAGTAGGGCGCGCGCCTTTCTTTCATATCCAAGTGGAAATGGTCTTCGTGATCGGCATTCGTGCCGGGACCTAGCACGGTTGAGAACGGACCGCAGGCGGCAGCCCTGAGTTCCTTGAGAAAACCTGCCGGCTCGCCCCCATCGCCATATTGCGTCACCTCAATCTCCGTCTCGTCGGAGAACGCCAGACCTGCAATATCCAATGCCTTGCCGAAGGCATGTTCGGACAGGTTTTTTCCACCATTGATCGGTCGGCACACATAGCCGGAGGCTTGGCGCACCGCTACAAGATCCGCCTTGAAGTGCTTTCGAGCCAGATCGCTGGCTGCGGATTGGAAGAAGCGGGCCGCGGCGAGGGCGGTTTCACATTCGAGTGTGGCAGGCGGTTCCAGGCGAATGCGTTCGGAAAGTTGTGTTATCTCGATCGGGTGAGGGAGCGAGCAGCCTTCTTCCGCGGCCACGTCATCGGCTTCTCTGAAGACAACGTCAAGTTTCCGCAGCTGTTCCCGGCATGCCCGCTCCGAGGAAGGAAGGGCGTCGGGCCTCGGCTCCGTTGTCGATGGTTCCGCTGAAGCTTCCGGCCTCGGTTGCGGTATTGGCGCCCGCTCGGGCAATTGGATGCTTCCGGCCAAAGCCGGCGCGGTCGCGAGAAAGAAGGTGCAGACAAAGAGCAGCAGCCGCGGACGGGCGCCCGCCGCGCGAATTTGCCGCTCAGGCACCGAGGGCAGCAAGTCCGTCATCCAGATAATCCCCGAGCATCGGCATGTTGAGGAGATAGGTTGCGAGCCGGCGGTTCACGCGCCCCCGTGCATCAGCCACCGCCTGTGCCCATTCCGCCGCGTCATAGTCGCCCCGGCCGATCCAGGCGATCGCGACCAGTTCGGCACCCTCATCCTGATTTAGATCAGCGATGAGTTCGCGAAACTCCTCCTCCGAAAGATCTTGGCCTTCCTCCTCCGCAAGGCCATCATGGCTATGGCGTGCGCGCGCGTCGGGACCGAGCTCGACCTCATGTTCCCTGCCGTCCTCGTAGTCCTGATTCACAGCGGCGCTTAAGGCGCGTGCCTTTTCCGCGAGAAGGCGGACGGTGTCCGCATCAAGCGACAACTCCCATTCCCTCTCGGTCGGTTTCTTCATAAGGCGCTCCGCAGCCAATTACAGGATCATGCGGCCACCCCGACGCACAAAGGCACTGTAAGCTATTGAAGCTTCGCACCATGCTTCTAAAAATCGATTGCGATTTTCAAGCGGATGCTACACGAAGTGCATCATAGCGCATCCTGATCGGGATGCACTCCGGCGGATTCAGGCGGCCCTTCGGGCTTTGAGAGCCGGTACGAGTTCCACCATCAGGATCGCTGAGAAGATCAGGGCACAGCCGGCCAATCCCGCTGGCGGAAGCCTCTCGCCCAGGAAGATGGCGCCAAAAAGCGCGGCGAAGACGGCTTCTGTCGATAGGAAGATCGCTGCCTGGGGTGCCGTCGTGTAGCGCTGGCCGACCACCTGAAGCGTGAAGGCGATTCCGCCCGAGAAAATGCCGGCATAGAGGATCTCGGGCAGCGCCGCCCTGATGGCGGATGGCACGACCGGTTCCAAAGCAAACGCGACGACCAGGCTTATGACGGCGGTGATGACGAACTGCGTCACGGCAAGCGTCACAGGACGCCCGCTTTCGGAGGCTGCGCGGGCGATGAAGACAACCTGAAGAGCCCAGCAAACGGCGCAAAGGATCGTAAGCCAGTCTCCTGATTTCAACGCGACCACGCTTCCGCCGGATAAAAGCCAAATTCCGCTAAGCGCCGTGAGCGCAGCCGGCCAGACGATTGCGTTTGGCCACTGCCTGGAAATGAGAACACCCAGAAAAGGAACCATGACGACATAGAGGCCGGTCAGAAAGCCGGAGTTTGTCACAGTGGTGGTCAGAAGCCCCACTTGCTGGGCAGTGACGCCGAGGAAAAGAAGCAGGCCAATAACGCTGAATGCGCGCCAGTCAGAGGAGGAGAGGGGGCGTTCTGAACGCTTGCCCTCCCGCAGCGCGAAGGGCAGCATGAAAATGCCGGCTATCGCAAAACGCAGGCCGGTGAAGAGGAATGGCCCGATCGCCTGCATCGCAGTAGACTGCGCGACAAAGCCCATGCCCCATATGGCACCGGCGAGAAGCAGGAGAACATTGGCCTGAAAGCGGGTCATGGAAGACATCTGCGGTTCGTGTCGCATTGCTCATACCAGCCGGGATCATCTTCGCAAGTCCGGCAACGGCACTAAAGTGATGGTCCAGCTTCCATCCCGGATTGACGATTCCGGGCCGGGACAAAAATTCACGTGAAAAACGGCAGGACATTGCTATATTTCATGGGAGTCGAACGAAACGGTTCCGTGGCCCTGGCTTTCGGACCGTTTTCTTTTTGTGTGCCGCCGGCGTGGCGGCCACATGAGGTCAGGAAGGTGTGAGAAATGAATAAGGTCCCAATGACCCTGGCTGGATACGAGTCGCTGAAGGAAGAATTGCGCTGGCGCCAGCAGGAAGAGCGGCCGCGGATCATCGAGGCGATTGCAGAAGCCCGAGCGCACGGAGACCTGTCCGAAAATGCCGAATATCACGCGGCCAAGGAGGCTCAGAGCCTCAATGAGGGCCGCATCAGCGAACTTGAGGACCTGATCGCGCGCGCCGAGGTCATCGACGTGAGCAAGCTTTCCGGTGATACCGTCAAGTTCGGGGCAACCGTCGTTCTCGTTGACGAGGATACGGAAGAGGAAAAGACCTATCAGATCGTTGGCGATCAGGAAGCCGACGTGAAGTCGGGCCGCATTTCGATCTCCTCGCCCATCGCGCGGGCGCTGATCGGGAAGGGTGTCGGCGATTCCGTCGAGGTCAACGCGCCCGGCGGCGCGCGCGGCTACGAGGTTTTGCGCGTCCAGTACGGCTGAGCCGACGAAGATGGGGGCTCTTGCCGGCCGGGCTTCCGCCGCCGGTCACCTGGATGTTCGCAACGTGGAGGTGGTGGCGCCCAATCTGAAGCGCCGCCTCTCCGGCGTCACGAGCACGATCATCCAGCTTATTCCGCTTCAGGCGCAGGATCTTGGGATCGCCAGCTTCGGCCTCGGCCTGCCGCCGAGCCTGCCCAAAATGCGCTGGTGGCAGCTTCCGGCGCTGCTCCGGCGGCCGGCGGGAAAACCTTTCCGCATCTGGCATGCACGCCGAAACGTGGAGATGGTCGCCGGCCTCATCCTCAGGGATGTCTTCCGCGCCCCATTGCGCATCCTTTTTACCTCTGCCGCTCAACGCCATCACAAGCCCTTCACGCGTTTTCTCATCCGCCGCATGGATGCGGTGGTGGCCACCAGCACCCGCTCCGGCTCCTTTCTCGAGGTGCCCCATCGGGTGATCATGCACGGGGTGGATACTGAACGCTTTCATCCGCCCCAAAATGCCGACGATTTATGGGCTGCCACGGGTTTGCCCGGTCGTTACGGCATCGGGTGCTTCGGCCGCATAAGGCATCAGAAGGGTACGGATCTCTTCGTCGATGCGATGATCGAGCTTTTGCCGCGCTATCCGGACTGGACCGCAGTTGTTCTCGGTCGTGCGACAGCGGAACATAGGGCGTTTGCGGAGGAGCTGGAGCGCCGCGTGCGCGAGGCAGGTCTTTCAGACAGAATTCGCTTTCTCGGCGAGGTGCCGGATGTTCGTCCGTGGTACCGGCGGCTCAGCCTTTATGTCGCCCCCTCGCGAAACGAAGGGTTCGGATTGACGCCGCTCGAGGCGATGGCGTCTGAAACCGCCGTCGTCGCCAGCGATGCCGGCGCCTATGCCGAACTGGTCGTTGGGGGGGAGACCGGAATGGTGGTGCCTGCGGATGATGGTCCGGTGCTTGTCAGCGCGATCGAGCCCTATCTGGCCGATCCCGCCCTTGCCGAGCGGCAGGGAACAGCCGGCCGCGCGCATGTCGTGAACCGCTTCGCTTTGGCCAGCGAGGCCGCTGCACTGCGGGAGGTTTACGAAAGCTTGTGGAGGAAGGGGCGGTGAAAGCCGAAGCCTTTGTCATCCATCTCGCACGGGCTCAAGGCCGCGCGCCGCAGGTCGAACGTTTGTGCAAAACCCTGCCGATGCCCGTGACGGTGATCAACGCGATCGACGCCGAAACGCTCTCGGATCAGGAGATCGCGCGGGTTTACAGGCCTGGGCTTCATCGGCCGCATTATCCCTTTTCCCTCCGCCGGACCGAGATCGCCTGCTTTCTGTCCCATCGCAGAGCTTGGCAGATGATCCTGGATCGCGGCCTCGATGCTGCTCTCATCATAGAGGACGACGTGGAGCCCATGCCGGAGTTCCAGGGCTTGCTTCAGCATGCCTTGACCAGTGCGGGCAGGGGGGATTTCCTTCGCTTCCCGAAGAAGGCGAGGGAGCGGGGTCCTACAATGGCCGAAGAGGGGCCAGCTCGCATCTTCGTTCCTCGTTCCGTGGCCCTCGGCATGCAGGCCCAGCTCGTCGGCCGCGATGCCGCGGGCGAATTGCTCGCCTTCACGCGCGAGTTCGACCGCCCAGTCGATACGATCATCCAGATGCGCTGGTTGCATGGTGTAAGCATCCTGAGCTCTTCGCCCGTCGCGGTGCGAGAAGTGGCGGCTGAGCTTGGCGGCACGACGGTTCAGAAGAAGAACAAGCGGCTCGGCGAGACCTTGCGTCGGGAGGTAGGCCGCGCTTATTACCGTCTGGCGCTCCAGGGCTTCAACAAGCTTCATTCCCGTTCGGTCAGGAACTGATGACAAGAAAGAGACTGTTCATCATCGGCAACGGACGCGTGCCCTTCGACATGTCGGAGCAGGTGGATTCGAGCGATCATGTGGTGCGGTTCAACGAGCCGAAACAATCGATCGGCATGACCGGCACCAAGACGACATGGCTCTTCGTCGCCAATTCCGGAAAACCCATGCAGCGGCGTCTGGAGGATCCCAAATATCCGACATCGCCGATCGTGCAGGCCACCGATCTGGTTTTTCTCGCTTATCACCCCCAGATCGTGCGCAAATATTTCAAGAAGCCGAATTTTCTCTCCTGGCTCGGCGGTCGGCGGGCCGACTGGACCAAGGCGGCAATGGCCATGTTTGCCGAGGCCGGCAAGGCGGTCGCTCTGCTCCCTCCTTCAAATTATGAGGCAGGCTGCGCAGAGCTTGGCCTGACCCGTGAAATGATGCGGAGCGTGTTTCCAAGCACTGGATATTTCGGTATCCGGTATGCACTCGAACGGCTGCCAGCTGAAGAATGGGATGTGGAGATCGCCGGCTTTTCATGGGAAGGGTGGCGGCGCCATGCCTGGGGCGACGAACGGGCCTGGGTGATGCGCAAGGTTGAAGAGCGCAATATCCGAGTATGGCTGGCGGATGACGGCGGGGCGAACTCGAAGGAAAGGGACAGAGAAGATGGACAGAAGGCTTGACGTCTACATCGGCTGGGATTCACGCGAGCCGATCGCCTATGAGGTCGCAAGAAAGACCCTGCTCGAAAGAGCGAGCATCCCGGTCGAAGTGCATCCGATCAAGCTTTCCGATCTGGTGGAGAAGGGCGCTTACACGCGGGATATCGACCCGCTCGCGTCGACGGAGTTCACCTATTCGCGCTTCTTCACGCCCTGGCTTGCCGGATACCAGGGATGGGCGCTGTTCTGCGATTGCGACTTCCTGTTTCTCGACGACGTTGCCAAGCTGCTCGATTATCGCGACCCTTCCAAGGCGGTGCTCTGCGTAAAACACGATTATACGCCGAAGGCCACCGTGAAGATGGACGGCAAGGTTCAGACCACTTATCCGCGCAAGAACTGGTCGTCCTTCATGCTTTTCAACTGCGAGCATCCCTCGACCAGAACGCTTACACCGGAGGTGATCAACCGGGAGACCGGTGCTTATCTTCACCGCATGCAGTGGGCTCAGGATGAGGAAATCGGTGGAATCCCGGAGACCTGGAACTGGCTGGAAGGCTGGAGCGAGAAGCCGGCCACCGGAACCCCCAGCGCCATCCACTTCACCAATGGCGGCCCATGGTTCAAGGATTGGCAGGAAGTCGATTATGCCGATCTCTGGAAGGCGGAAGCCTCCAGGGTGGATCCTGACTGGAAGCCGATTTAGCAACTATCGGCTCGTGCGCCGGGGCTTCCCTTGACTATGTGGGTGACAGCCCGGCTCCATAAGCCGGGCTGCACTGAGGAGGGGGCGTCCGCAAGTCTCTCGGAAGGATTCCTCTCCAGACCTGCTTGCTGTTATCGGAAACGAATTTTTTCGTGCGATAGGAGTTGATGCAGATTCCGGAGAGGCTTGACGGACTCGTGCGCTAATTTTTCCACGAGACTCCGATCGCGCTTTCGAAGCACCCTGTCGGCCTTCAAACCAGATCGGAGATAAGGCTCTGTCTTATCGAGGCCCATATTCTTTCCGGGAATACAGGGGGCCGGAATGACCTGATAGACGGTCAGCTGAGCGAAATGCGGGGAGCCTTCGCTAAACAGGAACTCGTCTACCGGATCTCGAAAACCTTCCGACAGGTCGAGGAGACGTGCCGCCGCTTGTTTGGAGATGACGTAGGCGGCGGTACCCATTTGCGTGCTTAACAGCCTCGCGACACGCCGGCCGAAATGCCTTTCCGCTGGCCGACCGAGCTTGGCTCTCTTCAGGCGTGTTTCGAGCCGTACCAAGTCACTATCAGCTGGTATCCAGTCGGTTGAGGAAAGGAACGGCTTCAGCCCGTCGGAGAAGTGCACGTCGTCTTCGAAGATTGCTGCGTAAGTCGCATCGGATGAAACGATTTCGCGCCAGATCTTCCGATGGCTTTCAAAGCAAGCGACCGCGCCCGGTCCGATAACGGCGCCGTAGAAGCTCAACGGCATCTTCTCCGCTCGCGCGATGATTGCCGGATCGTTCTTGTCGACCGCAGTGACCCGCGTCCAGGCGATGCCGAATTGTCGGCCGAGGCGCTCCATACGTGCCCAGCGCTCTACATCGCGGTCGAGATTGATCACATAGGCTGTCAGCATGCCCGAGCTCCGGCCCGGCGGAATTACCGGTCAGCGCCACTGGTACCGGCCGTCCTCGCTTTAATCAATCGCCACCAGGCCTTCGTCCTTCACCTGTCGGATCGTGAGGGCAGTACGGACCGTGTCGACATTGGGCGCGGAGGTCAGTTCCTCGATCACAAAGGACTGAAATGCTCCCAGATCGGTTGCGACGCAATGCAGCAGGAAATCCGAATCTCCGGAAACCATCCAGGCCCGCCTGACGATAGGCCAGTTGCGCGCCCGCTCGGCAAATGTCCTCAGTTCGGCCTCCGATTGGTGATGCAGCCCCACGAGACAGAAGGCCACGACGTCAAAACCAAGCACCGGACTGTTGAGAAGAGCCCTATACCCCTTGATGATTCCGCTTTCTTCGAGACGGCGCACCCGGCGCAGGCAGGGCGGCGCCGATATCCCCACCCGCTTGGAAAGCTCCACATTCGTGATGCGTCCATCCTTTTGCAGTTCGCGGAGAATTTTCCAGTCGATGGCGTCGAGATCGGCTTTCAATGGCATGCGGCCCTCTGCGCGGTCTCTCGCGCACGAATCTGTCGTGGTTGCGCAATAAATTTACGCGATCGTGCTGATTCCGCCAAGCTCTGGCCTTGCAGATGAATTTTGGCGTGCGACATGTGTTCGGACGATTGCGCTGCAAGGGATGCCAAGCTGTTGGAAAACCGTCCTTCGCCTTGCACAAAGTGTTATGCAATACTTAGATCAACGGCGCAGCATTCGAGCCTGCCTAGCAACGAAAGGACATGAGCCATGACCACCCGCCACGCGCCAGTTCTGATAATCGGGTCAGGACCGGCCGGCTTTACTGCGGCAATCTACGCCGCGCGTGCCATGCTGAAGCCTGTTTTGGTTTCCGGCCTGGAGCAGGGCGGGCAGCTCATGATCACCACGGAGGTCGAGAACTATCCGGGGTTTGCCGAACCCATCCAGGGGCCCTGGCTCATGGAGCAAATGCGTCTCCAGGCGGAGCATGTGGGCACCGAAATCGTGCACGATCTCATCGTGGAGGCCGACATCCACTCACGGCCCTTCAGGCTGACGGGCGATTCCGGCACCGTATATACATGCGACGCCCTCATCATCGCCACCGGCGCCAAGGCCAAATGGCTCGGTTTGCCCTCGGAAAACACCTTTATGGGCTTCGGGGTTTCCGCCTGCGCCACCTGCGACGGATTTTTCTATCGGGGCAAGGATGTGGTGGTCATCGGCGGCGGCAATACGGCTGTCGAGGAAGCTCTTTATCTCGCCAATCTGGCCAGACGCGTAACGGTCATCCATCGTCGTGGCGAGTTTCGGGCCGAGCGGATCCTTCAGGAGCGCCTGCAGCGCAAGGAAAATATCGAAGTCATGTGGGATACCGTGGTGGACGAGATCCTCGGCGAAACGCCCAAGCCGCCGCTGCCGCCCTCCGTAACGGGTATCCGCGTGCAGAACGTGAAGACGGGTGAGGTGCGTGATCTTCCGGTCGACGGCGTTTTCGTCGCGATTGGTCATGCGCCGGCCGTCGAGCTTTTCGAAGGCAAGCTCAAGCAGAAGCCGAGCGGCTATCTCTGGACCGAGCCGAATTCCACACGTACCGACGTCCCCGGCGTGTTCGCTGCGGGCGATGTGGTCGACGACGTCTACCGGCAGGCGGTCACGGCTGCGGGGCTGGGCTGCATGGCAGCGCTTGAGGCGGAAAAATACCTGGCTGAGCTGGAAACGCTTCGCGAGGCCGCGGAATAAAGCCCGCGGCGTAATAAGAAAATCAAGGGGAACCCGACGGTGGATTGGGACAAGCTACGTGTATTCCATGCCGCGGCGTCGGCAGGGTCATTCACCCATGCCGCCGAGACGCTCCACCTCTCGCAGTCGGCGATCTCGCGGCAGGTGAGCGCGCTCGAGCAGGAGTTGGGCGTCAGCCTCTTCCACCGCCATGCGCGCGGCCTGGTGCTTACCGAACAGGGCGAGATGCTTTATCGTGCCGCGCACGACGTCCTCATGAAACTCGAGACCGTCAAAATACGCCTGTCCGAGACGAAGGACCGGCCTTCCGGCGTACTCCGTGTTTCGACCACAGTGGGGCTCGGCAATGGCTGGTTGACGGAGAGACTGCCGGAATTTGGCGAACTTTATCCCGATGTGCAACTCCAGGTGATCCTGGACAATGAGGAGCTCGACCTTACGATGCGGCAGGCCGATTGCGCTCTGCGCATGCGACAGCCGCAGCAGCCGGACCTGATCCAGCGCAAGCTCTTTACGGTCCATTTTCACGTCTACGCTTCGCCCGCCTATATCAGCCGGTTCGGCAAGCCCAATTCGATCGACGAGTTGGACCGGCACCGGATTGTCATCTTCGGAGAGACGGTGCCGCCACATCTGAGCGATATGAACTGGTTGGAGACGGCCGGCAGGCCCGAAGGGTCAAAGCGCGCTGCCGCGCTGCAGATCAACAATATCCTGTCTATAAAGATCGCCGTCCAACGGGGTGCGGGGATCGCGATCCTGCCCGATTATGCCGTGGGCAACGATAGCGGCCTTGTGCAGCTTCTGCCCGAGACGGAAGTACCCTCCTTCGATACGTATTTCTGCTACCCCGATACGATGAAGAACCAGGCGAAGCTTCAGGTTTTCAGGGATTTCCTGATTTCGAAGTCCCGTAGCTGGACCTACTGACCGGCTGTTTTGCAGAGCCTTGCAAAAATGCATAGGTGAAATGCAAAAGACCGTGGTTGTTATTTGAGCAGCCAATGCTCATATCGTAGTCACTCCCGGGGCGCGTTCTCCTCCCATTAGCCCCCGGCGAGTGTTCCCCTCTGGAGGTTTCGCCTTTATGGCACTTCCAACAATTGGGCCGGATCTCTTTGATCCGGCTTTTTTTTTTTGCCTCTGGTTCTGCTTCTCGCGAGAGCAGGCTGATCCGCCAAAGGCGCAGGGGCTATGGCGAATCATTGCTGCTCGTTGAAGAATCAAGCCGCTTTGCCCCGGCTGCTCATTGCATCCTCGGCCAATCTGCCGGTCAATTCGGCCATGTGATCGAAGACGGCGATGTAATCAGCAACACCCGCAGTTGCCGAACGAAGCTCAATGATGAGATTTCCCATCTCTGCTTCCGGGACCATGGCCTCCACCATATCCCATCCAGGCCAGCCCGGACGTGTATTGAAGCCTAGAATCTGCCCACGCCTTTGCGAGAGGATTGCCGTTACCCTCGCCGTCGCATCTGATGGTGTGTGGACCTCCACCTTCAGGATCGGCTCGAGGAGAACGGGGCTGGCTGCGGCAAGGCCTTCTTTCATGGCGAGGCGTGCTGCCTGCTGGAATGCCATGTCGGAGGAGTCCACCGCGTGATAGGAGCCATCGGCAAGGTTGACGCAGATGTCTACGACGGGAAAGCCGAGCGGCCCCGTTTTCAGCGAATCACGAACGCCTGTCTCCACCGAAGGAATATATTGCTTGGGAACCACCCCGCCCGTGATCGTCTCGGTAAATTCAAAGCCGCTGCCGCGGGGCAGGGGCTTTATGTCGAGAACGACGTCGCCGAACTGCCCATGGCCTCCCGACTGCTTCTTGTGTCTTCCGCGCTGTGTTACAGCCTTGCGGATGGTCTCCCGGTAAGGGACCGAAGGTGGACGCGTCTCGACCGCGACCTGGTATTTCCCCTCCAGCCTTTCCTTCGCAACCCGTAAATGCATCTCGCCCTGGCCACCCAGGATCGTTTCCGCAGTGTCCTGGCTTTGCTGCAGGATCAGGGAGGGGTCTTCCTCCCGTAGCTTCTGAAGGGCGAGCGACAGCTTTACCTCATCCTTGCGGTCGCGTGGGCTGACTGTCATCGAAAAAACCGGGCGAGGGGGCGTGGGCCTGGCAAGTTGCTCCACGGCGGCCTTTCCCGTCGAGAGCGTGTCCCCCGTGCTCGCGCCCTCAAGCTTTCCAAGCGCGACCGTTTCGCCTTCGTTTGCTGCGGCAAGCTTTGTCTGGTCGCGGCCCAGAAGCCTGTAAATGCCCGAGATTCTGCCGGCGCCCGGAAGCTCCATTCCATCATTGACGCTTCCGGAAAGGACGCGGGAAACCGAGATCTTGCCGCCGTGGCCGGTGTGTATCGTCTTCATCACCTGAAGCGTGGTGCCGCTTTCGCCATCGGCAAGGCCGAGCCGCTTTCTTGTCGCGGTTACGTCGGGCACGTCATGCCTGATTGCCTTCAGTAGCCGCAGGATACCGTTGCCCTTCTCAGCCGAGCCTATCAGGACGGGTGTGACGGTCCCCTCCCGGACATCTGCCGCCAAGTCATCGAAGATCGCGTCTCGTGGCGGCTCGATCTCCTCCAGCAACTGCTCCATCAGCTGGTCGTCGTGATCGGCCAGGGTCTCAAGCATGGAGAAGCGGGCTTCCAGTTCACGCGCCTTTTCATCGTCGGGAATGGGTGCGATCTCGCTTTCCGCGTGCTCTCGATAGATATAGGCGCGCTCCAGCGCCAGGTCGATCGAACCGATGAGCACGCCGCTCTTGCGAAGCGGAATATGGCGCAGGAGCAGCGGGGATTTGCTTGCGGGCTGCAGCGCCTTCAGAGCCTCCCGCACGCCAACGGCGCTCTTGTCGAGCTTGTTCAAAAACAGCATCCGAGGAATGCCGATGTCATCGAGCCGGCGAAGGATGAGCTGAAGCATGGGAAGCTTATGATCCTCGGCATCGACCAACACGATGGCCGCGTCCGCTGCCGCAAGTACCGGGCCGGACTCCTCTGCGAATTCAACAGAGCCGGGGCAATCGACCAAGGTAATGCTTTCATCCATGAAATTCGTCGTGGCGAAACTCGCCTCGACGCTCATCGCATGCGTGCGGGCCTCGGCAATCGCGTTGCCCTGCGCTGATATTTCGCCCGTGCGCTGCAATATGGCTTGGAACAGAGTTGTCTTACCGCTGGCAAGCGGACCGAGAATGGCGATGCATTTCGGACCCTTGTACCTGTCTCCGGCTCGGTTACCCATGGCCGACCTCCTCTCACGTGTCCTCCCATGAGCGGCAGCCGGCCCCCCAACGGCCGTCGCACTTTCGGGCGGCGACCTTTGTCGACGCCACAGGGCATGGTCACATGGGTTCGTTCCCTCGGCAAGGGGGGAGGTTAAGTTCCGCCGGAAAGGGAGGCTAGCCGGGCTGGAGATCCAGTTCCCAGGTCTGCCCCACGAGGTCCTTTCCGAAGGAGTGATGCGGCTCTTCCTTGACGAGCCTAAAGCCTGCGGCTTGGTAAATTCGCCTCGCGGAGACAAGAATATCGTTCGTCCAGAGGGTCAAGGTTCCATAGCCCTTGCCCCGCGCGAAGGTAATGCACTCGTCGACGAGCCTCTGGCCGATGCCAAGACCCCGCGCACTTGGCTCCACATAGAGGAGCCGCAGCTTGGCGACCTCCTCGGATTGCTTGACGACGAAGACCGAGCCAAGAACTTCTCCGTCGCATTCCGCAATCCAGGAGCCTTCCCAGCGTGGATCGAAGTTCCGCACGAAATCGCTCAGGATCTGCGCTACCAGCGCCTCATAAGTTTCGTCCCAGCCATATTCCTGGGAATAGAGAAGCCCTTGGCGATGGGTGATCCAGCCGATATCGCCAACGCGCAGTGGACGCAGCCCGTACCGCCCCTCTCGATCGGCCGCCTGCCCGAGCAGTTGCTCGATGCTTTCCATCGCGTCCACAAGCCTGTCCCTTTCGCGCGCGGGAATGGATGCAAGCAAATCTCCAATTTGCTCTCGCGAAGCCTGATCGAGCGGTCTGAAGGCGTTTCGCCCTTCGTCCGTCAATGCAAGCAAAGCTTGTCGTGCATCCTTGGCGGAAAGGCTGCGCTTCAGAAAGCCGCGTTCCTCAAACTTCTTGAGGATACGGCTCAGATACCCAGCATCCAGCGCCAGGTGGTTGCCGAGTTCCGTTGCTGTGAGACCCTCCCGATGCGCTAGTTCGAAGAGGACGCGCGCTTCCGTCAGCGAAAATTCGCTCTTGAGCAACCCTTCTTCGAGAAGTCCGATCTGTCTGGTGTAGAAGCGGTTGAAGCGGCGGACCGCTGATATCTGCTCTTCCGATGGAAGCTGACGCGAGGCAAAGCTCATTTGGCGGCTCATCTGATACTTGACAGAGTCAAGTATATGTCGATCCGCCCCGCGCGCAATAAAAAACCGCCCCAGCAAAGAGCCGAGGCGGTTCGGATGAGAATACGGCCCTTGCGTCTAACGCAGGTTAGCGGTGAAGCGCTGAATGCGCCGGCAGGCTTCCTCAAGAAGCGTCTCGGACGTCGCGTAGGAAATGCGGAAATTGGGGCCGAGCCCGAAGGCCGAGCCATGGACCACAGCGACGCCCTCCGTCTCGAGAAGCTCGGAGACGAAGTCCGCGTCGTTTTCAATGACTTTGCCTGACGGTGCCTTCTTGCCGATCGTTCCTGCACAGGACGGATAGACATAGAACGCACCTTCCGGCACCGGGCAGTTGATGCCTTTAGCCTGGTTGAGCATGGATACCACGAGGTCCCGACGTTCCTGGAAGATCTTCTTGTTGCGCGGGATGAAATCCTGCGGTCCGGTCAAAGCCTCGAGGGCGGCAAACTGGCAGATGGTCGCCGCACCCGATGTCTGTTGGCCCTGGATCATGTCCATGGCCTTGATAAGCTCGATCGGGCCTGCCGCATAGCCGATCCGCCAGCCGGTCATGGCATAGGCTTTGGAGACGCCGTTCATGGTGAGGGTGCGCTCGTAGAGACGCGGCTCCACCTCGGCAATCGTGTGGAAGGTGAAGTCGCCATAGGTCAGGTGCTCATACATGTCATCCGTCAGAACCCAGACATGCGGGTGCTTCAGGAGCACATCGGCAACCGCCCTCAGCTCTTCGCGCGTATAGGCTGCGCCGGACGGATTGGATGGCGAGTTCATGATGAGCCACTTGGTCTTAGGCGTGATGGCCTTTTCAAGCACCTCCGGCTGAAGCTTGAAATTGTCTTCGAGCCGAGTCTCGGCGTAAGTAGGCGTGCCGCCGCACAGGGCCACCATTTCAGGGTAGCTCACCCAGTAGGGCGTCGGGATCACCACTTCGTCGCCAGGATTGAGCGTGGCCATGAAGGCGTTGAAAAGGATCTGCTTTCCACCCGTTCCTACGATGGTCTGCTTCCAGTCGTAATCGAGATTGTTCTCGCGCTTGAACTTAGCGGCGATCGCCTCGCGCAGGGGCTGGATGCCGGAGACCGGCGGGTATTTCGTCTCGCCGCGTTTGATCGCCTCGATTGCCGCCTGCTTGATGTTGTCCGGCGTATCGAAATCCGGTTCGCCTGCGCCAAGTCCGATGACGTCACGACCCTGTGCTTTGAGCTCCCGCGCCTTCTGGGTGACGGCGATGGTGGCGGAGGGCTTCACGCGTGAAAGGGCGTCGGCAAGGAAAGCCATTGGTCGATTTCTCCACTGGGAATTGATGTCTCCGCTCGGCTCGCGGGACACGCCTTAATGTCCGATCGCGCGCGAATTCGCAAGGGCAGAGGCTTTTTGCGAGGTCGCTAAAAATGCACTCAAATTTTTTAAGGGGGCTTCATCGGGCGAATGCAACTGTCGCGTCAGATGAATTCAAGCCGCGACGGAGCGCAGAGCTAGAGATGGCTCTCCGCGAGCGCCGTTGCGCGAGCGAATGACGGACACATGACGGACGCAGCAGACCTTGCCCGGCGCATCGACAACGCCATCCTCGTCGATGAAATAGGGATAGAGACCGGCCGCTACGGGCCCTATCACCTGAAGACACTCTACCAGCCGATCTTTGCCAATACCGCACAGGGCCTCATTCCCCGAGGGGTAGAGGGGTTGGCAGGCCCTCAAAGGGAGGGGCAGCCTGTCGCCACCCGTGCCTTCTTTGCCGAAGTGAGCGCAGCGGAAGACAGGCTCTTTGTCGAGAATCTCTGCCATACATTGCATCTTCGAAACTATCCGAACATCGGCGTGGATGGCTTGATGCTCTTCATCAAACATTATGCGAGCGCCGATCTCGGCCTGGACGCCGCAAGACGGCAGGTTGCGGACGTGGCCGCCTTTCTGGACGAGATCTCCGTCGATCCTGCGCTGCTCGTTTGCGAAATTGCGGAGACTGCCGACGAAACGCTAATGACCGAGATTGCCGCAGAGCTCCGCAAACGCGGGATCCGCATCGCGGTGGACGATTTTGGCGTCGGCCGCTCCACGCTGTCCCGCGTGAGATTGCTCGATCCGGAGGTGGTTAAGATCGACGGTGGGTGGTTCCGCCGCATCGCCGATGTCGCGATGGCGGCCAAACTTCTCAACTCGCTGGTGGATGCACTGCAACGCGAGGGCCGGCAGGTGCTTATCCAAGGCATCGAGACGGCCGCTCAGCTACGGGTTGCGATGCAGACAGGGGCTGATTTCGTCCAAGGCTACCTGCTTGGGCGCCCGAAGCTCGCCGGCGCCATTTTTGACGCAAGCCCGCTCCATATTGAGGGTCTGTTTGCCTCGGGTGACAGGGTCGTACCGCTGTTTGCCGCGCCGGGCCGCTCGCGCTGAGCGTTTGCTCAATCCGTTTGATGGGTTGAGCAAAACTATTCATTCGTAGCAGCGCTGTCGCCACGCTACAGCATCAGCCGAGAACCGAACGCGATTTCTCGTGCAGCACGATCCGAAGCTTACGGCTTCGCTCGTGCGGCCGAATAGACATTAAGCGCTGTAGGCAGCCAAGGGGCGGAGCGGGCAATGAAACTCTATGGAATGAAGGACAGCGGCAACTGCTACAAGCCGCGGCTGCTGTTGGCAAAGCTGGATATACCTTTCGAGCATGTGGAGACGAACTCACGTGACGGCTCCACCCGTCAGCCCGCCTTCCTTGCAAAGAACCCGAACGGGAAGGTGCCGGTACTCGAACTGGATGACGGCAGGTTCATCTGGGAATCCAACGCCATCCTGCTTTATCTGGCCGAGGGCACCCGATTTCTTCCGGCGGATGGCTATAGACGCGCACTCGTATATCAATGGCTCTTCTTCGAGCAGTACAGCCACGAGCCCTACATAGCCGTGCGGCGCGCCCTTACGAAATATCCCGAGCGGGCAGCATTGGCGACCCCCGAGCGCATGGCGGCCACCCTTGACGGCGGCAATCGCGCTTTGGAAGTGATGGAGCGGCAGTTGGCATCAACCCCATTTCTTATCGGTGCTGAGCTCACCGTCGCTGACATAGCGCTTTACGCCTATACCCATGATGCAGACACTGGCGGATTCGATCTATCGCTCTTTCCGGCGGTGTCGGCATGGCTGGAGCGCGTCGCAAATGATCCAGGGCATGTGCCGCTCAGCTATGTGGGTTGAGCGGCGATGGCGACCCTTCAGCCGGTTTGCGCTTCGAAGGACGGAATGCTCCGAAGCTGTAAATGATCACCGCAATCTGAAGGCCGACTCTGGTTTTTGCGGCGTGCGCTAAGCGGCCTTATAGGAATTCGAAGGTCCGGGCGCCGGTTTTCGGGATTGTCGCACCATCTCCAGTACGGCGTTGAGTTCGTCAATGTCGACATAGAAGGCCCGGGCGAGGCGGATCGGGATCATTTCTTCCGATATGCCGTGGGCAAGCATCTTCTGAACGGCAACCATGAGCTGCGCTCGATCGACAAGGCGAATCTTTAAATTGTCCTCTGATTGGGACCGCATGTTTTCCCCGTGGGCAAAGAGGTGTGGCCGCTGACGCTGCCGATATCTTTCCAAAACACGCGACAAATACGGAGACAGGAAGGCATTCGCGAAAACACACGCAACGCGAATCACAACCTAAGATTACGCCTGAGAAAGACACCCTCGCAAGCCTTATCGCGCAAGGAGGATGGTTCATCGTGAGGAGAACCCGTCTGTGGATAGCCTGTTCAAAAAGCGAAGGACGGTTGCATTGGCCCTGAATTGGGCGGTTGCGCCTTTTCGAGGGCCAGCATTCTTTGCTTTGTGGTCGTTCCGCCTGGCGCCGAAAAGCCGCCAAGCTTGCCACCGGCAGCAAGAATGCGGTGGCAGGGAATGATGAGAGGCACTGGATTCCTTCCGAGGGCGACACCCGTCTCGCGTGCGCTCTGGGGGAAACCTGCAGCGGCGGCAAGCCGCCCGTAGGTGGTGGTCTGCCCATAGACGAGACGGCGTGCTGCCCCGTAGATGGCATGGCGAAACGCATCCACATCTTCCAAGTCGAGCGGGAACGACGAGAATTCAATTCGTTCGCCCGCGAAATAGCAACGCGTCGCCTCCACCGCTTCCGCCACCGTGCCCTGCGGTTCGCAGGCGATGGAGCCTTGGAGAGAACGTGTCATTCGCTCCTCAACCGATGCCGGCGCGCTCATCGGAAGCGCGAAACGGCGGATGCCGCGCTCGCTCCAGGCTATTCCACAAAAGCCCATGGCGGTTTCGAACACATAATGGAAAGACATCAAGCGCTTCCGATATGAAACGGCCTAGTGTAATTGGTTTTGAGTACATATCAAGAACAAAAGCCTGACTTACAGCCCCTTACACTGCCTGCGTAGATTGGGAAAACTGCAGGCAACCGCACGAGAGCAGGGTATATTTGAAAGGCGATCCCTGTTTTCGGGTCGGCGCGTCAGAAACCTCGTTGAAGAATGCGGAAGGATCGGATATGCAAATTTCCGGGGCGCGGAGGCAAAGTGAAACGGGGAGCTTGCGGGACCTTGCCATCCTATATCCGGGCCGTCGGCCTCTGCGCATTTCTCTCTATTCCATTTCTTGCAGGATGCAGCACTTCGGGCGACGGCGCCACGGCGCTCGCTATGGCGAATGCCGGAACGGCAGCGGAAGAGCGCGCGACCGGGAAGGACGATGTCGTCGCCAACAGCCTGGCTGCCGAGCAGGATGCTGAGATCGAAGGCGTGACGGCTCTGGTTACACCATCGCCCCGGCCGAACAAGGAAGCGGTGGCGGCGGTTGATGCGGTTGTCAGCGATAAGAAGGACGGAACCGCGGAGCAAGCCAATGCTTCCGCTGGAGCCCAGATACTTCCGGGTGTGAAGCCGCAGGTGATGCCGGACGCTGTTCCCGTCACGGCGGCTGCGTTTGCAAATCCGGGCAAGGACAAGCTCGCAGCTGTAGCGGCGCTTGAAGAGAGCGGGAAGGTTCGTGCCGTTGCGCCAGGCAGCCCGGAGCTCGATGCTCTCATCGCGAGATATGCCGCGTTCTACAACGTGCCCGAGAGGCTGGTCAGACGCGTGGTCAAACGGGAAAGCAATTTCAATCCTGCCGCCCGAAACCGTGTCTATTGGGGCCTGATGCAGATCCGGCACGACACGGCGCAAACTATGGGTTATCGCGGACCGGCACACGGCCTGCTCGATGCCGAGACCAATCTCAAATACGCAGTCAAATACCTGCGGGGCGCTTATGTCACCGCCGGCGGCAACGAGGATCAGGCTGTCCGGTTCTATTCGCGGGGTTACTATTACGACGCCAAGCGCAAAGGACTTCTTGAGGAAGCCGGCCTCAGGAACTAAGCGGTTCACACCGCCCGGAAGCGGCGTGAATGTCCAGCTTGCTACAGCATCGGCCGAAACCGAAATCTGTTCAATGACTTTCAGCGTCCTTTGTGCGTCCGAATGGACGCACGGCGCTGTACTAGAAGCGCATCCTGAAGCGCGCGTCGAACGTGTTCGTTCGCGTATCGCCGTTGAAACTCCCGCTATAGGAAAGGCTCATCGTCGCATTCTTTGCGAGTTCCAGATCAAGACCGAGACCCACCATAGCCTCGTTCTTGGCGAGTGGCAGGCCGGCCGTGGTGAAGGACGGTACACCTTCAAAAGCCAGATCCGATGTCGGCTTGGTGTCGCCGAAGGCGTGCCGCCAGCCCGCAGTGGCGCTCAGCTTTACGGGAACCGGAAGGCTCTTCAGTTTCATCGAGGCACGAATACCAGCGGTGCTCAACGTTTTGCTAAATCTGTCCTTTCCGGACGACAGGCCGACGGTGCCATTTTCATCGAGGCTGCCGGTCCGCAAGTTGACATAGGCCAGATTCGCAAAAGGCTCGAAGCGAAACGCGTTCTTGTCCACTTCCCATGAAATCTCGCCGAAGGTCTGGAACAGGCTACCGTGATAATCGGCGTTGAGCTGCTCCGCGATGCCGGGGAATTTGATCATCCGCATGGTGGTGAGATCGAGCCAGCTATATGCGAGACCGCTTCGCACGCCAAAAGCATTCCAGCGGCCGCCACCATAGAGGCCGAGGTGATAGGCCTTCAAATCAGTGGTGGAAGACCTTTCATCGACGGAGTAATTGCTCCAGCCCATTCCAGTGAGCGCGCCGATACGCAATCCTCCAACCGGCAGATCGCCACCGATGAGGAACCCGCCATTGTCAAGGTCTAGGCCGGCCGCGTTTCCATTGCCGTCGAAACTGCCCCAGCCGCCAAAGGCTGCGCTCCAAACCGTGAACCGCTCGCTGTCCTCCGGGAGGGCTTCCGCGCCATCGGGGCTGTAGGCCAGAATGGGCATGCTGAGAGTGCGTGCGCCGCTAAGCGCCGCTCTCAGGCGATCATTCGCGGCATCCCGTATATAGCGGCTGTCCTCGACGATTGCCGGCTTCTGGCTCGCGTAGATTTCGCCGGAAAGCTGATCGAGCGCTCGTCTTGCGCCATCCAGACTCTGTTGTGCCACGTGCTTCCAAGGAGTTGAGTAAGGAGCGCCGTCAAGTGCATTCGCGACAGAAGACTGGTTTGGCGTGTACGCCGCGCTGGCAAAGGTCCTCCCATTGGGCACAAAGGAGAGCGTGACGGCATTGGTTCCGTAATAAAGAAGCGGGTTGAGGAAGGCCGACATGCTGTTGGTCGTGAACGAACCGAATGACCCGTTGATGCCCCTCTCCGCGACAATGATATCCAGCGGCGAAAGAGGGGCAAGGCCACCCTCTAATTTGACGGCCAGAGCACCGCCTTCCAGCCTAATCGATCCGGGGTTATCAACGTCAAGTAAGTCGGCCTTGTCTGCGGCAACGTCCACCTCATAGGTCGAAGTCCCGGTAAGGATGGTGTCGCCGTCCACCTCCAACTCGCCGACGTTTCCCGCTGTACCTGGAGAGAGCACCCCCCAGATTTCGAGGTTCGCAATGATGGTTCCATCTGCGGCGTAAAGCGTGGCATCTTCGCCAACCATCACATCAGAGCGCAAGGTGCCCGCGAGAACCAGCGCACCGCCAAGAACCTGTGTTCCTCCTTCATAGCTGTTGTCGCCGCCAAGCAGCAGATGGCCTTCACCGCGCTTAATCAAGCTGCCGGGCCCTTCGATATCGCCGAGCCACATGGTGTCGTGACCCTTGGTATCGACATCGAAGACCATGCCGAAAAGCGGATCGCCAAAATATTTGGGGCCGAGGATCGCCCGTCCTAGATCGAACATGCCCCGACCATAGATCTCCCGCGGACCGATCGGCCGAGCGGTGGTCAGGATTATCTCATTGATCTGGCGTGCGGTCATGTAGGGGAAGGCCTGCCGGAGCACTGCAGCGCCGCCGGAAACAACCGGCGCTGCCATCGACGTTCCGACCTCAAGACCATATTTCCCATCGGGCAGGGTAGAATAGATCTCTGAATATTCCTCTGTTTGCCCAGGCTTTGGATCATCGCCTCCGGGTGCGGCAAGGCACCACTGCCAAGCAAGGCCACAGTGGTTGCTGTAGCTCGCGATGGCGCCTTCCCGGTTCGTAGCGACCACTGCAATCAACGAACCGCCCAGATGCGAATAGTCGAGATCGTCGTACTTGGGATCCGTGGGGTTTGCGTAGACATAGCTATCAGGGTCGTAGTATTTCCCGGCCGTTATGATTTGAAAGACATTCGAACGTAGGTTTCCCGCTGTTATCAGTGGCAAGAATCCCGGGCCGGTAGGATTCGCTGCCTGGTTCGGCTGTTCGTCGTACTCGTTACCTGCCGCGAAAACGAGAACGACATCTGCGTCTGCTGCGGCTTCGACCGCTTCGGCCGATTCCTCGAAACCGAACGCCGTGATTGGGTGGGGCATGACACGGTAGTGCACGTTCGCTATCGTTCTTCCCCCAATCTGCAGAGACTGCGGAGGATAGGCGGGTGGGCCGTAGCTGCCGTTGATCACTTTGGCGCCTCGGCTTGCAGCATAAACAAGCGCATTATTCGTCGGTGCCCGAAATGGCCACAGTTCGTCAGTAGGCCACTGCCGATGGCCTTCAACGCCATGAGTTCGGCGGCATAGGCTACGCCCATATTGCCGATACCGTTGCGCGCGGCGCCGAGAATACCGGTAACGTGGGTGCCATGGCCATCATCATCGAAGATATCATCAGCGTCTTCGCCCCTCAAAAAAGAAAAGGACAAAGGCGAAACACGGCCCAAGAACTCGGGGTGGTTTGCATCAATGCCCGAATCAATGATTGCGATGAGCACGCCGCGGCCATCATAGCCCCCGCTTATAAGCCTCCGCTGCATTGATGGGGCCGAGATACCAGCTCCTGTCGAATTCGAGAGCAAAGGCCTCGGCCGACTGGGCATAAACGACGCTGGGTGAGGCTCCGATGCACGCACAGATTGCGACGAGGCTAACGCTCCTCCAAAAGGCTCTAAGCATATCATTCTCCAAATATGTCGTTCTAACCAGCCGGGCTTTCGCTCCTGTGGATAGGGAAAATACAATTTTAAATTGTTATTTTCGACTGATTCCCGGCTTCTGATATGCCACGGAAGAGGGCTTGGGACGGTAAATGTCAGCCCTTCCGGCGCTCCTGCCCTCGCCATCTCTCTCTCAGGTTCCCATCCCCGAGGGAGGTGACTGCGCTCTCGAACAGCTGCGCGGAACCGACCCTGACGCGGCGTCGAGTGCCCTTACGCTTTCGCTGCCGTGACTACCTATTGCAAGACCGATGATAGCCGTCCGGCCCTCTATGGGATCACGGTCCGCCCTCCTATAATGGCACCATCGGCACCAACGAAGCGGAGGACAGGATGGAGATCATGCGAAGCGGGTCGGCGCCCTCCGGCAAGGGCCCAGCGGAGTATTTTACCGGAACGGTGCGGCTCGACCCGCTATTTACTGCGCCGGAGCCGGCGCGGGCAGTGGGCGCGCTCGTCACCTTCGAGCCCGGCGCGCGCACGGCCTGGCACACGCACCCGCTCGGCCAGACGCTGATCGTGACGTCCGGCCTCGGGCGGGCGCAGCGCGAGGGCGGGCCGATCGAGGAGATCCGGCCAGGCGACGTGGTCTGGTTTCCGCCGGGCGAAAAGCACTGGCACGGCGCCAGCCCCACCACCGCGATGACGCATATCGCCATCCAGGAAAGGCAGGACGGCGCGACGGTGGAATGGCTCGAGCATGTCACCGACGAGGAGTATGGCGGGTGATGTGGCGCCGGCGTCGGCCTAGCCGCCAATCGCTACCTTGGGTGATTGCGGAAGCGATGGTGCAGAGCGCCCTATCTCTCCCCTTGCGGGAGAGAAAGCAAATTCTTGTGCTTGGCGCTAGCCAAGCCCTTAGAATTTGCAAGAGAGGGGATTGGTTGTCGTGCTGAGAGGGACCCCCTCTCTTGCGATTTCTAACACTTAGCCTCCGCTTCGCTCCAGCTAAGATGTTGAAATCGCTTTCTCCCCCGCCAAGGGGGAGATATCGCCGGCATCGGCCTTGTTGCTAATCGCAAAGGCTGGTGATTTGCGGATGCGATGGTGCAGAGCGCCTTATCTCTCCCCTGGCGGGAGAGAAAGCGAATTGTTGGGCTTGACGCTAGTTAAGTCCTTAGAATTTGCATGAGAGGGGATTGATTGTCGTGCTGAGAGGGACCCCCTCTCTTGCGATTTCTAACACTTAGCCTTCGCTTCGCTCCAGCTAAGATGTTGAAATCGCTTTCTCCCCCGCCAAGGGGGAGATATCGCCGGCATTGGCCCTGTTGCTAATCGCAAAGGCTGGTGATTTGCGGATGCGATGGTGCAGAGCGCCCTGTCTCTCCCCTGGCGGGAGAGAAAGCAAATTCTTGGGTTTGGCGAAGCCAAGCCCCTAGAATTTGCAAGAGAGGGGGTGTTTTATCTCCCGATCCTCCCCGCCTCATGCAGGATCGTGAGGCAGACGCCGTCGAGGTTCTTTTCCACCTCGTCGTTCCAGAAGCGCAGGGTTTTGAAGCCTTGAGCTTCGAAATGCCGGTCGCGCACGGCGTCTCGCGGAGACTGCGAATGCTGCCCGCCGTCCAATTCGATGATCAGCCGCGCCTCGAAGCAGACGAAATCGAGGATGTAGCCTTCGAGCGGCACCTGCCGCTTGAACTTCAACCCTTCGAGTTTCCTGTTGCGCAGCGCCTGCCAGAGAAGGTTTTCGGCCTTCGTCGCATCGGCCCGCATGGTGCGGGCATACGTGCGGTGCGGCGGTGGAACAGCTTGGCGCATGATATCTCTCCCCCCAGGGGAAGAGAGCAGCGTCGGCGCCCCCATCTCTCCCCTTGCAGGAGAGAAAGCGATTTCAACGTCTTAGGCAAGCCACCGGCGTAGCCCAAGCGTTAGCAATCGAAAGAGAGGGGATATTTTGATGTGTCGCGAGGAACCCCCTCTCTTGTCTTTTCCAAGCACTTGCTCGGGGTCCCCTCGCAAGCGCAGGAAAAGACTTTCTCCCCCGCAAGGGGGGAGATAACGCCGGCTTCGGCCTTGCCGCTAATCGCAGAGGGTGATGATTTGCGGGAGCGATGGCGCATCGATCTCTCCCCTTGTGGGGGAGAAAGCAAATTCTTGGGACTTGGCGAAGCCAAGCCCTTAGAATTTGCAAGTGAGGGGATATTCTGCAGCGCCGTGGGACCCCCTCTCTTGCGATTTCTAACACTTAGCCTCCGCTTCGCTCCAGCTAAGATGTTGAAATCGCCTTCTCCCCCACCAAGGGGGAGATATCGCCGGCACCGGCCTCGGCGGCAGTCGCAGACATTGGTGGTTTGCTGAAGCAGCAATGCAAAGCGCAAGAGAGGGGTAGTTCTGTCGCGCGTTAAAAGGGCCCCTCTCTTGCGATTTCTAACACTTAGCTTCCGCTTCGCTCCAGCTAAGATGTTGAAATCGCTTTCTCCCCCGCAAGGGGGGAGATATCGCCGGCATTGACGTCGCCGTTAATCGCAGAGGCTGGCGATTTGCTGGGCGACTGCGACACACAAAGATGTGGACTAGCTTGTGAAAGGCTTCGCTTCGCGCTTACGAAGCGCGGCATTCTGCTTCCGATGTTCTTTCAGCGTTTCGGGGCCAAGTCGCATAAAAATTGTTGCTATCTCGTTGCATAGATTCTGCAACATTTGCGCGGCAGCTATTCGGTCGATAGTCGGATAGCTGGATATCAATGCAACCGTTGTCGTAGTTAGCGAAAGGGCCATCATTTGAGCTGGATCTGCCATGGCGCTGTTGCTCTCGCCTACCAAAAGCACCGTCTTTCTGTTCTCAGAGGTGCCCAGCATGGCCGTTGGAGGGCGATAGGCTCCGTGAGTATCAGCGCAAGCCCACTTATTCAGCGCAAGCCCACTTATAACGCGGTCGCCAATGATCCATCCGAACCGATTTTTCAAGTTCGGAAAAATTTGGAGAGCCCTTTAACTCAGGTTTGGCCCAACCCCAATCGCGAGCGATTTCCTTCCCAAATTCAGCGACTACTAGGTCATTAATTTGGGATATTTCTTCGAATTCTTTATCTCTAGGTGCTTTTAGGTTAGCTCTTTTCTGATGTTCTCTGTATTGCTTAGCAGCCTTAAATGCTTCTATATGTCGATGAGCTATATATCTCCTCGAAACTATTTTCTGATGCTGCGATAAAAATAACGCAATGACTGACAATTCGTGAAGTGTTCTCCAACGCCCCAGAGCGCCGTCAGGAAAGCCATTTTTCATTAGGCTGAATATTTCACGCGCTACTAAAACCGAGCGAGCGTGTATGTTTATGAGGGCTTCGAGCTTCCAATCTTGCGTCCGATACGCTTTCTCTCTCTCAGCGATGTTGATTGCTTCACCAGTTTCCTGGCTGGTAACTATCAGCATTTGAAGAAGATCGAACCCATCCTTCCAACGCTGGTAATTTCGCTCTCGAAATCCAGACTCCAACTCCGCATATTCGGAGATCATCTCCGGCAAGCGCTTCTTGCAATCGGAGAAAACGGCTTTGGAAAGCTCCGCGATAGCCTTGGTTATAGCGTTGCCAATGATCTTTTCCAACTCGGTCTCCGATATTCCCGCCTTCTTGGCTTTCAGGGCCTCCCTCTCGACCACCTTTTGAACTGCTTTGTCAATTTCATCCATTCGCCATTTTCGACGAGCCATAACATCCCCACAGCCCAGCAGCTCAAAAATACCCCTGCAGCGGCCTGACCTCCAAACTTCCAGCCTTCAGCGCCGCAATGGCTTCCACCACCGCGTCCGCCCCGGCCATGGTGGTGTAGTAGGGCACCTTTTGCATCAGCGTCGCACGGCGCAGTGATTTTGAGTCCGAAACGGCCTTCTGGCCGTCCGTCGTGTTGAAGACGAGCTGGACCTGCCGGTTGCGGATGGCGTCCTCGATGTGCGGGCGGCCTTCGAGCACCTTGTTGATCTTCTCGGCCTCGACGCCGTTCTCGCGCAGGAAGCGCGCGGTGCCGCCGGTGGCGAGCACCTTGAAGCCGAGATCGGCGAGGCGGCGGACGGCGGGTAGCACGCGCGCCTTGTCCTCGTCGCGCACGGAGACGAAGAGCGTGCCGGAGCGGGGCAGATCGACGCCCGCGCCGAGCTGGGCCTTGGCGAAGGCCAGCGCGTAGTCGCGGTCGAGACCCATGACCTCGCCGGTGGACTTCATCTCGGGGCCAAGCAGAATGTCGACGCCGGGGAAGCGGGCGAAGGGGAAGACGGCTTCCTTCACCGCGATGTGGCCGAGATCGTTGATGTCGGGAAGCTGCCCATAGGTCTCGAAGGCTTGGGCGAGCGTCTCGCCAGCCATGACGCGCGCGGCGATTTTTGCGATGGGCCGGCCGATTGTCTTGGCCACGAAGGGCACCGTGCGCGAGGCGCGCGGGTTGACTTCGAGGACGAAGACCTCGCCGTCCTTCACGGCATATTGCACGTTCATCAGACCGCCGACATTCAGCGCCTTGGCGAGCGCCTTGGTCTGGCGTTCGAGCTCGGCCACGATCTCCTGCGAGAGCGAGTGGACGGGGAGCGAGCAGGCCGAGTCGCCCGAATGGATGCCGGCCTCCTCGATGTGCTCCATGATGCCGCAGACGTAGACTTGCGTGCCGTCTGCGAGGCAGTCGACGTCCACCTCGATCGCTTCGGTCAGATAGGTGTCGAAGAGGAGGGGGTTCTTGGACAGGAGCGTGTTGATCTGGCCGGTCTTGTCGGCCGGGTATTTCTGGCGGATCTCCTCGGGCACGAGGCCGGGGACGGTGTCGAGCAGGTAGGACTGGAGGCGCGCGTCGTCATAGACGATCTGCATGGCGCGGCCGCCCAGCACATAGGACGGGCGCACGACCAGCGGGAAGCCGAGCTCGGAGGCGATGACGCGGGCCTGCTCCACCGAATAGGCGATGCCGTTCTTCGGCTGCTTGAGGCCAAGCTTCTGCAGGAGCTTCTGGAAGCGGTCGCGGTCTTCGGCAAGGTCGATCGCGTCGGGCGAGGTGCCGAGGATCGGGATGCCCTCGCGCTCCAGCGCGTCAGCGAGCTTCAGCGGCGTCTGGCCGCCGAACTGGACGATCACGCCGACGAGTTCGCCGGCGGCCTTCTCGGCGCGCAGGATTTCCAGCACGTCCTCGGGGGTGAGCGGCTCGAAATAGAGCCGGTCGGAGGTGTCGTAGTCGGTCGAAACCGTCTCCGGGTTGCAGTTGATCATGATCGACTCGAAGCCGGCTTCCGCCAGCGCAAAGGCCGCGTGGCAGCAGCAATAGTCGAACTCGATGCCCTGGCCGATCCGGTTCGGCCCGCCACCGAGGATGACGACCTTGCGGCGGTCGGAGACGCGGGCCTCGTCGGCGGGAAGGCCGGCGAAGGGTGTCTCATAGGTGGAGTACATATAGGCGGTGGGCGCGGCGAACTCGGCGGCGCAGGTGTCGATGCGCTTGTAGACCGGGTGGACGGAGAGGGATTCGCGAATCCGGCGAACCTCTTCGGCGTCTTTCTTCACGAGCGAGGCGAGGCGAGAATCGGAGAAGCCCATGGCCTTCAGCATGCGCAGATTGGCGGCGTCCCCGGGCAGGCCGTGCTCGCGGATGCGCTCTTCCATGGCCACGATCGCGGCGATCTGCTCCAGGAACCAGGGATCGATGTGGCACATGGCGTGGACGTCGGCCACCGATGTTCCCATGCGCAGCGCCTGGGCGACCATGCGCAGCCGGTCGGGGGTCGGCGTGCCCAATGCGGCACGGATCGCGTTCTTGTCGTCACCCTGGCCGAGGCCCGGGATTTCGATTTCGTCAAGGCCGGTGAGACCGGTTTCGAGGCCGCGCAGCGCCTTCTGGAGCGACTCGGCGAAGGTGCGTCCGATCGCCATGACCTCGCCGACCGATTTCATGGCGGTGGTGAGAACCGGGTCGGAGCCCGGGAACTTTTCAAACGCGAAGCGCGGGATCTTTGTGACGACGTAGTCGATCGAGGGTTCGAAGGAAGCCGGGGTGGCGCCGCCGGTGATGTCGTTTTCCAGCTCGTCCAGCGTGTAGCCGACGGCAAGCTTGGCCGCGACTTTGGCGATGGGGAAGCCGGTCGCCTTGGAGGCGAGCGCCGAGGAGCGGGAGACGCGCGGGTTCATCTCGATGACGACCATGCGGCCGTCGGCCGGGTTGACGGCAAACTGGACGTTGGAGCCGCCGGTCTCGACGCCGATCTCGCGCAGCACGGCGATCGAGGCATTGCGCATGCGCTGGTATTCCTTGTCGGTCAGGGTCAGCGCAGGCGCAACGGTGATGGAATCGCCGGTATGCACGCCCATCGGATCGATGTTCTCGATGGAGCAGACGATGATGCAGTTGTCCGCCTTGTCGCGGACGACCTCCATCTCGAACTCCTTCCAGCCGAGGACGGATTCCTCGATGAGGACTTCGGTGGTCGGGGAGGCATCGAGGCCGCGCTCGACGATCTCGAAGAATTCCGAGCGGTTGTAGGCGATGCCGCCGCCCGTTCCGCCCAGCGTGAAGGAAGGGCGGATGATGGCCGGGAGGCCCACATGGTCGAGCGCCTGGGCGGCGATGCCGAGCGCATGGGACATGTAGCGTTGCTTGCGGTCGCCTTCGCCGCGCTGCCATTCGGCTTCGAGCGCGTCGAGTGCGGCATCCAGCTCGGCGCCGGTGTATTTGCTGCGCAGCTCGGCGCGCTCCGCCTCGTGCTTCTTGCGGTCGGCGTCCTTGACCTCTGTGGCGTTCGCCAGCATGGATTTCGGCGTCTCAAGGCCGATCCTGGCCATGGCCTCGCGGAACAGGGCGCGGTCTTCGGCCTTGTCGATCGCCTCGGCATTGGCGCCGATCATCTCGACACCGTAGCGCTCGAGCACGCCCATGCGGCGAAGCGACAGCGCTGTGTTGAGCGCGGTCTGGCCGCCCATGGTGGGCAGCAACGCGTCCGGGCGCTCCTTGGCAATGATCTTGGCGACCACTTCGGGGGTGATCGGCTCGATATATGTAGCGTCGGCCAGCTCCGGGTCGGTCATGATGGTGGCCGGGTTGGAATTGACCAGGATGACGCGATAGCCCTCCGCTCGCAGGGCCTTGCAGGCCTGGGTGCCGGAATAGTCGAATTCACAGGCCTGGCCGATGACGATGGGGCCGGCCCCGATGATCAGGATCGACTTGATGTCGGTGCGTTTGGGCATGAATGGTCCATTCCAAGAGGCGCTTGCGCGAAGAACCGGAACGGGCGAGCCCGGCCGGCGCAGCGGAGGATTCTTTTTGTCAGGCTAGGCGCGCCTTATAGGGAAGTCTTCGCGTGCAGGGAACCCCCAAAAGCGCAGATGTGCCAGAAGCGCGCCACGAAGGCGCGCGACCTTCCGTCGCCCGCCCCTCCTGGCCCGTTCAATCGAGCGTGAAATCGAAGCGATAAGTGGCCGAAACGCCGACGGTGAGCTGATTGCGGGAGCCGCGCCGGTCCACGAGAGGTGAGTCGGCGGCGGGGCCCATCAGCCGCTCATATTCTGTGAAGAAGCTGGTGGTGATCTTGTCGGTCGTCTTCCATGTGATCGCGGCACCCGCGCCAACGGACTTGATGCCACCGCCGGGATCGTAGCGCGGCAGGCCCGAGCGCGCCGATTCTTCGGCACTGACACCGTAATAGGCGTCGAAATAGTCGGCGCTCGCCATGGACAGGCGCGGACCGCCGGAAACGCGGACGGTTGGCGAGAGATCGTCAAAGACATCGACGGCGACGTCGGCCACCACGCCGCTGTGAGAGCGGATGCCCCTACGCACTTCGCCGCGGAGCCGGATGTTGTCGGTCGGATAGACTTCAACGAAACCGCCAGCCTCCACCCCGAACTTGACCGGGTCCAGGCCCTTGAGGGAATCGTCGGTGTCCTCATCGCGGCGGAAGACGAGCTTTCCGGCGATGCCCGCCCGGAACACGCCGGTGTCCACGAAGCCGAAGGAGGGATTGTCATTGCGCGAGGAGAAGCGCGTGGCCGAACCTTGGCGGCTCAGCGAGACCACGGGCGTCACCTTGAAGATCCAATCTTTGGAGCCATCGAAGCTTGGGGCAACCAAGCCCGCAGCACCGACGGTCAACGACCAGTCGCCCGACCAGAAATGCCTTCCGGCTTGCTGAGCTTCGGCCGCCGCTGGTGCAAGAAGGGGGAGGGCGGCCGCAACGGTCGCCAGAGAACGCTTGAACAAAATGAACTCCGGGTACGAACGCAGTACAGATTATCGCCGCATAAGCCGGAGGTTGTAAAAATTGATTAAATTTGTAGCGAATAAAGCTCGCCGCCTCCGGGATTCGGCAGTCGGTTCTCTTCTATTCCGCAGCCTTTTCCGGCGGGGGCAGCGTGATCGCCGTAGCGATGATCGAGTCGAGGAGGCCGGGAAAGCGTGTGTTGAGATCGGCGTGCCTGAGGGTGATGAAGCGGGAGGTGCCGCGCGGCTCGACCCGCACGATGCCAGCTTCGCGCATTTTTGCGAGGTGATAGGTAAGGTTCGATTTCGAGGTGAGATCGGTGAAGTGGGAGCAGGTCAGCGGCTTACCGTCCTGCCGGGCAAGATCGCCCAAGATGGCCAGCCGCGTAGGATCGCCCAAAACGGCAAGAACGGTCGCCAGATTGATCTCTTCGGTCGACGGATGAGGCAACATAACGACCCAAAGGTAATCGATCCCAGGCGCGATGCAAGCGGAAGGCTCGAAAGCAAATGACCATCCGCTTGTCTTGATCTGGTGGATTTCCTTAAATACCGGCAGCAGGAATCGGGGAGGACGATGTGAGTATCGAATTTCTTCTGACGACATTGATTGTCGTCGCCTCCCCAGGAACAGGGGTACTCTACACGCTTGCCGCCGGCCTGTCGCGCGGGGCACGGGCAAGCGCAGTCGCAGCTTTTGCATGCACGCTTGGCATCATCCCCCATATGGCGGCCGCGATCACCGGTCTGGCGGCTCTGCTGCATACCAGTGCGGTCGCTTTCCAGATCCTGAAATATCTGGGTGTTGCCTATCTGCTCTTCATGGCGTGGCAAACGCTCAAGGAACACGGCGCGCTCAAGGTGGAAGCCGAAACTGCTCCACGCTCCGACCGGCAGGTGATCGTCTCCGGCATCCTCGTCAACATTCTCAATCCCAAGCTCTCGATCTTCTTCTTCGCCTTCCTGCCTCAGTTCGTGAGCAGCGCAGACCCCAACGCGTTTGTCCGCATGCTGGAGCTGAGCGGTGTCTTCATGGCGGCCACCTTCGTCGTCTTCGTCGGTTACGGGCTGTTTGCGGCGGCGATCCGCAACCACGTGATCTCACGTCCGCGCGTGCTCGCCTGGATGCGGCGCACCTTCGCCGCCGCTTTCGTGGGATTGGGCGTGAAGCTTGCCTTGACGGAACGTTAGGGGGTTATTGCACCCGGCGCGGCTCGGGCGCAAAGGTGCTGAGGCCCAGCCATTGCTGCATGGCGCGCGCGATTTTCGGATCGCCGATCAGTTCCAGCCTGCCGGCCTCCACTTCCTTGCGCACGACGCTGAGCCCCATCCAGACAGCGGTCATGCTGCGCAGCGAACCCGTCACCAAGAGGTCGATCTCATAACCTGGATCAAAACCGCAGAGATCCACATTGCCGGAATCGACAACGAGCCACCAGTTCTGACGTGAAGGCGGAACCTCCGGATACTGAAACTGAATCGTGCAGCGCTTTGGCGGCAGCGGCTCGGGGTTGAGGTTGCGCCGCATATCCCACATCAACAGCGAAGGGTCGAGATTCTTCAAGGTCAGCCGCGATTCCACCCAACGTTGGCCCCAGAAGCCGATGCCCAGGATGATGGCGCGCAGATCCTCCCCCGCTTCCGTAAGGCGATATTCCATCACACCGCTTTGGCCTGGCAGCGTGCGGATGACGCCCGCCCGCTCCAACTCCTTGAGCCGCTTCGACAGAAGGGCAGGGGACATGCGCGGAACGCCGCGGCGCAGGTCATTGAAGCGCGTCGTGCCGCAGAGAAGTTCACGGATGATGAGCGTGGTCCAGCGCGAACAGAGCACCTCCGAGGCCATCGCCACCGGACAGAATTGCCCGTACCCTCCACGGTCCTGCATTGCAGTCACCTTCGGCGCCAAGAGCAGAGAATATCGCAAAATCGACCGAACTGGAATGGCAGCGGTACAGTTCGTGAACTGGACCGCTCAACGTCTCTGCGAGATTCTGCAGGTTCCAAACCGGAGGAGAAACAATGTCGAACGCTTCAACATATCCTATGAGCGGGGGCCCGGCTGCGGTTTCGATCGCAAGCCCTGCCGCCATTGTCCGCGAGCTTCTGCCGACGCTTGCAGAACGGGCCGAGCATTTCGACGAAACGGATCGTTTCGTCGCTGAGAATTATGCGCTTCTGAAGGAAGCCGGGCTGGTCGAGGCGGGCGTTCCCACGGAACTCGGCGGCGGCGGCGCCGATGTCGCCGAACTGGCCGAAATGCTGCGCATCATGGCGCATGCCTGCGGCTCGACCGCACTCGCATTTTCCATGCATACGCATCAGGTGGCGATCCCGGCCTGGCGTTGGCGGCACCAGAATGTGGCGGCAGTCGAGCCTCTCCTGAAACGGGTCGCATCCGAGCGCCTGATCTTGCTTTCAAGCGGAGGGTCGGACTGGATCGGCGGTTCCGGGACGGCCGTGAAAACCGACGGCGGTTACCGGGTCACCGCACGCAAGGTGTTCACTTCCGGCGCAGAAGCAGGCGATCTGCTCATGACCGGGGCCGTCTGCGAAGACGAGTACGGGGTTCTCTCCGTCATCCATTTCGGCGCACCTATGCAAGCATCCGAGGTAAGGGTGGTGAACACCTGGCGTACACTCGGCATGCGGGGAACCGGCTCCCAGGATGTGGTCTTCGAGGAACTATTTGTGCCGGATAAAAGCATATCCTTCGTGCGCAAGGCCGGGGAGTGGCACCCCGTCTTCCAGATAATTGCAACCATCGCTTTTCCGCTGATCTATGCAGCCTATCTGGGCGTAGCCGAAAGCGCCCGCGATATCGCAGTACAGCTCGCAAAGAGAAAGGAGCCAACAAGTTACAGCCTCGATCTTGCGGGGCGGATGGACACATCGCTCCGCGCTGCGCAGCTTGCGCACCGCTGGATGCTGGAGACCGTAGCGCGGAACGCTCCATCGGCGGAAACGGTCAATGAGGTGATGATCGGGCGCTCCCTGGTTGCCGAGCATGCCATCCGCACCGTCGAGCTTGCCATGGAGCTTTCCGGCGGGGCCGGCTTCTATCGCCGTAACGGGCTGGAGCGGCGCTTCAGGGATATCCAGGGTGCACGGTTCCATCCTCTGCAGGCCGGACCGCAGGCGAGATATGCAGGCGCCATGGCGCTCGGCCAGCCGGTGACGCAAATCTATTGAGGTCCGGCAGGTGAGGGCGGTCTGCCCCTCTGGTCTCCCCTTCAACGAGGGGAGACCGGCTGTCGCGCCACTCGCCGATGCGCCGGGGTAGATGAGAGACAAGGCCCGGGAAGATGGCAGGCTTACCGAAGCGGTTTCGTTCCCTCGAACAGACCCACATCGATGGTGTAGCTGCCGTCCGGCTCGGTCTCATAGTGCCGTGTCGCGATCTCCGAGACAGAGGTCTGCAACGCCCTTATGGCTTCTACCTGGGGCTTCGGCGTGTTCATGCGCTCGACCCAGGACTTGAATTCGAGACGCAAGCGGAACTGGTCGGAGGAGCAAACCTGGAAGCCGGCGCGGGCAAGTGCCGCCTCCCATTCCGCGCGCGGATAATTGCGGACATGGGAGCAGTCGCGCAAAAGCTCTATCGCCTGGAAGAAGGTGTCGATGAGGGGAATTCCCGACGAGACGGTGTCAACGACGATGATTCTTCCGCCGGGCTTCAGCACGCGGGCGGCCTCGCGCAAGCCTGCATCGAGATCGCGCCAGTGATGCGCGCTGAAACGGGTCAACACCGCATCGAAGCTGCCCGTTTCGAACGGAAGGCTTTCGGCAACCCCCTGCGCGGTGCTCACGTTGGACAGGCCGCGTTCGCGGGCGGTGCGGGCGACCACGTCCAGCATCTGCGGCGAAAGATCATAGGCGACCACTTCCCGCACCAGCGGGGCGATATTGAATGTGACGTGACCGCCGCCGCAGCCGAGGTCGAGCACGCGTGCATCGCTTTTGCCTGCCATCCGGGCGATCAGCGCTTGCAGGTCCTCGCCTTGCGCATGGACCGCGCTCTTCAGATAAGCTTCCGCCTGCGAGCCGAATTGCCCGCCCACCAAGGCTTCGTGACTCTTGTCACCGGACATGTTCTTTCTCCGCTGCTAGGCGGCCGGCTGACCGCCAGCCACGCCTGAGGCGGCTATAGCCAACCGCGCCGCTTGAAATAAAGGTAAGGGAGCATAGCCGAAACCACCATCAAAGCGATGGCATACGGATAGCCGAAAGACCAGTGGAGCTCGGGCATGAAATCGAAATTCATGCCGTAGATCGAGGCCACAAGGGTGGGCGGGAGGAACACGACCGCTGCCACCGAGAAGATCTTGATGATCTGGTTTTGCTCCAGATTGATGAGGCCAAGAGTGGCATCGAGCAGGAAATTGACCTTTCCGGACAGGAAGACCGCATGCTCGCCTAAGGCGGCCGCATCACGCTGGATCAGCTTGGCGCGCTGCCGAACATCCTTGGAGGCCCTGCGGGCGCTTCTGTCGACCGCGCCATGAAAGGCGATCATGCGCGTAACGCTGACGAGGCTCTCCCGCAGCTTCGTCAGGAGATCGCCCTTGCGTCCGATCTGCTCGATCAGCGATTGGAGATTGCGGGTCTTCTTGGAGACGCTCTTCGCCTTGTTGCGGAAGACCTCGCGGGATATGGCATCCACCTCGTCTCCGATCCGTTCCAATGCGTCGGCCGCGCGGTCGATGATCGCCTCGATCAGGCCCAGCATCACCCCTTCGCCGGAGGTGCATGGAGCAAGATTTCCGCGTTCAGCCTTAGCGAGATAGGTGCGGAACGGCTTGGGATCGGCATGACGGACTGTCACCAGTGCCTGGCCCTTGATCACGAACGTCACCGGAGCTTTCACGGGGTCGTCGCTTTCCATGCTGGTCACGGTGGTCACCGTCATGAACTCGGCGCCGTCTTCCTGGAAGAGGCGGTCGGAAAGCTCGATCTCCGCCATTTCGTCACGGGTGGGGAGGGCGATACCGAGATGCGATTCGACCAGGGAAGCTTCTTCGTGTGTCGGGTCCAGAAGATCGAACCAGAGCGCTCCGAGCGCTTCGGGGCGTTGAAAGTTCTCGACAGGCGTGAGGTGGCCATTCTGGCTCGTGTAGATGCGCAGCATTGAAAGCTCCTTTCGGCGTGACGTTCACGGCCGCGGAGCCATCCCTGCTAAAGGTGCTGCGCGGCCGGGGTAAGCGAAGAGCGACTTCGACTGTCCGGGTCCATGATCGTTCCTGTTGTGAAAGGGCAACCGCAGTGGCCGCCGGCCCTCAGATCGGTCAAAAGGCGGGTATTGTCAAATAGTTTCGGGGTCACCCGTCGCGGGCAAAGCCACCGGCGTCGGCGCATTTTCTTTTCAGGGTGGGGTGCCCATGCGAAAGTCACCCCTGGTATAATGAGAAACTGGCAAATCCTGGCAGTAAGGTGTTGCGCGGCTCTTGACCGGCGGACGCTGCTCATCCAATTGTTCAATAATCTTTGAACTAGGGATAGTCCTAATGGACAGACGGCTTTTCCTGTTGGCCCTGGGAGCCTTCGCGACCAGCATGGTCGCGTTTCTCTTTGCCGGGCTTCTACCGCTGATCGCCGAAGACACGGGAATCACCGTGCCCGAAGCGGGATATCTCGTATCTGCCTTTTCCCTTGCCTATGCCGTTGGCACGCCTGTTCTCTCCACGGTATCGGATTCGCTGGATCGGCGCCGACTGATTGGCCTGGCGCTGTTGTTCTTCGCCGCAGGCAATCTTGCGGCAGCGCTTGCCGGGAGCATGCTGCCACTGTTTCTGGCGCAGGTGGTGATGGGAATGTCGGCGGGTCTCTTCGCCGCGACCGCGCAGGCGACGGCCGTGCTCATCGCAGGACCGGAGCGGCGCGCCGTGGCGATCTCCGCCGTGCTTGGAGGGACGACCTTCGCTGTAGCCTTCGGTGCGCCCGCGGGCTCTCTCCTGGCACACGTCGTGGGCTGGCGCGGAGCTTTCCTGGCGCTGGCCTTGATTGCCGCCTTCTGTCTTGCAGCCCTCTGGCTGCGCTTGCCGAGGGATCTCAGGACGGCCGGTTCCACGCTCATGGAGCGCATCACGGTAGTGCGGCGACCCGGTGTCCTGTCGGCGCTGGCGGTTACCTTTCTTTATCTGACGGGCGGGTTCGCCGTCATCTCCTATATCGGGCCGCTTGCGATCGAAGGCACAGGAATTGCGCGGGAACTCCTGCCTTTCGTGCTGCTCGCCTATGGCGTCGGCGCCATTCTTGGCAATTACGCCAGCGGCCGTATCGCCGATCGGCTGGGGCCGACGCGAGTGGTGGGCTTTGCCATGCTTGCGGCCACCTGTTTCGCCCTGATTCTTTCGGCACTGGCCGAATGGGCGCCGGATAAGGTTGCGGGGCCGCTGCTGATCGCGCTCATGGTGCCATGGGGTTTCGTGGGCTGGACCTTCCCGCCCGCTCAGGCAAGCCGCCTCGTGGCCGTGGCTCCAGAACTGGCTCACCTGACGCTGGCGCTCAACGTCTCGGCCATCTATTTCGGAATTGGGTTTGGAACGCTGATCGGCGGGCGGGTTCTCGAGATGGACGGGGCCGCAGAGCTCGGTTTCGTGGGGGCGGCGTTCACCGCCTCGGCACTGCTCCTGCTTGCCGCGGGGCGGCGTTCATCCCGCGCCGTGGTGGCAAGCAGCACCTGACCCGCCGGTGTCATGACAGCGCGCTGCTTTTCCATTAACTTTTCGGTCACCATAGACCATGGGCATGATGGCGTTATATCCCCGATAGGGCCACAAGACCCTGGATGGCAAAACGGAGAGGTTGCGCATGCGTTGGAGGGGCCGTCGCGAGAGTAGCAATATCGAGGATCGTCGCGGCGCGGGCGGCGGGATTTTTCCCGGCGGCATGCGGCGCGGCGGGCCGATCCGAATTCCGATCGGGACCGGCCGGGCAGGTGGCGGCGGAATCGGCACGATCATCATCCTCGTTATCCTCTTCTTCGGCCTGAGGGCGATCGGCATCGATCCCCTGCAGATGCTGGAGGAAGGAACAGGCCAGGTATCGACGCAACAGGCCGGCAATGACGAAGAGAGACAGTTCGTTGCTGTGGTGCTTGCCGATACGGAAGATGTCTGGGGTCAGATTTTCCAGTCGCAGGGCGCAACTTACGAACAGCCGCCGCTGGTGCTCTTCTCCGGACAGGTGAATTCGGCCTGCGGTTTCGCTTCGGCTGCAAGCGGCCCCTTCTATTGCCCCGGAGACCGGAAGGTCTATCTAGATTTGAGCTTCTTCCATGAGCTTGCGAGGCGCTTCGACGCGGCGGGCGACTTCGCCCAGGCCTATGTGATCGCGCACGAAGTCGGCCACCATGTTCAAAACCTCACGGGCGTGCTCCCCCGCTTTAACCGCATGCGTGCGAATCTGAGCGAGGGAGAGGCCAATGCCATGTCGGTGCGGGTGGAGCTGCAGGCCGACTGCTATGCGGGCGTCTGGGCAAATCACACCAACCAGCAGGGCCTTCTGGAGGAGGGGGACATCGAGGAGGCGCTGAACGCGGCCTTCCAAATCGGTGACGACACGCTACAGCGGCGCACCCAAGGCTATGTGGTGCCGGAGAGTTTCAACCATGGCACTTCGGAGCAGCGCAGCAACTGGTTCCGGCGCGGATTCGAAAGCGGGGACCCGGCTGATTGCAACACGTTGAGCGGGCCGATCTGACCAGGCGCCGGTTTCTGATCGCAGGGGATCGAAGATGATTAGGCCTGGCACGGTCGCCGCGCTCGTGACATCCGTTCTGGCCGGTATGGCCACATCGCAAGCGCCCGAATTCGCACAGCAGTATAGGCAGCGGCTCGAGGGCGCACGTCACGAACTTGCGCGGGTCGTCTCCGATTTCGACGCGGATGCGGCACGCAACAAACTCGATCGCGAGGGCGCTCTGGCGCTGCAGGACCGGTCGCAGGAGCCGTTCATTCGCGATCGTGCGCGATCCGTCCGCAGAGTGATCGAACGTGCGGAACATATCGACCAGCAGTCTGCGCGGCTGGCTGAACTGCCGCCGGCGCTCCGGCCGGTGGCGGTGGTGGCTGATCCGGACGGAGAGGTGTTCGCAGGCTCGCTGCGTGACTTCGAGCCAGCCGTACCGCTCACGAGCCACGGACTGATCTGGACCGGCGTGGGGCTTCTCCTGGGGTTCGGCCTGTTCAGACTCGTCACCTTTCCGTTCCGCCGTCGGCGTTCTGTCCAGGCACCCGCGCGCCATCAGCGGCAAATTTGATTCAAACCGAACGATCGCGCTAAGGGGCCCTTAAACACCTTGTGCTAGCGTGCCTCGCACAACGGGGAGTTGCGGGGCATGCACTTCATCAGAAGCCTTCGTTCGGCATTCCGAGCCTTTAGGTGCGATCATGGAGGCAATTTTGCCGTGATCATGGCGCTTGCCGCGGTGCCTCTCGTCGGGGCGGCAGGGCTGGCGGTCGACTATGCGAATGTCAGCCGCTCCCACTCGGAACTGCAGAATGCGCTTGATGCGGCCGTACTGGCAGTCGCTCAGCGCGGCGACAAGATATCCGACGAGGAAGCGCGGAACATCGCGGCTTCGTTCCTGACGGGGAATCTATCCGGTGCCTACAGGAACATGGTGGTAACGCGGAACGATACATCAGTCACGCTCTCGGCGGAGACTTCCTTGCCGCTCTCGTTTGGAGGGGTGTTCGGATGGGATGAAGCGAGCATCGCCGCCTCCTCGACGGCCGATATGGCCTTTGCCTATTACGAGATCGCTCTTGTGCTGGACACGACAGGGTCCATGGCGGGCGGAAAGCTCAGATCCATGAAGGAGGCGGTGATCGGGCTGATCGATGACCTTTCTTCGCGGGTTACCGACAAAGAGCGGCTGAAATTTGCGCTGGTGCCCTTCGCGACATTCGTGAATGTGGGACCGCAATTCGGGCCGACATTCGACCGGAAGGGAAAGATGGTTCCGGGTTCGGGAGCGGCGTGGCTGGACCTGCAGGGTGTCGGTCCTATTCCACAGATGGATCTGCTGTCGGGTCTCAGCCGCTTCGAGGTCGCTCATCATCTCAAGCAGGATTGGAAGGGCTGTGTGGAAACGCGTATGCCGACCAACGGCTTTGCTCACGATGTGGATGATACGCCTGCGGTCGCCACAGACCGGTACAGCCTCTTCATCCCGGCTTTCGCGATCGACGAGCCAGACCCCACGCGGCAGATCAGCTATCCAAATAATTACATCTCGTCGAGCGCGGATCCAACTTCGAGCACCTCCGCAGAGCGGGCGAGAAGACTCGAGAAATACGGTCTCAAGAACGCAGCTGCAGAGGCGAAGAAAGGGTACACGACCTTGGTCGGCCTCAATGTCGGGCCGGAGGGCTGGGTTAGTATAAACGATAATTTCCCAAGAGGAACAGGCCCTTCCAGGGGGTGCGTGACACAGCCGATCACACCGTTGTCGAACGACTATGCCGATCTGAAGCGAAAGGTGAACAGCCTCGTGGCCGACGGAAACACGAACATCATGGAGGGTGTCGCGTGGGGCATGCGCGTGCTCTCGCCGCAGGAGCCCTTCAGCGAGGGGAGGGAACCGGCGAGCGACGTCGAAAAGATCATGATCGTGCTCACCGACGGTTCCAACACGTTCGGCGTGCAGGGCAGTTCGAACGTCTTCCGCTCCACCTATAGCAGCTTCGGTTACCTGATCAGCAACCGCCTCACGACATTGCGAAGCAACAGTGCCGTTACGGACGCGATGAATGCCAAGACGCTTGAGGCTTGCAGGAACGCTAAAGGCAGAGATGATGAGAAGATCACGGTCTTTACGATCCGGCTGGAGGAGCCGGATGTGAAGACGGGAATGATGCTCAAGGATTGCGCCACGACTCCGGGCCACTTCTTCGACTCGCCCTCGCGCGAGCAACTCGACAACGTCTTCAAGGAGATCCGCGATGGGATCACCAAGCTGCGGCTGTCGTTTTGAATAAAGCAGGGGCCTTCGGACGTTTACAGCGCTGCGCCCATTCGGACGCACAAAGGACGCTGCAGGTTATCGAATCGACGCTTTCCGAAAACCGATTCCGTTTGCCGGCCGATGCTGTAGCCTTTGCTGAAGCCGGCGAGTAGGCTTGCCGTACCGACGTAAAAGGCGGCCCGTAGGCCGCCTTGAAATCACCGCTGGAGCAGCGAACTGTTCTTAGCGCTCGGCCAGCGCGGGCTCGCCCTTCTTCTCGCGTACGAGATTCATGAAGCGGCGGAAGAGGTAGTGAGAGTCCTGCGGCCCGGGCGAGGCTTCGGGATGGTGCTGCACCGAGAAGACGGGCCGACCGACGAGGCTGATGCCGCAGTTCGAGCCGTCGAACAGCGAGACATGGGTCTCCTCCACGCCCTCCGGAAGGCTGTCGCTGTCGACGGCGAAGCCGTGATTCATCGACACGATCTCCACCTTGCCGGTGGTGAAGTCCTTGACCGGATGGTTGGCTCCATGGTGCCCCTGATGCATCTTGATCGTCTTGGCGCCGAGCGCCAGCGCCAGCATCTGGTGACCCAGGCAGATGCCGAAGACGGGAATATCGGTCTTGAGCAATTCGCGGATCATGGGCACGGCATATTCGCCCGTGGCCGCCGGATCGCCCGGCCCGTTCGACAGGAACACGCCATCCGGGCGCATGGCCAGGATGTCCTCGGCGGAGGTGGTGGCAGGTACGACGGTGACCTTGGCTCCGAGGCTCGACATCATGCGCAGGATGTTGCGCTTCACGCCGAAATCGACCGCGACGACATGATAGGGGGTCTCGCTGGTCTCGTCGTAGCCTTCGTTCCAGACCCAGGGTGTCTCCGTCCAGACGGATGATTGGCCCGATGTTACGGCTTTGGCGAGATCAAGGCCTAGAAGTCCGCCCCACTCGCGGGCCTGGCTTTTGAGCGCCTCTACGTCAAAGCGTCCATCCGGCGCGTGGGCAAGAACGGCATTGGCCGCACCCTTCTCGCGCAGAAGGGCGGTGAGGGCACGCGTATCGACGCCGGCAAGCGCCACGATGCCGCGCCGCTTCAGCCACTGGTCGAGATGTTCGCTTGCGCGGTAATTGGAAGGATCGGTGATGTCCGCCTTGAAGATGGCTCCGACCGCGCCGGAACGGGCGGCGGGATTGAGGTCCTCGATGTCCTCGCCATTGGCCCCGACATTGCCGATATGGGGGAAGGTAAAGGTGACGATCTGGCCTGCATAGGACGGATCGGTCAGGATTTCCTGATAGCCCGTCAGTGCCGTGTTGAAGCAAACTTCTCCCACCGCCACGCCGGTGGCACCGATGCCGCGGCCCTCGATTACCGTTCCGTCGGCCAGGACCAGAAGCGCCGTCGGCCTGGGTTCGCTCCAGGGCGCGGTTGATGCCATGTCGTTCTCCTTGTCGTTTCTGCAGGGCTTGCAAAAAGGCCCGTCGCGGGCCATATGGCGCGCGACACGCCGGCAGCCACGGCTATGCCGCAACTTTCGCCCGCGCGCCACATTTAATGTTCATGCAGGCGACGGACAATAGAGAACTGCCAGGATTTGGTCAATTTCGATCCCGGCAAACTCAGGTGATTATTTATCGCAAAAATACCAGTCACTTAGCCGGCCAGAAAGGGTTTGCCTCTAGGGTAGGTCGGCGCTATGGTCGCGGACGCGACGGGAGATGAATGCCATGCGCGAGGAAATCGCTCGGGCGCTGAAAGACGCAACCAAACAAGACGACAAGCGGCGAATCTCAACGCTCCGCCTGATTCTGACCGCGATCAAGGACCGGGACATTGCAAACCGCACGGCCGGAAAGGACCCGGTAAGCGACGCGGAGATCATCGAGATTCTCGACCGCATGTTGAAGCAGCGGAAGGAGTCCGCGAGAAGCTTCGAGGAAAGCAACCGTCTCGAACTCGCGGAGCAGGAGCGCCAGGAGATCGGTATCATATCCGAGTTCCTGCCCAAGCCCCTTGGCGAAGAAGACATGAAGAGAGCTTGCGCCCAAGTGGTACAGGAGATGGGGGCAGGTGGCCTGCGCGACATGCGCCGCTGCATGAACGAGTTGCAGAAGAAGTTTCCCGGCCAGATGGATATCGGAAGAGCGAGCGGGATCGTAAAGGACATGCTGCAATAGCAGCCTGCCCACTGGTCGAGGTTGCGCCCGAACGCCATCACAAATCTGATGGGTATGTGGCCCGTTGGGACTGCGAACCATTCCGCCCGATCGGCGGCCCGTTGGCCGGCGACTCCTCTTCCGGGACTAGCTTTCGCCAGGTTCTGGCATGGTGCTGTCGCTTGAAACGAGCCCGGTAAGTCGCTTGCGTTCTCGTGCGAGGTGCGCCTGGTCGGCATATCCCGCCTCGGCAGCAATGACTGCGACCGGTAACCGAGACGCCCGCGAAAGTCTCAGGAAGCGTTGATAGCGCAAGATGCGATCGAGCGTCTTCGGGCCATAGCCGAAGCTCTCGTCAAAACGCCTCCGCAGCGTGCGCTCGCTCATGGCCAGGGAGCGAGCGAGCCATGGAACAAGCGGAGCTCCGGACGGCGCGCCCATTTCGACCAAGGCATAAGCTGCGCTCATCACTGCGTCGGCTGGGTTTTCGGGCATGTGATCGGCCAAGGCTGCCTCCAGCGCTTCTATGACGCCGCCCTTCTGCCGTGAGTTGATCTTGCTGATGAGGCGGTGGGCCTTCGAGCCCCATAGGTCCTCCAATTCCAGCCTTTGACCAATGAGTTCGCTCGCAGGAATCCCCAACCATTGCGCCGCGGCGGCGGGCCGGAAGCGGAAGCCTATTACCGTCGCGCCTGCCGGTAGGATCTCCGTCTTCGGGTCTTTGTCAGGACCTGCGACCCTCAGGACGCCATCGATCCACTGAAGATCGATCGTCCCGTCCGGAGCCACGATGACCGGCGGCGCCTTTTCCGTCGGCAACTGGTGGATCCAGATCGCAGCAAAACTGCCTTGCAGATCGGCAGCGACCGCCCGCTCCTGAAAACGTCCTGTTGCGCCTGCAGGCACTGGCTTCATTCCGGCTCCTTCGCAAGGTCGAGGCGCTATCGTGCGCATTTTGGCCGAAACGTTCAAGAATCCCCGTGCCGCGGTCGGCTACAAATCGGCGCAATGCGGAGGCGCACGGCGGTGATCCGCCACGTCCCCATAGTCGAATGGAAGGCAGGAGAGAAATTATGAAACCCAGGATAAGCGTCATTACAATCGGCGTCGACGATCTTGAAGCGTCGCTGAAGTTCTATCGAGACGGCTTGGGACTTCCGACGGAGGGCATTGTCGGACAAGAATTCGAGCACGGCGCGGTGGTGTTCTTCGACCTGCAAGGCGGTGCTAAGCTGGCGCTGTTTCCGCGCGCGGACATCGCTCACGACGCCGGAATCGAAACAGCCGGGCGAAGCCCGACGGAATTCACTCTCGGTCACAATGTCGGCAGCGAGGCCGAGGTCGATGAAGTGATGGGCCAGGCCATTGCGGCTGGTGCACGCCTGATCAAGCCTGCCCAGAAAACCTTCTGGGGTGGTTATTCCGGGTATTTCCAGGACCCCGACGACCATCTTTGGGAGGTGGTGTACAACCCGGCATTCCTGCCGAAGGACTGAAACATCGGGATCGCCTTTATGCCCCTGCGGCTTGATATGCCGCAGGGATGCTCCTTTGGCAGATATCCCCTGCTTTCTGTCATTGCGGCACAGATGGACGTCGGTATGGTCCAGCTTTGGCCGCGAGGCGGGACACATGATTTGCAGAGCGGGCGTGCTCAAGCAATGGTGCGTTTGACCCTTCGTTAACGAGCAATTCCCGGGAGGACAGAATGAGGAGGCTTGTCGTCTGGAACTTGATGACTCTCGACGGTTCGTTCGAAGGTGCCGAGAAGTGGGACCTCGACTTCCACACCAGGGCCTGGGGCGACGAGCTCCACGCCTACAGCCTGACCCAGGGGGAGGAGGTTGGCACGCTGCTGTTCGGCCGCGTGACTTACGAGGGCATGGCCGCCCATTGGCACGGCGAAACAGGGCCGATCGCCGACTTCATGAATGGCGTTGAGAAGGTGGTGGTATCCAGGACGTTGGAGGAAACGGACTGGAACAACAGTCGCCTCCTGCAAGGCGAACTGCCGGATACAGTGGAAGAGCTCAAGCGGCAGGCGGGCAAGGATATTTACGTGTTCGGCAGCGCCGCCCTTGTGGCCGCCCTGCTGCGGCACGGACTAGTCGACGAATACCGCCTTTGCATCGCGCCCGTGGTGCTGGGGAAGGGAAACCCGTTGTTCAAGCCGTTCGACGGCACATTGGACATGAAGCTCACGAAAACTACGCCATTAAAAATCGGTGCCGTCATCTTGTATTATGAACCGCAGTACCGGGCCTCGAGCGAAGCCTAAAGCCCGGCGTGCATTTCGCGATAAAGCCTTGGCGCAACGCCGAAACGACGCTCGAAGGCGTCGGCAAGGCGCGCGGGCGGGAAAAGGCCCACTTGTGCCGCGACCGACTTCAGCGGCAGCCCGCGTGAAAGAAGCATTCGCGCGGTATCAAGCCGGGCGATCTCGACAAAGCGGGCCGGCGTTTCGCCGGTAGCGGCAGCGAATTTGCGATGGAAGGTGCGTTCGGTCATGCCGGCGCGGGCTGCCAGCGATGCCACACCCAGCGGAGCATTAAGATTGGATTGGATCCAACCGATCAAGTCGGCGAATGGGCTGTCGCCCTTCACCTGTGCCTGCAGAACCGGGCTGAACTGGGACTGGTAACCAGGACGGCGAGCGTAGAGGACCAGCCGTTTCGCGACTTCGCCGGCGATGGCCGCGTCGAGATCATGCGCGACCATCGCCAACGCCATATCGATCCCGGTCGTCACGCCGGCCGAAGTCCACAATCGGCCGTCGGCCACGTAAAGCGCATCCGCATCCACGGTAACGTGCGGAAAGGCTGCAGCAAGAGGTTTGCAGGAATCCCAGTGGGTCGCGATCTTCTGGCCGTCGAGAAGCCCGAGCGCGGCCAGCAAGAAGCTGCCGGTGCAGACCGACCCGAAGCGCTCCGCCTCCTCGGCGAGGCCTGGGATCGCTGCCCGCAGAACAGGGTCCGCCACGGCCCGAAGGAGCGGCTCACGTTCTGCCCCGGCGACCAGCATGGTCCCGACTTCCCGCGGTTGAAAAGCCGTGGCCGCAGCTGTTTCCACAGCAACGCCGCTGCTGCTCTCGACCGTCCCTCCTTCGGCGGATGCCAGTCCAATCTTGTAGAAGGCCGGCTTCCCGCGCTGGTGCAGGGCGCGATTGGCACCGCTGAAAACCGATGTCGGCCCGGAAACGTCCAGCAGCTCGAAACCCGGATAGACGATGAAGACGATCTGATGCATTGGCAGAAATTAACCCGTTTTTGTCATTTCTGCCATTGCGCCTGAATTGTAGTGTTGGCTCCCGGTGAGAAGATATCGAGCGACAGTCGCCGGAGAATTCTTCTGTTGTCGGAGCAAGTCCGTCATGCCCAAGTCCATCTTGATCTGGAGTGGTGCCGCCCTTGTTCTCTTCGCCCTGGCGGGCTTCGGCGGTTGGATATTCAGCCTGCCTTCTGCGACGGCAGCGGCAAATGCGCCTTCCGTGCCCAAGGCCGAGATGGATGCCCTGCTTGCTTCGCTCAGGCCAACCAAGCGCGAGCGGCCGCTCGTTGCGGTGATCGGGATCAACGACGCTACGGAAACCACCGATTATCTCGTGCCGACCGGCATCTTGCGGCGCGCGGATGTGGCAGATGTGGTGATGCTCGCCACGGGCCCGGGACCAGTGCAGCTATTTCCCGCGCTGACTGTAGAGCCGGATGCGACCATCGCGGAATTCGACGCTGCGCATCCCGACGGTGCTGACTACGTCATTGTGCCTGCCATGAGCCGCGATGACGACCCGGCAGCGCTTGCCTGGCTGCAGAGCCAGGCGGACAAGGGGGCGAAGATCATCGGGATCTGTGCCGGTGCAAAGGTGGTCGGTGCGGCAGGTCTTCTCGAGCGGAAGCGCGCAACGACACACTGGTACTACCTCGGCGAATTGCTCGACCGTAGCCCCACCGCCGAATATGTCGCCGATCGCCGGATAGTCTCGGATGGAAGCGTGGCGACAACCACCGGGATCACGGCTTCCATGCCCATGATGCTGACGCTGATAGAGGCGATCGGCGGGCGGGCAAAGGCGGAAGAGGTCGCGCGCGAACTTGGCGTTCCAGCGTGGGATGCCCGGCATGCGAGCGACGCCTTCAAGCTGACGCGCCAGTTTGCAATCACCGTGCTTGCCAACAGGATGGCCTTTTGGAACCGCGAAGAGCTCGGCGTCCGCCTTGAACCAGGCATTGACGAGGTATCGCTGGCATTCGTGGCCGATGCGTGGTCGCGGACCTATCGGTCGCGCGCCCTGACATTCGCGCCCTCAACCTCTGTGGTGATGACGGCCAACGGCGTTCGCGTTCTTCCGGATCAGCCAAGGGAAGACTGGCCCGAGAATGGCAGGGTCTCGACCTTCGCGGACCTGCCGCCAGCAAGCGCACTGGATCAGACGCTGCAGGCTATCGCCGAACGCTATGGCAAAGCCACCACCAATGTCGTCGTGATGCAGCTCGAATATCCGCGACCGGATACGATTCGATAAACCTTGATCTGAAGGACTGTCCCGACAGGCCGGGCGGTCATTCTCCTGGAGCGCGAGATAAAGCACGGATTCCGAGCCATTTGCAGGGGATTGCTTCATAACTGCTGTGCCCGGTAAAAACGCTGCCCGGACCCGATGCTCAGGAGTCGCGAATGCACAATCCCGAACACGCGATCGTCGTCGTCGGTGGTGGTCCGACCGGATTGATGCTGGCCGGTGAACTTGCGCTGGCGGGTGTCGATGTCGCTGTCGTCGAGCGACGTCTGAATCAGGACCTGGAGGGCTCGCGCGCAGGTGGGTTGCATCCTCGAACGATCGAATTGCTCGACCAGCGCGGCATTGCCGAACGATTCATTGAACGGGGAAAGAAGCACCAGGTCGCACTCTTCGCGGGAACCGTTCTCGACACCAGCGACCTTCCGACCCGGCACGACTACTGGCTCGCGCTGTGGCAAGAGCAGTTCGAGAGCATTCTGGCGGGCTGGGTCGGCGAACTGCCGGTCACGTTCTATCGGGGTCGCGAGGTGACCGGTTTCACGCAAGACAACACCGGCTTGGATGTGGCGCTGAACGATGGCGGGTCGCTCCGGGCAGGCTACCTCGTGGGATGCGATGGCGGGCGCAGCACGATCCGCAAGAGGGCTGGTATAGACTTCCCAGGATGGGATGCCGACATCAGCTATCTCATCTTCGAAGCCGATATGGCCGAGGAGCCGGATTGGGGGATCCGCCACGGCGAGAGGGGCATATACGCGCTGGGGAGGCTGGAGGATGGCAAACGCGTCCGTGGGGTGGTGACCGAGCAGCATCTCGTGCATGGAGGTAAGCCGACGCTGGACGAGCTTCGCGGTGCGCTCGCAGCCTCCTACGGCACGGACTATGGCGTGTGCAACGTCACCTGGCTCTCCCGGTTCACCGACGCGGCGCGGCAGGCCGCTGCCTATCGGGAAAGGCGCGTGCTGCTGGCCGGCGACGCGGCGCATGTCCATTCCCCAGCCGGTGGACAGGGACTCAATATCGGCATTCAGGATGCGGTGAACCTCGGGTGGAAACTGGCGCAGGTGGTCAAGCGCATTTCGCCCGACGATCTCCTCGACACTTATCAGGAGGAGCGGCATCCTGTTGCTGCGCGCGTACTCCAGCACACGCTGGCGATCACTGCGCTCAGTCGCGGTGACGCCCGGACGAATGCCCTGCGCAAGATGATGGCCGGGGTGATGGAGATGGACCAGCCGCGCAGGTGGTATACGTCGATGATGTCGGGTCTCGACATTTGCTACGGCCAGAATGAGGGACATCCGCTCGTCGGGCGGCGAATGCCCGATCTCGACCTGACCCACAGCAGCGGACCGGTGCGGGTCTACGATTTCCTACATGATTGCCGGCCGCTGCTGCTGAACCTCGCAGAACCCGGTAGCATCGATCTCGGCTCATGGGCGAACCGCGTGCGCCTGGTGGATGCGCGACACGACGGTGCGTGGGAACTCCCGGTCTTTGGCCTTGTCGCCGCGCCCACTGCCGTGCTGATCCGGCCGGATGGATATGTGGCTTGGGCGGCCGATCAAACCCAAGCGGGACTCGTCGACGCGCTAACCATCTGGTTCGGGCCGCCTTCTGCCCCGTAGCAAAGCCTCGGCATGGTGCTCATGGGAAGCCTGTTTCGAGCATTGCTGCGGATACCGGCGCGGCTCTTCTATGCAGACCGGGGTTGCACTCCATAGGTGCGATAGGCTTCTTCCAGCCGCTCCTGCTCGCTTCGATTGGGAAAGACGGCGTAGCTCGGGGCCCATATGCGCGAGACCCGCTCTACCCGGACGTGAATGACGTGACGTATCTCGAATGCCGTGCCGGCCTTGCTGCGGAGCGGTGCAGCAAAATCTGCGAAATCTTCGCCGTCGCGCCCTATTACCGAGGCCTCGCCTGCAAGCTTGAAGCCACACTGGCGGAAGACATCTATAAAGCTCACACAAACCTTAGGGTTCAGACGGATGTTTCTGACGCTGATGGGCGAAGCGATGTCGGCAATGACCAGGTCGTCTTCTGCAAAGGGAGCGAAAATCTCCTTCGGCGAGACGTTCGGATCTCCATCCCCGCCAACCGTTGCCAGCCAGCAAAGAACCGCCTTCTCCATTTCGCTTCGCACCGTCTCGTTCAGCCGCATGCAAATCTCCAGTTCCGAAACTCTTTTGGCCTCCATGTGATACAAGCTATCGGCAATGAATCAATCGACAGCGCTCAGGATCCCGATTATCTGCCTTTCCGGTCCAATTGCCTTTCGCCCGGCGGGACATCATCGCCAGCGCGCCGTAATTGGCCGTGCCGTAGGGCACTACGATCCCGGTCGCCGCCCCGAGGGTGTTCCGTCAGGATTCATGCCGTATCTGCGGAGGAACTCCCGCTCGTCCTTCTCGAGCTGCGCCTCCATTCTCGCATCTGCCTGTCTGCGCCAAGCCTCGCGTGCCGCCAGCCCGGCAGGAATCGTTACAAGGCTGGCGGCGCCGGTGGGATCCCAAGCGGCAGGCATGCTCATCACCGCTTGGGCAGTCCCCAATGCAGCAGCTTCCGTTTCGAGTTGCTTTTCCAAAGCACGCGTTTCGTCCGAGAATACCGGATTGTCGAAACTCGACTCGGTACCGGCGGTGCTTTGACAGCCGCCGGCGACGAGAGCGATTGCCATTGTGGACGCAATCATGCGTGCGCTACCGCGGATCTTGCTAGGATTATTTCGATGCGGCTTGTTTCCCATGGCCCCAGCCTCGTTTGAGGCAAGGCCTATCACGTCCACCTGAATCAGAACCCCTCCGAAGACAGGGGCCGGTAGCCGTCGATCTAACTCTGGAGCGAGAGAGGAAGCGTCGCCCGTATCAACAACGCAATGAGATCAGCTTGGCGATGGGTGTGGGTCTTCTGGAACAGGTTCTGGAGGTGGAATGTAAGCGTCGTTTGCTTGACCCCGAACTCTTCTCCGATCTCATCCAGTCTCTTCCCGGCCACCAACGCGGCGGCAAGCTTCGCTTCAGTCGACGTGCAACCGAACAGGGAGATCAGAACCTCCGCAGAGATATCGGCTTGCGTGTCCGGATCGACCAGCAGGGCGATTGCGTGTCGCGAGTTGCTGCCGGGCAGATTGAGCGAGGAAACCTGGAATACGAGCGGGTGCCCTTCTTCTCTTTCAAGAGCGAGCGTTCGGGTGCTTCCAACATCTCGCAGGACGTCGGCAAGTGCCGTTCGTATGGATTGCGAGGAGGAGGTCGAGCGGGCGAGCAGACCTGAGGGCGTCAGCGAGACGCCATCCGCCCGCTCGGCCATTTTTCGCCCGGCCTCATTGGCCATGCGGACCTCGCCTGTTTCCTCGAGCAGGAAAATGCCGATGGCGAGGCGGTCCAACGCGGCGGCCAGGGCGGCAAGCGTAACCTCACCGTCACGGACGGCCTGTTCGATCACCCGCTGCTGCTCGAACTGGAGGTTTGTCAGGAGCGACTGGCGAACCCGGTCCACGAGGCGAAGCCGGGACCCGATCGTTGCCAGCAGGTCATCGAAGTCGACTGGTTTGACCAAATAATCGTCGGCGCCCGCGTTCTTTCCGCTCAACACCTCGCTGCGATCGGCCAGTGCCGTAAGAAAGATGAAGGGCACTTCGGCAAGATCGGGTCTTTCTGCTCTCACCTTCGCCAGCAGCTCGTATCCGCCCATTTCGGGCATGGTGATATCGCACAGAATGAGGTCTGGCCGCTCTGCTTCCAGGCTGTCGAATGCTTCCCGTCCGTTGTTCGCCTCGACGACCCGGTAGCCTGCCGAAACGAGCTCCTCGGTGATATCGGCTCGAAGAGCAGCTTCATCCTCTATGCAAAGGATCGTCCTCTTTGGGGGGGCGGAACCGTCAGGCTGATCCAACATCATGCTGCGATCGCTTCGTCTATGGGGATTTTGAGAACAAAGGAGGAGCCGCCTCCTTCACGCGGGAAAGCTTCAACATCGCCCCCATGCATCCGGGCAATAGTGCGGGCGACATGCAGCCCAATGCCCGTGCCCTCGACACCGACGGCGGTCGTGGCCCGAAAGAATCGCTCGAACAGTTTCGGCCGTTCGTCCTCGGGTATGCCAATTCCCCGGTCGCACACGCTTATGTGGATCCATAGATGATCGACATTGGCGGTGACTTCGATCGGATGTGGTGGCTGTGAGTATTTGACGGCATTGGAAAGCAGGTTGGCGACGACCTGGTCTATCAGGAGCGGATCACAGGAAACGGAAAATGGCAGCCGATCCAGATCCAGTCTGAATTCCCTGTCCGGCGCCGTTTCCTTCTGACGTTCGCAGGCATCGACTATGAGCCTTGCGAGGTCGCACCGCTTCACCTCGACATCGATCTGCCCGGCATCGACCTTTGCGGCGTTCAAGGTGCTGGAGACGAGACGCGTAAGCCGCATCACAGCCGACCGGATCTTTCCTGCACGTTCCCGGATCTCGTTTTCGTCCATCTCTCTGCCGCGCCGGATCATCCGCTGCGCGCTGGCATCGACGATCGACAGGGGTGTCCGGAACTGATGGGAGACCATCGAGACGAAACCCTTGTAGAGCTCCCGAAGCGCGGTTTCCCGCTTCAGCGACTCCTCCAGATCCCTCGTTCGCTCGGCGACGATGCTTTCGAGCTGATCGCGATGTTTGACGAGTTCGAGCTGGGCCAGATGCGCGTCGGTGACGTCCCTGAAGATCATTATCGCTCCGATCACCTCCTCGTCCGAAAGGATAGGATAGGTGAATTTCTCCACATAGAGGGCGCTGCCGGGGATGGCATGCGGGGGCATATGAAGGCTTTCCCCTGCCAGCGTCTTCCGCATCATGTCCATGATGAGGTGATCTTCGGGCAGCCGGTACGCATCCTGCAGCAAGCGGCCGACGACTCGCCCGTCGTCGATGGGCGCGGGAAACATTCTGCCAAGCGCCAAATTCCAGTGCGTGCAGCAAAATTCGGTGTCGATGGCAATCACGCCGTCCCCGCTCGATTCAACGAGGAGGCGGGAAAAATCGCGGTCGCGCCTGAGTTCGGCCTCGGCGCGGGCAGCGGCGCGCAGGCTCGCCACCAGGCGCATGACGATGAAGGTCCCGAAACCCAGAATGAGCAGAACGGCGAAGATCGCCTCGAGCAGAACAGCCCTGTATTTGTCCCGCTGAGCGGCTTGGCTGGTACGCTCCGCGATCATGATGTCGTTGGCCACTGCCCTGAACATGGCAGCGTCGTCGAGCAGATCGTCTAGAACGGGGTGCGGGAGCGGGGAGCGTGACGCCGTCGCGCTAGCCAAGGCTGCTTCGAAGGCGGTGAGGCGATCGAAAGCCGCCTCCAGCGGCGCGCTCCCCAGATGCTGCGCGATCACCTTTCCCAAGGAGCCTTCGGAGAGGAGGGCAAGACGGCTGAATGCCAGATCGAGACGGAGTTGGAGGTGCTCCGCGTCTTCATCCGTCCGCTCACCGCGGTTCCAAGCTTCCGCGGCCAATGCAAGGCGGTGATCCTCATAATGAACCTGGGATACGAGCCACAGCATGTTTTCGCCGAGGGAGTTGGAAAGGTTCTTTTCGGCTTTCCACCAGCCGATGGAGGGCGAGGCCGAGCAGCATAGCGCAGGCCGCGATTACTGCCGCGGTGATCGCTGCTCCGGTACGCCTCTTTGCCGCGATGCTCATCGAACCTCGATTTTGTCGAGCTGCCAAACCCATCTCGAATCATATCGCTCATCTCTCACGGCAGGAACACTGTCTCGCGGATACACAATCCAAAGCGGTCCCTTGTCTCGCCGCAGCAACCGCTCCCCGTCCATCCGCAGCGCGATGAGCACACCGAAGTTGTCAGCATCGGAGACGGGGATATCGATTCGATACCCATTGATCCCTTCGGCGCGAAGGACGCTGCCCTTGACGGCGACCTCATCCAGGAGAGCTTTCAGCCGAATGCCTTCGAAGAGCTTGATGCCATCCGTCCAGGGCGTTCGCGTCACGATCCGATGCTGAGGCAGCGCCGACAGCATCTCCTCATCGAAGAGCGCTGCACCATCGCCATTCGCCCTTGCGATCTTGCCGGTGACGGTCAGCAGAACGGGGCCGCTCGGCTTCCGAAGTTCCCCAGCGATAGCAATGCCTGAAAGCGAGAGCATTATCGCCACAAGGCCGAGCATCGGCACCCGGAGCCCCTTAGATCGAGTGGGATTCATCAAGATTCTTTCGGCTGGTCTTCAGCTGCAGCCACAATATCAGCCCATGATTCTGCATTCCCCCTATGGGTAGAGGGGGCGTCCAGCCGATTTTTCATCTAGTTCCCGACCCTGCACTTCACTTCAACAGCGAAAATCTTCGGGCTCCGGGAGGGGCTGCGGGATTTATTTCGCGAGATCATAGGAAAAACATGGAACGCATCTCAATCGTGGGCCTGGTTTCCCTCGCCCTTGCTCTTGCCGGCTGTGCCCAGACGGCGGGGGAATCGACAGGTTTGGCCTTCAGCGAGGGAAAACCAGCCGCTCGCGCCAGTCAGCAAAGAACGGCCGCGACAAAGAAGGACGGCTGCTCGGAAGCCATTCAAGCCCAGCAGAACGCGGCCATGCTGGGAGGCGCACTTGGCATGGTCGGCAGTTTCGGAGGGCTCGGCGGGCGTGGCGGTATGGTCGCCAGCCAGGTCGCTTCGACGGCAGGCAACATGGTGGCGACGAGCCAATCCGCAAATGCGCGCGCGAGGGTTATGAAGGAATGCTACTGATCGAGAAGTATAGATTGAAGGCAGGATGCAATCGGCTTAGCCGAGGCCTATGCCGATCGCTCGCCATTGCGATGATCTCTACGGCGTTTATGGGATTTGCAACCGTAGGAGCTGCGGGCCTGGACAGCAGCGAGGTCCAGGCTGTCGTGACCATTTTGGAAGAACTTTCATCCGAAACCGGCGACACGGTCTTCTACGACGAGGAAGCCGCCGACGAGTGGTTCCTGATCGACGACGAAAGTTCGAAGCGGATTCCTGCCGCTGGCTTTACCCGGCGCGCCTGGAAGGAAGCCTTCGACCAGACGATGACGGGCTTCATTGCGTCCATTCCACGATCGGAACTGGAAGAGATGATGGAAGAGTTCGTGAACAGGATCGGTGAAATCACGAACATGACGCCGGAACAGAAGCAAGAGGCGGCGGATGCATTGCGCGCGGACATCGGCAAACTCGACGCTATCCGCGAACGCGGCGCGCCGTACCAGGATGTGGTCAGTCCTTATGCCCAACGTTTGAGGAAGATCGCCCTCGAAAACTAGGATGCAGCCTGACAAGTTTGGGCAACAAGCATGACCGGAACTGGGAACGGCGGGGGCGATGAACTCCCGCCGTATTGGTTTCGGTATCGGCGGATTATTGCGAAGTTATGCTTTTTGCATCTTCCCCTTCGTTCACATGGGGCAGGGCAGATAGGGGCCTGATAGGCCGTTCAGAAATGTGAACGGAGACTTTCAGCGAATGGCGCGACCGCCGATCAGCCCCGAAGCATCTGAACCACCCCGCAAAGCGGACCAAAGCTTAATTACCTTCGAAGGCGCCAAGGCACCCTTTTAGGCCTGCCAAATTGCCGGCGCGTCACCATAGATCCGCGCAACCTGACCAATCACATCCAGAGAGTAGCAACATGGTCGCAGTTGATCGCACCACCACGCGTTCCGTTTCATTATCCCGCAAGAGCCGGCTCCTCTGCGCAACAGCGCTCGTCGGCGTTCTTCTGCCGCTGACGACGGCACAGGCGCAAAACGTTCGTTACGCGGAGACCGGAACCTACAATAATGATATTGTCGCGCCGTATCGCGGCACGGCAACGGTATCGACTGCGGAAGACACCGTTGCCACTTATGTCGGAAATCTCACCTTCCAGGAAGCTGCGTCTCTTTTCGTAGGCGACCGGGCACTGGACAATGGCACGATCGTGTTCGCGCCGGAGAGTATCTCGAGCCCTGTGCCTGCACCGGGGACCGTCATCACTTTAGGTCAACTGCAGCTGCGAGCTGGCACGTTACGGTTCGGCAACGCCGTCGGCAGAGAGTTCTTCGCCAGAGAGAATACCAATATCGTCATTTCAGGCGGCACTCTGGATCTCGCCGGTGCCGATCAGCACATCCACAATCTCGTGGCCACGACAAACCAGTCCCTGACAAACAGCACTGTCGATACAGTTGCAGTTCTGTCTCTCACCACGGGATCCATACAGCAAGGTCTGAATGACGGCGCGGGCAGCATCAGGCTAAGAAAGACGGGCTCAGGTACACTCACAGTGGACGGAGCAAACAGCTTCTCCGGCGGGACCGAGATCGCGTATGGCACCGTCCGGATGCTCGATGCAAGGGCGCTTGGAAGTGGAGCAATCGCGTTCAACTCAAACGGTCCCTCCGCCTCGGGATTGTCCTTTCTCCTTCGCAACGAGGCGGCGGCCGTCGAGAACGACCTCATCATTTCGGGGACGGCTGGAGCGCTTCTCGACATCGCAGACGGCCGTTCGGCAATCCTGAGCGGAGTGATCTCCGGTGCCGGCCAACTCATAAAATATGGCAATGGCACGCTCGTCCTTGCGGGCAAAGACCATCATACCGGTGGCACTGACGTTCAATTCGGCACGCTCGTTCTCGCCAGTGGCGAGGCGATTGCCGACGATTCGCATATATCCGTAGGGACGTTCGGGACATTGCAGGTCGCGCAGACCGAGGCGATCGACCGGATCACGGGCAATGGCAGTATCGTTATTGGCGACGCCACCCTCATAGTGGGTGGGTATAATGGCGACTCGATCATCAGCGGCGTGATATCCGGCGACGCGGCTACCGTTCAACTCCGCAAGGAAGGCACGGGCACGCTCGAACTGCTCCGCGAAAACACCTATTCAGGCAAGACCCATATTCGAGGTGGGAGGGTCGTGGCCGGGGCATCCCAGGCGTTCGGCACGGGAGCGGTGGAATTCATCCAACCCTCTGAAGGCCGCAATGTGCTCGAGCTGACAAACGGCGTCAATCTCTCAAACGTGATGCTGTTTGGTTCCCACGTGATCCTCGAGAACAATGACTTCGCCACGTTAAGCGGCATACTCGAGGGCAATCGAGGATTGGCCATCACCAAGATGGGACGTGGCACGATAAGCCTCTCCGGTCATAATGATTATATCGGGCCGCAGGCGATCGTTCGCGAGGGGGCTCTCTCGTTTGACGGCCGGTTTAACAACAATGTTGAAGCCGCCTTTGGCGGAACGGTCACCGGCTCCGGCTACATAGACGGTCATGTGGAAATCGCCGACGGCGGACGGCTCTATGGCCAGTATGATCGTACGCTCACTATGGCCAGCCTGACGCTCAATGAAAATTCCGATATCGAAATTCTCGTAGACGAACCGGGAACACAGGCCTTCTTCGAAATCCAGGGTGATCTCGTGCTGGACGGCCGCCTGGCCATTGACGACGATGTCGGCACCGCCTTTGGGAGGGGCGTCTATCGTCTGTTCAACTACGGCGGCAGTCTGACCGACAACGGGTTGGAAGTGGTCGGCCTGCCCGATGACAGCGAGTTTGATATCGGTGACATCGAAATTCAGACCGCGATCGACAAGCAGGTCAACATTGTGGTGGATGGCGATCCGGGTCCGGGCCCCGATCCGCGCCCCAACACGCAGTTCTGGGATGGATCCGGTACCACCGCAGACGGTGTGATTTCCGGCGGGTACGGTATCTGGAGGACCGGCACCACGAACTGGACCCGCACCAATGGCGAGGTCAACGACAGCTGGGGCGGGCGCTTCGCCGTGTTCCAAGGGGAGCCGGGAACGATCACAGTCAGCGATGACGATGGCGATATATCGATAACCGGAATGCAGTTCGCCATCGACGGCTACCGTGTCGAGGGGGATGCGATTACGCTGGCAGAGCAGGAAACACTGATCCGCGTCGGCGATGGATCGCAGGCCGGTACGGATTACACGGCCACCATCGCTTCCGAACTCCGGGGTGACGGAGCGCTGGTCAAGGATGATCTGGGCACGTTGGTGTTAACCGGCCAGAACAGCTATCGCGGGGACACCATTGTCCGGTCTGGCACACTCGTCGGCGATACCGGCAGCATCAGGAACAACATCGCCAATAACGGTCACGTCATATTTGATCAGGAGCAGGATGCGGTATTCTCCGGCACCATTTCGGGCCGGGGAACGATGGGCAAAAGAGGTGAAGGAACACTCATCCTTGACAGCCGCAGCGCCCTCGACTGGGCGATCGAGGAAGGCGGGCTGGTATCGAGGGCAGACCTGTTGGGCGGCAATCTCGAGATTGCCGAAGACGCATTCATGCGGTTCGACCAGAATGCCAGCGACATTTACCACGGCATGATTGCCGGTTCGGGCGATTTTCAAGTTGCCATTGGTGTTGGCAATCGTCTTCGTCTGACGGGGGACAGCTCCGCGTTTGCAGGAGAGACCACCGTGACGGGCGGCAGCTTGGTTGTGGACGGAAGGCTTGGCGGGTTCCTTTCCATGCAGGATGGGACGGTGCTTGCCGGCGCAGGGACGGTAGGTACGACCTATATTGCCTCCGGCGCGACAGTGGCCCCCGGCACCGGTGCCGGCACATTGACCGTCGCGGGTGATTTCACCCAGGCTTCGGGGTCCCTCTACGAGGTCGATGCCGATGCGGACGGCACGTCGGATCTGATCGACGTTTCGGGCACCGCGACCCTGGAAGGGGGAGCCGTTCATGTGTTGGCGGGCACCGGCAATTATGCCGCCGCCAGCCAGTACACGATCCTGGCCGCGGATGGTGGCGTTTTCGGCGCCTACACCGGTGGCGTCACCTCGAACCTCGCCTTCCTTGATCCAAGCCTGAGCTATGACGCCAACAATGTCTATCTGACGATGACGCGCAACGAGGTCGGCTTCGTTAATGTCGGCAATACCCGCAACCAGAAGGCGGCAGGCGCTGCTATCGAGAGCCTGGGCGCGGGCAACGCCGTCCACGATGCGGTTCTGAACCTGTCGGGCGAACAGGCACGAGACGCATTCGATCGGCTGTCGGGCGAAGTCCATGCCTCGGTGAAGACAGCAATGCTGGAAGACAGCCGCTTCATTCGCGATGCCGTCATGAACCGCATCCGGGCGGCCTTCGGCGATACCACCCTCGCTGTTCCCCCTGTGATGGAGTTCGATGACGGGAGCGCAAGGCTCTCTGCTGCCAACACGGACACTTTCGCGATGTGGGCGCAGGCGTTCGGGTCCTGGGGCCATTGGGAAGGCAATGGCAATGCGGCAAGCTTCTCCCGTGACGCGGGTGGCTTGCTCGTGGGCGGTGATGCCTATGTTGCAGATTGGAGGCTCGGTCTCGTCGCGGGATACAGCCACTCGAGCTTCTCCCTTGGAGAAAGATCCTCGTCCGGGTCGAGCGACAATTATCATCTGGGCCTTTACGGCGGCAGGAAATGGGGGAAAGTTGGGTTCCGTTCAGGGGTGGCCTATTCCTGGCACGACATCGATACCTCTCGCTCCGTCTCCTTCCCGGGATTTTCGGAAAAGCTGGAAGGATCCTACCATGCGGGCACCTTCCAGGCCTTCGGTGAGGTTGGCTATCGCTTGGACGTCGCGCCTAAAACGGTGTTCGAACCATTTGCCGACCTGGCGCATGTCAGCTTGAAAGCGGACGGTTTCACAGAGACCGGCGGCGGGGCCGCTTTGACCGGCGGTAGCCAGACCGTCGACACGACGTTCACCACCCTGGGCCTGCGCGCTTCCCATGGCTTCGCCTTCGGCACGATCGAGGCGACGGCTCGGGGAATGGTCGGCTGGCGGCACGCATTCGGCGATACGGTTCCGACCGCGGCGCATGCTTTTGTCGGCGGCCAGGGCTTTGCCGTTGCCGGCGTACCGATCGGCGAGGACATAGCGCTCATCGAAGCCGGCATGGATTTCGCGATTTCGCAGAGTGCGACGCTCGGCTTCTCCTATAATGGTCAGTTCGCCTCTGACGTTCAGGATCAGACCGTAAAAGCCAACTTCAACATGCGGTTCTGAGAGCTTTTCAATCAGCAAAGCATCGATGGCGGCGCCAGATTTCTTCGCCGCCGTCGGGCCCTGCACGGGCTGGCCCTTCTGGCCGGTCTCACGGCTCTTGAAAAGCGCCAGTTAGGAATCAGCGGGCCTGGAGTTCCAATCGCATGATGACCCGGTTGGTCGAAGGTTCTCGAACCGGCCTGAAGCCGCGCTTGGCAAACATGTATTCGGTGCCGACCTGACTGTCGGCCGCGCCAATCCTGTTTCCTTTGGTCGGGAACCCTTCTACGGCGAGTGCGCCATGACGGCCTGCCAGGGTGACGGCTTCATCGAGCAGAATCCCGGTAATGCCGCGCCGTCTAAACTCCTGGCGAACAAAGAAGCAGCTGACGAGCCAGACGGAGTCGTTCTCCAGAGGATCGCCGTCGCGCAATGTCGGGGTTTTCACCGCGCGGACATATCTCGACCGCGGACCTGCGGCGATCCATCCGACAGGCTCGGAGCCAGCATAGGCCAGAAGACCCATCGGTACACGCTCGCGTTCGACCAGAGCGGCAAACAGCCGCCCGTTCTGCTCGCCGTGGCCTGCATGAAAGTCCTTGACCGGAATGATGAACCACATGCACCAGCAGCCCCGGGTTGCAGAACTGCTGTCGAAAAGGCGGCCGAGATCGCCGATCGTGCCTTGATCGAGCGTACGAACAACAAGCAGGCTGTCCAATCCCGACAAGGCGTTCCTCGGGTTCAACTCGGTTCTCTTTTAGACGTTCTGGTGTGTCGCGGCATGTCGAATGGCGACGCCCAGCCTGGAAGTGCGTTCATCTGCTCGTGCCATCTGCGCATGGACGGAAATGCCGCGAGCGGCAGCCCGATTTCGTCGGCATAGGGCAATGGCGCGCCGAGCGCGAAATCTGCAGCGGTAGGACTGGTTCCGACGATCCATTCATGCTCGGCAAGATGCCGGTCAAGGATTTCCGCGCATGCCGTGAACGCCTCGCGGGCGTGGGTGACGGCCGCATCATCTGCCGGCCCGAGGTTGAATCTTTTGAGCACGTGAAGTTGGAAGTAAAGCTCGCCTGCATATCGTCCGAAACCGGCAGCATCCCAAGATAGCCAGCGGATCACGTCGACCTGACGCTCGTCCGTGGGCCAGAAATCGGACCGCATCTTCCGGCCGAGGTGGCAGAGGATTGCATTCGACTCCCAGATGATCATTGGCCCGTCGACAAGTGTGGGCAGGAGACCGTTCGGATTGAGTGCGAGAAAGGCTGGGGATTTGTGCTCATCCTGTTCCACGTCGATGGGCCGCAACGTCACGGGGGCGCCGAGATAGGAAGCGGCAGCGCACGCTTTCCGCGGATAGAGAAGGTCTGCGAAGTACAGGATCATGGCTTTGTCGTGGGCTCTCTCCATAATCGAATTTAGCCGCATGCTTCTAAGCTGCCGCTGGCGTTATGGCCGTTGTTGCGGCAAAAATTGCCAATGTAGAACAGCGCTCTGACGCTGGGCGCCGTCGCAAGATACGGCTCAAGGTGAGATGGGAGGATGCCGGTGGTTAACGGCGAGATCGGGCAACATCGACTGGACCGCCCTCGGGTCGTCATCCTGGCCTATCGCGGTCTCAACCTGTTCGAATATGCCCTTGCCTTCGATATCCTTCGCGACCGCAGGCAAGAGATCGGGCCGCGCTGGTACCGAACCGAGCTTTGCGCGGAGCGACTTCCTCTGGATGTCGAAGGTGGCCTGGCACTGACCTCTGCTTTGGGACTCGACAAGATGGCCGATGCCGACATCGTTGTTGTGCCGGGTTGGCGCATGGGGCCTGTCCCGTCGGAAATCGTGGACGCAGTTCGTGCTGCTCATGTCGGCGGTGCCCGCATCGCATCCATCTGCACCGGGGCTTTTGTTCTCGCTGCGGCGGGCCTGCTCGATAACCGTCGCGCCACCACTCATTGGAAGTTCGCTGCCGCTCTGGCGGAGATGCATCCGAAAATCCGGGTCGAGCCCGACGTGCTTTACGTCGATGAAGGTGACATCGTCACCTCGGCGGGTTCTGCTGCGGGCATCGACATGCTCCTGCACCTGATACGCCGCGATTTCGGCGCCGTCGCTAGCAATAAGGTGGCACGCATGCTGGTTGTGCCGCCGCATCGGGACGGCGGGCAGGCGCAGTTCTTCGACCAGGCGGTACCACGCACCGAGGATAGCGCCTTTGCCCGGCTTATCGACCGCCTGCGCCGCGATCCGGGCGGCGGACTACACGATCAAGGAGCTGGCGGGCATCGCGGCGATGAGCCCCAGAACCTTGTTCCGGAGCTTCAAGGCTGCCACCGGGCACGCGCCTTATGAATGGCTTCTACGAGAGCGGGTGAGGCTGGCGAAGGACATGCTCGAGACAACCTCCATGTCCATCGATCAGATCGCATTCGAAGCGGGGTTGGGAGCTGCCGATACGATGCGCCATCATTTCCAGCGTGTGGTGGGAACCACGCCACTCGCCTACAGGAAGGCGTTTAGGGGCAGAGCCCCGGGAGGCAGTCCATGCGGCTCCGAATTTGGCTCGCATAGCCGCACCATCTCCGGCGGATCTTCTATTTGAGCGGCCATACCAGCATGAGCGCCGGCACGGCTACGAGGATGACGATCAGCGACAGGGGAAGGCCTAGGCGGGGATAATCCGAGAAGCGGTATCCGCCCGGACCCATGACCAGCGTGTTGCACTGATGACCGATGGGAGTGAGGAAGTCGCAGCCAGCCCCGATCGCAACCGCCATCAGGAACGCTTCGGGCCTGTAGCCGAGCGTCGTCGCAAAACCAGCCGCGATCGGCGCCATGACCAGAACCGTTGCGGCGTTGTTGAGGAAGGGCGTTACCGCCATCGCGGCAACGAGGATGAGAGCGAGCGCACCATAGCTGGGAAGATGGGAGCCGAGATCGGCGAGGGCCGCGGCTATGACATCCGTCGCACCCGTGGCGCGCAGTGAATCGCTGACCGGGATCAAGGTTGCCAGCATGACGAGAATCGGGCCGTCGATGGCGCTGTAGACATTGCGCAGCGGAATGACCCGGAAGAGCACCATCGCGACCGCGGCTGCAAAGAAGGCATGGGCGACCGGAACCGCACCGACAGCCGTCGCGCCCATGGCGGCCATCAGGATGAGGATCGGAACCATGCCGCGCCGTGCGCTGCCCAAAAGCAGGGGCCGCTCCGCCAACGGCAGCAGGCCGAAGTCACGCAGGAATTCCGGCAGGGATTTCTGATTGCCCTGCAGCACGACCACATCGCCCAGACGGAGCGTTATCGTGCCGACGCGCTGGTTGAGCCGCTCGCCCTGGCGGCTGACGGCGAGCAGGTTCACATTGAAGCGGTCATAGAGCAGAAGGGCCTGGGCCGACCAGCCGATAAGGCTCGAATTCTCTCCCACCACCGCCTCGATTGCGGCGACCTCGAATCCCGGCTCGCCGCCATCCGCCACATCCCTGTTGCCGGAGAGTTTCAGCTTCGCTTGGGCGATAAGCCGGTCTATGGCCTCATGCTCGCCTTCCACGAGCACGATATCCCCCTCCTTAAGCACGGCGTCGGGAAGGGGAGCGATGCGCAGTCCGTCGGCGCGCAGCACGCTGGTGATGGCGAGATCGCCGGCCGATATCTTGAGGAGGTCGGCGAGCGTCTTGCCTACCACCGTCGAATCCTTACCGACGCGTGCTTCCGCCACGTAGTTCTTGATGACGATCGCCTCCTGCACCGACACGTCCTTGCGTTCCCGATGTGGCAGGATCCAATAGAAGAGGATCAGGAAGACGGCGCCCGCCAGCGTGAGGGCGAGGCCCACCGGCGTGAAGTCGAACATCGTGAAGGGGGTGCCCGTAAGCTCACCCCGCAGCCGTGAGACGAGGATGTTGGGCGACGTGCCGATCTGGGTCATCAGGCCGCCAAGCAGGGAGGCAAAGGCCATCGGCATCAGAAAGGTGGAAGCGGTGGTGTTGGAGCGGCGGGCGAATTGGAACGCCACCGGAATCATGATGGCAAGCGCTCCGATATTCTTCACGAAGGCGGACATGAAAGCGACGGTGAGAACCAGAATCGCGATCTGCGCGCGGACCGTGCTGACGCGCGGCGCGTAGCGGTGGATGGTGAGCTCCAGAATGCCGCTGCGTGCAACGGCCGCGCTCACGAGAAGGGCGCTCCCAACCGTGATGACGATGTCGTCGCTGAACCCGCTAAAGGCGCGGTTGAGGGGCACGATCCCCACGGCCACAGCGGCGAGAAGCGCAAGCGCACCGACGAGATCGTAGCGGAAGCGGCCCCAGACGAAGGCCGCCATGGCCAGAGCGATCACAGTAAAGGAAAGGATCTGGGGTAGCGTGAGCATCAGGCGCTTCGTTGATGGGCCATGAGAAACGTAGCATGTGGAATTTCGTTGCGGCAGCGGCAAATTCCGTTTTGGAAAAAAGCGCGGCCGTCCAGGGGATCAAATTTTCTTTCGGGAACCGCGCTAGGCCTCGAGGATTCCAGGCATATGCGGCCTCTCCCACTTGTCATGAATGACCGGGAAGCAAGATGCCAGCCTATATCGCGATGGCCCGGGCGCCGGTAAGCTTGAGGAAGGCTTCGCTGATCGTATCGGCTTCACCTTCTCTTCTGAGTTCGGCGGGAGGACCCTGGAAGAGAACGCGGCCGCGGTGAAGCACGACAACACGATCGGCTTCCTCCACCTCGTCCACCAGGTGGGTCGTCCACAGGACGCCGAGCTCACCGCCTGTCTTCATCTGCAGGATGCGGTTCAGGATGTCCTTCCTGCTTGCTGGGTCGAGCCCGACCGTCGCCTCGTCCATCAGGAGCAGCCTCGGCTCGTGCAGGAGAGAGCGAGCGAGCTCGACACGCCTGCGGTTCCCGCCGCTTAAGGTTCGTGCGCGGTCGCGACGGCGGTCAATAAGATCGAATCGTTCCAGGAGTTCCTCGATTCGCCTGCGTGCCTGGCTGCGGGGGAGGCCATGGAGATCGGCGTGATATCGTAGATTGGCCTCGACGGTCAGCTCCAGATCTAGCGTGGGCTGTTGAAAGACGACACCAAGTTGCGCGAGCGCCCCCGTCAGATGCGAGCGGATGTCCTGGCTCAGGATGCGAATCGTGCCTTCGTCCGGAGCGAAAAGCCCGGTGAGAAGCTGGAGGAGAGTGGACTTTCCCGCCCCGTTCGGTCCCAGGAGGGCAACGAACTCGCCCTCGCGAACCTCGATCGTCACGCCGTCGAGCGCCAGGGTGGAGCCGTAGGATTTCCGCAGGCCTTCCACCGCCAGAACGGCCCTTCTTTCTTCGGGTTTCCGCACGTTACCCCCGCGTTTCGCCAGCGATACCGGTAAGCCGGTCTAAAAGTAAAACTTAGCCACCGTTCAATCCACAGCCGGAAGACTTGCACGGCGTTGTTATTTCAGCAATGATTTCGTCGTTGATAAAGTGGAGGGTTTTTGACATGAAAGTTTCAACTGCATTGTTCGTGTGTGCCGCCGCTCTTCTGGGCACGGTGGCGAACGGCAATGCCGAGGGGAATTTGGCTTCCAAGCCGGAGCGGCTCGAGCCGCTGGTGCTGGGCGCCGATCTTTCGTTTTCCGTAAAGGAATACACGCTCGAAACGGGTAAATATTACCGTTGGCAGATCCAGAGCCAGGGCGGCGAAGAATTTCTGGTTCAAGCGCCGGAATTGTTCCGGAATTCCTGGGTCAACCAGGTTGTCATCAACGATATCGAAGTCAAACCGGTCGGCGGCGGTATCTATGGTGTTGAGTTCGATGACGAAGGCACCGCAGATGTCTGGTTCGTTCCAATCGTTCCCGGCGATTTCGAGTTTTACGCCTCTGGTTTCGAAGAGCGCGGAATGCTCGGGAAATTCATCGTCCGCTAATCGCAGCACCGCTGTTTCCAGGGGGTGAGATCTTGACTTCCAAACTTCGCCGATTGGGCTGCGTAGCTCTTCTCCTGGCCGCGGTGGGCTTGCCCGCCCCGGCCTTTTCCGCGGGCACCGGGCTTATTTTCGTCAGCAACGAGAAGACCCACAATATCGCCGTCCTCAATCCCAAGGACTACAGCATCGTCAAATGGATCGAGACGTCGCGACGCCCGCGCGACATGCGGTTCAACAATGACAACAGCCTGCTATACGTGGCCTGCGGCGATGACGACGTGATCGACGTCATTGATGTGGCGACATTGGAAGTGGTGGATCATATCCCGACGGGCCCGAGCCCCGAAGTGTTCTACTTCAGCCCCGACGACAGCCTCATCTACGTCTCCAATGAAGAGAATTCGAGTCTGCAGATCATCGACGTGGCGCAGAAAGTCATCGTGGATGAAGTCGCCACGGGAGCCGAGCCCGAGGGCGTCGTGGTCAGCGAGGATGGCAAAACCGTCTACGTGACGTCGGAGGTCTCCGACATGGTGCACGTGATCGATGCCGAAACGCACACGCTGACGGACAACATCATCGTGGGCACACGCCCACGCCGTTTCGTTCTCACTCCGGACGGAAAGGAACTCTGGGTTTCCGACGAATTGTCGGGCGAGGTCTCGATCATCGACAGGGCCACGAACGAGGTGTCGCATACCCTTCAGTTCCTTCCGCCCGGCTTCCGCCCCGTGGATGTCACCCCCGTGGGCATGGAGATCAGCAAGGACGGATCGACCGTCTATGTCACGCTGGGGCGCGCGAACCACATCGCCAGCGTGGATGCCGCTTCCAAGGAGATCAAGGAATATGTCCTGGTCGGCAGCCGGGCCTGGGGCGTAGCGCTGAGCCCGGATGAGAGCACCATGTTCGTGACGAATGGCTTGAGCGACGATGTCTCCATCATCGACGTTGCCTCGATGAAGGTGCTGCAGTCGGTGCAGGTGGGGCGTGTACCGCATACGGTGCGCATCGATGATTAGAAAGCTGGCATTCTTCCACGCTGTTCTCGCGGGTTCGCTTGCTCTTGCGTGCGCGCAGCCTTCCTTTGCCCAGGAGGCTGCACCGCCGACGGCTCCACAGCCCGGCGCGCAGCAGGAACCCGCAGCCCATGCGAAAAAGGTGCTGATGGGCTATGTGGAGCTTGCCGAAGATCCTCGGTATAACGAGGACTATGCCTATGCACAGGTCCCGGTGAGGCCGCTCGGACGACCTTTCGACGCGACAAGCGTGGGGATTGCCGACGCAGCGCAGATCGGAAAGGTGATCGGCGTCGACTTTGGTGTCGAGCGCAAGACCGGTGCGAATATCGAAGAGCTGGTTTCGGCCGTGCAGAGCTGGTCCGATCAGGGCACTGGGTTTGTTCTGGCCGATCTGCCGGCTGCCGAGCTTCTGCAGCTCTCGGATGCACTGCGCGACAGGGATGTCGTGATCTTCAATCTCGCCGCGCCTGAGGACGCATTGCGCGGCGAAAGCTGCCGGGAGAATCTGGTCCACGTTATCCCTAGCTACGCCATGATGGCGGATGCGTTGGTCCAGTATCTGACCTTCCGGAACTGGCGCAACATCCTTGTGCTGCAGGGGCCCTTGGATGGGGATGCCCAACTGACGGCCGCTGTCCAGCGCGCGGCGCAAAAGTTCGGCGCCCGGATCGTTGAGGTCCGCCCATTCGAGCTCACGAATGATCCGCGCCGACGCGAGCAGAGCAATGTGGCGCTCGTTACCGCCGATGCGGATTACGACGTCGTCCTGGTCGCCGACACGGATGGCGAGTTTGCCCGCTACGTCCCTTATGCAACTCAGTTCCCCCGCCCGGTGGTTGGGGCGGCCGGCCTGGTTCCATCGGCATGGCACTGGAGTTGGGAGCGCCATGGTGCACCGCAGCTCAACAGCCGCTTCGAAAAGGCTGCCGGACGGCGTATGGGCGGCGAGGATTGGGCGGCATGGACGGCGATCAAGGCCGTGGTCCAGTCCGTCCTGCGTAGCAAGTCGACCGAATTCCAGCCCGTCAAAGATTATCTTCTCGGCGAGCGGCTAAATCTGGATGGGTTCAAAGGAAACCCGCTCAGCGTGCGCAGCTGGGATCATCAGATTCGGCAGCCCATTTTGCTGAGTACGGGAAATGCTGTGATCGAAAGAGCGCCGCTGGAAGGTTTCCTGCACCAGACCAATGAACTCGACACGCTTGGAATGGATGCCCCGGAGACTGCTTGTCAATTCTAGCTGAACCGGTTTTGCAGCTGCCAGTTCGGACCATACCTTTTGGGTAGAGGCCAATGAAAAGCGCCCACGCCTTCCTAGCGCTCCGCGCCATCGTGCGGCGAGAGGTCATCAAGTTTACCCATCAATATGCCCGACTGCTTTCCGCTCTGGTCCGGCCCGCCCTGTGGCTGATTGCGTTCGCGGCCGGGTTCCACAACCTTCTCGGCGTGTCGATCATTCCGCCCTACCGGACCTACATCACCTATCAGGAGTATATGATTCCCGGACTGCTCGGCATGGTGCTGCTTTTCAACAGCATGCAGTCGTCGCTATCGCTCGTCTATGATCGGGAAATGGGCACGATGCGCCTGCTTTTGACCGCGCCGTTGCCTCGGTGGTACCTGCTTCTGTGCAAGCTGATCGGCGGAGCTGCGCTTTCCACGCTCCAGGCCTATGCGTTTCTGCTCGTCGCCTGGCTGTTTGGCGTGCGGCTACCTGGCCTGGGATATCTTCTGGTGTTTCCCGCCCTGGTCGCCGCAGCGCTCATGCTGGGGGCGATCGGTTTGCTTCTCTCGGTTTATGTAAGGCAGCTCGAGAACTTTGCCGGCACGATGAACTTCGTAATTTTCCCGATGTTCTTCATCTCCTCGGCACTTTATCCCCTCTGGAAGGTGCGGGAGAGCGGAGCTGAATATCTCTATCAGATCGCCCTGGCCAACCCGTTCACCCATGCGGTGGAACTCATCCGCTTCGCAGCCTATGGCCAGTTCAACGGAATTGCGCTGAGCGTCGTGGTGGCCATGAGCGTTGTCTGCTTCCTGCTCGCGGTGGCCGGCTACGATCCGCAACGCGGTCTTATTCGCCGGCGCGGGGCAGTGGAAGTCTAAAGGGCACAGCCCACCGGCATTATAGGACTTCGCCAGCAGCCTCAGATGCTGTCGGATTCGCCTGTGTAGAAGTCCGAGGAAGGATCCCGCATCACCATCTCGCGGATGCGGTTCCAGAGATATCCTCTCAGTTCGACGAAGTCGCGCCGCATCCTGATTTCTGCATCCCATCGCGGTCTCGGCAAGGTCACGTCGATTGTCTCGACGATACGTCCCGGCCGGGGGCCCATCAGCACGATCTGGTCGGCCATGATGACAGCCTCATCGACGCTGTGCGTAACGAAGAGCACGATGCTCTTGCGCTCCGACCAGAGCCGCATCATTTCCATCTGCATCAGTTCCCTGACCTGGGCGTCGAGGCTGGCAAACGGTTCGTCCATCAGGAGGATTTCCGGCTCGGTGACGAGCGCCCGGGCGAGTGCGGCGCGCTGCTTCATTCCACCGGACAGTTCGTGCGGATAGACGTCGGCGAAACGGGAAAGTCCCACCAGCTTAAGATAGTATTCCACCCGATCGTTCTTCTCGCCCTGGTCGACGCCCTGAAGCGAGAGGCCGAAGCCGACATTGTTGCGAACCGTCAGCCAGGGAATGAGGCGGAAAGACTGGAAGACAAAGCCAATCCGCGGACCGGGCTTCGGCGGTTCGCCAAACACGAGGACCTGTCCAGAATCCGGCTTGATGAGGCCGTTGATCATGCGGAGAAGGGTGGTCTTCCCGCAACCGGAAGGCCCCAGGAGCGTAACGAAGGTGTTGGCACGGAGGTTGAGGGAGACGTCCTTCAACGCTTCAACGGGGCTTCGGTCCCGCGCCCGCTGGAAGGTTTTCGATACGCCGGAAACGACGACGGGAGGAGCCGGGTTCATAGCATCGCCACGGCTGACCCGACCCGCCCGCTCATTGCGTTGATTCTAGCGCACAGGCTGATCAGATCCTTCGGCCTTTCCGAGCTTTTCCAGCGCCTCATCAGCAATGGAAAAATCCACCCATTGCTCAAGGTCGACCTTTTGCAAGCCTTCAAAGTCCGGGCTCTCATAGGCCCAGTTGGCCGTGTACTCCAATTCTTCACGATTGAGGCCACCATTGACGCTCCAGCTCTCGGCGAAAGCCTCGGCAAGCGCCTCGAGGTCCTCCCGGCTGACATCGTCCCGCGCCTCTGCCATCGCGTCGACCCATTTCTGGGGATCCGCTGCGAAATCGCGCGAGGCGGCGATGATAGCCCGCGTGACCGCGACCACGTCGTCGTGGCGCTTCTCGAGAACCTCGTCCATGACGACATTGACTTTCTGAACGACGGGTGCGGCGGCATAGTACTCATCCTGGTCGACCAGGACGTGCAGTCCATCCTTGTCCGGCAAGGAGAACCATACGCCGATCGACATGGTCGTCGCGTCCACCTGCCCGGCGGCGAGGGCCTGGGCGCGGACGCTCGGCTGGCCAATGCCGACGAATTTCAGCGACTCGGTGTCGACGCCTTTCGTCTGCAGGACCTTGGTGCTCAATGTATGATCAAGGCTGCCCAGCCGGCCGACGGCAAAGCTCTTTCCGGAAAGCTGGTCCGGAGTAGCGATTTCCGACTTTGAAGCGATGAGGAAGGGGAGGGCCTTGTTGGGAGAAAGGACTGCTTTCATCCCCAATTGATCGCGCGCGACCAGCTGCAGAACGGAATCCACCGAGATATTGGCCATCTCGCCTTCACCGGCACGGAGCGCCACCAGCGCCGATGGCGTCTGCTGAACCCTGACCAGCTCGACATCGACGCCCTCACGCTCGAAATATCCAAGCTCCACCGCCAGATCCATCACGGAGTTCGGGACGAGCGGAGTCGTAAGATCGGTTACGATAAGGCGAAAAGGTTCAGCCGCTGCGCCCTGTGCGAATATCTGAAGCGCCGCCGCGGCGACAATTCCAAGTTTGAAGTAATGGACAGGCTTGGCCACTGAAGCTCCTCCTCTTCTCAGAGCATCCTCGTCCCATCGGATGAGAAGTTGTTCCCGCCCATTTGGCCACTTGCGCAAAATGGAAGAGAATCAGCCGCGCTGGACGCTTCGTTCCTCGATAGAACAATCTTCAAACTCATATCAAGCGCGGAAGCCGGCAACAACTCGTCCGGCTCAATTTCCAGCCGTCGTGACTCGCCAGCGGCTGGCCCAGTTCTCCAGCATTCTCAGTCCCTGACTTACAAGTCCCCCGATCAGCGCCAGCGCCAGAACGACAACGAAGTAGCGCGCCATTTGAAAAGTATTGCCGTAAAGCGCGAGCAATCCGCCCAATCCGCTGGCCGCAGTGTAAAGCTCCGCCACGACGGTGTTGATCAAGCCGATGGTGGCCCCGATCCGAAGCCCCATGACGACGAAGGAAAGCGCGCCCGGCAGCATGATCCGCCAATAGATCTGGGAACGGGTCGCTCCCATGGAGCGTGCCATCTCGATCAGTTCGGCATCGCTGTTGAGAATGCCGGAATAGGTGCCGATCAGGATGGGAATGACGGCGCCGAGGAAGACGACCGCGATCTTTGCCTCGGGGCCGAGGCCGAGAAACAGGATGATGAGGGGAATGAAGGCAACCCTCGGCGTCGCCATGAGTGCGTTCACATAAATGTCCAGGGTGCGACCGAGATCGCGGATGCCTCCCATCAGCATCCCGATCGGAATGCCGACCACAACCGCCAGCGCATAGCCGCTGCAATAGACGCCAAGGCTGCTCAGCAGCGGCTGCGCGATTCTTCCGTCGCCGATTAAGTATTGCGCGGCCGACAGCGTGCTGAGCGGGGTAGGGATCAGGTTCTCCCCGACGACCAGGGATATGACCCACCAGAGGAGAAGAAACAGCACGAAGGCCAGTAGGCGGTAGACGGTGATCATCGAAGCTTTCAACCCGGTCGCCATCGATTTTGGAATGGAGGCGCAAATCTATTGAGCAGAAATCCTTGGCATGCGTCCAGATCAAAGTGGGCGAGGGGACCTGCCAGCTCCGTGCAGGAAATGGCTTTTCTTTGCCCGCGAGCCGTGGAGGGCGGTCATCTTCAACGACGGTTTTCGATCCGAACCTGTTTCCTCGCCCAGCTGATGAGACGTTGGAACGCTTGACACGATTGACAGTTTCGCCTTTCCAAGGTGAAGCGGCGGGTCTGAAGCGGAAAACCGCGCTCGTTTCGCGTTGAAAGCCCTCTTGGGCTCAATAGGGAGAAAAAGAATGCGACGGATCAGGACGATTATGCTTGCTGCTTCTCTTGCGGGCGTGGCTTTCAGCCTTCCTGCAATTGCGGCGGATCATGAAGTGAAGATGCTCAACAAGGGCAGCGATGGCGAGATGATGGTCTTCGAGCCCGCATATCTGAAGATTGCGCCGGGCGACACCGTGACCTTCATTGCCACCGACAAGGGGCACAATTCGGAAGCCATCAAGGGCATGGTGCCCGAGGGCGCCGAAATGTGGAAGGGTAAGATCAACGAGGAGATCAAGGTCACCTTCGACCAGGAAGGCGTCTACGGTTACCGCTGCGCCCCGCATTACGGAATGGGCATGGTCGGCCTGATCCAGGTTGGAGACAACCCCGCCAATCTCGAACAAGCCAAGGCCGTCAAGCTGCCGAACAAGGCTGCTGAGCGGATGACGGCATATTTCGAGCAGGCTTCCGCCACCCAGTAAAATCGGATCTGCCTCCCGGCAATTTTTCGCCGGGAGGCATTCTCAATGGCGCCGGCTTCAGTCTCCCAAGGGGACGAATGCGAGGGCGTTGTTGGGGTTCATCGGGATGACGAGCTGGTTTGCGCCGGCGTCGTAGCACATGGATGCGGCGCTCGGGATGCCGGTGGCGATGAGTTCCGCCTTTCCATCCGGGGAAATACGGGAAATTCCGCCTTCCCTGACGCTGCTGACGTATTTCGTCCCGTCTTCCATGATCACGATGCCGTCGCTTCCGCCTTGCGCGGCCTCTTCGGTCTTGATCAGTTCGCCTTCGGGCGAGAAGGTCAACACGGCCTTGTCTCCGATGTTCACCACGACGAGATTCCCGTCATTGTCGATGGCGATGCCGTTCGGCAGGTTGAGCGGATCGCCTTCGATCAAGACGGTCGAGGTCCCGTCCGGGGTGATCTTGAAGACCCGGAAGGTCGAAGGATCGGGGTTCTGACCGCCGGCGGAAGTCTGCGTCGCGTAGATGGTGCCGTCAGAGGCCACCTCGATGTCGTTGAAGCCGGGGGATTCCTCCGTCTTGATTTCGCCGGCAGGCGCCCCGGTCTCCATGTCGAACATCCGAATCACGGAAACGGTGGGGGTGTTCTCGTCGGTGCCGCCATCCCGGTCGGCCACGTAAAGCTTGCCGCCCTCGATGTCGCTGCCGAATGGCTGGTTGAGAACCAACCCGTTGCGATTCACGCCGATCCAGCGGGCGGTGTGAACCGAACCGTCGTGATTGATCAGGGAGATGAAGCCGTCATTCGGCGCCTCATCCTGATTCGCCCCCCTGTTGACTGCCACGATCAGGTCTCGCGATTCGTCGTAGGAGCAGCTTTCCGCATTCACGATCGCACCGTAGACTTTGACGTTGTCGGACATGGCCGTGTAGTTGCCGTTGACCGTCACGCCGAGAGGCTGTCCTGCTTCGAAGGGCTTGTCGCCCTGGTTCGCATCCTGTGCATGGACCAGCGTGGAACCCGTAAGAAGCAGACCAAGCATGGTCGGTACCAGATATTTCATGATTGAAACCTCCTATCGTGAAGTATGTGCGCGGGAGCAATGAATACGGGAATCCGTACACTCCCTGGCCATGGAGCAGCTTTTCGCTGCGGGCATGTCATGTTGCCACTGAAACGGGTCACGTGGGTAGACTTAACTGCGACTTTTTTACTTGCAGTCACCTGCTTCTCTTTATAGCCTAGATGATGTGAGGAGGTTCCCCTAGGTGACCCAGAGGTCAGCGGCCTGGGGATGTGAAAGTTCACTGAATTCTCCGATGCGGTGTTAAGAATGGGCCCTTGGGCCCAGTTAACGAGTTCAGGACGTCATCCATTGAAACGTGATTCGGAAAACCAACAGTCCACAGTAGGATGCTGTGGGGGAAACGTTAATCGCCGCCTAGTCGTTGGCGGCATCGTCGGGATCGCAGCAGCACCGGCATTGGCCCAAGACCAAAGCTCGGATGCAGCTTCCGCTCCTCCCCAGCCGGGCGACTATCTCGTTCGCGCCAGCGGCGATGACCAGACGACCCCGCTTACGCCAGACGACATTGTGCCAAACTCGGCGCCGGTCCAGGCATGGCCGGCGGATTCGGCCACACAGACGGTGCGCAGCGACAACTGGCAAAATCTGCTCGTGCTGACCCGGTGGGATCCCGCCGTGCTCAGCCCCGAAGGGCAGCAATACGCAGCCGGAGGCGTCGTCGCGCAAAGCGCGATCTGCACGCATGAGGGATGCGAGGTTACCAGCTGGGTTGCTGAGAACTTCTTGATGGAGTGCCCTTGCCATCTGTCCCGCTTCGATCCTCGGCAGAACGGTGCGGTGATGCAAGGACCCGCCAACCGCAAGCTGCCCGCTCTTGCTCTCAAGCTGGACGGGGACAAGATCGTTGTAGCTTCTGGCTTCGACGGGCGCGTTGGGGGCTGACCCCACCCGTACGTATATCTTCACTTTCTCATCGCGCTCTCTAGGGAGGGAATTATGTCGCGTAGATTAGCTTCTTCAACTTTACTTGGCGCGGGGCTTGCCCTGCTCATGGTGTCCACGTCGCTTGCTCAGCAGGCGCCCGCGGGACCCACCGCACCTCCGGCCGGACCGACGGCTCCTCCGGCTGGCCCCGGAGCCCCACCTGCCGCCGCAGGTGCTCCCGCAGCACCGGCCGCACCGGTCGTGATCCCGGATTACAAACCCGTGACCCAGGACATGCTGACAAACCCCGCCGATGGTGACTGGCCGAACTATCGCCGCACCTATGACGGATGGGGCTACAGCCCGCTGAAGCAGATCACCACGGAGAACGTGGCTGACCTGGAGCCGGTGTGGATGATCTCTACCGGAGCAGCTGAAGGACATGAGTCGCCGCCGATGGTAATCGACGGCATCATGTTCGTCACTCAGGCCACGACGACGAGCAACCAGGTGATGGCTATCAAGGCTGACACCGGCGAAATCCTGTGGCGTTATCAGCGCGCGCTTCCTCAGGACATGCACACTTCGCACCCGACAAACCGCGGTGTGGGCTTCTGGGGCGACAAGATCTTCTTCACCTCGCGCGACGCAGTTCTGGTCGCACTCGATGCGAAGAGCGGTGCCGAAGTTTGGACCGTGCCAATCGAGGATTACAAGAACGGCTACTATGCGAACCTGGCCCCGCTCGTGATCGACGGCAAAGTCATTGTCGGCACCTCGGGCGGCGAACGTGGTATCCGTGGCTTCGTCGCGGCTTTCAATGCCGACGATGGAAAGGAACTCTGGCGCACCTACACCATACCTGCTCCGGGCGAGCCGGGTTCGGAGACGTGGCCTGACAACGACGCATGGAAGACGGGTGCCGGCTCGACCTGGATCACCGGTCACTACGATCCCGAAAGCAAGCTGATCTACTGGGGTGTCGGAAATGGCGGCCCGTGGATGGGCGATCAGCGCCCGGGCGACAACCTCTATGTCACTTCGGTGATTGCGCTCGACCCCGAGAGCGGCGCGATCAAGGGACACTTCCAATACCATCCGAACGACTCGTTCGACTGGGACGAAGTGGCCGCTCCGATCCTCGTCGATCTGCCGGGCAAGAATGGTGGCGAGAAGGTCAAGGGCCTGGTGCATGCCGCCCGTAACGGCGTGCTTTGGGAGCTTGAGCGGACCGACGAAGGCGAGATCAAGTTCATCCGCGGCACACCCTACGTGAAGGAAAACTGGATCAAGAGCATGGATCCGGAGACCGGCCGCGTGGAATATGCCGAGGGAACGAAGCCGGGTACGGGTATCCTCGGCGATTTCTGCCCCTCGTTCTGGGGTGGTAAGGATTGGCCTCCCGTCGCTTATGACCCGGAGACGAACTACGTCTTCATCCCGGCGAACGAGAACCTCTGCACCAAGATGCAGGGCGGCACCGTGGTCGAATACCGTCCCGGCGCCAGCTTCACGCGCGGCACGCAGGGTGACCGTTCCGATCTCTATCTGGCCGAAGGCGCGAACCATATCGGCGAAGTCCAGGCTTGGGATCTGTCGACCGGCAAGCAGGTGTGGAAGCATGAGTTCCCCAATTCGGCGAACTGGGGCCCGCTCATGACCACGGCTGGCGGTCTGGTGTTCGGTGGCGGAACGAATGACAACATGTTCCGTGCCTTCGACGCCAAGACGGGCGATGTCGTCTGGGAGACCAAGCTCAATTCGAGCGTGATCGGTGTGCCTTCCACCTTTGAGGTCGACGGCAAGCAGTATGTCTCGGTGCAGGCCGGTTGGGGTATTGACGCTGCGTCCATGCAGAGCCGTCTCGCCACATCTTATCCGGACAAGTTCAAGCCGGGTCCGACGGTTCCGACCGGCGGCGTGATCTGGGTCTTCGCACTCCCGGACAACAACTAATGCAGCAACCCGCCTCGGTTAAGCCGGGGCGGGTTACAGGCTCTATGAGCTCATTTTGACGGCGGTGCGGGCATGCTCGTATCGCCGTCGCAGATGTTAGGCATCATGAAATCCATTTCTGTCCCTGCATGCATCCTGGGGATCGGCTTTGCGCTATGGAGCGCATCCGGCACAATCGCCGCCGAGGTCACGCCGCAACGCCTCCTCAATGCGGCGGAGGAGCCCCAGAACTGGCTTATGAATCTCGGCGCTTATGACGGCAGCCGTTATTCCAGCCTCGCTGGCATCAATCGCGATAATGCGTCGAAACTGGTTGTTCATTACAGCGTTCCTCTCGGTGGGCTGATCGAAGGAAGCGGCAATTTCCGGAACGCGCTGCCCATGAGCCCGCTGGTGGAAGACGGATTCATCTACATCGTCGATGGCTGGGGTCACGTCTCAAAGCTGGATGCACGAAAAAAGGGCGAGGTGGTCTGGCAGAACAGCGAATTGCAGACTGATCTCGACAGTTGGTTCGTAGCCGGCCGAGGCTTGGCCCTTTATGGAAATTTCGTTATTGCCGCTTCTTCCGACGGCCATATTCATTGGCTCGACAAGGACACCGGCAAATCCGTCCGGTCTGTCCAGGTGGGGGATCCTAAGCAAGGATACACCATTCAGGCCTCTCCGCTGGTGGTCGGCGATCGCATCATCGTTGGCAGCGGCGGTGCCGAGCGGGGCGCCATCGGCAGGATCGACGCCATCGATGCGAAGACGGGCTCGTCGTTATGGCATGTAGGCACCACCGATAACGCCCTTGGCGGCGGAACGATCTCGCAGACAGGGGTTTTCGACCCCAAAACAGGCCTGACCATCTGGGGGACCGGCCATCCCAATCCCCGCTACAATCCGCAGGCCCGTCCCGGAGACGATCTGCATGCCAACAGCGTCCTCGCGATCGACGTGGAGACCGGCGAGTTGCGTTGGCATTTTCAGTATACTCCGGGGGATATCAATGGTTTCTCTGAGGACGGAACGCATCAGCTGGTCTATCCTGCTGGTGCGAGCGAGCCCGTTGTCACGCACTTCGCCAATAACGGTTATTTCTACGGCCTGACCGGCAAGCAAGGGAAATTCCAGATCGCGGCTCCTTATGTCGTGGGGCTCGAATGGACCGCCGGCATCGATGAAGCGGGTCATCCGGTCGAGTATCGGGCCAGCGCGGATGTTCAGGCCTATAAGTCGGGTGCCTGGCAAGGCCGCCCGGACTGCCCGAACATCAAGGGGGCGTCGTCATTCGCTTCCGCCTACAGCCCTAGGACCGCTCTTGCCTATGGTTCAGGGGCCGACGGGTGCCTTTCCGAAAACATCCCGGTCATTCGTACGGAATCGGCGCCTGGCTGGCTCGGCGCCTATTATTCCGGGGCTGCGGCCGATATGGGCATGCTGACGGCTGTCGATCCGCAAAGCGGGACGGTCAAGGCGCAACGGTTGTTTGATTTTCCGCTGCATGCCGGCGCCTTGGCGACTGCAGGAGGGCTGGTGTTTACGACCACCGCCGAGGGCACGCTCCATGCCCTGAATGATGAAACGCTTGAAACGGTGTGGAGCACCAAATTCGGTTCGCTGACGGACGTGCCGCCGATTACCTTTGAGGTAGACGGCCAACAGTTCATCGCGGTCGTCGTCGGTGGAAACAGCTACACTGGCAATCTCTCCTATCGCCCACCGGAAATGGGGTTGTCCGAGCCGCTTTTCGTCCTGGCTGTTCTGGGGCTGCGGCCATGAGACGGCTCCAACTCATCGGCACCTGCCTCGTGACGTTGCTGGCAGCTTCGCCCGCCTTGGCGTGCCAGGGTGGACCGAGCGTGTGGGATATCCAGCTAGGATCGATGATCCGGGATCTGCCGGGTGGCTTTACCGATCATGCCTGCGGAAGCAATGGCGGCCCTCCCGGCAAACTGTTGTCGAGCTTTGAGGATTTCAAACAGTGCAGGCCGGAAGGAGACGGGCTTTTTGAAGTCGCCTTCCGCTATGACGATGAGCAGGAGTTCGTGGCACGTGCCCTTGAGCAGACACGCGCTTTAGCGCTCTGCGAGGGCACGAAGGTTTTCGGCTTCCCCGTCGTTCCCACGGTTCTGCTGGATGGTGACGGAGTTGTGCGGGGGCTTCGCCTCGTGACCGATCCGCGTGGGGTGGAGCCAGCCGACCGGAGCAATGCCTGGGCGCTGGGCAATATGCTCAAGCGCCGGTACGGGGTGGAAGGTTGGACATGCGAGGACCTGCCTGAGGTGCCGGGAGAGACGCCGGTGGCCAGCTTCAAATTGCGGGAGCGCTGCAGCAAGTCAGTGGAGGGAGTCGAGCTTTCCGTCGAAAGCGAATACTACCACCGTGCAGGACAGTCCTTCACGGACGAATTCGGCAATGTGCAGCCGGGTCTCTTTATCAGCCAGGCGCGCTTCGAGATGAAGCAGCAGCGCTGAAACCGGCTATCCTGAAAACCGGAGCGGTTCGGAACGCGCCGTCGCTTCGATTCAATAAACATAACCTCGCTGTGCGTCGCAAAGGACGTACAGCGCTTTACGGCCACAGGAAGCTTAGTTTCCTGTGGCTGGGCCTATGAGCGCGTTTTCGATCCGCACGCAAGCGAACACGGCATCGTCCTGCCGCATGCCGCGAAGATCGGCGTTGACCATGCGGGCATCGGTGAAATTCGCGGACATGAAATCGGCATTGAAGGCATTGACGAGGCTGAGATCCGCCGAGGTGAAATTCGCCTCGATGAAGCCCCCATTCGTCAGCACCGCGCTTCGCATATCCGTCCGCTGGAGGTTGGCCCCTTGCAGATTGGCGAGTTGCAGATCGGCTTTGCGCATGTCCGCACCGGTGAAATTCGCCTGCATCGCCATGGCGTGGACAAGTTTGGCTTCCTGCAACTGCGCCTGTGTCAGCCGCGCGTGTTGCAGGCGCGCCCAGGTGAGATCCGCGCGCGTGAGCACGGCGCGGCTCAGATCCGACCTGTAGAGCAATGCCTGATTGAGGTTCGCTTCGATCAGTGATGCGTTCTTCAGATCTGTCAGGTTGAGATTGGCGCCTGCGAGGTTCGCCGCATCGAGCTTTGCGCCGGTGAGCGATGCGCGGTGCAGCGAGGCACCGGACAAATCCGCGCCGCGAAGATCTGCGCCCGCGAGATCGCGCCGTTGCAACTGTGCCCCTTTCAGACTGCAGCCGGGACAATCCTTCGTTCCTCCTGCGAGGAACGCCTGCGCATCACCAACCGGGAGCGGCTCCGACCGATCAATCGAGGGGAGGGGGGCGAAGGGTTGCGAGATGACCGGATGACATATCCGGCCGCCGCTCTGGGCAAAGGCCGGAAAACAAAGGCTGGTCAAAGCAAAAACGGTGAGGATCAGACGGGCCAAAATGAGTTCGCGCCTTTCGGATGGAGTCAGGCTAATCTATCCAAGTTGCAGGGGCGGGTTCAAGAAGGAACCGATGCATTTAATACATGGGGAACTACGGGAGCAAGCGTGCCAAAGCGCGGATTTCTGGGGTGGCGAGACGCTTTCCACACTGGCGGGAAGTGACACCGTGACGGGCCGCGAAAGAACCCGGTAGCCTCTGACCTTCAGGGTTAAGCGATACCATTGAGGCTTCTTGAGAGTACGGTAGTTCATACATAAACCCGGAGAGGACCTCAGTTTCAGGGAAAATTCTATACTGCGAGGCGGCCGAGACAGATCAGCTGGAGGCAGGATGACATTTGCGGGTAAGGACGTGACGCCGAGCCAGCATGAGGCGAGCGGCGACCGGTGCTTGGCGGTTTCACATCAGTGATCTAGCGGCGAAGTAAAGTATTGCAGCCAGGATCAGCACCGCAGCGAAATGACCATAGACCGAACTGGTGGCTCCATGGGACGTGACCTCGGGCCGGGTGACGCTTGCCCCAAGAGAAACACACATGGCGCCTGCGAACAAGCAAACGTTCGGTTCCTGCTTTGACACCCGGAATGACCGCCGTTTAGCCGGGTGGGTGGCTCGATCGAGCAGGCTGGTTGCCATACGGGGATCTTAGCGAGAGACCGCAGCTTCTGACCCGTGATCCGTCGTGTCTAACCGCAGGTGGCCCGGACTATTTTTCCCGTATCCGCATCGGTTTCGATCGTCACGCGATCTTCGCGGAAATCCATCGTCACCGGGTCGCCAGGCTTGACCTGGCGCACGATGGTCGCTCCGGTCAACTGCTTGGCTTGTTCGTCGGTCACCCTGTCCCGCCCGACCAAGGCCTGGGCGGCCTCCGGCTTGCAAGTACCTTCAGACGCTTCAGCAATAGGTGGTTCTTTCTGGCAACCCGCTAAACCCAGGGAAAGGAGAGCGGCTGCAAAAACGGCAAGGTGACGCGCGCAAATCAAAGCTGAACCTCGTTCATGAAAAGCAGTGAAGGGTAAATCAGACGTGGCTCATGCTGGCAATAGGTGCCGGATGACGGTAAGGCTCCCATAAGAGCGAGGGCGCTCACCAAACTCCGAGTCGCGGTGAAGTTCCAAGTAGGTCGGAGTGCAAAACTCCCGGGCGAGGCCACCCCAACGAAAAGTGAGTGGCGCGCCCGAGGAGTTCCCCGCAGGGCGCGAGGATTGGCCTAGCCTAAGTGAGGGCTGGGCCGCGTATCGGTCATTGATCGGTGTTTCCCTCGATAAATCCGCCGTCAATACATTGCTGCAATGTGATCTCTGAAACGTCAAACGCGGCGTTTTCTCCGCTCTCGCTCGTGCTTTGACGGGCCTGGTCACCAGCGTTTTCAGTCATGGTCGTCTCGGGCTGTTGAGTGCCTGTCGTTCCTTGCTGTGCCTGAAGCTCAGAGCAGCGTTCTTCGACAGCGCTCATCTGACCTTCGGGGACCGCCTTGCCGTCGATCATGTGATCTTGAGCAAGGGCATTGAACGGCGCGGCGAACAGAAGGACCGGCAGGAGTAGACTGATGCGTTTCATCATTCGTCACCTCTCTTTCTGGGTGACTAACTCCGTGTCGGAGCAGCCGTTCCCACAGTTCTTTGCCCAGGGATTATCCAGGTCAGCGGAAACTGCGTTCCGACCGCTGGATATCTACCGGCCGCTAAGTCCGCAGCTGCCGGGAAAAGGGCGATGCGACTGCCACTCTTCGGGTTTCGCAGAGAATCCGCTGGAACTAGAGAACACCTTGTTCTCCAGACATCAGTTCCGCCAATGCGCGGCCAGTTACGGGGCCCAGCGTGAAACCTTGATGGCCGTGCCCAAAATTCAGCCAGAGGTTCTTGTGCCGTGGCGCTTGACCGACGACAGGCAGCATGGCGGGCATGCAAGGTCTCGTGCCTAGCCAGGGCTGATCTTCTACCGGCTCGCCAAGAGAAATGAGCTCACGTGCTGCCCGTTCGGCGCGTTCAAGCTGCCACGGTGTTGAGGGGGCATTCGGCGCGGAGAGTTCAGCGCCGGTGGTGATGCGCAAACCGCGAGCCATGGGCGCCATCACATATCCATTGGCTGCGTCCAGCAGCGGTATGTGCAAGGTAGGCTGGCATCGATAGTGGCGGTGATAGCCGCGCTTACGAACCATAGGATAGTTATAGCCGAAACGGCGCAGCAGTTCAGGCGACCAAGGGCCCAGGGCGACAACGGTGTGCTCCGCCTCGAGCACTCCGCCTTGCGTGTCCACTTGCCAGCTGCCGGATGCCTTCTGGCGCAGCGAGAGTGCTTCTCCAATGCTTATCGTGCCTCCCGCATCGGTGAAGGATTTGGCATACGCCTTGGTCAGTGCGCCGGGATCGCTGACCGACCACGCGTTCAGCCAATGGATTGCTCCTACGCCCGCCTGTTTCAGGGCTGGCTCGGCCGCGGCAAGCTCCGACGCGGATAGGAACTTGAAGGCGACACCGTATTCGGCGCGCACCCGCTCCGCATCGGCAAGCGCTGCTGCCATCGCCTCCTCATCGCGCTCCATGACCCGGAAGCCCTCGCGCCGCACGAGGTGATCGGCCGAAGCGCGTTCTATCAGCGCTTGGTGCTCCCGCGTGGCCGCCGCCGCCATCTGCGAATATGCAGCTGAAATCCGGCGGTGGCGCTTCGGCGCAGAATGCCACCAGTAGCGGAAGAGCGGAGCAAAATGTCCCGGCAGGGAGCGCAGGTCATAGCGGACATCGTTGGAAGCGCCGCGCGCTATCGCCCAGAGCTGGCGGAGCTTTCTCGGCATGCCGTAGGGTTCGACAGCCTCGCCTTGAATGAGACCGGCGTTGCCGTAGCTCGTTTCCATTCCCACGCCGGTGCGATCGACCAGTGCCACTGACCAACCGCACGTTTGCAAGTGCAGCGCGGTGGAGACGCCAACCATTCCTGCGCCGAGAACGATCGCCTGTGTCATGCGGGATCTCCCTTAAGCGCCCGGCCGATGGCCCTGAACGGCAGTTTGCTGGCTCACATCTGCGCTCATGCGTAAGTTCCTCGCGACCCTGGCTCCATTCCCCTCATCGCCAATGTGCAGCAGCGGCGACATGCTGACATGGCATCTCCTGCGGCGGACTATGAGTACCGGCCGGTTGCTGTGCAACTTCCTTTTATTTTGGTATCTATTCCGCAAAACTATAGGTTGGGGAACCTCAGGCCATGCAGCTGCGCCACATCGAAGTCTGTCACGCAGTTTTTCAGACCGGCGCGATCAGCCGGGCTGCACAGTTGCTTGGGATCAGCCAGCCTGCGGCGAGCAAGCTTGTAAAGCACGCGGAACAACGGCTTGGTTTTCCCCTCTTCGAACGCATCAGAGGCCGTCTTGTACCAACGCGGGAAGGGAAGTTGCTGGCGGCTGAAATTGACAAGCTGTTCTGTCAACTCACCCAGGTGCAAAGGCTCAGTCAAAACCTTTTGGCGCGCGAGCAGGAGCATCTTCGCATCGGATGCCTTCCCTGTTTTGGCTTCGGCCTGGTGCCTCAGGCAATCCAGCAGTTCCAATCCCGGCACCCGAGCCTCACTTACAAGGTGCATACGCAGCACGGCAGACGGCTGGTCGAAGCCCTGTTGTCCCAGGAAATCGATGTAGGCATTGCGCTCGACCCGATCCCGACGGCAGGCATTCATATGGAGACGCTTGGAACCGCCGAACTCGTCTGTGTTCAAAGCAAGCAGGCAAAGCCACAGAATGGCGAGATGCAGTTGACCGATCTCGACCTGCAGCGCTTGATAGGGCTCGAGGAAGGCGATCCACTTGGACGGAAGCTGGATGTCCGGCTACGGCAGTTGGGGCTCGCGGCCGCCCCGGCCATTCGTGTGCAGACCTATTACATCGCATGTGCCCTTGCGGAGAAGGATTGCGGGACAGCCGTGATCGACGCTTTCACGGCGCAGGCTTTTTCCAACAGCGGCATCACGATATCGCGGATAACGCCGGCCATACAGTTCGAAGTCGTCGCTCTCTACAACGAGCTTGTGCCGCAGTCTCGCATCTGCGCCGAGTTCATTTCGCGCGTGGGCGCGATCGTCAGGCAGCGGGGAAGCATCGAAGCGAAATCCAAATCTGAACTCACGTCCCGGCTTTCGCAGGCAGAGCACTCTCGGTCAGCTTGATCCAGTAGCTCACACCATAGGGGATCGCTTCATCGTTGAAATCATAAGCGGGGTGGTGCAGATACTCGGAGTCGCCGTTGCCCATGAATATGAACGCACCGGGCCTGGCTTCCAGCATATAGGAGAAATCCTCCCCGCCCATGGCCGGCGGTAAGCTCCTGTCAACCTGCTCTTCGCCAGCGATATCCGCAGCGACGTTGCCGGCAAACTCCGTCTCATCGGGATGATTGAAGGTGACCGGGTAATTCGTGTTGTAAGCGAGATCCACCGTCACGCCGAAAAGGGCGGCGATTCCGTTGCATATGGTGCGGATACGCTCCTCTGCGCTCTTGGAGACCTCCCTTTTCAAGGTGCGCACGGTCCCCGTGATCTCGGCTTGGGCGGGGATCACATTGTAGGCTTCGCCCGCATGGAACGTGGTTACCGACACGACCAGGGATTCAAGAGGATTGGTGTGGCGCGCGACGATATTCTGGAGAGCAATGACAAGCTGGCTGCCGGCGACGATCGGGTCGATCGTGTGATGCGGTAGCGCAGCATGCCCGCCGCGGCCTTTCACGGTGATGGTGAACTCGGCCGTAGCGGCCAGGATTGGGCCAGGGCGGATGCCGAAATGTCCGATCGGCATGCTCGGCCGGTTATGCATGCCGAAGACCTTCTCTATGGCAAAACGCTCCATCATGCCGTCATTGACCATCTCCTTACCCCCGCCGCCACCTTCTTCCGCCGGCTGGAAAATGACCGCAAGCCTACCGGCGAAATTGCGTGACTCTGCCAGGTATTTGGCTGCACCCAGGAGCATGGCGGTGTGGCCGTCGTGGCCACAGGCATGCATCGTGCCCGGAACAGTCGAAGCATAGGGCTTGCCGGTGGTCTCATGGATTGGAAGGGCATCCATGTCGGCACGCAGGCCGATTGTTGGGCCATCGCCCCGGCGACCGCGGATGATGCCGACGACACCGGTTCGGCCGATGCCGGTCACGATCTCGTCGCAGCCGAATTCCTTCAGCTTTTCGACGACGAAGGCAGCGGTGCGGTGAACGTCGAAACCAAGCTCCGGTATCTGGTGCAGGTGACGGCGCCAACCGGCAATCTCGTCTTGCATTTCGGCTACGCGATTCAGGATAGGCATGAGCGTCTCTTCTTCGGCGTTGTCAGGCTTTCAATCGACTTTCCGGTAGGGGATGTTTCTTGCCAGCCAGCACCCCACGGTCAGCCCGCAGATCTGTCCGGCATCGTTCCGGTTTACTTGGATGGTCCATCTTCCCGGAGCGGGTGCATCCATGGACCGCTGGCAGGGCAAGACGAATACGTCCTTTCCCGCGGGATAGATCGCGTGCATGGGGCCGCGGCCATGCAGGCCTTCGAAGCAGCCGAAGAGGCAGGTTCCTGCCATATCGATATGCAGAAAGGCTGCGAGCTCGGGTGAGAAATATCGTCCTGGCAGGTCTTGAACGCTGTCGCCCGTCACCCGGTTCGCAGTTGCGACCAGATTCTCCCTTGGGCGTTCGAGCCTGACGGTATCGCCAGCACGCGCAAGCGTCATCGAGGGGGAAACGAGCGTGCCGCCGGGACCGGGAAAGAGGCGTTCGGGCGACGTGGCATAGCGGGCCTCCATGCCTTCTCCACTAATATGGATCTCGAGCAGCAGGCCGTTGGATTGGTCGAGATAACTGCCGTTCCAATCCGGATCCACCGGATAAGCTTGGCTCGGCTTTTCTTCAATACCGAGGCCCGCCCGCAGCAGCGTCAGCGCGGCTTCGTTTGCGCTTGCTTCATGATTGAAGAAAACCACAACCGACAATCTCCTCGATGCGACGTGAAAGCGCTGCAGGCGAAAGCCGCGCAGCCCCCCGGCATGCCCTGTCGTGGCGGCATCGCCGACGTGGCCGTGGACGAGGCCGTAACCATAGGGCGCCGGTTTTCCATCCGAGAATGTCTGTTTTTCGGAGAGGCGGCGATAAAGACCATCAGGGTCGTCCCGGGTCGCATCGATATAGATCTCCCAGGCGAGCATGTCGTCCAGCGATGCCGAGATGCCCGCGTCCCCCTCCCAATAGATGCGGTTCGTGGCGGGGAAGAACCCGACGCGGTCGTTTCCCTCATAGCCCAGTACGCCGTCCAGCGGCGTGCTGGTGTCGGCGGTCAGGAGAGCGGTGTGCATGCCGGCCCGGTCGAAAATTCGCTGAACATAGAGTTCTGCGAGAGAACGGCCGGCATACTCCTCCAGCAGATCCGCCAGAATCCGGAAGTTCCCGTTCGAATAGGAATAGCTCTTGCCCGGTTCGAAGTGGGTCGTGCGCGCGCTGGCGAGCAGGGGCTTTGCTGCCTCGCGCGGGAATACGCCCTCCGGGTGCGCGCCATGCAGCACCGTCAGCGCCCAATAATCGCGCAGGCCCGACTGCATATTGCAGAGATCCACCACCCCGGGCGGATGGCCTTCCAGGTGCGGCAGATAATCAGCAAGGCGCGCGTCGAGCAGGTGGGGATCGCCGATCAGATCCAGCAGAACCGCACAAGTGAACTGCTTGGTGATGGAGCAGATCGGCATCCGCGTCGCCGTCGTCATGGCTAGGCCGGTCGCCAGGTTTGCGTATCCCCACGCTTGCCGCGCGACGATCTTGCCGCACTCCACGACGCCGACTGCACCGCCTGGCCCTTTGAACTGCTGGGGCAGGCAGAGGATTGCCCGCTCCAGGGCGGAAATGTCGATTGCTCCTGTCACCTCACATCCCTCAAAAGGCCGCGACAAACGCGGCACCGATACTTGCCTGCACGCCTACGCCGCTGCCGGCACGAGCCGCACCCGGTGATCGTCACCTATGGAAACGAGCTGCGAAGCCGGAGGGTCGCTGTAGATATCGTGGGTGCCGAACTCCCTCGGATGGTAGTCGAAGCCGTGGGGCGGCCCTTGCGCTCCGGCCTCGTCGATCAGGCTGGGGGTGGTGAACGCGGCAAAGGGATCTGGTATCGCCGCGATTAGGCGGCGCGTATAGGGATGTGCGGGATTGCCGAAGATTCGATCCCAGCGCCCTTCTTCGACGACCTGGCCAAAATACATCACAGCGACGCGGTTGCTCATATGTTCGACGACGCTGAGATCGTGGCTGATCATGATGTAGGAAAGCTCCAGCCTCTCCTTGAGGTCGAGCAGCAGATTGATGATCTGTGCGCGGATCGAAACGTCGAGGGCGGATACGGGCTCGTCCAGCACCACCACCTTGGGACTGAGTATCAAGGCGCGGGCGATGCCGATACGCTGGCGCTGGCCGCCCGAGAATTCATGCGGAAAGCACTTGGCCTTGTCCGGGCTCAGTCCGACCAGGCGCATCATCTCCATAACGCGCCCCTCAACCTCGCCATTGTTGACGATGCCCTGCAACCGCAGAGGCGCTGCGAGCGAGGTAAGCACGGTCTGGCGCGGATTCAGCGACGCGTAGGGGTCCTGAAAGACAATTTGCGCCATACGCGCGCGCTCGATGCGCGAGGGCTGAGCTTTCCCGGTGATCGCGCGGCCTTCGAAATGGATGGATCCGGAAGTCGGCGTTTGCAGGCCGACGATGGAAAATGCCAGCGTGGACTTGCCGCATCCCGACTCGCCAACCACCGACAGGCATTCGCCCTTCTCGAGCGTCAGATCGACGTTGTTCAAAGCGCGCACCAGCCTGCGTGATCGTCCGAGGAGCCCGGTTCTCACGGGAAAGTGGACGCTGAGGTTTTCTACTCGCAGTAACGGCCCGGCCCGATTATCCATGGTGAAAGCACCTGACATAACCCTCATCTCCGAGATCGGCTTGGTCGGGTTGCGTGGTTGCACACAGCGCGCTCGCACGCTCGCAGCGCGGCTGGAACCGGCAGCCGGCAGGGAAAGCGGAAATAGAGGGCACGACTCCAGTGATCTCCTGCAGGCGCTTGCGGCCATGAATGCCACGGGAACCGAGCCGCGGCAGCGAGTTGAGCAAGCCGTTGGTGTAAGGGTGAGAGGGCGAGCGGAATATGGCTTCCACGGGCCGCTGCTCGACCAGATGCCCGGCATACATGATCCCCACGTTCCTGCACATTTTGGCGATCACGCCGAGATCGTGGCTGATCATCAGCACGGCCGTGCCGCGTGCCGAGCAGAGCTCCTTCATCAGTTTGAGGATTTCCGCCTGGACGGTAACGTCTAGCGCCGTGGTCGGTTCGTCGGCGATCAACAGATCCGGCTTACAGGCCAAGGCGATGGCGATCATGATGCGCTGGCGCATACCGCCCGACATCTCATGTGGATAGCTTTTCACCCGCTGTTCCGGCGCTGGCACCTGCACGCTGGCGAGCGCTTCGACAGCCTTTCGTTCCGCTTCATGCCAGGTCGCCCCCTGATGAAGAACGAACATTTCCGCGATCTGGCGACCCACCGGAGATACCGGGTTGAGCGCCGTCATCGGCTCCTGGAAGATCATGGCGATGCGATTGCCCCTCAGCTTGCGAAGCTCCCGCTCCGGCAAGCCGCGCAATTCCCTGTCCCTGAAGCGGATCGAGCCGCTGCTGATGACGAGCGGGGATCGTAGCAAGCCGATCATCGCAAGTGCCGTGATACTCTTGCCGCAGCCGGACTCGCCGACGAGGCCGAAGGTCTCGCCGTGGTCGATGGTAAAGGAGACATTCTCGACCACGTTGTGCCGGTGCTTCGCTGACACAATGTCGATCTGCAGGTCCTGCACCTCCAGAAGCGCGCGTGTCCCGCTCATACCGGCCGTGTCCTCATATGCGGGTCCAACCAGTCACGCAGTCCGTCGCCGAAGAGATTGAGCCCGAGAACGGTCATGAAGATCGCAAGTCCGGGAAAGATCGCGACCCACGGCGCGATGGCGATCAGCTCGCGCGCATCTGTCAGCATGTTGCCCCAACTCGGCTGCGGTGGCTGGATGCCGAGCCCCAGGAAGGACAACGCGGCCTCGGCAAGGATCGCATCTCCCATCCCGAGTGTGGCGATGACCAGAACCGGGCCGACGATATTGGGCAGGATCTGCGTCAGCATGATGCGGAAATCGCTGTAGCCGAGCGTCTTGGCTGCCTGCACATAGCTTTGGCTCTTCAATGACAATGTCGAACTGCGGGCGATGCGGCAGGTCCATGACCAGTTGGTGAGGCCAAGCGCGATCAGCAGGCTGGATAGACCGGGGCCCAGGACAGCCATGATAGCGAGTGCGAAGATGAGCGACGGCACCGACAGCATCAGGTTCGTCAGGCCGTTGACCAGGTCATCCCACCAGCCGCCGAAGTAGCCGGCCGATATGCCCAGGATGAGCCCGATGGTGGTATTGATGAGCTGCGATCCGATCCCCACAGTGAGCGAAACCCGCGCGCCATAGAGAATGCGGGTGAATACGTCGCGGCCTTGCGCGTCCGTCCCGAACCAGAATTCTGCACTCGGTGGCAGTTCGGCATTCATCAAGTCCGCGTCCATCACCGGGCTGAGAGGCGTCAGCCAGGGTGCCAACACTGCCGCTACGATGACGATGAGGCATAGCGTGCCGCCAAGCACAAGGTTGAGTCTTAGTCCCATGGCATTCACCCGTGGCTGATGCGGGGGTCGATGACCGCATAGAGGACGTCGACAACTGTGTTGATGACGAGAAAGCAGAGCACAAGCACCAGTATACTGCCTTGCACCACCGGTATATCGCGCAAGCCTACGCTATCGATCAGCAGGGAACCCAGGCCCGGCCAAGAAAATAGTTTCTCGACAACGACCGCCTGTCCCATCATTGAGCCGAATTGCAGCCCTAGCGTGGTGATTATCAGCACCAACGCGTTGCGCGTCACGTGCCATTTCACCAGCCGGAAACTGCTCATGCCCTTGGATCGCGCGGTACGAATGAAGTCCGTGCTCATGACCTCCAGGACCGCAGCGCGTGTGGTGCGCGCCAGCAGCGCCATTGGCCCCACGCCGAGCGTCAGGGCGGGCAGAACGAGATTGCGCAGACCTCCCTCGCCATATCCGAAGCTCGGCAGCCAGCCGAGCGTCAGCGCAAAGAGGTACATGGCGAGCAGGCCAAGCCAGAATTGCGGCACGGAGAGACCTGATACCGCGCCGACCATGGTGATGCTGTCGAGCAGGCTACCCGGCCTCATCGCCGCGAAGAAGCCAAGCGGCAGGCCGATCGCGATCGCCACGCACATGGCGGCAATCGCCAGCTTCAGGGTGGGCCAAATCCGCTCCCCGATCAACTCTGTTACCGGCTGACGTGTGCGAAAGGATGTGCCGAGATCGAACTGCGCAAGGTTCCAGATATAGTCGCCGAAGCGGACGTGGACCGGCCGGTCGAGACCGAATTCGCGGTTGAGCCTCTCGATCAGTTCGGGGTCATTGGCGCCGCGGCCATCCGCAATCATGCTGGAAGCGATGCTGCCGGGCACGACGCTGAAGATGATGAAAATCAGCAGCGATACCGCGATCACTGTCGGAACCATCTGCAGAAGGCGGCGTAAGATGAAACGGAGCACCGAGCCCGTTCTCCTTCCATTTTTGCAGTGAATCTCTGCATGGGAGGTTTGCGATAACCTGCAATCCCTCTACAGGACAGCCACGCCGAGACCCGGAGGACAACCGGCGCCGGCAGATTGCCCGCGCCGGTTGCTTCGGCTTCGATCAACGAGACGGTGCGCTCTCGTCGAACCAGATTTTCTCGTAAGATTGGAGCGCGATTTCCATAGAGTTGGGCTGTGCCCCGTGCAGCCAGGGCTGATATGCGATCACCGCCTTGTTGTAGTTGAAGAACCACATCGGCGCCTCCTCCTGGAGGAGGTTGTTGGCCTGGCGCAGGAGTTCGTTCTTTTCGTCTTCGTTCCTGGCCTGTTTGGCGGCATCGATCAGCTTGTCGTAATCGGGATTGTTGAACTTCTCATAATTGCCGCTCGATTGAGGCGTCTCCGAATGGAAGTTGAGCAGCGCCGTGAGCGGATCCGGCCCGCTCGTATATGACCACATGAAAGCCTGAAAATCGCCAGCGGGAACGACTTCCGACAGCACCGAGCTTTCCACGGGCTTGGCCTTCACCGTGATGCCGACCTTCGCCAGCATCGGGATGATAGCTTCCACGATGGTCAGGCCCCAGCTCTCGTTCTGGGTTGCGGTGAGCTCGAACTCAAAGCCCTCCGCATAGCCTGCTTCCTTCAGAAGCTCCTTGGCCTTCTCGGGATCGTACGGATAGGGTTTGGCATCCTTGTCATAGGCCGGTGAAGAGATCGGCAGCCAGCTTGTTGCGCGATAAGCCTTGTCCTTAGCCAGTCGCTTGATGATCAGATCGCTATCGATCGCATAATTGATTGCCTGGCGGACACGCTTGTCCTTGAACGGCTCATAATCGAGGTTGAAGCCGACAAAACGGGTGAAGACCTCCGGCACCTCCAGAATGTACTTCGACATTTCCGGGTCCGCCTTGTAGGCCACATATTGCGCCGGGCCCAGAACAGAAACATCGATCTCCTTGTTGCGGAAGGCCACGTCGCGTGCCGAGGCATCCCCCATGATCATAATATTTACTTTGTCGAGATAAGGCTTGCCGGAGTCGAAGTACTTCTCCCATCTTTCCACGGTAAGGCGTGAGCCGGGGACATATTCGGCAAATTTGTAAGGCCCGACGCCGATCGGATGCTTGAGGAACTCCTCGCTGTTACCCTCGTCCTTCGGATAGATCGAGGTAACGTTTCGCATCAGCAAATAGGCCGGATCCATCGGGTCCGTGAATGTAATTTCCAGCGTGAAATCGTCTATTTTCTTCAGGCCGGAAATCGCTTCCGCCTTGCCTTCGCTATATTCCGCGGCTCCCTTGATGTAGCGGATAAACCGCGCCGACGGATAAGCCTTCTGCGGATCCATGATCCGCGTATAGGTCCAGATGATGTCGTCCGCCGTCATCTGCTTGCCGTTGTGGAAATACACGTCCTGGCGCAACTTGTAAGTATAGACCAGTCCGTCGTCCGACGCCGCGACATCGGTCGCGAGGGCCAGCACAGGCTGGTTCGCGTCGGCGTCCCAGTCATAAAGCGGTTTGTGGATGGCCTTGGACCAAATTGCGTCCTGGATTTGCGCCGAGGCATGGATGTCTAGTGACGAGAAGCTTGACCCGTACGGTGCAACATAGTTGAGCGTGCCACCTTGCCGCGGCTCGTCCGCCCGGGCGGATGATGCACCTGCCGCAAGCAGAAACGCGGCAAGCGCCAGAGCAAATGCTGATCTTCCAGCCATAACCTTCTCCATTGTTGTCCGGCACCCGTTGTGTGGGTAACCTTCCCCTCTTTCTTGCCGATACGGCTGCTAGCCTCTACCGGACGAAGACCACCTCGCCGCCGCGCAGCGTGAGTACGCATTGTGTATCGTGCAAGATCTCTTCTGGCGTCGCTTCCAACATGTTGCGCGAGAACACCGCGACGTCGGCGAAATGCCCTGGAACGAGCTTGCCTTTCACATCCTCGAGCTTCTGCGAGAACGCCCCGTATTCGGTATAGACCTGCAGCGCTTCCCCAATGGACACACGCTCCCGCGCATCCATAACCGTACCTTTCCCGGTCTTGCGCGTCAGCATCGTGTAGATGTTCGGGAACGGATTGGGGTGGCAGACCGGTGAATCGCTGCCTGTCGCCGGCTTGAAGCCCAAGTCTCGCCAGGTCTTGAGCGGATAGCTCGACAGGGCTCTGTCCTCGCCCAGAACCGAGATGTAACCGTCGCCGAAATCGTAGATGAATACCTGCTGCGGGCAGGGGTAGATGCCGGCCTTTCGCATGCGCTTGTGCTGCTCGTCATTGGAGAAGCCGCAATGTTCGATCCGATGCCTGCGGTCCGGGTCCGGCACGTTCGCAAGCGCCTTCTCATACGCGGTGATCAACTGCTCGATTGCGGCGTCGCCGATGGCGTGGCACGCCAGCTGGTAACCCTTGCCATGATAGTCGAGAACCAGCCCCTCAAGCTCCTCGTCTGAAAGGATTTGCGTGCCTTTATTGTCATCCTCGCCGAGATAAGGCTTTTTCATCCAGGCGGTGCGCCCGCCGGCCGAGCCGTCGAGAAAAATTTTCACGGCGCCTATCGTGAGCATCTCGTCGCCGATGCCCGAGATCAGGCCTGCCGCGTGGCATTGCTGGACGATGGAAACGCCTGGATCGCCAAGAAGGACCAGCCACGTGCGCACCGGGAGCCTACCGCTCGACCTTGCAAGGTTATAGGCCCTGATCTCGTCAAAGCCGCCTACCTGCCCTACGGCAGCATCCATTACGCTGGTGATGCCATAGGAGAGAAGCAGATTTCCTGCTCTCTCGATCGCTTCTATGATCTCGGAGGTGGTCGGCTTCGGGATGATCGCTCGAATCAGCCGCTGCGCAGTCTCGGCCACCATGCCGGTCAGCTTTCCGTTGCGCTGCTCGATGATGCCGCCTTCCGGCACTCGTGTGGACTCGTCGATCTTTGCGAGTTCGAGAGCCTTCGAGTTGAAAACGGACACGTGTCCGCAGGCGCGCGTCAGCATGACTGGATGGTCGGGGGCGGCGGCGTCCAACTCGCTGCGGTGTGGGTGGCGGCCCACATCGAGCTTGTTCTGATCGTAGCCTCGCGCACGAATCCAAGCTCCAGGTGGCGTCACCGCCGCCTGCTTCCTGATGGCATCGAGCAGGCTGTCGAGGGTAGGCGCCTTTTGCGGTGTTGCGTCGATCCACGAAAGCGTAAGCCCGGTGGCCACAAGATGCAGATGCGCATCGTTGAGACCAGGGGTGGCAAACCTGCCGCTCAGATCGATCAGGCGTGTCTGGGCACCCTTGAGGTTGAGGATATCGTCGTTCGACCCGACCGCAAGCACCTTGCCTTGCCAGATCGCGAGCGCCTCTACCACTCCTTCCCCATGACCGCACCAGATCGTGCCGTTATGCAGAATGGTGTCCGCCTGAAGAAACTGCCCTCTCGCCACTGTCACCCTCCCGTCAAACAAAGAGCCGTAGCCGGCCGCATCATATCTGCATATCGGCCGCAGGCTGCGCGGCTCGGAACTGTTGCGTCAATGAGCAGACCTTTTCGGCGATCGCAGGCAGTATTTCCGCGTTCTCCGAGACTTCCTTTCCTTCTGTGAAGACCGCCAGAATGAACGATTTTCCACTTGGCAGCTCCACATATGCGGCATCGTGGCGGCGGTAGCTGGCGTTTTCATCGCCAGTCCATAGTGTTCGGCCGCATTTCGACCATAGCCTCGCCCCGTCGGGCAGGCCGGCGCCAAAATAACCCTCGATCTGAGCCTGCGGATGGCACGCGAAGGCGGGGTCGGTAGGCCTTTCGAGCAAGTCGCGCATGTGCCGGCTCCGGGTGGGCGTAACGATGCTGCCGGTCAGAATGGCATAGAGAAGGCGTGTGGTGGCGTCGGTGGTCAGGCGGTTATGATTGTTGCCGCCCCACTGGACGAAGATGCTCTCGCGGCCGTACCGCTGGTCGTCCATGAGCTTTTGGCAGACATTCAGGTTCTCGAACTCGGCCCAGCCGAGCGACCGAAAATATCGGTTCACCCATAGGCGTTTGTCGATCCAATCCCGCATTTCGGCATCATCGAGCAGGGTGTCGCCGGTCGTGCCGGTGACAAGGTCAACGATATAGTTCGTACCTGTGTTGCTCGACCAAAGAATCATATCCCGCATGGCGCGCTCGAGCTCACCATGCATCTGTACGGTACCTTCCTCCAGTCGCGCTTCGGCGGCGGCCAGGTAGAACAACTTCACAACACTGCAGGGATAGAAGGACCTTCCGCCATTGTGCCCGTAACCTTGGACGTCCTGTCCGGCACAGGCTGGCGTGAGGCGAGCCGCAAACGGAAGCAGCGTAATGGCTAAATTTTCCTCTTTGAGACCGCATCCGCCAAACCGATCGAGCGCCCAAGCCACAAGCTCATCGCCCATTCTCTGTGTCTCAGGAGATCCTTGGTAAAACATCAGCCATCCCTATTCCCCCGGCAAAACCTAAAGCCCGCTCTTGGAGACGTGACGAGCAGGAGTTCGCGGCTGCAGGCAGGGGGAAGTATGAATTTCACTCGCTAGCAGCACAATTTCCTTTCATTCCGGAATGCATTCCGGAAAGTTATATCTGGTGACCCCATCAAAGGCTGGGTGACAGGTTCGTATCTGCCAATACGATTGATCGACTGGCACCGTTGGAGATGAAGGCGAGATCGAGAGCGCTCAAGCTCTGCGTCAGCGCCGCGAACTCCAAAAATTTTGCGGCCTCACATCGTGAGGCGCGCCCTCACGCCCTTTGGTCGATCGGTCAGGAAGACGGTGCAATTCGCCACTTCAGCTCTGGCCGACAACACAAAACCAAACAGAAAGGGCAATACCATGCGCAAAGCCATTCTCGGTTCCACCTTCGCCATCCTCGGGCTCGGTCTAGGCACGGCCGACGCGTTTGAGAACATTATCGGGTTCAGCGTCACAGACAATTTCGGCTTCAGCGAACAAACCGACCTGCCGATCTCTAAGCGGCAGCCTGCCGGCTTGGATGCGATCGAAAACTCCGGCACTATTGTCGGGAGGAGGGGTGCAGGCTATCCGCAGTTCGGTGCCGGCCGGATCCACAGCTATAATGCGGCGGATGATTTTGGTCCGAGCGAGCAGGACGATCTGCCGTCCTCTTTGTCCAAGGGGCGGTCTGGCGGGGCCGATATCGGCAACATCACCTCCAGCACCGGCGTGGAGACAAGGACAAGCGGTTATCCGCGCCAGCTGCAGTTCGGGCGCGGATCTCGCGGCTACAATGCCTCTGACGATTTCGCCGTTTCAGACGATTAAGAGAACTGAGGCGAGTCAATCGTCAATACAAAATGGGCAGCCTCGATCGAGGCTGCCCATTTTGTGGCGCGATCAGCCGCCGGATGCAAGCTGCCACTCGATGACCTGCTCCGGCTGATAGGAACAGAACGTGCCGGTGCGCAGGCTGTTGGTGAGGTGTTTCGCGAGCGGCTCGTGCACGGCTTCGATTTTGCGTAGGGCATGACGGATGCGCCAAGTGACGGTGGTGCGGGCGCGCTCGGCCAGGCTGCCGATGCGCCGGCTGCGGCCACCAAGACCCAGGGCGCTCGCGAGCGTATCGATAAGCTGGTCCAGCTCGCCGCGCAGACGCGCCGCCTGGCCAAGATCATTCATGTCCTGCGCTTCGGCCAGTTCTTCCTGCAGGTCACGGATGCGCCTCTTCAGCGCCGTTCGTGCCTTGTCGTCGAGCATGACATCGCCGCCATAGGAATCCTCTCCGCGCTCGGCCAAATCGAGGCAGTGGATTTCCTCGCCCGCCCGCTCGATGAGGCGCTGAATGTCCCTCAGGCCTTTCATGTCCGGCAGGCTGATCTGCCGCCGGGAGAAGGTTATCAGCCATATATTCCCCTGGCGAACGAAGCTCTGCTCATCTTGCCTTTGCGGTTTGGCGGCCGGCAGGCTGTCGCCGCGCGTGGCCGCGACAGCTCCGTCGAAAAGGCGGAAACCATCGGCCAGAAAATCGATGTCCTCCTGGCGGCGATAGGGAATGTTCTGAAGGAACCAGCGGCAGGCCTCGCCCGGCTCTGGCTCGCGGCCGCCGATGATGGACTGGCGGAAATTGCTTTGGAATAGCGCGAACTGTTGGCGCGCCTCCTCCATCTGTCCGAGCTTGGCGTAGACGATGGCGGTGTAGGCGGGCGCTTCGATCAGCTGCGCATGTTCCGACATCTGCGAGATCTTGCCCATCGTGAGAAGCGTTGCCTCGAAATCACGCGCCATGAGGTAAGCCAGCGCCAGGACGGCGTAGTATGAGTTGCGGTGATACGGATTGAGCCGCAATGCCTTCTGTGCGTACTCGACCGCGGATTCGGGATGGCCCAGGAAAACCGCGTTGATCGCCTGCTGGATCAAAAGCTCGGCATCGTTCGGACAGAGCATCAGCGCCCGGTCGAGATACCACGCCGCACGTTCGAAATTGCGATCGAAGATCAGCAGACGGCCGAGAACGAGATGCGCCATGGCATCATTGTCGTCGAGATCGAGGGCCGTGTGGGCGTACCCGTAAGCGGTCTGCCAGCTTTCCTGGAAGCGGTCCCAGAACTGGTAACCCCACTCGTTGAACCAGGAAAGGGACAGGCCGACATAGGCGCGCGCATAGTGCGAATCGAGCTCGAGCGCTCGCTCGAAGAGCGCGCGCCCTTCCTCGTCCGTTTCCCTGGTTCCCTGACGCAGGAGGGCGAGCGCATAAAGGGCTTCTCGGACGTGATTGCCGAGACCAACATCAAGATCCTCGACATCCAGTATGCCAACTGGAACCAGGACGAGGCATTCACGCTGATGCAGGATTATCTCGCCAAGTATCCGAAGATCGACGCTGTATGGGCGAACGACGACGACATGCTGCTCGGCGTTATCGAGGCGATCGATCAGGCCGGTCGCACCGACATCAAGTATGCACTCGGTGGCAACGGCATGAAGCAGGTCATCGAGATGGTAAAGGAGGGCGACGAGCGTACGCCGATCTCCACACCTTACCCACCGTCCATGATCAAGTCGGCAATTTACATGACCGCCGGCCAGTTCGCTGGCCAGGCGCCCATGCGCGGTTCCTTCCTGCTGGACGCGCCGCTGATCACGCCGGAGAATGCGGACCAGTTCTATTTCCCCGATTCTCCATTCTGAACTGACCCAATCGGCACCCGGCCATGTCCGGGTGCCAACAATCGACACATGAGAGGAGACGCAATGAGCGGCAAGAAGATCCTGATGCTCACAGGCGAGTTTACGGAAGAGTACGAAATCTACGTTTTCCAGCAGGGCATGGAAGCCGTCGGGCACACGGTCCATGTCGTCTGCCCCGACAAGAAGGCGGGCGATCGCATCAAAACCTCACTGCACGATTTCGAGGGCGACCAGACCTATACCGAAAAGCTCGGCCATTATGCCGACATCAACAAGACCTTTTCGGAAGTGATGGTCGAGGATTATGATGCGATCTACTGCGCCGGCGGTCGCGGGCCCGAATATATCCGCACCGACAAGCGCGTCCAGGATATGGTCCGTCATTTCCATGAAACCGGCAAGCCGATCTTCACGATCTGCCACGGCGTGCAGATCTTGATGGCAGTCCCCGGTGTCCTGAAGGGCAAGAAGGTGGCCGGCCTCGGCGCCTGCGAGCCGGAAGTGACGGCCGTGGGTGGCATCTATGTCGACGTAAAGCCGACAGAAGCCTATGTGGACGGCAAGATGGTGTCAGCCAAGGGCTGGACTGGTCTCGCAGCTTTCATGCGAGAATGCCTGAACGTGCTTGGCACAAAAATCGTCCACAGCTAGCACATGGGGACCAATGCGCCACCCTGCCAGGAGTGCATTGGCTTTTCCTTATCCGATACCAGGCGACGCGTGGTGAGCGTCGCCTGGCGGCGACAGCAAAATCCTGCGGCTCGAACTGCTCACTCGTTCACGGCGCCCAGGCGGCGGTTGCGGGTTTCACTTGCCGCTGCTACCCCGGCAGATGTCCGGTCGCCCGGGGCGAGTTGCTGTCTGGCGACTTCCTACTTACCAGTTGACGATACTGCCGCCGGGAAGGATGGCTTCGAGTGCGGGGATCTCTTCCTGCTTGAAGGGATGGCGGGCGGCGGCAATCTCATCGGTTTTGATGCCGAGTCCCGGCGCTTCGGGCACGCCCCATCCTCCGCCCTTCAGGTCGAGCGGATAGGTGTTGGTGCAGATATCGTGAAACCAGGGGACCAGCCCCACCGCCTCTTCCTGGATGAGGAAGTTAGGGGTGGCGAGGTCGAATGGAGCGCTACGGCGCCAGCCATGGGGCCCATGGGGTTGTGAGGAGCCACGCCCATATGGGAAGCCTCGGCTATCGCGGCGATCCTCCGGCCACCGGTCAAGCCCCGCAATGGGCAAGGTCAGGCTGAATGTAGGCTACCGCCGTTTTCGGCGATATCGGCGAATTCGCGTGGAGTGAAGAGGCGTTCGCCAGTGGCGAGCGGGCAATCGACGCGCCGGGCGAGGTCCGCCATTGCCGCGGCGTCGCCGGGCTGGATGGCTTCTTCCACGAACAACGGGCGGATCGGGGCGATCGCGTCGATATACACCTTGGCCGCTTCAAGACTGTCCGGGCGGCCGTGAAAATCGGTCATGATTGCGATCTTGTCGCCTATCCGCCCGCGGACGGCTACAGCCAGCTTTTCGACATGGCGGACCTCGGGCAGTGGCGCCTCGTAACCGGTATACGGAACGAAGCCGAATTCATGGCATTGCAGCCCATCTCGACGGTTTCCTGCACCGCATCGCAGAACACGCCGATATCGGTCGCCGGCACCTGCTCACCGATTTTTGGCGGCGGAGGTGGGTCTAAATACGCACATAGTCGCGAACGCGCCCGCCGAGCAGTTGGTGAACCGGCACACCTAGCGCCTTTCCCTTAATGTCCCCGAGCGCCTGCTCGATGCGTGAGACAGCGGTGAGCCCGATCGCGCCGAGCGGCCAAAAGCTGAAGCCGTTCATGCGGTGCACAATATGCTGGATGCGCACGGGATCCTCGCCGATGACGAAGCGCTCAAGATCCTCGATGCAGGCGCAGACCGCCCGGGTTTTCCATTCGAGCGTTGCCTCTCCCCAGCCGTGAAGGTTTGGCTGTTCAGTCAGTACGAATATCCGGTTGCGATGGACCGCGTTCACGACTCAGGGATTGAGAACGTTGGGTAGCCACGTCGATGTCTCCGGGACGAGGCAGAGGATGATCACGGCGATAAGCTGCGCGATGAGGAAGTGGAGGAGCGCCCGCATCAGAGGGATCATGGCTATGGTGCCAACGCGCATCACCACGAGGAGCACAACGCCGACCCGAGGAGTGACCAGGCCGATGGCACGCGTCACCATCACGACCATGCTCGCTTGCCACGGGTCGATGCCAGAGGCTGCGACAGCCGGCATCACCAGGGCGATGTTGGATGACCTCCCACGCGAGATCGGCGGCAAAAGCCCGGGAGGTAAGCGACTCGACCGGACAAAATAGGTCGCAACTTTCCATGTAGGCCCATGATGGGCCCAAAACGTTTTGGGCCGAAGGCAATTTTCATGAGAAATCAAGTATTTTGGTGGGCCCGGAGGGACTCGAACCCCCAACCAAGCGGTTATGAGCCGCCGGCTCTAACCATTGAGCTACAGGCCCGGACACGCTCAATTAGTGGGTTTTCGCATGAGGCACAAGTCCGGAGCGCCGCATTCGCCGATCCTCCACCGAACTCTTTCATGCATCACTGTGCTTCGGTGCCGCAATCGGTTCATAATCGGATTTTATTTCAGATTCGCATCAACCAACCGAGGAGATTGCCATGACCCGTCCCTTCATTCCGCTGGCGCTCGCCGCCTCGTTCCTGGCGGTGCCGCCAGCCGGAGCGCAGGAGGCCGGCAGAGAGCCGCAAATCTCGGTGACCGGGCAGGGGGAAGCCAATATCGCTCCGGATATGGCTGTCATCAATCTTGCCGTCGTCCGCGAGGCTGCAACGGCGCGCGAGGCGATGGACGCCAACAGCCAGGCCATGGTCGCAGTGGTCGCCGCGCTGAAGGAAGCGGGAATAGAGGAGCGTGACCTCCAGACAAGCGGGCTATCAATCGAACCGCGCTATATCTATCCGAATGAACAGAACGGCGAAAAGGCGCCCCGGATCACGGGATATCAAGTGACGAACGGGCTCACCGTGCGGATTAGGGATCTCAAGAAAGTGGGCGAGATCCTCGACCGCTCCGTCACGCTCGGCGTGAACCAGGGCGGCTATATCTCCTTCACCAATGACGATCCGTCCGCCGCCCTGAGCGATGCCCGCAAGCGCGCCGTCCAAGATGCCGTTTCCAAGGCGCGCACCTTGGCAGAAGCCGCAGGCGTGAAGCTTGGCGACGTGGTGGAAATCTCCGAAAACATGGTGGGAACGCCGCCGCCCCGTCCGCTCGGCGCCAAGATGATGCGCATGGAGGCAGACCAGGCCATCTCAGTTCCTGTCCAGGCCGGCGAAAACAGCTATACGGTCCAGGTCAACGTGACCTTCGAGCTCGACCAGCAGTAAACAAAATTCGATAAATGAAAAACGCCGCCGGGACCGGCGGCGTTTTTTTGTGTCGCGTGACTCAGCGGGCGCGGATCACGGGACAATGCGGCGCGCGGGCGAAGACGATGCTTGCACGCTCATAGCGGGTGCGACCCGTCACACGAATGGTGTTCCGGTTCGCGCGCTGCACATGGACGTCGCGCAGACCCATCCGATAAGCCTTTCGCACCGCATCCCGCGGGGTGCAGGAAGCCGCCCAACGCGGCCGATGGTTGTCGCGGCGGTCATGATCGCGGACATAGATGCCGGAACGATTGTTGTCGCCGCCGAAGCTGAAATAGATCCCGTCGGCATGTGCTGCAGCAGGCATGGAAGCCAGCGCACCGAAGCCCAGCAGGGCTGAAAGCGCAGCGACTTTGATTTTCTGGAACATGAGGCTCTCCGATCTCTCCGTGGCAAAAACGCCGAAGCGAATGGGCGCACAATGGCATCGGCTGTCTGAACCGCGAGCGAATCCGCTGTTCATCCTGGGTTCAGCTGAGGATCATTCCTCCTGGAGCGAGGCGGAGAGCCTTGCCGGATCGCAGCATATGGTGACGCGGGAGATCAGGTCCTCGTCATCGATATCCAGGAAGAGGCCGGCCGGAAGCCGGAAAGTCTGGCCGCGCGCTTCGGGAAAGCCAGGCAGGGTTGCAAGATAAGTACCGCTCAACGTGAACTCGAGTGCGGCGCGAACGCCGCCCCGGTCTGTCATGATGGCGATGTCCATCGCCTCCGCCCTCAGGAAACGGGAGAGGTCCGCCAGCCGCCAGCGCGCCTTGTCGAGACCGATCTCCCGCGGTGTGCCAGGAAGATCCACTGCCACATCTTCCGCTAGGCAGGCTGCAACTCCATCGATATCACCTGCCTTGAAGGCTGTCAGTGCCCGGGCAATCACGGTTTCCGTATCGGCTGCACTCACGGTTCTTTCTCCAGGACGTGCTCAAAATACTCATCCAGATCCTCAATCTCGTCTTCGAGCCTGCTGACGCGCCCGCGGATGGAGATCCCGGCTTCGTGCACGGTCTCCGCCCGGCCCGAAACGAGCGGATGCCAGGAGGGAAGATCCTTGCCTTCCGCCAAAAGCCGGTAGGCGCAGGTAGAAGGAAGCCAGGCGATCTCGCCGACATTCCGGGGCGTGAGCTGTACGCAATCGGGCACACGCGCCAGCCTGTCGGCATAATCCGAGCAGCGGCAAGTCCCGGCATCGAACAGGCGGCAGGCGACGCTCGTCCAGTGGATTTCGCCGCTGTCCTCGTCCTCCAGCTTGGCGAGACAGCATTTGCCGCAGCCGTCGCAGAGGGATTCCCACTCCGATTCGTCCATCGCCACGAGGGGCTTTGTTTTCCAGAAAGGTTCCATTGACTTCGATGTGGCGTGGCGGATGGTCAAGGTCAAGCCGCAGAGCAGCCTTCTTTCTGCCCCTTCCGGGAACCAAGCTCAAAATCGCAGATTTACCCTGCGGAAGGGACGCCCACCAGGAGCAACAAGAATGAAAAAGTCGAATCGGTTTTGGGCAGGAACCGCTGTATGCCTGCTGATGGCGACGCCGATCGCTGCAAAAGCCGAAACGGCGCGTCTCGCTTTTGGAGAGCGCCCCATAGATCTCAGCGCGCCGATGATGTTGGCGCAGGCGGAGCAACCGGCGGGCGAAGGGGAGGGCGCCGGCGGTGGATGCCCGCCTGGAACCGTGCCGGCCGACGGCGGATGTGCTCCGGTCGGGCAAGCTCCTGCCCAGGAGGAAGAGGCGCCACCACCAGAACAGGAGGCGCAGCCGGAAGCAGCTCCGGAGCCGGAACCGGCTCCCGAGCCAGAGCCCGCACCTGAAGAAGCCCCTCCTGCTGAAGCTCCTGCGGAAGAACAGCCTGCCGCACCCGCCGAGGAGGCGCAGCCCGAGCAGGCTCCAGAGGAGGCAGCACCGCCCGCCGAGGAACAGGCACCCGCCGAGGAACAGGCACCCGCTGAGGAGCAGGCACCTGAGGAGGCTGCACCCCGGGAGGAGGCTCCTCCCGCCGCAGAGGAGCCGCCCGCTGCTGAGGAGGCACCGGCGGAAGAACAAGCTCCCCAGGAAGAGCAGGCACCAGCGGAGCCGGAAGCACCCGCAAGAGACGAGGCGCCTGCAACCGAGGAGGCCCCCACCCCAGAAGGGGCTCCGACCGAGCAGACTGCGCCAGCGGAAGAACAGGCGCCAGCCGAGCAACAGGCCCCTGCAACGGAAGAAGCTCCAGCGACCGAGCAAGCGCCCGCGACGGAAGAGGCTCCCGCTCAGCCGGAAGCCGCACCCGCGCAAGAGCAGCAGGAAGCCCCGCCGGCTGAAGGACCGCAGGCGCCCGAGGCTGCGCCTCAGGCCGAACAGCCTGGCGCGGAGCCGGGTACCACCGAGGAAGGCGGCCAGCCTACTCCCGAGGGCGAAGCGGCCCAGCCCGGTGCAGAAGCTCCGGCTACAGGGCAGGAGGCGCTCCCTGAAAATGCCGCGCCGGTGCTCGACAGCCAGAAGGAAGCTCAGCCTGCGGGCGAGGCTCAACAGCCCGCGGACCAACAGCCCGCTCAGCAGCAGCCGGCCGAAGGAGAGCAGGCGCCAGCAGGACAGCCTCAGGAGCAGGCCCAACCTGCACCCCAGGCAGAACCTGCGCCCATTCCTGAATCGGATGCGCAGGCCCAGGAAAACGTTGTTGATCCCCAGCAAGTGCAGCAGGAAATCCGTACCCTCGTGGAAGAGCAGGGGCAGCGGATCGAACTCGGCCAAACGCCGGAGGATCGGCGCGTGCGGCGGCGTGAGATTTTCCAGCCGCGCGAAAATGCCCGGGTCGTCGAGGAATTCAACGACAACCGCACGATCGTTGAGATCAACAACCACATCTATGTCGACAGTCCCGATTATGACCGTCTGATCCGTCGCGACGATCAGGTGTATTACGAGGAACTGCGCAATGGGCGCGTGCGCGAGGTGGTGGAGCGGCGCGACGGCACGCGGGTGATCACGGTCCGCAACCGGTATGGCGATGTCATCCGCCGGGTGCGTGTGGCGCCGGACGGACGTGAATATGTGCTCGTCTATGTTCCGGAAGATCGCTACGATGACGTGCTGGAGTTCCGGGATCCGGCCGCAGATCTGCCGCCGCTCAGGCTGACCATTCCGGTCAACGAGTATATCCTCGAGGCGGAGCAGGTAGACGACCCGAATGTCTACTACAACTTCCTCGAGCAGCCGCCGGTTGAACCCGTGCGCCGGCTCTACTCGCTGGACGAAGTGCGCTACTCGGCCCGGGTTCGCGACATGGTGCGCCGCATCGATCTCGATACCATCAATTTCGAGTTCGGGTCGGCCAGCATTTCCGAGAGCGAGATCCCGAAGCTTGAAGGCGTGGCAAACGCCATCTCGCAGATCCTCGACAAAAACCCGGGGGAGACGTTCCTGATCGAAGGCCACACGGATGCCGTAGGCTCGGAGGTCGCTAATCTTGCACTTTCCGACCGGCGCGCGGAAGCCGTGGCGGAAGCGCTCACCAATGTCTTCGGTATTCCTCCCGAGAATCTCGCGACCCAGGGTTACGGCGAGCAATATCTGAAGATCAACACTCAGGAGCGCGAGCGGGAAAACAGGCGGGTCGCTATCAGGCGCATCACGCCGCTCGTCGCCCCGGTGGCAAGCAACCGCTAGCTTTCCCCCGCCCTCCCGCTGGGAGGGCTAGGGCGCCCGGCCGGTTTCCCTCCCCCGGCCGGGCAGAATTTCGCCAAGGGAGCCGTGTGCCGCAAAATCCGAAAAGCTGCATAGCCCATTTTGCCACCACCTCCAGAGAAGCCTGAAGGAGGAGGTCACAAGATCCCGACGCCAGCTGCCACAATAGTGGTTTTAATTTCAGCGACGCTCTTTATTTGCCGTAAATAACTTGAGTGAGATGATGGTTGGTATGTGCAGTATAGTTTCATATTAGGGAGATATTTAATGAAAGGCAATATTCATCATGATATATACATTACTCTTAAGGACAAGAGCCCGGAGAACGTTCAAAGGCAGCTTGAACTCGGGAGGAAATATCTGACCAATCATCCTGGGGAGCTTTCTTTCTCCGCGACCGTGCTGGCACACAATCTCACGCGCCATAAGCAGGTCGCTTATCTCTTCAACGAGGACGACTTCGACGTTGCCTTTCACATGATCTTCTCCGACCGGCAGTCGCATGATGCGTATCAGGTTTCCGATGCGCACGTGAACCACTTCATCCCGGAGAGCAATCCGAACTGGGTGAAGATCCGCGTCTTTGACTCTGTGGAAGTCTGAGCCAGCGATAAATGCGGCGTAAGTTGCCGATCGGCACCTCGGCATTTGCTGAGGTGCCCTTCACAATGACTGCCGCTGCTCAGCTCAGGGGATTCGTACCTCGGGAGCGGGTGGAGGAATGTTCGGCACCCTCAGCCGCTCGTCGAGCGGTGGCGGAAGGTTGAGCGTCGGCCTGCAATTGGGATAGACGCCCAGCGTCCCCTGTGGGCAGAAAGAGCGGACCGCCGGCCGGCAGGTAGGGTAGGCGCCAACCGTTCCCGGAGGGCATTGCTGCTGTACCTGCGGAACCCCACAGCGCCCGTTCACGAGAACGGAGCCGGGAGGGCAGGTGGGCTCGATGTTCCGATGGCGTTGTCCGCCGCCTAAGGCGGGATTTTGCGCATGAGACACGGAGGCTGAAAGCGGCAGTGCGCCAAGCAGGAGCGTCAACACCGCAAGCCGGTATGTGCCCGCAAGGGAGCGGATTATCGTGCTGCTGCGAGCCATTACGTGCCTCAGACTGTTCTACTCGGGCAGCCTTGCGCCGCCTTCATGACGGATATCGGCGATTGATGGCGGAATTCAAGCGGGTCACCGGCCCGGTTCGAAGCGAAGCGAGACCGTCACCCGGCCGCCAGTATAGCTGCTGGGCGGACGGGGATATGGTATTGCACGGCGCGTAGCCGCCAGGGCTTCTTCATCGAAGACCGGCTGCCCGGAACTTCGGGCAATCCGCGCGCCGAGAAAGCCACCTTGGGGATCGAGTGTTATCGCAACCCGTACCGTCCCGGAAATGCCCTGGCGTTCCGCTGCCCGGGGATAGCGCTTATGGCGGTCGATGTGCCGTAGCAGCCGTGACGTATAGGCTTGAAGCTCGCCGGCGGTCGCACCACCCCGCCGGCCGGCGGATGAGGGTGAGGGCGATTTTCGCGGCATGGGCGAAGGTTTTTTGGCGGTGGCGACTTGCCTTTGATTCGATGATGCCTTGGATGCGGCTTTCCCGCCTTGTTCGCGCTTCGCGGCCTGGCTGGTGGATTTGGTCGATTGTTCCCGTCGTGGCTTTGGAGGCTCGGGGCGCGCGGTTGGAACAGGGATGTTTACGGTCGGCGGCGCGATCAGCGCGAGTGTATCGGTCTCGGTCGTCGCTTCCTTTTCGGGCGCGGGATCAGACGGCTCTTCCTTCTGCTTGTTTTCAGCCTCTGAGGCGATTTCGGAAGGCGCTGGTTCGGCCATCGGTCTGACGCCAGCATCGTCCGGCTCGGCAGTCGCCGGTTCGCTTGCTGCGGTTTCTTCCGATCCCCCCGCATTCTGTTCCTGAGCCTCCACTGCAGGCTCGTCTCGAGAATGAGCGGCGGGCACTTCCTCTTCATCTGGCACGAATGTCTCTTCAGAAGAGGCTGGACTTGCCGGTATGGAGGAAACCTGCGGCCGAGAAGCTACTCCGGCTGTCGGGGAGGGCGGTTCCTCGAGCACGATCTCGACGCTAACCGCGTCGCTTGGCGCCTCAACTCCCGGCCTGACGATCTGCTCCAGCAGGAAGGCGAGCACTCCTGTGTGGATCATGGCCGAGGCGACGACCGCGAGAATGAGACCTGCGGAAAAGAGCCGGATACGGCGCGGGAGTGCAGGCCCTGTCGGGGGCGGGAGCGCTGGGCCAGCCTCTTCCGGCGGGTCGGACGCGTCCAGGTCAACAGGCGGTGCGCGGTCCGCATCGATGCCGAATTCCCTCCGAGGCGGTTCGATGGGCTCCGCATCGGCGCGTTCGGCTACGCGGACGATCTCCGGCCAGGAAGTCATGGCACAGCCGTGAGCCCCGTCGGGGCTAGTATGAGTCCGCCTTCGTCGCGCGCGAAGTGGGCCGCTATTCCGTAGATATCGGCAAGGCATTCCGGTGTCATCACCGCTTCGGGTGGCCCCCCGGCGGCGATCCGCCCCTCCTTCAGCATGATGACGCGGTCGCACCAGCGCGCGGCGAGCGTGAGGTCGTGGAGGGAGACGAGGACCATGCGCCCTTCCGCGGCGAGCCGGCGCAAGGCCTGCATCATCAAGATCTGGTGCGCTGGATCGAGGCCCGAGGCAGGCTCGTCGGCAATGAGCGCCGGAGTGGATTGGGCAACGGCGCGCGCAGTGAGCACGCGGGCCTGTTCGCCACCGGAAAGCTCGGTGGCGGGACGATCTGCCAGATGCGCGATATCCATGAGCGCCAGTGCGCGGTCGACAATCTCCACGTCTTCCGCGGTGGGACGAACGCCGAGGCGGCGCCATGGAATCCGCCCGAGGCCGACGACATCGCGAACAGAAATGCTCCAGCCTATGACACGGGTCTGCGGCAGATAGGCGAGAAGCCTTGCCCGCGCAGCCGGTGCGAGGGCTGACAGGTCCTGGCTGCCAAGACGCATGCTGCCGGATGCGGAGACCTGTCCGGCCAGCGCGCGCATCAGGGTCGATTTGCCGGCGCCGTTCGGCCCCAAAAGACCCACCACCTCGCCAGGGGAGAGGCTCATGGCTATGCCCCTTAGCACCGGGCGGCCAGAAAGCGCGACGTCGAGATTTTCGACCTCAAGCCGCATCAGAAAACCTCCCGGCGGGAGCGTATCACCAGCCAGAGGAAAAAAGGTGCGCCAATGAGGGCGGTGAGTACACCCACATTGAGTTCACCCGCCGGGAGGATGAGGCGGACGGCAACATCGGCGGCAAGGAGGAGAGCGGCGCCTGCGAAACCCGCCGGCAGTAACAACCGGCTGGGCAGCCGGTTGGTCAGCGGACGGACGAGATGCGGTACGACCAGGCCGACAAAGCCGATGGTGCCGGCGACCGCTGTCGCCGCCCCGACCCCGAGGGCGGTGCCCAGCACGATAAAGAGGCGCGCGCGCCGCATGTCGATTCCGAGGCTGGCTGCGGTCTCCTCGCCCAGAGAAAGCGCATCGATGGCGCGGGCGGAAAGCGCGATCAGCAACCATCCCGCGAGCGTCAGGGGCAAGGCGAGCCAGACATGCTCTATCGATCTGTCCTTGAGCGAGCCCAGGAGCCAGAAGATGATCTCGTAGCTTGCGAATGGATTGGGCGAAAGATTGAGCACGAGCGAGGTTAGTGCCGCGGAGAGGCTGGACAGGGCAACGCCCGCAAGGATCAGCGTGAGGGTCGATCCACTGCGCGCGGTGAGGGCGAGCAGGAGGAGAACTGCAATCAGGGCGCCGATCAAGGCACCGGCCGGAAGCGCGTAGAGCGTGCTGCCGGCAAGCCCCGAATAGAAGACAAGAACGGCGCCGAAGGCCGCCATGGCCGACACACCGACAATGCCAGGCTCGGCCAGCGGATTGCGCAGAAATCCCTGTAGCACCGCACCGGAAATGCCGAGGGTAAAGCCGATGCCGAGGCCAAGCAGCGCACGCGGCAGGCGGATTTCGCGCATGATGATGGCTGCCGCCTCACCGCCGCCGGCAAGAAGACCTCGCACGCTCTCCGAAATGCCGAGTTCGGCGGGGCCCACGGCGAGTGAGGCCAGGAAAAGAGCCAGCATCAGCAGGCAGAGGACAGCGTTGAGAACGACGGGCCTCATTGCAGGGCTCCGCAGGGCGCTATCTCCTCGCGCAGTCTCGCCAGCGCTTTGACGGCGTCCAGGACGAAGGGGCCGCCGCAGGACCATGTGCCACGCGGCACGAATGGTCCTATGCGCGTGTCTTGGAGGGCCCGCAATGCGGGGTGATAAGGGACCTTCGCGCCCAGCGAGGGGGTATCCTCCTCGCCTGCGCGGGTGATGATGACATCGGGTTTCTGGCTGACGATCAGCTCGATCGACATGGGTGCCATTCCGACAATTCCGGACTCGGCGGCGAGATTGCGGAAACCGGCCGCGGCAAGGACCGAGTCAGCCAGCGTACCGCTTCCGGCCGCGACGCCACCCTGCTCGAAGGCGATTGCGGTCGGGCGCTGACCGCATTGGCGGGCCTCGATTCCCGCCAATTCCTTCTCGAAGCTGCTCGCCAGGGCTTCCGCCTCCGGCTTGCGTCCGAGGAGCGCGCCCATGCGGCGGATGTCGCCGGGGATCGTTTCAATCGTCTGGACGAAGCTGAATTCTTCCACCCGGAAGCCAAGCCGCTTCAACAACCCCGTCGTGTTCTGCAGCGAATAGGTGCCGGTGACGACGAGGTCGGGTTTTTCCAGAAAGACCTCCTCCGCCCGGCCGTGGTTCACGGGATAGGTCTCTGCCTGGCCGCTCATGGGCGAGAGGGAGGGATCGCGGGAGAGGAAGGAGATGGAGACGAGCTGCCCCGGCGCGGCCAGCTCCATCGCGAGCTGGTCCGTGCACAGATTGAGCGACATGACGCGGGTGGGGGCTTCGGCGATTGCCTGAACGCATGAGAAGGCCACGGCCGAAAAGGCGATCAAAGATCTGCGGATCGCACTTGTTCGGCCCGCCGTCATCACGGTCCGAATTTCGCCTTGAACCCGGCAAAGGCGGAGATGCCGGGAGATCCATAGCCGTAGACGGTCTGATAATCCTGGTCGAGCAGGTTTTCAACGCGCAGGTAGAGCTCCGTATCCTCCGTGGCTTTGTAGGCGAGCTTGGCATCCAGGAGCACGTAGTCGTCAAGCTTGACGCGCTCATAGGTGCCGAAACTCGGCGAGATGAAATCGACCGTATCGAGGGCGATCTTGGCGGAAGCGGAGACGGTCCATTTTTCCGCTGGTCGTGCCTCCGCGACGAGCCCGATCATATGGCGGGGGATGCGTGGGCGGCGTTCGTCGTCGGCCTCCACGGCCGTGGTGTAGGTGTAGCTTCCGCCCAGGGAGAGCCAATCATTGACGTCATAAGATAGCGCCATCTCCACGCCGCGGCGGCGCGTCGTGCCCTCGAACTGGATGTAGGTGTCCCGGATGAAGTCGTAATCGATCAGGTTATCCGTATCGAGCTGGAAATAGGTGAGACTCGCCGTTCCTCGTCCATTCATGAAGCTCTGATCGACCCCGATATCCCAGGAAAAGCTCTCTTCAGGCTGGAGATCGGGGAGAGGCACCGTCGGATCGAAGCTTATATAATTGTTTTCGTAAAGGCTTGGGGCGCGGAAGCCTGTGCCGATCGAGCTGCGCAGCTTGGTTCCTGTCGAGGGGAGCAGATAAGCCACCGTGCCGCGATAGGTGGTGTAGCCTCCGAACCGGCTGTGGTCGTCATGTCGCAAGCCGGCCGTCACGGTGAGGTTTTCGATCAGCTCGGCGGTTACCTGCCCCCAAAAGCCGGCAATCCAGTCGTCGTCACGCGTATCGGTGCCGAAATTATTGGTGATATGCGCCTGCCGCCGCTCGTAGTCCGCGCCGAACTGAAGCGTCAGACGCTCGTTCAGATCAAAGGCGCCCTGGTAATCGATCTTGCCTCGGCGCCCATTGTATTGGCCCTCGAATGGGCTGGCGAAGCCTCCGAAGACGCTGACGCTGGAAATGTCCCGATCAACCTCCGATAATTGCCCGGAAATCGTGTTGCGGAACCGCCCCTCCATCAAGTCGAAAGAGACGCCCGCTCTGCCGGCGATCTGTCTGTAGTGCCCTTCGTTGAACTCGTTATCGGTGGGCGGCAGGCCCGAATCGTCGAAGGCGCCCTTGCTGTTGATCAAGAGGCCAGAACCGAAAATGGTGACGTTTTCGCCCAGTTCCTGCTCGCCGGCAAAGCTGGCAGTGAAATTCCGGTAGAAATCGTCTTCCAGGCTGGACTGACCCGAATCGATCAGCGGGTCGCCATTGACGAGCGCCGCCGAAATCCCGCCCGTGTACAGTCCCGAAAGATCGAAGGACATGCGCCCGGTTTCGGTGACGTTGGACAGGCCGTAGCTCGCACGGCCCGTCTCATGTGAGCCCCCTTCCACCATCACCCGGTGCGTGAGGCCGATCGGATCATTGCGCAGCGTCGAAACGTCGATGACACCGGCGACCGCGTCCGCGCCATAGAGCGTGCTCTGGGAACCCTTGAGCACTTCGATATGGCTTATGCCGCCGATCAGCAGATGCTCATAGGATGGCTGTATCTGGGTGGCGGTGGGATCGGAGATATCGATCCCATTGAAGAGCGCCTTGACGTATTTCTTGTCGGCACCGCGTATGGACAGGGACGTCTCCTTGCCCATCCCGCCCTGTGTGGCGACGTAAATGCCAGGCAATTCGCTCAGATAATCGGTCAGGAGAGGACGGGACTGGGCCTCGATCCTCTCTTGGTCGATGATCTCCACCGATGAACCGCTCGCCGACAATTCCGTCGGCGCGCGATTTGGCGTTACCACGATCTCCCCGAGTTCAATGTCCTGCGCGCCAGCTGGAAGCGCGACTACAAGGATGGAAAGCGCCGAAGTGCCGGCGAGAAATCTGGATGTGATGCGTCCTGCGGTCATATCGTCCCCCAATAGCCCTGCAATTGCTGGGGAACGGCCGTTGAGCCCGGTTCCGCCAGCGATGACTTGATCCGCCACCACTGCGAAACCACAGTCCCGAAAGCTGCCCGCATCCGGAAGGTGACGACCCGAGGCAGGTTTCCTGGCTTGCGCTTCTCCGGCATCCTCGCCTTCCCAGGTCAAAGCCCAGTGGCATTTTGAGGAAGCCTCGGCGCTAACAGTTGCGGGAGCAGCTATGGCTCGGGCGACGCACGCCCTTCCATATTCCCTTTTAACCCCGCCGGGCGGGGCACCTCAGGCAATGGCCGAGACTTATCAACGCGTTCAGGTGCCGTCAATCGGCGCGTGAGACGCGATCCGATCCCGGGAAATTGATGAGGCCGACTGCCAAATTTCACTATTAGAATACGTTCCGGTGTTGTGTTCGAGGTCAGCTGACAGAGCGCTGTCAGGAGAATAGCGCTTTGACAATGCCGCTGGCCTGACGGAATGTTACTGGTCCAGGCCCGCCCAGTCGCAGCAAATCGGAAGTTAAGGGGAGAGTGCCACATGAAGTTCTTCAAGAGCAACAGCGGAGCCGTCCCCGCCCGCATCTCAAGCATGGCCGAAAAGGCGCGTGCAGGCCAGATCGACCGCCGAGAGTTCCTTGCACTTGCCAGTATTTTCGGTGCCACAGCAGCCGGGGCTTATTCGATGGCCGGCCTTACGCTGCCCCGTCCGGCATTCGCGCAGGAGCCAAAAAAGGGCGGCGTTCTGAAAATGGCAATGTGGATCAAGGATCCGAAGGACCCCCGCACGGCGGACTGGTCCGAGATCGCGAATGCGATGCGCCAGACCCTGGAACCGCTCGTCAAGTACACGGCCGACTTCACTTTCGAGGGAAGGCTGTTGGAAAGCTGGGAGGTGAACGAGGAGGCGACGGAATATGTCCTCAATGTCCGGCCCGGCGTGACCTGGAACAATGGCGATCCCTTCACGGCGGATGACGTGATCTACAACATCACCCGTTGGTGCGATGAGACGGCCGAGGGCAACTCCATGGCTACCCGGCTGACATCGCTCATCGATCCGGCGACAAAAAAAGTGCGGGACGGGGCCATCAAGAGGGTGGACGAGCAGACAGTGCGTCTTGTCCTGCAGAGGCCCGACGTCTCCATTATCGCAAGCTTCACCGACTATCCGGCGCTCGTGGTGCATCGGAGCTTTGACGAGACCGGCCGCGATTTCGTCGCCAACCCGATCGGCACCGGCCCGTTCGAACTGGTCTCCTATGAAGTCGGCAACCGGGTTGTGGTCAAGCGGCGTGAGAACGGCCAATGGTGGGGCGGTGAGCCCTATCTGGACGGCGTGGAGTTCATCGATTATGGCACCGACCCTTCCGCGATGGTCTCGGCTTTCGAAGCGGGCGAAATCCATACCAATTACGAGACGAGCGCCGATTACGTCGACATCCTGGACGGGCTGGGGCTTGTAAAGAGCGAGACACTCACTGCCGCGACCATCCTCGCGCGCACCAATGTCAACAACAAGCCTTATGATGACGAACGCGTGCGGCGGGCGCTTCAACTGGCGGTGGACAACGCCACCGTCCTTGCCTTGGGATATGGCGGGGCCGGTGATGTGGCGGAAAACCATCATGTATGCCCCATCCATCCCGAATACGCCGAACTTCCGAAGATCCAGCGCAATATCGAGGAAGCCAAGCGGCTGATGCAGGAGGCCGGCCAGACCGACTACGAGCATGTGCTCATCACCGTCGATGAGGATTGGCATAAGAACACGGGCGATGCGATCGCGGCCCAGATCCGTGAAGCAGGCTTCAAGGTGAAGCGGGAGGTGTTGCCGGGTTCGACCTTCTGGAACGACTGGATGAAATATCCCTTCTCCATGACGAACTGGGCGATGCGGCCGCTCGGGATACAGACGGTGGCGCTTGCCTATCGCTCGGGCGAGTCGTGGAACGAGTCCGGTTATTCCAATCCCGATCTCGACGCGCTGATCGATAGGGCGCTTACCATGCCGGACCCGGAAGAACGCCGGACGGTGATGAAGGATATCGAGCAGCACATCCAGGATTCAGGAATCATCATCCAGCCCTACTGGCGCAGGGTTTACAACCACTCCGTGGAGGCGGTGAAAAACCATCGGATCCACCCGAGCTTCGAGGTGGATTTCGGGAAGGTCTGGCTGGACGAGGCTTGATGCCGATCTCCAAAGGAAACCGAGCCTTCATGCCTGAACGATCCCGCGGCGTCAGCAACACAGCGCGGCCCAAGGGTTCCGAGATGGACCATAGATATTGCTGAGCTACATCATCCGCCGCCTGGGAATCATGGCGCTGGCAATGCTCTGTTTGTCGCTGGCGGTCTTTTATCTCGTCAATCTGGAGCCGAATCTTAAGCGGCTGGCCATCAGCCAGCTCAATATGCGCTCCTCGGCCCAGGAGCTGGAGACCTGGCTCGAAAAGAACGGCTATCGCCAGAACTTCTTCGTCCGCTACGGCCAGTGGCTCGGCGTCATGCCGAAGGAGCCGACCCTAGACCCGGTTACCGGGGAGGCAGTGCCGCGCTTTTCCTATTGTAATGAAACGACCGCAGCCCGGTATTCCGGGATATTGCAGGGGGATTTCGGCTGCTCGACGAAGTTCCGGGTACCAGTGTGGCAGAGGCTTGCTCCCGCCCTGAAGGCAACCGCGATCCTGATGTTCTGGGTCATGGCCGTGATGGTGCCCGTTTCGCTTTTGCTCGGTGTTCTGGCGGGTATGCGCGAAGGCAGCCGGACCGACCGCGCACTCTCGGCGGCTTCCATTACCACCGCCGCTACCCCGGAATATGTCTCAGGCGTCCTCTTCACCGTGGTGTTTGCCTCGTGGCTGGGCTGGCTCAACGGATCTGCCGCATCCGCCACCAATCAGGGGGTCAGTTTCTATAACTTCACCCTGCCGGTGATCACGATGGCCCTCTATGGCACGGGCTACATCGCACGGATGACGCGAGCCTCCATGGCGGAGGTGATGACCCAGCAATATATCCGTACCGCCAGGCTAAAGGGTCTTGACTTCGGCGCAGTCGTACTTCGCCACGCGCTGCGCAATGCGCTCATCACGCCCTTCACTGTCATAATGCTGCAGTTTCCCTGGCTGCTGACCGGTGTGGCCGTGGTGGAAGTGATGTTCCGCTACCAGGGGTTCGGCTTCACGCTCGTGGAGGCTGCCGCCAATAACGACATCGACCTGCTCCTTGCCTGCTCGTTGATCTCCGTTTTCGTGGTTCTTACGACGCAGCTCGTTTCCGATGTCGGCTATGCGCTTCTCAATCCGCGCATCCGGGTGCGATAGGGGCGGCCGATGCAATTCGAAACCATCGGGCCCGTCGGCATTCTCCTTGGTGTGATCGCGCGGTTCTGGCCGGTCTGGATCGCCCTAGCCATTGTGCTCGCAGTCGGCTTTCGCCTGAGAAAGCGGCTGGGGATCTATGGCCGGCTCCATGACGATTGGGCGGGTTTGAGCGGCCTGATGATCTGCTTCTTCTGGCTGTTTACGGCAATCTTCGCCAGCATTGTCGCACCTTTCGAACCGCTGCAGCAGATCGCGATCATGAAGGATGCGCCCCCCGGAGCGATCGACCCCGATACGGGCGCGGTGTTTTTGTTGGGTGCGGACCGTCTGGCACGCGATGTGTTTTCACGCATGGTCTTCGGAAGCCAGATCGTGCTTCTCATTGCGCCGGCCGCCACGCTCTTTGCATTGATCGTGGGCACGATGCTGGGCCTCCCCGCAGGTTATCACGGCGGCAGGATCGACGGTGTTCTCTCATTCCTCGCCAATCTCGTCCTCGCCTTTCCGGTGATCCTGCTCTTCTATCTGCTCGTGACCCCCGGCGTGAGCGAAACCCCGATCCCGCAGGTGCTTGCCGGCCTCTTCCTGGTCTTTCCGGTCATGTTCTTCGCCACACTTGTTTCGACGCGGTATTCCGGCCAGCCGAAGCTTCTCGCGCCGCTTCTCCTGGCAACTCTCGTCATCGGCGCCTGGTTTTATGCGGGTCTTGTCTTCAACGTCGATCCGCTGGGGCTCATTTCTCTCGCACCCAACGAGCTCAACATCTTCGTGGCGGTGGTCTTCGCCTCGAGCCCCGGCGTCTTCCGCATCGTGCGCGGCCTTACGATGGAAATCAGGACGCGCGACTACGTTGCGGCGGCTCAAACCCGCGGCGAAGGGCCATGGTACATCATGCTGTGGGAGATACTTCCGAATGCCCGCGGGCCACTGATCGTCGATGCCTGCCTCAGGGTTGGCTACACGACGATCCTGCTCGGGACGCTCGGCTATTTCGGCTTGGGCCTTGCTCCGGAAAGTCCGGATTGGGGAACCGCAATCAAGGAATCGAGCAGGCTCTTGCGCGCGCACATCCATCCGGCTCTTCCGCCGGTGATTGCATTGATGTCCTTCGTGCTGGGCCTCAACCTGCTCGCCGATGCTATCCGTGAGCAGGCGTTGAAGGATTGAGGTGATGACCGTGGCAGTGCCCGAACCCCTCCTGGAGATCGAAGACCTCTCCATCTCCTTCTTCACGCGGGCAGGGGAGGTGCAGGTCGTGCGGGATTTCTCCACCACGATCATGCCCGGCGAAATCATGGGGATCGTGGGTGAATCCGGCAGCGGCAAGTCGACCCTTGCGCTCGGCATCATGCGTGGCCTTCCTTCCGGCGGACGAATCGTGGGCGGGCGCCTCATCTTCAAAGGCCGCGACGTCATTTCCATGCGCGAACGGGAACTGCGGCAGATCCGCGGCAAGGAGATCGCCATGGTTTACCAGGAGCCGATGGCGAGCCTGAACCCGGCGATGAGGATCGGCAAGCAGCTGATGGAAGTGCCGCGTGTGCATGAACGCGTTTCACGCCAGGAGGCATGGGAGCGCTCGCTCGACATGGTGCGGGCGGTGGGACTTCCCGACCCCGAACGCATCATGCAGACCTATCCACACCAGCTTTCAGGCGGCCAACAGCAGCGCATCGTCATTGCGATGGCGCTCTTGTCGAAGCCGTCGCTCCTCATCCTGGACGAGCCCACCACCGCGCTCGATGCCACGGTCGAGGCAGGCATTATCGAACTCATCAAGGATTTGAGCCACAGATACGGCACGGCCATGCTGTTCGTGTCGCACAATCTCGGTCTCATCCTGGAAGTTTGCGATCGTGTTGCGGTCATGTATTCGGGTGAGGCGGTGGAGACCGGGGATGTGCGCGATGTGTTCGAGCGCATGCGCCACCCCTATACTCAAGGCCTTTTCCGCGCGATTCCACGGCTGACAGCGGATAAGAACGCGCACCCGCTCATCGCCATTCCCGGCCAGCAGCCCGCCCCAAGGGAGCGACCGAAAGGTTGCAATTTCGGGCCGCGCTGTCCGCACTTCCGGGAAGGGCTGTGCGACGCCGCCGATATTCCGATGGTTGCGGTGGACGCAGCGAATGCGCATTTCTCGCGCTGCATTCGCATCGGTGAAATCGATTGGGATGCGCCGCCGCAAGCTGCCGCGGCGCACGAGCCGATTGCGCCCGGCGCCCCCGTTCTCGAGGTGGAGGACGTAAGAAAATACTATCAGGAGAACGGAAACGGCCTGTTGGCCGGCGGCACGCGTGTCGTGAAGGCAAACGAGGCGATCAGCTTTGATGCCCGTGAAGCAGAAACCCTTGCGATTGTGGGCGAATCCGGCAGCGGGAAATCGACATTGGCAAAAATGCTGGTCGGCTTGGAAACGGCCACGAATGGCCGGATTGCCTATCGCCGCACGGAGATCCAGGACACGCCCGTGGAGGAGCGGGACAGGAAGACCGTGGCGGGAATCCAGATGGTCTTCCAGAATCCGTTCGACACCTTGAACCCAACGCAGCCGGTTGGCGCGCAGATCGTTCGCACGCTGGAGAAATTCAGGATTGGCAGAACGGCGGGTGAGCGGCGCGACAGGATGTTGAAGTTGCTCGATCTGGTGAAGCTGCCGCCTTCTTTTGCAAACCGAAAGCCCCGCCAACTTTCCGGAGGACAGAAACAACGCGTCGGCATTGCCCGCGCTTTCGCCGGCAATGCAAGATTGGTGGTGGCTGACGAGCCGGTCTCAACTTTAGACGTTTCCGTGCAAGCGGCCGTTACCGAGCTCCTGATGGATATCCAGCGCAGCAATCGGACGACCATGCTCTTCATCAGTCACGATCTGTCGCTGGTTCGCTATATCGCCGACCGCGTGATCGTGATGTATCTGGGACATATCGTGGAGCAGGGAACGACGGAGCAGATATTTTCGCCGCCCTATCACCCATACACGGAAGCGCTTCTCTCCGCTGTACCTCTTGCTGATCCCCAAGCCACGAAGAGGCGGATCGTGCTGAAGGGCGAAATTCCTTCGCCGGTCGATCCCCCTTCCGGGTGCCCGTTCCAAACCCGCTGTCCATACAAGCAACTGGTGCCGGATAAGCTCTGCGAGCGCGAACTACCGCCGTTCCGCGATCTCGGACGTGGTCATCGCAGCCTTTGCTGGCTGGGAGATGACGTGCTGGGCGAAATGAGACCGGTAATCGAATAGCTTCTATAGCAAAATTTGATTCTTAAATAGGCTGGCAATATATCATAATACAATATTGGACACTATAATAATTAAATTGAGATTACGCTAGTATGGATTCCAGTTCTATCAGAAAAGTCGCGATTGCTCTTGCTTTGCTATTTGCTGCAGACGCTGCATTCGCTGATGACGTGATTAGCTATAACTCGACTCGAGGTGGCAAGAAAGCATCATGCTTCTACTCTGAGCCAAATTTTGGAAATACCCGCTTCTGCGTTTCGGCCGGAAACTCAGTCGCATTTCCCTCCAGTCCCATCCGCTCCCTCCGCCTCTACAATGAAGCGAGAATAACGGATTGTGATGAGGAAATTTTTGGTGGCTCTTGTTGGAATTATGTCCCTGGTGAAGATGACTTTGAATATGTCATTGAGGACTTCATTGTAGATGGCTTTTATGATGATATTGATGGTGGCGATATCGGTTCATTAGAAGTTTATGAGTGGTTTTTGCAGTGATGTAGATAACCGTCTTCTCTCCACCGGCGAATCCATTGTCGCCTTTCATAGGCGCAATTTTCTGCGATTGAGAAATGAAGGAGGTTAGCCCTGCTTGAGGGCTAACCTCACTTGCTGCAACTGGCTGCTAGCGTTTCGGGGCGTTCAATGCGAAAGCGGCGCCTTGGGGATCCATGCATTGCAGGATCCAGCTGCCGCCTGGTACTTCCATCGGGTCCATCAGGATCTGGCCCCCATTGGCCTTGACGAGGCGGAGGCCCTCCTCGATTGCCGGGATGTTGAAGTAGAATTGCCAGAACGGCATCGGGATCTGGGCCGGTTTGTTCATCATGCCGCCGATGGGATCGCCGCCAGCCGAGAAAAGCTGGTAGGTGCCCATAGGGCCCATGTCCATTGCTTCGGCCTTGGTCCAGCCGAACTGGCTTGAATAGAACTCGAATGCCTTCTGCCAATCGGTCGTATAAAGCTCATGCCAGCCGACATGGCCGGGCGTACCAGCGGGGACCGGAGGCTGGTCGGGACCCATCGGGTGCAGCAGCATGAACATCACGCCCTGCGGATCCGACACGACGGAGAAGCGCCCGACTTCGGGAATGTCCGCGGGCTGGCGGTGCACAGTGCCCCCCGCGTCTTGTACACCTTGCGTCGCTGCATCCGTGTCATCGGTATAGATATAACCGAGCCACATGGGCTGACTGCCGGACTGACGGTAATCGTCCGGCATTTCCATGATTCCGCCCACACCCCGTTCACCTGCATTCATAATGGTGTAGGGCGAGCTCCCCGGCGCTTCCCAACGTGAGGCCCGCCACCCGACCACAGCGCAGTAGAAGGCTTCCGCTGCGTTCACGTCCGTGGTCATCAACTCGTACCAGAAGAAGGATTTTGGAGCCGGCATCGTATTTCTCCTCTTATGTTCTCTTCTTTGGTGGCCTGTGCGCAACGGTTCGAGCGGCTGCAGAGGCGCCTACTGGGTTGGCCACAACACCTTATGACTGAGGATAGGGGCCGGCCATACAAACAATCGTGTTAGTGCAGCCAAATAAAGATGATCTAGAGCCGCCTATTCTTTTGCCTGTGTCGCATACCTGAATTTTGACCGATTGATAAAAAACAAAACTGTGTTACCGTCCCTCTCAAAAGAATAAGGGGAACGGTATGGCTCAAAGCCGCTATGAGGACGGTATCGTCGCCGGCCGCCTCTCGCCGGACGTCTATGCCCAGAATTTCTCGGATCTTCATCCTCCGCTCGATATGCATGAGGCGCGGGTCGCGGCGGATCGCTGTTATTTCTGCTACGATGCGCCCTGTATGCAGGCCTGTCCGACCGCGATCGACATTCCGCTGTTCATAAGACAGATCTCCACCGGAAACCCGCTCGGCGCGGCCAAGACCATTTTCGACCAGAACATCTTTGGCGGCATGTGCGCCCGTGTCTGCCCCACGGAGACCCTGTGCGAGGAAGCCTGCGTGCGGGAGTATGCGGAGGGCAAGCCCGTCCAGATCGGCCTTCTGCAGCGCTATGCCACCGATGCCGCTATGGGCCAGGGGCAGCAATTCTTCACGCGCGCCGCACCGACGGGCAAAAAGATTGCGGTCATCGGTGCAGGACCTGCAGGACTTGCCTGCGCGCACCGGCTGGCAATGCATGGTCACGAGGTCATTGTCTATGAGGTCCGGCCGAGATCGGGCGGGCTGAATGAATACGGCATCGCGGCCTATAAGAGCCCGGGCGGGTTCGCGCAGGCCGAAGTCGATTACATTCTTTCCATCGGTGGCATCACGGTTGAGCATGGCAAGGCGCTAGGGCGCGATTTCACCCTTGCCGGCCTTGCAGCCGGCTACGACGCCGTGTTCCTCGCGATGGGGCTTGCGGGCGTCAATGCGCTGCGCGCCGAAGGGGAGGAAGCCGAAGGCGTGGAAAACGCTGTCGACTACATCGCGACGCTCCGCCAGGCAGACGATCTGTCGAGACTTCCGATCGGCCGGCGCGTCGTCGTTATCGGAGGCGGCATGACGGCGATCGATATCGCCGTTCAGGCGCGGCTGCTTGGAGCGGAGGAAGTAACCATCTGTTACCGGCGCGGGCGCGAACACATGAACGCCTCCGAATGGGAGCAGGAACTTGCCGCGGCCAAGGGCGTCGTGATCAGGCATTGGCTGCAGCCGAAGCGGGTTATCGTAGAGGGAAGCTGCGCAGCCGGGATCGAGATGGAGTATACCGCTATGGTCGATGGCCGCCTGATCGGCACCGGTGAGACACTGACGCTGAAGGCCGACCAGGTTTTCAAGGCTATTGGACAGGGCTTCGAGCCCACGGTTCTCAATGGCAGCGGCGAGGCGATCGTGCTTGAGAGCGGGCGGATCCGGGTGGATGCGGAAGGCCGTACATCCATGCCGAAGGTCTGGGCTGGAGGCGATTGCGTGCTCGGCGGCGACGATCTGACCGTTTCGGCCGTCGCACAGGGCCGCGACGCAGCCGAAAGCATTCATAGGGTATTGACTGGCTGAAACGGGAGGGCGCCATGTTCGTGAAATTCGCCGAACTGCCCGTGTTCGATCAGGATCGCGCTATCGCATTCTATGGCAGACATCTGGGATGCACCGTTGCGCGGGACGCCCCCTATGCGAAGGATGGCTGGCGCTGGGTGGAACTGAAGCTCCCCGGCGCGAGGACGCAGTTGCTGCTCACCAGACGCGGCGATGACGAGCCGTCGGACAGGCCGGTTCTCGTGCTCATCGAGGAAGATGTAAAGGGCCTCTTCGATCGGTTGGGAACCGAGAAGGTGAAGATCATTACGGCCCCGAAAGAGGCATCGTGGGAGCCGGGCAGCACGTTTGCGGAGTTTCGCGACAGCGAGGGCAACCGCATCGTCGTGTCCTCTTCCTGAGGCCGGAGGAGAAAACCCATGGCTGATATCCGCTCCAATTTCCTCGGCATCAAATCCCCGAACCCGTTCTGGCTGGCCTCGGCGCCGCCGACCGACAAGGCATACAATGTCGAGCGCGCATTCAAGGCCGGCTGGGGCGGGGTCGTTTGGAAGACGCTGGGCGAGGAGGGACCTCCGGTCGTCAATGTAAACGGCCCCCGCTATGGCGCCGTCTGGGGTGCCGACCGCAGGCTGCTTGGCTTCAACAATATTGAACTCATCACCGACCGCGATCTCTTCGTGAACCTCACCGAGATCAAACAGGTGAAACGGAACTGGCCGGACCGGGCGCTCGTGGTGTCGCTGATGGTCCCGTGTCAGGAGGAGGCCTGGAAGGCGATCCTGCCGCTGGTCGAGGAAACCGGGGCCGACGGGATCGAGCTCAATTTCGGCTGCCCGCACGGCATGAGCGAGCGCGGCATGGGTTCCGCGGTCGGTCAGGTGCCCGAATATGTGGAGATGGTCGTGCGCTGGTGCAAGCAGAACACGCGCATGCCGGTGATCACAAAGCTCACGCCCAATGTCACGGACATACGCAATCCCGCTCGAGCGGCTTTCGCCGGCGGTACGGACGCCGTGTCGCTCATCAACACGATCAACTCGATCACCGGCGTCAATCTCGACACGTTCGCGCCCGAGCCGACCATAGACGGCAAGGGAACCCATGGCGGTTATTGCGGGCCGGCGGTGAAGCCCATCGCGCTTCATATGGTGGCGGAGATCGCGCGCGATCCCGAAACACGCGGCCTGTCCATCTCCGGGATCGGCGGGATCACGACCTGGCGCGACGCCGCGGAGTTCCTGGCGCTTGGCGCAGGCAATGTCCAGGTTTGCACCGCCGCAATGACCTATGGCTTCAAGGTCGTCCAGGAAATGATCGAAGGTCTCAAGAGCTGGATGGACGAGAAGGGCCATGCCACGCTGGACGACGTGATAGGGCGGGCGGTGCCCAACATCGCTGATTGGCAATATCTCAATCTCAATTACGCCACCAAGGCCCGCATCAACCAGGATCTCTGCATCAAATGCGGTCGCTGCCACATCGCCTGCGAGGACACCTCGCATCAGGCGATCACCAGCATGGTGAACGGCGTACGCCGTTTCGAGGTGATCGAGGAGGAGTGCGTCGGCTGCAATCTCTGCGTCAACATATGCCCCGTCGAGAACTGCATCACCATGGTGCCGCTCGCGGCGGGAGAGGTCGACCGGAGAACCGGGCAGGTCGTCTTGGGCGACTATGCCAATTGGACCACTCATCCGAACAATCCGATGAAGATCGCGGCCGAATAGCCCCGCGGAGATGAAATGCTGCCGTAACGGAAATTCGGACCCGCACCCCTATTGCGGATACTCGATATCCAGGATAGAGAATATCCACGATAGGAGATTAACCCATGAAGCTGAGCGACGGGGTTGAAGCTGCGATCCACTGTGCGGCGGTTCTGGCGCAATTGAATGGGGAGGCCACGCTTCCAGGCAGTGCTCTTGCCGAATTGCATGGTCTTTCACCCAGCTATCTGCTTAAGCACCTGCAAGCGCTGACTGCCGCGAAGATCCTCGAATCCATACCGGGGCCGAACGGCGGATATCGCCTGGCAAAGGCGCCCGAGCGGATCAGCTTGCTCGACATCGTCCTTGCCGTTGAAGGCCATCAGCCGGCCTTTCGCTGTGGTGAGATCAGGCAGCGCGGGCCGGGCGCTCTGGAAGCCGAAGCTTATGTGAAACCGTGCGGCATCAAGGTGGCCATGCTCAAGGCGGAGCGGGCCTGGCGGGCCGTGCTGGCCGAGACGAAGCTTTCGCAGATCGTGTCAGGTTATGAGGCCGATGCCGATCCGCGCGCGGTCGCGTTCAACTGCGCCTTCATTGCCCGCCACCAGCGGCCTCAGGGCGAAACCTCTTTGAAAAAGTCGAAGTAGAAAGGAAGAGCCATGCAGCCACGACTCAATTTTTTCCACGCCTCGCCGGAGATCATCAAAAACGTCCGGGCCCTGAACAAAGCCGTCGACGAATGCGGCCTGGAAAAGAGCCTGCTTCATCTTATCAAGCTCCGGGCTTCCCAGATTAATGGCTGCTCCTACTGTGTCGACATGCATAGCCATGAAGCGCGCGAGGATGGGGAAAGCGAGCAGCGCTTGTATCTCGTCGCAGCCTGGCGGGAGTCGCCTCTCTTCTCCGAACGGGAACGAGCCGCCTTTGCCTGGACGGAAAGGCTGACGCGGCTTTCGGAGCAGATGGTGACGGACGAGGACTTCGAGCAGGCCCGCAAGCACTTCTCCGACGACGAATTGGTGAAGCTGTCCGTCGCCATCGGCATGATCAATGTCTGGAACCGCCTCTGCGTGCCCTTTCAGAGCATTCATCCGGTCAGGGAAGAGCGGATCGCGGCTGAATAATTACGGCGCTGCTTTGCGGGTGGCGAAGGTAATACCGCCCGCAAGCTCGTTCGCGATTCTGAGCGCGGCACCTGTCGCGACGACCATCTGGGGAAGAAGCATCCATTCAAGGGTCCAGGCCGCGCCGGACCGCTCGTTCTCATGGATCAGCGCGTGGTGCATGCCGGAAAGTAGCGTGGCGTTGAAGCGGGCAAGAGTGACGAGGATCTCCGCCTTAACGGGGTTTTGCTTGTGTGGCATGGCGGAGGAGCCGCCACCTTCCGCCACCTGCACCTCGCCCATTTCATTCTGGGCCATGAGGGCTACATCCTGGCCCATCTTGCCTAAGCTTCCCGTGACAAGAGAGAGGAAGGAGGCGAAATCGACAATGCCGTCGCGCTCCGAATGTCGCGCACGGGCGACGAGGTTGAGGCCGAGCTTGCGCGCGAGGCGAGCCGCCACGGCGGGTCCCTTTTCGCCAAGCTTGTCGAGTGTTCCGGCAGCTCCCCCGAAGGTCAGGACCGTCACGGATTTACGAATGGTTTCGAGCCGCGCACGGTGACGCATAAGCGGATCGCGCCAGGAGATGATTTTCCGGCCCGCTCTCACGGGTATGGCAGCCTGCATGCGCGTATGCGCCATCACCTCAATGCCGCCGTCGCGCCTTTCCAGTGCGTCAAGGCTTTCGATGACCTCATCCAGCCGAGTGGCAAGCAAAGTGGTGGCCTGCGAAAGGCGCATCGCCAAGGCGGTATCAATGGGATCCTGGCTTGTCGCTCCGAAGTGAAGGCAGGTGCGGTGCTCCTCGGGAAGCTTTTGGCGCAATTGCTCCACGAGCGCCGGGATTACCACCCCGTCGCGCGCAATGCCTCTATTGAGCGCGCCCACATCCGGCTTGTAGTGCTGCAAGGCGGCGGAAATGGCTTCCGCCGCCTCTTGCGAGATGATCTCTTCTTCCGCTTCGGCTTCCGCCAGTGCGATCTCGAAGCGAAGGATCGCCGCGAGTTCCGCGACGACGGAAAAGAGCGCCGCGAACTCCTCGTCGCCCACAAGTCCGGAGAGGATGGGGTGGTCGAAGGCGCTGACGCTCATTCCGCCTCACACATCGAAGAACACGGTTTCCTTGTCACCCTGGAGATATATGTCGAAATTGTAGGTATCCCCAGTGCGCGGCGCAATCAGCGTTGGAACCCGATTCTGGTGTTCCAGACGTGTGAGCACCGGATCCGCCGCATTGGCTTCAGCCTCATCGCCGAAATACATGCGCGTCTGCAGACCGAGATTGATGCCGCGGGCAACGATCCAGAGCGATACATGGGGCGCCTGCGGCCGCCCGTCGGTAAAGGGAACCCGACCCGGCTTGACGCTCCCGAAGGTGAAGACGCCCGTTTCCGGATCCGACGCCTGCCTCCCCCAGCCCGTGAAATTGGGATCGGCCTTGCCGCGCGGCTCGGATGGCGAATTGTAGAGACCATCCGCGTCAGCCTGCCAGATCTCGATCAGCGCGTCCTTGATGACGGACCCCGTGCCGTCGATGACCCGCATCTTGTAGGTGACGCGCTCACCCCTCGTCTTCTCGTTGACCATGCGGACGCCGAGGTCCTCGGGATAGATGCCGCCGATATCGCAGTAGTTCGGCGTGAGCCCGATATGGACATATGGGCCGGCCGTCTGTGAGGCGGTTTCCTTCAGCCTTGTCAGTGACTGGACCATGATCAGTTGCCCTCCAGCTTGTTTTCGAACAGCGTCGAACGGCGCCCGCGCAGCACGATGTCGAATTTATACGCACGCGAATCCATCGGTACCGTGGATTCCATGTCGAGAGCGGCAATCAGCCCTTCGATCGCCTTCTTGTCGGGGATCGTGCGGACGATCGGACATTTCCAGATCATGGGATCGCCCTCGAAATACATCTGCGTGATCAGCCGCTGGACGAAGCCGTGGCCGAAGATCGCGAAGTGGATGTGGGCCGGCCGCCAGTCATTGATGCCATTTGGCCACGGATAGGCTCCGGGCTGAACGGTGCGGAACCAGTAGTTCCCGTCTTCGTCCGTGATGGTGCGCCCGCAGCCGCCGAAATTCGGGTCGAGGGGGGCGAGGTAGCCATCCTTCTTATGGCGATAGCGGCCGCCGGCATTCGCCTGCCAGAACTCGACCAGCACGTTCGGGACCGGCCGCGCGTTTTCGTCCAACACCCGGCCATAGACGATAATGCGCGGCCCGATGGCGCTCTCGCCAGGCTTGGCGAAGTTGACGGTCAGGTCGTTATCGAGTGGCCCGAGCAAGCTATGGCCGAAGGTGGGTCCGGTAAGTTCGGAAAGCGTGTTGCCGAAGGAGATGGGCGCGCGCTGCGGCGAACGCACCACTGTGCTCTTATAGCCCGGCGCGAAAGCCGGCGGGTGCCAGCTGCGGTCGCGCTGGAAGAAGCCGCCCGTTTCGGGTCTCTCGTTCTTCATTTCTTTTCTCCCGATTGCATTTCAGCAAGCGTCTGCTTGATGATCTTGATCGCGTGGTTCGCCGCAGGCACGCCGGCATAGATCGCGACATGCAGCATGGCCTCGCGCAGGTCGTCAGCCGTCGCTCCGGTATTGGCTGTGGCGCGCACATGCATCGCAACCTCGTCGTCGTGGCCCAGGGCAGCCAAAAGGGCAATGGTGACCATGGAGCGCTCGCGTTTCGTCCAGGTCGGCCCGGACCAGACGTGGCCCCAGGCAGCCTCGGTGATCAATTCCTGGAACGGCGCGTCGAATTCCGTCTTGTTCGCCTCGGCCCGGTCCACCCAGGCATCCCCAAGAACGGACCGGCGCGTGGCCATGCCTTCGCTGTAACGTTTGGAATATCCGTCTGTGCTCATTCCTACCTCCCGAGGCGGGGTGGACCGGGCCCGCCGGAATCGCACCCTAGGTTCAGCATGCATACAGGCGCTGGACATTGGAACTGCCGGTGACCGGCGGCAATGGACTTTTATCGCGTATCATTGCACTTTCCGATCATGAAATGAGGATGAGATGGCCGGAAAGAACGTTCCCAATTACCGCCTTTATCGGGAGAACTCGGGAGAGTCGGAAGGGTTCTGGCTCCACAGCGAGACCTTGCCGTTTCGCAGCAGCCTGCACAATTGGGAGATTTCGCTTCACCGGCACGAGGCGCTTTTCCAGATTTTCGTGCTGGCGGCGGGGGGAGGGGAGCTCCTTGGCGGGTCCGAGCCCCGGTCCTTTGCGGCGCCGGCTGCGATCTATATTGCACCGGGGGCGGTACACGGCTTCCGGTATTACACGCGAAACGCGGACGGGCTGGTGATCACGGTGCTGGCGGACCGGCTCTCGCCCGTTCGAGCGGCTGACCCGGCGATTTCGGCATTCCTGTCCAGGACCCAGATCATCCCGCTCGACGGGTCGGGTCAGGATGCCTCGCATGTCGCGCCGCTTGCCCAGCGTGTTCATGAGGAGCTTCATCGGGCAGGGCCTGGGAGCGACATACTGCTGGACGCGATGGTGACCGAGCTCGTCCTGCGGCTCGCCCGGACGGGAGCGCAGGCCGAGAGGATGGGTGAACCCTTTGCCGGGCGTGCTCGGGATCGCCAGCGCATCCAAGCGCTCACGACCCTTCTTGCCGCGCATTGCAGGGAACACCGGCCGGTGAGTTTCTATGCCGAGAGATTGGGCATTTCGCCTGCCCATCTGAACCGGATCGCGCGGCGCGAAGCCGGGGCAAGCGTCCAGGAACTGGCGGCGCGGCATCTTCTCAGGGCGGCAAGGCGCGAACTCGTCTTCACGCCGACGCCGGTTCAGGCCATCGCCTATTCCTTAGGCTTTCAGGATCCGGCCTATTTCAACCGCTTCTTCAAGCGCGAAACCGGCATGACCCCTGGCGCCTTCCGCGATGCGGAGCGGAAGAAGCTTGCGGCGTGACCGTAAGTTCTGCGACATTGACGAAGCCGGGCATCCACGATGGGGCGGCGCTCTCGGCCTTGTCGCCCTTCAGTTTGGCCGAAGGGATATTCCAACGATGAACATGAGGCAAACGGGCGTGCCCGGCCGCTAAATCGCACTTTCCTCGCCGGCTTGCCGTTCCCGTTACTCTACGATTTCGGCTGTTTCCACCACGGCATGGAAAAGCACGTCGCAGCCGGCCTGCGCCCATTCCTTGGTGATCATCTCGGCCTCATTGTGGGAGAGCCCGTCAACGCAGGGGCACATGACCATGGCCGTGGGCGCCACGCGATTGATCCAGCAGGCGTCGTGCCCGGCACCCGAGACGATGTCCCGATTCGTATAGCCGAGCCGCTCGGCTGCATTGCGGATCGCCTGCACGCAGCTCTTGTCGAACGTGACGGGATCGAAATGGCCGACCTGCTCGATCTCGTATGAGATATCCATCGCGTCGCAGATGGTCTCGATGCCCTGCCTGATGCGTGTATCCATCATGTCGAGCACCTTCTTGTCCGGCGAGCGGATGTCGATGGTGAAAACCGTTTGGCCGGGGATGATGTTGCGCGAATTCGGATAGACCTCCATGTGGCCGATGGCGCCCACCGCATGCGGCTGGTAGTCCATCGCCACTTCGTGAACCAGCTCGATCACGCGGGCCATACCGAGCCCGGCATTTCGCCGCTTGGGCATGGGTGTGGAGCCCGTATGGGCCTCCCGGCCATTGAGCGTCACCTGCAGCCATTTAAGCCCCTGGCCATGGGTGACCACGCCGATATCGATGCCCTCGTCTTCCAGGATCGGGCCTTGCTCGATATGGAGTTCGAAAAAGGCCTTCATCTTGCGCTGACCGACCGGCTCCTCGCCTTTCCAGCCGATGCGCTCCAGCTCGTCGCCGAAGCGCTTGCCGTCTTTATCCTTCCGGTCATAGGCCCATTCGAGGTCGTGTATGCCGGCGAAGACACCGGAGGCGAGCATGGCCGGGGCGAAGCGCGTGCCTTCCTCGTTCGTCCAGTTGGTGACGACGATCGGATGTTTCGTCTTGATGCCCAGGTCGTTGAGCGTCCGGACGACCTCCAACCCGCCGAGCACGCCAAGGACGCCGTCATATCGACCACCCGTCGGCTGGGTGTCGAGATGGGAGCCGACATAGACGGGCAGGGCATCGGGATCGGTTCCCGGGCGCATCGCGAATATCGTGCCCATGGCGTCGACGGAGACGGTCATGCCCGCCTCCTCGCACCATTTTCTGAAGAGATGGCGGCCTTCGCCATCTTCGTCGGTCAGCGTCTGGCGATTGCTGCCGCCAGCAATGCCCGGACCGATCTGCGCCATTTCATGAATGGAATCCCAGAGGCGATCCGCATTGATCCTGAGATTTTCACCGGGTGCCGCCATTCGTCCGCCCTTTTGTTCTTTTTCCTCAGCCGAAGGCCGGCCAAAGGGCCGGCCGCTGAAATCAATCCACCGCCCGCAGCACATCCCTTACGTGATCTATGATCTCGTCGATCTGGCCCTTGGTGATGATGAGTGGGGGCGAAAGGGCGATGATATCGCCCGTCGTGCGCATCAAGAGGCCATTTTCGAAGGCCTTCAGGAATGCGGAAAAGGCGCGCTTCGTAGGCTGGCCGGGGATAGGCTCCAGTTCGATGGCGCCCACAAGGCCGATATTGCGGATGTCGATCACATGCGGTTCGCCCTTGAGCGAATGCAGCGCATCCTCCCAGTACTGGCCCAGCTCCTCGCCGCGCGTGAGCAGGCCTTCCTCCTTATAGGTCTCCAGCGTCGCCAGACCGGCGGCGCAGGCGACCGGATTGCCGGAATAGGTGTAGCCGTGGAAGAACTCGATCATATGGTCCGGGCCGGACATGAAGGCGTCGTGAATTTCCTTCTTCACGAACACCGCGCCCATGGGGATCACGCCATTGGTGACGCCCTTGGCGGTCGTCATGATATCCGGCACCACGCCGAAGTAATCGGCTGCAAATGGCGTTCCAAGCCGACCGAAGCCGGTAATCACTTCGTCGAAAATAAGAAGAATGCCGTGCTTGTCGCAGATTTCGCGCAGCCGTTTCAAATAGCCCTTGGGCGGCAGGATGACGCCGGCGGAGCCCGCCACTGGCTCGACAATGACGGCGGCGATCGTGGAGGCATCATGAAGCGCCACGATCCGCTCCAGCTCATTGGCAAGCTCGATCCCGTGCTCCGGCTCACCGCGCGAGAAGGCGTTTTTCTCCGGCAGGTGGGTATGGGGGAGGTGGTCGACGCCGGCCAGAAGGGTGCCGAACATCTTCCGGTTGTTCACGATGCCGCCTACGGAGATTCCGCCGAAATTCACGCCGTGATAGCCGCGCTCCCGGCCGATGAGACGCGTGCGCGCGCCATCGCCTTTCACGCGGTGATAGGCGAGCGCCATTTTCAACGCCGTCTCGACCGATTCCGAACCGGAATTGGTGAAGAAGACATGATCCATACCCTCGGGCGCGATATCGACCAGGCGGCTCGCGAATTCGAACACGATCGGGTGGCCCATCTGGAAGGCCGGTGCATAGTCGAGTTCGCCCGCCTGATGCCTGATCGCTTCCGTGATCTTCGGCCGGCAGTGGCCGGCATTCACGCACCACAGTCCGGCAGTCCCGTCGAGCAGCTTGCGACCGTCAGCGGTCGTATAATGCATGTCCTTGGCCGAGACGAGCATGCGCGGCGCCTGCTTGAACTGCCGGTTTGCCGTAAACGGCATCCAGAACGCGCTGAGATCGTTTGGCCTCGTGGGTCGCTCAAGCATCGCCAAGCCTCCTTTTAACCCCTCTTCGTCCCGGTCAAGCTTGGTATTTCAAAAGAAAAATGATACGCAATTTTTTGACCGTTTGGACAAACGTTAACACCGCCGATAAGGCGGTCAAGGGCATTGTACGGATTTGCACTTGCCCCCGCGCGCGCCAGTCTGCCAGATGCGCTGTGCCAGAGGGGAAGTTTGACGGCCGATGCCCGGGGCAGGCGAAATCATGGACAATCCCGCCAAGCCAAAACGCACGCGCATCCAGCGCGAAAGACGCGAGCTCATCCAGGAGGCGGCCCTGGAAGTTTTTTCACAGCACGGTTTTCGCGGCTCGACCATCGATCAGATCGCGGAGGCCGCCGGTATGTCGAAGCCGAATCTGCTCTATTATTTCAAGAGCAAGGAAGCGATTTTCGTCGCGCTGATCGATCGGTTGATGGAGGCTTGGTTGGCGCCTCTGCGTGAAATGGACCAGGACGGCGACCCAGCGACCGAAATACGCTCCTATATCCGGCGGAAGATGGAGATGGCGCGGGATTTCCCTCGCGAAAGCCGGCTGTTCGCGAACGAGATCCTGCAGGGCGCGCCACGCGTCATGCCGCTTCTACAGGGCGAACTGAAGGATCTGGTCGACGAGAAGGCGAAGATCATCAAGGAATGGATGCGGCAGGGCAGGCTCAAGGGCGCCGACCCCTACCACTTCATCTTCGCTATTTGGGCCACCACCCAGCATTATGCCGATTTCGACGTGCAGGTGCGGGCAGTGCTCGGTCCCGAACGGGGCGGAGAAGGGCGCTTCGAGGATGCCGCCGCTTTCCTAGAGAAGCTGTTTCTGGGATGATCTCTGCACTCTTTCCAAGAAGAGGGTAGATTTTTAAGCGACAGGGAAATCTCATTGCGTCAAAAGCTTTTGTGATTTCCAGCTGTTGATGAAACCCGCATTTAGACGGGTTTTTTCCCCGGGGATCTTTGTCCCTGCTCGTTCCAGGCGCCCCATCATTCGCCCGTGTTGTCTCGGGAGTCGGGGATGGATTTTGATAGGCTTAAAAGCAAACAAAGCACGTATATCATTTCAATTCGCCAGTGCGGACTCCTGATGCGTGCCTATACAGCCCAGCTTCTTCTGGAGGACGTGCGACTTCAGTCCGGCTCCACCGCGCATACCGCGCGGCCATCGATATAGCGGCCCCAAAGCCGGGCCTAGCCTGGAGGTCATCTGCGGCCGAGAGCAGGCCGTGGTTAATTCACATCGGTCAAGAGATCGAACCGCCTACCGCTCCGGCTGAACGACCTGGAACAGCTGCCGAACGGAATAGAATAGCCTGGCAGATCGCGCGATACCTCAAGCGCTTGCCTCCCATCCGCCGAGCGATCTTTCTCGCATCCTGCGAAGGCGACGCTGGCATCGAACCAAACGAAAGCGATTGCAGTGTCAAGCCCATGGTCCGCAGGCGACGCCGGAATGTTACTGTGGACGTTCGATGAAGGGATTTTCAGACCAACCTGATATAATCTCCGGCGGAGAGGGCAGGCGGTTTCTGCCGTCTACCTCCTCCCCTGATCTGCTGCAGTATCCAGGCTATATGGTTGCAAACCCCTTACATCTCGTCGCTTCGCCCTAATTCCCGACACATGAGCGATCAATCTTCCGCCATGGCTCTTGGTATGGCGCTCGGCATCGGAGTGGGCGCGGCTATAGGCGCGGCGATCGACAATGTTTCGGTGGGAATAGCGGTCGGAGTTGCGCTCGGGGCGGCCGTCGGTGCGGCCTATCACGCGAGAAAAGGCGAGTAGGCGGTCTTCCCGGTTCGACCTGCTTCCGCTGTCAACTCTCTCCCAATTCGCGCAGAATTTCTTCGGTGTGCTCGCCAAGGCGTGGGCTCGGGCGCGTGTAGGTGAGCGGGGTTTCGGACATGACCATCGGGGCGCGTACGGAAGGAAGCGTGTTGCCCCGCCCGTCGTCAAGGCCGAGCCTCATGCCGCGCGCGATTGTCTGTGGGTCGGCGAACATTTCGGCAATGGTGTTGATCGGGCTTGCCGGGACGCCGGCTTCCTCGAGCTTTTTCAGGAGAAGATCGCGGGCGAAGGTTTTCAGCACCGGGACGATCTGCGTCCGCAGCTTCCCGCGGTTGGCGACGCGCGCGGCGTTGGTCGCGAAATCGGGGTCCGAAGGCAGGTCCTCTCGACCGATTACGCCGCAAAAACGGGCAAACTGTCCATCATTGCCGACAGCCAGGATAAAATGTCCGTCTTCGACTTCGAACACCTCATAGGGGCAGATGTTCGGGTGGGCATTGCCCATGCGCGTCGGCGCCGCGCCGGAAGCCAGGAAATTGAGGTTCTGATTGGCAAGCACGGAGATCTGGGCGTCATAGAGTGCCATGTCGATGTGTTGTCCTTCGCCGGTCCTTTCCGCGTGCCGGAGCGCGGCCTGGATGGCGATGACAGAATAAAGACCGGTGAAAATGTCGGTGACCGCCACCCCCACTTTCTGCGGCTCGCCGTCCACGGCGCCGGTGATGGACATCAGGCCTGACATGCCCTGGATGATGAAATCGTAGCCGGCGCGCGGAGCGTAGGGCCCGTCCTGCCCGAAACCGGTGATGGAGCAGTAGACGAGGCGGGGATTGACCGCCTTCACGCTTTCATAATCGAGGCCGTATTTTTTCAAGCCGCCAAGCTTGAAGTTCTCGATCAGCACATCGGCGGAGGCGATCAACTTCAGAAGAACCGTGCGATCCTTCTCTTTCGCGAAATCGAGGGCGATAGAGCGCTTGCCCCGGTTGCAGGCGTGGAAATAGGCGGCGGAGAGGTTCTCGCCATCCTTTCCGGTCACGAACGGCGGCCCCCACTTGCGCGTGTCGTCCCCGCCATCGGGATTTTCGACTTTGATGACGTCTGCGCCGAGATCGGCGAGAAGCTGGCCCGCCCAGGGGCCGGCGAGAATACGGGCAAGTTCGATGACGCGAATGCCTTTGAGCGGCGGTTGTGCCATGGTGGTCGTGGCCTTTCTGTTTTCAGCGCTGCCTAGCAGATGTTGGCGCGGACCGCCACTTGCCTGGGCTGGTTCTCACCGCAGGGCTCTTTTGGCCCAATGGACGAAATCACTCATGATCAGGCTTCGATTCAACTCGTTGAGAGATTCGTGCCGGTTCTCCGGGTAGATCCTTGTTTCCAGATTCGAAAAGCCGTTCCGGCGCAGCCGTCGTTCCAGCCGCAGAAGGGTAGCTCCGCCATTGGTAGAGGGGTCTGCGCCCCCTCCGACGAGTTGAATAGGGAGGGATCGGGGTATCGACACGAGGGTTCGCTCATCGATACCCATCAGGTTGAAATCGAAGACGGCGCGCCACAGGCCCACGGATGCATTCCAGCCGCAGAATGTGTCGGCGATGTAACGATCGACCTCTTCGGCATCGCGCGACAACCAGTCGAATGACGTCCGTGCTTCCGGAATGGCCCTGGCCCAGGCCTGGAAGGTGAGGCGGGGCAGAATGCGCGAGGGTATGTCGGAGCCGAGGCGGAAGCGTTCCCAGGCGAGAAGGGCTTTGGCGGCGCGCGCTTCGATGCGCGTTCCAAGCGGCATGTTCCACAGCGCCGCCCCATGAACCCGTCCCGCGTGCCAGCTGAGAAAGGCAAGACCGATCATTGCACCCATAGAGTGGCCGAAAAGGATCAAGGGAAGGCCGGGATGATCGACCGCGATACGCTCATGAACCGCGAGCACATCGGCCAGCATCGTTTCCGCGGAAGCCTCCGCGCCAAAGTGGCCGGGCGGCGTTCCGGCTGCGTTCGAATGACCGTGGCCGCGATGATCATGGGCATAGACGTGAAAGCCGCGCTCTGAGAGAAAGGCGGCGAACCGGGCATAACGGCCAGCATGCTCGGCAAGGCCATGGTTGATTTGTACGATGCCGACCGGATTGGCCTTTGCGCGGCTGATATAGAGGCGCAATCGTGACCCGGATGCGGTCTTGAGAGTCGTTGCAGTTTCGAATGCCACATTGCTCCCCGGACACACTTGGCCTACATACGCGGCAACCTTTTGATCGAGTGAATAGTGAATGGTCAATGGTGAATGGTTCCGGCGAGGCTTCGCCCTGATTGGCTTCCCCGCCGGCCGCTTCCATTCACCATTCACTATTGACCACTCACCTTATCCACGGAGCAGTTTCGCCCCCATGGCACGTCAGTTCATTTACCACATGGCCGGCCTCAGCAAGGCCTACGGAGCCAAGAAGGTTCTCGATAACGTCCATCTGTCCTTCTATCCGGATGCCAAGATCGGTATTCTCGGCCCGAACGGCGCCGGTAAATCCACGGTGCTGCGCATCATGGCGGGCCTCGACAAGGAATATACCGGCGAGGCCTGGCTGGCGGAGGGCGCCACCTGCGGATACCTGCCGCAGGAACCGCAGCTCGATCCCGCACTCGACGTGCTGGGCAATGTCATGGAAGGCGTGGCGGCAAAGAAGGCGATCCTCGACCGCTACAACGATCTCATGATGAACTATTCCGACGAGACGGCGGACGAGGCTGCCAAGCTCCAGGACCAGATCGACAGCCAGAACTTGTGGGATCTCGATTCCCAGGTGGAAATGGCCATGGAGGCTCTGCGTTGCCCTCCGGGTGATGCGGATGTGACGAAGCTTTCCGGCGGTGAAAAGCGCCGCGTCGCACTTTGCCAACTCCTGCTACGCCAGCCCGACCTTCTCCTTCTCGACGAGCCCACCAACCATCTCGACGCCGAGACAACCGCATGGCTTGAAAAGCACCTGCGCGAATATCCCGGTGCGGTGCTCATCATCACCCACGACCGCTATTTCCTTGACAATGTCACGGGTTGGATCCTCGAGCTCGATCGCGGCCGCGGCATTCCCTATGAGGGCAACTACTCCGCCTATCTGGAAGCCAAGGCCAAGCGCATGGCGCAGGAGGGGCGCGAGGAGGCTGCGCGCCAGAAGGCGCTTGCGCGCGAGCGCGAGTGGATCGCGGCGAGCCCCAAGGCCAGGCAGGCAAAGAGCAAGGCCCGTATCCGCGCCTATGACGAACTCGTCAACGCTGCCAACGACCGGCGTCCGGGCGAAGCGCAGATCATCATCCCGGCCGGCGAGCGGCTCGGCAATGTAGTGATCGAGGTCGAAGGAGTATCGAAGGGCTATGGCGACCGGCTGCTCATCGATGATCTCACCTTCAAGCTGCCTCCCGGCGGAATTGTCGGCGTCATCGGCCCGAACGGTGCCGGCAAGACCACCCTTTTCCGCATGATCACCGGCCAGGAACAGCCCGACCAAGGTGCGATCCGCATCGGCGATACCGTGAAGCTCGGCTATGTCGACCAGAGCCGCGATACGCTCGATCCGAACAAGACGGTCTGGGAAGAGATCTCCGGAGGAAATGACGTCATCAAGCTCGGCAAGCACGAGGTGAACAGTCGCGCCTACTGCTCTTCCTTCAACTTTAAGGGCGGTGATCAGCAGCAGAAGGTCGGCACTCTTTCGGGCGGCCAGCGCAACCGCGTGCATCTGGCCAAGCTGCTCAAGGACGGCGGCAACGTCATCCTGCTCGACGAACCCACCAACGACCTCGATACCGAAACGCTTGCAGCGCTCGAGGATGCGCTGGAAAACTTTGCCGGCTGCGCCGTCATCATCTCGCACGACCGCATGTTCCTCGACCGGCTCGCCACGCATATCCTCGCTTTCGAGGGCGACAGCCATGTCGAATGGTTCGAGGGCAATTTCGAGGAATACGAGGCGGACAAGGTGCGCCGGCTGGGCCCCGACAGCGTCAATCCGAAGCGGGTCACCTATAAGCGACTGACGCGTTAGCGGATTTCATGAAGGAAAGGGCAGAATTGCGGGAACTTAAGGCCCCTGTCTGCGTTTGCGTATTTAATAGCCGGAGGGCCGGGACGTATCTATGAGCAATTCTTTGTATTCAGCTAAAGCTGCAGCCTTGTTTTCTTCGGCTGCGGCTCCTTCCTTCATGGCGATCCAGACCCATGTCTATTGATTCAAAGAACCTCCAGGGCCTGCGAATTTTCGTTGTCGAAGACGAGGCCTTGGTGGCGATGAATCTTGAGATGATCCTGGAGGATCTGGGATGCGCAGTGGTCGGTCCGGCAATGCGGTTCGACCGCGCCGAGGCAATGGTTGAAGGCGATCTGGCTGCCGATCTGGCGATCCTGGACGTCAATGTCGGCGGTAAGCAGGTCTTTCCCCTGGCCCACAGGCTTGTGGAGAAGATGCCGATTGTCTTTGCCACGGGCTATGACCGGACGGGAATCCCGTCCGAATGGCATGGCCGGCCGATGCTGCAGAAACCTTACACAAGTGATGAAGTCGCGCGGGTACTTTCGCAGGCGTTAGGGGATAACTAAGCCTGGCGGTGAATGAGAGCCGCAAATTAACCCTATTCGCATCCCTTTGCTCTATACATTGTAGGGACAAGACGGGGCTGAGACCGGCTCCGGAGCGCAGGGCATATGAATGATGCTACGCCGGATCAGCGGGCAGGGCACGGGGGAGTTCGATCTGGCCCGGAAACGGGAGACGGCGGACCGCCTTTGCCTTTCAGGCCTGGGCGTAGAAATCCCCGCGGCCGTGATCTCAAACGAAGATCTCGTAGACAGCTTCAACCGGTGGGTCGATCAGGAGAACCGTGCCCGTGCCGCACGAGGCGAAGAGCCTTTGCAGCACTCCGATGCGGAGTTCATCCTGCACGCGTCCGGCATCAGGCAGCGCCATGTCTATGAACGGGAGGGAATCCTGGACCCGCAGCGGATGGCGCCCTTCATTCCGCAACGTGGCGACGATGAACTGTCGGTGATGGCTGAGTTCGGGCTTAAAGCCGCGCGCAAGGCGCTCGATCACGCGAGGCTGTCGCCGCGCGATATCGACCTCGTCATCTGCTCTGCTGCGCATCACCAACGCCCTTATCCTGCGGTCGCCATCGAGATCCAGCAGGCCCTGGGGGCGGAGGGTGCTGCCTTCGACATGGGGCTTGGCTGCTCCTCGGCACTTGCCGGCCTCCATATGGCCACAAACCTGGTGAGGGCGGGTGCGCACAGGCGCGTCCTGGTGGTGACGCCTGAACTGATCACGGCACATCTCAATTTCCGCGACCGGCAGACGCATTTCATCTTCGGCGACGCGGCCGTGGCCATGGTCGTGGAGGGCATGGCCTCGGGCAGCAGCTATCCTGGTCGATTCGAGCTGATCGATACGCGGCTCTGGACCCAGTTATCGAGCAATATTCGTTCGAATTTCGGCTTTCTCAGCCGCCTTTCCCAAGAGGACCCCTACAACTTCTCTATGGAAGGCCAACTTATCAAGCAGGTGGGAAGCAAGGTGTTCAAGGAAGTCACGGTGGCTGGCCATCAGTTCATCGTGGACTTCCTGGCCGAATACGGGCATACGCCCGGCACGATGCGGCGCTTCTGGCTACATCAGGCGAATGCACGCATGAACAGGATGATCCTGAAGCTCGCCTTCGGCGAAGAAGTTGGGCAGGATCGTGCGCCCACGGTTCTGGAGCGCCTTGGCAACACCGCAGCTGCCGGTGCGATCATCGCGCTGGCGGAAAACCATGAGGATTTGGAACGCGGCGAATTCGGCCTTCTCTGCGCCTTCGGAGCCGGCTATTCCATCGGCGGCGCTCTCTTGAGGATGATGTGAAAAACATTGCCCGGCATGAGGCGGCGACAGCCCTTTCGTCCGACCTTCAGATCATACCGGCCATGAAACGGTCCGGCCGTGTGGCAGGCGTCTATATTGCCGGCGGGGATAATTTTCAGACGAGCGCCGTGGACGTAATGCCGCTCACTTTCGCAGGCATTGAGGGCGACCATCATTGCGGGATCACGAGACGCTCCGGTGGGCGGGAGCCCTGGTACCGGCGCGGGACGGAAATCCGCAACGAGCGGCAACTCAGTATCGTGGCTCCCGATGAACTGGCGGAGATCGCCGCGGCGATGGAAATCTCCGAAGTGCGGCCGGAATGGATAGGCGGGAACCTTCTGATCGAGGGTGTGCCGCGCCTTTCGATGCTGCCTGCGGGAACACTGCTTTTCTTCGAGGGCGGAGCCACGCTCAAGGTCGATTTCCAGAATGGACCATGTCGCCTTTCTGGGCGGTCCGTCGCGCGCAATGCGGGCTTGGCCGATATCGAGGGCGCCGCGCTCCTTTTTGCCAAGACCGCCAAGCGGCTTCGCGGTCTCGTCGCCTGGGTGGAGAAGCCGGGCCGGATCACGGCAGGCGAGGCCGTGTCCCTGCGCATCCCGGAACAGTGGATCTACCAGCCGTAACGCCTATTCATCCTCTTCGTCAGGCTCGAGCAGGCGTGTCGCGCGCCATTGGGTCAGCACCCCGTTGATCTGGTCCACCACGAAGAAGCGCGCGGAATCGCGGTCATAGCCTTCGGCGAGAAGTTGATCGTAATCGGTGTGCTCGTGGCGGACATGCGTGATCGTGGCAAGCCACACAGCCACCGAGGCGGGCAAGAAGCGGAGCTTGCGGTCATTTGCAAGCGCACGGATCTTTTCCGTATCCGCGTATGGCGCCTGCGGCAGAAGCGCGGTCAGCGCCTTGTTCACGGAGCGCTGGCGCGCGGTAGAGACCTTCATGCCCTTCCTCCTGCCTGTGGAATATAGGAGGCAATAGGCCACCTGAAGGGCCAAGGCGGGAGCGCGGCTCGATGTTCACCGAAATCTCGGCTGGAAGCATGAGGAAGGCTTGTCAAAATGGGCCGCGTCATATAAACATATCTTTATATGTTTCTGGAGTGAATGATGCTGAAGCGCCCGAGAATTCGGCTCGACGTGATGGTCGATATCCTGAAGGCTGCCGCCGAGCCCAGCCGGCTGCGCATTCTGGTGTTGCTCTCCTATGCAGACCTCACCGTTTCGGATCTCACCGAGATATTGAACCAGTCCCAACCCAGGGTTTCGCGCCACCTGAAGCTCCTCCTCGAAGCTGATCTGATCGCACGCTATCAAGAAGGCTCCTGGGCCTTCTTCCGCCTTTCGGACGCCGAGGCGGCGCGGGAATTCATCGACGGCGTGGTCGGGCGTGTCGATCGTGCGGATCCCGTGGCCGGCCGTGATTTGGAACGGCTGGAAGCTATCAAGCGGCGGCGGCAGGAAAGGGCGGCCGAGTATTTCCGCAAGAACGCGGCGAGCTGGGATCAGATACGTTCCCTCCACGTAGCGGATACAGCCGTGGAAGCAGGGCTTAGGGCTCTGGTCGGGGAAAAGAGCTTCCAATCCATGGTCGACCTCGGCACGGGGACGGGCCGGTTGCTCGAACTCTTTTCGCCCCTTTATCGCCGCGGAGTTGGTGTCGACCTCTCCCGCGAGATGCTTGCCGTCGCGCGGGCCAATCTGGAGCGGGCGGGCGTCGCCCATGCCCAGGTTCGGCAGGGGGACATCTATGCGCCGCCGGTGGAGCGTGATGCGCACGACCTCGTGACAATCCACCAGGTGCTCCACTATCTGGAGGATCCTGCCGCGGCGATCCGCGAAGCGGCTCGGCTTCTCAGGCCCGGCGGCCGGCTGGTCATCGTCGATTTCGCTCCGCACAACCTGGATTTCCTGCGCGATGAACATGCGCATCTGAGGCTCGGCTTTGCCGACCGGCAAATCGCCGAATGGCTTTCCGAAGCCGAGCTTGATCTGGAAGCCACCCGCAGCTTTGCGCCTGAGAATGGCGGCGAGGGAGGACTGACGGTCAAGGTCTGGCTCGCGCAGGATCGGCGCATCGCGATGGCATCTGAACAAATTTCCGCGCACAAGGAGCTGGCATAATGACAAACTACCGATTTGCGCGGCAGGCCGACGCGGCCGAGAAGATTCGCGTCTCCTTCGAGTTCTTCCCGCCCAAGACCGACGAGTTGGCGGGCAAGCTGTGGGAAACGGTGGAGCGGCTCGCGCCGCTCAAGCCTGCCTTTGTGTCGGTGACCTATGGTGCGGGCGGCTCCACGCGAGAGCGCACCGCGCATACGGTTCGCCGAATCCTGGGTGAGACCGAGCTGATGCCGGCAGCCCATCTTACCTGCGTGGACGCTTCGCGGGAGCAGGTGGATACCGTCATCGCGGAATTCGCAGACATGGGCGTAAAACGCTTCGTCGCCCTTCGTGGAGATCCTGTGGAGGGCGTCGGCGCCGCCTATCGTCCCTATCCGAACGGCTATATCAACGGAGCCGATCTCGTCGGTGCGCTTGCACACCACGGCGATTTCGATATCTCCGTTTCCGCCTATCCCGAGAAGCATCCGGAAAGCCCGGATTTTGCTACCGACATCGACATGTTGAAGCGCAAGGTGGACAACGGCGCCACCCGCGCCATCACCCAGTTCTTTTTCGACAATGACGTCTACGAGCGTTATGTCGAGCGGGTGCGCCGTGCGGGCATCTATGTGCCCATCGTGCCCGGCATCCTGCCGGTTCACAACTTCTCCCAGGTGGTTCGTTTTGCCAGCCGCTGTGGCGCGCATGTGCCTGCCTGGTTGGCGGAGCGCTTTCGTGGCCTCGAAGGCGATCCCGCGACGCATCAGCTTGTGGCGGCTGCGGTTGCCGCCGAACAGGTGCTGGACCTGGTTGAGCGCGGCGTTACCGACTTTCATTTCTACACGATGAACCGGGCCGATCTTCCTTTTGCAATCTGCCACATGATTGGCATCAGGCCACCGGCGGAGAATGCGCAGCAGGCGGCTGCTTGAAAGGCAATGAACTGAAAAAGGCCGGGTTTTCACCCGGCCTTCCCGTCTGTTCAGCTTTGGCTCTTCGGCTGTAGCTGCTTACGGCAGGACCCCCATGATGAGCGCTCCGACAAATGCAAACGCCGCACAAATCACAAGCGCATTCAGTGGTCGCGTCAGTCCCATAAGCAAAGCCTCCTATGCTGACTGGAGGCTCGGATTCTAGAAATTAATGAAGCGTTGCCAAGTCCTTTAATTGCTGCAGTGCAGCGAAACTGTGGAATGGAATTCTAAAGAGGCGGCCAAAAGGCTTGATTTTCCTGGAAAATGCAGTCGCCTTCACAAAATATTTATAAGAATGATGGAGACGTGGCCTTTACAAATGTAAACGTTTGACGCTTCGAATCGGACGATTGGCGACAAGATGGAGGGACGCCGTTCAAGAGCAGCGGAAAGGCTGCCCGGGCGGCTTCTTCACGGGGGTGCCCCGTAACGGCTGAAAGAGGCTCAATCCCGAGGATCGTCCACGGCAGGGCCTTCTTCGACAGCAATCTTATAGTCCTTCTTGGAAACGGAGGCGCTGTCCATTTTGACGGTGATCTCCCCCCCGTGCCAATGACGACGTCGCCGGAGAGGTGCATCACGCTCATCGGTGTCGACTTCGAACTTATCGGCACTCACCTGCAGGTCGCCGAATGGCTCGGCGGCAAGAGCGAGGTCGTTTTGGGACAGCAAGGACGCTATAACCAGCTCCAAATTGCATAAAGTACCCGGCTTGGATCTCGCCGTTTCATGTCGAATTCTTGGTTGAGTTGGCGATGGAGGATACTTTGCCATCGTGGCGTCCCATGCAGTAAATGGGGTTGGCAGCGCCAAAGTCGATTTGGGTAACCTGCGCAGTGGAGGCCCGCCATGCAGCGATTTGAGACCGCGCGCGACGTCGCTCTCAACATGCGCCCTGACGAATCGGTCTATTGCTTCCGGCCGGAGGTTCTTAAAGCGGACGCCCGCCGCTTCATGAGCCTTTTCCCCGGCAAGACGGCCTATGCCGTCAAGACCAATGGCGAGCCGCTCGTCTTGAAGACACTCGCGGAGGCGGGTGTGACGGCATTCGATGTCGCTTCGCCGGCCGAATTCGCAGCGGTGCGTGCCGTGGCTCCCTCGGCGGAGATGCTCTACATGCATCCCATCAAGGCACAATCGGATATCCGCCTCGCGCTAGAGGGATATGGGATCCGCGTCATCGCGGTCGATCATGAAGACGAAGTGACGAAGCTCACCCGGGTCGTGCGCGCTCTCGATATCGATCCGGGCACGCTCACCGTCTTCGTGCGCATCCAGACCAAAGGCCACGCGGCTTATGAACTCTCGAAGAAGTTCGGCGCTGGGCCTGCCCATGCCGTGGAACTCCTGCAGCGTCTCCACCGCAACGGCTACAAGGTCAGCATATGCTTTCATGTCGGCAGCCAGATCGAGGATCCTGATGTCTACGAACGGGCGCTCGCCTCGTCCGATTGGGTGCGGAACCGGGCAGGCGTACCGCTGGCAGGCCTCGACATTGGCGGAGGATTTCCAGCCGAATATGGGCATGATCCCACCCGCAGAAAGCCAGAAATGCCATCCCTGGAGGAGCTGATGGGGAGGGTGAGGGCCGACATCGCCGAATGGGGCTTCGACGGAGTGCCCTTGGTGGCGGAGCCGGGCCGGGTTATCGTGGCGCGCGCGTTCTCGCTCCTCGTGCGCGTTCTCCTGCGCAAGGGCAGGCGGCTCTATATCAATGACGGGATCTGGGCCTCCCTGTCGGATTCATGGACCGGCAAGATAACGCTGCCGGCCCGTTTCATTCCCGATCCTGCCATCCGCACCCGCAACGGGAGTGCCGACAACATCGTGCCCTTCCGCGTATGCGGCGCCACCTGCGATTCCGTGGACATCCTCTCGCGGCCATTCTGGCTGCCTGAGACGGTGGATACCGGCGACTGGATCGAGATCGGCCATATCGGCGCCTATTCCATGGCGCTCAGAACCCGCTTCAACGGTTTCTACCCGGACGTCTTCGTCGAAGTCGAACAGCCCTTCGATGAGGGCAAGGCCCCCGAAGGGCTCGCGAGCCTCGAGACGATGGCCGATTGAGGCACGGGAAGAGCGTGGCGATAGGGGAATCAGGCCGTAGGCACGTCGAGCGGCGCGGAGACCCTGCCCGTCATTGTCCAGCCGGACACTCATCAATGGTTCTCTTCCTACCGCTCTGATGCCTTACCCCGCCTTACTCTCCCAGTCCGGTCAGCAGTGCGGGGGTAGGCCAACCATCCGCAGGTAGGCCCAGACGCAGCTGCTCCTGGCGAACCGCTTCGCGTGTATTGAAGCCGAGGATCCCGTCCACATCACCCACATCATAGCCGAGGGATTGAAGCCTCTGCTGCAGAACTTTGAGCATCTCCGGCTGCAATCCTTCCTCAGGATTGCGGGCATCGAAAGCCGGCGCCCCTGCGTAACGCGAGGCCAGATGGGCCGCGGTCAGCGTGTAGATCAGAGACTGGTTCCATTCGAGATAGATATCGAAATTGTCGTAGGCGAGAAAAGCAGGACCCTTGTGGCCCATGGGCAGCACCAGGCCCGCCATGAGGCCGTCCGAGGGCAGGGGGCTGCCATCATGATTGGTAACACCGAGCGCCGTCCACTGGGATCGCGGGATCTTGTTGACGCGGCCGGTTTCAGCCCAGTTCAGATTGTCCGGCACGCGCACTTCGTCCAGCCACGGCTCTCCGGGTTTCCAGCCGAGCTGGGCCAGCTTGTTGGCGGCGGTGAGGATCGCGTCGGGTGCGCTCCCCTTCAAATCAACGCGGCCGTCTCCGTCGCCATCCACGCCTTTTTCGAGGTAGTCGCTTGGGAGCACCTGCAATTGGCCGATCTCGCCGGCCCACGCGCCTGTGATATCCGTGGAAACGATTCCGCCATCGACGAGCTTCAGAAACGCGATCAGCTCGGGCCGGAACAGTTCCGGCCTGCGGCAGTCATGCGAAAGCGTCGCCAGCGCCTTGAGTGTGTTGAAGTCCCCCTGGACCGCGCCGAAATCCGTCTCCAAAGCCCAGAAGCCGGCAATCACCGGGCCGGGTACGCCATATTCGCGTTCCCCGCGGGCGAACACATCCGCATACTTCTGCAGATTGGCGGCGCCCCGTTGCATTCGGTCGCGGCTGATCATCCGGTTTGCGAATTCGCGGAAAGTCTGCGTGAAGACACGCTGGGAACGGTCGCGGTTGAGCACCTTCTGGTCGATTCCCGCACCTTCGAGCGCCGCGATCCCTGCTGGACCCACGCCCTGGCTTTGTGCCTCCGCCTCCACGCCCGCGCGCCACGTGGCGAAATCTCCTCCGCATTGCTGGGCGGTGGCCAGCGAAGGCAGCGACAGCGCAAGAACTGCTCCAAGCATGGTGGACTTCAATTGCATCTCTACTCCTCACCGAATGGGGCCGCTTCAACCGGCGTGCGCCTTGAGCCAGCCCTTCCAGGCTTCCGCATTGCCATGGAACACGTTGATGTCCGCGTTCCCTTTGATGCCGGGGAGAACCCCCGTTCCCGTATACTGCCAGAACACCCAGGGGTGGTCGTCGTATTTCCCGTCCGGGTGGCCGGCGACCGAGCGCAACCAGAACGGATAGCCCTTGAAGCGCCACAGGCCATTGTCGTCGAAGAAGTCGATAGATGTGTAAATAATAGGGCGTTTTCCGTAATGCCTTTCGATTATGTCTAGAAACACCTGCATTTCGGCGCGGACCGTCTCTGCAGGCGGCCGGAGCTTGCAGGAGGGCGAGAGATGGTTCCATTCCATGTCGAGCACCGGTGGCAGCGCCGATTTATCCCGTGGGACATGCCGGATGAACCAGCGTGCCTGCTCGACGGCCGGACGGCAGAAGTAGAAGAAATGATAGGCTCCGCGGGGAATGCCGGCTGCCTTCGCACCCTGCCAGTTCCGGTGGAACATTTCATCCAACCGGTCGCCGCCCTCTGTCGCCTTTATGAAGGCAAAGCGGATGCCGCCTTGCCGCAGCGCGTGCCAATCCACTTCGCCCTGATATTTTGAAACATCCGTGCCGTGGATGGGGTAGTGCCACGGCGCGTGGCCATCCCATTCATGCGGATTGTTGTCCGCGAAACGCGGACCTGCGGAACGGGTCGCAGCAGACGGCGCGAGGTCGGAGAAATCGTAGCTCACGGTGGAACAGCCGGCGAGCAGAAGCGACGTCAGCAAAAATGCCATCAGGCGCATGTTAGAGAGAGCCTCCCGCCGGGCGAATCGCTATCGTGATCTTTTTTTGTGGGATAAGTTATGCGGAGAACTCTTTCCATCGCCAAATGGCTGACGGGTTTCATCATCCTCGCCTTGGTCGCCGCTGCGGGCTGGCTCTGGTTTTCTCCACCTGAACTGATCCGCGTCGGCTCCAACTATGCCGCGAAGATCGTTTGCTCTAATGTCTTCCTGGCCGGCCGCGATCCGGCAGAGGTTCTCGATGAGGACGTGCAGGCGCCCGGCAATCCCCTGCTCAGGCTGATGCGCGTCGAGGTCGATACTGCTCATGCGATCGTGCGCACCGGCCTTTTCGGCTCGATGGGGAACGGACTTGCCCTTTATCGCGGGGCGACGGGATGCGCCGTCGTACCCGACGGAGATCTGGCCGCCGCGCGGGGGATCGTGATGGATGTGCCTGCTGCCGGCGGCAGCGAGGAGCTATGGCCGTTGGGTGACCGCGTCGAGCTTCCGGGCGATCCCGCCATCGCCGAGATCCTCGATGATCCCGGCATGACCGGTCCGGGCATGCGCGCCATTGTTGTCGTCCGAAACGGGCGCATCATGGGCGAGCGGTTAGGCCCGGGCGTCCAGAGCCCGGATCAGCCGCTTCTCGGCTGGTCGATGACGAAGACCGTGAATGCCGCCATTGTCGGCACATTGGCCGGGGCAGGGCGCCTTTCGGTCGATGAAGGCCATCTCCTTCCTCAATGGGCGGGCGACGGGCGCAACGAGATCACGCTTTCCCATCTGCTCGGGATGGAAAGCGGGCTCGCCTTCAACGAAAATTACGGCAATGTCAGCGATGTCACGCGCATGCTCTTCCTGGAGCCCGACATGGCAGGCTTTGCCGCCAACCAGCCGCTGCTTCACCGTCCCGGCACGCATTTCGCCTATTCCAGTGGAGCGAGCGTGATCGTCTCGCGTATCTGGCAGAACGTGTTCGAGGACCCGGAGGATGCACTTTTCTGGCCTCGTCAGGCGCTGTTCGAACCCCTCGGGATGCATACGGCCATCTACGAGACGGATGCGCGAGGCACTTTTGTCGGCTCGTCCTATGTCTACGCTTCCGCACGTGACTGGGCCCGCTTCGGACAGCTCCTGCTCCAGGACGGTGTATGGAACGGGCGGCGCATCCTGCCGGAAGGCTGGGCCGAATGGATGCGGAGGCCGACCGAGGCTTCAGGGGGTGAATATGGCCGCGGCATCTGGCTCCACGGACCACGGGTGGGGTTCTCGCGCAATCCAGATCCCGATGCCGGTTTCGACCTGCCCGACGACGCTTATTGGCTGATTGGCCATGACGGCCAGACGGTCACGATCATCCCTTCGCGCCAACTCGTCGTGGTGCGCATGGGGCTTACGCCGAACAAGCTCGCCTACAAGCCCCAGGCATTGGTGGAGGCAGTGGTCAGGGCGTTGGATGCGCAAGGGAGCGTGGCAGGGGAGTAGCGACGATCGTCTTCGGGGTAGCCTTGTTTGCGGCTGCCCCATCAGCCCATCTGCGCCACCGCATGGACGGCATAGCCCCCGAAACATGAGTCGAAACGTAGGCTTGCGCCGCGCTTCTCGCATTCCGATTCAAGTACTTCACGCAGTGAATCGCGGGGGCTTACATGGAAGCTGGCGAGCCAGTGACGAAGTCCCCGACGAAACCAGCCGGGAAGGTTTTCCTGCTGGCCAAAATCGACGATATGGAGCGAGCCTCCGCTTTCGACGCAGTCGAGTGCGGCCGAAACCGTCCGTTCCCAGGGCGGAATCATAGACAAGGCATAGGAAAGGAAAACGCGGTCGAAGCGGGATCTGCCGAAGAGCGGCGCGGCGTCGAAATCAGAGGCATCGCCGCGAGCCAGCCGGACAATATCGTGAATATGTTCGCGGTGAAGTCTCTTCTGGGCGGTTTCCAGCATCACCTGCGAGATGTCGAGACCGTAGAACAACGCTTTGGGATAGCGTCCGGCGGCGAGCGCCAGGTTCCGGCCCGTGCCGCAACCCAGCTCCAGCACCGAGCCGCCGCGCGGTACGACCAACCCGTCGATAAGATCGTCCCGTCCGAGCAGGTAGAATTTGCGCGTAAGATCATAGATGTGCCGCTGGTGGCGATAGACGCTGTCCATCAGCCGGGCATGCGAGGGGTTGTCCGCCACCGCGCTCATGCGTCGTTCTTCACATAGAGATGGAAGCCGCCATAGATCGCGGAGCGGTCACCTGCGGCAAGCTCCCGCGAGCGTGCGAACTCGTAACGCCACTCGCCAAGCAGGGCATCGGAAAGGCGTCCCGTGAGCAGGGTCGGCTGCGCCGCGGTGCGGAAGATCACACGGGCGCCGGGGGCCGCCGTGCGCGTGATTTCGGTCCAGAGCGTGTTCAACTGCTGGTCGCTCATCCAGTCCTGCGCGTCGAGAAGAATGAAACGGTCGACACTGCCGGCGGGCTTTGCTGCCAAAAGCTCCACGAAATTGGCGTGATGGACGAAGACCCGTCCGCTATTGGCCCGGATTGTCGCGAAGTTCTCCCGCTTCAGATAGACCGGCAACTCGGCCTCGCCCTCGCGCGGATAGCGCCTGGCAAAGGCTTGCCAGGCGAAATAGTTCTGCTTGAGCGGAAAATGGCAGGCGAGCTTCTCGAGCCGGGTCGAAAGCACCTCGGCCATGCTGCCATTGCCGGAGCTGAGCAGGGCATCATATTGTGCGGGCGGTATGCCCAGCCCGAAGAGCGAGGCCTTTCGCGACGTTGCCCAACGGACCAGGGGTTTATCGAACAAGGGCTTGAGGCGTTCTTCGAAAAAACGGCGCTGGTCGCGCAGATTGGTCGACTGCATGATTTCGGCCGGATCGACGCCGTGAAATTTGGCCGCGCGATGGCCCATGGCGATAAAGAAGCCGAGCAGCCCCGTGCGATAAAAGTCGCGGCCGAAGGCACAAATGCGCCGCCGTCCGAGAAGATCGCGTGTCTCCCAGTAGCGGCGAGAGCGGGCATCGAGCTTCTCGGCGATGAAGCGGTCATAAGCCGGCACATTGGAGCTGTGACCGGGCTCGCCGAAGAAACGCAGCACGTCCTCGTAGTTGGGCAGCGCAGTGAAGGCGGCGAGCTTCAACCTGTTGAGCGCCACATGTGCGCCATTGAGGTCGACCACGTCGATGCGCCCGGGCGAGCGAGTAAGATAGGCGAGCATATTGCAGCCGCCCGATGCGATGGTGACCACGCGGTGGCCCTCGGTGAGTTCCATTGCGGCCATGTCCACCTCAGGGTCTTCCCAGATCTGTGGGTAGACGAGGCCTGAGAAGAGCAGAGCGAACAGGCGCTCCGAAAGGCCTTCCTTCGAAAGCAACCTGTTCTGGTAGACGGCCTTGCCGATACGATGATGCGAGGAAAGGCCAATATCGGCGGAAAGATCTGTCATCGCCTGAGTCCTCCGGGCACTTGCCAAGCCCTAGCTCAGCTCGATGACAGCCGATTGAAGGAGATGTGACGCTGTGTGACGGCCTTGTGAATCAGCTTCGGCGAGAATCCGCCTTGTCAAAGTCACTGGTGATATATAAGATATTTGTTATATAAGGAACTGCGCATGAAAGATTTGGACGGAGCGTTTTCGGCGCTTGCCGACCCCACTCGCCGCGCGATTCTTGCGCGCCTTGCGGTGGGCGAAGCTACGGTGATGGAGCTGGCGGAACCGTTCGATATGTCTCAGCCGGCCATTTCGCGGCACCTGAAGGTGCTTGAAGGCGCGGGGTTGATCACGCGGCGCGTGGAAGGAACGAAGCGGCCCTGCCGACTGGCGCCGGATGCGATCCGGCAGATCGACCGGTGGCTCGACATGCTGCGGGAAGCGCTGGCGCGCAACTATGACCGGCTCGACCAGGTGCTGGCCGAAATGCAATCGGAAGAAGGAAAGGAAGCCCCATGAGCCAACTGACACTCAAGACCGAGGGCGATACCCACGTCGTCGTCACCCGCCGTTTCGCAGCTCCGCCGGAAGCGGTTTATCGCGCGCATATGGAGCCCGCCCTTCTCAAGAAGTGGCTGCTTGGTCCTGAGGGCTGGACAATGCCCGTCTGTATCAACGAGGCGAAGCCGGGAGGCAAGATTCGCTATGAGTGGTCCGACGGGAAGGGCGGCGGGTTCTACCTTACGGGCGAGTTCATCTCGCTGGAGCCGTTCCGGCGCATTGTTCATGTCGAGCGCATGCACCTGCCGGACGCGACGCCCGACAACCATGTCGAGACGATCTTCGAGCCGGACGGCACCGGGACGCTCATGACCATGCGCATGACTTTGCCGGATTCCGAGACGCGGACGGCCATGCTTGCCACAGGCATGGAGCATGGCATGGAGGCGAGCTACGCGCGGCTGGAGGAGACCCTCGAGGAGGAGGGGTAAGGCACAGCTGCCAGACCCAACGTCGTCCTCGAAGCAAGGCGAGGCTATCAGCGACTTGGCATGAGCAAAGCGTCTTTATGATTTTCCAAATCCCCCGGCCGTCGGCGTGGTGACAATCACCGCCTCGCCGGCGTCTATCACAGTCTGGTCCGAGGCCTTCAACACTTCGATCCGGCCATCCCTGCGCCGCACCTCGGTCTTGCCGACCTGGCCGTCACCTCCGCCGTCTATACCGCGCGGTGGCGTCGCGCGGTGGGAGGCGAGGATGGCGCATTCCATCTTCTCCAGGAAGCGGAGCGTGCGTCTCGTTCCGTCCCCCGCCTTCCAGCGGCCCTTGCCGCCGGAGCCTTCGCGGATGTGGAAGTCCTCGAGCAGTACCGGGAAACGCAGTTCCAGAATTTCCGGGTCGGTCAGGCGCGAATTGGTCATGTGCGTGTGCACGCCGGAGGTGCCGTGGAAGCCGCGGCCGTCATTCATACGGCCAGCCGGCGAGCCCGAGCAGATCGTCTCGTAATACTGATAGGTCTCGTTGCCGAAGGTGAGATTGTTCATCGTGCCCTGTGCGTTAGCCAGCGCACCCATGGCAGCGAAGAGCGCATTGGTCACGTGCTGTGAGGTCTCCACGTTCCCGGCCACCACTGCGGCCGGATAGGAGGGCCGCAGCATGCAACCCTCCGGAATGATGATTTTGACGGGCCTGAGGCATCCGGCATTCATCGGGATCGAGCCTTCGACCATCACGCGGAACGCATAGAGCACCGCCGCGCGGGTGACCGGCTCCGGCGCGTTGAAATTATTCCTCATCACGGACGAGGTGCCGGTAAAGTCGACCGTCGCCTCGCGTTTCCCGCGGTCGACCGTGATCTTCACCCTGATCACCTGGCCGGTGTCAGTCGGGTACTCGCAGGAGGATTCGTCCGGCAGGCGCTCCAACACGCGGCGCACCGCTTCCGCGGCATTGTCCTGCACATGGCCCATATAGGCCTCGACCACGTCGAGGCCGAAATTGGCGACCATCTTCTTCAGCTCCGCCGCGCCCTTCTCGTTGGCCGCGATCTGTGCCTTCAAGTCGGCGATGTTCTGGTGCGGGTTGCGGGCGGGGTAGGGATGGTTCGTCAGGAGCTCGTAGAGTTCGTTCTCGCGGAAGCGCCCGCGCTCGACCAGCCGGAAGTTATCGAAGAGCACGCCTTCCTCATCCACCGTCGTGGCGAGCGGAGTCATGGAGCCCGGCGCGGTGCCGCCGACATCCGCGTGATGGCCGCGCGAAGCCGCCCAGAAGAGGATCGTTTCGCCTTTCTCGTCGAAGACCGGCGTGACAACGGTTATGTCCGGCAGGTGCGTGCCGCCGTTATAGGGGGCGTTCAGCGCAAAGACGTCTCCCGGATGGATATCGCCCTCGTTGAGGCGGATGATCGTCTCGACGGAACGGTCCATGGAGCCGAGATGCACCGGCATATGCGGGGCGTTCGCCACCAGGGCGCCCTGGCCGTCGAACACGGCGCAGGAGAAGTCGAGCCGCTCCTTGATATTCACCGAATAGGCGGTGTTCTGCAGCGTTACGCCCATCTGCTCGGCGATCGACATGAAGAGATTGTTGAAGACCTCCAGCATCACCGGATCGGCATCGGTGCCGATCGCGGCCTGGCGTGCCTTCTTCTCCACTCGGCGCATGAGCACGTGGTCGCGCGGCGTGATCTCGGCCTGCCAGCCGGGCTCGACCACCACTGTCTGGTTCGCCTCGATGATGAGGGCCGGGCCGGCGATCCGGTTGCCCGGCGCAAGCTCTGACCGCAGGAAAATGCCGGCGTCCCGCCACTTGCCCTCGCAGAAGATCTGCCTGACCACGTGCGGCTCTGCCGTGTTGTCGTTCACGGGCAGGAGAGACTCCTCGGGCGCAGCACGCCGCGCGTCCACGCCTTCGACATTGACCGCCTCCACGACCAGAGGCTTGTCCTCGTAGACGAAGCCGAACTGGGCTTTGTGTGCAGCCTCGAAGCGCTTCCTGGCCTCCTCCACCGAGCGGTTGTCGAAAGGGATGGAGAGGGTGGTGTCCGTGCCATCGTAGCGGATTTCCAGGCGGATGCGCCACTCGGTCGCCTCAGCCTCTATGTCCTGGCCCTTCAGCTCCTTCGAGACGTCGGCCTGGAGTTCGGAGACCATGGAAGCGATGTCCGCCACCGCGCTATGCGACAAAGGCTTTAGAAGCGCCTTCTGGCGTGAGGCGGATACGGTCGCAAGCCCGATCCCGTAAGCCGAAAGCAGGCCAGAGAAGGGATGGATCAGAACCGCCTCCATGCCAAGCGCGTCCGCGACGAGGCAGGCATGCTGCCCGCCTGCGCCACCGAAACAGTTGAGCAGATAACGCGTCACGTCATAGCCGCGCTGGACGGAGATCTTCTTCACCGCGTTTGCCATGTTCTCGACGGCGATGGTGATGAAGCCCTCCGCCACGGCCTCCGGGCTCCTGCCGTCACCGATTTTCTGGGCCAGTTCGGAAAAGCGCTGGCGTACGATGCCGAGCTCGAGTGGTAGATCTCGTTCCGGACCGAAGATCGCGGGGAAGAAGTCGGGCTGCAACTTGCCCAGCATGACATTGGCGTCCGTCACGGCCAGCGGCCCGCCGCGGCGGTAGCAGGCCGGGCCGGGGTTGGCGCCGGCCGAATCCGGCCCGACCTTCAGCCGCCGATCCTCGTAATGCAGGATCGACCCACCGCCCGCCGCCACGGTATGGATGCGCATCATGGGCGCGCGGATGCGGACGCCGGCAACTTCCGTATCGAAGGCACGCTCATACTCGCCATCGTAATGGGCGACGTCGGTCGAGGTGCCGCCCATGTCGAAGCCGATCACCTTCTCAAAACCGGCGATCCGGGCGGTCTCCACCATACCCACCACGCCGCCGGCGGGCCCGGACAGGATCGCGTCCTTGCCCTGGAACATGTCTGCTGCGGTCAGCCCGCCCGAGGACATCATGAATTCGAGACGGGGAGAGCCGGCCCCCCCTGCGGCGTGGATTCCCAGTTCCCCCGCCACCAGTCGCACATAGCGGGAGAGAATCGGCGAGAGATAGGCGTCCACCACGGTCGTGTCGCCGCGGCCAACCAACTTGATAAGCGGCGAGGTCTCGTGGCTTACCGAGATTTGCGTGAAGCCCAGGTCGCGCGCGAGTTCGGCGGCCTTTTTTTCATGCGCGGGGTATTTCCAGGCATGCATGAAGACGATCGCGACCGCCGCGATCCCGTCGCGGCGCGCGGCTTCCATCTGGTGCCGGACGGATTCCAGATCGAGCTCCGTCTCGATCATGCCGTCCACGCGCACCCGCTCAGGTACCTCGACCACCCGCTCATAAAGCTGCTCGGGCAGGATGATCTCCTTGGCGAAGATGTCCGGCCGCGCCTGGTGGGCGATCCTTAGCGCATCCCGGAACCCCCTGGTGATAAGGAGGAGCACGCGGTCGCCCTTGCGCTCAAGGAGCGCGTTAGTGGCAACGGTCGTGCCCATCTTCACCTCACCGATCTTTTCGGAAGGGATGCGCTCGTCGGATGCAACGCCAAGAAGGTCGCGGATGCCCTGGATGCCGGCGTCGCGATAGGCTTCCGGACTTTCCGAGAGGAGCTTGCGCTGGTGCAGCCTACCGTCGGGATCCCTGCCGATCACATCCGTGAACGTGCCGCCGCGATCGATCCAGAAATCCCATTTGCCAGAAACCATGCATTCCTCTCTGCGCGATAAAGGCTCGAATAACAGCAGTCATTTTATCACGGGTGAAGACAATATTGGCTCCTGGGCCGTTGTCTCGGCCGAAAGGCGTCCGAGCGAGGCAACGATGGGATCGATTACATTCTGTCATCCAATGTGAGGAAACCCCCTTTGTCGCCATGCATTTCGAAGATGGCTGCCCCATCGGGCTGCAACGGTAAAGGGAGACATACTCGATGAAGAAGATCCTGACAGGTCTCGTCTGCGGCACCGCCCTCTTGGGCCTTGCGGCTTGCGGCGACGCCGACAACACGACCACCCAGAGCGTGGAGCCGGATGCAACGCAGACGACGCCGGCCAATCCGCCGGCTGCTACCCCTCCGGCAGATACGGGCGCTGGCGGTGGAGCAGGCACAGGCACCAACACGGCGCAGTAATCCAGGAAAGTGCCCAAGGCCCCAGCGCTTGGCTGGTGTTCGGATCCTTGAGCTCGCTCGGATCGCTTTGGGAAAGGCAGAAAGGCCGGGATACCGGCCTTTCTCTTTGTGGGCCTAACCCGCTTTAGATGATTAAATCACGCTCCCAACACAAGAAGACCGAAATTCCGCACCAAGCGCTGTGCGACGAAAAAGCTGTCTCGAAATCAGCGCCAAATCATCTTAAGAGTGCGGATCAAATGTCTATTCTTCGCCGCATTTCCGAATATGTCGCGCGCGCCTCCGGAAGCGTGCTTTCCGCCATTGTCGAAGCGGTTCGCACGGTTTTCCAAGGCGACCCCGAATTGCGCAAGCGCGTCGCGTTTTCGATCGCCATCATCGCCCTGTCCGCCAAGATGGCAAAGGCGGACGGCATCGTCACCGCGAACGAGGTACGCGCCTTTCATGAGATCTTCGCCGTACCACGGCACGAGATGCGCAACGTTATGCGCCTCTATGACCTTGCCAAGCAGGATGTGGCCGGCTTCGAAGCCTATGCCAGGCAGATGGCCGGTCTCTGCGGGTCCGGCCACAAAAACTGTGCGATGCTGGAGGACATTCTCGACGGGCTGTTCCACATCGCCAAGGCGGATGGCGTTCTGCACGAGCGGGAGCACAGCTTCCTGGCGCGGGTGGCCGAGATCTTCTCGATCACCGAAAGCCATTATGCCCGCATACGCGCGCGTCATGTGCTCGGCGACAAAGCGGACCCTTACGTTCTGCTCGGCGTGAGCCCGGACACGCCTTTCCCAGAGATCAAGCGGCGGTATCGCCAACTGGTAAGGGAGAGCCATCCGGACCGGATGATTGCGCGTGGCGTTCCAATGGAGTTTCTGGCGCTCGCCAATGCCAGGCTTGCTGCGATCAATGCTGCCTTTGAGCAGATCGAAAAGAGCTGGGTGCCCGTATGACCGCCTTTCCGCCCGATTTTGTAGGGGCGGTGGTGCGGCCCTCGCCGAATTTTGGCGAGAGGCGTGGCGGGCGGAAGCCGGATGCATTGATCCTCCATTACACCGGCATGACGACCGGGCAAGCAGCGGAAGATTGGCTCTGCAACCCGGTAAGCGAGGTTTCCTCACATTATCTGGTGTATGAAGACGGGCGCATCATACAGATGGTCCCTGAAGCAGCCCGCGCCTGGCATGCGGGCAAGGGCTCTTGGAAGAGGGAGGAGGACGTCAATTCCTTCTCGATTGGCGTGGAGATCGTCAATCCCGGGCACCAGTTCGGCTACCCCGATTTTCCCGACCTGCAGGTGGAGGCGGTGATCGCCCTTTGCCTGGATATCTGCCGACGTAACGCAATCCTGCCACAAAGGGTGCTTGCCCATTCAGACACTGCACCGGGCCGAAAGGTGGATCCGGGAGAAAAATTTCCCTGGAAGCGCTTAGCTGAGCACGGCGTCGGTCACTATGTCGCGCCGGAGCGGATCGCGGGCGGAAATGCGCTTTCCCTTGGCGATGAAGGTGACGCGGTCGCCTTATTGCAGCGCCGTTTGGCCGATTATGGGTATCGCGTTGATGTAAATGGCATTTTTGATGCTGCGACGGAGGTGGTGGTAGCGGCATTCCAGCGTCACTTCCGCCCCGCACGCGTTGACGGGGTCGCCGATTCGTCCACATCGGAGACGCTCCAAAAGCTCATTTCCACCCTGCCGAAAACGACAAGTTGAAATGATTTTCTCTTAAAGTGTTACGAACTGTAACGCCTTTTTACTCCTCAAGCCCTTTTTGGTTCATCTTCCACCGTAAAACCCAATCCCATCGGTGGCGGGCGGTACTGTTCCGGCCCAGCAAAGAGCAACCAAGAAATGTCGTGGCGCAGGCGGCGGCAATAACAAACGGGTAACTATGAAAATCAGTGTGTTTATTGCGACAGCGATCGCTGTCGGAGCGATGACTATTGCCTCGAATGCCAAGGATGTTTCCTCCGAGGGAGGCTTGGCCGTGGCGAATGCGGAAGCGGTTCCCAGCAACCTCATGGACGCGCTAAATCAGCCGAAAAAGACCAGTGGAGCAGCAAAGAAGCAGGTGGACAAGACAGTGACGGCCTCAACCCGGGTTCCGAAGCAGTCGAACAAGCAGGGCGGACGTCCCTACCACTCTATCATCTCTCGTTATGCAACCGAGTATGGCGTGCCGGTTTCGCTTGCCCATGCCGTGATCTCGGTGGAAAGCAACTACCGGCCGGGCGTCCGGGGCAGGGCCGGCGAGATCGGCCTTATGCAGATCAAGCCCGCGACCGCGCGCATGATGGGCTATAGCGGTTCGGCCAAGGGCCTCTACGAGCCGGAGACCAACATCAAATACGGCATGAAGTATCTGGCTGAGGCGTTCAAACTGGGCGGCGGAAAGACTTGCTCGGTCATCCTGAAATACAATGCCGGGCATGGAGCAAAGCGCATGAATCCGGTCTCTTCGGCCTATTGTCAGAAGGTGAAGCGGCTGATCGGCGGGAAATAAACGAACCCCATTGCCTTTTCCTTCGGGAATCCCTTTATACGGGGCTACCAGCCGGTCGGACGGCCGCACGCGCAAGCGCCGAAAGGCCGCGTGTGAGGAAAGTCCGGGCTCCACGGAAATACGGTGCCGGGTAACGCCCGGCGGGGGTAACCCTAGGGAAAGTGCCACAGAAAGCAGACCGCCCCGCCTATAAATCGGCCCCGATGCGCTGACGCAGCCTCTCGACGGACCGATTTATTGGCGGGGTAAGGGTGAAAGGGTGGGGTAAGAGCCCACCGCGCTTCTGGCAACAGAGGCGGCACGGTAAACCCCACCGGGAGCAAGACCGAATAGGAACGGCATGAAGGGAGACCTTCAAGGCGATTTCCGGCCCGCCGTTCGGGTAGGTTGCACGAGGCCGATGGCGACATCGGTCCAAGAGGAATGGTCGTCACGTCGCGCTGTCTTCGGACGGCGGGGCCATACAGAACCCGGCTTATAGGCCGGCTGGTATTTCTTCTTCACCCGGAAGGGGTTGCGGGCGCCTCCTCGCACAAAGATTCATGCGGATCGTCCGGGTTCCGCCCGGCGTGTCGCTTCGAACAGCTCCACGGGGTTTCCGCTCGGATCTTCGACAATGATCTGTCTGCCGCCAATTCCTTCGATGATGTCGCTGCGGAAGACGCAGCCTTTGGACCTCATGTCGGCGACTGTGGCATCAAGGTCTTCCACCTCCACCTGGATGCGGTTCCAGCCTCCTGGTGAGGGCGTGGTGCCGTCGGGCATCGATTGGCCTCCGCCGCCAGCGCCCGCCCTGTTGAGCAGAAGTCTGAGGTCGCCCTTCGAAAGTGCCGCAAAGGCCGGAGCGGGATGCATTGCTACGCTGAACCCGAGTGCGTCGACATAGAACGGGATTGCCGCGTCCACATCGTCGACAATGTAACGGACGGAAACGGTCATCATCTCTCCTCCTCGGATGCTGACCTTATCATTCTAGTCCGATCACCGGCGCAAGGCGACCAGGATCGCAGCGGCCCGTTGCTGTCTGGGTCGATGCGAAGAGGGGCGGTCCTAACACTTCGTTAGCGTTAATGGCTCATAAAAGCCGCATGCTTTTGTGCGGCCAGGAGTATTGCTCAACGCCATTGACGATGGGGTCAGTTCCCGTTGACGCCCATATTGTCCCATGCTATCCCATGAACACGTCAGTTCTCGTTCCAGTCAAGTCATTGAAAGCTGTGTCGCTTGCGGGTCAGGCGGGGCGCTGGAGCGTGTTTGCGCGTGAGGGCGTGCAAGCAACTGAGGAGCCGCGATTTCCCGCGGTTGGAGCAATGCAGAGGGGCAGGGCGTCGCTAGTCGCCGCAGAATATGGACCGGTTTTTATCCAGCGCGACCAACAAGATCGATACGAAGGGGCGGGTTTCTGTGCCGGCCCATTTCCGGTCCGTGCTGCAGAAGCGGGGCTTTGTGGAGCTCTATGCGTTACGTGCGCTGGACGTTCAGGCCATGGATGTGGGCGGCCCGGATCTTCTCGACCGGTACGAGCAGCGCATCGCGTTGGAGGATCCGTTTTTGCAGGCCGCCGACGACATGTCTTTCTTCGTGCATGGGGATGGCAGCTTCCTGAAGCTCGATCAGGACGGGCGCATCACCATCACCGACTTCATTCGCGAGCATACGGGGATCGGCGCGGAAGTGGCTTTTGTAGGACGCGGGCTTTTCTTTCAGATGTGGGAGCCGGAGCGGTTGAAGGCTCACGCCGGTGCCGTGCGTTCAAGGCTTCTCAAGCTGCGGCAGCAGGCCTCAGAGGCTCGGGCTGCCGCCCTCCCGGAATCATGACCGGCGCCGGCGAAGACGGCGGCAGACCGTCCCTCCATATTCCGGTTCTTCTGGCCGAGGTGGTGAAGGCGCTTGATCCGGCGCCCGGTAAGCTGATCCTCGACGGGACCTTTGGTGCTGGCGGCTACACGCGGGCTATGCTCGAACGAGGCGCCAATGTGATCGCGGTCGACCAAGATCCTGATGCCATCGCAGGCGGTGAGCGGATGGTTCTGGAATTCGGCGGAAGGATGCGACTAGAGCGCGGCCGCTTCTCCGAGATGGAGCGTCTAGCAGGTGAGATGCTCGATGGCGTGGTGCTCGATATCGGCGTCTCATCCATGCAGCTCGATCAGGCGGTGCGCGGCTTTTCCTTTCGCAGGGATGGACCGCTCGATATGCGCATGAGCCAGCAGGGCCTGAGTGCGGCGGATGTCGTCAACCGCTTCAAAGCGGCCGATCTCGCCCGGATTTTCGGGCTTTTAGGCGAGGAGCGGCATGCCGGCCGCATCGCCCGTGCCATCGAGAAGAGGCGGGCGGACAAGCCGTTCCAGACGACGGGCGATCTGGCGGACTTGGTCGAACGCACCATAGGTCACAAGCCGACAGACAAGATCCATCCGGCCACCCGCGTCTTCCAGGGGCTTCGCATTTTCGTCAATGACGAATTGGGCGAGCTCGCACGGGCGCTTTTCGCCGCAGAGCGGCTTTTGAAGCCGGGCGGCGTGCTTGCAGTCGTTACCTTCCATTCGCTCGAAGACCGGATCGTCAAGCGCTTCTTCCAGGCGCGTTCCGGCCCGCAGGCGCAGTCGAGGCATCTGCCGGAGGCGGCAGCGGCGCAGCCGACATTCGAGAAACCGATGAAGCCTGTTTCGCCGGGCGAGGCGGAAACGGCGGAGAACCCGCGCGCCCGCTCGGCGCATCTTAGGGCTGCGCGGCGGACGGAGCATCCCGCTGGCGTGGAAGATTTCAAACTTTTTGGCGTTCCCGCGCTGTTTGTCACAGAGCAGCTCGGCGAGAAGACGAGGTAGGCCCATGTTGTTTCGGACCAGCGACGTCATCCTGATTGCGGTCATGCTTTCGGCGGCCGCTTTCACCTACAAGACCAAGCATGATGCGGAAGCCATGATGGAGCGCATCGGCAAGCTGGAGACCAAGATCCAGCTCGAAAAGGACTCGATCGACGTGCTGAAGGCCGACTGGAGCCTCTTCACCCAGCCGGGACGGCTGCAGAAGCTGGCGGAGGCCTACAATTCCGAGCTGGGGCTTGAGGTAACGAAACCCCAGCAGATCGTGAATTTCTCAGCGCTTGGCGGGATTCCCTTTCCCGTCGACAAAGTGGGTGATCTGATCGCCGAACTTGGTGGCGGGGAAACCGATCCTACCGTTACCGGAGGAGTGCGGCCATGAAGCTTCCGAGCCTGAGGAAATCGAAGCAATCGCAAGCGGCTGCCGAGCCGTCTTCGATCGTGTTGCAAGGACGACGCAAGGCGACGTCCGGTCGGGCTCAAAGCCGCATCATAATGGCAATGGCGATGCTCTTCGGTATCTATGGCGCGATCGGTGCGCGGCTTGTGCATCTGGGCATGATCGAGGAACCGCCCGTGAACCTGCCGCAAACGCGGCCGACCGCATCCCGGCCCGATCTGCTCGACCGCAACGGCGAAGTGCTGGCCACGGATATCAAGACCGCCTCGCTATTTGCCGAGCCGCGCCGCATCGTCGACATCGACGAGGCGATCGAGAAACTGCAACGCGTCTTGCCCGATCTCGATTATGAACAGACCTATCGCAGGCTCGACAGCGATGCTGGTTTCGTGTGGCTGAAGCGGCAGCTTTCGCCGCGCCAGCAGAGCGACATCCTCGCACTCGGTATTCCGGGCCTCGGTTTCCGTACGGAGAAGACCCGCTTCTATCCCGGCGGCGCCACGGCCTCCCACATTCTCGGCCTCGTCAATATCGACAACAAAGGCATCGCCGGCATTGAGAAATATGTCGACGACCAAGGTCTTGCCGATCTCCAGGCACTGGGACTCGCTGGGCCGGACACGCTTGAGCCGGTGCGGCTGTCGATTGACCTCAGGGCGCAATATATCCTGCATGACGAGCTGTCGCAGGCGATGGAGCGCTATCACGCGATCGCCGGTGGCGGCGCCATCCTGAACGCGCGGACCGGCGAGGTGGTGGCGATGGTGTCGCTGCCCGACTATGACCCGAACAATCCCTACAACGCGCTTGAGAAGGACCGGATGAACCGCATGAGCGCGGGCGTGTTCGAGATGGGATCGACCTTCAAGCTCTTCACGACCGCCATGGCGCTCGATTCGGGGCTCGTGAAGCTGAGCGATAGCTTCGACGCATCCCGTCCGCTGCGCCTTGGCGGCTTCACGATCCGTGATTTCCACGGCAAGGGGCGAGTTCTTTCCGTGCCGGAGGTCTTCATCTATTCGTCCAATATCGGCACGGCCAAGATGGCGGACGTGGTTGGCATCGACGGCCATCGCGCCTTTCTCAAGAAGATCGGCCTCCTCGACAGGATGAAAACCGAGCTTCCCGAGGTCGCGCAGCCGACCGAGCCCAAGGTGTGGAAGAAGATCAATTCCGTCACCATCTCCTTCGGCCACGGCGTTGCGACCACGCCGCTCCAGACCGCCGTTGCCGCTGTGGCCATGGTCAATGGCGGCAAGCTCATCCCGCCCACTTTCCTGCCCCGCTCCAAGGAGGAGGCGCAAGCCCTGTCCACTCAGGTGATCTCGCCCGAAACCAGTGCGGCGATCCGTTATCTCTTCCGCCTGAACGTGCAGAAAGGAACGGGCGGTTCCGGCTCGCGCGCGGATGTCCCCGGCTTCTATGTGGGCGGTAAGACCGGCACCGCCGAGAAGGTTGTCAACGGCAGGTATTCGAACGACAAGCGCTTCAATGCTTTCCTCGCCGCGTATCCGATCAATGATCCGGAATATGTCGTGGTGGTGATCCTGGACGAGCCCAAGGGCGAAAAGCCCGGCATGTCTGCAACTGCAGGCCTCAATACGGCGCCGGTCGTCTCGAATGTTATCCGGCGTACTGCACCACTACTTGGCGTGGAGCCGGATTTCGGTCATGAAAGTGACGCTTTGCTGGTCTCCTACCGGTGATTCCGGATCAAATGAGCGGACCGACCGCAGAGAATAATGGATTGCGATGAAGCTGGGCGAACTTGCCGATATCCTGCCGTATAGCGGGCCCCTTGCGGGTGATACGAACATATCCGGTCTCGCATCGGATTCCCGGCGGGTGACTGCCGGGAACGTTTTCTTTGCGCTGCAAGGCTCGAAGGCGGACGGCACCGCCTATGTCGCCGACGCCGTGCAGCGCGGTGCCGTGGCCATCGTTGCCAGACCCGGCACCATCCAAGATCTGGGTGTTCCCATCATCGAGGCCGAAGACCCCCGGCATGTGCTGGCGCTTGCGGCAGCCCGCTTCTATGGCGCGCAGCCTTCAACAATGGTCGCGGTTACGGGGACCAGCGGAAAGACGTCCGTCGCCTCCTTCACCCGTCAGATCTGGGAACAAGCGGGCTTTGCCGCTGCGTCGATCGGCACGACCGGCGTCGTGGCGCCGGGACGGGAAGAATACGGCGAGCTGACCACGCCAGATCCGGTCTCTCTCCACCAGCTCCTGCGGGAGCTTTCCGATGCAGGCGTGACCCACGCTTCCATGGAGGCTTCGAGCCACGGGCTCGATCAGCGCCGTCTCGATGGGGTGAAGCTTGCTGCCGGCGGCTTCACGAATCTCGGCCGTGACCACATGGATTATCATCCGACTGTCGGACACTACCATCAGTCCAAGATGCGGCTCTTCGATACGATTCTTCCGAAGGAGGCGCCGGCCGTTATCTTCGCGGACGATCCCTGGTCGGAACCCACAGAGAAGGCAGTTCTCGCCGCCGGTCTCGATCTTCGCACCGTAGGCCGCAAGGGAACTTTCCTCACCATCAAGCGCGTCGAGCATGAGCGCCATAGGCAGCGTACCGAGATCGAGCATAAGGGCACGATCTATGAAATCGTGCTGCCTCTTGCCGGGGATTTTCAGGTCGGCAATGCGCTGGTCGCCGCGGGGCTCGCCATCTCCACCGGTCTCTCTCCCGATAAGGCGCTCGCTGCGTTGGAGCACCTGAAGGGTGCGTCGGGCCGTCTCGAACTCACCGGCGCGACGGAAGATGGCGCGCAGGTCTATGTGGATTACGCCCACAAGCCGGACGCGCTGGAAAACGTGCTTCAGGCGGTGAGGCCCTTCACGACGGGACGAGTGATCGTCGTCTTCGGCTGCGGCGGCGACCGCGACCCCGGTAAACGGCCCATCATGGGTGAAATCGCGCGGCGGTTGGCTGATGTGGTCATCGTGACGGACGACAATCCACGTTCGGAAGACCCCGCGACGATTCGCAAGGCGATCCTCGAAGCCGTGCCGGATGCGACGGAAATCGGCGACCGGCGCGAGGCCATCCGCACCGCCGTTTCCATGCTCCACTCGGGCGACACATTGATCGTTGCAGGCAAAGGCCACGAGATCGGCCAGGAGATCGCGGGCCAGAAATTCCCGTTCTCGGACCATGAGGAGGTGCGACGGGCGCTAAAGGAGAGAGCGGCGTGACGCTTCTTTGGACCTCGGATGAGCTGGTTGCTGCGGTCGGCGGCCGCCCTTTCGGGACGCTCCCTGAGGGTGTGACCGGCATTTCCATCGACAGCAGAACCTTGCAGCGCGGAGAAGCCTTCTTCGCCATCAAGGGCGATCGCTTCGACGGGCATGACTTTGCCACCTTTGCCATGGCTGCCGGTGCCGGCCTGCTCGTCATTTCGGAAGAGAAGCTGCCGGCGCTCGGCCGCCTCACGGTGCCGAAAGTGGTGGTTCCGGACGTCCTGAAGGCATTGCGGGATCTTGCGGTCGCCGCCCGCAAGCGCAGCCATGGCAAGGTGATTGCCGTCACCGGTTCCGCCGGCAAGACCACCACCAAGGAGATGTTGCGACACGCATTGTCGAGCGTTGGCACGGTGCATGCCGCCGACCGCTCGTTCAACAATCACTGGGGTGTGCCCCTTTCGCTCGCTCGCCTGCCTGCCGATGCCGACTACGCCATCTTCGAGATCGGCATGAACCATCCCGGCGAGATCGAGCCGCTGACGCAGCTCGTAAAGCCGCATATAGCGATCATCACTTTGATCGCGGCAGCGCATCTCGGCCATTTCAAGAGCCTTGACGAGATCGCCGAGGCAAAGGGCGAGATCTTCTCCGGCGTCGTGCCGGGAGGCCATGCGATCCTCAATCGAGACGACCAGCGCTTCAAACTTCTCGCCGATATGGCGGCAGAGGCCGGGATCAAGAATATCTGGGGTTTTGGTGAGAATGTGCGCTCACATTTCCGGCTTGCGCATTACGAACCGGAAGGCAACCGTTCGGCCGTCGCGATCAAGGTGGCCGGCCAGGAACTCGTCGGGCGTATCGGCGCTCCGGGGCGGCACATCGTTCAGAACGCGCTCGCCGTGATCGGCGCCGGCTATCTTGCTGGTGCGGACGTTTCGAAGCTTCTCGCAGCCCTCGGCGATTTCTCCGCCGAAGAAGGCAGGGGCAGGATGCATCGCCTCAGCCTCGGTGAGGGCACGATCACCCTGATTGATGAAAGCTACAATGCAAATCCCGCTTCGATGAAAGCCGCCTTGCAGGTGCTGGACCACTCTCCGGTGTCGTCCGGCGAGGGGCGCCGCATTGCCGTCCTCGGCGACATGCTGGAACTGGGCGTTCATTCGGAGAAGCTTCATACGGCCCTCGGCGACATCATTGCGGCGACCAGGACGGATGTTCTTCTCCTAGCGGGAACGGAGATGAAGGCGCTTGCCGACAATCCGCCGGCCGGCCGGCTGGTGGAATACAGACCTTCCGTGGAGGAGTTGCAGTCGCTTCTCTTCGAGGTGCTCCGCCCGGGGGATACAGTCATGATCAAATCGTCAAAAGGCATCGGGTTTTCCAGGCTGGTCGATGCACTTCTGAAAACATATCCGGCAGCGGTCGATGAACCGGACCGGGCTTAATGGGCCGGCAGTCGCGGGGGCTATTTAGATGTTGATGCTGCTTGTTGAACTCGCCGATGAGTTTTCGGTGCTGAACGTCTTTCGCTATATCACTTTCCGCACCGGCGGCGCGTTGATAACGGCGGCGTTCATCGTGTTCCTGTTCGGGCCCGCGATCATCAATTCGCTGCGTCTTCGCCAGGGTAAGGGCCAGCCCATCCGTGCGGATGGGCCGCAGACCCATTTCAAAAAGGCCGGTACTCCCACCATGGGCGGCCTGATGATCCTTTCGGGTATCCTCGGCTCTTCCCTCCTGTGGGGCAATCTTTCCAGCGTTTATGTCTGGGTGGTGCTGATGGTCACCGTGGGGTTCGGCGCGATCGGCTTTTACGACGACTATCTGAAGGTCACCAAACAGTCGCATCTGGGCTTCTCCGGAAAATCCCGGCTCGCGCTGGAGTTCCTGATTGCAGGGTTCGCCGCCTGGGCGATCATGCGCGCCGGACAGGCTCCGTTCTCCTCCTCGCTCACCTTTCCGTTCTTCAAGGAGCTTCTGCTCAATCTAGGCATATTCTTTATTCCCTTCGCCGCCTTCGTGATCGTCGGCGCAGGCAATGCGGTGAACCTCACCGATGGCCTCGACGGACTTGCTACAGTGCCGGTGATGGTGGCGGCGGCCTCCTTCGGCGTGATCGCCTATCTCTCGGGCAACGCGATTTTCGCGGATTATCTGCAGATCCACTTCGTGCCTGGGACGGGCGAGCTTTCGGTCATTCTCGGCGCCGTTATCGGTGCGGGTCTCGGCTTCCTCTGGTTCAACGCACCGCCTGCCGCGATCTTCATGGGGGATACCGGCTCGCTTGCGCTCGGTGGCCTGATCGGCACGGTGGCGGTAGCAACCAAGCACGAGATCGTGCTGGCCATCATCGGCGGTCTCTTCGTGATCGAGATCCTCTCGGTCGTCATCCAGGTGGCCGTTTTCAAGATGACGGGCAAGCGCGTCTTCCTCATGGCACCCATCCATCACCATTTCGAAAAGCTTGGCTGGACCGAGAGCCAGGTCGTCATCCGCTTCTGGATCATCGCCGTCGTTCTGGCGCTGATCGGGCTTTCCACCTTGAAGCTGCGGTGACGCGAATGATCCCCGCCACCACCTTCCATGGCAGGAAAGTAGCGCTTTTCGGGCTCGGCGGCTCGGGTCTGGCGACTGCCCATGCGCTGGTTGCCGGCGGGGCCGAGGTGCTTGCCTGGGACGACAATCCGGAAAGCGTGGCCAAGGCCGAGGCGGAAGGAGTCGCAACGGGAGATCTCCGCGAAGCGGATTGGCACTCGATCCACACCCTCCTTCTTGCTCCTGGCGTGCCGCTTACCCATCCCCGCCCGCATTGGAGCGTCGAATTGGCCGAGGCGGCCGGCGCCGAGATCATCGGCGACGTGGAGCTTTTCGTGCGGGAGCGGCGGGCGCATGCCCCGCAGGCTCCGCTGGTGGCGATCACCGGCACTAATGGAAAATCGACGACCACGGCGCTCACGGCCCACATTCTCAGGAATGCCGGGCGCGATACGCAGATGGGCGGCAATATTGGCCGTGCGGTGATGACGCTCGACCCACCTGCGCCCGGTCGCCATTACGTGGTGGAGTGTTCTTCGTATCAGATCGATCTTGCACCGACCCTGGATCCGACGGCCGGCGTTCTGCTCAATATCACACCAGACCATCTCGACCGCCACGGCACGATGGAGCATTACGCCGCGGTGAAGGAGCGCCTGGTGGCAGGCAGCGACACGGCGATCATCGGTGTGGACGACGAATATTGCCGCGCCATTGCCGACCGGCTCGAGAAGGCGGGCGGTAAGGTGCTGCGGATCTCCGTCACCAGAACGCTTGAAAACGGATTTTTTTCTGAAGGCGCGCAGCTGATGCGTGCCGAGGGGGGCAGGGCAGAGCCGCTTTTCTCGCTTGAAGGCATTGGATCGCTGCGAGGACGGCACAACGCCCAGAACGCGCTTGCCGCTGCGGCCGCATGCCTTTCCTGCGGCCTCTCGCCTGCGGAAATCCAGGCGGGTTTTGCGAGCTTCCCGGGGCTCGCGCACCGTATGGAGCAGGTGGGCCGGCTCGGCCATGTTCTGTTCCTCAACGATTCAAAGGCCACCAATGCCGATGCCGCCGCGCCGGCGCTTTCGTCCTTTCCGCGGATCTACTGGATAGCTGGCGGGCTACCCAAGACGGGCGGCATCGAAAGCCTGAGGCCGTTCTTTCCGCGCATAGCCAAAGCTTACCTCATCGGCGAAGCAGCACCCGCCTTCGCGGCCACGATCGGAGAGGCGACAAGCTACGAGATCTCGGGTACCATCGCCGCCGCTGTCGAGCACGCCGCGCGGGATGCGGCCGATGATCCTGCGGGCGACGTGGTGGTCCTGTTATCGCCGGCCTGTGCGAGTTTCGATCAATTCAGGAATTTCGAGGTCAGGGGAGAAGCGTTCCGTGATGCGGTGCGCGCCCTGCCGGGCATCGAACTCATTGGGGAGAAGAGGGCATGATCAGCCGTACCGACCGCAGCATGGTGGCGAACTGGTGGTGGACCGTCGACCGATGGTTCCTCGCTGCCTTCCTCTTTCTCATGGGGCTCGGCATCGTGCTCTCCTTCGCGGCAAGTCCGGCGGTTGCCGAACGCATCGGCCTTGAGAGCTACCATTTCGTGACGCGCCAGATCGTGTTCATGATCCCTGCATTGATCGTGCTGATCGGCGTTTCCTTCCTCGATCCGCGCCAGGTTCGCAGGCTCGCCCTGGTGATGCTCTGCGTTGCGCTTATTCTGATGGTTGCGACGCTCTTCTTCGGGATGGAGGTCAAAGGATCCAGGCGCTGGATCCATGTCTTCGGCCTATCGATCCAGCCTTCCGAATATATGAAGCCTGCATTCGTGGTCATCTGCGCGTGGCTCTTCGCCGAACATGCGCGGCAACCGGAGATACCCGGCAATCTCTTCGCCATGCTGCTTCTGGGCCTGGTCTTGGCCTTGCTCGTCGCCCAGCCGGATCTCGGTCAGACCATGCTCGTCCTCAGCACCTGGGGCGCCATGTTCTTCATCGCCGGAATGCCGTGGCTATGGATCATCGTGCTCGGCGCATTGGGTGCGGTCGGGGCGGTCGGCGCCTACTCCGTCTTTCCGCACGTGGCGGAGCGGATCGATCGGTTCATCACCGGCGAGGGCGACACATATCAGGTCGACATGAGCCTTGAGGCGATGACGCGCGGGGGCTGGCTCGGCCAGGGGCCGGGCGAGGGTTCCGTGAAGCGCATCCTGCCGGACAGCCACACCGACTTCGTCTTCGCGGTTGCGGGCGAGGAATTCGGCTTGATCATGTGTCTGCTCATCCTCGCCCTCTTTGCCTTCGTCGTCCTCAGGGGGCTTTCGATCGCGCGCAAGCAGGAGGATGATTTCACCCGCTACGCTCTCTCCGGGCTGGTGGTGCTGTTCGGTCTTCAATCCATCATCAACATGGCCGTGAATGTGCGGATGATGCCGGCCAAGGGCATGACGCTGCCGTTCATCTCCTATGGCGGCTCCTCGCTCGTGGCGATGGCGATCTCCATGGGCTTCGTTCTGGCGCTTGCGCGCAGACGCCCCGAAAAGCGCCGCCCCGTGAGCTTCTCGGCCATTTCCGGTAGGGCCGCGGCAGCGGGCTGAGATGGCTGGACGGGCGATTCTTCTCTCCGCCGGCGGCACGGGTGGGCATCTGTTTCCTGCCGAAGCTCTGGCGCATGAATTGCGGGCGCGCGGGTGGTCGGTGCACCTCGCTACCGACCGGCGTGCCGCGCGCTTCGCCGCTACGTTCCCCGCCGATGAGATCCACGCCATCGAATCGGCGACTTTCGGCTCGCGCAATCCGCTTGCTCTCTTGAAGAGCGGTCTTTCCATCTGGCGTGGATTCAAGCAATCCACGGCCTTGATCAATCGCCTGAAACCAGCCGCCGTGGTGGGCTTTGGCGGCTATCCTACCTTGCCGCCGCTTTACGCCGCGACAAGGCGACGGGTCCCCACCCTTATTCATGAGCAGAACGCGGTAATGGGCCGCGCCAACAAGGCGCTTGCACAACGCGTCACTGCAGTCGCAGGCGGCTTCCTCCCTGAAGGGAACGGCCCCTATGCGTCAAAGACGGTCGTGACGGGCAATCCGGTCCGCCCAGCGGTCATTGAAGCGGCGGCCACACCCTATGCACCCGCGGCGGGGCGGAGCGTTTTCCGCCTGCTCGTCTTCGGAGGCAGCCAGGGCGCGCAATATTTCTCCCGGGTGGTGCCCGAGGCGGTCCGCCTGTTGCCCGAGGCGCTGCGCACTCGCCTTCGTATCGTGCAGCAGGCGCGGCCGGAGGACGAAAAAGCGGTGCAGGCCGCCTATGCGGAGCTCGGCGTGAAGGCCGAGGTCTCGCCATTTTTCACCGATCTCGCACGCCGGATTTCCGACGCTCACCTGATTATTTCCCGTTCAGGGGCTTCCACAGTATCGGAAATCGCAGTTATCGGCCGCCCCGCGTTCCTCGTTCCATACCCCCACGCACTCGATCATGACCAGGCCGCCAACGCGGCTGCGCTCGAACGCGAGGGCGGTGCCGAAATCGTACCGCAGGAAAAGCTTTCGGCCGAGCGGCTTCGCGGGCTCCTGGAAGTCGCCATGGGCGCGCCGGAAAAGCTCGCCGTCATGGCTGCTGCGGCGAGAAGCGTCGGCAAGCCGGATGCATCGAGATTGCTTGCGGACCTTGCGGAAGCTATTGCGACGGGTGAAACAGTCGGAGAGTTCAAACGGAGAAGAAGCGCATGAAGATGCCGCAGACAATCGGGATGGTGCATTTCATCGGCATCGGCGGCATCGGCATGAGCGGCATCGCCGAAGCTCTGCATACGCTCGGCTATCGGGTCCAGGGCTCCGACCAGTCTGAGAACGCCAATGTCCTGCGCCTGCGCGAGAAGGGCATCAGAACCTTCATCGGCCATGCGGAAGAGAATTTGGGCGAGGCCGAGGTGGTGGTGATCTCCAGCGCCATCAAGCGCGACAACCCTGAATACGTTGCCGCGCGCGAGAAGCACCTTCCCATCGTGCGCCGCGCGGAAATGCTCGCGGAGCTCATGCGATTTCGCCAGGCCGTCGCGATCGGCGGCACACACGGCAAGACCACGACGACATCCATGGTTGCCGCCCTGCTGGAGGCGGGCGGGCTCGATCCGACCGTCATCAATGGCGGCATCATCAACGCCTATGGAACCAACGCCCGGATGGGGAAGGGCGACTGGATGGTGGTCGAGGCCGATGAAAGCGACGGTACCTTCCTCAAGCTCCCGGCCGATATAGCGGTCATCACCAATATCGACCCCGAGCATCTCGACCATTATGGCTCCTTCGACAAGGTGCGCGACGCGTTCCGCCAGTTCGTGGAAAACGTACCGTTCTATGGGTTCGGCGTCATGTGCATCGATCATCCCGAGGTGCAAGCCCTGGTCGCGCGCATCGAGGACCGGCGCGTCATCACCTACGGTGAGAACCTGCAAGCTGATGTGCGCTTCGAAAACCACCGCATGGAGGAGGGGCATTCCGTCTTCGACGTCGTCATCCGTGCGCGCAAGGGAGATGCGGTGAAGGAGATCAGGGGGCTTCGGCTTCCAATGCCCGGGCGCCACAATGTCTCCAACGCGACCGCCGCAGTGGCAGTGGCTCATGAGCTCGGCATCGGCGAGGAGGCGATCCGTAAAGGCCTTTCCGCTTTCAGCGGCGTCAAGCGGCGATTCACGCTGACTGGCAGCTGGAACGGCGTCAGCATCTTCGACGACTACGGCCATCACCCGGTGGAGATCCGCGCCGTGCTCAGGGCGGCACGCGAGGCGGCAACCGGCCGCATCATCGCCATTGCGCAGCCGCACCGCTATACGCGGCTGCGTGACCTTTTCGACGAATTCTCCGCCTGCTTCAACGATGCCGACACGGTAATGGTGGCGCCGGTCTATGCGGCCGGTGAGGCGCCGATCGACGGTATCTCGTCGGAGGCGCTGGTGGCGAGCCTTCGCGCGGCCGGACACCGCGATGCGCGGTTCATCCAAGGCCCGGAGGCCATTGCGCCCATCGTGCGCGAGGCGGCCAGGGAAGGCGACTTCGTCGTCTTTCTCGGCGCGGGTAACATAACGCAGTGGGCATACGCCCTGCCCAAGGAGCTCGGTTCGTGACACGCGGCTCGGCGCTCATCGATAAGCTTGGCGACCGGTTATCGGCCCTGCGCGGCAGACTCACGCCGGATGCCGGAATGGACAAGATCACCTGGTTCCGCGCGGGCGGGGAGGCGGACGTGCTTTTCCAGCCGCAGGACGAGGAGGATCTCGCCGCTTTTCTAAAGGCGGTGCCTGAAGAAATCCCGATCACGATTGTCGGGATCGGCTCCAATCTTCTAGTGAGGGATGGTGGGATCCGCGGCTTTGTCGTGCGGCTCTCCGCCAAGGGCTTCGGCAATGCCGAGGTGATCTCTCCCACGCGAATCCGGGCGGGCGCGGCGATCCCCGACAAGCGTCTTGCTGCTGTGGCGCTGGAAGCGGGCATTGGCGGCTTCCATTTCTACCATGGCATTCCCGGCGGGCTCGGCGGAGCCCTTCGCATGAACGCGGGCGCCAACGGCGTGGAGACGCGCGAGCGCGTGGTCGAGGTGCACGCGCTGGACCGCAGGGGTGAGCAGCACGTGTTTTCAAATGCCGATATGGGGTACTCCTACCGCTCGTCGAATATCCCCCAGGGGCTGATCTTCACCTCGGCGGTGCTGGAAGGATATGCGGAAGATCGCATGGCGATCCGCACCGCGATGGACGCGGTGCAACATCACCGCGAAACCGTGCAGCCCATCCGGGAGAAGACGGGCGGTTCGACCTTCAAAAACCCGGAAGGCACTTCCGCCTGGAAGGAAGTCGACAAGGCCGGCTGTCGAGGCTTGATGATTGGCGGCGCGCAGATGTCGCCCATGCATTGCAATTTCATGATCAATACCGGCACCGCGACGGGCCACGATCTCGAATATCTGGGTGAGACGGTGCGCGCACGGGTGTTGGAGAATTCCGGCATCAAGCTGGAATGGGAGATCAAGCGCCTCGGTGATTTCAAGCCGGGCCATGAAATCGATCCGTTCCTCGGGCAGTTGCTTTAGCTTCTCATAACGTATTGGTCAGCCAGCGCAGGCGTGGGACGGAGCTTGCGGCAAACGCGTTGTTGCTGCCTTAAAATTGGCTGCAGCCACCCCTAGGATCGGGGGCGGAAAATGGCGCACGCGACGATCACTTTTGGCAAAATTTAGGAAAAATTGAATCCCACGGAATCTCAAGGCCTTGCCACGGAATCAACTCTCTGATTCTTTAGCTAGAAGTGTTTCCTGATTTGAGTCGGCGCGTTCGTTGCCGGGGGCTTTCATCCAAGTGGCAGTTTTTGAGTAGCGAGGGCGCCGCGCGTGTCGCGGCTGGAGAAGGGCATGGATAAATGAAGAAGAAGCATGTGGCCGTGCTTATGGGCGGTTTTTCGTCCGAAAGGCCCGTCTCGCTGTCTTCGGGTAATGCCTGCGCTGCTGCTCTGGAGGCGGAGGGCTACCGCGTTACGCGCGTGGACGTCGCGCGCGACGTTGGGCGTGTGCTTGCCGAGTTGAAACCTGATGTGGCGTTCAACGCTTTGCATGGTCCTTTCGGTGAGGATGGTGCGATCCAGGGGGTGCTGGAATATCTCGGCATTCCTTACACTCACTCGGGCGTGCTTGCCTCTGCGCTGGCCATGGATAAGGATCTGGCCAAGATCGTTGCCATGTCTGCGGGTGTTCCTGTTGCTCCATCTCTGGTCTTGAGCCGGTTCGAGATCGGCAACGAACATCCGATGGAGCCGCCTTATGTGGTGAAGCCGGTTGCCGAAGGGTCGAGCTTCGGCGTCGTGATCGTTCGCGAGGGGCAGGCGAATCCTCCGCAGATTCTTGGGTCTGCCGAGTGGGTCTATGGCGACCGGGTTATGGTTGAGCGCTATGTTCCCGGTCGCGAGCTTACCTGTGCGGTCATGGGCGATCGCGCTCTCGGGGTCTGTGAGATCGTCCCGCTCGGGCATAATTTCTACGATTATGACTCGAAATACGAGCCGGGCGGCTCAAAGCACATTTGTCCTGCGGAACTTTCACCGAATATTTACCAAAAAATAGAAACATTAGCGCTTAGGGCACACCAGGCGATTGGCTGCCGGGGTGTTAGTCGTTCCGATTTCCGTTATGACGACCGGCTTCCCGGGGAGGAAGGGGTTGTCTGGCTGGAGATCAATACGCAACCCGGTATGACGCCGACCTCCTTGGTGCCCGACATCGCCGCCCAGGCGGGGATCGATTTTGGGGCACTGTTGAGTTGGATGGTGGAGGACGCGTCTTGTTCGCGTTGACCTCGGTAGGGAAAGGGCGCTTCGGCGAGGCTGGCATCGTGCTGCCGCGGTGGCTGCGCAAGCCTGCGCGCATGATGCAGCGTCTGCGGTTGGGCGAGAAGCGGCTTCCGCCATTTGCTGCGACCGGGGTAAGTCTGGCTCTGTTCATGGCGACCGGCATCTACGGTGTTATCGAGGGTGGTCATTCGGAAGAGGTGCTGAAGGCGGTCACCTCCCGGGTCGGCTTTGCGATCAATGATGTGGAGGTCGCCGGAAATCGGGAATCCTCCGAGATCGATGTGCTTCAGCAAGTGGGCCTCGATGGTTGGACGTCGATGGTGGGCTTCGACGTGCGCGAGGCCAGGCAGCGCATATCCGAGCTTCCCTGGGTCGAGAGCGTAGCCGTCCGCAAGGTTTATCCCTCGACGCTTGCGATCGAGATGGTCGAGAAGAAGCCATTCGCCCTTTGGCAGCAGGGCAGCCAGATTTCCATCATCGAAGAAGATGGCGAGGTGATCGCTCCCTTCTCCGGTGGTCGTCATGCGTCGCTCCCGCTCGTCATTGGCGAGGGCGCCGACAAGACTGGCCCGCAATTCATTTCGCAAGTCGAGAGGGTGCGGGGACTTCAAGGGCGCGTGAAGGCTTATATCCGCGTGGCCGACCGGCGGTGGGATCTGCGGCTCGACAACGGCGTCACGATCAAATTGCCGGAGAAGGGCGTGGAGACGGCGCTGGCTGAAGTCTCACGGCTCGATGCGGAATATTCGCTCCTTTCCCGCGATATTACAGCGGTTGATCTCAGACTGTCGGACCGGTTGACGGTGGCGCTCGCCCCGGAGGCTGCCGAGATGCGCAAGAAAGAGTTCGAAGAGATGGAGCGGAAGCGCAAGAAGGGAGCCCGCACATGAGTTGGCTCCTTGGCAATCGCGGGGCGGCCCAGCGCTCAGGCATCATCACGGTGCTCGATGTGGGATCGAGCAAAGTGTCGTGCATCATCGCCAAACTGCTGCCCGACGAAAATATGCGCGCGCTGCCCCATCGCACGCACCGCATCAGGGTTGTGGGCATCGGCCATCAGAAGTCCCAAGGCGTCAAGTCCGGCGTGGTTGTCGACCTTGATCGCGCGGAGCAGGCCATCCGGCTTGCCGTAGATGCCGCCGAGAGAATGGCCGGGCTGACGGTGGATTCGCTCATCGTCAACGTATCGGCAGGGCGTATTCGTAGCGAGACCTCTACGGCGACGATCAATCTCGGCGGCCACGAGGTGGCGAATGCCGATATCGCGCGTGTCCTGCTTGCAGGAGCGCGTCAGGCCTTGCGCGCCGAGCGTGAGGTGGTGCACTCCCTCGCGGTCGGCTTCTCGCTCGATCTCGAGCGCGGCATCCGCGATCCGCGGGGCATGATGGGCGATACGCTCGGAGTCGACATGCACGTCGTTACTGCCGACGCGGTGCCGCTCAGAAATCTCGAATTGTGCATCAACCGTGCGCATCTCTCGGTCGAGCGCATGGTCGCGACGCCCTATGCCAGCGGGCTGGCAGCCCTGGTGGACGACGAAGCGGAAATGGGCGCTGCCTGCATCGACATGGGCGGCGGCACGACGACCATGTCGGTCTTCGTCGAAGGAAAGTTCGTCCATGCCGACGCGATTCCGGTGGGCGGCAATCACGTGACCATGGATCTGGCACGCGGCCTTTCCATTCGGCTCGATGATGCGGAGCGCCTTAAGGTGATGCATGGCTCGGCGCTGCCGGCCAGCGCTGCCGATGATCGCGAAATGGTGTCGGTCCAGCCCATCGGTGGCGACGAAATGGACGAGCCGTTGCAGGTCCCGCGTTCGGTGATGACCCGCGTTGTTCGGGCGCGGGTCGAGGAGACCTTGGAGCTGGTGCGGGATCGGCTCAATCGTTCAGGTTATGGCGCCCTTGTCGGGCGCCGCGTGGTGCTCACGGGCGGCGCAAGCCAGCTCGCGGGTTTGCCGGAGGCCGCCCGGCGGCTTCTGGGACGGAATGTTCGCCTCGGTCGGCCTCTTGGTGTTGCCGGCCTGCCTGAGGCGGCAAAGGGGGCAGCTTTCGCGGCTCCCGTCGGCCTCTTGATCTATCCGCAGGTTGCGGAATTCGAGAGTCGGGCGGCGGCAAAGGGCGGCCTATTCATGCGCTCCACAGGGACCGGGGGCAGGTTCCAGCGTGTCGGACAGTGGTTGCGAGATAGTTTTTGACGGGGGAAGAGCCATTAACACCGCAGCGGCGAGGCAGCGGGCAAGGCGGAAAGGACCAGGATTATGACCATCAATCTGAAAAAGCCGGACATTACCGAGCTTAAGCCGAGAATCACCGTCTTCGGCGTTGGGGGCGGAGGCGGTAACGCAGTCAACAACATGATCACCTCGGGGCTTCGCGGGGTGGAGTTCGTCGTGGCGAATACCGACGCGCAGGCGCTGACCATGTCGAAGGCCGAGCGGATCATCCAGCTTGGTGCGCATGTCACCGAGGGGCTGGGCGCCGGGTCCCAGCCCGAAGTCGGCCAGGCCGCTGCCGAGGAATGCATCGACGAGATCCTGGACCATCTCTCGAACACGCATATGTGCTTCGTCACTGCCGGCATGGGTGGCGGCACGGGCACGGGCGCAGCTCCGGTCGTTGCGCGCGCGGCACGTGAGAAGGGTATCCTGACCGTCGGCGTGGTGACGAAGCCGTTCCACTTCGAAGGGCAGCGCCGCATGCGGATCGCCGATTCCGGTATCGAAGAGCTCCAGAAGTGCGTCGATACGCTGATCGTGATCCCCAACCAGAACCTCTTCCGGATCGCCAACGACAAGACCACTTTCGCCGACGCCTTCGCGATGGCGGACCAAGTGCTCTATTCGGGCGTGGCCTGCATCACGGATCTCATGGTGAAGGAAGGCCTGATCAACCTCGATTTCGCGGACGTCCGCTCGGTCATGCGCGAGATGGGAAAGGCAATGATGGGCACGGGCGAGGCTTCCGGCGAGGGCCGCGCGATGGCGGCCGCAGAGGCTGCAATCGCCAACCCGCTTCTGGACGAGACCTCCATGAAGGGCGCGAGGGGCCTGCTGATCTCCATCACCGGCGGTCGCGACCTCACCCTGTTCGAGGTGGACGAGGCTGCGACCCGCATTCGCGAGGAAGTCGATCAGGATGCCAACATCATCCTGGGCGCCACCTTCGACGAGGAGCTGGAAGGCGTCATCCGTGTCTCGGTCGTGGCCACCGGAATCGACAAGTCAGCGCATGATATCTCGTCGCCGCCTTCCGCGATCCGCCAGCCGCAGCGGCCCGTCCAGGTTCAGACGAAGCCTTCGGCCGGTTTCGAGACCCGCGCTCCTGCGCCGCAGCCGGTTGCCCAGGTCGCGCGCGAGACCCAGCCCGAAGCCCACGCGGACGCCCATCACGAGATGGTTGCCGACGCTCTTCGCGTGGCGCAGGGCGGCGGAGGTGCGGCGACGGCGCATGCCATGGCTTTCCAGCCGCAGAGCAGGCTCTTCAAGCCGGCGGCTCCGGCGCCGGAAGCCGTCGTGCGGCCAGTACCCGTCGCACAACCTCAGCCACAGCCGCAGCCGGTCGCACATGTCGAACCCGCTCCTGCACCGCGTATGCCGCGCGTGGAAGACTTCCCGCCGGTGGTTCAGGCCGAGCTTCAGGCCGGTGCTGCGCGCGCCGTCCCGGAGCAGGAGGACCGTGGTCCGATGGGTTTGCTCAAGCGCCTGACCACGGGTCTGTCACGCCGTGAGGACGACAGCCATTCCGCTCAGGCCCCGGAGCCGCGTTTGCGCCAGCCCGATCCGCGCCGCGCCGCCGCGGAAAGCAACATTTACGCGCCGCGCAGGGGGCAGCTTGACGATCAGGGCCGTGTGATGCAGCAGCGGCCGGCCCAGGAAGACGATCAGCTTGAGATCCCTGCCTTCCTGCGCCGACAGGCGAACTGAAGATAACGCATTGTAACAGCGTGGGAGAGAACGGGCGCTCAAGCGCCCGTTTTCGTCTCAGAAAAAGCTTTGGAAACAAAGGATTGGTGCTGGTGGGCGAATCGTCTGACCGGTAACAAAGGGTAAAAAACCGTGATTTGGCCTGCGCCTGCCGCATCACTATCTTCCTGCTGATTCCGGGCAGGGTGCCTATAGCAGGCCTGCCGACGTACAGAGCCGGCCGAAGAGATGAACAACAGGCAAAGGCTGTGGGCAAGCTTGCTGGGGGTAGATTTGTTGGAATATCAGACGACTCTCAAGTCGCGACTTATGCTGTCCGGTGTGGGTGTCCATACGGGCAAGGCAGTCTCCATCCATTTCAGCCCGGCTGATGCCGACACCGGTGTCGTCTTCCAGCGCACCGATAAAGGGGCCTCCGGGAAGCTCATCCGCGCCTTGGCGTCGGAAGTGGGTGCCACGGATCTTTGCACCGGCCTAGGAGACGTGGCGGGTGACCATGTCGCAACCGTCGAGCATCTCATGGCGGCCCTGCTCGGCATGGGCATCGACAATGTCGCCATAGAGATCGATGGTCCTGAAGTGCCCATCATGGACGGCAGTGCCTCCGCCTTTGTCGAGGCTTTCGCTCAGGCTGGCATCGCCCAGCTTTCCGAGAAGCGCCGCTATATCCGCATCGTAAAGCCCGTTCGTTTCGAATCAGGCAGTTCGTGGGCCGAGTTTCAGCCCTATGACGGCACGCGCTTCGAGGTGGAGATCGATTTCGAAAGCCCGGCCATCGGACGGCAATCCTTTGCCACGGATTTCACGCCGGAGATCTTCGCCCGTGAAATCGCGCGCGCCCGCACCTTCGGCTTCATCAAGGATGTCGAGCGTCTCTGGGCCGCTGGCTATGCACTCGGTTCCTCGCTCGAGAACTCCGTGGTGATCGGTGAGGATCATCGGGTCATCAACATGGAGGGCCTGCGCTATCCCAACGAATTCGTCCGCCATAAGATGCTGGACGCGGTGGGCGACCTGGCGTTGGCCGGTGCGCGCTTTATCGGCTGTTTCCGCTCTTACCGCGGGGGCCACCGCGTCAATGCGGCGGCACTTCGCCTTCTGCTCACGGACCGTTCGGCGTTCGAAATCGTGGAGGCCACCCGGCGAGGCCGCGGGCGCGGCGCAGAGATGATCGCAGTCAACGCGCCGCTCTACGCACCCTGGGTGCTGTAGACCGTTCTCCTGTGGATTGTGCGCATAATCGGGTTTCAATTCACAGGCATGGGCGAACTGTCTGGTATTTCGCCACAAAAATGTGCCAATAGCGCCTGATAGCGTTGCCGCGTCTTTGCTTTCTGCATATGACTGCACATCTTGGTTCCGCCATCCAAAGGAACGGACTGCGAATGTTTTTGACACGCCCTGCCAGCAGTTTCCGCCGGCCCCGGCCTCATGCGCTGGCTTTTGCGGCGATCGCCGCTCCCCTTTTGCTGGCTGGTTGCAACGCGGAGAAGGATTTGGATCTCTCGACCTATGTCGAGCAGACCGAGCCTGCCGACGTGCTTTACAACCAAGGCTTGGCAAATCTGAATGCCGGCCGCATGAGAGAGGCCGTTGCCAAGTTCGAGGCGGTCGATCGGCAGCATCCCTATTCGGAGTTCGCCCGCAAGGCGCTCATCATGAACACCTTTGCCAATTATCGGCAAGGCAAGTACACGGATGCGATCAACGCCGGTAAGCGTTACGTAACGCTCTATCCCACCAGCGAAGATGCGGCCTATGCTCAATATCTCGTCGGCCTGAGCTATTTCCGCCAGATCAAGGACGTGACGCAGGATCAGCGTGAGGCGCGCCTGACGATCGAGACCATGCAGCAGGTGGTCGATGTCTGGCCTGACTCGGAATATGTGGCGGACGCACAGGCGAAGATCCGCTTCGCGCGCGACCAGCTTGCCGGCAAGGAGATGCAAGTTGGCCGCTATTATCTTGAGCGGCGCGAATATATCGCTGCGATCCGCCGCTTCCGCGGCGTGGTCGAGAATTACGGCAATACGCGTCACGTCGAAGAAGCTTTGGCACGCCTGGTAGAAGCCTATCTCGCCATGGGCATCGCTTCCGAAGCGCAGACCGCGGCCGCTGTCCTCGGCCACAATTTCCCGGACAGCCAGTGGTACAAGGATTCCTACGCGCTTCTGCAATCCGGTGGCCTTGAGCCGCGGGAAGACAAGGGCTCCTGGATCTCCAGAGCCGCTTCGGTCATTACGGGGGGCTAGCGCCGGCGCCCATGCTGTCGCACCTTTCGATCCGCGATATCGTCCTGATCGAACGGCTCGACATCGATTTTTCGGCCGGTCTCTCGGTGCTTACCGGTGAAACCGGCGCCGGCAAGTCGATCCTGCTTGATTCTCTCTCGCTCGCCCTGGGAGCTCGGGGCGATGCATCGCTTGTGCGGCACGGGGCGGAGCAGGGGCAGGTGACTGCCATTTTCGACGTGCCGGTGATCCATCCGGCGCGCGAAATCCTGCGAGAGAATGCCATTGATGACGAAGGCGATATCATTCTAAGACGCACCCAGGCGGTGGACGGCCGTACGCGTGTCTTCATCAATGATCAGCCGGCGAGCGTGGCTCTCATGCGCCAAGTGGGCCGGGCTTTGGTGGAAATTCACGGACAGCACGACGAACGCGCTTTGGTGGATGCCTCCGCGCACCGGGAACTCCTGGATGCGTTCGGGGGGCTCGGCTCTCGTGTGAACGCCGTGCGCACGGCTTGGCGTGATTGGCGGCAGGCGGAGCAGGAGCTTGCACGCCACCGTGCCCGCGTGGAGGCAGCGGCACGCGAGGCCGATTTCCTTCGGGCGTCAGTGGAGGAATTGTCCAAGCTCGATCCGGAACCGGGCGAGGAGACGGAGCTCGCCGACGAGCGCGCGCGCATGATGCGCGCGGAGAAGATCGCGGCCGATATATCGGACGCGCAGGAAGTCTTGTCGGGGAACAATTCGCCCGTTCCGGCACTCGCAAGCCTCCTGCGTCGGCTTCAGCGCAAGTCCCAGGAGGCGCCGGGCCTGCTCGAAGAGATCGTCACGTCGCTCGACGAGGCCCTCTTGTCGCTCGATGCCGCCCAAAGCGCCGTCGATGCCGCGATGCGGGCAAGCGAATATGATCCCGACCGTCTGGAAAAAGTGGAGGAGCGGCTGTTCGCGCTGCGCGCGGTCGCCCGGAAGCACAATGTGCAGGTGGACGACCTAGCAGCTTTGCGCGACCGGATGGATGCCGATCTTGCCGATCTCGACGCCGGTGGTGAAAGGCTCATTCTCCTGGAAAAGGAGGCGAAGGCTCGCCGTGCCGCTTACGACGATCTTGCGGCGCTTTTGTCGGAAGAACGAAGGCGCACTGCCGAAGTGCTGGCTGATGCGGTGATGGCCGAGTTGCCGGCGCTGAAGCTGGAGCGAGCGCGCTTTATCGTGGAAATCCAGAGCGAGCCTGACGATCGCATGGAGGAGGGCATCGATCATGCCGAGTTCTGGGTTCAGACCAACCCCGGCACGCGGCCGGGCCCGATCATGAAAGTAGCCTCGGGCGGTGAGCTCTCGCGTTTCCTGCTTGCACTCAAGGTGGCCCTTGCCGATCGGGGTTCAGCCCCGACGCTGGTCTTCGATGAGATCGATACGGGCGTGGGGGGCGCAGTGGCGGATGCCATCGGCCAGCGCCTTGCACGTCTGGCAGAGCGAATCCAGGTGCTTTCCGTCACCCATGCGCCGCAGGTGGCCGCCCGTGCGAGCACCCACTATCTGATCGCCAAGAATGGCGGCCATGACCGGGTGACCACCGGGGTTGCCGTCATGAACGCTGCCCAGCGACAGGAGGAGATCGCGCGCATGCTCGCCGGCGCCACGGTCACCGACGAGGCCCGCGCCGCCGCCGAACGCCTCCTGCGCGAGAACGCGGCACTGGCGGGGTAGGCCAACCGCATCGAACCGGTCAATCTGTGGAGATCGATCGAGAATGGCAGGAGCGGTTGGTTGGGTTTCGTAAGCGCTTGAGCCACTCGCGTCAAAAGCCATATGGTAGCGGCCCAACGAATCCGGATCGCTGCCCATGACCACAGCCAAGATCCCCGTCGAACAATTGACGGAGGACCAAGCCAAGGACGAACTCGCCCACCTCGCCAAGGAAATCGCCGAGCATGACCGGCGCTATCATGCCGAGGATGCGCCGACCATTTCCGATGCCGAGTACGACGCGCTGCAGCGGCGCAATCTGGCCATCGAGCAGTTCTTCCCGCATCTCATCAGAGAGGATTCGCCCTCCCGCCGCGTCGGCGCTCCGGTATCGGGAAAGTTCGAGAAGGTAAGGCACAAGGTGCCGATGCTCTCGCTGGACAATGCCTTCAGCGACGAGGATGTCATCGACTTCGTTGCGCGAATTCGCCGCTTCCTGAAGATGGAAGCACATGCGCCGATAGCAATGACGGCCGAACCCAAGATCGACGGCCTGTCACTTTCGATTCGCTACGAGAACGGGCGGCTCGTCTCCGCTGCGACCCGCGGGGATGGACAGGTTGGCGAGAATGTCACGGCCAATGCCCGCGTCGTCGCCGATATCCCGACAGTGCTCGCGGGGGATATTCCCGAGGTCCTGGAGGTGCGCGGCGAGGTCTACATGACCCATCGCGACTTCCTAGCGCTCAATGAGCGCCAGCGTGCGGAAGGCAAGCAGACTTATGTAAATCCGCGCAACACGGCAGCCGGCTCGCTGCGCCAGCTCGATCCCTCCATCACTGCGGCACGCCCGCTCAAATTCTTCGCATATGCCTGGGGAGAGGTGAGCGAGATGCCGGCCCAAACGCAGATGGGCATGGTCGAGGCGCTGAAGAGCTACGGCTTCAGGACCAACGAGTTGATGTGCCTGTGCGAGACTGCGCGCGAATTGCTCGAGCACTACCATGCCATCGAGGAACGGCGTGCCACGCTCGGCTATGACATCGACGGCGTGGTTTACAAGATCAACGATCTGGCTTTGCAGCAGCGGCTGGGCTTCGTCTCGCGCAGCCCGCGCTGGGCTGTCGCGCACAAGTTTCCGGCGGAAAAGGCATTCACCATCCTGCGTGGGATCGACATTCAGGTAGGCCGAACCGGTGCGCTGACGCCCGTCGCCCGGCTGGAGCCCGTCACCGTGGGCGGGGTGGTGGTCACCAATGCCACGCTGCATAATGCGGAGGAGATCGAGCGGCTGGGGATCAAGATCGGGGACACCGTTCAGGTCCAGCGGGCGGGTGATGTCATCCCGCAGATCCTTGGCTATGCGGAAGACCGCCGCCCCGCGGATGCAAAAGATTTCGTTTTTCCCACGGTCTGCCCGTGCGAACTCAAGACGCCGGTGGTGCGTGACGCGACGGCCGGCGGAGGGGAGGGAGTGGTCAGGCGCTGCTCGGGCGAGTTTGCGTGCCCCTTCCAGCGTATCGAGCACTTGCGCCACTTCGTTTCGCGCCGTGCCTTCGACATCGAGGGGCTGGGCGAGAAGCAGATCGAGTTTTTCTTCCACGATCCCGACCTGCCGGTCAAAAGCCCCGCGGATATCTTCACGCTTGCAGAACGCGATGCGACAAACTTCAAGAAACTCAAGGACAAGGAGGGGTGGGGCGCTGTCTCTGCCAGCAATCTCTTCTCAGCCATAGAGGCGCGCCGCACCATTTCGCTCGACCGCATGATCTATGGGCTCGGTATCCGCCATGTGGGCGAGCGTACGGCGGTGACGCTGGCGCGCGGTTACGGTTCCTGGAAGGAATTCCACGACGCGGCTCTCGCAATCGCCGGTGGAGACATTGCCGCACGCGACGAAATGGATGCGCTCGAAGATATCGGCGATGCCGTGATCGATGCAATCGCCACTTATTTTGCCGAGGAGCACAATCGCCGGCTCGTGGAGGCGCTTGCGGCGCAGGTGAACGTGCTGGAAGCGGAACGGCCGGTCGCCGACTCGCCGGTTGCGGGCAAGACCATCGTGTTTACCGGAGCGCTCGAACGCATGTCCCGGGACGAAGCGAAGAACATGGCCGAACGGCTGGGGGCGAAGGTCGCGGGCTCCGTTTCCTCCAAGACGGATCTCGTTGTGGCAGGCCCGGGCGCGGGTTCCAAACTGAAGAAAGCGGCTGAACTCGGTGTCGAGGTTATCGACGAGGATACCTGGTTCCAGAGGATTGGCGGATAGGCTGTTTTATCAGCGCATCTCATCGATGCCTCAATGGAATTGATGTGACGGGTCAATCTGGCTGACCTATTTTCTGCGCGGGAGGTCCCCATGAGCGCAGAGAGTCTTGCCGAGCCGCGACCGTCGAGCGAATTCCTCACCGGGGTAAGGGAGAGTGTCCCAATCGTCCTGGCGGTCGTGCCGTTCGGGCTGCTCTTTGGCGCGCTCGCGGTGGAGCACGGGCTTTCCCTTTTCCAGGCCGTATTGATGAGCGCCACGATTTATGCCGGCGCCAGCCAGATGGTCGGCATAGAATTGTTCAACGCTAACGTGGCGCCCTGGGTGGTCGTCTTATCGATCGTCTCGGTAAATTTTCGCCATGTTCTATATTCCGCGACCATTGGACGATATCTCGGCCACTGGACACCACTGCAGCGCGGCCTTGGCTTCTTTTTCCTCGTCGACCCTCAATTTGCGGAAACCGAGCGCCGGGCTGAGACCCACAGGCCGCTCACGTTCGCCTGGTATATGGGCGTTGCCCTGCCGGTTTATGCTTGCTGGGTGATCGAGACTTGGCTAGGGGCAGTCTTTGGGCGCTTTATCCCGGATGCCCGCGAATTCGGTCTCGATTTCATCCTGCCCATCTATTTTCTTGCGATGGTCATGAGCTTTCGCAAGCGTCCTCTGTGGCTGGCGGTCGTCGGGGTCAGCGCCATTGCTTCAATTGTCTCCTACCGGACAATTGGCTCCCCATGGCACGTTCCGATCGGCGCACTTGCCGGCGTGATGCTCGGAGCTGCCGTTGTCCCGGCCGCCACGGAGGAGGATCGGCATTGAGTGCCACAACCATCTTCTGGATCATCATCGCGGGCGCGATCTTTACTTATCTCACGCGGGCGGGGGGCCATTTCGTGCTGTCCCGCTTCGATCGGGTTCACCCGCGTGTCGAGGCGGGCCTCAACGCAGTGCCTGCGGCGGTGCTGACGACGCTCGTCGCGCCGGCCGCCATGGAAGGCGGCCCGGCGGAGATCGCGGCTCTTGTCGCCGGCGCAATCGTCTCGCTTCTGGGCGGCGGCGTCATGTCGATCTTCTTCTCTGGCGCCGCCGTGCTGATCGCCTTGCGGCACCTTCTCGGCTAGAGCGGCGCTGTCGCCTGCTCCAGCCAGGCGGCTGTCTGGCCGTCGAGCAATGGGCCGATCTCCTCGAGCACCCGCCGGTGGTAGGCGTTCAGCCAATCCCGTTCCTCCGGCGAAAGGAGATCAGGCTCGATCAGCCGGCGATCGATTGGAACCAGCGTCAAGGTTTCAAAGCTGTGCATCTCGATCTCTCCGCCAGGGATGGGCTCTGGCGGCGAGACGACGATCAGGTTTTCGATGCGGATGCCGTAATGCCCCTGTCGGTAGTAGCCCGGCTCGTTGGAGAGGATCATGCCGGGCAGCAGTTTCTCCTTGCCGGTCTTGGCGATCCGCTGCGGCCCTTCATGCACGCCGAGATAGGACCCGACGCCGTGGCCCGTCCCGTGCCCGTAGTCGAGGCCGGCTTTCCAAAGATTCACGCGGGCGAATGCGTCGATATCCATGCCGCGGGTACCGGGAGGGAAACGAAGCATGGAGATAGCGATCATCCCCTTAAGCACCAGGGTGAAGCGATTGCGCATCTCTTCGCTTGGCGAGCCGAGCGCAACCGTCCGTGTCACGTCGGTCGTCCCATCCTCGTACTGGGCACCCGAATCGACCAGAAGAAGCTCTCCGGAGGAAAGCCGGCGGTTGGTTTTCTCGGTGACGCGGTAGTGCACGATCGCGCCATTCGGCCCGGAGCCGGAGATCGTGTCGAAGGAGATGTCGCGGAGCGGCATTTGCGCTTCCTCTCCCGCGAGACGACGAAACTCCTCCAAGTGTTTCACGACAGTGATTTCATCCAGGGCTTCGGGCTTTTGCGCGTCGACCCAGGCGAGAAAACGGGCGAGGGCCGCGCCGTCCCGCAGATGCGCGGTGCGCGCGCCCTTCAGTTCCGTCTCATTCTTCACGGCGCGGGGAAGAGTGGCCGGGTCGGTGAGTTCGATAACCGAGCCACCGCTTTCCTCGATGAGCATGCGAAGGCGCTCTGCAGCAAGTCCGAAATCGAGCCCCACCTTTGCATCGTTCGCTGAAAGCGCGGACAGAGCAGGCTCAAGCTCGTCCAGTGGGTGGAGGTCGGCGAGGCGGGCGAGATAGATCTTGGCCTCTCCCATGAGCTTTCTTGCATCAAGAAACAGCTTCGGCCTGCCTTTTGCCGAGAGAATGGCGAAGCCAAGCGTGAGCGGGGTGTGCGCAACGTCGCTCCCGCGGATATTGAAGGTCCAGGCGAGCGATGCCGCATTGGTCAAGACCGTATGGTCAACCGCCTCGTCCGCCAGTTTGCCCGCGAGGCGTTTGAGCTTTCCTTCCGCCGCTTCGCCGGCAAATTTCAGCGGGTGGATGCGAACGGGCTCTGCCGGTGGGGCGGGACGGTCTTCCCATGCGGCATCGACCAGGTTGCGATCGAGCGCCACCATTTCGACGCCGATCTTTTCCACGGCCTTTCTCAGGCTGCGGACTTCTTCAACCGTATGCAGCCAAGGGTCGAAGCCCACGCGCGCCCCCCGCGAAGCACTCGCTTTCAGCCATTCGCGCGGCGGGTTGTCGATCAAGCTGTCGATTTCGAACAAGGCCGGGTCTGTCTGTTCACGCGCCTGAAGGGTGTAACGGCCGTCCACAAAGAGGATGGCTCGATCCCGCAGGACAATGGCTGCGCCTGCAGAGCCGGTAAAGCCGGTCAGCCATGCCAGTCGCTCGGCGCTCGGCGGCAGATACTCGCTTTGATACTCGTCGCTGTGGGGAACAAGAAGCGCATCAAGGCCGGCCTCTGCCATCAGGGCGCGCAGGCGATGCAATCTCGCTCCCGCTTGATCAGGTTCGGATTTGCTTTCAAAAGATTGGAACATGTCTGATCCTGTCGTCGAATGTTCGGGACCCTAAACGGCCTTTGTGACACAGGCAACCAGCCGGACATGAACACTACACCCGGCATTTGTGCGACGCAGCATTCTCTTCGCATATGCAAAAACCGAATGGCAGTCATGCGCAGGGCGCGCTGGCTGGAGATGCCGCGGCCGCTTACCTATGGGATGTGGAGGCGACTGCAGGCCCATAGGAGATTTAGATGGCACAGGTTGGTCGGCGCGGTTATTTTCGCAGCGCCCTCGATGCATTCATTGCGGCCCGGGAGCGGCAGGCCGCCCGCTACGTCAATCATGCATTGTTGAAGCTCGATGACGAGACCCTGAAGGCGCACGGCTACGACCGCGAGACGCTGCGGCGCAATGCCATGCCCTTTAGTTACTAGGCCGCAAAGCGGCGAGGTCTCCTGAGACAAAGGCGGCTATCTGGCCGCCTTTTTTTGTTCACCGCTTCATATGGATGGTCACCCATTCCTCTCGATGAAGCGTTGTGATGTGCCGGAAACCCTGGCCGACATAGCCCGCGATCACCTGACGCCGCTGGCGGTCCAGAATGCCGGACAGGATCAGCGAACCGCCTGGTGAGAGATGGTGCGCCATCGCCGGGGCCAACCGGATCAGCGGCCGGGCTAGAATATTGGCGACAATGAGATCGAACGGCCTCCGGTGTGCGAAGATGGGATGATGAAAGCCGGGCGCGGTAACCGCCTCGACCCATTCTCCCGCTCTGTTCAGCCTGATGTTCTCCCGCGCAACGCGCACCGCGACCGGGTCGATATCGGTGGCAAGAACGGGAATCCGGGCCAATCGCGCAATCGCAATCGCGAGCACCGCGCTTCCGGTGCCGAGGTCGAGCGCATTTCGCGGGCGCTCTCGCGGGATGATGCGGCTGATCATTTCGAGACAGCCCGAAGTGGTGCCGTGGTGGCCGGTGCCGAAGGCGAGGCTTGCTTCGATCTCGATGGGGATCTCGCCTGGCCGTTGCTCCCCTCGTTCATGTGAGCCATGAACGAAGAAACGGCCGGACCGCACGGCCCGCAGGCCGGCAAGCGAATAAGAAACCCAGTCGATCTCCGGCAGTTCTTCCACCGCGATCTTCGGTGCATCGGCCATGAAGGACATGACCGCGCGCATACGCGACATCGCCTTGTCCGGGTGTTCCGGGGCATAGACGGAGATTTCGTGTATGTCCTGCGCTTCATCGATCTCGATCAAGGCGAGGGGAAGCCCATCCTCTTCGAATTCGGTTTCGAGGCGGGAGTAGGCTTCTCTGGCGAGCGCACCGCTCGAGCGAAAAAAGAGGCGTGTCTGAGGCATTGGAAAACGGTTCGAGGGCGGATCAGCCCTCGTTTATCAGCCGACGCAGCTTGGCGATAGCGGTCTCCGAATTCTCTTCATACGAAATCGTGCCGAAGAAATCGCCCTTGCGGTTGAGGAGCATCACCGAAGCCGTGTGGTCCATCGTATAGCCGCCATCCTCCAGTTCGACCTTGCGAAAGTAGATGCGGAACGCCTTGGCCATGGCCGCAACCTTTTCAGGATCGCCTGTTATGCCCGTGACGCGATCCGAAAAATTGCTCAGATAGGTCTTCATCACCTCGGGCGTGTCTCGCTCCGGATCGACCGTGACAAAAAAGGCCTGAAGGTCCTTCCCTTCTTCACCGAGCTGATCGAGCCAGCCCTGCATTTCGAAAAGGGTGGTCGGGCAAACATCCGGGCAATGGGTGAAACCGAAGAAGAGGGCGGTGGGGCGGCCCTGGAACGCCGCTTCCGTGATCGGCTGACCATTATGATCGGTGAGTTCGAAGGGCGCGCCGAAGGCAACCGTCTGGTTCTGGCCGCGATACCATTCGAAGGACAGAAGACCGGCGGCAACAGCCATCATCGCGAGAATGCCGACCAGAATATAGCGCATCATGGGATCACCCGAGAAAAGAGAATTCTAGAAGCACCAGGCCATGCCAGCTTCTGCAAGGGAGAGGAAAAGTGCCGCCCCATTCTCTACCCACATGGCAACTCCAAGCCCGCCAAGGCCGGCCAAAAGCATGCTCGCCGCGGCAAACTTGAAAAAAACCGGGTAATTTCCGGGTGCTGGCTTCATGAGACGAACATAGTCCCTGGAAGCACCGTAGCAAAGACGCAAACTGTCGCAAATCTGCGGAGGCTTGCCTGCGGCCGCAAGCCTTCCTAGAGAGGGACATGGACGATCTGCGTTTCACCGATCCCAAGCCTCGCATTCATCCGACAGCGGAGCTGAAATCCTGCCGGCTCGGCCAATATACCGCGATTGCCGAGCGCGTTATCCTGCGCGAGGTCAAGGTGGGTGACTTCACCTATTTCGAGCGGCATGCGGAGGGCATCTACGCCACCATCGGCAAGTTTTGCTCGATCGCGGCGAACACCCGCATCAATGCCCTGGAGCACCCGGTGGAGCGCATCACAACCCATAAACTGAGCTATCGTCCGAATGAATATTTCCGCTATCGCGGCATCGACGCAGCCTTTCTCGAGCGCCGCCGCGCAAAGCACGTTACGATCGGTAACGACGTCTGGATTGGACATGGAGCCGTAGTCCTGCCGGGTGTTCGTGTGGGCGACGGCGCGGTAATCGGCGCCAATGCAGTGGTGACCCGCGATGTGGAGCCGTACACGATTGTGGCCGGTGCGCCAGCGCGGGTCATTCGCCGGCGGTTCGAGGCGGAGGTGGCGGAAATGCTTCAGTCGCTTACATGGTGGGATTGGCCCCTTGACCGCCTGTTCGAAGCGGTCCCGGACATGCAGACGCTTTCAGTTGGGGAATTCCTGCGCAAATGGGGCGGATAACGCCCTATTTCGGGATCGGAACACTTGCTCGCGCCAGAAGTTGGGCCCGGTGTAACCCGGAGCAAGGATGCAGCCATGACGCGCTTTCTTGCAGCTTCAGTTTTTGCGCTGGCAATCGCGGTGACCCCGCTATCATCGTCCGCTCAGGATTCTGCAAGGTCGAACGCGGACACTCTTTCGCAGCACGATCCAGTCGAGCAGAACACGACCGCGGGCGTGGGCGCAGCTGCCGATTTCGGTACGGTAATCTCCGCAATCCAGAACAGCGGCGAGATCGCTCGCCAGATCAGGACGCTCGGTGACGTCTCGAATCTGAGGATCGTCCGCGTAAGCGATATCGCGAATGCGGCAAGCGCACCGGCGCTCGAAAACGCGATCAGGCAAAATCTACGACAGGTGGAGGAATTGCGCTCCGCTATGAAAGAGAACACTATCCTGTTCGAACACCTGCAACAGGAAGGTATCCAAGCCGACGATGCGGTGGCTGCAACGGAAACGGGTGGTCAGCTCGTCGTCTATATCCGCTAAGCTGCTGTAAGTGCATCGGATCCAACTGTATGGATTGCGGCCGGGTGTTTAAGGTTCATGCGTCGTTAGGCAAACATATCTTCACATTGTATTGACTTTTATGCGGTTTGTATTGCCATATACAAAATGCTTTACCGTGCCGCGGCGCGGTTGCAGATGGGGCGACTACATGCAAAAGAATTTCCAGGAACTGAAGAGGCAGCTCGCCGAGCTTTCGGAGACGATCAACAAGTTCGAGTCCGAGGCGGTGCAGCTTCGGATTGTGGAGCTCCTGTTCGACCAAACCCGTGACACGAAGCTTGCGCTCGAGGAGGGGGCCGCGGCTTATGAGCCGGGCCCGAGCCGGAGCAGGCGCAGCGAGGGCGCGGAGAAGCCGCGCCCGGCGACGTCCAGGGCAGCCAAGCAACGCGGCGCAGACAGCCTTCCCAGCGCCAGCGGCGCAGTCGCTGCCCTCGCGAAGCTGGTCGATAGCGATTACTTTTCCAAGAAGCGCACGATCGGCGATATCGTCAAGCAGTGCCAGGAAGAATATGGCGTCCAGTATAAGTCGAACGCCTTTTCCGGCCCGCTATCGCGCCTTGCCAAGAAGGGTGCGCTGAAGCGCGAGAAGAGCAGCGAAGGCAACTACGTTTACTTCAAATAGCGTAGAAGGAACGCTGCAACGAAAGGCCTGCTTCAGGCCTTTCGTCGTCAATTCGGGAGACGCTCCACGAATCCGTCCAGGACGCGTTTCTGTCCCGCTTTGTCGAAGTCGACGGTGAGCTTGTTGCCGTCCACGGCCGCGACATTGCCATTGCCGAATTTCAGGTGAAATACCCGGTCGCCCACTTTGAACGCCGAGGGACTGTCGGACACGGATTTCGCGACAAGCTCACCCTCGATCGTGCGGCCTTTGACCGAGCCGCGGCCCATGCCATAGCCCGAGTCCGGTTCTCCATAACCGATCCGTTCAACCTGATGGCCTGAGCGCGTGCCCCAATTTCTCGCGGTCGCCTCAGTGCGGTTCTTCTGCGCGCGCTGCCAGCCGGGTGTGGCATAGCTGCTGGAAAACACTTCTCCCATATTGTCAAAACGGGAGGAGCCATAGGGATTGGGACGGCCCGGCTGCCGGTCGGCAATCGGTCGTCCATAGCCTCCGTAACCGCCTCCGTCATCAACCACCTCTACATGCGCTTCCGGCAGTTCGTCCAGAAAGCGTGAGGGAATGGTGGATTGCCACAGGCCGTGGATACGGCGATTGGAGGTGAACCAGATATGCAGGTTCTTCTTTGCCCGGGTAACGCCGACATAAGCAAGGCGGCGCTCTTCTTCGAGCCCCGCTCGCCCACCTTCGTCGAGTGAACGCTGGTGGGGAAAAAGCCCTTCTTCCCACCCCGGCAGGAAGACCGTGTCGAATTCCAGCCCCTTGGCCGAGTGAAGCGTCATCAGGCTGACGGCATCCATCCCCTCGTCGCGCTCGGCGTCCATCACCAACGCCACATGCTCGAGGAAAGCGCGCAAGCTCTCATATTCCTCCATGGAGCGGATCAGCTCCTTGAGGTTTTCAAGCCGCCCGGGCGCTTCGGGGGAGCGGTCGTTCTTCCACATGTCGGTATAGCCCGACTCCTCCAGGATAAGCTCGGCAAGCTCGGTATGTTTGGTGCGGTCGAGAAGGCCTTGCCAGCGCTCAAAACTCTCCACCAGCGTGCGGAGCGCCGCGCGTGGCTTCGGTTTCATCTCCTCGGTGCCGACCAAGTCGCGAGCTGCCTGGAGGAGGGGCGCGCCCCGCAGGCGCGCCACGTCATGGATCTGTCGTACGGCGGATTCGCCGAGGCCGCGCTTGGGCACATTTACGATACGCTCGAAGGCGAGATCGTCGGCCCCTTGGGCCACAACACGGAAATAGGCGAGGGCGTCGCGGACTTCCTGCCGCTCATAAAAGCGGGGGCCTCCGATGACCCTGTAATTCAGGCCGAGCGTGACGAAGCGATCCTCGAATTCGCGCATCTGAAAGGAGGCGCGGACCAGGATGGCCATGTCATTCAAAGCATGGCCCTTGACCTGAAGCGCCTCGATCTCCCCGCCGACGGCCCGTGCCTCCTCCTCGGAATCCCAGGCGGCATGTACCTTCACCTTGGGAGCGTCGGGATCCGCGTGCTCGGTGAAGAGGGTCTTGCCCAGCCGGCCTTCATTATGGGCGATGAGATGGGAGGCAGCACCCAATATGTGAGCGGTCGAGCGGTAATTGCGTTCGAGCCGGATAACGGTCGCCCCGGGAAAATCCTTCTCGAAGCGGAGAATGTTGTCCACCTCCGCCCCGCGCCAGCCATAGATGGACTGATCGTCGTCACCCACGCAGCAGATATTGACGGTCGTCCGCCCGATCTCTTCCCTTGCGGAGGGCTGGGAACTGCCATCTCTCGGATTGGGGTCGCGTTTCTGGGCCAACAGCCGCAACCACATATATTGGGCGGTGTTCGTGTCCTGATACTCGTCAACGAGGATATACTTGAACTTGGCGTGGTATTCGCGCAGCACGTCCGGGTGCTCCCGGAAGATGCGGATGGGATGCAGCAGCAGGTCGCCGAAATCGCTCGCATTGAGTGTCTTCAGCCGCGCTTGATAGGCGCTGTAGAGTGCGCGGCCCTTGCCATTGCCAAAGGCGCGGGCGTCGCCTTCGGGTATGTCGGCAGGGCCTAGACCCTTGTTCTTCCAGCCATCGATCATCATGGCGAGCTGCCGGGCCGGCCAGCGTTTGTCGTCCAGCCCCTCTGCCTGGATGAGCTGCTTGAGAAGCCGCACCTGATCGTCGGTATCGAGAATGGTGAAGGAGGAGGTGAGGCCGACGAGCTCGGCATGGCGGCGCAGCAACTTCACGCCGATGGAATGGAAGGTGCCGAGCCACGGCATACCCTCGACCGCCTGGCCGACAAGAACGCCGACGCGCGTCTTCATCTCGCGCGCCGCCTTGTTGGTGAAGGTGACTGCGAGGATCTGGGATGGATAGGCGCGCCCGGTGGCGAGAATGTGCGCGATGCGCGTTGTGAGCACCCTTGTCTTGCCGGTGCCCGCTCCCGCAAGCACGAGGACAGGACCCTCCGTCGTCTCTACGGCGAGGCGCTGTTCCGGGTTCAAGCCTTCGAGATAGCGCGGCGCCTGGGAGTGGCGTGCGGCCATGGCGCGAGCGGCGATGCCACCTTCGCGCGGGGCAGGACGGGGTGGTTCATCATCGCCGAAAAAGGGCAGATCGTCTGGGAAGCCTGACATTACCTTCGCATATGGTGATTCGTGGGCCGAGCCCCAAGTGTTTTCTTTTTGTACCGGTTCGCGGTGCGTGGGCCAAGGCCGGCGGCGAGAATTAGCGCGTCTGAGCGCTCACAGGGGCTTGATTGGACCAGATCCGGTGCTTTCGCGCATTCTCTTGCCTGGGAAAGAGACGAAGTCAACATCGGGAGGAGAAGCGATGTCCAGGCCCCGGATCACACAGGCGATGATCAACGCCTATGACGAATATACACATCTGACCCTCGACCGCCGAGGCTTCATGGAAAAGCTTACGAAGCTGGCGGGGTCGAGCGCAGCCGCCGCGGCCATCGCACCTTTATTGGCCGCCAATGCGGCCCGGGCGGCGATCGTGCCGGAGGACGATAGCAGGCTTCATGCGGAGGACATCACTTATCCCGGAGCGGACGGCGAGATGAAGGGATATCTCGCGCGGCCCGCCGACGCGCAGGAGACTCTGGGCGCGGTCATCGTCATTCATGAAAACCGCGGCCTCAACCCGCATATCCGCGATGTGGCGCGGCGAATGGCGCTTGAAGGTTTTGTGGCTCTCGCGCCGGACTTCCTGTCGCCGCTCGGCGGTACTCCGGAAAACGAGGACGAGGCGCGGCAGCGGATAGGCCAGCTCGATCGTCAGCAGACGGTGGCCAACGGCGTTGCCACGGTCACCTTCCTGGAAGGGTATGAGGGTACGAACGGCAAGGTGGGCGCCATCGGCTTCTGCTGGGGCGGCGGCACGGTCAATCAATTGGCCGTCAGCGCGGAAACGCTGGACGCTGCGGTAGCATATTACGGTTCGCAGCCCGACCCGGAGCAGGTGGAAGACATCAGAGCACCGCTGCTGTTGCATTATGCCGGGTTGGACGAGCGTATCAATGCGGGTATCGACGCGTTCCGCAACGCCTTGGATGCGGCCGGAAAAGAGTACACGATCCACATCTACGAAGGCGTGAACCACGCGTTCAACAACGACACCTCCGAAGCCCGCTACGATAAAGAAGCCGCGGACCTTGCCTGGAGGCGCACCGTGGATTTCTTTAAGGAAAAACTCGGCTAGGCGAGGCAGCCCGCTTAGATGCGCTCCCGCTCCTGCCGCGCGCGCCTCAGTATGGCGCGCGCGAAGATAAGGTCGATCGGGATCGGGTCTCCTGAAACCCTGATGCGGTGGAGTTCGTCCTCAAGCGACTGCAGGGCACGCCAAAAGTCATAGTCGCTGATGCTGGCGTCGCGTGCCAGCCGGTCCGACATTTGATGGATATCCACTCTCAACAAGAGCCCTCCTGAGCAGGACCGATAGCAGGCCGGCGAATCGTCCCCTGAAGACGGCCCAATTGTGCGGGCGCGCGCCCCTGCTTCAAGGAAGGGGGAGGTGGTAAGCTGTGCAAAGAACCTTATGGTAAAAGATGGGTTAACGAGCCTTTCCGGATGGTACTGGACAAGCCGGTCGTTTGCTGAACATTGAAGAAAAGCCTCTAGCCGGAGGAAGACATGAACACAGCCATACCGCCCCGCGATGACGCCCGAATTGCCGCTGCGCTGGAACGGCTCAGCCTGCGCTTCGGGCCGAGGCTGCAGGCCGGAAAAGCGGTGCGCGAGCAGCATGGCCACACGACCACCTACATTCCCAACCAGGCGCCGGATGGCGTGTTTTATCCGGAAAGCCTTGAGGAGGTGCAGGAGGCGGTGCGGCTCTGCGCCGAGTTTCGCGTGCCGATCATTCCCTTCGGAACGGGCTCATCGCTGGAAGGGCACGTGAACGCTCCGGCAGGCGGCATCTCCTTCGACATGTCGCGCATGAAACGGGTTCTGGCAGTCAATCAGGAGGATCTCGACTGCACGGTAGAAGCGGGGCTGACGCGGGAGGAGCTGAATCAGTATCTGCGCGATACCGGACTTTTCTTTCCGATCGATCCGGGCGCCAATGCGAGCCTTGGAGGGATGGCGGCCACGCGCGCGTCGGGAACCAACGCCGTGCGCTATGGCACGATGCGCGAGAACGTTCTGTCCTTGACGGCGGTTTTGGCCGACGGGCGGGCGATCAAGACGGCGCGGAGGGCGCGCAAATCCTCGGCGGGGTACGACCTCACCCGGCTTCTGGTGGGATCGGAAGGCACGCTCGGCGTCATCACCTCGTTGACAGTGAAGCTTTACGGCATACCCCCTGCGATCTCCGGCGGCCTTTGCCCGTTCCCGAGCGTGGAGGCCGCTTGCAACGCTGTGATCATGACAATTCAGATGGGAATACTCGTCGCACGGATCGAATTGGTCAATACCCTCGGCATGCGTGCCATCAATGCCTATTCCAAACGCGATTATCCAGAGGGCCCGTGCCTCTTCGTGGAATTTCACGGCACGGAGGCCGGCGTTCGGGAGCAGGCGGAGATGTTCGGCGAAATCGCAGGCGAATTTTCCGGCGGACCTTTCGTCTGGGCGACCGCCGCCGAGGAGCGGCAGAAGCTCTGGAAGGCCCGCCATGACTTTTACTGGGCAGGCTTCGTGCTCAGACCCGGATGCAAGGCACTTTCGACGGATGTATGTGTGCCGATCTCGCGGCTGGCGCAATGCATTGTCGAAACCGAGGCGGATATTGCCGAAAGCGGACTGATCGCCCCGATCGTAGGCCATGTGGGGGACGGCAATTTTCACGTCTCCGTCCTGATGGATATAGATGACCCGACAGAGATCAAGCGCGCGGAAGCGTTCGTCGCCCGGCTGAACGCACGCGCGCTGGCGATGGATGGAACCTGCACCGGTGAGCATGGCATCGGCCAGGGCAAAATGCGCTATCTGGAACAGGAGCACGGGGAGGGGGTTGATGTCATGCGAACCATAAAGCAGGCGCTCGATCCGCTGGGCATCCTCAACCCTGGAAAAATCCTGGCCTTGAGTGGCACATAACATGTAAGTCGGGTGATGAGATGGGTGCTGCACTCTTTGCTGAAAACGAGGCGGGAAAAGGGAGGTAGGGCTGGCGCGGGTGTTCGTCATTGTCGGTGGACTGCTGGTGCTGGTGCTGACGGCAGCACTGGTCGCACCCTATTTCATCGATTGGACATCCTATCGAGCGGCTTTTGAGCGGGAAGCCGGCCGCATCCTCGGGCGCGAGGTGCAGGTGCAGGGCTCCGCAAGGGCGCGCCTTCTTCCGTTTCCTTCCGTCACCTTCACCGATGTGGTGGTGGCCGGCTCGAAACCCGGCGATGAGGCGATGACGGTCGATGAGTTTTCGATGGACGCGGAACTCGCGCCTTTCCTGAGGGGAGAGCTGCTGATATTCGATATGCGCCTTGTTCGGCCGAGCGCAAGCATCGAGATCGCTCCTTCCGGCCAGATCGATTGGGCTGTGCGGCCTTCTTCTCCGTTTGATCCACGGCAGATCACCCTTGAAAAGGTCACGATTTCTGATGGCAGCATCACCATTCATCAGCAGGTGAGCGGACGCACCGTTACGCTTACCGATATCGACACCGAAATCTCCGCAAAGAGCCTGGCCGGTCCCTGGCGTCTGGCGGGGGCTCTGCAGATGGACGGGTTGCCGATTTCGCTTACCGCTTCGACCGGAATCGCCTCGAGTGGGGCTATGCGCGTGCGCATCGCCGCACAGCCGCAAAGCTATCCAGTTCAGATCGAAACGGATGGCGAAGCGCGGTTCGAAGGGGAGCAGGGGATCTATTCCGGCACCTTTCGCTTCGCGACGATTGAAAACCCGAACGAGGGCAGGGCACAGCAAGCGACGGAGAAGAACAAGAGCATCAACCGCGTGACAGGTCGCTTCTCGCTCGACCATCTGCGTCTTGCGATCGACGAATTCCGGTTCCAGACCGGCACGGAGGAAGCGCCTTATACGGCCGACGGGAAAGCAGTGGTCGAACTCGGCGCCGATCCCTCCTTTTCCATCACGGCCGAAGGCGCGCAAATCCGGCTCGACGGCCCCGATGCGGAGGCGGGCGTCATCCGCGGTCTTTCGGCAGACGAACGCTTTGCCGCCTTGACGGCTTTTATCACAAACCTGCCGAAACCTGCGATCCCCGGGACCGTCGCTCTGAACTTGCCGGCAATCGTCGCAGGCGACACCACAATCAGGGACATTCACATCCGGGCACAACCCGTTGAAGAGGGATGGAATATCGGTTCCATGGCAGCAACGCTGCCGGGCCGTACCCGCTTCGAAGGCGACGGACTGCTGGCAACCGGCGAGGCGCCCTCGTTTACCGGAAAGATAATCTTGGCGGTCGGCCAGCCTTCTGGGTTCGCTGCCTGGGTGGCCCGCGATGTGGACGAGGTGATCCGCCGGCTCCCCGCCGCCGGTTTCAGCGCGGATGTGGTGTTGGCAAAGGAGCGGCAGCGGTTTGAAAATCTCGAGCTTATTCTCGGCGATGCACGGTTTCGTGGCGCTATAGACCGTGAGAGCCCGGAAGGGACGCGCCCGTCGCTGATGCTCAAGCTGGATGGAGACCGGCTGGATTTCGAGGGGATGAAGGCATTCACATCCCTGTTCATCAGTGACGCGGGCCAGAACAGGCTCAATGATCACAATGTGGATCTGGAGATCGCCGCCGGCCCCGTTTCAGCGCTCGGATTGACTGCCGGACACCTCGATACGGCGCTGCGTCTGCGTGAGGGAACGCTTGAGATCGACCGTTTCACGCTGACGGGACTTGCGGAAGCGAGCATCAGCGCAACGGGCACCCTCAGCAATCTCGGTTCCGATCCGAGGGGAAAGCTCGATGCCGCGGTGATCGCGGTTGACCTCGCGCCTCTCGTGGCACTCCTTCGCGAGCGGTTTCCGAACGATCCGCTGGTTTCGGCGCTCGACAGGAATGCATCGGCCTATCCCGGGTTGTTGTCCGATAGCCGGCTCGACATCATCGCAAGCACCGAAGACGGTCTTTCCGCCAGCGTCCGCGGAACCTTGGGAGGAACCGCCCTGGATTTCTCTGTCCTCGGCAATGGCTCCCCCGCCGACCTGGCCAATGCCGAACTCACGGCTAATTTCAGCGCCCGCAACGAGGCGGCTTCCGCCATTTATGCGCTTCTCGGCCTTCCCGCATTGCCGCTCGGCCTCACGGGGGCCGCACAGGTCGAGCTTGCCAGCAATGGCACCCTGACGCAGGGAATGCAGACGAGGTTCAGCTTCTCGGGTACCGGGGTCGAAGCGAATTTCGACGGGCAGATCGCACGCGCGGACGGAAAGTTCGCGCTCAAGGGCGCTGCCCGGCTTGAGAGCGCGGACTTGGAGCCCTGGCTGGCCGAGGCGGGAATCTCGCTCCCCGGCTTTGGTTACGGCCTTCCGGTGACCTTATCCGCCGAACTTGATGCCGGCGATGGTCTGGTCGTCGTCAATGGCCTGCAAGGAAACGTGGCCGATAAAGCGGTAAATGGCGATCTCAATGCCGAACTTCGAGACGGCGTGCCTCATCTGACCGGCTCCCTTGCTATCGCGGGACTGGATCTCGGCCTCGCGGCGGAGATGGTTGCGGGTGGGTCGGCCTTCCAATCCGGCAGCGGAATCTGGCCGCAACAGCCATTCACTGAAAGCGGCAGCGCGCCGTTCACTGCCGATGTGGAGGTCACAGCCGACCAGCTTTGGCTCGGGAAGTCGATCACCGCAGAGGGCGCGCAACTGCGGCTGAAAATCGATCCACGAGGCTTTGCCGTGTCCGATTTCACCAGCCATTTGTTCGGTGGCACGGCGAAGGGATTGGCAGAATTCAGGAACGATGCGGGAACCGGTTTGCTCTCCGCACAGCTTTCGTTGAACGGGGCTCCCATCGAGACAATCCTGCCTGATAGCGGGCTTTCGGGGCATTCCGATATCAGCGCAAGCGTCACGGCAAGCGGCAAATCGGTCGAGGCGCTCGTGGCCGCTCTGTCCGGCTCCGGGTCGGCCTCTCTCGAGAACCTGACCATCGCCGGTATTGATCCAACAGCGATCGCCCCGCTCCTTGCGGAAGCGGACAAGATCGGCGTCGAGATCAACGGCGAAAAGGTCGGAGCTTTCGCGCCCGAACTGATCAGAAGAGAAAGCTTCCCGGCGGGTGACATAGATCTGGCTTTCACCGTCGCGAATGGCGTCGTGCGCATGCCGCCGGTTCAGCTTGAAAACCGAAATACACGCATGAGCGTCGAAGCTTCCGCCGATCTGCGCAACCGAACGGTTTCCACCAATGGAAGCGTCACATACGATCCCGGCCTGGAGGCGGTGGCAGGCTCCGAGCCGGTGGTGCGCTTCGCCTACCAAGGGGCTATCGGAGAGGGCCAGCTTCTTCTCAATACCGATCCTCTGGCACAATTTCTGACCCAGCGGGCGCTTGAACGCGAGCAGGCGCGTGTCGAGCACATGCAATCGATCCTCCTGGAGCGGCAGCGTCTACGGCGCGAGGCGGCTCATTTTCGCACCTTGCAGGCAGAACGCGAGGCAAAGGAAGCCGAACGGGTGCGGCTGGAGGCAGAAGCCGAACGGGTGCGGCTGGAGGCAGAAGCCGAACGGCAGCGGCAAGCCGAGGAAGAGCGCCGCCGGCATGAAGCGGAGGCGAGGGCCAGGCAGGAAGAGGCTCGCAGGCAGGCGGAGGAGGAAGTCCGCCGCAGGCGTGAGGAAGAAGGAGCCGGCATCTTGTCGGAGCCTCCTGCGCCTTCCCAACTGGAGCCTGGCCGAACGGCGCCAGTGGAACCTCCCGTGGAACCCATGCAGATGAACCCGGACTCGCCGGTCGAGCGGCAGCCATTGCCGCCGCCAGTACAGGGAAATGAGCATCGATCGAGCACCACGCAGGGAAATGCGGAGCTGCCTTCTCTGGGACCGCAGCCGGTGCTAGAGGCTGACGGGCTCAGCGTCGAACGCCTGCTCGAATTGTTGGAGCAGTGATGCGATCAGCCGCGTCCGTCCGCGGCAGCCTGGCGCTTGAGGTCCTCGAGAACGTAAAGGCGGAGCGCGGAGGACAGGTTCGTGGCGCGGGTTTCCGACCGGTCGATCTCCGCGATCAGCGAAGCAATGGTCTTTCCGCGGGCGGCCGCGATCCGCTCAAGCTCTGCATAGAATGCGTCTTCAAGCGAAAAGCTCGTGCGATGGCCGTGGATCGTAACCGAGCGCTTCTTCGGCGCACTCATTGCTCTTCGTTGTCGGAAGAGGAGCGCCGATGTGCGTCAAGCTTCGCACTCTCGCGCGCCTCGGAGAGGCGGTCCGCCTCGCGTTGGGCGCGTGTCCGGCCAAAGCGTACACGATTTTCAGACGCCAGCTGCTCTTTCTCGGCCCGAAGCTTTCGTTTGCGCTGGAGGCGGAGATTGACGATATCGCCCATGGATTATTTCTTGCGAAATGCGTCGAGCGAGACGACTTCTGCACCCTTGCCCTCGACCTTTTCCTGCACCGGCTCTTCCTTGCCGTCGGACTTGCGCTCCGCTGCCGGCTTGCGCTTGGTTGCCTGCCTTGCTTCTTCCTTGAGCGGAGTCGGCTCCTCGGGTTCGGCGTGCGGCTGTGGCTCCGTCCTTACTTCGAATTCGACCTCGAAGCTTGCCGAAGGGTCGTAGAAACCCCTTACGGCGGCGAAGGGGATTTCCAGTTTCTCAGGCACATCGGAGAAGGATAGAACGACCTCGAAGCCCTTTTCACTCACCTTGAGGTCCCAGTACTGGTACTGGATGACGATCGTCATCTCTTCCGGATAGCGCTCCTTCAGGCGGCTCGATATGCGCACGCCCGGTGCATTGGTGACGAACCGGATGAAAAAATGATGATTGCCGGGCAGCCCGGCTTGCGCCACCTCCTGAAGCACCTTGCGCACGACGCCGCGCAAAGCCTCCTGAACGAGAATATCGTAGCGAATGCGGTCCTCGGGCATGGGTAGCAAAAATTCCTGAATCGAAGGCGGTCTTTCCCGCTAGCTCTAAAGAAGCTTGGCGCGATCGTAAATCAGATAAAGCGAGGAGAGGGCAAAAAGGGGGCAGCAACCCCAGAGTTTATTAGGCTTCTTGTGTGGCTGCCGCCGCCAGGGGGCTTCCGGCCGGCCTGCCGAAAGCACGAAGGAAGGTGCGGACGGCGCGACGGACCGCAACCAAAACTTCTTCGTCCGAAAGCGATTTGCCGAATGTCGAAGGCAGATTCAGTTCTGCGTCGTTGAGCGCCATGAACTGACGCGCAGCCACATCCGGATCGTCTATGTCTAGATAGCCCGAATGCGCGAGCCTAGCGAGACGGGCGGCAAGCGCGGATTCGATCTTGCCGGGACCTTCCTTGCGCCACATCTCGAACAGTTCGGGATAGCGTTCGCCTTCGGCCACGAGCATCTTGCGGACGAGCTTGCCTTCCTGTCCCCAAATGCAGTTCTTGTTGAACCGTAGCGCGAAGGCGACCAGATCGGCTTCAAGATCGTCCGGCTGGTTGGGGAAAGTATCGAGGATGGCGAAGGCGCGGACATTCATCCGCTCGATGATGTCGCGCAGAACAGTTGCGAACAGCTTGTCCTTGTCGCCGTGATGATTGTAGATCGTTTGGCGGGACACGCCGGCTTCTGCTGCGATAAGATCGATGTTGGCTCCGGCAAAACCCTCACGACAAAACACAACCGCCGCCGCATCGATGACCGACCGGCGTTTTTCTGCATGTCCCCGTCTCAGGATCTCAGAGCACTTCTTTTCCATCATGCCCGATATATAGAACTGATTGAGGATTTAGACAAGGTTGTCCAAAATGGCGATGCCCCAGCCCGCGGTAGATGTGGGGTCGTTGTTCGCCCGCTGGCATCGAACATCCAACCCATCAGGTTCGTCGTGTGAAAAGATTTAAAGGAAGTTCCCGTCTGGCGGGGAATTCTATTGCCGTTCCGTGATGGTTTTCCTGGTCAAGTGTATTTCTGCCCCTCGTCCGTCCGTTGAAAATAGATGAGGTCGAGCGAAGGCGGCCTTTTATTCAGCAGCGACAAGATCGTGTGCGCTTGCCCGCGATGATGCGTTTGATGGTTGAAAAGATGTGATAAAGCGGGAGCGAGCCGCTGCGAGATCGTTTTGGTTTCAACAACGGTAACGTATGTGAAGAAGCCCTCGAGCGCGGCATCGTCCAAGCCGCTGATCCATTCCACAATGCGGTTGTCTTCGGCCTCCCTTTCGAGGCGCAAGGCGGGCATCGTCGAATGGATAATGGCGTCGAGGCGGTTCGGCGCATCGCCTTCGCCGGTGAACCGCTTCATCCAGATGCGGTCAGCGACCAGGATGTGATTGAGGGTGCCCATCATCGATCCGAAGAAGGCGCCGACATCCCGCGTGAATTCCTCCTCGGTCAGTTCGGCTGCCGCGTCGTAGAGAACCCGGTTCGCCCAGCCGTTATACGCCGCCATCATTTTGAAATGCTGCGTCATGCCCATCTCCGCTTTCCAGAATGCCCGCCATTTTACTCGATGCATTTGGCGGACACTCATGAATTCGGCACATTCTTCCCGCGGGAAAAAATGATGGGACCGATGAGGCTGCGATCGCCCGGTTTCGCAGAATGAGCTTCAAGCTCTTCACAGGGGACGCCGCCGCCGTTATAGACCCGCCATCTTTGATTTCCTCATACGAAGGATGTGAAATGGCGATCGAACGCACTTTTTCCATGATCAAGCCGGACGCGACCAAGCGGAACCTGACCGGCGCCATCACCAAGATGCTGGAAGACGCAGGCCTCCGGGTTGTGGCTTCCAAGCGGGTGTGGATGAGCCGCCGCCAAGCCGAAGGGTTCTACGCGGTGCATAAGGACCGTCCCTTCTTCGACGAGCTTTGCGAGTTCATGTCCTCCGGCCCGACAGTCGTGCAGGTGCTCGAAGGCGAGAACGCAATCGCCAAGAACCGCGAGATCATGGGGGCCACAAATCCCGCCAATGCTGACGAAGGCACCATCCGCAAGGTCTTCGCTCTGTCGATCGGGGAAAATTCGGTTCACGGCTCCGATGCCCCGGAAACCGCCGAACAGGAAATCCGCTATTGGTTCTCGGACACGGAGATCGTCGGCTGATCGGTTCTCACGAGCTGCACGAAGAAAAAGCCGGGCACTGACCCGGCTTTTTATTTCTTCCACCTTGCGAGTGCGTCCTCGTCCTCGGCCTTGGCCTCTACCCATCGACCGGGTTCGGCTGCCGTCGCCGGATGTTCCTTCTTCCAGAAGGGTGCTCTCGATTTGAGATAATCCATCAGGAAGTCGGCCGCCTCCAGCGCAGCTTTCCGGTGCGAGGAGGCAGTTACGACAAGCACAATGTTTTCGCCCGGTTCAATCCTGCCGTAGCGGTGGATCACGGTTAAGCCGGAAAGCGACCAGCGATCGGCAGCCTCGCGCGCGATGCGCGCGATTTCAGCCTCAGCCATGCCGGGATAGTGCTCAAGTTCGAGCGCGGCGAGCCGGCCATCTTCATCGCGGCAGCGTCCGGTGAAGGTCACGACTGCACCCACATCTTTCCGGCCAGCCGACAATCGGTTCACCTCGGCAGCGAGATCGAAATCCCCTGCCTGCACGCGGATATGTGGCGCGCAGTCCAAATCAGCCCCCCGTCATGGGCGGGAAGAGGGCGATCTCGCCGTCCCGAGGCAGCGTCGTTTGATGGTCCACATGCTCGTGATTGATGGCGACGCGGATCACTTTCGGATGTTCGAGCGCTGCAGCGTAACCTTCGCCCCGGTCCTTCAGCCATTGGAGAAGATCGGCCACTGTCTTCACCTCGCCGGGCGGATCGACGTCCTCGGCTTCCCTGCCGATACGCTCCCGCACCCACGCGAAATAGACGAGCTTCATCTCATTCCTCGATAATATGCTTCAGGCCGGCACGGAAATAATCGTAGCCGGTGTAGAGCGTGACGAGCGCGGAAAACCACAACAGCGCAATCCCCGTTTCCGTCACATAGGGAACGATCTTGTCGCCGGCCGGGCCGGCGAGGAGGAAGCCGATGGCGACCATCTGGATGGCCGTCTTCCACTTGGCCAGCTGCGTCACCGGCACACTCACCTTCAGCGCGGCGAGATATTCTCTCAGGCCGGACACCAGTATTTCGCGGCACAAGATGATGATAGCTGCCCAGAGGGTCCATCCTGCAATCGTGCGGTCCGTATCGGCCGCGAGCAGGAGAAGGCAAGTTGCGACCAAAAGCTTATCGGCAATGGGGTCGAGCATCCTGCCGATATTGGAAGTCTGCTTCCAGCTCCGCGCGAGGTAGCCGTCGAAATAATCGGTAATGCTGGCAGCCAGGAAAAGCCCGAGGGCGGACCAGCGGGCGAAGTCGCTCGACTGCAGCCGCCCTTCCAGGAAGAAACAGAGCACGATCAACGGCACGGCCATGATGCGCGCGTATGTAAGGAGATTGGGCAGGTTGAAGGCGCGTCGCTGCGACATGGATTGCTGGCTCATCGTAGGCTTACTCAAATCAGACCAGGTGGGCCGTGGTCAAGCGCCCGGTCAGCACAGCGGCGTCTAGCCGCTCTCGTGGAAATGATTGTAGATCTGCCGGGCGATGGATTCCGAGATGCCATCCACCGCCATCAGATCCTCGACCGCCGCACGGCTCACCGCCTTGGCGGTGCCGAAGTGGTGCAGAAGGGAGCGCTTGCGGCCCGGGCCGATCCCGGCGATCTCGTCCAGAGGGTTCTTGACCATCTCCTTTTTGCGGCGGGCGCGATGCGATCCTATCGCGAAACGATGTGCTTCATCCCGCAGGCGTTGCACGAAGTAAAGGACAGGGTCCCGCGGCGGCAGCGTAAAAGGAGGTTTGCCCTCCATGAAGAAGCGCTCGCGTCCCGCGTCGCGGTCGACGCCTTTCGCCACACCGATGGCGATCACGAGCTCGGAAATGCCGAGGTCGTCCAGAATCTGCCGCACGGCCGACATCTGCCCTTGGCCGCCATCGATCAGGATGACGTCAGGCCAGGCAGGAAAGGGAGCATCGCCTTCGTCAACTCCATTGCCGTTACCGGGCAGCCCCTGTTCGCGGATGAGACGGGCGAAGCGGCGCTGCATCACCTCGCGCATCATGCCGAAATCGTCACCCGGGGTGATCTCGGTCGAGCGGATATTGAACTTCCGGTATTGGTTTTTCACGAAACCTTCCGGACCCGCCACGATCATCGCGCCCACAGCATTGGTGCCCATGATGTGCGAGTTGTCGTAGACTTCGATACGTCGCGGCGTAGCCTCTAGACCAAAAGTCTCGGCGAAGCCCTCCAGCAGCCGCGTCTGCGACGATGTTTCCGCAAGCCGCCTACCGAGCGCCTCGCGCGCGTTTTGCAGCGCGTGGTCGGTCAAATCCTTTTTCTCGCCGCGCATCGGCACCGAGACCTGTATCCTTCGGCCGGCGCGCGCCGAAAGCGCCTCCGTCAGGAGTTCCTGATCCTCGACGGGGTGGGAAAGCAGGATCAGGCGGGGGCAGGGCTTGTCGTCGTAGAACTGCGCCAGGAAGGAGCCAAGGACCTCGGCCGGACCAAGTGCGGGATCGGCTTTCGGGAAATAGGCGCGATTGCCCCAGTTCTGGCCCGTGCGAAAGAAGAAGACCTGGATGCAGTTCTGCCCACCTTCCTGATGGATTGCGAACACGTCTGCCTCTTCGATGCCTTGCGGGTTGATCCCCTGGTGACTCTGCACGTGGCTGAGAGCGGCAAGGCGGTCGCGATAGATCGCGGCCCGTTCGAAATCGAGGGCTGCCGAGGCTTCCTGCATGGCCGTGGCGATCTCGCCCTTCACCTTGGTCGAGCGTCCGGACAGGAAATCCTTCGCCTCGGCAACCAGAGTGGCATAGTCCTCCGGACTGATCTCGCCCGTGCAGGGGCCGGAGCAGCGCTTGATCTGGTAGAGCAGGCAGGGCCGCGTCCGGCTTTCGAAGACGGAATCGGTGCAGGTGCGCAGGAGAAACGCCCTTTGCAGCGAATTTATCGTGCGCCCCACCGCACCGGCAGATGCGAAAGGTCCAAAATAGTCGCCCTTCCGCGACCGCGCGCCACGATGCTTGAAAATGCCGGGAGCGGGATGGTCGCCCGTGAGCAGGATGTAGGGAAAGGACTTATCGTCCCGCAGCAGCACGTTAAAGCGTGGCCGCAAACGCTTGATCAGATTTGCCTCGAGGAGAAGCGCCTCTGTCTCTGTGCGGGTGACCACGAATTCCATCGAGGCCGTCTCGCGGATCATGCGCTCGATGCGGTTCGAATGCCCCCGGCCCTGGGCGTAATTGGTGACGCGCTTTTTGAGGCTGCGGGCCTTCCCTACATAGAGAACGTCACCTTCCGCGTTCATCATGCGGTAAACGCCGGGAGCGTTCGGAAGGCGCTTCACGACCGCCTGAATCACCTCCGCTCCCGTGGTGGTGGTGACCTCGGTGCCGGCGCTGTCCCATTCCAGGGCGGCGTCCTCTATGCCCATCATCGCGTTGTTGAGGTCGGCCGTGGTCACGACGCGTCTCCAGTCGGATTCCATGTGAGATGTTTCCCGCCATCAAGGGCAATCATCTGCCCCGTAATGGAAGGTGCCTCCCATAGATAGCGAATCGTGGCGCCGAATTCAGCCAGATCCGGCCCGCGACGCAACAGGAGCGCATCGGTCTGCCGCTGAAAATTTGCTTCGTCTTCGTCCATGTCGGGCAGGGTAGGGCCCGGGCCGATGGCGTTTACCCGGATGCGGGGCGCCAGCGCCTGGGCCATGGTCCGCGTCGCCATCCACAATGCCGCTTTCGAAAGCGTGTAGCTGAAGTGGCGCGGGGTCGGCCTCCAAACGCGCTGGTCGATCATGTTCACTATCAGGCCTTCACGATCCTGCGGTAGCGCCCGGGCAAATTCCTGGGCGAGAATTGCTGGTGCCTTCACATGAAGAGCAAAATGCCGATCCCAAATTTCCTCGGAGAAGTCGGCAAGCGAATCCTCTTCGAAAACGGAGGCATTATTGACGAGGAGATGGACGGGGCCAAGGATGTCTCTCGCCTTCTCGATCAAAGATCTTGCCTGCGTGGATTCAGTAAGGTCCGCCTGCAGAATATAGGCGCGGCCTCCCCCTTTTGCGATGGTTGACGAAAGTTCTTCGGCTTCCTCTCGAGACCTGTCGCAATGGATGGCCACCGTAAAGCCGTGCGTTGCCAGATCGAGCGCTATCGCATGCCCGATTCGCCTAGCTCCGCCGGTGACGAGAACGGTCGTTTCAGTCGGGCGCATCTGCATAACCATTTTGTATTATTTCCATCGAGGCAAAAATATACTTTACTGCTCCAGCACCAAATCCGCCTCCGGGCTGCGACGGACTTGGTGAGTGGCCAGTATGGTTAGCAGATGATTAAGCGAACAACATGGGCTGATCAAATTTGTTGCTGCGAAGCCACACCTGCTACGTCCTTCCGAGGAGCGAATACACGTTCTGCCGTTTGGCCATTTTGCGGCCATCTTGTAGCCATCTTTCACCGCTTTTCCATCAAGCCGGCGGAACCGAGCGGTCCTGAATTCGTTATAAGGCGCACGGTTGGGGTCTGAGGGCGGGTGTCTGCGCGAGACGCGTCCTTTCCCGGAATTTTGCTCATGTGGCTAAGGAGATCACAATGAAGGTCAACAAGAACTCGATGCTAGGCTTTGCAGCCGCTGCCGCGATTATCGCCGGTGCGATGCCTGCCAATGCTGCGGACGTTATCATGGAGCAGCCGCCGGCACCGCCTGCCGCTCCGATGGAAGTGGCTCCGGTCGCGACCTGGGCCGGTCCTTATGCCGGTATCGCGCTCGGCTACGGCTTCTCGGGCAGCACCGAGGTAAGCCCGGCGGGTCTGCCGTCCACCGACATCGACACGGACGGCTTCGTCGGTAACGTGTTCGGCGGTTGGCAGGGCCAGTCCGGCCAGTTCGTATACGGCGTTGAGGGTGACGTCGGCTACAACGGCATGGACGGTGACGACAGCGGCTTCTCCACCGAGGCTGGTGTGGACGGCACGCTGCGTGCGCGTCTCGGCTACGCTGCGACCGACAACGTTCTGCTCTACGCCACGGGTGGTGGTGCAGTTGGTCGCCACGAGGTTTCCAACGCCCTCGGCTCCGACTCCCAGACCATGTGGGGCTGGACCGCTGGTGCCGGTGTCGACGTGAAGCTGACGCCGAAGGCCTTCGCCCGTCTCGAGTACCGCTACACCGATCTCGGCAGCGAGACCTTCACCATTGGTGGTGTCGATCACGATGTCGATGCGACGAGCAACAAGGTGCTGCTCGGCGTCGGTATGCAGTTCTAAGAACGGCAGCAATGCCATCGGAAAGGCCGGGCGCGAGCCCGGCTTTTTCTTTTTCAGCGTGGCGGCCGCAGGATTATCGCGCCGGGGGCATAGCCACGTCAGCTTTCCGACAAGAATCCTCGTCCACCTCTTCGCAGGAGCGGAATTCCAGGTCCCGCGTGAGGCAAATCCGAACCTCTCGCAAATAACGCCTGTCGCAGGTTACCGCTATTCCAGACGCTGGCAGATCCGGGTTGGCGGCCAGGAATTTTTCTTCCACATCAGCAGGTGAAACGGCACGGGGCTCCTCAAGTCCGGAAAAGTCACCGGGGACTTTGATCCGTTCCCACGCCTGCCGCAGGAGGGCGAAATAACTGCCCTGATCGAGGCCGGAACAGGACCCGTGCTTGCGCCATTGATGACCCATCAGGCCGGCGGAGGGCACCAGATCCCGGTAGGCTTCCACCATTTTTCGAGGTACACGACCGGGCTGCCGCGTCCGGCAGAATTCGGGATACCCGTTCTCATATTGCGGCCAAAGACCGTGCACGACGAAGCTATAGGGGTGTGTCGCGATGCACTGTTCCTCGTTTGCATCGGCGCCTGCCGCCGCGCAGTAGCTCGGCGACCATGAGAGCGAGAGCACGTAGAAGTCGAAGACCCCGGCCTCGGCCCCCCGCTCGCCTGAGAGAGCGGGGCAGATGCTGGTTGCGACGAAAATGAGCGCTCCCGCCCATCGGCGCATGCCTATCTCCGTTTGGCTTTAGCCCGTACCGGCTGCAGCCGGGTGCGATGCCACCAGATCGGAAGCATCAGGGTCGGGATCAGCAGGGGGATGTAAAACAAAAACGATATATCCATCATAAGTCCTATATCGTAGCGGTATTAGGAGAAAACAATACGCCTATAGGACAGGATAGAAGAGAACATCCCGTTTACGCATGTTCTCAAATTCTCGCTAAATTTCACCCTGCTGGTGAGTCCGCTGCGGCTCTCCCTCAGCGCAGAACACGGCAGGATGCGTTGTAGACATTCCAGCGATCGAAACCGAGCACGCAGAATTCCACATTGTCACCAATGCCGGCGAAACCCTGACCATATTCGATCAGGTACCAGATTGGCCGATCCTGGCCGTCGGAAAGCCGCGCGGTGGCCTGGCAATACCGCCGCTCGATCGGGCTGTTGAAGGTCGCAGGCTCATAGCGGGTCAGCCGCGCACCGTAGAAATCGACGATATCGACATTGGGCAGGTTCGGCACATGGGTGACCTGGTAGCGAAAGCGATTCTGGATCGTGCCGCGTACGCTTTGATGGCCGCAGATCGTATCTTCGCCGGCATAGACGCCGATGAAATCCGCTGCCTGTACGGCAGTTGCCTGCATCAACGCGGAAAACGACAGAGCTAGACTGGCTGCAAGAGCTGCAAGGCGTGCCATGAATTCTCTCCTGATGAGGCCCGATATGATTAGTTTCTGTCAGCCGTTGATGCTGGTCAAGATGAAGAGCATCTGGCGGCGATCGTCATTATTCCTTTGTAAGCTGTGTCAGGGAGAAATCCCCCTTTCCATCCTCTCCCAATCTTTCCGCAAGAACGGGAAGGAGAACGCGGAGTTCCTCTTTCAGCACATAAGGCGGATTGACGACGATCATGCCGGAGCCGTCCAGCCGCGCCTCGGGTGCAGGAGGACGAATGGTGAGCGCGACATCGAGGATATCGGGAACGCCGCTCTCAGCTAATGCCTGTCGGAACCGATCGACCGCTTTGCGATCTTTCACTGGATACCAGAACGCATAAATTCCGGTCGGCCAGCGCCGGTGGGCCTTCTTGAGGCTGTCGACCATGCGGGTGAACTCCCCCTCCTTCTCAAAGGGAGGGTCTGTCAGCACCAAGCCGCGCCGCTCCTTGGGCGGAAGGTGAGCCCCGAGCGCCAGCCACCCGTCGAGTTCGATCACCCGGACCTGGTGATCTCCCCCGAAGTTTTGCTTCAGCAGCTGAACGTCTTCCGGATGAAGCTCTATCGCGGTCAGGCGGTCCTGTTTGCGCAGGAGGTGGCGGGCGATCAGCGGCGAGCCGGGATAGAAGCCCATTTCGCCTGCAGTGTTTACAGCACGAACGACCTCAAGCAGCGGCTGCAGGAGGTTGCCGGCCTCGCTGCCCGGCGAGGCCGCCAGAAGCCTGCCGATGCCGTTCTGCCATTCGCCGGTCTTTTGCGCCTCCTCCGAGAAAAGGCTGTAGAGTCCCACACCTGCGTGCGTGTCGATCACGCGAAAGGGTTTTTCCTTCCGCTTGAGATATTCTATGACACGCACAAGGATCGCGTGCTTCATCACATCGGCGAAATTCCCGGCATGATAGGCGTGGCGATAATTCATTTTTCCTCGGGCTGCATGAAAGCTTCTGACCGCTTTGGCCCTACTCCGAAGAAGGCGACGCCGCTAGTCTCCGCGCCATGAACACACATGTGCAAACCCGCATAGGCCACTCGGCCTGCCCGCATGATTGCCCCTCCACCTGTGCGCTCGATGTCGAGATCGTCGACGGCCGTCTGGGCCGTGTGCACGGTGCCAGGGACAACAGCTACACCGCCGGCGTCATCTGCGCCAAGGTCGCCCGCTATGCCGAGCGGGTATATCATCCCGAGCGCCTCCTGAAACCGCTGGTGCGCGCCGGCGCCAAAGGGGAGGGAGCCTGGAAGGAGGCGAGTTGGGAGGCCGCGCTAGACCGCGTCGCCGAGGCGTTCCTTCGGGCGGAAGAAAAATACGGAAGCGAAACCGTCTGGCCTTATCATTATGCGGGCACGATGGGACTGGTACAGCGCGACTCGATTCATCGGGTTCGTCACGCCAAGCGCTATTCCAAGCAGTTCGACACGATTTGCACGAACCCGGCCTGGGCTGGTTACGTAATGGGGACGGGCGCACTGCATGGGGCGGATCCCCGCGAGATGGCCAAGGCCGATTGTGTCGTGATCTGGGGGACCAACGCGGTTGCGACCCAGGTCAATGTCATGACGCATGCCGTTCGCGCCCGGAAAGAGCGGGGCGCCAGGATCGTTGTCGTCGATGTCTACGACAATGCGACAATGAAGCAGGCGGATCTCGGCATTATAGTTCGTCCCGGGACGGACGGCGCACTTGCCTGTGCCGTGATGCATGTTCTCTTCCGGGACGGTTTTGCCGATTGGCCTTATCTCGAAAAATATACGGATGACCCGCGAGGGCTGGAGGCCCATCTGGCCACCCGCACGCCGGAGTGGGCGGAGGCGATTACTGGCGTTCCGGCATCTGAGATCGAAACCTTTGCCCGCCTGGTGGGCCAAACCAAGCGCACCTATTTCCGACTGGGCTATGGCTTCACGCGCAACCGCAACGGCGCGGTGAACATGCATGCCGCGCTCTCCATCGCGGCGGTGACGGGTGCATGGCAATATGAAGGCGGCGGGGCCTTCCATTCGAACTCCGGCATTTTCGGGCTGGACAAGTCGCTTATCGAGGGGACGGCGTTTGCCGATCCCTCGATAAGATCCCTCGACCAGTCCCAGATCGGCCGGGTGCTGACCGGGGATCCCCAGGCGTTGCACGGGGGACCTCCGGTGACGGCAATGCTCATCCAGAACACCAATCCGGCCAATGTGGCTCCGGAACAGCGGCTGGTGAAGCGCGGTTTCCTGCGCGATGACCTTTTTGTCTGCGTGCACGAGCAGTTCATGACAGACACGGCCAAGCTCGCCGATGTCGTGCTGCCCGCGACGATGTTCATCGAGCACGATGACATTTATCGCGGGGGCGGCCACCAGCACATCCTGCTTGGCCCGAAGCTCATCGACCCGCCTGCGGAGGCACGCGAGAATATCTATGTAATCGACGAGCTGGCGAAGCGCTTGGGGGTTGCCCATCTGCCCGGCTTCGGCTTGTCCGCGCGGGAGCATCTCGACTGGATGCTGGCACAGCGGGGGCTTGGCACATTCGACAGCTTCCGTCACGAACGGTGGGCAGATGTGCAGCCGGATTTCGAGACAGCCCATTTCCTGAACGGTTTCGGGCATCCGGACGGAAAATTTCGCTTTAGCCCGAAATGGACGGGAACACCGGGCCCCAACCATCCGCCTCGATCGATCGGCTTCCAGGGCCCGCATGAGCGTCTGCCGGCCTTTCCAGATCATGTGGATTTTATCGAAGAGACGGATGCGGAGCATCCGTTCCGGCTGGCCACCTCGCCGGCGCGCAGCTTCCTGAATTCCAGCTTCACGGAAACACCGGGGTCCAAAAAGCGGGAGGGCAGGCCAGAACTGATTCTGCATCCCGAAGACGCTGCCCTGATGGGGATAGCCGAGGGCGATCGGGTGGAGATCGGCAATGGGCGCGGCGAGGTCGTGCTGCACGCCAAACTGTTCGATGGCGTGCGCCGTGGTGTCGTCATCGCTGAAGGCATCTGGCCGAACAGCGCTCATGAACGAGGGGAGGGCATCAATGTGCTGACGGGCGCCGATGCCGTTGCCCCCTACGGAGGGGCGGCCGTTCACGACACGAAAGTGTGGGTTCGGCCGGCCTAAGCGGATCGGCGGCACCGCTAGCAGGTGCCGTTCTGGATCAAAATCTCTTTGATGCGGATGGCCGGCGAGCCTTATGGCGTGAGGCGGGCGAGGTCTTCGAGACCGGCAACCTGCTCTACGGACGAAGGGGCCATCAGGCTCGCGTGAGCGCCCCAGCCGATATCGGCGGTGGAAGCGAAGGCCGTCCTGCCATCCTTCATCCATGCACGCCCGGAAGCGACGAGAGAAAGTGCCAATGGGTAGATCCGGTGCTCCACCTTCAGCACCCGCTCTGCGAGGCTATCCTCGGTGTCGTCCGGCAGGACCGGTACTGCGGCCTGCGCAATGATCGGGCCGGAATCCATCTCATGCGTGACGAAATGCACCGTGCAGCCATGGATGCGCATCCCAGCATCAAAAGCCTTCCGATGCGTGTCGAGGCCTTTGAAGAGGGGAAGCAGTGAAGGATGGATATTGATCATCCGGCCTTCCCAGCGTTTGACGAACGCTTCGCTCAGCATGCGCATGAAGCCGGCCAGACAGATCAGTTCCACCCGGTATTGACCGAGCGCCTCATCGATCGCCTGCTCATGCGCTTCCTTGTCCGCGAACTCGCTGCGAACCACGGCGACGGCCGGTATGCCCGCCGCCCTAGCCGCCGAGAGGCCGGGCGCGTCTGCCTTGTCGCTTAGGATGCAGGCGATCTCCGCGGGGAAATCGGTTTCCGCGGCGGCGCGGATCAGCGCCGACATGTTGGAGCCGCGGCCAGAAATGAGGATTGCTGTCTTCTTTCTCACAGCGCCAGGGCTCCTTGGTAGATCACGCCCTTGTCCCTGCGCGGCACGACGCCGCCAAGGATCTCGACCTGCTCTCCGGCCTTCTGGAGGACAGCCGCCACCTGTGCGGCCTGGCCGGCAGCGACGACGGCAATCATACCGATACCGCAGTTGAAGGTACGCAGCATTTCCTCGGCGGCGACCCCACCCTGGGCAGCGAGCCAGGAGAAGACCGGGGGAACGTTGACCGCGTCCAGGTTGATTTCGGCAGCGTAGGAAGACGGCAGAACGCGGGGAATGTTTTCCGGAAAACCGCCGCCGGTGATGTGAGCCAGCGCCTTGATGCCATGCGTCCCGGCAATGGCCGAGAGAACGGATTTCACATAGATGCGGGTAGGGGTGAGCAGGGCCTCAGCCAAGGAATGTTCTGCCTCAAAGGGGGCGGCATCGTTCCAGCCCAGGCCGCTCAGTTCGACGATCCTGCGCACCAGCGAAAAGCCGTTCGAATGCAGACCGGAGGACGCAAGACCCAGGATGACGTCGCCTTCGAGGATATCGTTCGTCGGCAGGAGTTGGCCACGTTCGGCCGCACCGACGGCAAAGCCGGCCAGATCATAATCGCCGTCGCGGTACATGCCCGGCATCTCCGCCGTTTCGCCGCCTATGAGCGCGCAGCCCGCCTGACGGCATCCCTCGGCAATGCCCGCAATGATCGCTGCTCCCTGTTCGGGATCGAGTTTGCCGGTCGCGAAATAGTCGAGGAAGAAGAGGGGTTCGGCGCCCTGCACCACGAGGTCGTTGACACACATCGCCACCAGATCGATGCCCACGGTGTCATGTCTGCCCGATTCGATCGCCACTTTGAGTTTCGTTCCGACGCCATCATTGGCAGCCACCAGGACGGGATCTGTGAACCCTGCCGCCTTCAGGTCGAAAAGCCCGCCGAAGCCACCGATTTCGCCGTCGGCTCCCGGCCGGCGCGTTGATCGCACCAGGGGTTTGATCTTGTCCACGAGCGCGTTGCCCGCATCGATGTCCACGCCGGCATCGGCGTAGCTGAGGCCTTTTTCTTTCTGGATCATGGCATCTTCCAGTCGCGCTTGTCGTTCCCCGGCTATTGGCACGGAAGGGGAGGGCATCGCAAGGAGCCTGGCAAGGTGCGCACAGCGTTTGACCAAATCTCTCTTGCGGTGGCGCGTGGGCGCAGCCATTTATGCGGGCACGCGCGCTGCGTTTGAAGGATAGTATAGCGGCCGTCGGAGAGGAACCGGATTGACCATACCCAATCTCATTACGCTGTTGCGCTTTCTGCTCGTACCCGGAGTTATTTTCGCGCTTCTCACAGGCGAGGTGGAGTGGGCCTTCGCCGGTTTCGTCTTCGCGGCCGTCTCGGACGGGGTAGACGGGTTCATCGCCCGCCAATTCAACCAGCGTAGCGAGCTTGGCGCCTATCTCGACCCGATGGCCGACAAGCTGTTGCTCGTGAGCGTCTTCGTCGTGCTGGGTTATATGGGCAATTTGCCGCTCTGGCTCGTCGTGGCTGCCGTTTCGCGCGACGGGCTCATTGTGGGCGGAGTACTCCTCTCGGCCGTTATGGACCAGCCAGTGGCGATGAAGCCGCTCCTCGTCTCCAAGGCCAACACGCTGGTGCAGCTGCTTCTTGCCGCCCTCGTGCTCGCGGGGCTTACCTTCGACTTTTCGCTCGGACCGATTTTTCCCGCGCTCGTCTATTTCTCAGGCCTCTTGACCGTGGCGTCGGGCGCGGCCTATCTCGTTGGCTGGATCAAGCATATGGGCGGTTATGTCGATACCGGCACCTCGGGACAGTGAGGCGGCGCCGCGCGGGGCGCTCGTCCGGCAGGTCACTTTCTGGCTCATAGCGGCCGCCATCCTGATTCTGTTTCTTTATGTCTTCAGTTCCATCCTGCTGCCCTTCCTGGCCGGGATGGTGCTCGCCTATTTCCTGGATCCGATCGCCGATCGGCTGGAACGCCTGGGCCTGTCGCGGCTGGCCGCCACGATTTTCATCCTATGCGCCTTCATCATAGTGCTCGTCATCGCGTTGATGGTGATCATACCCGTTCTCGGCAATCAGCTTGCTGATTTCACGGTCCGGCTTCCCGAATATCTGACGCGGCTTCAGGCCCTCATCACGAATATCGACCCGGGCTGGTTCGAGGAGACGATCGGGGTCAATCCGCAGTCCCTGCAGGAGGGATTGAGCACGCTCTTGACGCAGGGCGCGGGGTTCGTCGCAACGCTGTTCAAATCCATCTGGAGTTCGGGCGTGGCGCTGGTGAATCTCGCGAGCCTCTTCGTGGTCACGCCGGTCGTGGCCTTCTACATGCTGCTCGACTGGGATCACATGATATCCCGAGTCGACAGCTGGGTGCCGCGTGAGCATGTGGAGACCGTCCGTCAAATCGCGCGCGACATCAATGTCGCCACGGCCGGTTTCGTGCGCGGCCAGGGAACGATCTGTCTCATCCTGGGCTGCTTTTACGCCGTCGGGCTGACTTTGGTGGGGCTCAATTTTGGCCTTCTCATCGGCTTTTTTGCGGGAGTGATCAGCTTTATTCCGTTCGTTGGCTCCCTTGTCGGGCTGGCGCTATCGATAGGGGTTGCGGTCGTCCAATTCTGGCCGGAGTGGTACTGGGTGCTGGCGGTAGCAGCGATCTTTTTCGCCGGACAGTTCGTGGAAGGCAATATACTGCAGCCTAAACTTGTCGGCCGGAGCGTCGGTTTGCATCCCGTCTGGCTGATGTTCGCCCTTTACGCATTCGGCTACCTCTTCGGCTTTGTGGGCCTGCTGGTTGCTGTGCCGGCCTCTGCTGCCGTCGCTGTGCTCGTGCGGTTTGCGCTTTCACGCTATCTCGATTCGCCCCTCTATAACGGCCATGAGCCACTTGCCCCCGAGCAGAAGGGCCGTGACCGCTGATGGCACGGGCTCTTTCGCCGCGGCAATTGCCGCTCGACTTGGCCTATGAGGAGGGACGTTCGCGGGACGATCTTGTGGTTACGCCTGCCAACGAGGTTGCCGTGGGCCTGGTGGAAAGCTGGCCGGATTGGCCGGCAGCGGTGGTGGTGCTCGCCGGGCCGATGGGATCGGGAAAAACGCATCTCGGCGAGATATGGTGCGATCAGTGCGGTGCCTTTTCCGTTTCGGCGACTGCGATAGAAGCCGAGGCGATGGCGGCGGCCGAGCATGGTCCCGTGTTCATCGACGATGCTGATAGTCCGCTCCTCGACGAGACCGGTCTGTTCCACCTGATCAATACGGTTCGCAGCAGCCATACGCATTTGTTACTCACCGCGCGTCACCTGCCATCGGCCTGGGGTGTGAAGCTTCCCGACCTCCTTTCCCGGTTGCGGGCCGCTGCTGCGGTGGAGATGCGGGAACCTGACGAGATGCTGCTTGCCGGCGTCATCGTAAAGCTGTTCGCCGACCGCCAGGTGAGCGTGGAGCCGCATGTCGTGCAGTTCATTCTCCGCCGCATGGAGCGCTCTCTCTCCGCAGCCCAGCGCATCGTGGAGCGTCTTGACCGGGTAGCGCTTGAACGCAAGATCCGGATCTCGCGGGCCCTTGCTTCCGAGATTCTCGATGAAATGGATTGGGGCCAGCAGGGCAGGCTGGATCTTTGACCGAATAGCTCTCCCATTTTTTCAATGCCCCTGCCTTTGTGAAGGCAAATCGCTCTCTGGAGGGAACACCGAAGATCGTTCTCGGTTGGGTGGCCGTGCGTCCAAAGCACGTGAAAACATCGATTCGGGAGAGTTACAACATGAACAGGCTTCTTTTGAGCTCCGTGGGCGCCCTCGCGCTGACAGCGGCGACAGTCGGCTTCGCCTCGGCGCAGTCCAGCACCAGCAGTACTGCAACGCCGGGAATGGCGTCCGCGCCGAACATCACCTGCCAACAGTTTGCGGCGCTCGACTCGGACCAGCAGGAGCGCGCTCTCTATTTCATGGCCGGCTATCAGGCGGCTGAGGGTACCTCCGGAACCTCGGCGAGTGCGGGCAGCAGTGCTATGCCTGGCTCCAGCGATAGGTCGGCCGCTGCCGACACCGGCATGTCCGGCTCCAGCACGACCTCTGGCTCGCCCAATACTACTGCTTCTGCAGATACAGGCGCTGCCGGTTCCAGCACGACCCCGGGCAGCACGTCAGGTTCCACCAACACGACTGCCTCCGCAGATACGGGTGCCGCAGGCTCGAGCACGACCACTCCTGGAAGCACAGCCGGGGGTGCGGACACAACCGCATCCACCAGCACGCGTGCACCGGGCACCGACACAACCACGACCGCCGGCACTTCCACCAGCAGTGGCGGATCCAGTCTGAGCAGCATGGGGATCCACGAGATACCTGTCCAGAGCGTAATGAGTTTCTGCCAAAGCAGCCCGGATGCAAGCCTTTCCGAGGCGATCAACCAGCAGTCCGGCACGGGCGGAGCCCAGTAAGGCGCGCATTTGCCGTCAAAAACCCGCCGCTCCAGCGGCGGGTTTCTTTTTTATATTTATTGATGAGAACGGCTTCCCAAAACGTCACGGGAAGTATTCTCGCTGCCTTGTCTTTTGAGTTGGGACGTCTATGACCAGAACATGGATTCTCCCACACCGCAAACTCAGGAAAAACTGGAAAGGGCTTCGCCAGCCTTCCAATGGCTGCTTCTTCTGGTTTTATCCGCGGTGCTCTCTGGCCTTCTCGAAATCTTGCAGCTCCCGGCTGCCATGCTGCTTGGACCAATGCTCTCGGCCGCCATCCTCGGCATGCACGGCGCCACCATAAGGGTCCCGCGGCCAGCGTTTGGCACATCGCAGTGCGTGATCGGGATACTCATTGCCATGGCGATCGAGCTGCCGATTTTGGCTGCCCTTGCCAATGAATGGCCTCTCGTCCTGTCGATCGTGGTGAGCACGGTTGCTGCCTCCAGCTTTCTCGGCTGGCTGATCAGCCGCTGGGGAATCCTTCCCGGCAGTACCGCCGTGTGGGGCTCTGCCCCGGGCGCGGCAACGGCAATGGTGCTCATGGCAGCCGCCTTTGGGGCAGACCAGAGACTGGTTGCCTTCATGCAATATCTACGGGTCATGATGGTGGCGCTCGCCGCGGCGATGATCGCAAGCGTCATCGGGGCAAGCCCGGATGCTGGAGCAAGTGAGCAGGCGGCGTGGTTTCCTGCTCTTCACTGGCCGGAGTTTGCCGTCACGCTCGCCGTGGTGCTGGCGGGAAGTGTAGTGGGGCGGCTGCTTCGCTTGCCATCGCCCTTCTTTCTAGGTTCAATGATATTGGGCGTGGCGCTGCATCTGGGCGCGGGCGTCGAATTCCAGCTTCCACCTTGGCTTCTCGCTGCCAGCTACGCCCTTATCGGCTGGGCGATCGGCCTCAACTTCACTCGAGCGATCGTCAAGCACGCATTCCGCGCGCTGCCTCAGATCCTCGGAGCAATCCTGATTCTGATGGCGTTCTGCTGCGGCCTCGCGCTCCTGCTCAACCAGTCGCTCGGCATTGACCTGCTCAGTGCCTATCTCGCAACCAGCCCAGGCGGCATGGATTCCGTCGCTATCATCGCCGCTGCTTCCAAGGACGTGAACATGTCCTTCATCATGGCCATGCAGATGGCGCGTTTCCTTTTCGTCCTTCTGTTCGGCCCCGCGATAGCAAGGTTCGTTGCCCGGACCGTGAAGGTCTGAGCCTCTGCCCTGCCACTGCCTAGGCCCGCAGGAGGATATGACTGGCCGGTGCCCCTGCGCGACAGGCGTTTCTGGTGTCGATGATAATGGGAACCTCATTTACCACGAGACCATAGTCGACATTCGAGTGGTCGACGCAGATCACCGCGGCGGCATAGCTCTCCAGAATCTTGGGATCCAGCGGCACCGAGGATCTTCCCACCAATGCCGGATGAGCGCGGCTGCTGGGCAGGGAGGGCACATATGGGTCGTGATAATCCACAATCGCCCCGCGCTCCTCCAAAAGTTCCATTATCCTGAATGCCGGACTTTCCCGGGTATCGTCGACGTCCTTTTTATAGGCGACGCCCAATATCAGCACTCTTGTATCCTTCAACCCGCGCCCCGATTGCTGGTTGAGTGCATGTGCCAGCCTGTCGACCACGTGACCCGGCATGGCCGTGTTGATTTCACCTGCAAGTTCTATGAAGCGCGTCGCGATGCCGTATTCACGCGCTTTCCAGGTGAGATAGAAGGGGTCGATCGGAAGACAATGTCCTCCCAGACCCGGGCCGGGATAGAAAGGCATGTAGCCGAAGGGCTTCGTCTTTGCCGCCTCGATCACCTCCCAGATATCGATGCCCATCCGCTCGAAGAGAAGCTTCAACTCATTGACCAGCGCGATGTTCACCGTGCGGAATATGTTTTCGGTAAGCTTGACCGCCTCGGCGGTTTCGGCGGAAGAGACGGGAACGGTTCTTGCGATAATGCGCGAGTAGAACTTGCAGGCCAGTTCAAGGGCATCGGCGCCGTCACCGCCGACGACTTTCGGGATCGTTGTGGTCGTGAAGCTCGAATTGCCGGGATCCTCCCGTTCCGGAGAGTAGGCCAGGAAGAAATCGTCTCCGGAGCGGAGCCCGCTTTGTTCCAGGATTGGACGCAGGACTTCGCGCGTTGTGCCTGGATAGGTGGTGGATTCGAGAACGATCAATTGACCGGGCCGAAGATTCGCCGCGATCGCCTCCGCCGTCGAGACGACGAATGAAAGGTCGGGCTCTCTCTGACGCGTCAGCGGCGTGGGTACGCAGATCAGCGCCACATCCACATCGCGGATCCGGCTCAAATCTGAGGTCGGTACGAACCTGCCGTCCGCCACGAGGGGCGCGACCATCTCATTGGGGATGTGGCGAATATAGGACCGACCTTCCATAAGCTCGCTGATCTTGAGGGGATCGATGTCGAAACCCACCACGTCATAGCCGGCGCTTGCTATCGCCGGAACGAGCGGCAGCCCGACATAACCGAGCCCGAGGACGCCGATGCGGGCACTGCATGTTTCGATGCGTTCGCGCAACACGCCGGCAAGACTTTGCTCGTGGACATCGATATTGGAGAGGAGAACGTTGCCGATGATGTTCATGGGTGCAGTTTCCTTACCTCTGAAGAGCTGTTGGGAATGGGCCGGCCTGCTTCCGGTTCTCAGGAGCAGCCTTACCCCGCCGAAGCCATGGGAACGCGCTCGTCCGTGCCGTGATAAGAGCGGAACCAGGAGACGAATCTCGGGAGACCGTCGTCGATGCTCACGCGCGGCTCGAAGCCGCAGCAGCGATTTATGGCCTCAATGTCGGCGAAGGTTTCCTTCACGTCGCCCGGCTGCATGGGCTCGAAGATCAGTTGAGCCTTACGCCCGATCGCGCTTTCCAGAACGGAAACGAATCTCAACAGCGGCTCGGCGCGATGATTGCCGATATTGAAGACGCGTGCGGGAACTTCACCGCGCGCCGCCGCCGGAGGATTGTCCAGAACGCCGAGCACGCCGCTGACGATATCGTCGATATAGGTGAAGTCTCGCCGCATATCCCCGTTGTTGAAGACGCGGATCGGCTGACCAGCCAGGATCGCCTCGGTGAAGAGATAGGCCGCCATGTCCGGTCTTCCCCACGGCCCATAGACGGTAAAGAAGCGCAGTCCCGTGGTCGGGATCCGGTAAAGGTGGCTGTAGGCATAGGAGATCAACTCTCCGGCACGTTTTGTGGCGGCATAAAGCGAAACCGGCGTATCGACTCGGTCTTCGACGGCAAATGGCAGTTTTGAATTGGCACCATAGACCGAGCTCGAGCTCGCATAGACGAGGTGCTGCAGACGGGGAAGCCGGCGGCCGAGTTCCAGAATGGCCAGATGGCCGGTCACATTGCTTTCGGTATAGGCGAATGGTGCGGTAAGCGAATGACGGACGCCGGCCTGGGCCGCAAGATGAACGATGGCCTCGATGGCGGGATAGCGGTCGGCCAGAGCCATGATGGATTCCCGATCCGCGATATCGAGTTTGACAAAGGTGAACTGCGGATTTTCTTCGAGCAAGCTCAGGCGTGCCCGCTTCAGGGCGGGGTCGTAATAGTGGTTGAGGTTGTCGATGCCGATGACGTCCTCCCCACGAGCCATCAGGGCAGCTGCCACATGCGAGCCGATGAAGCCGGCCGCTCCGGTCACGATCGTGGTCATCTGATCTGCACTCCCGTATCTGTCTGCCGTACCAGCCGTGCTCCCCGAATGCCGGACACGCTCTCGCCCGCATCGTCATGGTGAGAGGCGGTGGATCCAGCGGAGATGCCCTGTTCCTCGCTGGCTCCGCCTGTCACGCGTTCGTACGTCGCGGTGAGCAGGCGCTTCAGCCATGCCGGAGGCCACCCAACGGCGCTCAGCTTCGTCTTCGCGAAAAGGGCGGGGCGCCCCTGGCCCGGGTCGAACTCGACCCGCACGATCTGCGCGCGCGACACCGGCTGGAACGTATTCTGGAACTCTTCGGGCAGTTGACCTGCCACCGGATAAAGCCGGCCGACCTTGCCGAAATAAGTGTTCAGACCGACCTTTATCTTGATCGGATCGCCTGGTTGGAGGGAATAGAGCGCTCCTTCGGGCACATAGGCGAGGATGTAGGAATCACCGGTGAACAGCTCCATCAGCGGCTCGCCCGGCTGCACGACGCTTCCCTGAGCGACATGCAGGTAGCCGACCACACCGTTATCGGGTGCCTTCAGGACACCGTCGGCATAAACGTCCCGCAGCCGCTTTATCGCCTCTTTGGAGGCAGTCACGGCAGCGTTCAGCTCCGGCATGTTGTCGTCAATCGTCTTCTGCTCGGCTTCAATCTTCATTTGCTCGAGAGCACTTTCGATCTCGCTCTTCAGCAAATCCGCGCGTCTGACATTGTCGATCAGGCCCTGGTCGCGCAAAGTCTCGCTCGCCCGCCGGGCGGCGTGCGCTTCGGTGTAACGGCGCTGCGTCATGGGATAGATCGCCTTGTAGACCTGATTGCGCACCTCCAGATCCGTGGCGCGGCTGATGCCGTTGACCATGTCGGAATAGAGCTGCGCCAGCGTCTCTTCGATCTTTTGCGAACGAACCTGGGCCAGGATCTCCCCGGTCTCGATCGGAGAGCCTTCCTCGACATTGAGCTTGCTGACCTCGGCCGGATACTGGGTGGCGAGGACGACGCGATTGCGCATTACCAGGCCTTCGGCTCGGAAATAGACGAGATCACCAATGAACATGTCGGCGATCCATAGAAGCAATCCGCACAACAGACCCAGATAGATCCAGCGGCCCCAGGAACGGCCGCGGCGACGGACCTCATTCTGAAGTGTGTCATAGCGTGGTCGACGACGAAGCCTCATCAGAACCTCCACATCTGGCTCAGAACCTTCGTGGGAACGAAGGTGGAGCGATAGGACCGGTCGAATCCAAGTTCTTGGACGAAGGCCCAGACACGGATCGGATTGAGCACATAGGCGCAATAAACGCCGTAGCCGAATGTGTAGGGCAGCAAGCGCAGAAATGAGGAATTTCTGGAGATCGCCAGCGTCACCACGAAGGTGAGGACGCCCACCAATGCGTAAATTAATCCGGCTGCCAGGAGGACCGGAATCGCGAAGGGTCCGTAGGCAGCAAGCAGCCATAGGACATAAACGACAAAAGCGAAGGGAAGAGCGATCGAAAATATTAGGATGTCGAACGTGCTGACGATGTCGCGCAGCGATAGGCGAGAAGCAAGCGGGGAGAGGAGCATCAGGAACTTGCGCAAATGCAGCCGGGCGAGATCGCCTTCCCAGCGCAGGCGCTGCTGTATCAGCCCCTGCATCGTCGCCGGAGCATCCGTCAGCGCCCACGCATGCGGGGCAAAGTCCAGCTTCCATCCTGCACGCCGAAGCTTGAGGGTAAGATCGGCGTCTTCGCCAGGGCCTGCATCCCAGCCTCCGACCGAGGCAAGAGCTTCCCGCCTGAATGCCGCAAAGGCTCCTGACACGACGGGCAGGATGGAAAGCATAACGCTGACCCGGCGACCGAGCGAAATTCCGATCGCGTATTCGATCGCCTGCATCGTCGCGAGAATGGACCCGGCCGAATTGCGAACGCCGATATTACCGCCCACGGCGCCTACGCCCGGGTCGATGAAGGGAACAAGCAGTGCTTCGATCGCATCGCGATCGAAGGTCGTATCGACATCGGCGGCAATGATGATTTCACCGGTGCAGTAATGCGATCCAAGATTGAGGGCAGCGCTCTTGCCACCGCGCAGACCCGTCGAAATGACGACGTCGATCTGCCCGCGTCTCTGCAATTCCTGTGCTACGCGGGGGGTGTTGTCCGTGGAACCGTCATCCACCAGCACGATCTGCAGTTTCGGCCAGGTCTGTTCGCGCAAAGAGGCGACGGTCTTGGCGATACCCTCGGCGCCGTTATGGCAGGGTAGCACGATGCTAACGGACAATGCCTTGCGAGGGCCGGCGGCTATCCTGAGTGGTTCCGGTCGCGCGAAACCCGCCGTGAGGTTTGCGATCAGATACCGCGGCCCCTCGAAGAAGATGAGGAACCAGAACATTGCGGCAAAGCTCGCTGCGTCAAGGCTCGTAAGAAACGACAGCATTTGTCATCTCTCCCGTTCATGCTTTTCTGACGCCATCGGCGCTAGGGGATCGGCCAGCATCAGAAGCGCTCCGCCTGATTGAGGACCCTGCTGGGCACGTAGGTGTCGCTGTAGGAGCGGCGGAAAAGCAGCTCGTCGAGATAGGCGTAAACCGCGACGGCGCGCAGGATGTAGGCGTTGAAGAGAGCATAGCCGGGAACGTAGGGCAGCAGATGCAAGCGCCCGTAGTGCTCAGATACCGAGGCTGCGATGATGAAGGAGATGAGGGCGCTCAGCATATAGATGATGGTGACCGTGCCGAGGACGACCCATGCGAATGCGCCAAAATAGGCGAAGAGCCAGATTATATAGATGAAGAAGCTGGCCGGCAGGATCGCTTGGAAATAGATAATGTCCAGCGTGCCGAGGGCATTGCCGGCGGAAAAGTTGCGCCTTGAGAGATCGAACATCCGCGCAAATTTGCGCACCCGCACGCGAACCAGCGTACGGTTCCAGCGCAGACGCTGGCGAACCAACCCTAGGAGCGTGTCGGGCACGTCAGTCAATGCCCATGCATCGGGCTGGAAACGCACTTTCCAGCCGGCACGGCGCAGCTTTACCGTGATGTCGGCATCCTCGCCGGGACCCACTTCCCAGCCACCGACCGAGAGCAGGGCTTCGCGCCGGAATGCCCCAAATGCACCCGACACGATGAAGACCACGTCGAGCATGTTGGTTATGCGGCGACCCAATGAGATCGAGAGCAGGTACTGGATCGCCTGGAATCTGGCAATGATGGATGCATCGGGGTTGCGGACAGCTATATTGCCGGCAACCGCACCAACCGTGGGATCACGAAAGGGCTCGGTTACGCGCTCCAATGCGTCGCGATCGAAGCTGGTGTCGATATCCGCGATGATAACGACGTCGCCCGTGCAATAATTCAGGCCAAGATTAGCGGCTGCGCTTTTGCCTCCCCGGAGACCGGTCGAGAGGAAAACGTCGACGAGACCTTCGGCCTTCAGTCGCTGACCAACCGCCATCATGTTGTCGGTCGACCCATCGTCGACGACGACGATCTGCAGTGCTCCGCGCGTCTGATCACGAAGGCCGACGACGGTTTGGCGCAGCGATGCGGCCTCGTTGTGCCCGGGCATGAGGACACTTATCGAAAGGGCAGGGGCGCTGTCCCTGCGATGGCTGGAACGGACGGCCTCGACCGCTCCCACGGCGAATATGGCTATGAGGAAGCGCGGCACCTCAAAGACCAGCATATGCCAGAACATCGACAGGAAAGTCGGCAGATCCAGTTGATCGACAAAATGGATGCTGTCGCCGGGCATTAGTTCAAATCCCGCAACAGCGTGCCGATCTCTTCGCGCCCAAAAAGTTCGAATTTGAGTTCGGGTTTTGATTTCAAAGTACTGCCGATCTGCTCACGGATCCGCTGAAGTTTCGCCTCTGCCTCCGTCCGCTCCGTTTCGCTCATGCAGGCGACGACGCCGGTGGGAAGTGCGGAAACGACATCGCTGTCCCCGAGATTTTGCTTCACCAATTCGAGCAGGAACTGGCAGATCTCAACGACGCCGCGGCGTCCGACTTCCTGCGTGAGCGCATCGGTATCGACCGTCATGGTCCAAGCCGTCAACGGCCGCTGGTGCTGCTCCGCCACCGACAAGGCGTGGGTCACGACCAGACAAAAATCGCGAAGTGAATAACCGGTCCCGGGCCATATGTCCGCGTGAGGCAACGCACCTGCACGCAGGGCAGCCAATCCGTCGGCCAGCAATTCGTAATGATACCAATCTCGTTTGGCGGCATGATCTCCTGCGGTGTAGGTGCCGCATCGCGTGCAGATGAACCCCACCTCAGGCTCGGCCATCGTGCCCCCGCAGGCCAGGCATTCCGTCACGAAGCCAGGCTTGTCGTAATCAACACCGTAGTGGCGCAGCAGCTTGTGACATTTCGGACAGACATAGCCGTCTCTGTGCTCGAAGGCCGTTTGGGCAGCCTGAAAGCCGCAGGAATAGTGGTGGATGAGTGCATGCTCGGCCAGATGGCTCGAGCGGCAGTTGATGCAGGTTTCCCGCGCATGAAGTTGAGACGAATCGCATTGCCCGCAAACATGCAGCCTTTCGTGGAAACGGCGCCGGAGAAAGCCGCCATTTGCCAGGTCCTCTAGAACCGTGCGGGGGTTTTCGACCCCAAATAGCAGAGGGTAGCCGACCAATTCGGGCGAACATGGTTGCCACCGCGCCTTGATCGCGGTGCTGCGGGTATAGGCAAGCGCAAGGGCGAGCAATCCGTTTCGGTCGGCTCCTGGGGGAATGGATGGGAGTGCCCCAACCCTGGCTGCAAGAGGTGTGAGCGATGAGATCGCCCCCGCGATTGCTGACGCGGTGGGCTGCTCGACTACGGCATCAGCGCGTGAAGCGAACACATCCGTAACGGAGATCAGCGGGGCTGCAGGATTTCCGCAGCGAGGCAGCAGTTCCTCAAAGACGTCCTTTGCCGCAGGGCTTAAAGCGATGAAGAAATCAAAGTCGCTCTCAGGGTCCAGGACGAATTCTATCCTAGCCGTCGATCGAAGGTTTTTCCGTTGTTCGTCATCCAGCAGACATAAAATTCGCCAGCTTTTGCCGGCCGCATTGCTAGGTGATCTCAAAAGCAAAGGCGCGCCAGGGCCGGTTATCACTCCCAGCCGCTCGCCCGCGATGTCGGCTTTCCAAATCGTCAATGAGGCTCTCCTCAGACTCTGCTTCCAATCCCCGGCCGCCAGTGACGTGTCGATTGCTGTGGATTACTGGAAGAAATCAGTATTTATTTTGCGCATTCTGGCGCAATACTCTATTGTTCGGTGTCTTTAGTTAGTTTTTCTGAGAGATGTATATGTTATATTTATGCGCGCATAACGCAAGAAAACTATTTCGGTATAAATGGGGGGCTATGCTGCGAAAAGTTCTATGCACCTTCCGGCTGTTTGTAATCTAAAAGGCTGGGTGGAGAGGGTAGTGGAGCCGCATCCAGCGCAAACTGGATGGCCAAGTGCCCCCGGGGCAGGAGTTCTCTCCCCCTTCCGGATTAGTCAGCGCATCATATTCACCTGCTGTAGCGTAGGAAAGCAGACGTCTTCTTCCGCTTTGCCTCCGACGAACGCGAAGCCGCGTCAGTCACGATCGAGCCTCGCGCGCTTGGACAATGGTTACCGAAGAATTTTTAAGCCGACGGTTTCTCGACCTCGCCGCCCGCGGCTTCCCAGTCCTTGAAGGCCCCCAGATTGTAGACCTGTTCATAGCCCATATCCTTCAGGACCTTCCCGCTCAGGGCAGAACGACCACCGGATGCGCAGTAGAGAATTATTGGCCGGTCCTTGCTGAAGGATTTGTCGTGATAGGGCGTGTCCGCGTCGGCGCGAAATTCCAGCATCCCGCGCGAGACGTTCAGCGCGCCCTTTACCTTGCCGCCGGCTTGAAGCTCTGGAGCATCCCTCACATCCACGACGAGGGCGTCCTCTTGAGCAATCAACCTCCGAGCTTCGTCAGGCGTGATTTTCGGGACGGCTGCGTTTGCGGTTGCAAGCAATTCTTTGACGCTGGTCGCCATTCGATCCTCCCTCACATATGAAGAGAGAATACTCGCTTGGAAGTGATAGGGCTATGCACTCGTTGTAATGACCGGGACATTATCCTGTCGATGGTCCTCTCCGCCGAGTACATCGTAGTGGAGGAACGGCCTCTATTATGCTGCGTGTTGTTTGCGGCTTATTGCTGAGGCATTGCATTTCCGCTCGCCGAATGGAGGGCCCAATGAATCCGGATGATGAGCAACTCGTAGAAATTCTGTTTCGCAACGGCACTATAACCGTCGTTGGCATTCTGCTTTCGTTTTCTCTCACCTTCGTTATCCAGTGGGTCAACAATCCGATTCCGTGGCAACTCGCAGACGTGCCCACATTGATGCTGTTGACGGCTGGGATCGTGCATCAAGGCCTCGCATTGAGGAAGTTGCTTCATCACGATTCCTTGCAGCGCCGCGTCTATGACGGTGCCCATCGCCTCTTCGAGCGCGGCGTCGTCATGACCAGCGCAGGGGTATTTTCAGCCATTGTGGTGGACTTCATCGGGCTCGTTACTTGACGAATTCCCCAACTTTAGGTTGGACAGCGCGTGTGCTGCGCGTTGCCGTGCAGGCGTCAGGCAAGGTTGCATCGAGGGGGAGAATGGAACATGACAGGTTCTGATAAGGGCAGAGAGTGCAACTACTGCCGGCAGCCCGCGGAGGAGGCGCCGGAAACTGGAAACGGGATTTGATCATGAGCATCGCCGCCGCGGGCAAGGATGCGGACTCGATTTTGAGCGGACCGCTGACAGCGCGCCGCACCATACAGGAAGTGGTGTACCAGCGGCTGAGTTATGCTCTGATGACCGGCCAGTTCGACCCGGGCGCAACCCTGACCATCTCCTACTTGTCAGAGCTTTTTGGCACCAGCCACATGCCGGTGCGCGAGGCGTTGCGGCGGCTGACGGCGGAGAATGCGCTGGAGACCACGACGACCGGTTCCTCCCGCGTTCCGCTCGTCACGCGAGCCCGCCTTGACGACATTTGCGAGGCGCGGGTGGTGGTGGAACGTGCTGCGGTAGAGCGCAGCATAGGAAATATCGATCCGCCTTTGCTGCGGGCGCTGGAGCACGCGCTTGCCGACCATATCGCTGCGGGCATCGAAGGGCGTATCCCGATCATGCTGCAGAAGAACCAGGAGTTCCACTTCATCATCTATCGTGCTTCAGGCGCGACGGCTCTGGTGCAACTCATAGAAGCGCTAGGGGCCGATGGAAACCTGTTGTGCGCGATAGCGTCGACTTCCCGCCAGACCTTGCGGCACCTTTTCTTTTCAGCCTCGGTGGCTTGATACCATTCCTTGCGGATGATCACGCGGCAGATCAGCTGTGCCGCTCCTTCTTCTTCGCTATGCATCCACCACATCCCGCCCGTAAAACGATTCGGGGTTGTTCAGGAGCTCTGCGAGCTCGCGAGCTTCGTGCTTGTCCAGATCGATCACCGGCCCGTACTCGTTCGCATAGATCACCTCTTTCAGCCCGCTCCGACGCACCCAGTGCTGGTAGGAACGCTTTCACTTCCCATTCCCAAGGGCGTGCTGTAATCGGTCGACCGCCTTTTCCAAAACGTCAGCGGCCTGTTTGTTGATATAGACGCTGATTTCACCGTCCTCCGTGCCAAAGGTTAGCACTCCGAGGGTGGTGCCGTATTCGTCCTTCACCTCACCGACCTGAATTGCGGTCGGCACATAGGGCTCATGTTTCAACATGACGCTTCCTTTCTCATAGCCGGTGCGCGTAAGTTCGTCGCTCATAGCAATCTCGGCTGTTCGATGCCGGCCGGCATTACCGGTTCGGGCTCATTATCCGGCTCAGGTGGCGCGTTAACGGTCGTCAGCATCTCGTCGGGTAGGGGGCGCTGTAGCGCCTTGGCTTCTTCCCAGGGCGCGGTCATCCACGTTTCGACCTCCTCGCGCGTGGTCAAAATTGCCGGCATTGCTTTCTCATGGATGGGCGCTACCACGCCGTTCGGCTGCGTGGTCAAGAAGCCGTAGAGCTCGAAATCCTGCTCCCCGTCACGTACCCGGCGCACGCCGCGCCATGCCGTCCAGAAGCCCGCAAAAAAGGCGAGGGGGCATTCTTCGTTGAGCGCGAACCAGGCGTTTGGGATCGGGCCGCCATTTGCACGGGCAGGATCTGGCTCAGCGAAGCTCGTGAACGGCACAACGCACCGGCTCTCTATCCCCAGCCAGCGTCGCCAATGAGGAGAGTTGACGTTGCGGATGTTGGTCACACCGCGATCAGCTTTCCCCTTCACGAATTGGGGAGGCGTAGGCATGCCCCAATTAAGCATCGCCAGTTCCCTCACTCCATCGGGCGCGTTCCGCACCACGGGAGCACGGTAATTGGGGTAGACCTGCAGCGACTGCTCATTCCAAGCCTCCCGCAGTCGCAGAAACAGCGTGAACTGCCGGATAGCTTCGTGGTTGGTCGTGGCGTTATAGAGATTGCACACCGCGCTACTCCTTGGCACCAAATCTGGCCCTCGCCTCTGGGGGCGGAAGCCTCATCCATTCTGGATCATGCCCTGTAATGACCCGGATAGAATGACATATCGATTGGTTCAGGTCACGAAGCGCCCGGTAATGATCGCTGTCAGTGCGTAGCAGCGGTCGGCAACAGGCCTCATGCAGCCTTGTCGCTGCGGCTAGAAAGTCTTCCTGCTCAGTCCCGCTCAACGTGGACGGCTTTTTGCGTCGAGAGGCCATTCAAACCTCCTTGGCCCTTTGATGATGCCATTGCCGCGAATAGCCGGACGAAACTGCCGCCCGAGTTAGCGTCAACTCCGCCTGCAATCTCATGTTTGCATCTACGGCGGCGCGCAACGCGGCACGCATGTTGCCGCCGCATTCAGTCAAGAGGGTGTCCATCGACTCCTGAACGGGGTCGGGATCGGCTTTAGCAGGTTGCATCTGTTCCATTGGTTGTGGCTTGGAGGCAACCATCGCCGCCTCCTCTTGTTCTCACATTGTTCTAGTGAACGAAATAAGAACAAAAGAGTCAAGAGGCTCTTGACTGGAGAGGAATTAATTCCTCTTTCATGGAGCATGCCCGAACCGCATTGGCCGAAAAGGAAACAATCATACACGCTGGCGGACGCGGCCAAAGTGAGCCGGTACGCTATGCTGCGCTGTCGCTTCTGCAAAACAGAGCGCTACTACCTGATTGAGGAATTGAGAGTCGCCTTCGGCAACATCGAATGCGACGATGTTCCCTATCGGAACAACTGGCGATGCACGAAATGTGGTCAGCGGAACATGATCGATCTGACGATCGTGGATCCTAGTGCGGCCGAACTGCAAAAAATCAAGCTGCGGCCGCCAAAATCGGGGGAAAGCATCCAAGGGAAGTTCCGTTTCCATTTGGAGCCCACCGGCCTTTTGGAAATCCAGCTAAATGGCGGGCGGTGGGCCGCGGAACTACAGGGACAGACTGTGCGTAGGTTGGTGGCGATCAAAATACTGCGGCGACCGGTTTGGCGGGACGAGCCGTCGTAGGGCCTAGGCCGACCAACGGCGGTGGGCGATCAGCCATTAGTAAGAACGTATGGGGCCAAGCCATTCCTTAATAAAGTGTATTTGGGGCGTCGAATCGCTACCAGGCGAAGCCTCGCCGAGAGTTCCTAATCGAACTTCGATGCCTCTCGATCGCGCACGCTGAACAAATTTCGTGAGCGCCTCAGGTGGATGGAGGAGATACAATCCGCCGTCGTATTTAACGAACGACCGATTTCCAATCTTGGTAATCTGGCGGTCAATCGCAAAAAACACATATTCCCGCCCACTTTTTCCCACTCGGAATCGCCTTCCGACGAGGATGGTGGGCTGCGGCGAAAATCGTGTCTGAGGAGTTCTGTATCGCGCCATGGCACCTCACCACAACCCTTGATGCCGCCTCCAGCAGCGCCGTTCGATTGTCATCTAGGTCGGCTTCCTTGGCGGCCTCTTTCGCCTCATCGGAAAGGGAAGCGTCCTTGGTTGCTCTGCGTGCATCTAGTTCTGAAACCCCTAACTCCCTAGCGTTCGGCGTCCGTCATGGCTGCACTCTATAGATGCCTAACCCAGTGCTCCTCGCTGACAATCCTGACCGGGTGGCCGGCGTCTCTAAATTCAGCCGCTTTCAGGATCTTGTTGCCGAACGCCGAATGCTTCCACGAGTCCGTGGCATAAACCCCTATCACCAAATAGTTGGTCTTCTGCGTGATGCTGCCTGGAACACCGCCGCGCTCTTCTACAGCACGCTCGCAGTCTTTGCGCTGGCCATAGTTGAACGTTCCGGTAAAGCAGAACCGTTGACCTTCGAATTCGATGTGTGGCGCAGGGTTACAGAGTGGCAATGTTGATGACTTCAGCGTTTCACCGAGTTCAAAATCGCGGTTTGAGAACCGATTTAGCGTATCCAGAAGCTCAATTTTCTCGTCTTCATCAACTATTCCGTCTGCGAGTATCTCGTTGATGCGCCTGTAAAGGGTATGAATTAGCGGCTGGCCGCTGATATGAAGATGGGCTGCAAGCCACTTCTGGAGAAATTCGACTTCCTGCTGATTGATCTTGCCATCGGCAGCGAGACCCCGCGCCAGCCCGATTAGCTCGTCAATTTGACGGCCGCTCAACCGTTCGTGGCTGACGTGCAGAATTAGTTCCGGATCCATATCCGCCCCTCCCATTTAGCCCACGCAAAACGTGCCGCAACTTGGGCGAGTGGTCAATCCATGGCTGAGCTCAACGCTGGGCAAATTGTGCGGCAGGGAGGTGAGTCAATCCTTGCCGGCTAGCATCCTCTCAGGATCCTTTGGCCACGGCAGAAAATCGTCATCATAGATGTCGCGGGAGAAGTAGGTCAGCGTATCCTGGCCTTCCTCGGTGTGAAACAGACCGCACTCGTTGAGGAGCCAGCCGATAATCTGATAGGCTTGTCCGAGCTTGGCATCTAATTCTTCGTAAGTAGGCTTGGTCATATTCACTCGCTCGCTCTTGCAATCCTCTTGCGCTTCCAGCGCTCGGCAATTCTGATCTGGTCTTTTCCCGCGGGGGCGATCCGCACCATCGTCAATCCCTCACTGCTCGTCCCACAGTTTGTGACCATGCCCTTATTTAGAAGCAGATCGATTGTTCTTGGGCCTGCCCGCTCGATCTGCTTATACGTCTTTGGCTCCCGCTGCCCTTCGAGCCATCTCAGGATACCCAATACGCGCCCATCGACGGCGGTTGGTGGGCGGTACGAAAGCCACTTCAACTCTTCTAGAACGTCATGGCTGCTAGGCGGGGGCGCTGCCTTTTTTGGCGAGTGCCGGATTACTGCAGGCTCCCTCATGTCCTGCCATATCGCCAGCAGGTCGGCATCTGAGAAAAGGTAGCTGCGCCCGACCCGAGAACAATGGCCGTGCTTTCTGGCGATTTTGATCAATCCGCGGGGAGTGAGCCGCAAGCGTTCTGCAGCTTCGTCGGCAGTGTGGATTTTATCGAGTGGAAAAGACATGCGGGGACATCCGTGCTGGTTCTAGTTTACCGCCCACTCGTCCCCAAACTCCGAGTTGTTCTCCAGCTCATCATCACTGGGAAGCTCATCGAAGAACTTGTCTATGCGACGAATATCCAAACCGTTCTGCTGTTGATCTGCTTTGGCTTCGGCATTCTGCCATCTCTTACCATCAAGTCGAACAGTGCAGGCGACACCCCGATGTAGGCCGCAGCCTCTGTTCTGGACAGCCCTCGAGGCGGCAGATTGCGGGGGAGAGGTGGCGGTTTCTTCATCGGCGCCATGACTTCCACATGACGCGCGCATAAGCAAGTACCTGGAAATAATGCGTTTTCGCCTATTTTCTGTGTCGCAGGCGGAGACCCTCGCCACCGTCAACGTTCTCGCCGGGGGAGAGAAAAATCACGCCAGCAGATTCTAGGGCCGCCCGCATCGCAGATACCGCTTCTTCAGAGACGCTAGCGCGCCGCTGCTTTTCGAAGTCGACGACCGTTGATAGCCCTAATCCCGCAGCTTCGGCGAGCTTCGGCTGTGTCAGCTTAATAAGCGCCCTGGCGGCACGACATTGTGAAGGCGTCATATCTCTATCAACATTTTCTGTTGACACTCTGGATGGATCGATATTTTATGTTGATAACGATTCACGCAGACAATGGCAAGGATGGGATTTGGAGCATGGTGAATAACAGCGGGTGTCTCCTGGCACGCATGGACGATGAAGGCAGACCTGTGCAGTTCTTCACTGCACCAAGCCGAAAGTTAGCTCGGCTCTTTATCCGGGCCATGGCCCTGCGCGGCGAGCGGTATGGCTTGTATCGAGCGGAGGCGGCATGAACAAGCAGCGGAGGCGATTCCTTCGATGGCAGCTCTTCGGTGAGCAGGAAGGCCGCTGCTATTATTGCGGGGAACTGATGTCGCTAAGCTTTGCGAGACGCGATAACATCTGGCCACGTAGCGCCACGCTTGAGCATCTGCATCGTCGGGTGGATGGTGGCGGGAATAATCGCGCGAACCTCGTGCTTGCATGCCTCGAATGCAATGTTCGCCGCGGGGAGCGGGATCCAGAGACCTACCGGCTGCAGCGTTTGGACCGGCGGATGGTGTGACGGTGCGAGATCATGTTTTTTCGAAAAGTCAAGTTGAAAGTGAGATTCTCCTTGACAAAAACAGGTTAAAACGCTTATTGGAACCATCGCTCGTGGTTCCAGCCGCGGGCGATTTTTCGTTTCAGGGGAGGGTGGATGCAACAGCTCCAGCCAAGAGGTTTGCGACGAGCCGCCGCGGCGGCCTATTTGGGCATATCGACATCACAGTTTGACAAGGAAAGGGTGGCTGGAACCATACCGCCGCCGCGCATGATGTTCGGCGTGCAGATTTGGGACCGCGTGGACCTTGACTTGCTTTTCGACGGCAAGGTGAGTGAACCTTCGGCCGCAAATGACAATGTATCGAACGCATGGGACGAACATTGGCAAGGCACCGCAAACCGCGATACGTGAATGCTTACGCCGATCGGCACGGGAAGCTGCGCATTTACTTGCGGAGACCCGGAAAGCCGCAGGTGGCGCTTCCTGGCCCGCTATATAGCGAAGCCTTCTGGACCGCGTACCACAAAGCCATAGAAGGCGAGCCTGTTATCATGCCGGAGGGGAAGACGGCAGGTTCAGTCTCAGCGGCCATCGCCGCGTACTATGGAAGTTCCGAATTCAAGTCGCTGGCGAAGACCACGCAGAGCACCTACCGCAACACGCTCGAACGCTTCCGCAAGGAATATGGCGCCCTTCCTTTGGCGGGGATGCGGACGCAAGATGTCAATCGCATTCTGGCCGGTATGTCGCCGGGAGCGGCTGTGCATCTGCGCAAGAGGCTTAACCAGCTATTCGAGTTTGCGAGTGCCATCGGTTTAACAACTGGCAACCCCGTTAAGGATGCCAAACGCATCCGAAAGAGGACGGTCGGGTATCGCACATGGAGCGAGGCAGATATTGCCGCATATCGTGCGTATTGGGATGATCAGACGCCGCAGCGAATTGCTATGGAGATACTGCTTTATACCGGCCTGCGGCGGGCCGACGCTGTGCGCGTCGGGTGGAAGCATGTCGTTGACGACCGTATCGAGATCGTCGCCAGCAAAACCGGCGTCAACCTTAGCATTCCCATACATGAGGAGCTGTGGCGGTTCATTAAGGACAGACCGCGCACCGATCCCACCTTCATAATCACCGCCTACGGGCAGTCTCGTTCGGAGAAGGCTTTCACCGGCTTCATCACCGACGCGGCGCGAGATGCGGGGATTGAGGGGCAGGCATCGCCTCATGGACTCAGGAAGGCCGCGTGCCGCCGACTCGCAGACGCTGGTGCCTCCGCGCATGAGATCATGGCAATTACTGGCCACACCAAGATTGAGGAGATTCTGACCTACACCAAGGCGGCAGAACAGAAACGACTTTCGCAAGCCGCCATGGTCAAGATGGCGAGTGTCTTTGACATCAAATTGCCTAACCCCGATACCCGGTTAGGCAAAACTGCCGACAACTCGTTGGAAACATTAGCATTAGTAGGAGAAGTGGTACGCCCAACGGGACTCGAACCCGTGTTTCCGCCGTGAAAGGGCGGCGTCCTAGACCGCTAGACGATGGGCGCGCTCCAGACGAGGCGGGTTATAGTGAGCTTCCTGTGTTGGGGCAACCCTGTCGATGCTCAGATCGCAAAGATTTTTTCGCCATAATGCCGGGATGATGACAAGCTGCCGCACTGGAACGCGTTTAAGCGCCGGTTGCTGAGCTCATCTTCCACGGCAACGCCAGTTCCAGTCGCGTTCGGGGCCGACATCCACATGCACTGCATTGGTGTGGCAGTAGGTACCGACACCGCCTCGATTCGGGAGGGAACGCGCAAACCGGGCGAGCTCCCATTTGCTCACACCCTCAACCACGATGTCCGCCGCCGCGCAATTCATGTGCTGGGATCTCGGGGCGCCGCGTACACGCTTGTTATGCTCCGGGCTGCGGTAACCCGATGTCACTACGACCCGCTTTCCGAAACGGCGCTCGATCGTTTTCAGTATATTCACAAGGCCCGGCTTGAAGCAGGAGACGTTGACGCTGTCGCGCTGCTTGAGGAGACCATTTGGCGCGAGGCGCGCGAGACCTGCGGCCGACGCAACCTGGTAGAAACCCTCTTCCTGCTCATAAACGTCAACATCACCATCGTCGCTCTGCGAACCCAGCCGAATCTCGAACAGCTGATCGCCCGGCCGCACGCCCGGCAGCGCGTCCATGCTGTACATCGCTGCCTGCGTTGGTGAAGTGGAAGCAAGCGAAATGATCGGCTTGGCGGGCTCCTCCTTGGCGGTCGCCGCTTCTATCAAGGGCTTTGTTTGCTCGGAGGAGATGGGATTGCTCTTCTCCAGCTCCGCTTTCTCGTCCGGAAAGGGAACTTCGGGTTTCGTAGAGGAAGGTGAGAAGAATGCCGAGAGGAAATTGCGCTTCTGCGAAGCGGGCTGATTCGGTGCTCTGGATTCGGCGACCGCGATCTGATCTTCGGCGTCTTCCGGCTCCGCAGCACTTTCCGTCTTCGCCTCTGATTTCGCCGACGTCTTGGATTCCCTCTCATCTGCAAGCTCGGAGGCGGCCGTCACGCTGCCTGCAGTGTCCCGGTTTGGGCCCGAGGCCTGTTGCCGTGAAGAGGGCTGAGTAGGCGCCGAGGCAAAAAGCCTTGGAAGCAAACTACGTTTGGCCGGCCCGCCTTCGGGACTTTCGGCTGAGGCGGTCGCCTCGGACGGCTGCTCGCTCTGTTGGCCGTCTTGAGCACCGGCGGTTTTCGCTTCTCCGGTACCACCCCTGGCAGCAACCGATTCCGCTTCGCCAGAAGCGGTAGGGATATCGGATGTTTGCTGGTTTGCGATCTGCTGCGGGCGGACTTGCGGCAGAGCCGTCGTTCCTTCGCCCACACCGGTTGCCTCACGATCTCCGCCAGCCGGCGCAGACGTCTCATAATCGGATGCTGGCGCGAGACTTAACTCGGGTTCGGCATCCGAGGCGGAGCAGGAGGCAACCAGGATACAAACTATGGTGCCGCCCAACAGATTGCGCGCGCGCAAGTATCGAATCTTCGCAGCCGATGCCGGCTTACTGGCAGCCAACAGCCTTCCTTCCGGGCAATTCTGGGGAACCCCCCCTCACGATTCGTGCAGGTCCCTCCAAGCACGAAGCGGCGCCAGTGGTAACGAAATTATATCTTCATAGCAATATACTTGGTGCCCAGGCTCGCCCGACACGAAGCGTTTGCTTTGTTCAAATGATGTTCCAGCCTGTCGCAAACATATTATTGGCTGATCCTGACATATTCTCCGGGGGCGTCACCCAGCCATTTTTTACGGCGACCGAGTTTGCGGGCTTTCACCCGACCACCAGAGAAATCCGCGATCCAGGACTGCCAATGGGGCCACCATGACCCAGGATGTTCTTGGGCTTTGCTCATCCATTCGTCGAGGCTATCGGCCAAGCCTTGTGCGGTCCAGAACCGGTACTTCCCCATGGCGGGTGGATTGACGACGCCAGCGATGTGGCCGGAGCCTGCAATCACCAGTTCCACCGGTCCGCCCAAAAGCCGACTGCCGAACAGAACGGATTTGGCCGGGGCGATATGGTCTTCCAAGGTGGCGAGGTTGTAGACGGGAACCTTGACATCGGCGAGCGAAAGTCGCCGTCCTCGCAGTGTGGCGAACCCCTTGGCCAGATTGTTTTCCAAGTAGCAGTTGCGCAGGTAGTAGGAGTGGTTCGCCGCCGTCAAACGGGTGGCATCCGCATTCCAGTAGAGAAGGTCGAAGGGCAGGGGCTCACGTCCGCGCAAATAGTTGTTGACGACATAGGACCAGATGAGGTCGCGCGCGCGCAGCATGTTAAACGCGCTCGCCATCCGGTTCCCTTCCAGGAAACCCCTTTCCTGCATCGCCTTCTCGAGCGCTGCGATCTGGCCCTCATCGACGAATACCTTCAAGTCGCCCGCAAAGGTGAAGTCCACTTGGCTGGCGAAGAAGGTGGCCGATGTGATCCGGTCGTCTTGTTCCTGGGCCATGAGAGCAAGTGCGGCGGCAAGCAAAGTGCCCCCGACGCAATAGCCGATGGCATTGACCTGCCTCTCCCCCGTCTGTCGGGCTATGGTGTCGAGCGCGAATTCAATACCGTCTCTTACATATTCGTCCCATCCATAGGCGGCGTGCCGTTCATCCGGGTTGACCCAGGAAATAACGAAGACGGTGTGGCCCTGGTCGATGGCCCATCGGATGAACGAGCGCTCCGGGTTGAGATCGAGCACGTAGAACTTGTTGATCCATGGCGGCACGATCATGAGCGGTCGACGTGACACCGTCTCTGTCGAAGGCTCGTACTGGATGATCTCGGCGAGATCGTTGCGCGCCACAACCTTGCCCGGGGTAGTGGCGATGTTCCTGCCCAGCTCGAATTTGGAGTGGTCGGATTGGCGCAGCTTCAGCTCGCCTTTGCCGGCAATGAGATCTTCCGTCAGCATCCGCATCCCGCGCACCAGGTTGTCGCCGTCGGATTCGAGCGTCTCGCGCAGGAGCTGAGGGTTCGTGAAGATGAAGTTGGATGGCGAAAGTGCCTCGCTCAACTGCCTCACATAAAAACGCGCTTTTTGCCGGGCGTTTTCATCAAGTCCTTCCGCGCTCTCCACCAGATCCGCGGCCCATCGCGCAGTCACCAGGTAGACCTGCTTGAGGAAATCAAAAAAGGCATTCCGAGCCCATTCGGGATCTTCGAAACGCCTGTCACCCCGTTCTGGTTCTATAACCGAGGCACTGGGCTGTTCGCCGCTCAGGCGTCGGATGGAATTGGCCCAGATCATCATGTAGGCGGACAGAAGCTTCGTTTGGGCCTCGAGGGCTCGGCCTGAATCCGACAGCCAGTACTCCGTCAGTTTAGAAAGCGTGCGCACCGCCTCGCCAAAGGGCTCGGGAACCCCGGTCAAGCCCGCGCCTGCTTCCCGGGCGCGCACCCAAACAGCGGCCGCCTTTCCTGCTTCCTCCAGGGCGCGGGCGAGGTTGAGCGCAAACCGCTCTGGATCCCGCACCGTGTAGGCTTCGGTCGGGTTCGATTTATCGCGGCTGTCCTGATTTCCCTCGCCGGCCATTCTTCGTGCTGGACCTCCCGAAGGGCACTATGCTCAAATAGCGCTGATTCAAACCACGTCCATGTTCACGGGAACATATGAAAATCGCGGTCCGCATACGAGAATTTTTCGCAATCGGCCTTGCGGCCCCGTGTCTCATCCCGCTGCTGCTCGTCTCGGGCTGCGCGGGGACGGCCTCTCAAGCAGGGTCGAGGACCCAGCCCGACGGCTACCCCAATCTCAATGTTCCTATAGAGGCTGCCGCCCCCCAGATTACGGAAGAGGAGAGGGTGCGTATGACCGGCGAGCTTTCCGCAAAGCGTCAGAGGCCTCAGGGTGGTCAGGCGTCTTCCGCCGAGGTCGAGCGGATGCGCAGCCTTGCCCAGCAGCGTCAACAACAGACCTTGAAGCAGATCGAGACCTCCGCCGATCAGTAACCTTCAACAGACTATCGACCGTTCCGGCGAACAGGTGTATGAGGGCGCAATCACCAATCCGGAACAATGCCATGGAAGAATTTCACAAGGTCCGCCGGCTTCCGCCATATGTGTTCGAGCAGGTCAACAGGCTGAAGGCCTCCGCCCGAGCTCGCGGCGCCGATATCATCGACCTTGGAATGGGCAATCCGGACCTTCCGACGCCTAAGGCGATCGTGGACAAGCTCTGCGATGTCGTGCGCGATCCCCGCACACATCGATACTCGTCGTCGCGCGGCATTCCGGGTCTGCGCCGCGCCCAGGCTGCCTACTATGCACGCCGCTTCGGCGTGAAGCTCGACCCCGAGAGGCAGGTGATTGCCACCTTGGGGTCCAAGGAAGGCTTCGCCAATATGGCGCAGGCGATCACCGCGCCGGGCGACGTCGTGCTCTGCCCCGACCCGACCTATCCGATCCACAGCTTCGGCTTCATCATGTCCGGCGGCGTGATCCGCTCGATTCCTGCCGAGCCTGACCACAATTTCATTCCGGTGTTGGAGCGCGCTGTCAGGCATTCGATCCCGAAACCGCTAGCGCTCATTCTGAACTACCCGTCCAATCCGACCGCCTGCCTCGCCACTCTTGACTTCTACAAGGATGTGGTGGCCTTCGCGCGCAAGCACGACATCATCATCCTGTCGGATCTGGCCTATTCGGAGATTTATTTCGACACGGCTCCGCCGCCTTCTGTGTTGCAGGTGCCGGGCGCGATGGATGTCGCGGTCGAGTTCACTTCCATGTCGAAGACCTTCTCCATGCCGGGCTGGCGCATGGGCTTTGCCGTTGGCAATGAGCGTCTGATAGCGGCCCTCTCCCGCGTGAAATCCTATCTCGATTATGGTGCCTTCACGCCCATCCAGGTGGCGGCGACCGCCGCGCTCAATTCCGATGGTTCGGAAATCGAAGAAGTCCGCAGTGTCTATCACCGCCGCCGCGATGTGCTGGTGGATGCTTTTGGGCGTGCGGGTTGGCATGTTCCTCCTCCGCCGGCGACCATGTTCGCCTGGGCACCCATTCCGGAGCCGTTCCGCCATCTTGGCTCTCTGGAATTTTCGAAGCTCTTGGTCGAGAAGGCCGATGTGGCGGTGGCGCCGGGGGTGGGCTTCGGCGAGCACGGCGACGATTATGTGCGCATCGCGCTGGTGGAGAATGAGCATCGCATTCGCCAGGCCGCGCGCAATATCAAGCGCTTCCTTACGACGGCAGCCGAAGCGACGACGAATGTCGTTCCGTTTGCAGCGAGCCGCTGAACAGCCAAAATCATAAGAATTAGAGGAAGGCAGCAGACATGGCCGACGCCCTGCGCATAGGAATTGCAGGTCTTGGCACCGTGGGCGCAAGCGTAGTCCGCATGCTGGGTGATAAAGGTGCGGAACTCACACGTCAGTGCGGCCGCGAGATTGCCCCGGTGGCCGTGTCAGCGCGTGACCGAGCTCGCGACCGGGGCATCGATCTTGGCAACACGCAATGGTTCGACGATCCGGTCGAACTGGCATCCTCCGCGGAGATCGACGTCTATGTCGAACTGATCGGCGGTGAAGATGGTCCGGCCTTCGAATCCGTACGCGCGGCGCTCGAAGCGGGCAGGCATGTGGTGACGGCAAACAAGGCTCTGCTGTCGAAACGTGGTGTGGAACTGGCGGCGATAGCCGAGAGGAACGGCGTACTCCTCAACTACGAAGCCGCTGTAGCCGGGGGGATTCCCGTCATCAAGACGATGCGCGAGGCGCTCGCCGGCAATCAGGTCACGCGCGTTTTCGGGATCCTGAACGGCACCTGCAATTACATCCTCACCAGGATGGAAGCGGAAGGGCTTTCCTTCGAGGAATGTCTACGTGAAGCCCAGCGTCTCGGCTATGCGGAGGCAGATCCCACGTTCGATATCGAGGGGCACGATACCGCCCACAAGCTTTCGATCCTTACCAGCCTGGCCTTTGGCTGCCGCATCTCGGCCGATGACATTTACCTGGAAGGGATCTCCAACATCAGCCAGGCGGATATTCGCGCGGCCGGCGAACTTGGATATCGCATCAAGCTCCTGGGCGTGGCGCAGAAATCCGAAAACGGCATCGAGCAACGTGTACACCCAACCATGGTGCCCACGAGTTCCGTCATCGCCCAGGTTCATGGCGTCACCAACGCTGTTGCCATAGAAACGGACATGTTGGGCGAATTGCTTCTCTCCGGACCGGGTGCCGGCGGCAATGCAACGGCTTCCGCAGTGATCGGCGACCTTGCCGATATCGCGAAAAGCCGCCCCGGCTTCCAGCACGGACCTGTTTTTGGCCGTCCTGCCAAGGAACTCGCTCCCTACAGGCGCGCCGCGATGCGCTCCCACGCCGGCGGCTATTTCATCCGTCTTACGGTGCAGGACCGGCTTGGCGTCTTTGCCGCCATTGCGCGGCGTATGGCCGACAATGCGATTTCTCTGGAATCGATCGTTCAGCACGGAGACGTTACGCAGGCTGAACAAAAGACCGTGATCCTCGTCACGCACGAGACCACGGAAGCGGCGGTCCGCAAAGCCGTCGATGGCATCACCAAGGACGGGCATCTCGTGGACAAGCCTCAAGTTATTCGGATCGAACGGGCCGCCTGAGCCGTTTCTTCGCGGCTGACGAGGTGACCCTGATTTGACCGCAGGTGCCGGGTTAGGGCGTGGCTTCTCGGGGCCAAGTCTTCCCGCGGTATTCCGTAGGCATCAACCTGAGTTCCGACAACTGTCTACTTCATCGTCCTCCCGGCTTTCCGGAGAAGCTACGGCTGAACCGTGCTGGCATCACCGCCGTGCAGCAACAAGTCCGTTCACGAAATTTTTTTTGCACTGCAGCATACGCGCCCTTGTTTCATAAGCATGCTTACAATATATGCCGCTTATGAATTTGTCAGGTCCCCTTAACACGACAGGCGTCGAGCGCCTCGGCTTCCTGCTTCACAACATTCCGCGGCTGATGCGTAAGCGCTTCGAAGGCCGTGGGAACGAGCACGGGTTGTCGGTTGCCCAATGGCGGCTCCTCTCCTGGATCCTGAAGGAGGATGGCGCGACGCAGGCAAGACTCGCAGAACTTCTGGAGATCGAGCCCATCAGCGTATCACGCCTCATTGACAGGATGGTGGAAGGGGGCTGGGTTGAACGACGGCAGGGGTTGGAGGATCGGCGGGTTCGCATGGTCTTCGCCACTCCGAAGGCGCGGGAAGCCCACAAGGAAATCAAGAAACTGGTCGGGCAAGTCTATCAGGAGGCGCTGGCCGGGTTGGATGACGAGCAGTGTGTCAGTCTGATCTGCGCGCTCGAAAAAATTGCCGAGAATCTTTCCGAGGGCGACCCCGCCTCGCAGCAAGGATCGTAATAGAGGTCGTATCTAATGAACGCGATATCAAAAGCGCAGGAAAAAGCGGAACCCATCGAAATCGAGCAGGCGAGGGCGGGTTCGCCGGCATCGCCGCAGCCCGCCCCCTCCAAACCCAAGAAGAAAAAGGGGCTGCGTCTGGCCCTCATGCTCATCGTCCCGCTCGCGCTTGCGATAGGCGGAGGCTGGTGGTGGATCACCGGCGGCCGCTACCAGGAAACGGACGATGCTTATCTGCAGCAGCCGAAGGTTGCCATTGCGTCGCAGATCGCCGGTCGCATCGTGGAGAGCAATGTGGCCGACAATATGCGTGTGGAGGCCGGCGCGGTTCTTTTCCAGGTGGATCAGCAGCCGTATCGCATCGCCTTTGCCCAGGCGGAGGCTGCCCTAGAGGGCGCGCGTCTGCAGGTCGAGCAGTTGCGGGCTGCCTATAGCCAGGCCAAGGCGCAGGAGCGGGACGCCGAGAGCGAAGTTGCGTATCTCGAAACGCAGCTGAACCGCCAGCAGGACCTTTCGAGCAAGGGTGTGGCATCCCAGTCGTCGCTGGACGAAGCCCGACGCAACCTGCAGAAAGCGAAGGAGAGCTTGAGCTCAGCGCGTCAGGCCGTTGCAAGCGCGCTTGCGGCACTGGGTGGCAATCCGGACATCGAAACCGACAAGCATCCAACCGTCCTTTCCGCCCTCGCGGCACGAGATAAAGCTGCCTATGAGCTGGAGCAGACGACGGTGAAGGCGCCCGCCGATGGCGTGATCGCCCAAGCCTCGAATTTCCGAAATGGCCAGTTCGTGAGCGCCGGCACCCCGCTGTTCACCCTGGTGGAAACGCAGAGCATCTGGGTCGAGGCGAATTTCAAGGAAACGCAGCTCACCCATATGAAACCTGGCCAGAAGGCCGAGATCGTGTTCGATACCTATCCGGATCGCCCGGTCGAAGCGACCGTTGAGGACATCAGCGCTGGTACCGGCGCGGAATTCTCTCTGTTGCCTCCTCAGAACGCTACGGGCAATTGGGTGAAGGTCACACAACGAATTCCTGTCCGGCTGAAGCTGCAGGCGGACGGCGTGGATTTGCCGCTGCGCACCGGAATGAGCGCCACCGTGACCGTCGATACGGAAGTGGCCAACGGCATACCGGGTTTCGGCACGGCGCACGCGACCGAGTAGTCAGGTTGCGTTTCGCAGAAGTGGAACAACATTATGGCTGAAGCTGCCTCAACAACGCACGAGGCGGTCCCACATCGCGGGTTGATTACCGTCGCGATCATGCTTGGCACCATCATGCAGGTGCTGGACACGACGATTGCGAATGTGGCGCTGCCTTCGATGACGGGCGACCTTGGAGCGTCGCCCGACACGATCAACTGGGTTCTGACCTCCTATATCGTCGCCGCTGCCATCATGACGCCGGTGACCGGCTGGATTTCCGATCGCATCGGGCGCCGCGAATTTTTCCTGCTTTCGATCGCCGGCTTCACCATCTTCTCAATGCTCTGCGGCATTGCGTGGAACCTGGAGGTGATGGTCCTCTTCCGCCTGTTACAGGGTGTGTTCGGCGCTGCGATCGTGCCGCTCGCGCAGACCTTTCTCCTCGACATCAATCCAAAGGAGAATCACGGGCAAGCCATGGCGGTGTTCGGCGCCGGTATCATGGTCGGCCCCATCATCGGGCCGACGCTCGGCGGCTGGCTCACTGAAACGCTGAACTGGCGCTGGGTGTTCTTCATCAATCTGCCCGTTGGTATTCTCTGTCTACTCGGCGCGGCCGCTTATCTGCCGCGCGCGCCGCGGCGCCTGCGCGGGTTCGATTTCTTCGGCTTTGCCATGCTTTCGCTCGGCGTTGGGGCGCTGCAGCTCATGCTCGACCGCGGCGCCGAGGTCGACTGGTTCTCCTCCGTCGAGATCTGGATCGAGCTCGGCCTGTCGATCACGGGGTTCTGGGTCTTTGCGGTCCATACGCTCATGGGCGAGAATACGTTTATCGACAAGCACATCTTTCGCGACCGCAATCTGGTGACCGGTTTGGTCTTCATCTTCGTCGTGGGTGTCATCCTGCTTGCAAGCCTTGCGCTCCTGCCGCCGATGCTCGCGCGGATTTTCGGCTATACGACCATGCTTACAGGGCTCATCATGGCGCCGCGCGGCGTGGGCACGATGATATCGATGATCGTTGTCGGCCGGCTCGTCCGCATTATCGATCCGCGCATTCTCGTCGTTACCGGTTTGTCTCTGACGGCCTGGTCGCTCCACATGATGACCGGCTTCACACCGCAAATGGACGGCCGGCTGATCATCATCTCGGGCATTGTCCAGGGCATGGGGCTTGGTCTGGTCTTCGTGCCGTTGTCGACCATCACGTTTGCGACCCTCAAGCCGCAGTACCGCACCGATGGAACGAGTCTGTTCAGCCTGACGCGTAATATCGGTTCAAGCATCGGCATATCGGTCGTCACGGTGCTGCTCACGAACAGCACTCAGGTCAATCATGCAGAACTCGCCACGCATATCACGCCCTACAATCCAAACCTTTGGGCCACCATGCCGAGCGCGGCGCAGGGCGATCCGACCTCGCTCTCGATCATGGACCAACTCGTGAACCAGCAGGCCTTGATGATCTCCTACGTCAACGACTTCAAGTTCATGATGATCATCACGCTCTGTGCCATCCCGCTGGTCCTGCTGCTTCGGGTGCCAAAGCAGCAGCCGGATGGCGGCGGTGCGGTAGCCGCGGCAATGGAATAAAGCACAAAGAAAAAGGGCCGGTCCTTGGACCGGCCCCTTTGTTTTCATAGTCGGAAGATCAGGTGTTCTCTTCGCCTTCTTCTTCGCCTTCCGCTTCCGGATCGAAGAATGCGTCCGGTCGGGCGCTCTCGTTGATCTCGTCGCCATAGATGGCCTCGGCGGAATCGAGCGTCTCGCCACGCGCCTGACGCTCGGCCTCTTCTGCAGAGCGGGCGATGTTCAGCGTGACGGTTGCAATCACCTCGGGATGCAGGGCGATCGCCACATTCGTCAGACCGATGGTCTTGATCGGATGATTGATGTCAACTTGGTTGCGGCCGATCTTGAAACCTTCCGAAGCGAGGACCTCGGCGATGTCGCGCGCCGAAACGGAACCATAGAGCTGACCGGTTTCGGCAGCGGAGCGAACGATCACGAAGCTCTTGCCGTCGAGCTTTTCGGACACGGCTTCGGCTTCGCTCTTGCGCTCCAGATTACGCGCCTCGAGCTCGACACGCTGCGATTCGAACTTCTTGCGATTTGCTTCGTTGGCGCGCAGCGCCTTGTTCTGCGGCAACAGGAAATTGCGTGCGTAACCGTCCTTGACGCGCACGACATCGCCCATTTGACCCAGGCGGGGGATGCGTTCCAGAAGAATGACTTCCATTGTCCGTTTCCTTCTCGTCGCCCATACAGGGCTGAAAATCGAGGGCAGGGCAGGAAAACGGGGCCGTGAGGCTGGTTCGCTGTCCTGCCGGTTTTGTTGGCAGTTAGGGGCAAGCTGCCCCAACTCGGGACTTACTTCCGCTCTTCCGCGCCCGAAGCGGAGAGGGGAGCGGGCACCTGTCGAAAGGTGCCCGCTGCCGGGATTACTTCACCACGTAGGGCAGGAGGCCCAGGAAGCGGGCGCGCTTGATCGCACGGGCGAGCTCGCGCTGCTTCTTCTGGCTCACTGCCGTGATGCGGGACGGAACGATCTTGCCGCGCTCGGAAATGTAGCGCTGCAGGAGCTTCACGTCCTTATAGTCGATCTTCGGCGCATTGGCGCCCGAGAACGGGCAGGTCTTGCGGCGGCGGTGAAAGGGGCGCCGCGTCGGGATCTGGTTGATGTCGACCATTATTCGTCTCCCTCATCCTCGCGCGCGCGGCGCGGGCGGTCATCCTCACGCGGGCGGCGTGGGCCGCGATCGTCGAAGTCGCGGCGCGGGCCACGATCACCGCGATCTCCGCGGTCGCGATCGTCACGGCGCTGCATCATCGCGGATGGGCCTTCCTCATGCGCGTCGACACGGATCGTCATAAAGCGCAGGATGTCTTCCGAAATGCCCATCTGACGCTCCATCTCCTTCACGGCTTCCGCCGGTGCGTCGAGATCCAAGAGCGCGAAATAGGCCTTGCGGTTTTTCTTGATGCGGTATGCGAGGGACTTGAGGCCCCAATTCTCGATCCGGCCAACCTTGCCGCCGCCGCTTTCGATCACGCCCTTGTACTGTTCCACAAGTGCGTCGACCTGCTGCGGGGAGAGGTCCTGCCGGGCAAGAAACACATGTTCGTAGAGAGCCATTCTCTTGCCTTTCTCCTTCTTTTCCTGCCTGTTCCAGCGGCTAAAGCCTCAGCGACTTCTCTTGCCGGGCAAAGCCCGGCCGAAGAAAGGCGCATTCAAGACGGTCGAGAGCGGAGACACGGGAGGCGGAAGCCTTCTGCTTCGCAACAGGCGATAACACCTGGCCCTCCGTTCAGCCCCCGGCTGGGACCGGCAGATCGCGCGCTTATACAGTGTTTTGCCGCAGATGCAAGGTTTCCCTACTGCTTTGTGGTTGCTAGCCACGGGGCCGGGATAGGCGTAACACTTGTCCTTCATAGCGACCTCATCAGGAGGTGCATCATGACAGCTGAACGTCATGACGCCTGGCAAGCGGGCGACAGCTACGACGGCTATATGGGTCGCTGGAGCCGAAAGGTGGCGCCCCTATTCCTTCAATGGCTCGATTGCCGCAGCAGGCTCAGCTGGCTCGAGGTCGGCTGCGGCACCGGTGCGCTGACGGCTTCCATCCTCGATCTCTGCGATCCCGAAAGCCTGATCGCGACCGATGCTTCCGAAGGCTTCATCCGAAAGGCGCTTGTCAATGTCACTGATCCGCGAGTGGAATTCCGGGTTGAGGATGCACAGGCATTAGGTTTGCCTTCCGCAAGCTGCGACGTGGCTGCATCGGCGCTCGTGCTCAACTTCGTTCCCGACAGGATGAAAGCCGTCCGAGAGATGAAGCGGGTCGTCAGGCCGGAAGGCATGGTCGCCTTCTATGTCTGGGACTATCCGGGGGGCGGGATTGAGTTCATGCGTGCGTTCTGGACCGCCGCGGTGGCTCTCGATCCCGGTGCGCGGGATCTTACCGAGGACCGTCGGTTTCCATTCTGCACCTCGGATGGATTGATCGAGATGGCGCGTGAGGGCGGTCTGCGGTCGATCGAATGCATTCCGATCGAAGTCCCAACAATCTTCAGAGACTTCGAGGATTTCTGGAAGCCCTTCACCCTTGGTGCCGGGCCGGCTCCGGGCTATTGCGTCAGCCTCGAACCGGACGTCAGAGAGCGCCTGAGGGAGAAACTGCATCAGACGATTTCCCCGGAGCAGGATGGCTCGATCCGGATGAAAGCCCGGGCCTGGGCCGTCAAGGCAGTCGCGTGAAATGCCGCCCGGAAGGGGCGGCATCGTTTCGCCTGATTACAAGATGCGGTAGATATTCCAGTAGGTGGACCCGGAGACCACATAGGGCTCAAGGTCCTTGCCCCACTGCTTGTGTGCTTCGATTTTGCTGATCGAATCGAAGAACTGTTCCAATTCCGCGAGGCTCTCTACGGAGTGATTGACCTCCACCACCGCTTCCTTCGCGCCAATGGAACCCGTCAGCAGCTGAACATTCATCTTGTCGGTTCCTACCTGGCTACCGATTTCCTCCATCCAGCGGCGCATCAGGTCCACGACATTCTGCTTGTGGCCAAAACGAGCCTCGACGTGCCAACGTGCGACGAACATCTGTCATCCTCCTCTGCCTCTATTCGTCCCAGGCCTGCACAACCGTCTGCCGGGCGATCTTGCCGTCCTTCAGTTCCAGCGTCGCCATGCAGAAGACTTTGGTGCCGTCGGGATAGGCGCAGTTCTCGGTGAAGGCCATCAGGTTGCCGTCCGAGATGCTCGTATCGACTTCATGCGTCATCGCGCGGCCGCAAATATCGTCCCAAAAGGCCGTGATCGCCTCTCGTCCCTGTACTTCGCGTGGCCTGCTTGGTGGATTGTTGCGATCGATGATGCGCATCAGTGCGTCATCGGCGTAGAAGCTCGAAAGCGTCCGGCCATCGCGGTTCTCGATTGCCTTTTTCAGGGATGAGCCTGTGACCGCCTCTGTTGTGAGCATTGTCTCCTCCTCTTATCGAACGGTGCGTACGCCGGCCAAGGCTGATTGCCTTTTTCAGACCGGGAAAGCCGCAGCCGGGCTCGTCGAATAAAAGTCGAATTCGAGAAGGTCCGGGATGAGGAAAGCGTGAGCTCCCTTCCGCACCACTGGCCAGGTGCGGCATCACCGTTGCATCACATCGCACCTGGGGCGCGGTTACGCCCTGCGACGTTTCATTATATCACCGGGCGCCGCGCACGGCACTGGAGATTTGGCTTAATCCTTGTTCCTAAGCTTTGAGCCGGTATCCCGTCCGAAAAATCCACCACACCAGCGAGATGCAGATTGCGAGGAAGACACAGATCATCGTGATGCTGACCCCGACGCTCACATCGGCCGTTTCGAAGAAACTCCAGCGGAAGCCGCTGATGAGATAAAGCACCGGGTTGAAAAGCGTCACGTCACGCCAGAATTCCGGCAGCATCTGAATCGAATAGAACGAACCGCCGAGGAACACGAGCGGTGTTACGATGAGAAGCGGGATGAGCTGCAGTTTCTCGAAATTGTCGGCCCAGATACCGATGATGAAGCCGAACAGGCTGAAGGTGACTGCCGTCAGCACCAGGAAGAAGAGCATCCAGAAAGGATGACGGATCTCAAGCGGCACGAAGAGATGGGCTGTCGCCAGGATGATGATGCCCAGGATCAGCGATTTGGAAGCGGCGGCCCCGACATAGCCAATGACAATCTCAATGAAAGAGATGGGGGCTGAAAGCACCTCGTAGATCGTGCCCACGAATTTCGGGAAATAGATGCCGAACGAGGCGTTGGAAATCGAGTTCTGAAGCAGCGTCAGCATGATCAGGCCTGGGACGATGAAGGCGCCGTAGGCGACTCCTTCAACTTCCTGGATTCGGCCGCCGATCGCAGCCCCGAAAACGACGAAATAGAGGGAGGTCGACAGGACGGGCGAAACGACGCTCTGAAGGAGCGTGCGCCGCATGCGCGCCATCTCGAACAGGTAAATGGCTTTGATCGCTTGAAAATTCACCGCGCTTCCTCCACCAGGCTCACGAAAATGTCCTCCAGCGAACTCTGCTCGGTATCGAGATCCTTCACGGCGATGCCGGACCGATTGAGATCGGCCAGGAGCGAGCCAATGCCCGTGCGTCCCGCTTGTGTGTCATAGTGGTAGACAAGCCGGCGCCCGCCGTCCTCCACCTCCAGATCGTAGACGGCGAGAGCCTCAGGCAGCGGACCGATGTTTTCGCTGAGTTCCAGCGTGAGTTGCTTCTTGCCGAGCTTGCGCATTAATTCCGTTTTCTCCTCGACGACGATCAGGCGGCCCTTGTTGATGACGGCCACCCGGTCGGCGATCTCCTCGGCTTCCTCGATATAATGCGTCGTCAGGATGATGGTCACGCCGTTCTCGCGCAGCCGGCGCACGAGTTGCCACATGTCCTTGCGCAATTCGACGTCGACGCCTGCGGTGGGTTCGTCGAGGAAAAGGATCTTCGGTTCATGCGCCAGCGCCTTGGCGATCATCACGCGGCGCTTCATCCCGCCGGAAAGCTGCAGGATCTTGTTGTCCTTCTTCTCCCATAGGGAGAGGTCCTTCAGGATCTGTTCGCACAGGGCCCGATTGGGGCTCTTGCCGAAGAGCCCACGGCTGTAATTCACAGTGTCCCAAACGGTCTCGAACGTCTCGACGTGGAGTTCCTGCGGCACGAGCCCGATGAGCTGACGGGCCGCGCGATAGTCTCTGATGATGTCGTGCCCTTGCACGGTGACGCTGCCGCCGGACGGATTGACGATACCGCAGACGATCGAAATCAACGTCGTCTTGCCGGCTCCGTTCGGGCCTAGAAGGGCCAGGATCTCACCCGTACGGACATCGAGATCGACCCCGTGCAAGGCGGTAAAGCCCGAATCATAGACCTTGGAAAGACCGGAGATGGAAATAGCGTGCTGCATGAGATCTTCGCTGCGGAACGGAGAGGATACGGGTCACGCGCTGGAAGAATGCATCAGAGCGAAACCCGGCCAAGGCGCGCCAGATATAGGCAAGTTGCGCAACACTTGCCATAGAGGCTAGGTGACAGGCTGACATTTCCTGACAAAGTGTCAATAGTTGCTCGCGGGCTTCTAATTGCAAGCACGCGGCAGGACGATCCTGCCGCGGGTCGTCCCCGCGTTCCTTTTTGAAGGATCGAACAGATCCGCTGCATTCCGAGCAGCAGGTGCAAAGGGCTTGACGCGCGCCGGCTCTTGCGCCACCACCTGCGCCCCAAAAGCATGGATCAAGGAGAACCGCCGATGAGCATCGCCTTCACCTTTCCCGGCCAGGGAAGCCAGGCCGTTGGGATGGGCCGCGATCTGGCGGAGGCGTTTCCGGAGGCGCGCGCCGTATTCCAGGAGGTGGACGAGGCGTTGAACCAGCCGCTTTCCAAGCTGATGTGGGAGGGCCCCGAGGACGAGCTGACGCTCACGGCAAATGCTCAGCCGGCGCTGATGGCGGTTTCCCTCGCCGCGATACGGGTGATGGAAAAAGAGGGTTTCCGGCTGCAGGACAAGGTCGCCTATGTCGCCGGCCATTCGCTCGGCGAATATTCCGCGCTTGCCGCCGCCGGCACGTTTTCTCTTTCCGATACGGCCCGGCTCCTGCGCATTCGCGGCAATGCCATGCAGGCGGCCGTGCCGGTGGGCGAGGGTGCCATGGCAGCCATTATCGGCCTTGAGGCCGCTGACGTGGAAGAGGTGTGCGCCAGCGCGGCCAAAGGCGCGATTTGCCAGATCGCGAACGACAATGGTGGCGGCCAGCTGGTCATTTCCGGAGCCAGGTCCGCGGTGGAAGAAGCTGCGCGGCTGGCGAGCGAGCGCGGCGCCAAGCGCGCGATCATGCTGCCGGTATCGGCGCCCTTCCACTCGGCGCTCATGGGCCCGGCGGCCGAACGCATGCGCGAGGCTCTTGCGGAGGTGCAGAAGAACGCGCCTGCTGTGCCGGTCATTGCCAATGTGACCGTCAGCCCACTCACCGATCCGGAAGAGATCGCTGCGAGGCTGGTCGAACAGGTGACCGGGCGGGTGCGCTGGCGCGAGACAGTCGAATGGTTCGGCGGAAACGGCGTGCATACGCTATATGAGGTTGGCTCTGGCAAGGTGCTGACGGGACTCGCCCGTCGCATCAACCGCGATCTCAATGCCGTTGCCGTCAACACACCGGCAGACATCGAAGCGGTGCTGAAGGCGCTGTAAGACTTCCAATCCTGGAAAGGACCAAGCAATGTTCGATCTCAGCGGCCGCAAGGCCCTCGTTACCGGAGCGACCGGAGGCATCGGCGAAGCCATCGCGCGCGCGCTCCACAAGCAAGGCGCCACTGTTGGCCTGCACGGGACGCGAGTGGAAAAGCTGGAGGCGCTCGCTGGCGAACTTGGAGACCGCGCGAAGGTATTTCCCGCGAATCTTTCAAGCCGGGAAGAGGTGAAGGACCTCGCCGCGAAGGCGGAGGCTGAGCTCGAAGGCGTCGACATCCTGGTCAACAATGCGGGAATCACCCGCGACGGCTTGTTCGTACGCATGAGCGACGAAGACTGGGATGCGGTCATAGAGACCAATCTTACCGCTGTTTTCAGGCTGACACGCGAGCTGACGCACCCGATGATGCGCCGCCGCTGGGGCCGCATCATCAACATCTCCTCGGTCGTCGGCGTGGCAGGCAATCCCGGCCAGGCGAATTACTGCGCCTCAAAGGCGGGGCTGATCGGTTTCTCCAAGTCGCTGGCGCAGGAGATCGCCAGCCGTAACATCACCGTCAATTGTGTGGCGCCTGGCTTCATCGAAACCGCCATGACGGACAAACTGAACGAGAAACAGCGCGAATCCATCCTGAGCAGCATTCCCATGAAGCGGATGGGCTCGGGCGAGGAGATTGCCGCATCCGTCGTTTATCTCGCCTCCAGCGAGGCGGCTTATGTCACGGGTCAGACGATCCACGTGAACGGCGGAATGCTGATGGTTTGAACACGGCTTTGCCGCCACGCCCAATCCGTGTTATGGCGCGCCGAAATCCGGCAGGATTCGATGTGTAAGCGAGAAAGAGCTTGGAAAGCCGTTGGACCGGCCCTCTTTTCAGCTTGATTAGCGTGAAACCTGCCGCTAACGAAGACCGGAAATTCATGAAGTCGAGGGTTCACAGATGAGTGATACTGCAGAGCGCGTCAAGAAGATCGTTGTAGAGCATCTTGGCGTAGACGCCGACAAGGTGACCGAACAGGCCAGCTTCATCGACGATCTGGGCGCGGACAGCCTCGACACCGTTGAACTGGTGATGGCGTTCGAGGAAGAATTCGGCGTTGAAATCCCGGACGACGCGGCCGAGACCATCCTGACGGTCGGCGACGCTGTTAAGTACATCGAAAAGGCGACGGCCTGACGCGCAGCCTTCTGCGCGCAGCCAACGATCTCGGGGCAATCCAGAAGATGAGACGCGTCGTCGTCACCGGCGTAGGACTTCTTTCGCCGCTCGGTCTCGGCGCGGAGCACAGCTGGAAGAGGCTTCTTGCCGGCGCAAGCGGGGCTAAGCGCATCGACACGTTTGAAGTCGATGACCTTCCCTGCAAGATCGCCAATGCCATCCCCCGCGAGGGGGAAGGAGCATTCGATGCGGAGGCTTTCCTGGAGCCTCGCGATCTGCGGAAGATCGCTGATTTCGTCACCTACGGAATCGCTGCGGCCGACCAGGCGCTGGCTGATTCGGGCTGGGAACCGAAGACTGAGGAGGAGCGCTGCGCGACCGGCGTCCTCATCGGTTCGGGAATAGGCGGGATCGATGGAATCGCCGAGAACGCGCTGCTCCTGCAGGAACGCGGTCCAAGGCGCATCAGCCCGTTCTTCATCCCCGGAAATATCATCAACATGGTGTCGGGGCAGGTTTCGATCCGGCATGGGCTGAAGGGTCCCAATCACGCCGTCGTCACGGCCTGCTCAACCGGTGCGCATGCCATTGGTGACGCCTCCCGGCTGATCATGTTCGGCGACGCGGATGTGATGCTGGCAGGCGGGGCGGAGTCTCCGATCACCCGGCTGTCGATCGCCGGGTTCTCGGCCTGCAAGGCGCTTTCCACCAGTTTCAACGATACGCCGGAGAAGGCGTCTCGTCCCTATGATCGCGACCGCGATGGTTTCGTGATGGGCGAGGGGGCCGGCGTCCTCGTTCTCGAGGAACTGGAGCACGCCAAGGCGCGCGGTGCGAAGATCTACGCCGAGATAGTGGGCTACGGGCTCTCGGGCGACGCCTATCACATCACAGCGCCATCGGAGGATGGCGACGGGGCCTTCCGCTGCATGGCGGCGGCCGTCAAGCGTGCCGGGCTTACCCCGGCCGATATCGACTATATCAACGCACATGGCACCTCCACCATGGCCGACACGATCGAGCTCAAGGCCGTGGAGCGGCTGGTGGGGAACGCCGCCAGCAGGGTCTCCATGTCTTCGACAAAGTCGTCGATCGGTCATCTCTTGGGTGCTGCCGGCGCGGCCGAGGCGATCTTCTCCATTCTCGCTATCCGCGACAATGTGGCTCCCCCCACGATCAATCTCGACAATCCCGAGGTCGAGACGCCGATCGATCTGGTACCGAACAAGCCGCGCGAACGCCAAATCAATGTCGCGCTTTCCAACTCGTTCGGCTTCGGCGGCACGAATGCATCATTGGTCTTCCGGCGGTATGAAGCCTGACTTTTCGGCTTAGATGCCGGAAAAATGACGCTATTTTGCTTCAAGTCGTCTATTGATTCTGCAAGACGAAACGCACCGTTCGTTAGGGAGATTCCGCCGAGGTGACTGACAGGAAAGACCAGTCTTCGAGGACCTTCTTGTTCAGGTCGGGACGTGAGACACTCCGTCCCGAGGTGGCGACGCCGCCGCCGCCGAAACGGTCGCGCCATTCGCGCAACCAATTTATCGTGTTCCTGAATTTCGTCGTCTCTTCGGTCGTCTTCGTGCTGGTGGTTGCCGGCATTGCATTCTACTTCGGCAAAAGCGCTTTTGACGGACCGGGTCCTTCTACCACCACCGAGACCGTGATGATCAAGCCCAACACGGGCGTGCGTGAGATTGCGAGCATTCTCGAAAGCGAGGGCCTGATCAGCGATGCCCGCATTTTCCTGATCGGGCTACGTGTCCACGGTGCCGACAGCAAGCTGAAGGCCGGCGAGTACGAGATCAAGGCCCACGCTTCCATGCGCGACATCATGGAATTGCTGGAAAGTGGAAAGTCGGTCCTCTACTCGTTGACCATTCCGGAAGGATTGACGGTCGCACAGGTCTTCGAACGGATCGCCAAGACCGAGGAACTGTCGGGGGAACTGCCGGAAGAACTGCCGCCGGAGGGAAGCCTTGCTGCTGATACGCTGCGTTTCACGCGCGGCCTTTCCCGCAAGGAAGTCGTTGCGCGCCTGCGGGCGCAACAGGAAGAGCTGGTAAAGGACATCTGGGCACGTCGCGCCGAAGATCTCCCGCTCAATGATATCAGCGAGTTCGTGACGCTCGCCTCGATCGTGGAGAAGGAGACCGGCCGTTCGGACGAGCGCTCGCGGGTCGCCGCAGTCTTCCTCAATCGTCTGGAACGGGGCATGCGTCTCCAGTCGGATCCGACCGTAGTCTATGGTATTTTCGGCGGCGAAGGAAAACCGGCGGACAGGCCGATCTATCGCTCCGACCTCGACAAGATGACGCCGTACAACACCTACCTGGTCAACGGGCTGCCGCCGACCCCGATCGCAAACCCGGGCCGGGCGGCGCTTGAAGCGGTCGCGAACCCATCGCGCACCGAAGAATTGTATTTCGTCGCGGATGGCAATGGTGGCCATGCGTTCGCCACCTCGCTCGATGAGCACAACGCGAATGTGGCTCGCTGGCGCAAGATCGAGCGCGAGAGAGCTGCAGCCGCGGCTGCAGCGGCACAAGCGACGCCGGCAGCCGAACCGGCCGCGGCGGAAGGCGGCGAGACCAGCGAGAGCAACTAACGGGCGCCTTCGGGCAAAGCTGCGGCGGGAAATGACCATACAAAGCATGACGGGCTTCGCCCGTGCCTCCCTTATGAACGAGATCGCGTCGGTGACCTGGGAGCTGCGCTCGGTGAACGGTCGCGGGCTGGAGGCAAAGCTGCGCCTCCCGGCTGGATTCGAGCGCCTGGAACAGCCGGCCAAGCAGCGGATCGCGAAACGCTTTGCTCGCGGCAATATTCAAGCCAGCCTTTCCATTTCCCGCGGAGCGGCGCTGCGCCAGCCCGTGATAGACGAGGAGCTTCTTTCCGAGCTCGCGCGCTTGAGCCGCCGCCTCGTGGAAGATTACGGTGCAGCTCCTGCACGGGCGGATGGTCTTCTCGCACTGCGTGGCGTGATGGATCTGCCGGAGACCGGCCTAGATGGGGAGACCGGCGAACGCCTGGACGAGCTGGCGCTTTCAGCGCTCGATCAGGCGCTGGACGAACTTCTAGCTGCACGGCGTGACGAGGGGGCATCGCTGCGGGCAGTTCTCTTGGACCAGCTCTCGGCGATCGATGCGCTCACACTCAGTGCCGAAGCGGATCCGTCTCGCGAGCCTGCCAGTATCCGCCAGCGCCTACACGAGCAGGTGCAGCTCTTGCTTGAGGCGGCACCGGCCCTCGATGAAGCGCGACTGCACCAAGAGGCTGCTTTCCTTGCCACCAAGGCCGATATTCGTGAGGAAATCGACCGGTTGAAGACCCATGTCGCGGCGGCGCGCGCGCTCATCGAAGCCGGCGGCCCGATGGGGCGAAAGCTCGATTTTCTGGCACAGGAATTTAACCGGGAATCGAATACGCTCTGCTCGAAATCCAATGCTTCCTCGCTTACGGCAATCGGCCTTGAATTAAAGGTGGTCGTCGATCAGTTTCGGGAGCAGGTGCAGAATCTGGAGTAGGAATGGAAGCCGCCTCGCCATCCGCCGCCATCCGCCGCAGGGGAGTGATGCTGGTCCTCTCCTCGCCTTCGGGTGCCGGCAAATCGACCATCGCGCGCAGCTTGCTCGAAAACGATCATGAGTTCGAGCTTTCGGTGAGCGTCACGACGCGTCCGCGCCGTCCGAGCGAGATCGAAGGGGTGCATTACCACTTCAAGTCCATGCGTGAATTCGAGATGCTGCGCGATGGAGGCGAGCTTCTGGAATGGGCGGAAGTGCACGGAAATTGCTACGGCACGCCTCGCAAGCCCGTTGAGGAGGCGATAGCCGGCGGGCGCGACATGCTGTTCGATATCGATTGGCAGGGAGCGGCGCAGCTGCGTGAAAAGATGCCGGACGATATCGTCTCGGTGTTCATCCTGCCGCCGACCATGAAGGAGTTGCTGGCGCGCCTCACCCGGCGCGCGGAAGACACCTCCGAGATCATCGAGCGGCGGTTGAAGAACGCCCGCCACGAAATTGAGCAGTGGCGCGATTACGACTACGTGGTGGTGAACGACGATCTTGATCGTGCCTTCGCCTCTGTCCGCGCCATTGTGGCAGCGGAGCGTTTGCGGCGTGAGCGTCGGCCGGGCCTCGAGGACTTCGTTGCCGGCCTCCTGGCGGAGAACCCGGATTAGGGAGCACTAGCTCTCCCTGGACTGCAATTCACAGCTCCCGCGCAAGGCTCACGAACTCCTCCACCGAAAGCGTTTCGGCTCGGCGGGTACCATCTATACCCGCCTTTGCCAGCAGTGCCTCGCCGCCAAGAGGCCGCAAGCTCTGGCGCAGCATCTTCCGCCGCTGCCCGAATGCTGCCTCGGTCGTCCTGGCCAGCTTGCCTGCATCAACGGGGAGGGGCTCCTCTATAGGGCTGATCTGCACCACCGAGGAGGTCACTTTGGGAGGAGGTGTGAAGGCTTGTGGCGGCACGTCGAAGGCTATCCGCGCATCAGTTCGCCAACCTGCAAGCACGCCCAAGCGCCCATAGTGGCTGCTGCCGGGCTTGGCTACGATCCGCTCCGCCACCTCGCGCTGAAACATGAGTGTCATGGATTGATAGAAGGGCGGCCAGACGCTTGGCGTCAGCCAGCGGATGAGCAGCTCCGTGCCGATGTTGTAGGGAAGGTTGGCGACAATCTTCACATTCTCGGCATTGGCAGCAAGCGCAGAAAAATCAGTCTTGAGAGCATCACCGGCAACGATCTCCAGGCGGCCGGGATAATGCGCAGCGATTTCCGCAAGGGCGGCCAGGCATCGCTCGTCGCGCTCGATAGCCACAACCCGTTGCGCTCCTTCCATGAGAAGCGCACGCGTGAGACCTCCAGGACCCGGGCCGACCTCGAGCACCGTTGCATTGTCGAGGCGTCCGGCGGTGCGCGCGATGCGCCGCGTGAGATTGAGATCGAGAAGGAAATTCTGCCCAAGCGCTTTCTTGGCGAAAAGCCCATGCCGCTCGATCACCTCGCGCAGCGGCGGCAACCCATCCATACTCATGCGCTATGCTTTGCCGCGTTGTCGGCGAGCGTGCGCGCGAGCTGGATCGCCGCAAGCAGGCTATCCGGCCTCGCAATCCCCTGACCGGCGATATCGAATGCCGTGCCATGATCGGGCGAGGTTCGGATGAAGGGCAGACCGAGCGTGACATTCACCGTGTCGTCGAAGCCGATGGTCTTAACCGGAATTAGTGCCTGGTCGTGATACATGCAAAGCGCGGCATCATATTTCTGTCGCGCAGACGGGTGGAACATCGTGTCCGCCGGCAGTGGACCGAACGCGTCGATGCCCTTGTCGCGAAGGGCTGCAATCGCCGGTGCGATGATCTGAATGTCTTCACGCCCCATCGAACCGCCTTCGCCCGCATGGGGGTTCAGGCCGGAAACGGCCAGACGCGGGGAAGGAACGCCAAAACGCTCCTTGAGATCTCGTGCGGTGATCTCCCCGGTCCTCTCGACGAGGTCCTTTGTGAGGCTCTTAGGAACATCGGCGAGGGGCTGATGCACGGTAACGGGAACCGTGCGTAGCTCCGGTCCCGCCAGCATCATTACGGGAATGACGGTCTCTCCCGTGATCTCGTTGGACAGATGCCCGAGAAATTCGGTATGCCCGGGGAAACTAAACCCGGCGTCATAAAGGGGTTTTTTGGCGATGGGGCAGGTAACGATTCCGGAGGCGCGGCCGGAAAGCGTATCCTCGACCGCGCGCTGGATCGCCTCGATCACGCCGGCAGCATTGATGACCGACGGCACCCCTGGCATGTCGACAAGGCCATTTTCGAGCGGCGCGACGGGAAGAGACGTCGCAAAGAGCGCTGAAGCGGCCTCCGGCTCCGCTTCCACTATGGGAATATCGAGTCCCAATTGCCGTGCACGGGCGGCAAGGAGCGCAGGATCGCCCAAAACGTAGAAAGGCGGCAGCTTGTCACTCCGCTTTTGCCAGGCAAAAAGCAGGATTTCCGGACCAATTCCGGAGGGGTCACCAATTGTCAGCGCGAGTGGAGACATTGGAATTTCGCGCTGACCTTGTTGGACGGCATGATTAGTAATTTGACGTGTCTCAGCGGCGGACGATGCGCGCCTTCTCTCGCAATTCCGTCATATAGTCCTTTGACGCCTTTTCAAAAGACTCGTCGCCCGTTTCCTGGCTCTGGAAGACCATTCTGGCGACGTGATCGTCCGAGACCTCACGCGAGCTGCAGACGCCGATGAATTCGACGCCGCGTTCGGTCTCGCGAATAGGCGTTGCGGCCCCCGGCCGCGTGCCGGCGATCTGATCCTTCCATTCCGGCGGAAGCTCCGGAGCCAGAACCCGGCCCATGTCGCGGACTGTGACGTCGATCAGACCTTTGGCGAACTGGACCGTATTCTCACAGCCGTTGAAACGGTCACGCATCGCCTGCGCTTCCCTCTTTCGCTTGGCCATAAGCTGACCGCGTTGCGCGGAAGGTACGACGAAAATGACCTGCTGCAGCATATATTCGGTTGCCGTAGGCTTCTGACCGCCTTGCTGCAGCATCTTCTGAACCACATCCTGCTCGGAAAGCACGGCACCGGAACGGGAGCGGCTCTGCATCACGCGTCCCCATCCGATCTGGGTGCGGATGAATTCCTTGAAATGATCCTTCCCCACTCCGGCTTGGGATAAAATCTGGTCCAGCTGCGCGGCCGTCATATTGTTGGATGCCGCGAAGTTGCCGTAGGACTGATCGACCATGGCCTGCGTGATGTTCACGCCCATGCGCGCCATTTCCTGCTGCCGCAGCGTCTGGTCGACCATCTCTTCTGCGGCGAGCTCGTTGACATTGCCCTTGCGCTGCATCAGCCTCAGCAATGCTGCACGTCGCTCGATGTCATAGCTCGTGATCGGCCGATTGTTCACGACGTAACGGATATCCGTGGCCGCTGCGGGGGAAACAACTGCCACGCCTGATCCGAGCGCGAGCATCGCCGCCAGCGCAATCACGGCCGTGGATCGGCTTATGCTCAGCACCGACATCTTCCCTCTTTCCTTCATCGTATCACGTAAAGCTCAGTAACTACGTCCTAGCATCGCTTTCCTCATAGGCGAAACTGTGACGTTTTCACATTAATCAGAGCCGAATGCACCGGACGAACTGCCGAAATCGCCTAACGTTCGCAGCGAAATATTGAAGGCGAAGCTGTTCTTGCGCTCCCCACTATCAATATCGCGCTCCTGCGAGAAGGTCATGAGATATGTGAAGCACTCGTCGTCATAGGCGAAGCCGAACGAATTCCGCACCAGCGTGTTGCTCTGCAGGTCGTAGGTTCCCGATCCGAAACCGCGCCAGTTCTCATGAAAGCGGATCGACCCCTGAGCCGTCACTTCCTGGCGATCTTCGGTAAAGCCGTAGCCGGGTTGCGCGTCGATAAAGGCATATTGCAGGCCGGCAGTTACGGCACCCACAGTGCCGGCGGCCCTGACGTCCGCGCGCCGAAGCTCGAAGGTCTCCTCGTCGAGCCGAGCGCCCGTCGAGAAGGCCATGCCGTTGGGGAGCGTGACACCGATCAGACCGACATAATCGGATCTGTCGGTCTCCAGCCCGGAAAACGCGCCGACATGGACCAGATCAGGGGAAGCGTAGGGATTGTCGCCTGCCAAATGATAGGACTGGCCAAAGAGACCATGCGCCGTCCAGCCATTCGCGAAGCTACCGGAATATCGGATGCCGAGATTGGCACGTGTGCCGCCTTCGATGCGGTCGTAGCCGGAGAACTTATCGCGCTCGAAGAGCGTGGTGGCGTCGAACACGAGCGACTGAGCATCCTCATTGGGGATGCCCAACCTGTCGCGATATGGCTCATCCGGCCTCGCGAAGAGCTGGGCCATGGGCTCGATGACATGCGCCGAACCGGCGGCGGCGAAAAGGATGGGCCAGCGCGCCTCCAGGCCTGCTGTTGCCATGGAGCGATAATAAGCGGACTGGATATCGGCCTCGGCACCTGCGGCGCTGGCGAAGCTTTGTATCTCCGCGGCTGCATTCTGGGAGTAGTCCGTGAAAATGGAATCGCCGCGCGCATGCAGGATCGGTGTGAGGACAAGCCCTGCGCTTGTGATGAAGGAGCGCCGCCACTCGGCCTCGGTGGTCAGGCGCCCGGAATTGCCTTGAAGCCCCTGCAACTTCCGAGAGCCGTCCGAGGACGTGTACATGCCCTCATCGCGATAAAGCGCCTGGGCGTTCACATCGACGGTAAGCTCACCCCCAGCGATCTCCCTGTCGGGGGTGTAGGTATAATCGAGATTGGGAAGGACGAGCGGCTGCGATTCGTTGCGGTTGCTGTTGACTGCTGTTTCCTGGATCTGGAACCGATATCCCCTGAGGTCGAAATAGTTCCGGTCGTCCAGACCAGTCAGATAGACCTCATCCCGCTGCACGAAATTCGCATAGTCTTCGATCTCGTAGGTGCGGGCAAAATTCTGGTCCGACTGGACCATGACGTTCCAGCCGGCAGACCAGCGCGGGTTGATCCGGAAATCACCTTTCGAAGCGATCATGCCGCGATCGGTTTGCAGCGCATCAACCTCGCTCGGCCCCCATTCTTCCGGCCGCTGCTGATGGATGCCCGCTATGCGGAGATTGTACTCCCCGTTGTTGAATTTCTGCCGCCATTCGGCCTCGCCCAGGAAGCCCTGCTTGCTATAGCCCGTTACCGCGACGGTGAGATCGTAGGTGGGGGAAAGCGCGAAGTAATAGGGAACCTTGAGCCCGTAGCCCCGCTCGCTGCCTCCAAGGACGCTCGGCATCAGGAAGCCTGATTTCCGCTTTACCGTGGGATCCGCCACCTCGAAAAAGGGCAGATAGGCGATTGGCAAGCCGAAGAATTCGAACCGCGCGTTCTGGAAGCGAACCGTCTTGGCCTGCCCGTTCCAGATGATTTTCTGAGCCTTGATCTGCCAGAGCGGCGGCCGGTCGGGATTCTCTTCGCAGGGCTCGCAGGCCGTATAGACGCCCCTGTTGAAGGTGGTGATGCGGCCCCCTTCACGTTCGGCGCTCTCGGCACCGAAATAAGTCCGGTCCACAGTCTCGACCCTGAGCGCCCGCACGAAGCCCTCGCCGAGATCGTCGGTCAGGTCGATCTCCTCGGCATGGAAGCGGTTGCCGTCCCGGTCTATGATCTCGACATTGCCGCTGCCGATAACGCGGGAGGTGTTGCGGTCATAGGTGATACGCTGGGCCACCACGCGATAGCCGCCATATTCGATCTGCACTCCGCCGACCGCGGTGATCGTGTTCCTGTCATTATCATAAACAAGCGTATCCGCAGCGAGCAGCATCTGCGCGTCCTGCGGCAGATCGCTCTCGTCCAGGCCGGCTACCTGGGCCACGGCTGTAGAAGCGAATGCCAGGAGCGCAATCGCTGCCACGCCCGTTTTCAGGCGCAAACGAACCGGACGGCCGGCTGCGCGGGTTTTTCTGACCGCGACCGTCACTAACCGTCCTCCCGGAATAAAAGAAAAGTCACCCCAAAGAACATTGCCACCATGACCGGAGTCCATGCCGCGACTGACGGCGGTACGAATCCGGCGTCACCAAACGCCCTCACCAATACGGAGACCACATAAAGCAGAAAGCCGGCGATGACGCCACCTAGAATCACCGTGGCGGACTGCCCCATCCGCGTAAATCTCATCGAAACGGTCGCAGCTATGAGAGTCATTGCTACCAGCAGCGGCGGGAGCGTAATGAGCGACTGGAGCTGCATGGCGAAAGAATTGGCGCGCAAACCAAAAGAGTGCGCGGTTTCGATCATGCGGGGCAGGGTAAAGATGGAGACCGCCTCCGGGTCGGTCAGCTCCTGACCAACGAATTCCGGCTTTAGATTTGTCGGCACCCGAGCCGATTCGAGCTTTTCGGGCGCGTTGCCGCCACGCCGGCGCACCACGTCGACGAGCTCCCAGTAACCGTCTCGCAGGAACGCGGACGCCGCATCGAGGCGCTCACTGATTCCATCGTCGTGGACGATGAAGAACACAGGCCGCACCAGTTCCGTCCCGCCCGCAAGGGCCGCCTCGGCGCCGATCACCGTTTCTCCTTCGTCGGTGCGCTGCTTGATCCATCTTTCGTTTGCCGCACTCGCAGATGCATCGGCACCGCGAACCGTCGCCTCCAAAGTCTGCGCACGGGAAAATGCCGTTGCCGCGATGGGGTTTAAGATCAGCACGGTCAAAAGTCCGAAGACGAAGGCGCCGAACGCAATCGGAGTGAGGAACTGCCAGGCCGAGATCCCGGCGGCCCGCGCGATCACCAGTTCGTATTTGCGGTTGAGGCTGATGAGCGTTGCCATCGCGGCGACGAGGCCGATGAAGGGCACCGCCTGCTGCATGATAATGGGAAGCTGCAGAGCCGCGAGGCCCAGTGCCCAAGTCGCGGTGAAGCCTTCGAGACTTCCTGCGCGACCGGTGATCTCGGTGAAGGTAACGATATATACCAGGGCCGCGACGCCCACGAAAATCCATGCCGTGATCGCGGCATAGCGGCGGAAGAAGTATCTGCCGAGCGTGGGGCCGATCATGCGCGTTTACCCGCAGTGAGGCGCAGGCGGCTCAGCGAATCGGTCAGTTTCTGAACCTGCGAGACCAGTCTCTCGGTCCAGCTTGTCGGCAGTTCCATGATCCGATGCGTTGCAATGAACCAGCAGCAGAGTGCGATCATCCCGATGGGGGCAGCATAGAGAAGATAGACGTAAAATGGCGCCGTTTCGGCCTCGTTGCTCGCATAGAAACCCACCCAACGAATAAGGAGCCCGATTGTCATCGTAGCGACGATCGGGTGAAGACGCGCTTCGCGGAACGAGCGTGCGTCCCCCGCCACGGCGATGGCGATCAGGGCGAAGACGATCGAGTAAAGCCATTCGGAGAACCGCGTGTGCAGCTCCGCCCGGAAACTCTGCGGATTGCTGGCATAGAACCTGTCATTTGGATCTGGGTTCAGCAGTTCGCTGAGATAGCGATCCTTGGGATAGAGCGTGGGAACGCCGTCGCCATTGGTGAATTGCGACAGGTCGAAGGCGTATGAATCGAACCGAATGACGGAGACGTCACCATTTGCCGCCTGTCTTTGCACCTCACCATCCAGCAGGACGAGAACATTGCCGCTCTGGCGCTGCAGCGTGGCGCCCCGGTTTGCCCGATAGACGAGCTTCAGGCTTGGATCGCGGGAATCCACAACGAAAATGCCCCCGAGCTCACCATTTGGCCGGCGTTCCGAAATCTGCACGAAGATGCCGTCCACCACCTTTTGGAAAGAACCCTCTCGAAGGACGGTGGTGATCAGATCCGCATTGGCGTTGGCGAGAATGACCCGCATCTTCTGCCGGGAATAGGGTTCCAGCGTGTTGTTGATGGCGAAGGCCGCGAGGCTCGCGATGATGGCGATCAGGAGAATCGGACGTATGATCGTCGAGCGCGGGCTTCCCGCCGCACTGATCACTGCCAATTCCGAATCGGCATTCATCGTCGCAAGCGTCTGTGCGGCGGCAATGCCGATGACGAAAGGCATGATCACCGGAATGACGGAGGGGAGCGTCAGGAAGGCCACGGAGAAAAACGTCGCCGCAGATTGGCCGCTCGAGGTGACCAGGTCGAGGCGGTTGAGCACTTGGGTGGTCCAGACGATGATGAGCAGCCACGACAGCGCTGCGGCAGAAATCGCCAGCGTGCGTCTCAGGATATAGCGCTCAATCACCTTCATCGGCCGACATGAAGCCTTATGTTGGGGCCACAATAGGGCGTATAAAAATGTACCCGTGCCGATGGATACAACACGGGTAAGCCGCCTCGGCTGAAGCGGCGGGCGATCGTCCCCCGATACCAATTTGAAGCTGACAGGCCTAAGGAACCGGAAAAGAACGAGGTTAATAGAAACTTACGCACAACACTGAAAATCACTTTCCTTTTATACGGGTTTGGCCGTTGCTTCCACCCCTTGTCAAACGTTTCAAAAGCGCCAAGATCGCGCCACCCTCGATTTTCCACGCAAACAGGACATCCAATGACCGAGAAACCGACCGTCGCATTCGCCAAATTTGCCGCGCCGAAGAAAGGCAGTGTGATTTTGCTCGCGCCGGAAGGGTGCAATCTCGGCCAGACAGCAGCCGTCGCCGACCCGGCCGGCGTTTTGCCGAAAGTATTCGCTGCCGCCGAGTTCAAGGGCAAGCTTGCGTCTACGGTGGAGGTGCTCGCGCCGCAGGGAACGACTTACGACAGGCTGGCGGTCGTCGGATTGGGCAAGCTCGATGCGCTCTCCGAGCAGGCCTGGGCCCAGATCGGAGGTGCCGTGGCGGCCGCCGCCAAGAACGCGGCGGATGTGACGGTGATCGTGGACGTGGCGGGGACGGAGCCGTCCGCCCGCGATATCGCCAATATCGGTCTCGGTATCCTGCTGCGCGCTTATGTCTTCGACAAATACAAGACGCGTAAGGACGACAACGGCACCAAGGCCAAGGACAAGAAATTCACGATCCAATGCGCGGACCCGAACGCGGCGAAGAAGGCTTTCGCGGAAGCCTCGGCCGTTGCCGAGGGTGTGTATCTCGCGCGCGACCTCGTGAACGAACCATCCAACGTGCTCGGTCCGGTGGAATTCGCAGCACGCGCCAAGGAGCTGGAAGCGCTTGGCGTGAAGGTGGACATACTCACCGAGAAGGAGATGCGGCGGCTGGGAATGGGCGCGCTTCTTGGTGTCGCACAAGGCTCTGTTCGCCCGCCGCGCCTGGTGGTCATGCAGTGGAACGGCGGTAAGTCCAAGCACAAGCCAGTCGCGTTTGTCGGAAAAGGCGTCGTGTTCGATACCGGCGGAATCTCGATCAAGCCTGCCGCCAGCATGGAGGATATGAAAGGCGACATGGCGGGCGCCGCAGCGGTGATCGGCCTCATGCACGCACTGGCCGCGCGCAAGGCGAAGGCAAACGTTGTCGGCATCATGGGACTGGTTGAGAACATGCCGGACGGGAATGCCCAGCGTCCCGGTGATATCGTCACCTCCATGTCGGGCCAGACGATCGAGATCATCAACACCGATGCGGAAGGCCGCCTCGTCCTTGCGGATGCGCTCTGGTACTGCAAGGAGCAGTTCCAGCCGCAGTTCATGGTGAACCTGGCAACGCTTACCGGCGCGATCATCGTCGCGCTTGGCAATACCCATGCGGGTCTCTTCTCGAACGATGACACTTTATCGGAACGCCTCGCGGCGGCCGGCGCCGCGACGGGCGAGAAGGTCTGGCGCATGCCGCTCGGCAGCGAATACGACAAGCTGATCGATACGAAGAATGCTGATATGAAGAACACGGGCGGGCGCAGCGCCGGCTCGATCACTGCGGCGCAATTTCTGAAGCGCTTCGTGGACGACACCCCGTGGGCCCATCTGGATGTAGCGGGTACGGCGATGGGCTCGCCGTCCTCGGAGATCAACCAGTCCTGGGCCTCCGGCTTCGGCGTGCGGCTACTCGATCGCCTGGTCGCCGATCATTACGAGGGATAGGTGGAAGTCCTTTTCTATCATTTGACGGAGTCCACGCTCGAGGAAGCCCTGCCGCCGCTGGTGGAAAAGAGCCTCGAGCGGGGTTGGCGCGTGGGGATCCAGACCGTGAGCGAAGAACGCCGCGACGCGCTCGACGCCTGCTTATGGACGTTCCGAGACGATAGCTTCGTGCCCCATGGAACGGACCGCGAGCCCCATTCGGCAGAGCAGCCGGTGATCCTCACAACGGCGCCTGCCAACCCCAATGGTGCGGTGATCCGCTTTCTCGTGGAGGGCGCAGAGCCGGGAACCCTCGACGGCTACCAGCGCGCCGTCTTTCTTTTTGACGGGCATGATGCGGTCCAGCTTGACGCCGCGCGCGGGCATTGGAAGGCCATGAAAGCAGCCGGCCACGATGTGACTTATTGGCAGCAGGGGCCCGACAGGCGCTGGCAGCGGAAGGCGTGAGGGAGGGCAGGGCAGTAAGGCAGTAAGGCAGTAAGGCAGTAAGGGGAAGACTGCTTCATTGCTGGGCGTCTCGCCGAGCGGAGGTATTCAGGCCGAAAGTTCCGCCTCTGAAGATGACCGGGCCATCGGCGGGAAGGATGGTGCGGAGAGTTGGAAGGGAGAGGCTGGTTTGCCGCTCCATCTCCAATTCCCCAAACTATTCCGCCATTCCCTCTTCATATTCAGCCGAAAGCTCCAGCCACTTTTCTTCCTGGCGCGCGATCGACTGCGCCAGGTCCGCTCGTTCCTTGGCCAGTGTCGTCGCCTTGCCGGGCTCGCGTTCGTAAAGCTTCGGATCCGCCATCTGCGCCTCGATCGCTTCGAGCCGCTTGCGCATGCGTTCGATCAGGCCCTCCGTAGCCTTGATCTCCTTGGCGAGCGGCTCCAGTGCTGCTCGACGCTTGGCGGCCTCCCTGCGGCGATCCGCCTTCGACGCCTTGTCTGCCTCGCGCTTCTCGCGTGAACGGCTCGTCCCCCCTGTCATCAGGGCGCGATAATCCTCCATATCGCCGTCGAAAGGCTGCACCGTGCCGTTGTTGACCAGCCAGAGACGATCGGCGCAAGCCTCGATCAGGTGACGGTCATGGCTGATGAGGATGACCGCACCTTCATAGGTGTTCAGCGCATCGACCAAGGCCTCGCGGCTATCGATATCGAGATGGTTCGTCGGCTCGTCCAGAATGAAGAGATTTGGCGCATCGAAGGATGCCAAGCCCATCAGGAGGCGCGCCTTCTCGCCACCCGAAAGCTCTTTGGCGGGCGTATCCATCTTTTCCGTCGAAAGGCCGAACTGGGCGACCCGCGCGCGCACCTTCGATTCCGGTGCTTCCGGCATCAGTCGGCGCACATGCTGATGCGCATTTTCTTCGGGCCGGAGGTCGTCAAGCTGGTGCTGGGCGAAAATGGAAACCTTAAGCCCCGGCGCGAGCGTCATGCGACCGGCCTCAAGATCGAGCCTGCCGGCGATCAGCTTGGCAAAAGTGGATTTGCCGTTTCCGTTTGAGCCAAGCAAGGCAATGCGGTCGTCATTGTCGATCCGCAGGTTCAGGTGCTTCAGCACCGGCTTCCCCGGCTGATACCCCACTGCACCGCCTTCTATGGCCACGATGGGCGAAGCGACGGCTTTGGCAGGGTTGGGAAAGCGGAAGGGCATCACGCTTTCCTGCATCACCGTCGCGATGGGCTGAAGCCGCGCGATGGCCTTCAGGCGCGACTGTGCCTGGCGGGCCTTGGACGCCTTGTAGCGAAAGCGCTCGACAAAGGCTTCCATGTGCTTCTTCTGCGCTTCCTGCTTTACCCGCAGTTTCTCTTGCAACTCGGCTTTTTCGGCGTATTGCCGGGCAAACTGGTCGTAGCCGCCGCGCCAGAAAGTGAGCTTCCTGTTTTCCAGGTGCACGATATTGTTGACCGCCCGGTTCAGGAGGTCACGATCATGGCTGATGAGCAGCACCGTGTAAGGGTAGCGGGCCAGATAGCTTTCGAGCCAGAGCGTACCTTCGAGGTCCAGATAGTTGGTCGGCTCGTCCAGCAGCAGCAGGTCGGGTTCTGCGAAGAGAACGGCCGCAAGCGCGACGCGCATGCGCCAGCCGCCCGAAAAGGACGAAGCCGGGCGCTTTTGCGCCTCCTGGTCGAAGCCGAGGCCTGACAGGATGGCGGCTGCCCGCGCTTCCGCCGAATGGGCGTCGATATCGGCAAGGCGGGTCTGGATCTCCGCAATGCGATGTGGATCCTCGGCGGTCTCCGCTTCGCGCATCAGCCGGTCCCGTTCGGTATCGGCCTTGAGCACAATTTCGATGAGGGACTCCTCCGTTCCCGGAGCCTCTTGCGCCACCTGGCCGATGCGCGTGCCCTTGGGAAAGCTGATCGAGCCCGTTTCCGGGGAGAGTTCGCCGGTGATGGCGCGGAAAAGCGTGGTCTTGCCAGCGCCGTTGCGGCCGACGAGACCTGCCTTGGTGCCGGCGGGCAGCGTGAGGGAGGCGTGCTCGATGAGGAGCCGTCCGGCGACGCGCAGTGAGAGATCGTTGATCGTAAGCATGGTTGCGCGGTTTTGGCGGAGACCGCCGGCGCTTGCAAGACCGGAACGAGATTTCGGAGCCCGAATTTCGGACCGCTCATTCTTGCTGATGCGGCTCAGGATGAACGCGCGGCGGCCCTCCACGGAAAGTCGCGGGACCGTGACCAGCTTGTAATCGAGTTCCAGATAGGTCGCGCGAATGGCCTCAAATGTCCGCTCGGCTTCCTCAAGCGACTGTTTTCGTTCGGAGTCCGTCGAGAAGATCTCCGGCCAGGGAGGCATGATGAAGACGCACTCGTTATACCGGAGGCTCTGGGCGGCCGTCAGCATGTGCCTCGGTACAGGAAGGCCTGTGAGACGCAGATAACCGATTGTGTCGGGGATGCCGCGGTCGAAGAAGGTGAGCATTGACGGAGCTGCCGCATGGTAGGAGCGCAGGTCCCAGTTGAGCATCAGCTCGGCAAAGAGCACTGGATCCTGATCGGGCAGGCCGGTGCCGCCGATCATACGCTGTATCCTGATGATGGAGCGGCCGGCTTCGGGGGCGATTGCCAAACCAATGTTCTCGAGGCTTTCAAGCAAGGTTGTCTTGCCTGCGCCCGGGCCTCCGGTAACGACGAAAAAATTGCTGCGTTGCTGCAGCCCTGCAGACGACATGAAAAGCTCCCATGGGAAATGGCGCGCGGAGAAGTGTCGCGCGGAAGACGATTGGTCAGGGAAAATGGAAGGGGAGGAGAAGTGGAGGCTTCTGTTGCCAGGTGCCTCCGGACCCCGCTCAGACCTGCGACGGCCTGAGACTTGAATTGAAGCTATCGCGCTGCATTAAGCAGCGAGACGTGCTTCCGCATAGTTGTCGTTGGCAACTATAAGTTCGGTCCGATAACGGTGGTACCATGCCGAGCGAAAGTCCGATCTTTACACCCTCGTCGATCCTATTTCGCCCCCATCAGAAGCCGCCCTTCATCTGGGCCGGCGGTTTCTGGTGGAGGCGCCGGGTACCGCCCCCGGGTCCGAATGGCTTATTCCATCGGCCGTTTATCGCCATAGTCGGCACGAGGCCGACAGCGACAATATAGGGGCGGAAGTCGTTTGATGAAAGAGGGGACAGTGCAACTGCCATGGCATTTTTCGTTGACTTGCCGCGGGCTTGCATCGAAGGTCAGCCGCGGGAAGCGTCCGGGGGTTGGGCGCTGACAGGGACGGCAGAGGAGAGGAAGGATTAAGCATGTCCAATTATCTGGCAGACGTACAGAAATATGATGCCACGGCCGATGCGGCGGCGGTGGACAAGATCGTGAAGCATCTCGGCATCGCCTTGCGCAGCCGCGACGCCTCGCTGGTTTCCTGTTCCGATCCGGAAGAGCTGGCCCGTGTGCGGGAAAAATGGTGCATCAAGAAGCTCGGCGAGACGGATGAGGCGCGCTGCGATTCGGTGATCGAGAAGGTCTGCGAGACCATGTCCGCCGACAACACCAAGAGCCGTGTTACCTTCTATTACCTGGTTGCGAAGCAACTCGGCAAAATCGCCGAGCTTTGAGGTGATGCGCCTGCCGGCGGGCATTCTTCTGCCTGCCGGTTCGGCTTATGCTAGACCGCTGATGAGGTCTGATTCGGTTTTTTCCCAATGCGCCAATATCTCGATCTGCTAGCCCATGTTCTTGAGAACGGCGTCGACCGTGAAGACCGGACCGGTACCGGCACGCGGGGCGTGTTTGGCTATCAGATGCGCTTCGACCTTTCCGACGGTTTCCCGGTACTGACCACCAAGAAGTTGCATCTCAAATCCATCATCCATGAGCTGCTGTGGTTCCTGAAGGGGGATACCAATATCCGCTACCTTCGGGAGAACGGCGTCACGATCTGGGATGAGTGGGCGGACGAGAATGGCGACCTCGGCCCGGTCTATGGCGCGCAGTGGCGTTCCTGGCCGGCGCCGGATGGACGGCATATCGATCAGATCGCGAATCTTCTCAGAAGCTTGAAGCAAAATCCTTATTCAAGACGTCACATTGTAACGGCCTGGAACCCTGCGGAGGTGGACCAGATGGCGTTGCCGCCGTGCCACTGCCTGTTTCAGTTCCATGTGGCGGAGGGGCGGCTCTCTTGCCAGCTTTATCAGCGGTCGGCCGACATCTTCCTCGGCGTTCCCTTCAACATCGCCTCCTACGCGCTGCTTACCATGATGATTGCCCAGGTGACGGGGCTGCAAGCGGGCGAGTTCGTGCATACGCTGGGTGACGCGCATCTGTACCGGAATCATTTCGACCAGGCAAAGGAACAGCTGACCCGCAGCCCCAAGCCGCTGCCCAGAATGTGGATCAATCCGGAAGTGGATGACCTCTTCGCCTTCCGCTATGAGGATTTCCAGCTGGAAGGCTATGTGGCGGACCCGACGATCCGCGCACCGATCGCGGTTTAAGTCCGCAAGTTTTCATAGGAGCTTGAATGAAGCTTGCCTTCGTGGTGGCCATTGCAAGGAATGGCGTGATCGGCCGCGATGGCGGCCTGCCCTGGCGGCTTTCCACAGACCTTAAGCGCTTCAAGGCTGTGACCATGGGCAAACCCGTGATTATGGGCCGCAAGACCTGGGAAAGCATCGGCAAGCCGCTGCCAGGCCGTCTCAATATCGTGGTAAGCCGCAATCCCGCTTTCGCCGCGGAAGGAGCATTGACGGCCCGCTCCTTTGACGAAGCTCTTGAAAAGGCGAGGGCGGAAAGCGAGGCCGAGGAAATCTGCGTGATCGGCGGCGGTGAAATCTATCGCCAGGCGCTTTCGCGAGCGGATCTGCTCTATGTCACGCATGTCGATGCGGAGATCGAGGGCGACGCCTTTTTTCCGAAGATCGATCCGAAAGTCTGGCATCCGGTGCACAGTGAAGCCGTGCCTGCCGGCGAAAAGGATATTTACCCCACGCGCTACGTGATTTACGAGCGGCGAGAGGCGGTCTGAACGGTTTTTTAGGAGGCGCAGGGCAGGTGCGACGGCAGAACGCTAAGCGCCTGCGTTGAAAGGATGCTTTCCGACACCTATAACAGGCCGAACGGCAATGTCGCGGCTTCAGGGCCGAGGCGCAGGAAAAGGAACAATAATGCCCTGGAACAATCAAGGTGGCGGTGGCCCTTGGGGCGGAGGAAACGGGGGGGGACCTTGGGACCAGGGTCCACGTGGACCGACCGGACCGCAATCCTCGCCCCCCGATCTGGAAGAGATCATCCGGCGCGGTCAGGATCGGTTGCGTAGCGCGCTTCCAGGCGGCGGCGGAAGCCCGGCCATGGTCTTGCTCATCGTGCTGGTGCTCGTAGGCCTATGGCTCTTCAAGTCCATTTATACCGTTCAGCCTGACGAAATTGCCGTGGAGCTGCGTTTCGGGAAGCCGAAGGAAGAACTTTCGGAGCCGGGACTGCACTTCCATTGGTGGCCGATCGAAACGGTCGACACAGTCTCCATAGCCGAGCGGCTTGTCGATATCGGCGAAATCCGAAGTGGTGCTTCATCCGGCCTGATGCTTTCTGGCGATCAGAACATCGTCGATGTGAAGTTTTCTGTCGCCTATCAGGTGGCCGATCCCTCGGCTTATCTCTTTAATGTCGATGATCCGGATGGAATGGTGCGCCAGGTGGCCGAGAGTGCGATGCGCGAGGTTGTAGGCCGCCGCCCTGCCCAGGACATTTTCCGCGACGATCGTCAGGGCATTGCGCTGGATGTGCAGAGCATCATCCAGCAGACGCTCGATGATTATGGCGCAGGAATCCGAATCAACGCGCTTTCCATCGAAGACGCCGCACCTCCACGCGAGGTCGCCGATGCGTTCGATGAAGTGCAGCGGGCAGAGCAGGACGAGGACCGGTTCGTCGAGGAATCAAATCAGTACGCGAACCAGCAGCTTGGCCAGTCAAGGGGCGAAGCGGCGCAGATCCGCGAGGAAGCTGCCGCTTACAAGAATCGCGTGGTTTTGGAGGCGGAAGGTGAGGCGCAACGCTTCCTCTCCGTCTATGCGGAATATGCCAAGGCGCCCGACGTGACCCGGAAGCGCCTCTATCTGGAGACGATGGAGAACGTGCTCCGCGGCTCCAACAAGGTACTCGTAGAGCCGGGAACAGGACAGAACGTGTTGCCGTATTTACCCTTGCCTGAACTCAGGCGAACAACGCCGCCGGCCACGGCGCAAAATACGAACCAGGTTGGCGTTCAGGCGCAAGGGGGGAACAACTGATGCAGAATCGTCTTCCCTTCATCGTTGTCCTTGCCGCCATCGTCTTGTTCCTGCTCTATTCGTCCGTGTTTGTGGTGAATGAGCGCCAACAGGCGATCGTGCTTCGCTTCGGCGAAATCGTGCGGGTCGAGCGCCAGCCGGGGCTCTATTTCAAGCTGCCCTTCGCCTTTGCCGGCGCCGATAACGTGCAGATCATCGAAGATCGGATCCTGCGGTTCGATCTGGATGACATCCGCGTGCAGGTATCCGGCGGCAAGTTTTACGAAGTGGACGCCTTCGTCGCCTATTCGATCAATGATCCCATGCGTTTCCGGCAGGCGGTCTCCGGCAGCATTCAGCTTGCCGAGCAGCGGTTGCGTACGCGTCTCGATGCGGCGCTGCGCCGCGTCTACGGTCTTCGCGGCTTTGAAGCTGCACTTTCCGAGGAGCGCGGCTCGATGATGCGGGAGGTAGCCGAGCAACTGCGCCCGGATGCGGCATCGCTTGGCATCGAGATCAGGGATGTCCGTATCCGCCGCACCGATCTGACGGCGGAGGTATCGCAGCAAACCTACGACCGCATGAAGGCGGAACGCCTGGCGGAAGCAGAGCGTCTGCGTGCCCGTGGGCGCGAGGCGGCCGCCCGCATCCGCGCCCGTGCCGACCGTGAGGTGGTTGAGATCCTTGCGGCTGCACAGCGCGAAGCGGAGATCCTGCGAGGTGAGGGCGAGGCCGAGCGCAACGCCATTTTTGCCGAAGCGTTCCAGCAAGACCCGGCGTTCTTCGAGTTCTACCGCTCCATGGCGGCCTATCGGGAAGCGCTTTCTCCCTCTGGCACGACCATGCTCCTTTCGCCGGAATCGGAGTTCTTCCGCTTCTTCAGCTCTCCCGACGGGAGAGCCGGTGGCGGGACCAACGGCGACTCTGGGGGGCCCCTGACCGGTTCGGTACCGCCTGCACAAGGCGAGGCGGCACCGCGCCAAAGCGCGCCTGTCCCTCCTCAATAGGCAGAGCCTCCGCTTGAGGAAGGGGCACATTTTCAAGGAGTGGCGCGGTGAGTGATTTTCTTGCCGCGCTGGGGCTTGTCCTTGTCTTCGAGGGGCTTCTCTATGGGGCACTTCCGCGGCTTGCCAAGCGCATGGCCGCGGATGTGGTCCATATGCCGGAAGGGATGATGCGCGCAGTGGGGCTGGCCGTCATGGCGGCCGGCGTCTTCGTCGTCTGGCTGGTACGCGGCTGACTTCTGCGCTGGCGCGAAGCGCTCTCGAAGCTATATAACTGGTCGCAAGCGTGCCGCATTCGCGCTCGAATATGCCTGCGTCTGGCCATCGGAGACTTGCCCATGCCTCGTGAACTGCCTCGCGCCGCCTGCCGAATCCTAATGGCCGCGTTGCCGGCCGCCATGGTGGCAATGCCTGCGGCCGGATGGGCGCAGCCTGATAGTGCGGGTGCGCAACTGGCGCAGCAGCAACAAGCCCCGGTTCAGCAGCAGCCAGGAGCGAGGCCTGATCAACCACCTTCCCAGCCTGGGGGCGAGACAAATCAGGCGCCGGCCCCCGGAGCGGAAACGGAACTTCTACCGGCACCGGATACCGGAACGCAGGGAATGCGTGCGCCGCAGACCGGAATCCGGCCCCAGCACGGGCCTGATTCCGTCGCGGATCTCGCCGAAAACCTGCTGAAGGCGGTCGTCAACATCTCCACTTCTCAGAATGGCGGTTCGAGGGGCGAGCGGGTGCCGATGCCGCGTCTTCCCGAAGGCTCTCCTTTCGAGGAATATTTCGGTGATTTCTTCGGAAACGAAGAACGCCAGCCGCGCGCTCCCGGACCCGGCTCCTCCCTGGGTTCCGGTTTCGTAATCGACGGCAAGGAAGGCATTATCGTCACCAACAATCACGTGATCGTGGATGCCGACGAGATCACCGTAAACTTTTCGGACGGCTCGGCGCGCAAGGCCGAACTCGTAGGTGTCGATACGAAAACCGACCTTGCCGTCTTGAAGGTGGATCCCGAAGGCGAGACGCTAACAGAGGTTCATTTCGGCGATTCCGACGGGATGAGGATCGGCGATTGGGTGATGGCGATCGGAAACCCGTTCGGCTTCGGCGGCTCCGTTACAGTCGGTATCGTCTCGGCGCGCAACCGACAGATCGGTTCGGGGCCCTATGACGATTATATTCAGACCGATGCCGCGATAAATCGCGGCAATTCCGGCGGTCCGCTGTTCAACATGGCGGGGGAGGTGATCGGAATCAATACTGCCATCATCTCTCCGTCAGGCGGGTCCATCGGTATTGGCTTTGCCATTCCCTCCAATCTCGCGCTCAATGTCGTCGGCCAGCTTCGCGAATATGGCGAGACGCGCCGCGGGTGGCTTGGCGTTCGCATCCAGCCCGTCACCGAGGAAATCGCCGAAAGCCTCGGTTTGGAAAAGGCTGCTGGCGTTCTGGTGAGCGGAATTGAGAAGGACGGGCCTGCCGACAATGGCCAGCTTCAGGCGGGCGATATCATTGTCGGGCTCGATGACAGCACCATCACCGACGATCGGCAGTTGCGGCGACTGGTGGCAGAAGCCGGCGTGGGGAAGGCGGTGCGGCTCGAGATTCTGCGCAAGGGGAAGCGGGAAACAGTGACCGTGACGCTCGGGCGCCTAGAGGAAGAGGAGAACAAATCCGCGTCGAAGACCCAAGAAAAAGACACCGAGCAACAGACGCCGCTGGCAACCGCCACTTTGCTCGGCATGACCATTAGAGAACTGGATGAGGAGGGGCGCGGTCAGTTCAACCTGCCGGATGATCTGGCAGGTGTCCTCGTCACTGAGGTGGAGCCCAATTCACCTGCGGCCGAACAAGGCGTCCAGCCTGGCGACGTGATCGTGGAAATTGCGCTTCAGTCCGTTTCCTCGGCTCAGGACGTGCTCGACCAGGTTGAAGAACTCAAACAGCAGGGGCGCAAGAACGCGCTTCTGATGCTGTCTTCGAAATCCGGCGAACTTCGGTTCGTCACGCTGCGAATGAGCTGAAGGGCAGGGCCGTAGGGAAAAACGGTAGGGCAGTAGGTCGGTCCAGCGAAGGAGCACCGGCGCCCCGTGGTTTGTCGTTCTACATCACCGACAATACAAAAGCTGATCTGCGCTACTGTCTAGACTGCAAACTCCTCCCGCTTGTATCCCTGCAGATAAAGCAGCGCGGTCAGATCGCCATGATCGATGCGGATGCGTGCTTCGGCAGCGACGGAAGGTTTGGCATGAATCGCCACCCCGGCGCCCGCAAGTCGGAGCATATCGAGGTCGTTCGCGCCGTCGCCGACGGCCATCACCTCGCCCAGGTCGAGATCGAGGCGGGCAGCGATCTCCATAAGCGCATCCGCCTTCGCCTGACGACCAAGAATTGGCTCCACAACCTTGCCCGTGAGCTTTCCGTGCGCTTCGATGAGTCGGTTCGCCCGATGCTCGTGGAAACCGAGCTGGGCGGCTATTCGTCCGGTAAAGATGTCGAAACCACCGGAAACCAACGCTGTGTAGGCTCCCGCTTTGCGCATGGTGGCGATCAGTTCGCGGCCGCCCGAAGCGAGCGTGATGCGGCCCGTTATGACGCGCTCTATCACTGCAAGCTCAAGCCCTTCAAGCAGCGCCACGCGCTCCCGAAGCGCCGGTTCGAACGCGATCTCTCCATTCATTGCGCGCGCCGTGATCGCCGCGACATGGGCCTTGATGCCGATCTCATCCGCCAGTTCGTCAATGCATTCCTGGTCGATCATGGTGGAATCCATGTCGGCAATAAGCATTCTCTTGCGGCGGCCTTCCGAGGCCTGTACCGCGATATCCACAGGACTGCCGGCCAGCACCTCGCGCAGGGCTTCTTCCGCTTCCCCCTGCTTTGCACCTGCCGGCAAGATCAGATCGCAGGCGACGGATTCGGCCAGCCACATCATCTCGCTTGCGCCGACCGTGCGGCTCGCCATATTCGCGAGGGATCGGCTCACCGCGGGAGCGTGCGGATTCGAGATGAGTGTTGCGATGATGGCCATGCGAAAATCCGCTACAAGTGGAAAACCATGCTGAAGGAAGCCATCCTGATAGCCGGGCCGACGGCCAGCGGCAAGTCGGCCTTGGCGCTCCGCATGGCTGCAGATCATGACGCCATCATCGTCAACACGGATTCCATGCAGGTCTATTCGGTGCTGCGGGTGCTGACGGCACGGCCAGGCCCGGATGAACTTGCCAAGGCACCGCATCGGCTTTACGGCCATGTCCCTCCGAACGAGCCTTATTCCACCGGCAACTGGGTGCGCGATGTGGAAGAACTGATCGAAGCGGAGGGGTTGCGTGGCAAGCGCGTCATCTTCGTCGGCGGCACAGGGTTATATTTCCGTGCGCTGACGCAGGGGCTTGCGCCAATACCGGACGTCCACGAGGAGGTTCGCACCTATTGGCGGAGCAGGCTGGCTGACGAAGGGGAGGAGGCGCTGCATCGGCTGCTTGCTGAGGTGGATCCCGTTTCCGCCAGTCGCATCCGACCGTCTGATGGACAGCGGATCCTGCGCGCCTTGGAGGTTCATGAAACCTCGGGCAAGCCCATCAGCTATTGGCAGGCGCAGTCTTCGCTTCCCCTGGTGGATCTCCCATCGGCCCGGAAAATCGTGCTTATGCCGGAACGGGCGGCGCTTGCGGGCCGGATCGAACGCCGCTTCGATCAGATGATGCAGAGTGGGGCTATCGAAGAGGTGGAGGAGCTGCTCGCATTTGATCTGCCTCCCTCAATGCCGGCAATGAAAGCAATCGGCGTACGCGAAATCGCGACGGCTATGGCGGGGGAAATCAGCCTGGAGGAAGCGGCTTCTCGCGCCAAGGCAGCAACCAGGCAATATGCCAAGCGGCAAATGACCTGGTTTCGCCACCAACTAGGCGAAGATTGGGAGCGCATGGCCGTGTGACGGCCACCGAGCGCTAGCCGGTGGAAGGAACCGACCTGGCGCTTCAGTTTCCAACCAACTTCATGTAAGCGTGTCTGCGGGAACAACTTGCAGATGTATGTGCGTGGGTGGGCATGCGTTTCCATAAGGCGGAATCCGCATTTTTTATCCTGATCGCGCTGATCATGGGGGCTGGTGTCACGCTTGTGGCGGCCTACAGCCTTATGAGCGCGAACAGCCATATTCAGCATTCAGGAGAGCTTGAAGATTTCCGTTTGCTGTTGATGATAACCGGTATTTTTCTCGCCATCGCGATAATTTCGGGGCTTTTCTTTATCTATCCTCTCATCCGGACACAGGTCATGGAGGAAGGAAAGCTGCGCGCGATGACAGAAACGCTCAGCGCTCGTTCCGAATCCCTCGAATATGCAGCTTTCACCGATAGTCTGACCGGGGCCCACAACCGCCGCTATTTCGATGATGCGCTGGCTGAATATCTGCGGGAGTTCGGGCGTATCCGGAAGCCCGTCGGGCTCATGGTTCTCGATCTGGATCATTTCAAACAGATCAACGATGCCCATGGCCACGATACCGGGGACGAGGTGTTGCGCCAAGTGGCACGCAGTCTGCGGGAACTGACGCGACCTCACGACGTGGTGGCGCGCCTCGGTGGCGAGGAATTTGCGGTCCTTGTCCCCAATATGGACGAGCAGGGGCTGAACAGGCTCGGCGAACGCGCTCGCCGAGCCATCTCCAGCCTGGCGCTCGATGTCGGCAATGTCAGGCTTAGAATCTCTGCCAGTGTGGGAATTGCCGTGTGGAACGGCGATGAGAGCGCGGAAAGCTTCTATCGCCGCGCCGATCGGATGCTTTATCAAGCCAAGCGTGAGGGACGGAACCGGGTCTGTGCTTGAAGGGGGCCACAAGCAGCCCCAACCTTTGCATTCCCGCTAGCGCAAGCGCTGCTCCGCCGAGGAACCGGGCTACCATTCAGCGGCGGCTCTTCTCGTCTTCCACGAGATCGTCGAGCAGGCGGCTCATTTCTTCCTCGATCGAGGGCTCATGGCGTGCGGGCGGCGGTTCGGCGGCCGTTGGCTGGGGGCGAGGCGCCTCAGCTGCTGGCCTGATCTCCTCGAGGAATGCCGCGTCGATCTCATTTTCGCGCGTGACTTCGCGATGCCCCACTTCTTGCCATTCCCCGGCTGGTGCGGATGGTGGCGTGCGGAACTGCTCCTGGCGCATTGCTGGCGCCTGCGCTACCGGGCGTGCGCGCTGCTCACTCGGGGGAGGAGGTGCAACCGGCGCTTCGCGGCGCTGCTGATATTCGGGAGCGGCGACACGGTCAGGACGTGCAGGAACGGTCTCGGGTCGAGGTGTTGTCGTTCGAACGGGGGCCGGTTGTGCCCTCGGCGTTGCGGCTTCTACAGGACGCTGCGCGGATGGGGCGACCGGCGCAGGTGAAGGAGCAGGCGCAGGTGAGGGGGCGGTGGTAGGCGCCGAGACCGGCTGCGGCTCGCGCCGGGGGGCGGCGGCGGTGGTGGTGTTGGAGAACGGCCGGATATTCTGCTCGACCACGATATCGGTGGGCCCGCCGATCAGGATCAGGTGCTCGATCTCGTCACGCCGGACCAGGACCAGGCGACGCCTTTCATCGACTGCGGTGGCATCGATGACAGCAAGCCGCGGCACACGGTGGCGGCCGCCAAGAACGAAGGTTCCCGATCCGCGATTGCGGATGGCGCGGACGACGAAGAGCACGATGACCAGGAGAACAAGGGCGGCAAGAACCCAGAGAACCGCGGAGAGAAATCCTCCATTCATCAAACCGCCAACCGACTCGCTCATCCAAATTCTCCAGGTACGTTGATCTTCAAGGATTTATAACTAGGCGCTGAAGTGGGAGGCGGCAACCCGAAATTGCCCATTCCATGGGGGAATGACGAGCCAAGCGTTTCGGCGAGCTTGCGCCGGCGCGCGGCCCTGATATATGCGGAAGAATGGATGGGGGCCGCGTGGAACCCGGCGCGAGGGAAGGGATGGCCAAACAGAATGGCACAGAAACAGAGTCGGCACCCATCATCGACCAGGGGTTAAGGCCGGGCATCCTGACGCGGCTGATCATATTCATTATCGTTCTGATCGGCTCGGCTCTGGTTATCGGGCTTTTCCAGGAACACCTGGGCGACAGTGTTCTGCTGGGCATTCTCGGCGTCCTCGCCATGATCGGCGTTGGCTATCTCTTTGCCAGCGCCATTGGCCTCATTCAGATCGCGCGGCGATCGTCGGGCGACGAGCTTTCGCGCTCTTACATCGATTCCATGTCCGAAGGACTGCTGGTCGCCGACGCCAAAGGGCGCATCCTCTATGCGAACCGCTCCTATGCGGAATTGACGGGAGCCGGTTCGGCCTCCGATGTTAAGACGGTCGAGGCACTTTTATCGGACAATCCCGAGGCTGCTCCCACAGTGGAACGTCTGGTAGCAGGCCTGCGAGATGGGCGAGCTGGAGATGGGGAATTCAGGCTTTCCCGGCCGATCCGCCCGGGCGCCGATCTGGGAGCGCGCTGGTACCGCCTGTGGGCACGCGTTTTCAAGGTGCCCGGCCACCGTATGCCGCTTTCGGCATGGCTGATAACGGATATTTCCGAGGAACGCGCTGAACAGGAGCGCTTCTTCCTGGACCTTCAGAAGGCGATCGATCATCTCGACCAAGCGCCTGCGGGGTTCTTCGCCGCCGACGCGGACGGACGCATCACATATCTCAATGCCACCCTGGCGGAGTGGCTCGGAATAGATCTTGCCAATTTCATTCCGGGTCAGATTGCGCTCCGCGAGCTCGTGGCGGGAGATGGCATGGCGCTCATCCAGGCCGTTAAGGCTGAGCATGGCCAGTCTCGCAGTGCCGTCATCGATCTCGATCTTGCAACCACACGCGGCGAAGTTCTGCCCGTGAGATTCCTGCACAGGGTTGCCGCTTCCCGGGAAAGCGCGCCAGGCCCGACACGCACAATTGTCCTCAACCGCACCCTTGGCGAAGATTCTTCGGCCGATTTGCGTGCTTCGGAGGTGCGCTTCACCCGCTTCTTCAATTCAACGCCCATGGCTATCGCCAGCGTTGATCAGGAGGGGCGGATACTGCGGACAAACGCACCGTTCCTTTCCCTGTTCTCCAGTGTGGTCGATCGCGACGCGGTGGACCGTCGCATCCGGCTGGATATGGCAATGCACCAACGGGATCGGGAGGCTTTCGCGCTGGCGCTTGAGAAGGCGAAACAGCGCCAGGCCGACATCACGCCCATCGACACGGTTTTGCCGGACAATGAGGAGCGGCATCTGCGGTTTTATGTGAATGCCGTCGCAGATCCCGGCAGCGAGGCAGCCGAGGAGGCCGCTATCGTCTATGCGGTGGAGACGACCGAGCAGAAGGCGCTTGAGGCGCAAATGGCTCAAAGCCAGAAGATGCAGGCGGTGGGCCAGCTCGCAGGGGGGATTGCGCACGACTTCAACAACGTGCTGACGGCGATCATCATGGCGTCGGATCTGCTTTTGACGAATCACCGGCCGTCCGACCCGTCCTTCCCGGACATCATGAATATCAAGCAGAACGCCAACCGCGCGGCATCGCTGGTGCGCCAGCTTCTGGCCTTCTCGCGGCGCCAGACGCTGAGGCCCGAGGTCCTGAACCTTACCGATGTGCTTGCCGATATTCGCATGCTTCTGTCGCGTTTGGTGGGCAACGACATCACGCTGGCGGTGGAGCACGGGCATGATCTTTGGCCCGTGAAGGCCGATATAGGCCAGTTCGAGCAGGTGATCGTGAACTTGGCGGTGAACGCTCGCGATGCAATGCCCGAAGGCGGCCAGCTCACCATTCGCACCAAGAACGTTTCGGCTGAGGAATGCGCGCGCTATCCCTACCGGGAACTGCAGCCGGCGGATTATGTGATAGTCGAGGTTGAGGATACGGGCACCGGCATTCCGCCCGAGGTGCAGAAAAAGATCTTTGAGCCGTTTTTCACCACGAAAGAGGTTGGAAAGGGCACTGGCCTGGGGCTCTCCATGGTCTATGGCATAGTCAAGCAGACCGGGGGCTTCATCTACTGCGATTCGGAGGTCGGGAAGGGAACGACGTTCCGCATTTTCTTGCCGCGCCACATACCCGCCTTGGCCGAGGTCGCACAGGAAAAGGCTGCCGCGGCGGCCGCATCGAACGGTGTCGCCGAATCGCCTCAGAAGCCCAAGGAGGCAAACCGGGACCTCTCCGGTTCCGCACGCGTGCTGCTGGTCGAGGACGAAGACGCCGTCAGGATGGGCAGCGTGCGCGCTTTGACCTCGCGGGGCTATGAAGTGCATGAGGCAAGCTCCGGCACCGAAGCGCTGGAGATCTTCAACGCGCTCGAGGGCAAGGTCGATATCGTCGTTTCCGATGTCGTCATGCCGGAAATGGATGGGCCGACCTTGCTCTGCGAACTGCGTAAGGTTCAGCCGGGGATAAAGTTCATTTTCGTCTCGGGCTATGCCGAGGATGCTTTTGCCAAAAACCTGCCAGAGGATGCCATTTTCGGTTTCTTGCCGAAACCGTTCTCGCTCAAGCAGTTGGCAACGACTGTGAAGGAAATGCTGGAACAGCAGGGGTAAGCCATAGCGCTCGAGCCAGCATGTTGCTCTCGCCGCGTTGCGCAATGCTGCGGCACGGGAATGTATCATCCAGGCCTGAACGGCGATCAGGTGCGCCGCGCACAGACCCTGCACAGAAAGGGCTTTCGAAGGCGTATGCCTTCGGCTGAACAATCCTACACTTCCACGGGCTGTCGCACGCGATTGCGGCTGCCGAAAACGTCTAGATAGCGCTGGATCTCGTCCGGTTCGCCGGTGGCCTTCTCGGGATTGTCCGCCAACTTTACGGCCGGGCGCCCATTCGCCTCGCTTACCTTGCAGACAAGCGAAATGGCCTTCAAACTGTCGATCTTGTCGGGCGCGCAGCCCTCGAAGTCATTCGTGAGATTGGTTCCCCAACCGAAGGCCATACGCACTCGCCCTTCGAAGTGACGATACACGCGCTCGATCGTGTCCACATCCAGTGCATCGGAAAAGATCAGCAGCTTCTCGCGGGGATCGCGGCCGTGCTCTCTCCACCAGGAGATGATGCGTTCGCCCCCCTCGATCGGGGGCGCGCTGTCGGGGCGGAAACCTGTCCAGTCTGCGACCCAGTCGGGGGCGTTGTCGAGAAAGGCTTCAGTACCGAACGTGTCCGGCAAGACGATCAACAGATTGCCGCCATAATAGCTCTGCCAATCCTTGAGCACCTGATAAGGCGCGGCTTTCAACGCGTTTTCAGTTTCGGTCAGGGCGGCAAGCACCATGGGTAGCTCATGGGCGTTGGTTCCAAGCGCCTCCAAGTCGAGATCCATGGCGAGCAGGACATTGGAGGTGCCGGTGAAGGATTCGCCTATTCCTTCCTTCAAAGCCTCCACGCACCAGCGCTGCCAGAGGAAAGAATGGCGACGACGCGTGCCAAAGTCGGAGATGCGAATGTCCGGGTACTTTCTTAGGCGCTCAACCTTTTCCCACACCTTCGCCTTTGCCCGGGCATAGAGCACGTCTAGCGCGAAAGGACCGAGCGAGCGCATTGCAGCGCGAGACCGCAATTCATTGATGATGGCAAGCGCTGGAATTTCCCACATGGTTGTTTCCATCCAGCGGCCGTGAAAATGGAGCTCGAACTGACCATCACGCCGGCTTAGTTCGTATTCCGGTAGCTGGAAGCCGGCGAGCCAATCGAGGAATTCGGGGCTGAAGATCTGCTTGCGGCCGTAGAAGGTGTTGCCGGCGAGCCAGATCATCTCCTTTTTGGAGAATCTGATCGTGCGGGCGTGGTCGAGCTGTGCACGCAGTTCTCCTTCGTCGATCTCGTCGGCAAGGCGCACCTGCCGGGTGCGATTCTTAAGGGTGAAAGTGGCGTTCACGTCCGGGTAGAGGCCCCAGATCATCTGCAGCATCAGAAGCTTATAGAAATCCGTGTCGAGCAGGCTACGGGAGATCGGATCAAGCTTCCAGGTATGGTTGTAGACCCGGCGTGCAATATCGGTAACGGTCATGGCGCCCTTCGCGCTTGCAAATCGTCGAGCGGCAGGGTCGGCAACCTCCCTCCGCCCATGCACACTCGTGCGCAACCCACACCGCTACGCGGCAAAAGTCAATCTGGCGCTTGGGTGTTCGTAGCGGGAACAATCACTGCTGGTTGGCGTTCCATGCCGGCATAGGGTTGCCCGCATTGGTCGTTAAAACACCGCGTTGGTCGTTAAAGCATTGCAACGAGACTGGTGACCATACTGGGCGAAATTCAACCGGGGGGTGATCTTGAGGACCAGTCATGGACGGCTTGCACTCAATCCTCCCAAAGAGCGGCGTCGCCGCCGGCCTTCTGTTTTGCCTTTCGATATTGCCTTCGAGCGTCATTGCGCATGAAGCCAAATCCGGATGGACTTATCCATATGCCTGTTGCTCAAACAATGATTGCCGCGAAGTCCCGGCCAGCGTCGTATCCGAGCGGCCGGAAGGATACGTGATCAAGCTCACCGGCGAAGTCGTGGCCTACACCGACAGACGCGTACGGCAATCGCCCGATGGCGTCTACCATTGGTGCTCGGTGGCCGGCGCAGATACAACCCGCACCATCTGCCTCTTCGTCCCACCGAAGTCATTCTAGACCCGTTGGCTGTTAGTCAGGCTCCCTCGTGTGGGTCCTCGGATCCGTTGGAGGAGCCATCGCGTGGCCTCTTGGCGATTCGGGACGGTTTGTCGATGACGCCGAAATCCTGGGATTTCGCTCCCGTCGCAATCCGGAGGAAACCACCCGAAGCCAAGCCGCGCCGGAGCAGTTCCCGCACAGCGGCCGCCCGGCTCGGCATCCGGTTCTCAAAACGAAAATCCTCAAGCGCCTTAAGCTCTTCGGCGCTCAGCATGATCTGCAAACGTTCTGGTCGCTCAAGCGCGGCCACTTAGATACTCCTCAATCCATACAGCCGGGCAATTAGATTCAGGATTCGCTGCCATTTTCAAGGAGATGGTTCAGGCGGGCGAGTAGTCAAGATCTAAGAATGAGTAAGTGCAGCGATGTCTGCCGTAACTGTATGTGTTGTAATGAGTGGATTATACTAACTTATTGATTTGAAAGGAAAAAATGATTGCAAGCCCCCATGGAGCTGTTATTCTCGTTCGAGTGGCTCTTTGGCCGCTGTAATTGCCAGGAGGTGCTCGTGTCCCGATTTTCCACCGAGTTGCGGCAGGAGCTGCAGGCGACGGTTCGTCGGGCGTTGGAGCGCGATGGTTTGCTTAACGTGCCCGCAGTTGCTTGGGAGGTGAAGTCGCGTTTTCCGGCCGAGCGAGCAACCCTTGGCGAGTTAGAGGCTGAAGTCATGGCCATGGGCATGGTCATGAATGCGGCAATGCTCTTTCATCGGCCAGAAGTAATGCCAGCATGCCAGCTGCGCTGCGGGGCCGACGGGACGACCCTCCACTAGAATCGGCGCCTTAAAGCGGGATATTGTCGTGCTTCTTCCAGGGATTTTGCAAATCCTTGTGGCGTAGCATGCGTAACGAACGGGCCACGCGGCGCCGCGTCGAGTGTGGCATGATCACCTCGTCTACATAGCCCCGTTCAGCTGCGACGAAGGGAGAGAGAAAGCGCTCTTCATAGCGTCGGGTATGCTCGGCGATCTTTTCGGTATCCGCGATGTCCTTGCGGAAAATAATCTCGACAGCGCCCTTGGCACCCATCACGGCGATTTGCGCCGTCGGCCAGGCATAGTTGATGTCGCCTCGCAGATGTTTTGAGGCCATCACGTCATAGGCGCCGCCGAATGCCTTGCGCGTGATGACGGTAATCTTCGGCACGGTGGCCTCAGCATAGGCGAACAAAAGCTTGGCACCATGCTTGATGAGCCCGCCATATTCCTGCGCAGTACCCGGCAGAAAGCCGGGAACGTCGACAAAGGTGACCAGGGGGATGTTGAAGCAATCGCAGAAGCGCACGAAACGGGCCGCCTTGCGCGAGGCATCCGAATCGAGAACGCCAGCGAGAACCATGGGTTGATTGGCGACGAATCCGACGGTGCGCCCTTCAATGCGGCCGAAGCCTGTGACGATATTCTTGGCGAATCCCTCCTGGATCTCGAAGAAATCGCCTTCATCGGCGGTCTTCAGGATCAACTCCCTGATATCGTAGGGTTTGTTCGCGTTCGCCGGAACAAGCCGGTCAAGGGAGTAATCGGGTTCACCGGCGCTCTGATAGCAATCGATCTCAGGAATTTCCGCCGTGTTGGAAGAGGGCAGGAAATCGATCAGTCGACGCATCTGAAGTAGCGCCTCTACGTCGTTGTCGTAGGCTCCATCGGCGATCGAGGATTTCGTGGTATGGATATGGGCCCCGCCCAATTGCTCAGCGGTCACGTTCTCGTTCGTGACGGTCTTCACCACGTCCGGTCCGGTGACGAACATGTAGGACGTGTCGCGAACCATGAAGATGAAATCGGTCATCGCCGGCGAATAGACGTCGCCACCCGCGCACGGGCCCATGATCACCGAGATCTGCGGGATCACGCCGGATGCCAGGACATTGCGCTGGAATATCTCGGCATAACCGCCGAGTGCGGCGACGCCCTCCTGGATGCGGGCGCCGCCTGCATCGTAGAATCCGATGATCGGCGCCCGGTTCTTCAGAGCCATGTCCTGAATCTTCATCACCTTTTCGGCGTGCGCCTCTGAAAGAGAACCGCCGAAGACGGTGAAGTCCTTGGCGAAGACGAAGACCGTACGGCCATTGACGGTTCCCCAGCCGGTGACGACGCCATCCCCAGCTATCCTCGTCTTCTCCATGCCGAAATCGGTAGAGCGATGTTCGACGAACATGTCGAACTCCTCAAAGGAACCTTCATCGAGAAAGATCTCCAAGCGTTCCCGGGCGGTGAGCTTTCCCTTGGCGTGCTGATGCTCGATTCGGCCTTTGCCGCCGCCCGCGCGCGCGACCGCGCGCCGCCTTTCGAGCTCCTCGAGGATTTCCTTCATGCGCTCCTCCCAGGGCAGAGGAGGCAGCGGGGCCGTAACTCCGCTGCCTCTGCTATTTCGCAATTATCCTACCACGTACCCGTGTTCGGCATCGACGCCCACGGTTCGGCTTTGGGCTTGGATTCGCCCTTTTGCAGGATTTCGATCGAGATGCCGTCGGGCGAGCGGACAAAGGCCATTCTGCCGTCGCGCGGAGGGCGATTGATCGCGATGCCCGCATCCATCATGCGCTGGCAGAATGCGTAGATGTCGTCCACCTCATAGGCCAGATGGCCGAAATTCCGGCCACCATGGTAGTCTTCCGGGTCCCAGTTGTAGGTGAGTTCCACGAGCGGAGCCTGGTGACGTTCAGCTGCTTCGATATCCTCCGGCGCTGCCAAAAAGACGAGGGTATATCGTCCTGCTTCGTTTTCGGACCGGCGCACTTCTTTGAGCCCGAGCTTATTGCAATAGAAGTCCAGCGATTGGTCGAGATCGCGGACGCGAACCATCGTGTGCAGGTAACGCATTGGCTTTCCTTTCTTCTGTGCTGCGGAGAGGATAGGGCGTGGCCGGCTCTACGGGCAATGGGGGAGACTCGGTAATCTTTTATGGTGGTATTACACCGGAACCCAGTATTTCGGGGTGCTGTTGAAAATCCCGAGCGGGCCTTGCTAAGCCCGGAATGGAGGATGCTATCTTGATGAGGACAGAATCAATCCACCGGACTTGGGAAGGCAAGACGAAATGGAGGATAAATCCTCGACCGATCGAGGGCTTGCAGAGAACGAAGCCCGGGGGGCGGGCAACAGTGAAGATGTGTCCGAAGCAATCGAGGTTGCGGGCGCAATAAAGTGGTTCGATGTCGCCAAGGGATTTGGCTTCATCCTCCCAGATACGGCCGAACTCGGCGATGTTCTCCTGCATGTGTCCTGCCTGCGGCGTGACGGTTTCCAGACTGCATTGAGCGGAGCCCGTATCGTCTGCCTGGCTAAGCGGGGTGACAAAGGCCTGCAGGCCTTCAAGGTTGTGTCCATGGATATATCCACCGCCGTGCATCCGGCGGAGGACCAGGCACCGCGCACGCGCGTCACCGTTACGCCGGAGAGCGGGCTCGAACGGGCCCTGGTGAAATGGTTCAACCGGACGAAAGGGTTCGGGTTCCTTACCCGCGGAGAGGGAACGGAAGATATCTTCGTCCATATGGAGACGCTGCGTCGGTATGGCGTGACGGAGTTGAGGCCGGGGCAGGTTGTCCTGGTGCGCTTCGGGCGGGGAGACAAGGGCCTTATGGCTGCCGAAATCCATCCGGATATAGGTACTCTGCCAGTCTCGCACTGATTTCACAGGGGCAGGCAGACCGCCTGAAGGAAAACCTGATGCGTCTCCTTTTGCTCATCCTGCTCCTCGTTCCATTAGCCTTGAGTACCAGCGCCCCCGCACGCGCGGAACAGCCGATGCTGCTGCAAGTTCATCCCGACCGCCTCGTGGCTGAAACCGCCACCGGCAAGAAGAGCTTTTCCATAGAAGTGGCGGATGACAATTACGAACGTCAGCGCGGGCTGATGTTCCGCGAGACAATGGATGACGATCGCGGCATGCTCTTCGTCTTTCCCGTAAGCCAGCAACTCGGCTTTTGGATGCAGAACACGCCCATGCCGCTCGATCTCCTCTTTATCGGAGAGGATGGCAAGGTGCGGGCCATCGAACAGGGCGTGCCATTTTCGACCGACAGCATTTCCCCTTCGGTCGACGCGCAATTCGTGCTTGAACTCAAAGCCGGCACCGCTGAAAAGTCGGGCATCGCGGTCGGCGACGTTCTCCGTCACCCGATCATAGACGCGGTGGCCGGACGGGGCTCGTAGCAAGGCGTTTCACGTAGATGCGGTTTTTCAATCATGACGGTTTCGAACTTGCCTTTATTGATGAAGGCGAGGGTGATCCGATCCTTCTCATCCATGGGTTTGCTTCGACGCATTTCGTCAACTGGGTGGCTCCGGGCTGGGTGAAGACGCTCAGAGATGCCGGATATCGCGTAATCGCGCTCGATAATCGCGGTCACGGCCGCTCGACCAAGAGCCACGATCCCCAGGATTACACGCCGGAGAAGATGGCCGGCGATGCCGCCGTCCTGCTCGAGCATCTAGGCATCGGGCGGGCACATGTAATGGGGTATTCCATGGGTGCCCGCATTGCCGCCTTCCTGGCGCTCGCGCATCCTGAGCAGGTGGCAACGCTTGTCCTAGGAGGGCTCGGCAGCGGTATGGTCGAAGGCGTCGGCGAATGGGACATCATCGCGGATGCACTTCTGGCGGGAGACCCGGAGGGTATCACGCATCCGCGCGGCAAGATGTTCCGCAATTTTGCGGATCAGACGAAAAGCGACCGGCTTGCGCTGGCGGCCTGCATCTCCACGTCCCGCGCGCTGCTCACTCCGCGCGACATGGCGAAGATCCGTCAGCCCGGGCTGGTGGCGGTGGGCACAAGGGATGACATCGCGGGGAGACCGGAGCCTCTCGCGGCCATGATGCCGCAAGGCGAAGCCTTCTCGATCGAGGGGCGCGACCACATGCTCTCCGTCGGCGACAAGACATTCAAGAAGCGTGCACTCGAGTTCCTTGCGGACCATCCGTTGGAGGGCACACGGTAGCTGTCCACAGGCCACCGTTAGGGCGAACTTGACAATGCGCCCGGTTGTCGAAGCATAGGCGGGCGTCGCGCTGAACTCGTCGCGTCGGGAGAGGTCATGAGCCAGAAAGCTGCAGGAACGCATATCGTTCAGCAAAAACGCACCCAAGGCGTGGACGATCTGATGGCCCGCCCGGGGCTCGGTTATCGGATCGGGCAAGCGATCGTCGATTGGGCGGAGCGGCTCAACCTCAGATATGCCACAGTTGGCAGTCCGCCGGTGCATGACAACGCAACCTTTCCCTGGGCGGCTGACGTCGAGCGCGAATGGATGCTTATCCGGGCGGAGCTCGATCGGGTTCTTGCCCGCAAGGACGAACTGCCGGGCTTCCATGAGATCGTTTCGGAAGTGCGTTCCATTTCCACCGACCGCGACTGGAAATCCTTTGTCTTCTGCGGGTATGGTTCCGTGTCGGAAGAGGCCGTGAGAACCTGTCCGGAGACTTGGCGCATCCTGCAGAAGATCCCCGGCTTGAAGGCGGCGATGTTCTCCATTTTCGAGCCCGGCAAGCATTTGAAGCCGCACCGCGGCCCGTATAATGGCGTGCTGAGGCTGCATCTGGGCCTCAAGGTGCCGGCTGAACGCGATAAGGTCGCGATCCGCGTGGCAGACCAGGTCTGCCATTGGGAAGAAGGTAAGGTTCTGATTTTCGACGATGCCTTCGAACACGAGGCGTGGAACCATTCCGGTGAAACCCGGGTCGTCCTTTTCGTCGATTTCGTGAAGCCAACGCGCTTTCCGGCCAGCGTCGTAAACTGGCTTCTCCTCAACCTCGCCCCGTTCACGCCTTTCGTCCGCGAGGGTTACAAGGCGCAGAAACGGTGGGAAAAGCTGTTCTTTGCTGGAGGCGGAAGCTGAGAAAACATTCTCATCCGAACCGCAGCTAAGCGCGTTCAACTCCACTTGAAGCACAAATACAGGATTTTGCGATTTAACATCGCTGTGTAGTACCCTAGATATGGGCAACGCACCCTGCCGGAGACGGAGTTGGTTATGACGGCTAGACAAGCGGTCCGCTCGAAAGCGCCGCAGCAGATCGATCCGATTTGGTCCGAGATTCGTGCCGAGGCTCAAGCGGCCGTCGAGAATGATCCCCTGCTTGCCGCGTTTCTTTACTCGACAATCCTCAATCAGCAGACATTGGAAGAAGCCGCGATCCATCGCATCTCGCAGCGGCTGGACCATGCCGATATCGGCGCCGACCTTCTGCAGCAGACCTTTCTCGCCATGTGGGAGGATCAGCCGGAGTGGAGCGACATCCTGCGTGTCGACATCCAGGCCTACTATGATCGAGACCCGGCCTGCGATCGCTTCCTTATGCCGATCCTTTATTTCAAGGGTTTTCACGCCATCCAGACGCACCGGCTCGCCCACTGGCTCTGGAAGAAGGGCCGCAGGGATTTCGCGCTCTACCTGCAGAGCCGCTCCTCGGCGGTGTTCCAGACGGATATAAATCCCGCAGCCCAGATCGGGCGCGGCATTTTCCTCGATCACGCGACCGGGCTCGTTGTCGGCGAAACGGCCGTGATTGAGGACGATGTCTCTCTCCTGCAGGACGTGACGCTGGGCGGTACGGGCAAGGAGGGCGGCGACCGGCATCCGAAGATCCGGCGCGGTGTGCTGATCGGGGCCGGCGCAAAGATCCTCGGCAATATCGAGATCGGCCATTGCGCGAAAGTGGCGGCGGGTTCCGTGGTGGTAAAGTCGGTTCCGCCGAAAAAGACAGTCGCAGGAGTTCCTGCCCGGGTCATTGGAGAAACCGGCTGTAACGAACCCTCGCGGGCCATGGATCAGCTCCTGCGCGAGGAATAGCAGCTTTCTCGGTATAGCCCGGGAGAGGGGTTTACAGCGGCGTTGTGCCCGTGTCAGAAGCGGGCAACATCCCAGAACGGAGAAGTTTATTGAAGCCGGAAGAGATCAGGAAGCTCGACGCCTATTTCAAGCGCACCTTCCAAAACCCGTCCTTGCAGGTGAAAGCACGTCCGCGCAAGGAGGATTCATGCGAACTCTATCTCGGCGACGAGTTCCTCGGCATCATCTTCAAAGATGAGGAAGAGGGAGAGTTGTCCTACAATTTCTCGATGGCTATTCTGGACGTCGACCTCGACTAATCTTGGAGATTGAGCGCCATTGGCGCGGTTGCACGAGGTGCGGGAGGAAGCCGGTGCCGATCTATTCGCTTGATGGACATGTTCCCCAATTTGCGGACCACAGGACGGGCTGGATCGCGCCTGATGCTTCCCTGATCGGCAATCTCATCATTGGTCGCAATGTCGGGATCTGGTTTGGAGCGGTCTTGCGTGGGGACAATGAACCCATCGAGATCGGTGATGACACGAATGTGCAGGAGCACACGGTCATGCACACCGATATGGATTTCCCGCTGACCATCGGGCGTGGCTGTACCATCGGGCATCGGGCGACACTGCACGGTTGCACCATCGGCGACCATACGCTCATCGGCATGGGGGCGACGGTGCTTAACGGGGCACGGATCGGCAGTGAATGCCTTGTCGGGGCCGGCGCCCTCGTCACCGAAGGCAAGGTATTTCCGGATCGCTGCCTCATCGTGGGCGCGCCTGCAAAAGCGGTCCGCGAACTTGATGAGAAGACGGTGGCCCGGTTGCATGCGTCAGCCGCGCATTATGTCGAGAACGCCATGCGTTTTCGACACGGCCTCGAGCCTGCACCGCCTCTCGGCGCCCTCTAAAGATACCCTCTAAAACTTCACACGAAGCGGCAGCCGTTCGGCTGCCGCTTCGTCTGTTCGGGCCCTTTGCCGTCCTGCCAAAAAAGCGGAGCCGGCCCCAGGGGAGGGGGCCGGCTCCTAACCCGGTCGATGGGGACGGGGAGGTGGGGACTCGACCGGGTTTCCCGGAAACTTCAGCGATTGGGGGAGATGCTGCCCACCGCGGTTGCGCGGCCATCCGAGATCGATACCCAGCGAGAGGCATCGCGCGCCGACTGGCGCTTCAGGAACTGGTATTCGGTCTCAGACCAGGACAGGATGCGCGGCTCCATATTGTCGAGAATGAAGTCGCCCATGCTGGTGTTGACCGTAAGGACGGCGTGGCCATCGCCATTGGGCTGACGAACGACGGTGATGAGCAGATTTGCCGCCGGCACTCCGGCCTTCATCAATAGCCGGCGCTTCTCGAGCACGTAATCCTCGCAGTCGCCGTAGATGTCGGGATAAGACCAGAATTCTTCGACACCCCAGATCTCAGCATCGGTGCTGGGCATCACCGAGGTGTTCACGGTGTCGTTCACCTCGACCAGCAGCGCCCAAAGATCGCGGGTCAGTTCCACCGGCCCTGTGCTGGCGCTCTTGAGGTTGCACTCCGCCGGCTCACGGCGACAGAATTCGAAATGTCCGATGGGCTGGGAGGTAGCCCCCCCCGTGGGCATGAAGTCTGCGGCCGAATGAGCTTCTGCCGTTAATGATGCAAGCAAAATCGCAAGCGCCGCGAAAAGCGGCATTCCCTTCTTCAATTGCATTCTTCGTCTCCCCGTCATTGGGAGACACAATGGCAGGCTCGAATTGATGTCGCGCAAAAAGAAGCAGTAGAAATAAGACTAATGTTTAAACTACTTTGAAACGTCTATGTATAAATAAGTTAACGTCAGAGATAGGGATGATTAAGGATAACATTCCTTAATCTGAGTGGGATTCGCGCAGGCTTATGGGAGTGCCGAGGGGAAAGTCGCCCCCCGGGCCGAGATCATGCGTACAGCTTGAGGGTGTGGAAGGTGGCAGTTCTACTCGAAATTGGCGAGAAGCGCCGTTAGGTCCTGGATCATAAAAAATTCCAGGGCGAAGCCATGTTCGAAGTGGCGTACCACGATGCCCCGCAGATTTGCCAGAAAGATCGTCGAGCCGATGGGCGGTTTCACGGCAGTCTCCACCGCGGCACCGGAAACCGAAAGATCGACGATACGGCATGGATGCTCATGCCCGTCGGGGGAGCGGACTGTGCTCATCGGGTTCGCCGGAGTCACCCGCTCGTAACGACGCTCCTCCGGTAGATCCAGTTCATGCCGGTTCGCGAGCCACGTCAATTGGGACGCAAGCTTGTCGCGCTTCCTTTGCGAGGCTTTGATCGTCATCGCAAACCCGTCCGCGAACACGCGCGTAATGCGGCCTTCGATCCGACCAATATGCTCGAGATAGACGACGACCCGCTCACCCATTCGGCCGATACGTTCTGCCTTCAGCGCGACATCGCCCGGCGATATGTCTATCACCTGGCAGGAATGCTCGGAGCGATCCTGGAGCATGTAGCGGCCAGATAGGATGATCTTTACGCGCTGAAAACTGCGCCTTTCGGGATGCGAGGCTATCTGGCTTGTTGCAACGACCATGGTCACCCACTGTGCCGGTAACCGAGCGGCCGGCAAACGGCTTCATTTTAGGACAGATGGTTAAGATAGCGTGTAGCTCCTGTGCTAGGCCGAAAGCGAGCTTGCCTTGTGCATATGCGCACGCTGCTGCCATAGATCCGGCAAGCTCCTTTGGCACTCCGCCTGATTTGAGCATTCCGGATGGGCATCATGAATAAGAACGCTTCCGAAGCGGGCGGTTCGGCCCGCACGATGAGGCGTATCCTCATCATTGGCGGACCAGGGTCGGGCAAATCAACCCTTGCCCGCAATACTGGCGATATCCTCGGCCTTCCCGTATTTCATTTCGATCATATACATTGGAAGCCGGGGTGGACGCCGCGCCCGGATGAGGAAAAGCTTCCGTTGATCGAACAGATCATCGCAGGTGACGCTTGGGTGCTGGAAGGCAATCACTCACGCTCCTTCGAGATGCGGGCGGCGCGCGCCGACACTCTGATTTTCCTGGATATGCCGCGCTGGTTGCGGATGAGCCGAATCATCCGCCGCTGGATTCAACATCGCGGTACGACGCGGCCCGACCTGCCGGAAAATTGCCGGGAGCGGCTTGCGCCTGAATTCCTGCGCTACAGCTGGAACTGGAATCGCGTGACGCGGCCCCGCGCGGTCCGTCTCGCGGAGGAGAGCCGAGAGCTGCTCGACGTCCATATCCTTCGCTCGCCTGCCGATGTCCGGCGTTTCGAAACGTTCTTGCGAAATAAGAAACAGGAAGCGGGTTCAAGCGCCGTCTAGCTGCGGCGGCCGCCTTCGAATACCAGCAGGTGGCGAATACGGCGCACGTTGCTGCCGAAAGCTTCCACCAGGGCCTGGCCATCCGGAAGAAGGGGAGGAACGGAGACCGTCTTGCGGTTTGAAAGCAACAGCGGCTCGCGATCCGGATCGATGAGCCGGAAGCTTTCCAGTCGGTTTTCACAGACCGGGTCCGCGCCGAGCCAAAAAGGCTTGTGGACCGGCTGGAGCGTGCCCAGGACGCGGGTGTGATCGTCATCACTTCCAAGTGGAAGAAGCAGGAGTTCGAAGCCATTCAGTCGGCCGTCCCCGGTCGCACCTTCGAACGTGATATAGAGGGCGGATTTATCGGCCAGAAAGCGCCGCATGATACGCGTGACCGCCTGCTGGTCACCGCCGGTCCATAATGATGTGAAGGCCGTTCCCCTCAACTCCTTGCCGTAGATTGCGCAGATGCGGGTGCCGGCAAGGCGGAAGAGGATCGCCCCACGCGCATTGCGTTCCAGAATGAAAGTGTCCGGCAGGAGCGACTTGATCTCGCTGGGAGCGATCTCCGTTCGTAGCGGCGCGGGCCGACCTGCACGCAACCGATTCCAATATTGGAACAAAGCGATCGATCCATCCTGAAACATTTTTGAGCCGTCCCGTTTTGAGATTTCTTTTGTCCCAGAGGTGAACAGAAGCGAGCCCCCACACCCCTCAATGCAGAACAAGCAGGTTGCGTGCCAGCCCCGGGAAAGGTTCTTAACGGGAGGGGTTCATTATGGTTGACGGTTCCTTACTCGTTTGATTCAAAACCGCTTTTCCTGGAAGGGCTTTCCCTCAGGCCGGAATCGCAACCGAAGTAACGCTTTCTTTGGCGGCTCTGGCATGCCCCTTGCACCTCAGGAAATTGGGGACAGGGGACTCGACCGGGAGCCGTCCAGCGGAGACGCTGGGCGGCTTCTGTTTTTCCGCTATGTCTGGTAGGCACACCGAAACAGCCGACCATTCAGGACATGAACGAGATCATCACCGAAGAGCAGCCGGAAACCAGGGAAGAAGGACCGCGGCGCGAGCCGATCTTCAATCTGGCGGGCGTTGTGGTCGCCATTATCCTCCTTTGCACCGGTATTCACGCTCTGCGGGTATATGTGCTCGCGCCCGAGGCGGACGACCGGCTCATCCTGCACTTCGCTTTCCTGCCCCTGCGGTATAATGGCGACTACCCCATCGACATCTTCGCCCTGATCAGCCCTCTGACCTATTCGTTTTTGCACGGCAGTTTCGCGCATCTCGCGGTGAATATGATCGCGCTCGCCGCTTTCGGCTCGCCGCTGGCAAACCGCATAGGCGCGGCTCGGTTCTTGCTGTTCTGGGTTGCCGCGACGCTGGCTGCCGCACTTCTTCATTTCTGCTTCTATCCAAACGATGCATCACCGCTGGTCGGTGCATCCGGCGCCATTTCGGGGATGTGGGGGGCAGCCGCCAGGTTCGATTTCCGGGTCGACCGGAGGGCACGAAAGCCCGGCTTCTTCGGGCCGGTTCTGCCGCTATCGGCGGTCTTCCGGTCGCGCATGGCCCTTGTTTTCATCACAGCCTGGTTCATCACCAATATCGCGGTCGGTGTGACGTCCGGAAGTAACGGAGAGCCGCAGATTGCCTGGATCGCCCATATCGGCGGCTTTCTGTTCGGCCTGCTGGCGATCCGCTTCTTTGACCGGCACCCGCCGAAGGAGCAGGCGGCTTAAAGCGCGTCGGCTTGCAAAGGAGGAACATCGGGGGCAACATTCGATCTGAGGGAGGTTCATGGATCTATTGAGCGAGGAGGAGATCACGTGACGGTCAAGGCTATACTCGATGCGAAGGGACGCGATGTTGTGAGCATCGCGTCGGAACGGACATTAAGGGAGGCGGCGGAGCTTCTTGCGGAACGGCGGATCGGCGCCGTGGTGGTGTTGGATGGGAGCGGCCGGATCGGGGGCATTCTTTCCGAACGTGACATCGTCCGCGCAGTTGCCAGAGATGGAGCGTCCGCTCTTGATATGGCCGTTTCCGTGGCGATGACGGCGAAGGTGAGGACCTGCCGCGAGAGCCATACGGTCAATGAAGTCATGCAGATCATGACGCAAGGCCGCTTCCGCCACTTGCCCGTGGAGGAGGGTGGAAGCCTCGTTGGCATCGTCTCGATTGGCGACGTGGTGAAACGGCGCATCGAGGATGTGGAGCGCGAGGCGGAAGAGATCCGGACCTATATTGCGACAGCGTGAGGAGAGGCTGCCGCAATGCCGGCAGCCTCAGCTTCTTCAGCGATTATCGGGTTGCGACCGGACGAGCTCCAGACCGCGCCGCGTGATGCGGTAAGGTCCACCGTTTACCGACGCGATGGCGCGCTTGCGCTTCACCTTGCGGAAGAGCGCAAGGTCAAGGCCGGGAAAGTGCCACCCGTCGCGGGTAAAACAGGAGAGTTCGATGATGCGGCCGTTCTCGTCCTTTTCGATCTGAATGCGGCCGCCTTGCGCCAAAATATGAAGGATGCGCTGTTCTGCACGCGAGATGTCCATTTCTGATCCTGGAAAACCTGTGGCGCATGCGCGCCATACCTCACTGCCGCATCACCCGCGGGCGTGCGGTGGTTCAGGTCAGCCCTGGCCCGAGGGGCGCAGGGCTTCAGCAGGTCTCCAGTTGGGTAGACATCAAAACTCCATCTGCGAAATGCGCTCATAGCGCAACTTATGGCATGACGGAAGTCCTTCCGCTTGCCACGCTGCCGCGATTGTTCTAGCGAAGACCGCAGTTGCGAAAATCGCAATTTCCCTTTCTGCAATTCGACAACACGGCACCATGACGATTATCGATACGCGCACGCCCGATCCCAAGCGGCTCATCTCCGGCGCCACCGGCGACTGGGAAGTGATCATCGGCATGGAGATCCATGCCCAGGTAACGTCGCGCGCAAAGCTCTTTTCAGGCGCCTCGACGGAATTCGGGGCCGAGCCCAACGCCAATGTCAGCCTTGTCGACGCGGCCATGCCCGGCATGCTTCCCGTGATCAACGAGGAATGCGTGAAGCAGGCGATTCGCACGGGCCTCGGACTCAAGGCCACGATCAATCATCGCTCGGTCTTCGATCGCAAGAACTACTTCTATCCGGACCTGCCGCAGGGCTACCAGATCTCCCAATACAAGCAGCCGATCGTTGGAGAGGGTGTGGTGACCGTCTCCGTCGGTCCCGCCAAAGACGGAAGCTTCGAGGAGATCGAGGTCGGCATCGAGCGCCTGCACCTGGAGCAGGACGCCGGAAAATCGCTGCACGACCAGCATCCGACCATGTCCTATGTGGACCTGAACCGGTCGGGCGTGGCGCTGATGGAGATCGTGTCGAAGCCCGACATGCGTTCGGCGGATGAGGCGAAAGCGTTCCTGACGAAGCTGCGCACCATCCTGCGCTATCTGGGCACCTGCGACGGGAACATGGACGAGGGTTCTATGCGCGCCGACGTAAACGTGTCTGTGCGCCGGCCGGGCGAGCCTTTTGGCACGCGTTGCGAGATCAAGAACGTGAACTCGATTCGCTTCGTCGGACAGGCGATCGAATCGGAAGCACGGCGTCAAATCGCGATCCTGGAGGATGGCCGCAAGATCGACCAGGAGACCCGGCTCTTCGATCCGAGCAAGGGTGAGACGCGTTCCATGCGCTCCAAGGAGGAAGCGCACGACTACCGCTACTTCCCCGATCCGGACCTGGTGCCGCTCGTTTTCGACCAGGCCTATGTGGATGCGCTTGCAGCGGAGCTGCCGGAACTGCCCGATGAGAAGCGGGCGCGTTTCATCCGGGATCTCGGCCTGTCGGAATATGACGCTTCGGTGCTCGTCTCGGAAAAGGCGATCGCCGAATATTTCGAGAAGCTCGCGACCGGTCGCGATGGCAAGACAGCGGCCAATTGGGTAATCAACGATCTGCTCGGTGCTTTGAACAGGACGGGCCAGGACATTGAGAATACGCCCGTATCGCCTGACCAGCTCGGCGCAATCATCGACTTGATCAAGGACGGAACGATTTCCGGCAAGATCGCGAAGGATCTGTTCGAGATCGTCTGGAACGAGGGTGGCGACCCGGTGAAGATCGTCGAGGATCGCGGCCTGAAACAGGTGACGGATACCGGCGCTATCGAGAAGGCTGTGGACGAGGTGATCGCGGCCAACCCGGATAAGGTGGAGCAGGCGAAGGCCAAGCCGACACTGGCAGGCTGGTTTGTTGGCCAGGTCATGAAGGCGACCGGCGGAAAGGCCAATCCGCAGGCCGTGAACGATCTGGTCAAACAGAAGCTCGGGATTGAGTAGGCTGAGCAGGTCGCTGCTGGAAAGCCTCATCATCCGCTCTGCGCGGGCGGATGATCTGCCCCACATTGTGGCTCTCTTTGCCGCCGACGAGCTGGGCGGACATGGCGATACGACTGATCCCGCCGCTGCGGACGATTATCTGAGGGCATTCGAGGCTATTTCGGCGAGTCCCAATGACAGCCTTTACATCGCCGAGCTCGATGGTGAGGTGGTCGGCACTTTCCAGACAACTCTTACCGCCACGCTCTCCGGCCGGGGTGCCACCAACATGACAATCGAGGCTGTTCAGACGCGATCCGACCTTCGGGGACGAGGCATCGGTGCAGCGATGATCCGCTTTGCCATTGACCTGGCGCGCGAAGCCGGTGCGCGGCAGGTGCAGCTTACCTCCAATGCGGTGCGCGTAGACGCTCACCGCTTTTATGAACGGCTCGGCTTTCAGAAGAGCCATGTGGGCTTCAAAATGAGGTTATGGCAATAGCGTCGAATGCGCGCGGGCTCTTGCCTTCGGTTCGTCGCACCGCCATAAGCAGGGAAACGGCCAGTGATTGCTCGCGAAGGAATGCGATGAAAAAGTTCCTGCTCCAGTTCTTCACCTGGTGGAATGGTCAGACACTCGGTACGCGCTTTCACACATGGCGCAAAGGCGAGCGTGTGGGCGAGGATGAGTTCGGGAATGTCTATTATCAGGGCGGAACGGACTCCGAAGGCCGCACGCGGCGCTGGGTGATTTATAATGGCTATGCGGAGGCCTCCGCCGTGCCCCCCGGCTGGCACGGCTGGTTGCACCACAAGGTGGACACGCCGCCTTCCCAGGAGAACTACAAGCCCTTCGAATGGCAGAAGCCGCATCTGCCCAACCTGACCGGCACTCCGGCGGCTTATCGTCCGCGGGGTTCAGTGCTCACGAATGAGGGACGTCCGCGGGTTACCGGCGATTATGACGCCTGGACACCGGGTGGTTAGGCATATTTCTCGCCACAATTGCGCAATAACCCCGGTGACGATCGATTTGGAAACCGGGCAGAGGACGGGAAGCATATGAGGGAATCAACGCATATCTCCCGAAATGCAATATGGGCGGCCGCGGCAGCAATGGCGGTTTTCCTCACCTTTCCCGCCCAGGCCGAGCGGATCACGAACCCCGTTGCGGAATTCAGCGGCATCGACAAGATCACCGGTCGTATCACCAATTTCGACGTCTATATGGACGAGACGGTCCAGTTCGGTGCGCTTCAGGTGACGCCGCGCGTCTGCTACAGCTCACCTGAGACTGAGGAGCCGAAGACGGATGCCTTCGTTGAAGTGAACGAAATCACGCTCGACCGGCAGATCCGACGCATCTTTACCGGATGGATGTTCGCCGAGAGCCCCGGCATCAATGCCATCGAGCATGCCGTCTATGATGTATGGCTGAAGAGCTGCAAGCAGACGTCCGACGTGCCTGCTCCCGCGACCAATTGAGAGGCGGGTGGGGCGGCTCGTGATTTTCTCCGGCGCGGAACCACGCTGAAAGCGTTGGGGGGCGGTGTGCCTCTCCCTCTTTAGAACCTCGCCGTTTCCTCCAGCGCTTCGGCAAGCATCTGTTCATAAAGGCGGCGGGGCACATCAATTGCTCCAAAGCGCCTCAGATGCTCGGTGGTGAATTGGGTATCGAGCAAAAGAAACCCGTGCTCCCGCAAGCGCTCGACCAGATGTACAAGGCATATCTTCGAGGCGTTGGGCTCGCGTGAGAACATGCTTTCGCCGAAGAAGGCACGGCCGAGAGACACGCCGTAGAGGCCGCCGACCAGTTTGCCGTCGCGCCATGCTTCCACGGTGTGGCAATGCCCGCGCTTGAAGAGCTCCGTATAGGCTTCACGGATCGGCTCGTTGATCCATGTATCGGAGCGCTCCGGGGAGGGTTCCGCACAGGCCGTGATGACGCCTAGGAAGTCCGTGTCATAGCGGATATCGAAAGGCTCCCGCCGCATCAGCTTCTTCAGGCTTTTCGGTATATGGAAGCTGTCCAGCGGAATGATGCCGCGCGTTTCCGGACGAACCCAGAAAACCTCGGGATCGTCCGCGTGCTCGGCCATGGGAAAGACCCCTGTCGCATAGGCACGCAACAAGAGATCCGGCGGGATATGAAAACCGGGGGCGAGGGGGCGCGTCATTGCAGCGCCCGGAAACTATTCGCTGGCCGCGAGATGGTTCTCCAGCCAATGGATGTCATAATCGCCGTTTGCCACATCGACATTGCCCACGAGCTCCCGAAAGAGCGGCAATGTGGAATTGATGCCGTCGACGACGAATTCGTCAAGAGCACGGCGAAGACGCATCATACATTCTACCCGGTTGCGACCATGCACGATCAGCTTGCCGATGAGGCTGTCGTAATAGGGCGGAATCCGATAGCCGGAATAGACGCCCGAATCCACGCGCACGCCCAAGCCCCCCGGGGTATGGAAATGAGTGATCGTGCCGGGCGAGGGGACGAAGGTACGCGGGTCTTCCGCATTGATGCGGCATTCTATGGCGTGACCATGGAAGCGGACATCCTGCTGGCGGACAGACAAGCCGGCGCCCGAGGCAACCCGGATCTGCTCGTGCACAAGGTCGATGCCGGTGATCGCTTCCGTCACCGGGTGCTCGACCTGCAGCCGCGTGTTCATTTCGATGAAATAGAACTCGCCGTTCTCGTACAGGAACTCGATGGTGCCGGCGCCGGAATAACCGAGCTCAGCCATCGCGTTTGCGACCGTCTCGCCGATGCGCGTGCGCTGTTCCACATTGAGCGCGGGGGAGTTCGCCTCTTCCCAAACCTTCTGATGGCGCCGTTGAAGCGAGCAGTCGCGTTCGCCGAGATGGATCGCATTGTGGGCGCCATCGCCCACCACCTGCACCTCGATATGACGAGGTTTCTCCAGATATTTCTCGATATAGACCGCGTCGTCGCCGAAAGCGGCACCGGCTTCCGTGCGCGCGGTAGCCAGCGCCTCCGCGAGCCCGGCTTCGGAGCGCGCGACCTTCATGCCACGGCCACCACCGCCGGCGGATGCCTTAATAAGCACCGGGTAGCCGATCTCGGCAGCGATGCGCTTTGCCTCCCGCTCGTCGGTAACGGCGCCTTCCGATCCGGGCACAACCGGTATGCCCAAGCGCTTTGCTGTCCGTTTGGCTTCGATCTTGTCGCCCATGATGCGGATATGCTCGGCCGACGGACCGATGAAGGTCACGTTGTGGGCGGCCAGTATTTCCGCGAATTTGGCGTTCTCGGAGAGGAAGCCATAGCCCGGATGCACCGCATCGGCGCCTGTGATCTCACAGGCAGCGAGAATCTGATGGATGTTCAGGTAGCTTTCGCGTGAAGCCGGCGGGCCGATGCAGACACTCTCGTCCGCCAGGCGTACATGCATGGCATCGGCATCCGCCGTGGAATGCACCGCCACCGTCTGGATTCCGAGCTCCTTGCAGGCGCGAAGCACCCGGAGCGCGATTTCGCCGCGATTGGCGATGAGGATCTTCTGGAACATTGCGGTGTCGGTCCCGGGAGCTATTCGATTACGACCAGAGGCTCGCCATATTCGACGGGCTGCCCATCCTCGACCAGGATGGATTTGACCACGCCGGCGCGAGGCGAGGGGATCTGGTTCATCGTCTTCATAGCTTCGATGATCAGCAGGGTCTGCCCCTTCTCCACCGACTGCCCAACCTCGATGAATGGCTGCGCTCCTGGGGCGGGCGCGCGGTAAGCAGTGCCGACCATGGGAGACGGAACCGCGTTCTTCGCGTCCTCCAATGCCTGAGCGGAGGCTTGCTCCTGGATGGGCGCTTGCCCGGCGGCAGCCGGCCCAGCCGGGGCTTGGCCCGATGCAAAGGCCGGAACGGTAGTCTGGATCACGGACGACTGTCGTGCGACGCGGATGCGCATTCCATTGTCTTCCACCTCGATTTCCGTGAGGCGGGTCTCATCAAGAATATTTGCCAATTCACGGATGAGCTGCTGATCCACACCGTTCTTCTTCATCGATATCTTTTCCTTTTGGCCCGTGCAGCCAATTATTGTCTTGCCGCCAGCGCTTCGAGCGCCAGCCTGTACCCGATCGGTCCTAGCCCGCATATCACGCCCACAACCACGGGAGCCGTCATGGTCTTATGCCGGAAAGGCTCGCGCGCGTGGATATTCGACAAATGCACCTCGATCGCCGGCATTGGGCTCACGGAGCGGATCGCATCATGCAGCGCAATCGAGGTGTGCCCATATGCACCAGGATTAAGGACGATGCCAACTCCGCGTTCCCCGGCTTCCTGGATCCAGTCGACCAGCACGCCCTCATGATTGGACTGACGGAACTCGATCTCAAGCCCAAGATCAGCGCCCGCAGCGCGGCACTCAGCTTCTATATCGGCAAGAGTCGCGCCCCCATAAATGCCGGGCTCGCGCTTGCCGAGCATGTTCAGGTTCGGTCCGTTGAGAACATATACCAGTTTCGCCATCATCTATCCCAAGGGCATCCCGCCGGCCCTCTATAATCGGCTTCGGCGGCTGCGGAAAGAGCGCAAATGCGCTCTTTCCCCGTTCCAGAAGGGGGATGATGGGTAAAAAGCGGCAACACCCTACTGCCGCGTCGCTTCAATCTTTTCGCTCAGGTGATCGGCGCCCAAAGCGCCGTAGACAACCTCCTGACCCACCACATAGGAGGGCGTGCCGCTGATCTGCAGGCGGCTCGCGAGATTGTAGGTCTCGGCAAAGCTTGCCTCGATCGCCGGGTCCTTCATCGCCTCACGCAACGCTGCCTCATCCGCTCCCAGCTCGACAGCGATGCGGATTGCGGTCTCCTCATTGGCCCGGCCCTGGTTGCCGAGGAGCCGGCGGTGGAAGTCGCCGTATTTTGCCGGTTGAAGCTTCTGGAAAGCCTTCGATACCACATGGGCCGCATGGGAATCGGGACCGAGGATCGGAAACTCCTTCAGCACGAAGCGCAGGTTGTTGTCCTTGGCAAGCAGCGCTTCCATATCGTTCAGCGCCCGTTTGCAATAGCCGCAGTTATAATCGAAGAATTCTACGATCGTGACGTCGCCGTCGGGATTGCCGATGAAGCCATCGCTCGCCTGATGGAAGATCTGATCGGCCGCATCGGTTATCACCTGCTGGCTGGCGGCCGCCTGCTGCGCTTTCATCTTCTCTTCGAGGGCGGACTGCACCTCCAGCAGGATTTCCGGATTGGCGAGGAGATATTCGCGGACGATTCCCTCGATCTGAGGCTTGGTGAGCGCGCTTTGCCCGGCGGCCTGCTCCTGCGCCTGGAGTTGATTCGTGCCCGTGATGGCGAGAACCGAGGCAAAGGACGCAGCGAAAAGCAGTTTTTTCATGATCTTTCCCTTGTGGGCCGGATGGCCTGCCGGTCACGGCCGCCGAACCGAATGTCAGTTCATTCTAGTATCACTTTCGGCCTGGTTCGCGAAATTCGATAATATCCTGCGCACGGACCCATTCCGGCGAACCACGTTTCAATTTCATTTGTGCCCGTGCCGCCATGACCTTTGCATCACGATAGGCACCTGAATGGAAATAACCTTCAGCGGTGGCCAGTTCGGCTGGTCCGATCTCCCCCAATTGTCCATAGGCTTGGGCGAGGAAGCGATAGCCGTTGACGTAGCTGGGCTCGCGCGTCAATCCCGATTCCAGCTGGGTGGCAGCGCGGCGTACCAGGTCGGGCTGTCCCGTTGCGAGGAGCGCCTGGCCGTAGCCCACTTCGAGCAGACCCGAGCGCGGCGCCAGCTTCATCGCGGTCGCGTAAGCTTCCGCCGCCTCGCGCGGCCGATTGGCCTTCACCAGGATTTCGCCGCGAAGCTCGTGGAAATACCCGTTGCGCGGCTGGCTGGCGATGAGCTGATCGACCTTGGAAAGAGCATTGCGAGGATTGCCGCTGAGATAGCTGGTGATCGCATCCGCATATAGAACTGGCAGACCGCCCGCATCCTTGCGGAAGACACGGGGGATAGCATTCCGTCCCGCCGTGTAAGCCGCTATCTTCGCACGCGCCAAATCATGGCGCAGCTGCAGGGCCGGCGGATCGGTCCGGTCATAGAAGCGGCTCTTCTTGACGAGCGCTTCGAGATTGGCGATCCGGTCGCGCGGCATGGGATGGCTGACCTGATAAGGATCCACATTCACGCCGGCCAGCGCCAAATCGCCGGCCATGCGCTGGAAGGTGATCAGCATTCCCCGACCCGACTGGCCGGTGCGCTCCAGATAGGCGACCGCCGAGCGGTCAGCCGTGATTTCTTCCGTGCGCTGATAGGCAAGAAGACTGCGGCGGGCTGCTTCTGAACCGCCCATGGCCAGCCCGACGCCGGCTTGCGCAAGATCGCCTTGGTTGCTTGCCGCGGCCGCCACGCCTGCGCCGATGCCGAGCAGCGTCGCAACGACGGCCATGGTCTGGGAGCGGGCCAACTGCTCGCGAAGCCTGTGCTGGTGGCCCCCGGCAAGATGCGCGACCTCGTGAGCGATGACCCCGATAATCTCATTCGGCGTTTCCGCTGTAAGCAGCGCGCCGGTATGAATGAAGATGCGCCGTCCGGCCACGAACGCATTGAAGCGATGGTCATTGACGAGCACGATCTCGATACTGGATCGGCTAAGGCCCGCGGCTTGAAGGATCGGCCCTGCATAATCGGCTACGAGCGCTTCGATCTCGGCATCGCGGACGATGGGAACGCCGCGCTGCGCGGCAGCCGGCGATACGCTTACGAATATATATGCCGCGGCCAGAAGTGCGGCGATTGTCCGGTAGAAGTGCACAGTAACAAATCGGGGCAAGGTCACCATCGCCGACACCGATATTTGATTATCATGGCAAGGAGAAGGCGTTGCGCCCGTCTCAGTTTCCGCAACACCAATCATCTTCCGAACCGGTTTGAAAGAAAACTGCAGGACTTACCAAGAAGAGTCCAGAGTGCCGATTGAAGAAAGGCGGGGCATCCGCCCGGCCTTACAATCAGAAGAAGCTCTTACGCTGCCACCACCCGGTTTTACGCGGAGGAGCTGCCTCACCGCCGCCTTCTCCCGTCGAAGTGACGACGGGTTCCTGCTTTTCGGATGTATTGGCAGCATTCCGGCGCGAAGGCTTGGGCCGAACTTCCTCGGTCTTCTCTTCGAACGCAGGTTCGGCCAGTGTTTCGGCCGCAGGAGCGGCTTCCTCTACAGCCGGGACTTCGGCAGTTTGCACGTTTTCCTCGGCTACCGCTTCCTTTTTGGCGCGCGGCTTCCGGCGCGGCTTCTTGGCCGGTTTCTCCTCAGCCGCAGGCTCTTCGACGGCAGGCTCTGCGTCGGTTGAAACCGCCTCCACAGGGCCCGCCGGCGCCGGCTCGGGCGCTGCGGCAGGCTCTTCCGCAGGGGCAGCCGCTACGGCTTCTTCCCCGTCATCTTCCTGCTTGACTTCAGCGTCCTCATCGCGGCGGTTCCGCTTGCCTCCGCGCTTCCCGCGGTGCCGCTTCTTGCGTGGCTCAGCTTCTCCGTCTTCGGCGGTGGTTTCAGCTTCCGCCTCAGCCGTGGCAATTGCCTCGGCTTCGGCTTCCGTCTCTTCTCCTTCTTCGGAGCCTTCGCTCGATTCGTCCGTTACCGCGGCGTGCGGCATGGCCTGCTCGACAGCGCGGTCCTTTCCGCCACGACGGCGGCGCCGGCGGCGGCGCTTGCGTCCGGGCGCGCCGGATTCCTCGGCGCTGGCATGCCTTTCCTCCTGCTCCTGCTCCTCCGCCTCTTCGGCGTAGGCCGTCTCCTCCACGTCGGGTTCCTCCTCCGGCACCGTCTGTACGGCGGCTTTGGGGGCGGGGGTGCGGGTAGAGGGCTGGCCCTTCACGATCGCATAGTGCTGGGTGCCCAACTCCTCGTCGGTCTCGATAGTGATATTGACGCCGAAGCGGGTTTCCAGTTCGACAAGCGTCGTGCGTTTGTGGTTGAGAAGGTAAAGCGCCGTGGAGGTGGGCGTGCGCACGGTGATGTCGTGGCGCCCGTCCTTCAACAGATATTCCTCGATTGCGCGGACCACCATGAGAGCAACCGACGAATCGGAGCGCACATGGCCGGCACCGCCGCAATGCGGGCATATCTGCATCGTGCTTTCCAGAACGCTCGAGCGGATGCGCTGGCGCGACATTTCCAGCAGGCCGAAATGCGAAATACGTCCCACCTGAATGCGGGCGCGATCGCTCTTCAGACATTCTTTGAGTCGCTTTTCGACCGCCCGGTTGTTCCGGTTCTCCTCCATATCGATGAAATCGATGACGATCAGGCCGGCAAGGTCACGCAAGCGAAGCTGGCGGGCAACCTCTTCCGCCGCCTCGAGATTGGTCTGGAGCGCGGTGTCCTCGATCGAATGCTCCTTGGTGGAGCGGCCGGAGTTCACGTCGATGGAGACGAGTGCTTCGGTCTGATTGATGATGATATAGCCGCCCGACTTCAAGGTCACCTGCGGCTGCAGCATCTTGTCGAGCTGCGCCTCAATGCCGTTGCGCGCAAAGATGGGGACGCTGTCACGATAAGGCTGCACGACCTTGGCGTGGCTGGGCATCAGCATCCGCATGAAATCCTTGGCCTCACGATAGGCTTCCTCGCCCGCCACCAGGATCTCGTCGATGTCCTTGTTGTAGAGGTCGCGTACCGCGCGCTTGATGAGGCTGCCTTCCTCATAGACAAGCGCGGGTGCAGTGGATTCGAGCGTCAGCGTGCGGACGCGTTCCCAGAGCCGCATCAGGTACTCGTAGTCGCGCTTGATCTCGGCCTTGGTCCGGTTGGCGCCCGCTGTACGCAGGATGACTCCCATGCCTTCCGGCACGTCCAGGCTTTTCACCACTTCCTTGAGCCGCTTGCGATCCTGCGGATTGGTGATCTTGCGCGAGATGCCGCCGCCGCGCGCCGTGTTCGGCATCAGCACGGAATAACGGCCTGCAAGCGAGAGATAAGTGGTCAGGGCTGCGCCCTTGCTGCCGCGCTCCTCCTTGACCACCTGAACCAGCATGATCTGGCGGCGCTTGATGACTTCCTGGATCTTGTAGTTGCGGCGCACGGGGTGGCGGCGATTCTGCGCTTCATCAAGCGCATCCTCTGCACCGACCGTGTCGACTTCGTCCGAACCGTTGGATTCCTCCGAGCCGTTTCCATTCGATTCGTCTGAACCGTTGCCGTTCAGCTCCTCGGACCCATTGTCTGACGCGTGCGGCTCGGAAACCGCATCGCCCTTGACGACTTCGGCCTGCGCCCGTTCCTTGTTGTCGGCGGAAGCTTCCTCGGCCTTCGCGTCACGGCGATCCCCGCGGCGACGCTTCTTACCGCGCCCGCCCTGTGCTTCACCTTCCTCCGCCTCGTCTGCAGCGCGCGCTTCCTCAGCTTCTGCCTGCAGCAGCGCCTGCCGGTCAGCGACGGGGATCTGGTAGTAGTCGGGGTGGATTTCGCTGAAGGCGAGGAACCCGTGCCGGTTTCCTCCATATTCAACGAACGCAGCCTGTAACGAAGGTTCTACGCGGGTCACCCGCGCCAGATAAATATTTCCTCTGAGCTGCTTCTTGTCTTGTGATTCGAAATCGAACTCTTCGATACGATTACCGCGCAGGACGACAACGCGGGTTTCCTCCGGGTGGGAGGCGTCCATCAGCATTTTGTTTGCCATAAAGTCTTTTCTCCCCGGCAGGAATCCTCCGCCGGGCGGGGGCATTCAACCTCCCCGCCGCGCCGCTCTGGGATCCTATGCCGGATAATTTGATGCCTGCCGGTCCCGGCTTTGGAGCAGAAGAATGCCGGACCGCCGCCAAATCGCTGCGGATTCTCCCGGGGCTACTCCTCACTGCGCTCAACGCCATAGCATCGCCTGGCAGGACCGTTTCAACCAAGACCCGGATCGCCGGGCCGCCTTTTGCTCGTTTTGAGCCGGCACGGGAACATTCCCGGCCGTTTCCTCGCTTAAGGGTTCCGGCCAAGCCGCAAACACCTTGAGAAATCCTTTGAGCCATCATCCGCGCCGGCATTGCGCTACGGAAACTCACCGCCAACCCTATTCTTTCAGGGGGCGACTCCGTGGATAAGACGCCACGATGGTTCAAAATCGCTTTTATGATTTGACACCGTCCATGGCAACCCTGAAATCACATAGGGCATCCTTGCCTTGAAGCGGCCCAAAGCCTCGGCTAACGCGCATCTTTCCGACTGCCAACGAGTGGGGACTTACGTGGCGGAACAATCGACACCGATAAGCGTGCCAGCGCTTGGCGCCCGGCAGGAAGCACTGCGCAGGCAGTTCGCTTGCGGCCGTCTTGTTCTCTTCGCCATCTTCTCGGTGCTGGTGTTCTTTAGCGTTTCGGCCCGCGCGCAGGCACCCCAGCCGCTCGTGGCTTACGAATATACGATCGCCGGAGATGAGAATCGCGTGCGAATCGTGCTCAATTTCGACCGGGAGCCAAAAGTAAGCTGGTTTCTTCTTCGCGCGCCGCACCGCCTTGTCGTAGACCTTCCCGAGACGGAGTTCAGCATAGAGGAGCAGGAAGCAGAGCCTAGAGGCTTGATCTCTCGAGTGCGTTATGGCCGGATGACGCAAGGCCATTCCCGAATGATCTATACAATGCCGGGTCCGTTCAAGGTCGAAGAGGTTTCTGTTCTGAAGAACGAAAGCTCGCCGGGACATCGGCTGATCGTCGACATCGTCTCTGCCTCGGAAAGCGCTTTCGAAGCGGCCATGCGCGAACGTCTCAATATTGCTCCCGAGGCGGGAACGGCAACGAATGCCCCGGCGCGCAAACCCAAGGAGGATCGGTTCACCATCGCCCTCGATCCCGGCCATGGGGGCATCGACGGCGGTGCGCGCGGCGTCAGCGGAACCTTCGAGAAGACGATCACGCTCTCCTTCGCCAAGGAACTCAAGGACCGATTGGAGGAAACCGGTAAGTATAATGTCGTGCTTACCAGAAGCGAGGACGTCTTCCTGAGGTTGGACGAGCGTGTACGAATCGCGCGCGAGAACGAAGCCGACCTTTTGATATCGATCCATGCCGATGCGATTTCGATGCGCAATTTTCGCGGAGCCACCATCTATACGCTTTCGGACCGGGCTTCGGACGCGGAAGCGGCCGCGACGGCCGCCCGCGAAAACCTATCGGACGAAATCGCCGGGCTGACGGTCGAGGAGGAGCAGGACCACGTTACCGACATCCTTTTCGACCTCATTCGCCGCGAAACCCATGCTTTTTCGATTCACTTCGCCCGCACCCTGCTCGATGAGCTGAGTGACACGGTGCATCTCGTCGGCAATCCGCTTCGTTCCGCCGGGTTTCTCGTCCTCAAGGCACCGGACGTGCCTTCCGTTCTCGTGGAACTCGGCTATCTCTCGAATGCGGAAGACGAGAAGCAGATGCAGGATCCTGCCTGGCGGGCGAAGGCCGTGGAATCCATATTTGACGCGATCAATATATTCGCAGCTGCACGAGCGGGAGGGTAGTGGATCGTTGCAATCAGACAACGCTCTCGATTCTTTTCGCATCGATAGATGATAATGACTGGCCCCTTGCCCAATTTTGCTCACAAGACCCCGGCAGGGGATGAACGCTGTTGTCGTGATTTCACCTCCCGGTGCTTATGGTGGTATCATCGCAAGGCGAGGAGTAGCCGGGCAAAGCCGGTCACACTGGAGCGAGCATGTTACGTCTCTTAGGATATTTTTTCGGTATTGGCATTGTCTTCGCGCTTATTGCTGCTGCCGGCGTGGCACTTTATGTCGGCGACCTTGCGAAGGATCTGCCCGACTATGAGGTGCTGGCAAAATACGAACCGCCCGTGATGACCCGCGTCCACGCGTCCGACGGCTCGCTGATGGCGGAGTTCGCGCGGGAGCGGCGCCTCTACCTTCCGATCAAGGCCATTCCGGACCGGGTGAAGGCCGCATTCCTGTCGGCTGAAGACAAGAGCTTCTACTCCCATCCCGGCATAGACGTTTCGGGCCTGTTCAGGGCTGTCGTAACCAATGTGCAGAATTTCGGTTCCGGACGCAGGCCGGTCGGCGCGTCGACCATCACCCAGCAGGTGGCCAAGAATTTCCTTCTCACTTCCGACCAGACGATCGACCGGAAGATCAAGGAGATGATTCTCTCCTTCCGCATCGAGCAGGCCTATTCGAAGGACCGTATCCTCGAACTCTATCTCAACGAGATTTTCTTCGGTCTCGGATCTTACGGCATCGCCGGAGCTGCGCTTGCCTATTACGACAAGCCGGTGTCGGAGCTTACCATCGCTGAGGCCGCATATCTCGCCGCCCTGCCGAAGGGCCCTTCCAACTACCATCCCTTCCGACATACCGACCGCGCCCTCGAACGCCGCAACTGGGTGATCGATCAGATGCGGGTCAACGGCTACATCACGGCAAGGGAGGCTGAAGAGGCGAAGGCGACCGGGCTTGATGTAAGGCCGCGTCAGCGTGGAAACTATCTTGCCGGTTCGGAATATTTCACGGAAGAGGTTCGGCGCGAACTCATCTCCCGGTATGGCGAGGACGCACTTTACGAGGGCGGCCTCTATGTGCGCACGACGCTCGATCCCAAGCTGCAGATTTTCGCGCAGGAGGCGCTCCGGCACGGGCTCATGAAATACGATAATTTGCGCGGTTATCGCGGGCCGGTGGATCAGATCGACGTTTCCGGCGACTGGGGCGAGGCTCTGTCCAAAGTATCCGGCTTGAGCGATGTGCAAGAATGGCATCTGGCTGTGGTGCTCGAAGCGAACGGCAATGATGTGAAGATCGGTTTGCAGCCCGGCCGTGAGATTTCCGGCGAACTGTCCAAGGAGCGCGAGACCGGCACCATCGATACGAAGGATATCGGTTGGGTCCTTCGTCACCTGGTGGACGGCAAGCTGCTGAAGGCGAAGTCTCTGGAGGGCGTGTTCAAGCCCGGCGATGTCATTTACGTCGAACGGGCAGCCGAGGAGAGCGACAAATGGCTGGTGCGGCAGGCGCCGGCGATTGGTGGCGCGCTGGTCGCGATGGACCCGCATACGGGGCGCGTTCTCGCTATGGCCGGCGGGTTCTCCTATGCGGCGTCGGAGTTCAATCGCGCCACGCAGGCTTATCGCCAGCCGGGTTCCGCCTTCAAGCCGATCATCTATGCCGCCGCGCTCGACAATGGCTACACGCCTGCCTCGGTGGTAATGGACGGGCCGCTTACCATTCATATCGGCAATCAGGTTTGGGAGCCGAAGAATTATGGCGGCGAGTTCGGGGGACCTTCGACCCTGCGCACCGGCATCGAGCGCTCCCGCAATCTGATGACGGTGCGGCTCGCCCAGGATATGGGCATGGATCTGGTTGCCGAATATGCCGAGCGTTTCGGTGTCTATGACGACATGCCCGAACACATCGCCATGTCCCTGGGTTCGGGTGAGACCACGGTCATGCGGATGGTCACCGCCTATGCGATCATGGCCAATGGAGGCAAGCACATCCAGCCTTCCCTGGTGGACCGCATCCAAGATCGCTACGGAAAGACGGTCTTCAAGCACGACCGGCGCGAATGCGAGGGCTGCACGGCCGACGAATGGCGCAATCAGCCCGAGGCGCAGCTGGTAGACAATCGCGAGCAGGTGCTCGACCCGATGACGGCCTATCAGATCACCTCCATGATGGAGGGAGTGGTGGAGCGGGGCACGGCGAGAACGATTGCCGAGCTGGGCCGCCCTATCGCGGGCAAGACCGGCACCACCAATGATGAGAAGGATGCCTGGTTCATCGGCTATACGCCTGATCTGGTCGTGGGCGTCTTCATGGGTTACGACCAGCCGCGGCCCATGGGCAAAGGGGCGACCGGAAGCGGTCTGGCTGCGCCGATCTTCAAGGAATTCATGGCGGATGCGCTGAAGGACATGCGCCCTGTCGATTTCCAGGTCCCCGAGGGGATGCAACTTGTCGCCATCGATCGCAAGACTGGCATGCGCGCCCCGGAAGGGGCACCGGGTACCATCTTGGAAGCCTTCAAGCCTGGGACCGGGCCTGCGGACAGCTATTGGGTTATCGGCATGGAAAGCAGCCAGGTGAGCACAGGCGCAAGCAATATCTCGCCTGAGGCGAATCGAGCGATTACCACGGGAGCTGGCGGCCTCTTCTGACCGCCTACAACCTCTTTTCAAAAACCGGCTCCCAAAAGGGGGCCGGGTGCATTAGATATTTTTAGTTTAATTTTAGTGGGTTAAGCTATGTCCAATCATATTTTCATCGCAGCTTCTGCCGTCGTTTTCTCAGCCTGTGCCGCGCTTCCACTGCTTGCCAAGGAAGAGACGCGGATCCAGGCCACGGAGATCTTAAAGAGCGAGCAGACGGTTCTGGAGCAGCCGATCCGTTATCCCGAAGGCCAGGCGAGGATAACAAGCGTTCTCCTCACGCTCGAGCCGGGGCAAGAAACGGGGATGCATATCCATAGGGTTCCTGTCTTTGGGTATATGGTCGAGGGCGAACTCACGGTCGATTACGGAGAGAAGGGCGTTCGTGTCTATAAGGCCGGAGATGCCGTGATGGAGGCGGTTGATTGGCCGCATAACGAGGTGAACAAGACAAATGCCCCGGTCAAGATTCTCGCCGTGTTCATGGGTGCGGAAGGCGTATCGAACACCGAGCCGGTACCTCCGCAATAATAGGCGGGCAAGTCCCTGATCGCCGACGCTCCGTCACTTTACAGGCGAGGTCTTCATCCATAAGTTCCGGCCGGGCACGGCTGAGAGGCCGTGCGACAATTAAAGAAAGAAGACATCATGCGTGCGGAAACCGCAAATCTAATCGACGAAATCAGGCAGGCCATAAGCCTGCTGAGGAGGTATCTTTGACTGGGACGAGGCGGTAAAACGACTCGATTACCTCAATTCGCGTGCCGAGGATGGTCAACTGTGGAACGATCCGCAGGAGGCCCAGAAGCTGATGCGCGAACGCCAGTCCCTCGAAGAAAACATCAATGCGATCAACGGGCTTTCGCGAGCTCTTGACGATAATGTCGAGCTGATCAAGCTGGGCGAGGAAGAGGGCGACGAGGCGATCGTCGAGGAGGCGGAAGCATCCATCCGCTCCCTGCGGGGCGAGATCGCGGCGCGGCAGATCGAGACGCTTCTTTCGGGCGAGGCTGACGCGAACGATACCTATCTTGAGATCCACGCCGGCGCGGGCGGTACGGAAAGCCAGGACTGGGCTTCCATGCTGCTGCGCATGTACACGCGCTGGGCGGAGCGGCGGGGCATGAAGGTCGAGGTGCTGGAGGTTCATGACGGGGAAGAAGCCGGCATCAAATCGGCGACCATCCTCGTTCACGGCCACAACGCCTATGGCTGGTTGAAGACGGAATCAGGCGTGCATAGGCTCGTGCGCATCTCGCCCTTCGACAGCAATGCGCGCCGGCACACCTCCTTCGCAAGCGTCTGGGTCTATCCAGTCATCGATGATTCGATCGAGATCGAGATTCCTGAGTCAGAGGTGCGGATCGATACCTATCGCTCCTCGGGCGCAGGCGGCCAGCATGTGAACACGACCGACTCGGCTGTGCGCATTACCCATATACCGACCGGCATCGCCGTCGCCTGCCAGCAGGAGCGATCGCAGCATAAGAATCGCGCGAAGGCGTGGGAGATGCTGCGTGCGAGGCTCTACGAACTTGAGCTCCAGAAGCGCGAGGAGGCGGCGAACGCCACGGAAGCCACAAAGGGCGAGATCGGGTGGGGACATCAGATCCGTTCCTATGTGCTGCAACCTTACCAGCTTGTGAAGGATCTGCGCACCGGCGTCGAAAGCCCCAGTCCGCAGGACGTGCTCGACGGCGAATTGGACGAGTTCATGAAGGCTTCGCTTTCCCAGCGGGTCAGCGGGGGCTCGCCGGCGGATGTTGCGGATATTGACTGAAGACCTACGCCGTAAGTGTGTGTGAAGGCCTCGAAAACCATAATTCGATTTCAGGCCTGTAGCTGTCGTGACGGTGCTGTATAGCTGGTCGGAGCCAACGGGAAGTGGGCTCCGACCGTTCACTGCGCGGTATTCCGAAGGGGATGGGAATGTGTGGCATTGTGGGGATAATCGGGCAAACGCCCGTCGCGCCACTTATCGTCGATGCGCTGAAGCGGCTCGAATATCGCGGCTACGATTCGGCAGGGGTGGCGACCGTCGAAAACGGAAAACTGGCGCGCCGCCGCGCGGAAGGTAAGCTGGTCAACCTGGAGAAGCGCCTCGAGGAGGATCCGCTCGATGGGTTGATCGGGATCGGCCATACGCGGTGGGCCACGCATGGCGTCCCCAACGAAACCAACGCGCATCCGCATTTTTCCGGCGATGTGGCCGTGGTCCATAATGGCATCATCGAGAATTTTTCCGAATTGCGCGATGAACTCACCGCGGATGGGTTCACCTTTTCGTCCCAGACAGACACCGAAGTGGTGGCACATCTTGTGGAGCGTGAGTTGCGCAGCGGCAAGCTACCCGAGGAGGCGGCTTTCGCCGCTCTCAGGCGGCTTCGGGGGGCATTCGCGCTCGCCGTTTTGTTCCGCGGCGACGAGAATCTGATCGTCGGGGCGCGGAACGGTCCGCCGCTGGCCGTCGGCCATGGCGAGGGAGAAATGTTTCTCGGCTCGGACGCGATTGCGCTTGCGCCCTTCACCGATGCCATTACCTATCTCGAAGACGGCGATTGGGTTGTCGTGCGGCGCTCGGGGATGAAGATCTTCGACATGGAGGGCAAGCCCGTCGAGCGGAAGCGGCAGCAGTCGATCGGCACGAGCTTCCTGGTCGACAAGGGCAATCACCGTCATTTCATGGAAAAGGAGATCCATGAACAGCCGGAGGTGATATCCCATACGCTCGCCCACTATCTCGATTTTGCGAATGGCGGCGTGAAACCCTTCGAAACGCCCTTCGACTTCGCCAGAATCGACCGAATGGCGGTTTCGGCCTGTGGCACCGCCTATCTTGCAGGCCTTGTCGGCAAATACTGGCTGGAGCGCTATGCCCGGCTACCCGTGGACATCGATATCGCGTCGGAGTTCCGCTACCGCGAGATGCCGCTTTCCAAAGGAAGTGCTGCGCTTTTCGTTTCGCAGTCCGGCGAGACCGCCGACACGCTCGCGTCGCTGCGCTATTGCCGGCGAGAGGGCGTGCCGATCGCATCGATCGTCAATGTTCGCGACTCCACAATGGCACGTGAAAGCGACGGGATCTTTCCAACGCTTGCCGGGCCGGAAATCGGCGTGGCTTCGACAAAAGCCTTCACCTGCCAGCTCGCGATTTTCGCTGCGCTTGCGGTACGAGCCGGTCTGGAGCGCGGAACGCTTTCAAAGGACGAGGCGGGTCTGTTGGTGCAGGCTTTGTCCGAAACCCCCGGTTTTGCGGCCCAGGCCTTGAGGCTTGAGGGGCGCATCGAACAAGTGGCGCGCGAGCTGTCACGGGTGAACCATGTGCTCTATCTGGGGCGCGACACAAGCTATCCGCTCGCCTTGGAAGGTGCGCTGAAGCTCAAGGAGCTCTCCTACATTCATGCCGAGGGATATGCCGCTGGAGAGTTGAAGCACGGGCCGATCGCGTTGATCGACGAGCATATGCCGGTGATCGTGATCGCGCCTTACGATCGCATCTTTGAAAAGACCGTCTCCAACATGCAGGAGGTGGCGGCGCGCGGCGGACGTATCATCCTGATCACGGACGAGGAAGGTGCGTCCCGGGCATCGCTCGACAAGTTCGAGACGATCGTCATGCCAAGGGTTCCGGAGTTCATCGCACCGATCATCTATGCGCTTCCCGTGCAGATGCTTGCTTATCACACCGCGGTGGCGCTGGGCACCGATGTGGATCAGCCGCGCAACCTTGCCAAATCGGTAACGGTGGAGTGACCGGGACGCGACCGGGTTTCCTCTGGACGGGCAACAAAGCCGTCACGTAAAGTTACGGTATGTCATGTTTGATTTCCCTTGCACAGCCGGAACAAAGGTAAAGCCCGGTAATGACGCGCCTGCGCAACTATTTCCTGACCGGTTTCGTGGTGGCCGCGCCGCTGGCGATCACGGCCTATCTCGTCTGGGGTTTTATCCGCTGGGTGGATTCCTGGGTCAAACCCTATATCCCGGCGCGATACAATCCCGACAGCTATTTACCCTTCGCCGTGCCGGGCTTCGGTCTTATCGTCGCGGTCGTCCTGATCACGCTGATTGGGTTCCTGACTGCCAATTTCATTGGCCGCAGCATCGTCTCCTTCGGCGAGCATATTCTCGACCGGATGCCTTTTGTTCGCAGTGTCTACAAGACGCTGAAGAATATCTTGGAAACCGTGCTGCAGGAGCGTTCGGACACGTTCAAGAAGGTTGGCCTGATCGAATATCCGCGCAAGGGAGTTTGGTCGCTCGTCTTCATCGCCACCGAAGCGCGTGGCGAACTGCAATCATCCGTTGGAGGCGCCGGGAATCCGCTCATGGCGGTCTTCCTGCCCACGACACCCAACCCAACTTCCGGCTTTCTGCTCTATGTGCCTAAAAGCGACGTCATCGAACTTGAGATGTCGATAGAGGACGGCGCCAAACTGATTATTTCTGCCGGCCTGATTTCGCCCGAATATCAGCAGCAGAAGACCAAGGTCCTTGCCGAAGAGGCGCTGGAGCAGAAGAGCCGGCGCAAACGCTCTGGAAACGAAGAGGCTTCGCTCGGGAAGTAACCCAGGCTAGCCTGCCCGCAGCAGCCGTACCGCCTCGTCTTTGCCGAAGAGGTAAAGCAGCACGCGCAATGCTCGGCCGCGTTCACCCGCCAACTCGGCATCACGCGAGAGGATGAGCCGAGCGTCATCGCGCGCCATGGCCAGGAGTTCAGAATGGAATTCCAGGCGTGCTACCTGAAAACCCGGCGTTCCTGATTGACGTGTCCCAAGAAGATCGCCTTCGCCGCGCAGCTTCAGATCTTCTTCGGCGATAACGAAGCCATCCTCCGTTTCCCGCAGCACCGCGAGCCGGCGCTTTGCAACCTCACCCAAGGGCGGCTTGTAGAGGAGCACGCAAGAGGAAGGCTTGTCGCCCCGACCAACCCGGCCACGGAGCTGGTGGAGCTGAGCCAGCCCGAAGCGCTCGGCATGCTCAATCACGATGATGGTCGCGTCGGGCACGTCCACCCCGACTTCCACCACAGTCGTGCCGACAAGGATACGTGTGCGGCCTTCCTTGAAGGCGCGCATGGATTCGTCTTTCTCCCTGGAGGCGATGCGACCATGAACGAGGCCGACCGCAGCCCCGAAAACATGCTTCAGGGAGGCGAACCGATCTTCGGCTGAGGTGAGCTCGATTGCTTCCGATTCTTCGACAAGAGGGCAGATCCAATAGACCTTCTGTCCTTCCGCGATTGCGCTCTGCAGGCGCTCCACCAATTCCTCGAGACGATCGGTAGGCATGGTGACGGTACGGATGGGCTTGCGGCCCGCCGGCTTTTCAGTAAGCCGCGAGACATCCATATCGCCAAAGGCGGAAAGGACGAGGGTGCGCGGGATGGGTGTTGCTGTCATGACCAGCATATCGGGCGCATCGCCTTTGGCGTTGATGGCAAGCCGCTGATGCACGCCAAAGCGATGCTGCTCGTCGATAATCGTAAGAACGAGATCGTGGAACTGCACCGTTTCCTGGAAAAGCGCATGGGTTCCGATGACAAAGGCGACCTCGCCCGAGGCGATGCCGTCGAGGATCGCTTGACGTTCGCGGCCCTTCTCGCGCCCTGTCAGGAGGGCCGCGTTGAGGCCGGCTTTTTGGGCAAGGGGTGCAATCGTACCGAAATGCTGGCGGGCGAGCAGTTCCGTAGGAGCCATGAGGGCCGACTGTCCCCCAGCCTCGGCAGCGCGCGCCATGGCAAGCAGCGCCACCACCGTCTTGCCGGCGCCCACGTCTCCCTGCAGGAGACGCAGCATGCGTTGCTCCTTTGCAAGGTCTGAGAAGATGTCGGCCACCGCGCGTTCCTGAGAGGCCGTCAGCGAATAGGGCAGGGCGTGCTTTATCTTTGCCGCGATTGTCCCGTCACCCATAAGAGGCCGGCCGGCAAGTTTTCGCGTTCGGGCGCGGACCAGCGCGAGCGAAAGCTGGCTTGCCAGAAGCTCGTCATAGGCAAGTCTCCGCCATGAGGGGCTTTCGGGGGAAATGTCTTCGATGCTTGCAGGGTTATGGAGACGTTCCAGCGCCGCGCGGAAGGAGGAAAGGTGTAACCGGGCCTTCAGCGCTTCATCGAGCCATTCCGGCATGTCTGGTACGCGGGCTACGGCTTGCGCGATGGCGCGGCGCAGCACCTTCGGCGAGAGGCCGGCGGTGAGCGGATAAACAGGCTCGAGGGGAGGCAGGTTGTCGGCCTCGGAAACGGGCACGATATAATCGGGATGGACCATTGAGGGCCGGCCATTGAACCATTCCATCCGGCCCGAGACGAGCACCTCTTCTCCTACGGGAAGCTGTTTTTCCAGATAAGCCTGATGGGCGTGGAAAAAGGTGAGCGCGATCTGTCCCGTCTCGTCGAAAGCGAAGACGCGGTACGGCACATTCTTCTTGCCACGTGGCGGCGGCTGGTGACGATCAACGGTGAGCTTCAATGTCACGATTGCGCCCTGCGGGGCGTCGGCCACTTCCGGCCGGTTCGTGCGATCGACAAGGGAGTGCGGCAGCACAAACAGGAGATCGCCAACGCGCAAGGGACGGTTGGTCAGGTCGGCCGGAACCACATTGGCGATCAGACCCGCCATGCGGTTGCCGATGCCTTCGAGGGTTGTCGCGGGTGCAAAGAGCGGATCGAGGAGGGAAGGGCGCATGGCTAGAACTTAATGGCAGGAAGCGGATGAGGAAATGCTTGTGAGAGGCTGACTTTCCACAGATGAAACGCTATATGCCCTTTCTCATCGCGAAAGGCATTTCCATGACCGGAACAAAGCGTTCAAGCGCAGATCTCGACCCGCGCCGTCGCCGCGCCCTCGTGCGCGCCTGGAGGCGCGGTATGCGCGAGATGGATCTCGTGCTCGGCCAATTCGCCGATGCAGAGATCGCGACGCTTTCGGAAGCCGAACTCGTGCAGTTCGAAGAACTTCTAGACGTTTCGGATACCACTTTGCTCAAGTGGGTCACCGGCGAACTGCCGGTGGAGGAAACCTATGACACGGCGCTTTTCAAGCGCATTCGCGCCGCCTGCGGTGCTCCCACCCTCTGATAGAACTCCCATGACCGATCTCATCGAACCAATCGGGCTATCGCGCCGCTCGACACCGGCGATTGTCGACGGGGTCGCGGATGGATACGAGCCCTTCGCGCTCGCCCAGATTTCCGCCGAGTTGGCGCCGGATGGGCCGCTGATCTTCGTGGTCCGCGACGGTCAGCGCCTGCCGTTGATCGCGGAGGCACTGCAATTTGCCTCCCCCGGATTACCGGTCATGACGCTTCCCGCCTGGGACTGCTTGCCCTATGACCGTGTTTCTCCTGGCGCGGATGCCGCTGCCCGCCGGCTTGACGCGCTTTCCGCCATGGCCGCGCTGAAGAAGAAACCCCATCGCGCGGTTGTGCTTGTCAGCGCCAACGCGCTCTTGCAGCGCATGCCGCCGGCGAAGCATATCGCGGCACAGGGGTTCCGAGCCCGGCCTGGAAACCAGGTGGACATGGAGGCCCTGATCGCGCGCCTGGAGACGGCAGGTTTCGAGCGTGTTCCCACGGTGCGCGATATGGGTCAATATGCCGTGCGCGGCGGGATCCTCGACCTCTTCGCCCCCGGGTGGGAGGAGGCGCTGCGCCTCGACTTCTTCGGGGACACGCTGGAATCGGTCCGGACCTTCGACGTAGCCACGCAGCGTACCACCGGGCAGCGCACCGAAGTGGTGCTGCAAGCTATGAGTGAAGTGACGCTGACGCCGGATACCGTAAGCCGCTTTCGCCGCAACTATATCGAGGCGTTCGGGGCGCCTTCGCGCGACGACGCACTCTATGCCGCGATTTCCGAGGGCAGGCGCTTCTCGGGCATGGAGCACTGGCTGCCGCTCTTCTACGATGAGTTGGAAACGGTTTTCGATTATTTGCCCGACGCGCCTATCGTCTTCGACCACTTGGCCCAGGAGGCGATCAACGAACGGCACGCGCTCGTTACTGATCATTATGAGGCACGCAAGCGCCAGCTTGCCGAAGGAGCCGGCCTCGGCGACTCGGTTCCCTACAAGCCCATCGAGCCCAAGAGACTCTATCTCGACCCGCAGGAGGTTTCAGCCGCAGAGGAAGAGCGCGTCTTCGTCCGGCTGACGCCGTTCGCCACGCCCGAGGCGGGGAGCGCCAAGGTGTTCCACGCCGGCGCCTCTTCGGGCCGGAGCTTCGCGGAGGAGAGGGCGGATCCCAATGCCAATGTCTTCGACCATGTGGTGAAGCATATCGGCACGGTGCGGGCGCGCGGAAAGAATGTCCTCATCGCGGGTTGGAGCGAAGGTTCCGCCGACCGTTTAGGGCAGATCCTGGCCGAGCACGGGCTTGGCGGCGTTACGCGGGTGGAAAATCTCGGTGAACTGGCAAACCTGCCGAAAGGGCAGGCGGGGCTCGGTGTTCTACCGCTGGAAGCGGGATTCGACACATCGCGTTTCACCGTGGTTGCCGAGCAGGATATCTTGGGCGACCGGCTCGTGCGCCGCTCCAAGAGACGCAAGAAGGCCGCGGACTTCATTTCGGAAGCAAGCTCTCTTTCGGCGGGCGATGTCGTCGTTCACGCCGACCATGGCATCGGGCGATTTGTAGGCCTCAAGACCATCGAGGCGGCCGGCGCCCCGCATGAATGCCTTGAGATCCACTATGCCGGAGATGACCGGCTCTTTCTGCCGGTCGAGAATATCGATCTCCTATCGCGCTACGGGTCCGATTCCGTCGAGGCGACGCTGGACAAGCTCGGCGGCGGCGCGTGGCAGTCGCGCAAGGCCAAGCTCAAGAAGCGCCTGCTGGAGATGGCGGGGCAACTCATCAAGCTTGCCGCCGAACGGCAGATGCGGCCGGCGGCGAAACTTGTCTCGCCCGAGGGTCTCTACGGGGAGTTCTCGGCCCGCTTTCCCTATGACGAGACGGACGACCAGCAGAATGCCATCGACGCGGTGCTCGAGGATCTTTCCTCGGGCCGCCCAATGGATCGGCTCGTGTGCGGGGATGTCGGGTTCGGCAAGACGGAAGTGGCGTTGCGTGCCGCCTTCGTCACGGCCATGGAGGGTTTCCAGGTGGCGGTCGTCGTGCCGACGACGCTTCTTGCGCGGCAACATTTCAAAACCTTCCGCGACCGCTTCGCAGGCCTACCGGTGAAAGTCCGGCAAGCCTCGCGGCTCGTCACCGCCAAGGAGCTTGCCGAGACCAAGAAGGGGCTTGCCGATGGCAGCGTCGATATCGTGGTCGGCACGCATGCGCTTCTCGGCTCGACGGTTCAGTTCAAGAATCTGGGATTGCTGATCATCGATGAGGAGCAACATTTCGGAGTCAAGCACAAGGAGCGGCTGAAGGAGCTCAAATCCGACGTGCATGTGCTCACGCTCTCGGCAACTCCAATACCTCGCACACTACAGCTCGCCCTGACTGGTGTCCGCGAGCTGTCGCTGATCGCTACACCCCCCGTGGACCGCATGGCGGTGCGCACCTTCATCTCACCCTTCGACCCGCTCATCATTCGCGAGACGCTTCTGCGTGAGCGTTATCGCGGCGGTCAGAGCTTCTATGTCGTTCCGCGCATTTCCGACCTGGCGGAGGTGCAAGAATTCCTGTCCGAGCAAGTGCCTGAACTGAAGGTTGCGACCGCCCACGGCCAGCTTCCGGCAGGCGAGCTCGACGACATCATGAACGCCTTCTATGACGGCAAATATGACGTGCTGCTCTCGACCACGATCGTTGAGTCGGGGCTCGATATCCCAACCGCCAACACATTGATCGTGCACCGCGCCGACATGTTCGGCCTGGCGCAGCTTTATCAATTGCGCGGGCGTGTCGGCCGTTCCAAGGTGCGGGCCTATGCGCTTTTCACCCTGCCGGCGAACCGGACGCTCACCTCCACCGCGGAAAGAAGGCTCAAGGTGTTACAGTCGCTGGATACGCTCGGCGCGGGTTTCCAGCTTGCGAGCCACGATCTGGATATCCGAGGTGCCGGCAATCTCTTGGGCGAGGAACAGTCCGGCCATATCAAGGAGGTCGGTTACGAACTCTATCAGCAGATGCTGGAAGAGGCGGTTGCCGAGCTGCGCGGCGGTGTGGAGGTTGCCGATACCGGCTGGTCGCCGCAGATCACCGTTGGAACCGCGGTGATGATCCCGGAAGACTATGTGCCGGATCTGCAATTGCGTCTCGGGCTCTACCGACGACTCGGCGAACTGGAGACACCGGAGGAGATCGATTCCTTTGGTGCGGAACTCATCGACCGTTTCGGACCCATGCCGCAGGAAGTGCAGCACCTGCTCAAGATCGTCTACATCAAGGCCCTCTGCCGGCGAGCGAATGTTGAAAAGCTGGATGCGGGACCAAAGGGAGTGGTGCTCCATTTCCGCAACAAGGAATTTCCGGAGCCGGCAGGTCTTGTTCGCTTCATCGGCGAACAGGGCCAGTTGGCGAAAATCCGGCAGGACCAGAGCGTCGTCTTCATCCGCGACTGGCCCACGCCCGAAAAGCGGCTTGCCGGCTCCGCCACCATCATGACGCAGCTCGTAAGGCTGGCCGAGAAGAAGGCTGCTGCCTAGGGCAGGCAGTATAAGTCCCGGTAGCCTTCGCTTCTTCGCATCGGCTTCCGGGGGATGAAGGGTGATTGCGTTAACCGGCGGCGTCCAGTTCGCCGCGTTCTTTCGCTTCTGATACCTTGGCGATCGCATCCGCCAAGGCTTCCGGTGGCTGGGCGCCCATAAGAGCGTAGCGGCCCTCAAGGAGGAAGCACGGAACACCCGTGATTCCCATCTGCTGAGCGGTTTCCACCTCGGCTTTGACCTCGTCCCGATCCGCCGTGGTAGGAAGGAGGGTCTGGACCACCGCCGCGTCCATGCCTGAAGCGCGTGCAGCCGCAACCAGAACGGCATGATCGCCGATATTCTGCCCCTCCTCGAAATAGAGCTGGAAAAGCCGTTCGACGACGGGCGTCTGCATGCCGTTCCCCTCGACCGCCGCCCAACGGATGACACGATGAGCATCGAGCGTATTGGGCGAGATCGTGATGGCTTCGAAATCGAACGCGATTCCCGCCGCCGCTCCCATCTCGCGGAGCCGGTCATGCGCTGCTTTGATGCGTTCCGGGCTGCCGAATTTCTGGACCATATAGGTCGTGCGGTCGAGGCCCTCCGGCGGGATTGCCGGGTCGAGCTGGTAGGGCCGCCAGCGAATTGTCACGTCGATATCGGTTACGGCCGCCTGTGCCCGCTGGAGATTACGCATGCCCAGAAAACACCAGGGGCACACCACGTCCGAAACGACGTCGACCGTGAGGGCTGGTTTGTTGCTCATACAAGATCCTATTCCGGCTTGCGCCACCAGGCAGAGAGATCGAAGCCGTTCAGCGGCGAAGTCTCCGGATGTTCGAGATAATTCCAGTAGGAGACCCATACATCACTGCTGTACTGTGTGGGGATCACATAGGCCCCTGAAATCAGCAACCGGTCGAGGGCGCGCACGGCAGCCACATAGGACTCCCGGTCGCGCGCATTGAGCATAGCGTCTATCATTGCATCCACGCCGGGATTGGCGACGCCGGCAAGATTGAACGAACCTTCGACCTTTGCAGCCTCGGAGCCCCACCGGCCGATCTGCTCGATGCCGGGCGAGAGCGTTCCCGAAAAGCCCACCGAGGAAATCAGCATGTCGAAATCGTAGGTCTGCTTGCGCTGCTGGATCTGCGCGTCGTCAAGCATGCGCAGCGACACGTCGATACCCAGCCGGGAAAGAGCGCGCTGGAATACAGCGGCAAGACGCTCCTGCTCGGCGGAGACGATAAGGATCTCGAACCCGAAGGGATTGCCCTGAGGATCCTCCAGTACGCCCCCGTCCAGCTTGAAGCCGGCCTCCTGGAGCAGGTTCAAAGCCTGCCGCATCGTGTCGCGGCTGATCTCGCCTGTCTTGTCGACATCCTTGCCATAGGTGCCATCCATGACGTCAGCCGGCACCTCGTCAAGATAAGGCGCCAAAAGCTCCTTCTCCTTCTCGGTGGCCGGAGAACCGAGCGCGGAAAGCTCCGATCCCTGCCAATAGCTCAGCGTCCGATGGTATTGGCCGTTATAGACGTTCTTGTTGATCCAGCCGAAATCGTAGAGCATCGACAGGGCGCGACGCACGCGCGGATCCGCAAACTTCTCGCGTCTTGTGTTGAAGAAGAAGCCGCTGACGGCCGGCGGAATTTTCGATTCGAAGGATTTGACGATCACTTGCCCATTCTGGGCCGCCGGAAAATTGAAGTCCCGCGCGATGGTGTTCGGGTCCAGGCCGGTATAACTGGAACCGGCATAGGCTGAACACAGGCCTTTTTTGAAGGCCTCAAACTGGGCGTTGCCGTTCAGGAAATATTCGATCGTGATGCGGTCATAGTTCTGGAAGCCGCGCATGGAAGGCACATCCGTGCCCCAATAGTCAGGGTTGCGTTTGAAGACGATCCGCTGACCCGGCACGACCTCATCGATGAGATAGGGGCCGCTGCCGACCACGGGTTTCAGCGTCGCTTGGTCAAATGTGGCTTTGTCGAACGCATGGGCGGGAATAACCGGGGTTAGCGCAACGACCAACGGGAATTCACGGTCCGATTGGTCGTTGAAGGTGAAGCGCACACCATGCTCTCCGACTTTCTCGATCTTCTCGATCTTGGACATGCGGCTGGAATAGGGCGGGCGCGCCTTCTTGGCAAAGGTCTCATAGGTGAAGATCACATCGTCAGGCGTGACAGGCTTGCCATCGGACCACTTCGCATTTGGATCGAGATTGAATTGTGCATAGGTCCGGCCCGGATCCATCTCGATCGATTCGGCAAGTAGGCCGTAGAGCGAAAAAGGTTCCGAGGCGTTCCGGCGCATCAGGGACTCGAACACCAGATTGCCGAAAATCGTGTCGATCACGCCTCGGGCGGTCGTGCGCATGCTCTTCAAGATGAAGGGATTGAGATTGTCGAAAGTCCCGACCACGCAATAGGTAATCTCGCCGCCTTTCGGCGCATCGGGATTGGCATATGGAAAATGCGTGAAATCAGCCGGCAGCGCGGGCTCTCCGTACATCGCGACACCATGGGCCGGCTTGTTCTCCGCGCTCGCCTGGGTAGACAGCAAGGCGAGGAGGAGGAAGGCCGAAAAACGGACCAAACTGCTAAAATTCATCAAGAGACCTCAAAACGTCCTTTTGGTTATTCAAATCCTTGGCGTGGCGGACAACACTTGTCCATTACCGTGCCTTCTTTTTTGAATACCAGACAGAGGTGGCGGTATTATGGGAATGTGGATTTGAGCACTGGATTCGTGCCGAGAGGCGTTGTAACACGCGCGCAAGCCTTGCTGTCGCCGCATTCGGCCAACAGTAGGAGGCCAAGGGCAGCTGCCCGGGCTGGATTCGAGAGGAAACGGGAAAGAATGATGAGCCTTAGAGCGAAAGCGTATGGCTTGGCCGCAGTGGTTGGTATGCTGGCTGGTATCGGCTACGCAAACACGGCTCTTGCGCAGCAGCAGCCGCCGGATGGTTGGTTCAAGGCCTGCACCAAGCAGGAAGATATTGATGTCTGCAACGTCCAGTATCTGCTGCGTGCCGATTCCGGGCAGCTGCTGACGAGCGTCAATCTCATCGAGGTCAAAGGGAAGGTGAACCGCCGGGTGCTTCAGATCGCGGTCCCGACCGGTCGCCTCATTCCGCCAGGTGTCGGACTGCAGATCGATACGGGCACGACCCAGAAGATCGACTACGCGATCTGTGTGCCGGATCGCTGCGTGGCCGAGGCCCAGCTGACGGACGAGATCGTCAACTCCTTCAAGCGCGGTTCCGAACTCACGCTCACTTCCGTGAACTTCCAGAATCAGCCCAACCCGATGAAGGTGACGCTCAAGGGCTTCACGGGCGCCTTTGACGGCGAACCGCTCCAGCAGGCCGATCTCGACGAGCGGCAGAAGAAGCTCGAGGAATTCGTCAGCAAGAACAATCAGGAATTCGCCGAGAAGCTGAAGCAGGCTCAGGAACAGGCCAAGCAGGCGCAATAAGCGGCAAGACCAGGAAAAACAAACAGGGCCCTAGAGGCCCTGTTTTCGTTTAGCACCGCAGAGTTCGACAGCCCACGTGCTAATGGCTGTATCGCATTCGAGGCGTGTATCTTCCGTCCGCTGTCTGGATGAAGAATTCCGAAAGCTGCGGATGGCGTACAGGCTCGCCCGATTCATCCTCGAGCAGATTCTGTTCGGACACATAGGCCACGTATTCCGTCTCCTCGTTTTCGGCGAGAAGATGGTAAAAGGGCTGATCCTTCGATGGGCGAACTTCTGCGGGAATGGATTGGTACCATTCCTCAGTGTTGTTGAACTGCGGATCGATGTCGAAGATGACACCCCGGAAGGGGAAAAGCCGGTGGCGGACCACCTGACCGATAGAGAATTTCGCCGTTTTGATTTTCTGCATTGCACAAAGCCTTTCCCACTATGTGGCCCAGCTTTGATTGCAATTCAATCCCGGCTTGGGGATGGTCCTCTCCTTCCTCCGGCCTAAGCACGCCGCGGCAGGCGGGGTAGGAGAGCGGCAAAGCCGCTGCCGGGCTGCATACCCTCGCGCATGAAGAAACCCCTCAAAGCGGGTATTCCGCCGAGCAGGCTTAATCCGGCGCTTCTCAGCAATTGAGCCGGAAGGAGGTCCGACAGGAGAGAGGCGTTGATCAGATTGACGGCACTGGACCGGGCTACGATGTCCGGACGGCGGCGCGCCTCGTAGGAGGCCAAGGCAAGGGACGAACCCGGATCATCGGGATGCTTGCGCACCATTTCCACCAGATCCGCCACGTCGCGCAGGCCGAGATTGAGGCCCTGGGCCGTGATCGGCGGGAAGACATGGGCGGCCTCGCCGACAAGCGCGATGCGGTGGGCCGCGAAGCGGGTGGGCAGAGCCGACACGAGCGGGAAGACCTGGCGACCCGATTCAACCGTTACTTCGCCAAGGAAAGATTGTTGGCGCTCTTCAATGCGTTCGGAAAGCGCGCGGTCGTCCAGCGCCATCATCTCCTCCGCCTGTTTGGGGCGCATCACCCAGACGAGGCTTGAGCGGAAGCCGCCCGGCAGGGGCACCTGCGTGCAGGGACCGTGCTCGGTATGGAATTCCGTGGAACTGAAACCATGATGCCTGGCATGCGCGAAATTGAGGACGAGCGCGCTTTGGTTCAATTCGCGGCGCTTTGTCCTGATCCCGGCAGCCTCGCGGGCGGGCGAGTTGCGCCCGTCGCCGGCCACGGCAAGGCTGGCGCGGATGGCGGTACCGTCGCCCAGTAGAGCCTCGACATAATCGGAATCCGTCCGCCAGGCCGTGACGATCTCTTCGTGCCAGCGGATGTTCCTCCTTTCCCTGACCGCGTCGGAAAGCGCCTTGTTCAGCGCTGCGTTGGGAATGTTGAGGCCGAAATAATCCTCGCCGATTTCGGCGGCGCGGAAGGTAACTGCTGGACTGCGGATCAGGCGGTTCGTCCCGTCCACGATCCGCATCGTGGAGAGCGGGGCGGCAATTTCCGCGAGCGTTTCCGCGAAGCCGAGTTCCTCGAGAAAGGCAATTGCCGGTCTCATCAGTGCCGTCGTACGCCGATCTATGGAGGAAGGCGGGGGACCGGCCAGGATCACGTCGCAGCCCAGATCGGCCAAGGCCAACGCTGCAGCCAGGCCGACAGGCCCCGTTCCCGCAACCAATATCATGTCCATGCCTTCTTCTTTCACCTGCGGCTCATCCATAGCACGCCAGATATAGGAGCCATTCGGGCAGATCAATGTAGAGCCGGCTGCTATTGCCGGGCGGAGAACCTGACGCTGTTTTCCACATGCTTTGCTGGAATATACTGCGCGTTCTTGCATGAGCGTGCTAGATGGCAAATCGGCGCTGGAGGGGCAGGGATGAAAAGAAGGCGGCAAGTGATATGGCGGCATAAGGCCGGTCGGCCTGGCCCCCTGAGTCTCTTGCTGTCCAGCGCGCCCGAAACTGTCCGAGGCTTCGATTGATGGCGCCGACGAGGAAAAAGAAGGTCACTGCACCACAGGCCAAGGCCTTTTCTGTACATCTTCTGACGGCGTCCGGCTCTTTCCTGGCGTTCCTGTCGCTCGTCGCTGCGAGCGAGGAGCGATGGACGGCCATGTTCTGGTGGCTGGGTCTTGCGTTGCTCGTTGACGGAATCGACGGCCCGATCGCACGGAAACTCCAGGTCAAGGACGTGCTGCCTACCTGGTCAGGCGATCTCCTGGACAATGTGATCGACTATGTGACCTATGTCCTGATCCCTGCTTTCGCACTTTACCAGAGCGGCTTCATGGGCGAGGGCCTCTCTTTCCTCTCCGCCGCGCTCATCGTCGTGTCGAGCGCGATCTATTACGCCGACACCGGAATGAAGACGAAGGAAAACTTCTTCAAGGGATTTCCCGTCGTCTGGAACATGGTCGTCTTCACCCTGTTCGTCATCGCGCCAGGCGAATATGTTTCCTTTGGCGTGGTGGTGATATCCGCTATCCTGACATTCCTGCCGATCCATTTTCTTCATCCGGTCCGGGTGGCGCGACTCAGGATTTTCAATCTCGGCATCTTCCTCGCCTGGTGTGCTTTCGGCGCAGTGGCGCTCCTCCAGGACATGAAGGCAGCCGGATGGGTGAAGGTCGGGATCGGTGCTACCGGGCTCTATCTCTATTGCATCGGCGCTGTCATGCAGGCGATGCCGCAACTTGGAAGAAAGGGAGCGTGATTGTGGCGAAAGCGATCCGTTTGCGCGAGACCGGCGGCCCGGAAGTTCTGCGACTGGAGGATTTCGATCCCGGGAAGCCCGGACCAGGCGAAGCCCTGATCGAGCACAAGGCGATAGGTCTCAACTTCATCGATATCTATCACCGCACAGGTCTGTACCCAACCGACAAGCCTTTTACTCCGGGCAGCGAGGCCGCGGGAATCGTGCTGGAGGTGGGGGCAGGAGTTGAGCACCTGGAGCCCGGCGAACGCGTCGCTTATTGTGTCTCGACCGGTGGAGCTTATGCCGAGCGGCGGCTGATTGCGGCGGACCGGCTTGTGCGCGTGCCGGACGCGATCTCGGACGAGCAGGCTGCAAGCGTCATGCTGAAGGGGCTCACGGCCTGGTATCTCCTGCGGCGTACTTTCCCCGTAAAGGCGGGCGACACGATCTTATGCCATGCGGCCGCCGGCGGGGTCGGCCTCATCCTGGGACAGTGGGCCAAGCATTTGGGCGCCACCGTGATCGGTACGGCGGGTTCGAAGGAGAAGGTGGAACTTGCCTTGGCTCATGGATACGATCATGTCATCGATTACAGCAAAGACGATTTCGTCGCCGCCGTTCGCGAGCTGACGCAGGAACGCAAGTGCGATGTGGTCTATGACTCCGTCGGCAAAGATACTTTCCCTGGTTCGCTCGACTGCCTGCGGCCTCTGGGCATGTTCGTGAGCTTCGGCCAATCCTCAGGCGTGGTGCCGCCCTTCAGCGTCAATCTCCTGGCCCAGAAGGGCTCGCTCTTCGCCACCCGGCCCAGCCTCTTCACCTATATTGCCGCGAGGAAAGACCTCGAGGAGGGAGCCCGAGAGCTTTTCTCGGCCATAGAAGGCGGGGCCGTTCAGGTCGTCGTGAACCAACGCTATCCGCTTTCCGACGTGGGAAGGGCGCATGAGGATCTCGAAGCACGTCGCACTACAGGTACGACTGTACTGATCCCTTCGTGAGGCTTGAATCTCTTTCCGACCCCAGCGAAAGCTATTGCATCGCAAGAATGCGCGCCTACGATAAACACGGGAACAAGAAAATGAATGGGAGGTGTTGTGCAAGCAACACTTGAGGATCCGGTGGCGCCGCTTCTCGAGGCGCGCGGACTGACCAAGATTTTCGGGACGCTGAGGGCATGTGACCAGGTCGACCTGAAGATCAGCCGCGGGGAGATCCATGCCCTTCTGGGCGAGAACGGCGCCGGAAAATCGACACTCGTCAAGATGCTCTTTGGCGCCCTCGAGCCGGCCGAGGGCGTGATCCTCTGGCAGGGCAAGCCAGCCGCGATCAGCAGTCCGCGCGAGGCGAGACGCTTGGGCATCGGTATGGTGTTCCAGCACTTCTCGCTGTTCGACGCGCTCACGGCGGCCGAGAACATCATGCTTTCACTGGATGATCCAGCGCCGGCCAGTGCGGTGACCACGCGTGCGCGCGAGCTCTCCAAAGCGTATGGTCTTCCCATCGATCCCGATGCTCACGTGGGTGACCTTTCAGTAGGCGAGCGCCAGCGTATCGAGATCATCCGCTGCCTGCTGCAGAACCCGGAACTGATCATTCTCGACGAGCCGACATCGGTCCTTACCCCCCAGGAGGCCGACAAGCTGTTCGAGACCCTGGAAAAGCTGAAGCTCGAGGGCCGATCGATCCTCTACATCTCCCACCGGCTTGAAGAGGTAAAGCGGATCTGCGACCGGGCCACGGTGCTGCGCCAAGGCAGGGTGGTGGCCGAATGCGATCCGCGCAAGGAAACCGCTTCTTCGCTCGCAAGAATGATGGTGGGCGACGAGGTTCAGCCGGTCGTCCGCGACAAGCCTGCCGCGCAGCGCGAGGTGCTTTTGGAGGTCAGCAATCTGAGCCGGAAGGCGAGCCATCCCTTCGCCGTCCCGCTCTCCGGGATCAATCTGTCGGTTCATGCGGGAGAGATACTCGGCATCGCCGGTGTCGCTGGCAACGGCCAGGGCGAATTGTTCGAGGCAGTCTCCGGCGAAGTCATCCAGGACCGGCCGGACACTGTCCGAATACGTGGCAAGGACGCCGGGAAGTTGGATATTTCCGGCCGGAGGTTGATGGGTGCGGCCTTCGTTCCGGAAGAGCGGCTGGGGCATGCAGCGGCACCGGCCATGACATTGTCGCAGAACCTGCTTCTGTCCAGATACCGCACCGATGCCAGGGCGTTTCTTTCTCGCTTCGGCATCATTCGCAATGGCTTGGTAGCGCAGGCGGCCAAGCGTATTTCGGCGGCGATGGACGTGCGCAAGAGCGCAGAGGATCCCGAGGCTTCGGCCCTTTCCGGCGGAAACCTACAGAAATTCGTGATCGGGCGCGAGCTCGATCGGCAGCCCCTCGTAATGATCGTCAACCAGCCCACTTGGGGTGTAGACGCCGGAGCTGCGGCTCGTATTCGCCAGGGCCTCATTGATCTCGCCAGAAACGGCTCGGCGGTGCTTGTCATAAGCCAGGATCTCGATGAGCTTTTCGAGATATGCGATGCCATCGCCGTGATGCATGGAGGAAGCCTGTCGGCGCCCATCCCGATTGCCGAAGCCACCTATGAGAAGGTCGGGTTGCTCATGGGAGGCGCGGAGCCCGGCCATGCCGCAACCCCGCTGGCGGAGGCCGTCTGATGCGCCTTGAGCTTGTCAAACGACCTCAGCATTCGGCGCTCTTCAGTGCCCTTTCGCCGTTTATCGCGCTGGCGCTGACGCTGGTCGCGGGCGCGATCGTCTTCATGTTCCTTGGCAAGAACCCAGTCGAAGCGCTGTACTATTTCTTCATCGACCCCCTGCGGGAAACTTGGTCGCTGCACGAACTGGCGGTGAAAGCCGCGCCTCTGATCCTGATCGGGGTCGGCCTTTCGATCTGCTATCTTTCCAACAACTGGAATATCGGTGCGGAGGGCCAGTTCATCATCGGCGCAATCGTGGGCGCGATCTTGCCGGTGATGTATCCGGATCTCCAGTCCTGGATCGTGCTGCCTCTGATGCTTCTCATGGGAATTTTGGGTGGTGCTGCCTATGCCGCCATCCCCGCTTTTCTCAAGGTGAGGTTCAACACGAATGAGATCCTGACCAGTTTGATGCTGGTCTATGTCGCTCAGCTGTTCCTGGACTGGATCGTACGGGGACCATGGCGGAACCCGGCGGGCTTCAATTTCCCGGAGACCCGCACATTCCACGACTATGCAATTCTGCCTGAGATCTGGCCCGCCTCCGGGCGCGCTCACTGGGGTTTCGTCTTTGCTCTCCTAGCAGCTCTTGCACTCTGGTTTCTCCTTTCCCGTACGCTCAAGGGGTTCGAGGTGAAGGTGATCGGCCAGAGTCCGCGGGCAGGGCGCTTCGCCGGCTTTTCGCGCAATCGCATGGTGATCTTCGCCTTCCTCGTCTCAGGCGGGCTCGCGGGCCTGGCGGGCATCAGCGAGGTCTCGGGCGCGATCGGTCAGCTTCGACCGTCGATTTCGCCAGGCTATGGTTTTACGGCGATCATCGTGGCTTTCCTTGGCCGGCTCAATCCGCTCGGCATCATAGCCGCCGGTCTGATTTTGGCGCTTACCTATCTGGGCGGCGAGGCGGCGCAGATATCCCTCGGTGTGACCGATAAGGTGGCACGGTCATTCCAGGGCATGCTGCTCTTCTTCGTCCTCGCCTGCGACATGCTTATTCACTATCGCATCCGCGTCACGAGGCCCGCTCTCGCGACCAAAGCGGAGCGCGCTGCCGAGGAGCCCGCGCATGCTTGAATCGGTTTTGATCACGATCGCCACCGCAGCCACGCCGCTTTTGATCGCAGCGATGGGTGAATTGGTGGTAGAGCGCTCCGGCGTGCTCAATCTCGGCGTGGAGGGCATGATGATCATGGGGGCGGTGACCGGATTCGCGGTCGCTGCCATGACAGGGTCTGCCTGGCTCGGCGTTTTTGCCGCGATTCTTGTAGGGGCGGCCTTCGCCCTGCTCTTTGGCTTCCTTGCGCTGACGCTTGTAACGAACCAGGTGGCAACGGGATTGGCCCTTACCTTGTTCGGGCTCGGCCTTTCCGGCATGCTGGGCGAGAGCTTCGTCGGCCTGCCGGGCGTAAAGTTGGACCCGATCTATATTCCGGGCCTTTCGGACCTGCCTTTTGTCGGCAGGCTTCTGTTCGGGCAGGATCCGCTATTCTATGTGTCAATCCTGCTCACCGTCGGCGTGGCATATTTCCTGTTCTCCACACGCGCCGGATTGATGCTGCGCGCGGTCGGCGACAATCATGTATCTGCCCATGCTCAGGGCATAAACGTAATCGGCATCCGCTATCTCGCGGTTCTGTTCGGGGGCGCCTGCGCTGGTCTCGCGGGAGCTTATCTTTCGATCGTCTACACGCCGCAATGGGTGGAGAACATGACGGCGGGGCGCGGTTGGATCGCGCTGGCGCTTGTGGTCTTCGCATCCTGGCGGCCCTGGCGCATCGTGGCTGGGGCTTATCTTTTCGGCGGCGTCACGATCGGCCAGCTACACGCGCAGGCGCTCGGCGTCGGAATTCCATCGCAGCTTCTGTCTGCGCTTCCCTATCTCGCGACGATTGTCGTACTTGTCTTGATCTCCAGGAATCGGCGACTGACCATGATGAACACACCGGCATCTTTGGGGCGGGCCTTTGTGCCCGATCGCTGAGTGTCTCCGCATGGACCGGGCTGTTTGATGCAACAGGGCGTAGAAGGCGCCACAGGCAACCATCAGAGAGGATGAGGAAATGAAAACATCAATGAAGGCATTTGCCGCAGCCGCCGTGCTCGGCTTCGCCGCCGCAGGGACCGCCCAAGCGCAGGACCCCACCAAGGCATGCTTCATTTATGTCGGCCCGATCGGCGATTTCGGCTGGTCGTACCAACACCATCAAGGGGTGCTCCAGCTCGAGAAGGAGCTGGGCGACACGGTGGAAACTGCGTATTTGGAAAGCGTGCCGGAAGGCGCGGATGCGGAGCGCGCGATCGAGCGCTTCGCACGTTCCGGCTGTGATATCATCTTTACGACGTCCTTCGGATACATGGACGCAACCAACAAGGTCGCCGGACGCTTCCCGGATGTAAAATTCGAGCACGCGACCGGTTACAAGCGCGATCATCCGAACGTCTCCACCTATAATTCGCGCTTCTATGAGGGCCGCTACGTACAAGGCGTCATTGCCGCGAAGATGTCGAAGGCGAATGTAGCGGGCTACATCGCTTCCTTCCCCATTCCCGAAGTCGTGATGGGCATCAATGCCTTTATGCTGGGAGCACAGTCGGTCAATCCGGACTTCAAGGTCAAGGTCGTCTGGGCGAACACCTGGTTCGATCCCGGCAAGGAGGCTGACGCCGCAAAGGCTCTGATCGATCAGGGCGTCGACATCATCACCCAACACACCGACTCAACGGCGCCTATGCAGGTAGCGGCGGAGCGCGGCATCAAGGCGTTCGGTCAGGCCTCCGACATGATCAAGTTCGGCCCCGAGACCCAGCTCACCTCGATCGTGGACGAATGGGGCCCGTACTACGTCAAGCGCGTAAAGGCCGTGCAGGACGGGACCTGGGAGCAGGTGGACGTCTGGGGCGGCTTCAAGGAGGGCCATGTGGTGATGGCGCCCTATCAGAACATGCCCGACGATGTGAAGGCCTTGGCCCAGGAGACTGAAGACAAGATCCGCTCGGGCTTCAATCCGTTCACGGGTCCGATCAACAGGCAGGATGGTTCGCCTTGGCTTGCCGAAGGCGAGGTGGCCGATGATCCCACCCTGCTCGGCATGAATTTCTATGTCGAAGGAATCGACGACAAGCTGCCGAACTGAGTACATTTGTTCGCAGCAGGCGTAAGAAAGGGGCAGCTTGTGCTGCCCCTTTTTTCTTGCCCGCATCGATGATGTCCTGACAGTAAGATGTCAGCAGATCTTTGATAGGGTGATGGCCGTCACCCGAAGGAGAGTAACATGCTGACCTTCTATCACGCTCCCTGGTCCCGCTCTTCCGCCATCTTTTGGCTCCTGGAGGAACTAGGCACCGACTATAGGATGGAACTCGTGGACATTCGCGCTGGCGCGCCTGAGGACTATCGTCTGATCCAGCCCAGCAAGAAGGTTCCGGCAATCGATCATGACGGAACCATCGTCACCGAACGCGCCGCCATCACCATTTATTTGAGCGATCAGTTTCCCCAGGCCGGCCTTGCACCGCCGATCAACGATCCAAGCAGGGCGGCTTATCTCACGACACTCGTCTATCATGACGCGGTGTTTGATCCGGCAGTCTCTGCCAAGGTCCACGGGCTGAGCTATATCAGCAACGATTATTCCTTTGGCCTGTACGATGACGCGGTCTCCTACCTGGAGCGCAAGCTGTCGGCGGCGCCATTCGCGGCAGGTGAGCGGTTCACCGCTGCCGACGTGATCCTGGGCATGGGGATCAATTACACGATGAACATCCTTAAGGGGCTACCGGAAAAACCGGTGTTCAAGGACTATGTGTCCCGTGTGACGGATCGACCTGCCTTCAAGCGCAGTCAGGAAAGAGATGCCGAGCTGGCGGCGCAGGTTCCAGCCTTCCAGGCGTTGTTCCAGGGGAATACGCCTTAGGCCACATCGATCGAGCTCCAACAGCGGATTGCGCAGCGCGCCCCCTGTAATGGGATGTCGCCCGGGATAGGGGCGCGCCCGTTCAAGGGCGCGCTCTGCTGCATTAAGGATTATGTAACCATTAACTTTCTGTTGCGCTCCGGCAACACTTTCTCAAGATGCATTAGGCTAAAAGGAAGCGGGGACTGGTCGTCAACTTCCCGCCATAAAACAGGCGCACCGAGAAAGCTCTCGACTGCACCTTGCGTAACTGTGCGTTTAGAGAAGAGGCCGCGAGGCGGCAAAGGTGATAATGGACGCTCGTGCGATCTCGAAGGAAAAGCTGCCCAGCCGCTACGTCACTGTAGGGCCCGAGCGCGCACCGCACAGGTCTTATCTCTATGCGATGGGATTGTCGGCGGAGGAGATCGCTCAGCCGCTCGTGGGGGTGGCAACCTGCTGGAACGAGGCCGCCCCGTGCAACATTTCCCTGATGCGCCAAGCGCAGGTGGTCAAGAAGGGGGTGGCAGCGGCGAAGGGCACGCCGCGTGAATTCACCACGATCACCGTCACCGACGGTATTGCCATGGGCCACCAAGGGATGAAGGCCTCGCTGGCATCGCGCGAGGTCATCGCCGATTCGGTGGAACTCACCATGCGCGGCCATTGCTATGACGCCCTGGTGGGGCTTGCCGGTTGCGACAAGTCGCTGCCGGGCATGATGATGGCCATGGTGCGGCTCAACGTGCCGTCGATCTTCATCTATGGCGGTTCGATCCTTCCGGGCACTTATCGCGGGCGGCAGATTACCGTGCAGGACGTCTTCGAGGCCGTCGGCCAGCACTCGGTGGGCTCCATCTCCGACGAAGAACTGACAGAGATCGAGCAGGCGGCCTGTCCTTCGGCCGGGTCCTGCGGCGCCCAGTTCACGGCAAATACCATGGCGACGGTCGCGGAGGCGATCGGGCTCGCCCTGCCATATTCCTGCGGCGCCCCGGCTCCGTACGAGATGCGGGACCGTTTCAATTACGCCGCCGGCGAAAAGGTGGTGGAACTGGTCGCACGCCAAATCCGCCCGCGCGACATCGTCACCCGGAAGGCGCTGGAGAATGCGGCAGCCGTCGTGGCCGCCTCCGGCGGATCGACGAACGCGGCGTTGCATTTGCCGGCCATCGCGCATGAAGCCGGGATCGAGTTCGACCTGTTCGATGTCGCGGAGGTCTTCAAGAGAACTCCTTACGTCGCCGATTTGAAGCCCGGCGGCAAATACGTGGCCAAGGACATGTTCGAGGCTGGGGGTATTCCGCTGCTCATGAAGACGCTGCTTGAGCACGGCTATCTGCATGGTGATTGCCTGACGGTCACCGGCCGGACCCTCGCGGAGAACATGGAGCGGGTCGAGTGGAACGAAGCGCAGGATGTCGTGTATCCCGCCGACCAGCCATTGAGCCCTACCGGCGGCGTGGTCGGGCTGCGGGGCAATCTTGCGCCCGAGGGAGCCATCGTGAAGGTGGCCGGGATGAAGAATCTGCGCTTCTCCGGCCCGGCGCGCTGCTTTGATTCGGAAGAGGCATGTTTTGCCGCCGTGTCCGAGCGCCGTTACAGGGAAGGCGAGGTGCTGGTTATCCGTTACGAGGGTCCCAAGGGCGGCCCTGGCATGCGCGAAATGCTTGCCACCACGGCCGCCCTCTATGGGCAGGGGATGGGCGACAAGGTGGCACTAATCACGGATGGCCGCTTTTCGGGTGCGACCAGGGGTTTCTGCATCGGCCATGTGGGCCCGGAAGCAGCCGTAGGCGGGCCGATCGGGCTTCTTGAAGATGGCGATATCATCACCATCGATGCGGTCGCGGGTACAATCGACGTTGCTCTAGGCGAGGCGGAACTCGATGAGCGCCGCGCTGCCTGGAGGCCGCGCGAGACTGATTACCAGTCCGGCGCGATCTGGAAATATGCGCAGACCGTGGGGTCAGCGCGCTATGGCGCGGTCACACATCCCGGCGCCGGGAAAGAAACGCACTGCTATGCGGACATATAGGCATATGACGGCCCGGTTATTTGCCGGAGCCCTGGTCTTGTTCGGGACGCTTGGCCCGGCGCTCGCCCTCGACGAGAAACTCGTGGTGCAGCCGCCATCGCGCAATCCGCTGGCGATGTTCCGCTTCGGCTTCTCGGCCTATAAGCGTGGCGAGAAGCAAGAGGCGGTCGAGGCCTATCGCTATGCCGCTGAAAACGGCCAGGTGGGTGCACGCTGGAAGCTCGCCCGTATGTATGCCGAAGGCGATGGCGTAGCGCGCAACGATTACGAAGCGTTCAAGTTCTTCGCAGCCGTTGCCCAGCAGGATGTCCAGCCGGGAAGCCGAGACGAGAGCTATGTTTCAGACGCGCTTTTGGCAGTCGGCAATTACCTGCGCCGTGGCATTCCCGGCACGCCGGTGACGCCAAACCCGGCTGTCGCGCTCGAATACTATATGCGCGCGGCGGCGACATATCGGAATGCAGATGCTCAGTTCGAACTCGGCCGCATGTTCCTCACGGGCGAGGGAGGCGCGAAGAGCGTCCAGCAAGCTGCAAGATGGCTGCAGCTGGCGGCGGAGAAGGGGCATGTCGGGGCGCGGGCGACATTGGGCAACCTTCTTTTTCAGAGCGGAAAGGTCGTGCGTGGCTTGGCCTTGATGACTGCAGCGCTGGAGCAGGCGGCGCCCGGCGATGTCGGTTGGATTCGCGCGATGCAGGAAGAGGCTTTCGCGCTGGCCGGCGAATCGGACCGCCGCACAGCGATTGCGCTGGCCGAGGATTATCTTGCAAACGGGATGGAATAAGCCGAGAGCAGACGCTGCTCTCGGCTATGCCGCGATCTCTAGTTCGGCGACGACGGGAACGTGGTCGGACGGTTTTTCCCAAGCACGCGTGTGCTTCTGCACGGAAACGGAGACGAGCCGATCCGCCGCTTCCGGGGACAACATCAGATGATCGATGCGGATACCGTTGTTCTTTTGCCAAGCTCCGGCCTGATAGTCCCAAAATGTGAAGGTGCCGGATTCGTCGGTTGCCGCACGCAGCGCATCGGTTAGCCCGAGATTACAGAGCCGACGAAAGGCCTGCCTGCTCTCTGGCTGATAAAGTGCGTCTCCCAGCCAATTTTCCGGGTTCTTCGCATCAGCGGGTTCGGGAATCACGTTGTAATCGCCGGCGAGCACCAGCGGCTCTTCAAGCATGAGGCGCGCCCTCGTCCAGCGTTCCAGCCGGTCCATCCAGGCGAGCTTATAAGCGAACTTCTCGCTGGCAACAGGATTGCCGTTGGGAAGGTAGAGCGACGCGACTCGCAGCACGCCTGCGTTTGTCGAGAAGACACCTTCGATGAACCTTGCCTGCTCGTCGCCATCATTTCCCGGCAAGCCGCGGTTCACCTCGTCGAACCGGATCCGAGAAAGAATCGCAACGCCGTTGAAGCCCTTCTGACCGTTCGTTTCGACGTGATAGCCCAGCGCCTCCACGGGTTCGCGGGGAAACTGTTCGTCGACTGACTTGATCTCTTGCAGGCAGACGATGTCTGGCGAAGCCTCCTGCAGCCAATGCAGGAGATTCTCTATGCGCGCCTTGACACCGTTGATGTTCCAGGTGGCGATCTTCATGAGCGGGAGGTCCAAGCTTGGTCGGAGTTCAGACTAGAGAACGTCATCATAGGGATATCTCGGTAAGGCTGCGTACCGCGGAACAACTGCCGGAGGCAATGGTTGGGGGCGAGATTCGACAAACGGAGATCTCAATGCGCGCTCTGATCGCAGCCCTCGGAATTTACGGCATCTATCGCTTGTGGCGGTCCCGCTCCACGCGCCCCCGTGCGCTGCTCCAGGATATGCGCCGGGACCGGCGAGGCCGAGAGAGGCCGGAATCGCGCCCAAGGAAGGTGGTGTACGAGGTGGTGGAGCATGATGGTGGCTGGGCCTACAAAGTGGGCGACGTCTTTTCCGAGACCTATCCCACGGTGCAGGAGGCCACGGAAGCCGCCGAGCGGGCCGCCGCCGCCCATCAGGCCGCTGGCAGCGACGAGATGATCCAGTACCAGGATGGGGCTGGACGCTGGCACGAAGAGCTGGAAACCGGCGATAGCAGGCCGGAAACAGAGGTCGATCAGCAGGCCGCCCGCCACTGAACAGGATCGATATAAGCATGGCAGATAATAAACGGGAGCCGAGCGGGAGGCGCAGCGATAAGCGGGCGATTCTGATCACCGCTGCAATCGTTGTCGTGGTGCTGGCTTTGTTCCTGCTTTACGATGGTGGGTTTCGGACGGCCTCGGACAGTCCGTCCGGCGGCCCTGACCAGGACGCCGCGCCTACGCAGACTGAGGAAACCGCGCCGACAACTCCCCAAAGCCCGCGCTGACAGCAGAATCACGGAACCAATTCGCCTCTCATCCGTTGTCGCACAACAGCGGAGGAAGGCAGTTGCACATAATCGACACCGTTGTTTGCCGGGAAAACAAGAACAGCGCATGGGTGAATGTGGTGTTCCTGGGAGACCAAGGCGAATCGGTGTCGGTGCGGGTTCCCTGTACGATTCCCACCGGCAACGATGTCGGTCGCAACTATATAATCAAGCAGGCAACGATCCTGCTGCGGAATTTAATAAGCTGCGACAGCTTCAACATGCTGGGAGAAAGGGGCTGGTCTCCGCATCGTGGGCGCTTCGGTGTGCCTGCTGAAAGGCCTGCTGTTGTCCCGGAAGCCGTTGGAAGCTGGTCCGAGGACTGACCGGCCGCCCGATATCGTTCATCGCTTCGTAATCCATTAGACTCATCATCCCGCGAGGGCTGGAAAGCCGTCTGCGGACTCCCCATATGGATAAGCGCGGCGGTCGTTCTACTGCGCGCTCCTCATCGTGGCCCATATCGATATCGGCGCAAGATAATTGCGACCTGGGCTTGACGGGTGGGCCTGTTGCGCGTATTACCCGCCTCGTCTGAGCCGATGTGAGGCCTTTCTTTTCGGAACGACGCGTTCCGGAGCTTGAGTCTCAAACAGGGTTCGTTTTAACGAGCGACAGACTTCCGGGGCAAGAAGCGGAGTACGCTTCCTCTGCATATATTCGGGCCGGACCGCATGACTGCGGTTTGATGCCCGAATTTGCGTTAGGAACGATGTTTCGTCCAGGACGGAACCCGAACTCGCTCAGGACACGAGATTGTAACAAGGGAAGGTTTGATGCCGACCGTAAGCCAGCTGATCCGCAAGCCGCGCCAAGCGCCGGTGAAGCGCAACAAAGTGCCCGCCATGGAGGCGAACCCGCAAAAGCGCGGTGTGTGCACGCGCGTCTATACGACGTCGCCGAAGAAGCCGAACTCGGCCATGCGCAAGGTGGCGAAAATTCGGCTCGCCAACGGCTTTGAGGTGATCGGCTACATTCCGGGTGAGGGTCACAACCTGCAAGAGCACTCCGTGGTGATGATCCGCGGCGGGCGCGTGAAGGACCTTCCTGGTGTGCGCTATCACATCATCCGTGGCGTGCTCGATACGCAGGGTGTGAAGAGCCGTAAGCAGCGTCGCTCCAAATACGGCGCGAAGCGTCCGAAGTAAGGGTTACCCGGCTTCGGCGCTTATTGGCGCCAGGCCTCGAAGGTGAGAGACGAAGAAGATGTCCCGACGTCACCGTGCAGAAAAGCGCGAGATCAACCCGGATCCGAAATTCGGCGACGTGGTTGTGACCAAGTTCATGAACGCCATCATGTACGAGGGCAAGAAGTCCGTTGCCGAGAAAATCGTCTATGGCGCGCTCGATCAGGTGCGCGACAAGACGAAGCAAGAGCCGGTGGCGATCTTCCATCAGGCCCTCGACAATGTTGCGCCGCATGTGGAGGTCCGCTCCCGTCGCGTGGGTGGTGCCACCTATCAGGTTCCGGTGGATGTACGTCCGGAGCGCCGCCAGGCGCTCGCCATCCGCTGGCTGATTTCGGCTGCGCGCGGCCGCAACGAGAAGACCATGGTCGAACGCCTTTCCGGCGAGCTCATGGATGCTTCCAACAATCGTGGCACTGCCGTGAAGAAGCGCGAAGATACGCACAAGATGGCCGAGGCCAACCGCGCATTCTCGCATTACCGCTGGTAAGGCGGGTAAGAAGAAGAGGACCCCACGATGGCCCGCGAATATAAGATCGAAGACTACCGAAATTTCGGTATCATGGCGCATATCGACGCCGGTAAGACGACGACGACGGAGCGCATCCTGTACTACACGGGTAAGTCGCACAAGGTCGGCGAAACCCACGACGGCGCTGCTACCATGGACTGGATGGAGCAGGAGCAGGAGCGCGGGATCACGATCACGTCGGCCGCGACGACGACCTTCTGGAAGGGTCGTGATGGCAGGCAGCGTCGGTTCAACATCATCGATACGCCGGGCCACGTGGATTTCACCATCGAAGTGGAGCGTTCGCTTCGGGTGCTGGACGGCGCCATCGCGCTGCTCGATTCCAATGCGGGCGTCGAGCCGCAGACCGAGACTGTCTGGCGGCAGGCTGAGAAGTATCATGTTCCGCGCATGATCTTCTGCAACAAGATGGACAAGGTCGGCGCTGATTTCTATCGCTGCCTCGACATGATCAAGTCGCGCCTCGGCGCCCTTCCGGTGGCGATGCAGCTTCCGATCGGTGCGGAGACCGAGTTTAAGGGCGTCGTCGATCTCATTGAGATGAAGGCGCTGATCTGGCACGAAGAGTCGCTTGGCGCGTCCTGGGATGTCGTCGATATCCCGGCCGACCTGCAGGCTAAGGCCGAAGAATATCGCGAGAAGCTGATCGAGGCCGCTGTCGAAATGGACGAGGCTGCGCTCGAGGCCTATCTCGAGGGCACGATCCCGTCGAATGACGAGCTGCGTCGCCTGATCCGTATCGGCACCATCGGAGTGAAATTCCATCCGGTGTTCTGCGGTACCGCCTTTAAGAACAAGGGTGTGCAGCCGCTTCTTGATGGCGTGGTGGATTTCCTGCCGTCGCCGGTGGATATTCCTTCCATCAAGGGCGTGGACGCCAAGACGGAAGAGCCGATCGAGCGTCATGCCGATGACAGCGAGCCGCTTTCTATGCTCGCCTTCAAGATCATGAACGACCCCTTCGTCGGCTCGCTTACCTTCTGCCGCATTTATTCCGGTGTGCTCAAGAAGGGCGTGTCCCTCGAGAACACCGTTAAGAGCAAGCGCGAGCGCATCGGTCGCATGCTGCAGATGCACTCCAACTCCCGTGAGGACATCGAAGAGGCGTTCGCCGGCGATATCGTGGCGCTTGCCGGTCTTAAGGAGACCACCACGGGCGATACGCTCTGTGATCCGCTGAAGCCGGTCATTCTGGAGCGCATGGAATTCCCCGAGCCGGTCATCCAGATCGCGATCGAGCCGAAGACCAAGGGCGACCAGGAGAAGATGGGCCTCGCGCTCAATCGTCTCGCCGCCGAGGATCCGTCCTTCCGTGTCAAGACCGACGAGGAGAGCGGGCAGACCATCATCGCCGGCATGGGTGAGCTTCACCTGGACATTATCGTCGACCGCATGCGGCGCGAGTTCAAGGTCGAGGCGAATGTCGGTGCCCCACAGGTGGCCTATCGTGAGACGATCACCAAGGTTGCCGAGATCGACTACACGCACAAGAAGCAGACCGGCGGCTCGGGTCAATTCGCCCGCGTCAAGATCATTTTCGAGCCCAATCCCGAGGGCGAGGATTTCGTGTTCGAATCCAAGATCGTCGGTGGTTCGGTGCCGAAAGAGTACATTCCCGGCGTTCAGAAGGGGCTGGAAAGCGTTCTTTCCTCCGGTCCGATTGCCGGCTTCCCGATGCTTGGCGTGAAGGCCACGCTCGTGGACGGTGCTTATCACGACGTCGACTCGTCGGTGCTCGCCTTCGAAATCGCTGCTCGTGCGGCATTCCGCGAAGGCGCCCAGAAGGCCGGTGCGCAGCTCCTCGAGCCGATCATGAAGGTCGAGGTGGTCACGCCGGAAGAGTATGTCGGTAGCGTGATCGGCGATCTGAATTCGCGGCGCGGTCAGATCCAGGGGCAGGAGGCGCGCGGCAATGCCGTTGTCGTGAATGCCATGGTGCCACTGGCGAACATGTTCAAATATGTCGACAATCTGCGTTCGATGTCGCAGGGCCGCGCCCAGTACACGATGCAGTTCGACCACTATGAGCCGGTCCCCAGCGCGGTTGCGCAGGAGATCCAGAAGAAATTCGCGTGATCGCCCGAAGGGCTCACCAAAAGAAGGCCTGACCAGGCAGGAAAGTAACGGAGACCTCACATGGCCAAAGGTAAATTTGAGCGTACGAAGCCGCATGTGAACATCGGGACGATTGGTCACGTCGACCATGGCAAGACGTCTCTGACGGCAGCGATCACGAAGTTTTTCGGCGAGTTCAAGGCGTATGAGCAGATCGACGCGGCGCCTGAGGAGAAGGCACGCGGCATCACGATCTCGACGTCGCATGTGGAGTACGAGACGGAGAACCGTCACTACGCCCACGTGGACTGCCCTGGCCACGCCGACTATGTGAAGAACATGATCACGGGGGCGGCGCAGATGGACGGCGCGATCCTGGTGGTTTCGGCGGCCGACGGCCCGATGCCGCAGACGCGCGAGCACATTCTTCTGGCCCGCCAGGTCGGCGTTCCGGCGATCGTTGTGTTCCTGAACAAGGTCGACCAGGTTGACGATCCGGAGCTTCTGGATCTGGTTGAGCTTGAGGTTCGCGAGCTTCTGTCGAAATACGAGTTCCCGGGCGACGACATTCCGATCATCAAGGGCTCGGCGCTTGCGGCGCTCGAGGACTCCAACAAGGAGATCGGCGAGAATGCGGTCCGCCAGCTGATGGCGGAAGTGGACGCCTACATCCCGACGCCGGAGCGCCCGATCGACCAGCCGTTCCTGATGCCGATCGAGGACGTGTTCTCGATCTCCGGCCGCGGCACGGTGGTGACGGGTCGCGTTGAGCGCGGTGTTGTCAAGGTCGGTGAGGAAGTCGAGATCGTCGGCATCCGTCCGACCTCGAAGACGACGGTGACGGGCGTCGAGATGTTCCGCAAGCTGCTCGACCAG